>CAWEZE010000013.1:0-473514 GCA_963813485.1 uncultured bacterium
GATCAGGCCTGAGGGGATTCCGGTCAGGAGGACCGCCAGGAGGTCGGCCCGGTCCTTGTTCAGCGCCGCCAGGTTGGGGAACACGCCCGGGTACAGGACCGGCAACAGCGCGGCCAGTTCGGGGCGTGCCACGTACTTGGCGAAGCGCCGGTCGTCGTCGGGACCCACGGAGTTCCACTCGTCCTTGCGGGCCATCGGCACGATGACCTCGTTGAAGAGCGGGTTGCCGAGCCGGGACACCTGGATCCAGGGACCGGCGTCGTGCCGGTTGCGGATGGTGGCCTTCTGGCGGTACGCCGCGCCCCACACACCGACGACGGCGTTCGGGGACATCGGGTCCGTCGGCACCTTGCCGTCGCGCGTCAGGTCGGCGATCGGCACCTGGATGGCGATGGTGTGCACGTTGGCCTGCGCCAGCGAGTCGCGGCCGTCGTCGGCGGCCGTCGGGATCAGGTGCAGGTTCTGGAACGGGCGCAGCGTGCCGAGGTCGAACACCGAGCCGAGGTCCACGAAGAACGCGTCGGCCCGCTGGCCGGCGAACACCTTCACGCCGGAGCCCAGGTTGGCCACCGCCGCCGAAGCGAGCGCCGCGTAGTTGGGCGTGGACCGGGGACCGATGTTGCATGGCGGCGACGCCAGGCCTCTACCGAGCACCGTCGTCCGCGGCTTGCGTCCCTTGCGGTGCTCGATCTTGGTCACCTTGTAGCTCTGACGGCGGTTCCAGTTGGCGCTGTCGAGCGAGGTGATCGGGCCGGTGTTGTACAGGAACGTGTTGGGGTTGGTGATGGCGGTCTTGAAGCGGAACTGGTAAGTGATGTTCGGCTTACCGTCGCCATCGTTGTCGATGTTGACGTTGTAGGCGACGTCATCACCGAACTCGTAGAAGTTCGGACCACCAGCCGGTGCTTGCACGGGCAGGTAGTTGGTGATGATCGTGACGGTGTTGCCAGGCGTGCGCCAGGCGTAGGTGTCGGTGTTGTCGGCAACCGGATCCTTGGAGATCGCCGGTGCCTCGCGATGGGATGACATGACGGCGTCTCCTCTCAGCGGGCTGCCCGCAGCACCTGGGCCACGAGCGCCTTGTTGGTGAAGTTGACCTCCCGCTCGCCGACGAGGATCACGGCCTCGCCGGTGGCGGCATCCTTGATCTCGACCAGAACCGGGCCGGGAACGTCCGCGGCCTCGTCGGGTCGCAGCTCCGGCTCCTCGGTGTCGGCGGCCGCGGCCGACGACAGTGCAAGACCGCCGGCGGCGAGACCGGCGGCACCTACGGCACCTGCCGAGCCCTTGATCAGGAAGGAACGTCGGGTAACAGGATCCATGCTTGCCCCTTTTGCCTGGGTCATCGGTCGTGGAGTTCCCACGTCGAGCCACGATTCGGTGCCGCCCGGCGGGGCAGATGACGGGGGCCACGAAATTTTCCTGGCGCGGCGTAGCGTGGGTGCGCGTGGAAGAGCGAGTCGAGTACCTGACGGCCGCGCCATTGCCCCAGCTGGCGCCGTTCATCGACGGCTACGTCGGCTACCGGCTCAGCGGGTTCGCGCCCGGCTTGCACCGGGGCCTGCCGTCCCGCCACATGACGTTCATCGTCAGCATCGGACCGAGCATCGACGTCGTGACCCAGACCGACCCTCGGCAGGCGGCGGCCCGTTACGGCTGCGTCCTGGGCGGGCTCCAGGCCAGCGCCGCCCTGATCTCCCACTCCGGGTACCAGGAAGGCGTGGCCATCAACCTGACGCCGCTGGGGAGCCGCGCCTTGTTCGGGATGCCAGCGGGGGCGCTTTGGAACACGTCGGTGGAGTGCGCCGATGTCGCCGGTCCGGCCGGGCGCGAGCTATGGGAACGGCTCCAGGGCATCACCCGCTGGCCGGACCGGTTCGCCGCGTGCGACGCAGTCCTCAGCCGCATCGCCGACCGGGAGCTGATGGTGGCCCCCGAGCTCCGGGGCGCATGGCAGGCCCTGGTGCGGAGCGGCGGGACCCATCCGATCGGCAGCGTCGCGGCGACCGTCGGGTGGAGCCGGCAGCACCTGGCGCGGCGATTCCGCGACGAGTTCGGGTTCGGGCCGAAGCTGGCTGCTCGGGTCGTGCGCTTCGAGCGGGCGAGGCGCATGCTGCACGCCACTCCCTCGTTCGTGACGATCGCCCAGGTGGCGGCCGCGTGCGGGTACTACGACCAGGCGCACCTTGATCGCGATTTCGCCGAGTTGGCGGGATGCACGCCCAGCGCCTGGTTGGCGGAGGAGCTTCCAACTTTCCAAGACGAGACCGTGGCCGGCGTGTGATCGTCGATCCATGGCAACGACAACCAGGCATCCAACGGTGTGGCCCGTCCTGTCGTATCGCGACGCACGGGGCGCGCTCGACTTTCTCGCCAAGGCCTTCGGGTTCGAGGAGCGCGCCGCGTATGCCCGCCAGGGCGAGCCGTCGATCATCGAGCATGCCGAGATGCGGTGGCCGCTCGGCGGCGGCGTCATGTTCGGCACCGCCGGCAAGGACGACTCGCCATTCGGTCGACGCATTCCGGGCAACGACTCGGTGTACGTCGTGTGTGACGACCCCGACGGCCTGTTCGAGCGGGCTGTGGCGGCCGGCGCCGAGGTGGTGCGCGGCCTCGTCGACGAGGACTACGGCTCGCGCGGGTTCACTGTCCGGGACCCCGAGGGCAACCTCTGGAGCTTCGGCACCTACGCCGGCGACTGACGGCCGGCTACGCCCGCGGTGTGACGATGCCGGCGTCGTAGGCGCGGATGATCGCGGCGGCGCGGTCGCGGACGCCGAGCTTCGCGAAGATGGCGGAGATGTGGCCCTTGACCGTGCGTTCGCTGAGATAGAGCGATTCGGCGACCTCGGCGTTGTTGGCCCCGGTGGCGACCAGGCGCAGGACCTCGCGCTCACGCTCGGTAAGCGGGTCGACCGGGTTCTCCGCCGCGGAGGCGACGGCGCCGGGGTTGCGACGCAGCACGGTGAGGACTCGGTCGGCGACCCTCGGGTCGAGCCAGGAGCCGCCGCGCGCGGTCACGCGGATCGCGCCGACGAGGTCGGCGGCGGGGGCGTCCTTCAGCACGAACCCGGCGGACCCGGCCTCGATGACGCCCCACAGGACCTCGTCGTCCTCGAACGTCGTCAGGGCTAGGACCCGGTAGTCACCGTCGGCCGCAAGCCGGCGAGTCGCCTCGATCCCATCCATCACTGGCATGCGGACGTCCATGAGCACGACGTCGGGGGTCAGCGTGCGGGCGGCCTCGACGCCGGCCCGCCCGTCGGGCGCCTCGCCGACGACCTCGAGGTCGTCCTCGGCCGACAGGATCAGCCGCAGCCCGGCCCGCACCAGCTCCTGATCGTCGACGAGCAGCAGCCGGATCACACTCGCCCCTCCGGCTGAGCCGTGGTGTCGGTGCGCTCGAGGGGAATCGACCCCTCGACCACCCAGCCGTCCCCCTCCGGTCCGGCCGACACCGTGCCGCCGACGGCAGCGATGCGCTGATGCATGCCGTCGAGGCCCGTGCCACCCCGGCCCGCGGCCGCCGGTGGCGAACGACGGGCGGGCCCGTTGCGCACCGACACGGCCAGGCGAGCGCCGTTCACGACGACATGTACGACGACGTCCGAGCCCGGCGCATGGTGCTCGACGTTCGCGAGCGCCTCCTGCACCAGCCGATAGGCGGCCAGGCCCGCGTAGGGATCGACCGCCCGGAGATCACCGAGGACCTCGGCGCGCACCGGCAGTCCCGCCGCGGCGGCGGTGTCCACGAGCCCGACGATGTCGGCGGCACCGGGTCGGGGCGACTGGGTACCTGCCTCGTCGGGCGTGCGTAGCAGGCCGACGATCGCCCTCACGCTCTGGAGGCTGCCGCGCCCGGCCTGCTCGGCCCGGTCGAGCGCCTCGGCTGCGGCGGCCGGGTCGCTGCCGAGGACCCGTCGGGCGCCGGTCACGTTCAGCAGCATGACCGTGAGGCTGTGGCCGACGACGTCGTGGACGTCGCGGGCGATGCGCTGCCGCTCGGCGGCGGTGGCGGCCACCTGCAAGCGGTCCTGCGCCTCGGTCAGCGCTGCCACCAGGCCGCGCTCCCGGCGGAGGATGCGACCGATGCACCACACGATCAAGACGCCGGTGCCGAAGTACACGAACGCCTCGCTCTCCTCGTCCCAGTCAGTCGCGGCGTAGACGATCGGGATCGCGATCGCGCCCAACACGGCTACGACCTCGGCGGCGAGCGATTCGCCGCCCGCCGTCAGCCAAGCGACCGCCAACAGCGCCAGGAAGTTGGCGCCGGGGGCGTCGTAGACGGCGACCAGCGCTCCGGGAATGCCCACCCCGGCGACGACCATGATCCACGGTGGGACCCTGATGTCGCCTGCGATCAATGCCCACGGGACGAGGGCGGCGACGACGCCGAACACCAGCCCGGCTTCGAAGGACGACGTGGCGAAGACCAGCGCGGCCGCCACGAGCGCAGCCACGGGGAATGCCAGGCTCATGGCGAACGTGCCGCCCCAGGATCGCGGCGCCTCGTCGCTCATGGGCCGAGAGTAACGACGGGGCTCGCCCGGGGCATCGTCCCCTGGTACGGGCCCGACCCGTCCCGTGGTACGGGCCACGACTGCCCGTCGGTCCCGCGGGAAACGGCCGGCGGGCCGGTGTGGCCGCGCACCCTCCAACCAGACGATGAGGACCGTCCATCCACCTCGTCGCGGAGGCCCGTCATGTTCACCCGCATCGGCCGATTCACCGTCCGCCGGCGTCGCTTGGTGCTTGCCCTGAGCGTCCTGTTCGTTCTCGCCGCCGGGGCCGGCGGCGCCGGCGCGTTCGGTGTCCTCGAGGACGAGGGGTTCGACGATCCCGGGTCCGAGTCGTCCCGCGCCAGCCGATTCCTGCACGAGGAGATCGGGACCGACGAGCCCGAGATGGTCCTGCTCGTCGAGAGTCGGGGCGGCACCGACGTCGACGACCCGTCGGTCGCAGCCGCCGGGACCGCGCTCACCGCTGCGCTGGCCGGCGAGCCGGAGGTCGCGACCGCCATCTCCTACTGGTCGCTGGGCGGCGCAGCGGAACTACGGTCCACCGATGGCACGTCGGCGCTGGTGGTTGTCGACGTCGACGGCGACGACGAGACGGTCGCGGACCTCAGCGACCGTTATGCCGGGACCCACGGCGTCTTCACGGTCGGCGTAGGGGGCGAGGACGCCGTCGACGCCGCGATCGAGGAGCAGCTCGGTTCGGACCTGGCGCGGGCGGAAAGCCTGGCCATCCCGGCGACGCTGGTCCTGCTGGTGCTCGTGTTCGGCGGCGTGGTGGCTGCGTCCCTGCCGTTGGCGATGGCGCTGGTGTCGGTGACCGGCACGCTGTTGGCGCTCTTCGCCGTGGCTCAGGTCACCGACGTCTCGATCTATTCGATCAACCTGACGACCGCCCTCGGCCTCGGACTCGCCATCGACTACTCGCTCTTCATCGTGAGCCGCTTCCGGGAGGAGCTTGCCGCCGGCCGATCGAGCGATGACGCGGTCGTGCGCGCGGTCGAAACCGCCGGCCGCACCGTTGGCTTCTCGGCCCTCATCGTGGCCGCCTCGCTGTCGGCGTTGCTCGTGTTCCCGCTGTACTTCCTGCGGTCGTTTGCCTACGCCGGCATCGCCGTCGTGCTCAGCGCCGCTGCCGGCGCGCTCCTCACCCTGCCCGCCCTCCTGGCGGTGCTCGGTCCCCGGATCAATGCCTGGTCGTTCCGGCGGCAGGCCGCGGCTCCCGGTGGCACCGGCAACGAGCGCGGGTTCTGGCATCGCCTGGCCGGGGCGGTGATGCGCCGCCCGGTGCCCGTCGCCACCGGCGTCATCGTGCTGCTCCTCGTCCTGGGCTCCCCGTTCCTGCGGGTCAACCCCGGGCTGCCGTCCTACGAGTCGCTGCCCGAGTCCAACGAGGCGCGCCAAGTCGCTGAAGCGCTTGCGACCCAATTCGACGGCAACCAGAGCGAGCAGTTCGCCGTCGTCCTGCCGGGAACGGACGCCGCGGGTGCCGACGCCGAGGTTGTGGCCGCGTTTGCGGATCGGGTCTCGGCGGTCGGCGGTGTGGCCGACGTGACCGTGGGGTCGGCCGACGCGGGCTCGTGGCTGACCGTCGTTCCCTCCGTGGCCCTGGTGTCGTCCGAGGGCGAGGATCTCGTCCACGACATCCGCGACATCGATGCCCCCTTCGCGTTCGGCGTGGAGGGCGACGCCGCCGACCTGGTCGACACCAAGGCAGCGATCTACGACCGGCTGCCGCTGGCGCTCACCATCATCGGCATCACCACGTTCGTGCTCCTGTTCGCGGTGTTCGGCAGCCTCCTCGTGCCCGTGAAGGCGATCGTCCTGGCCCTCCTGTCGCTGACCGCGACGTTCGGCGCCATGGTGTGGATCTTCCAGGAAGGCCACCTGTCCGGCGTGCTCGACTTCAGCGCCACCGGCCAACTCGACGTCGCCATGCCGATCCTCATGTTCTGCATCGCCTTCGGGCTGTCCATGGACTACGAGGTGTTCCTCCTCTCCCGCATCAAGGAGGAGCACGACCGCACGGGCGACAACACCGAGGCGGTTGCCGCCGGTCTGGCGAGCACGGGGCGGCTCATCACCGCCGCCGCGTTGGTCCTGGCGATCACCTTCGCGGCGTTCGTGACCAGCGGCATGAGCTTCATGAAGCTCATGGGGCTCGGCTTGGCCCTGGCGATCGTCATGGACGCCACCATCGTCCGGGCGCTGCTGGTGCCGGCGGTGATGCGGCTGGCGGGCGAGGCCAACTGGTGGGCCCCGGGCCCGCTCCGGCGGCTCCAGCGACGCTGGGGCATCCGCGAGGCGACTCCGCAGGAGACGCAGTGAGCCGGTCAGGGCTGGTCGGGCCGCCTACGAGGCCTGGTCGCTGCCGGTCGCCGCGCCAGTGTCCTCGACCCACACGGAGCCGGGCGCCGGTGTGAACGACGATGTGTGCCCGTCCTGCCATTCGAGGGTCAGCATGGACCCCGTCTTGGCGACGACGGTTCCTCTCTTGCTGGGCGCCCCCTTGGCGGCGGCGACCACGACGCGATCACCGATCTCGGCCACGACACACCTCCATGTCGAGCATGGTTTGGTCCCCAGTGTAAGTCCGCCGGATTCGAGGCTCGCACCCCATCAGTTTCTCTGACTAATGTCAGAGAATGAGCGAAGCCGGGGTGGTCCAGGTGCGCCGGTTCAACAGGCTCGTCACCCAGCGGGTTGGCGCCCTCGAGGACCACTACCTCGCCCGCAGCCGTCCCCTCGGCGAGGCACGGGTGCTCTGGGAGATCGGAGACGGGGGCTGCGACGTGCGCGCGCTGCGATCCCGGCTCCAGCTCGACAGCGGCTACCTCAGCCGCCTGCTGCGCTCGCTGGAGTCGGCGGGACTCGTCGATGTCGGCCCGAACCAGAGTGACCGGCGGGTCCGCACCGCCCGCCTCACGCCGGCCGGCGCGGCCGAGCGGGGCGTGCTCGATCGACGCAGCGACGAGCTGGCACGGTCGTTCCTCGAGCCGCTCGGCGAGGCCCAGCGTGCCCGGCTGGTCTCCGCCATGGCCGAGGTCGAGCGGCTGCTCACCGCCGCCCTGGTCGACGTCGAGTCCGTGGATCCGACCGAGCCCGCGGCCCAGCAGTGCCTGAACGCCTACTTCGCGGAGATCGACCGGCGGTTCGACACGGGTTTCGATGCGGCGCTGAGCAGCGCCCCGGGTGTCGACTCGATGCGGCCGCCCGCAGGGATGTTCCTCGTCGCAATGCTGCGCGGGGAGCCAATCGGGTGCGGAGGTCTCCAGTTCCACGGCGACGCACCGCCCGACATCAAGCGGATGTGGGTCGCCGAGTCGGCGCGGGGACTGGGGATCGGCCGCCGCCTGTTGGCCGAGCTCGAGGGCCGCGCCCGGGCCCATGGCAGCCGCGTCGTGCGGCTGGAGACCAACCGGTCGCTCCGCGAGGCCATCAACCTCTATCGGTCCTCGGGCTACCACGAGGTCGAGGCCTTCAACGACGAGCGCTACGCCCACCACTGGTTCGAGAAGCGGCTGTCGTGAGCCGGCATGCGCCACCGGCCGTCATTCGCGAGACACTTCCGTCACCGGGGCCTCCCGCCGGTTCCTGGCGCAAGATTGGTTGCTCAGCAACCAATTCGGCGCCAAGAACGTCTCACCTGGCACGAACGAATCGCTACGCCCGCCACTGGTTCGAGAAACGGCTCTAGCGGGCTTCGCGTGTCAGGCCAGCGCCGCGAACCGGACGTCGTGCGCGGCGGCATCGGGGGCGAGGAAGCGCAGCAAGCGTCGCCCCTCGGCGGCCACCGCGGACCTCGCCCGCTGGTTCAGCCGGGGGGCGTGGTCGACGACGATGGCGGCGCTCTCGCGGCCGCGGCCGTGATCCATCCGCCAGGTGCCGCACACGAAGCCGTCGTGGAGCACCGACCCGCTGACCTTCCGCTCGGCACCGAACAGGCGGGCGCGGACCCGATCGTCGGCCGGGAAGAACCGGCTGCGGTCGTCGTGGGAGAGCAACAGGTTGTCGTACTCGGGCAGGAACCGCGGTGGCGCCGGGGTCTCGGGGTCGGGCCGGGCCGCATCCGGGACGTCGAACAGTTCTCGGCCCCGCTCGTCGCGGAACGGCCGTAGCCGCGGGCGGAGCCGGTCCACGACCTCCCTCAGCCCGGTCAGGCGCGACCACGTCGCCACGTCGGACACGGTCGCCGGCCCGAACGCCGCGAAGTAGCGCATGACCACCTCGTCGACGGAGGGGTTGCCCACCAGCGAACGACCCAACCACGCCTCGACGGTGGTGACCTTCACCTGGCCGCTGCGGCCCCACACCCCGCGGGGTGGGGCCTGGACGAGGCCGAGCTTGCAGCGGCAGGCATAGGCCAGGGCGGCGGCATCGAGCTCGGGAAACTTCTCGGCCATTGCGGCGCGCAGCTCGGCGTTGCTCAGCGGCTGCTCGGCCAGGGCCTGGCGGGCGAAGTCGAGGACCGGGTCGAGGTCGATGCCCCGCAGCGGTGGCCCGTAGTCGCGGTGCCTGGTCAGCTCCGCGTCCAGCACGGGCTGGGCAAGGGACCGCAGCACCAGGCAGTCGTCGCCCGTGACGAGGTGGATGGTGGCGCGCATGACCACGATCCGGACCGCACGGCGGTCGAGCATCGCCTGCGACAGATCGTCGGGCCGGAACCCGCCCAGTCGGGACCAGAGGGCGTGGTAGGGGTTGAGGGGCACCTGCGCCTGGAGGCCGACCAGATGCGCAACCGCGTCGAGGGCGGGCAGACTGCTCCGCTCGAGCAGAAGCTGGCGTGCGAGCGTGGCGCGGTTGAGCGTGCGTAGGTCGAGGACGTCCGCGGTCACTGCGTGGATTCGGTCCGGGCGAGCTCGTGCGGGCCCCTGGGCAGGTAGCCGCCGGCTTGGCGCACGGCGACACTCCACGGTTCGACGATCCCGACCAGCTCGTCGAGGTCGGCCCCCAAGGCCTCGATCGCCGGACGCACGTGGCCGTCGGTGGCGACCTCGACCGCTTCGCGCTGGGCCCGCCCGCGTTCGGAGAATCCGTCCCCGTCGAGCAACCCGCGGCTGCGCAGGCGCTCCGTGGCGTCGTCGAGCTCCGCCGACGACCAGGCCCGGCTGCGGATGTAGCTGCGCATCGGCAGTCCCCAGTACAGCTCGGTGAGCAGGCCGATCTCCACCGCGTCGAAGCCCGCGGTGGTCCAGGCGGCCGTGTGCGCGTCGCCCCGGAACTCCCGCAGCAGGTCGGCGAGACGCCATGCGTCACCGAGGGGGTCACCGGGCAGCCCCAACGACCGCAGCCCCGCATACAGGGGACGGCCCTCGACCCGGAGCGGATCGGTGGCGCGCGCCAGCAGGGCCGTCACCGTCGCCAACCCCGCCGGTGACTCGCCGAGGATGCGCGCCAACTGGGCCGTGGCGCCGCGGGCCCGCGCCGCGGCGATGGTGGGGGGGTCGGTCAACCCCCGGCCGGTCGCCACGGCCGGTACCACCACCGCCGGGTTGAAGACGGCGAACGCGGCGGCGACCAGCTCGCCCGGGACCTGCCCGAGGGCCGAGCCGCGGCTGTAGAAGTAGGCGGGCCCGTCGGGCAGCTGCACACCGTTGCCGATGGTGCCGGGGCTGGGGCCGAACCCGAGCGCCACGTACTCCGCGTGGCACTCGGGCGAGAAGTAGACCTGCCCGACGAACGGCTCGATCGTTGCCGCCAGCCGCCGCGCCCGGCGGGACAGGGTTTCGTTGTCGATCACCGAAGCGCCTCCGTCGGATCCGTCAGGGAACCACCAGGACCTTGCAGTGTCGCTCGGGGTCGGCCAACTCGCGGAACGCCCCGGGCGCGCCGTCGAGCCCCACCTCGCCCGTGATCAGCGGGGCCACATCGATCTCGCCCTCGGCGATCGAGCGGAGGCTGGCCTCGAACTCCGCGGGGTCGTAACCCAGCACGAACTGCAGGCTCAGTTCCTTGGCGATGCCGAAGAAGGGCGTGACCGTGTCCGGCTGCATGCACACCCCGACGACCACGATGCGGCTCTGCGCGGGCGCCACCCGCAGGGCATCGTCGATGATTCCCGGGACGCCGATCGCCTCGAACACGACTGGTGCCTGACCCCGCGCGGCCCGCTTCCACGCGTCGAAGGCGGGCTCGACCACGGGATCCACGACCTCGTGCGCACCCATGACAGTGGCCAAAGACCGGCGGGCCGGCGACAGATCGGCGGCGACGATCGGCTCGACCGCCCGGAGCCCGAGCGCTGCGATCACGGCCAGACCGACCGGGCCGCAACCGAGCACGACGGCGCCGTCGCCGGCGTCGATCCCCGAGCGGTTGACGGCGTGGAGGCCGACCGCCATCGGCTCGGCCAGGGCCGCGTGACGCGGATCCAGGCCGTTGGGCACCACCTGGACGAACGGCGCCGACAGCAGGATGCGTTCGCCGTAGCCGGCCGGGAGGTCGTTGCTGTAGACGATGTCGCGCAGGCCCGTCGGGGTGAGCATGATCGGAACCGAGGTGACGATGGTCCCGGGAACGGGGCCGACCGTGTCGGGCCCGACGTCGAGCACCTCGGCGGCGAACTCGTGTCCCATGAACACGTCCCGGCCGAGATCGAGCGGCGGCGCCCCGAAGTCGGGTAGCCCGTCCATGTCCGCCAGCAGCCCGAGCATCGTGGCTGCGTGCTGGACGAAGTGCAGGTCCGAGCCGCAGATGCCGCAGGCCTTGACCTGCGCCAGGACCTGACCGAAGCCCGGTTGGGGATCCGGTGCGTCGTCTCGGACGATCAGCTCGGACGCCCCGCGCAGAACCAGCGCCCGCATCAGCCCCCCTGCGCCTCACCGTCGCCGCCGGCGGCCGTGCTCTTGGCCTGCGCCTCCTCCACATGCGACGTGATGGCGTTGAGGATCGCCTGGCCAGCGGCGCCGAACAGCTGATTCCGCTTCTCCACCGCCCACTCGTGCGACGCCCGAGGTGCGGCGAGCTGCCCAGTGAAGTGGGGAGCCACCTCGCGGGCGAACAGGCGGTACGAGCGCATGGTCGCCTCGGGGTCGGCCCAGTCGTGGCCCAACAGCAGGAACGTACCGAACCCGCCCGACTGCTCGAGCAGTCCCTCGATGTAGGCGATGGCGTCGTCGGGGGTGCCGATGACGACATTGCCCGACTCGGCGTAGGTCTCGACGAACTCTCGCGGCGTGCGGGGGCCGCCGTCGACCTGGTTGGCCAGCGGCACGAAACCGGCGCCACCCCCGAAATAGTCGGCGAAGTCCTTCAGGCCGTGTGTGCAGTCCTCGATGGCCTGGTCCCGGGACTCGGCGAGGTGCACAGCCCCCAGGACCCGCCAACTGCGGCGATCGGGCTCGGGGCGGCCGGCAGCACGCGCCTGCTCCTGCACCACGCTCCAGGCCTGGCCGATGGCGGCGAAGCCCTCGAACAGGGTCATGGACAGCGACAGCAGCGACACGCCGTACGTGCCGGCCAGCCGCGGCCCGGAGGGCGAAATCATGGCCGCGACGGCCACCTCGAAATGGGGGTGGGTGTAGGGGCGCACCTGGAGCCGGCAGTCGCGCATCGTGAACCAGTCGGTCTGGCGCGTGACTGGCTCGTCGGTCCGCAACAGGGTCAGGATCGCCTCGAGCGACTCCTCCATCATGCGCCGCTGGTCCACGGGGTCGATGCCCAGCATGAAGGCGTCGCTGGGCAGCGCTCCCGGTCCGGCGCCGAAGATGAGGCGCCCGCGTGTGAGGTGGTCGAGCAGCACCAGCCGGTCGGCGACCAACCAGGGATGGTGGTACGGGAGAGACACGACGCCCGTCCCGAGCATGACGTGGCGGGTGCGCTCGGCGGCGGCGGCGATGAACACCTCGGGGCAGGCAATGATCTCGTAGCCCCCCGAGTGGTGCTCGCCGAACCAGACCTCGTCGTAGCCGAGCCGATCGAGCGCGACGACGCGGTCGAGGTCGTACTCCAGCGCCAGGGTCGGGTTCTGGCCGACCGGGTGGAATGGGGCGAAGAAGGCGCCGAAGCGCAACGGCCAGGGAGCGGGCACGGCGCTCACCGCCCCCGCGTACGAACATCGGAACGGATCACTGCCTGCCGACCTCCCCCTGTGGCCTCGGGCACGTGGTAACGGCCGTTATCGGCAACCTAGCCTGCGGGGGGAGGTGTCACCGATTCGGGGTCCGGACCCCGTAGACTGATGAAAGCCATCCCCCTGGGTAGATGGCGGACACCTGGTCGTGCGGCGCCGTACGCCGACATGGGCCAGCAGACGATGGAGACCCAACTGGACCAAACCAGCTTCGAGGCGCTCGTCGCGTCCGAGGTCGACGGGCAGATCGCAGCAGACGACCTGCCGGCGCTCGCGGCGCAGCCGCAGCGCTGGGCCGCGACCTTGCACCACATGCTCGAGGAGATCGAGGACACGCTGGAGGCAGTGGCGCGGTCGGGCCGCTACGAGCGCGACCAGGCACTCGCCGACCTTTCCGACGAGCGCGCTGCCGTCGCGGCTGCGCTGCGGCGGGTCACGGGGGAGGACGTTGACCTTCCCGACCCCACCACCTTGGGCGACGGCGACGACGCGGCCATGGCCGCGTCGGGTGAGCCGGAGGCCGAACTGGTGCAGGCCCCGGCGCTGCAGGCGTCGTGGGCCCCCGGCGAGGTGGTGCTGTGGGCGGGCAATCCGTCGGCCAGGTCCGCCGGCGGCGAGGACCTGCAGCGGCTGATCGACGAGGCCGGCGGCTCGGCCATCGAATGGGAGAAGCACAAGGGCGCCCCGCTGCCCTCCGGGGATCGGGCGCCGGCAGTCTCTGCGCCCCTCACGGCAGCCCTTGGCTGGCTCGTGGGCGTGGGCGCGGGCCAGCTCGCCCTGGATGCCGGCCCGAGTGTGCGTTGGCTCGGCGAGGTGGCGGCCTGGGCCACCGACCTGGTGGCGCAGGGCCGCATGGTGCCCACGCTGCGACGCGGGGGATCGGCGGCCGCCCGCGGCCGCCAGCGCAGCGGCTCCTACGTCGTCCAGTGGATCGCGGCCGTCGTCGAACGCGAGCGCATTCGCGAGCTGTCGGCCCGCATGCCCGGCCCGGTGCGGGTCTTCGACCCTGCGACAGGGCCTGAGCGCCTGTGCCGCACCGTGTTGAACGCCGCCGTCGACGCTGTGTGCCGCGCGGGAGCGGCGCGCCTGGTCACCGCCGCCACGCCGCCCGTCGCCCGGAGCCGGCGCGACGTGGCCGAGGCCGTGCTGGCGGGTCTGGCCGGCGAGGCCTTCGCCGCCGCCCACGGTCCCGCGACCGAGGTGGCCGACGACCTGCGCCGCTGGGCGGCGCCGGTGGTGGGGGACGGCGACGTCGGGCTGATCGTGCGGCTGGACCCCCCGGAGGCCGACGGGGGCTGGCTCCTGACGGTGGACGCCACCGGGGTCGAACGCCATCCGCTCCCGGTCGAGCAGGCCGTGTCCGCGTCCGGCGCCAAGGCCCAACGGGTCGAGGCCCAGCTCCGCCGCCTCGAACGGCTCCTGCCGGCGCTCAGCCGCACCGGGCGGCGCGGTCACGTGGTCCTCGGGGTCGACGAAGCCTGGGACGTCATGACCCGCACCGGGCGCGTCCTGCAGTCGGTTGGGTTCGACGTGCGCGTGCCCACCGCGTCATGGACCCGGCCGTCGCCACGCCTGCGGCTCGAGGCCGCCGGGCCTGCGGGACCAGCGAAGGTGGGGCCCAACCAGCTGTCCAAGGTCCGCTGGTCGGTATTGTTCGACGACCTCGAGCTCGACGCCGCCGCTATCGCCCGCCTCACCGCACAGGCGCGGCCGCTGGTCCAGGCCAAGGGCCGGTGGGTCGAGCTCGACCACGCCGACCTCGAGGCGGCCGCCAAGGCGTTGGCCGAGCAGAGCGGGTCGACCGAGCTCACCGGCGCCGCCATCCTGCGCCACGCCGTCGGCCTGGAAGAGAGTGCCCTCGCCGGGCCGGCGATCGTGGCCGGCAGCGGCTGGGCCGTCGAGCTGGTCCGGGGCGCCAGCGACGAACCGCCGGCGCCGCTCGGGCCCCCTGACGGCTTCGTCGGCAAGCTGCGGAGCTACCAGGCGGAGGCGCGGGGCTGGCTGGCTTTTCTCGATCGTGTGGGGCTCGGCGGCTGCCTGGCGATGGACATGGGCCTTGGCAAGACCCCGACGATGCTCGCCCACCTGCTGGACACCCGCGGCCAGGGGCCCGTGCTGGTCATCGCGCCGCCTGCGGTATTGGGCAACTGGGCCGCGGAGGCCAAGCGGTTCACTCCGGACCTGCGGGTAGAGGTCCACCACGGCGCCGCACGCGCCGAGGCCGACGAGGTCGCCGAGGTGGCCGACCACGCCGACGTGGTGCTCACGACGTACGGCACGGCCGTGCGTGACGTCGACGCGCTGGCCACGGTCGACTGGCACCGGGTGGTGCTCGACGAGGCGCAGGCCATCAAGAACCCCGCCAGCGAGGTGGCCCGCGAGCTGCGGCGGATTCCGGGCCGGTCGCGCCTGGCGCTGACCGGTACCCCGATCGAGAACGGGCTCGGGGACCTGTGGTCGATCCTCGACTACACGAACCCGGGCCTCGTGGGCCCGCGCCCGGCCTTCATTCAGCAGCTGTCGACGCCGCGCAACGGCTCCGGCGCCCCCGGCGAGGCGGCCCTGCGGGCCCTCAACGGCCTGCTGGTCTTCCGCCGCACCAAGGCGGAGCCGGAGATCGCCGCCGAACTGCCCGACAAGATCGACGAGCTCGACCACTGCGGCATGACCGCCGAGCAGATCGGCCTCTACCAGGCCGTGCTCGACAACCTGCTCGGCGTCAACCTCGGCACCGACGACCGGCGATCCCGCACCGGCCACGTGCTCGCGGCCATCACCGCCCTCAAGCAGATCTGCGACCACCCGGCCGCGTATATCAACGACGACCAGGGACCGCTCGAGGGCCGGTCGGGCAAGCTCGCCCGACTCGACGAGCTGGTCGACAACGTGTTCGCGGCCGGAGAACGCGTGCTGGTGTTCACCCACTTCGCTCGTTGGGGCGAGCGCTTGTCCGAGCACCTGACCAAGCGGACCGGCGTTCCGGTGGCCTGCTACCACGGTGGCCTGACGCGGGGCACCCGCGACCGCCTGGTTCGCGAGTTCCAGGAGGGGACGGGGCCCGGGGCCCTGGTGCTGTCGATCAAGGCCGGCGGGTCGGGTCTCAACCTCACAGCCGCCAACCATGTCGTGCTGTACGACCGCTGGTGGAACCCCGCCGTCGAGGACCAGGCCCGCGACCGGGCGTGGCGCATCGGCCAGGCCAACACGGTCATCAGCCACCGGCTCGTGTGCCCCGGCACGGTCGACGAGCAGGTGGAGGAGGTCGTGGCGGGCAAGCGCCGCATCGCCGACCTGGTGCTGCCGGCCAGTAGCTCGGTCGGCGACCTCACGCCCGATCAGCTCCGGCAGGCCCTCGGGCTGCGGTCCGAGGCGCTGGTGGACGAGACCAGCGCCGACACGCTCGTGCGCGACCAAATCGACAAGGTCGACAAGACCGACAAGGAGGCAGCGGCATGAGCACCCGTCGCCGGCGCCGCTCGCAGAACCCGCCCTCCAAGGCGCAGGCATTCTGGGCCGACAACGGCTACCAGCCGGCTCCGAGCCCGCAGATCAGGCCCACCTCCGATCCGGGTGCCCTGCCGCGCTCGCTCGGCGACCCGCCGTTGGCGCCCGCGGTGTCGCAGCACCACCTCGATGCCGTCTACGAAGAGGCGGTACGGGCCGCTATCGCCCTGGCGGCTGCAAACGGGCTGGTCGCCGCAGACGCAGCCGACGGCGCGGGGGGCTGAGGCCACCGGCTCGTCGGTAGGCGGGGCCATGCCGGGGCCCTTCGGCGGTCCGAGCGGCTGCGGCCGTGGCGCTCGCCGGCGACTGGCCCGCCATCAGCCCGCGAGATCGCCGCATCTCGCCCTATCGCCTAGCGAGCCGCAGGCCCTGGAGCCGGTCAAGGGCGCCGGCAATGGGACGGGCGTGGCGGTCGATGTCCGCCCACGGGTCAGCGCGGCGCGCCAGGCGGCGGAACACGTTGTGCACGGTGTACCTCTGAGGTCCGATCCGCAGCTCGGACGATCAGCTCTATCCGGGTCTCACGCTTGCGTGCCACGGGATAGCTCCACCCCGGTTGCAAGCGGCGTGACGCCGGACCTCTTTGACCGTCTCTCGTTCGCACTCGACGGTTTCCGTCATGTTCGAACGCCGGTCAGATGAGCCTGAGTTGGCTCGGGCCTGGAGTCGCTGCGTTCGGGTCGTGCGCCGGTGGGGCGTCTCGGCCGGTGTGGTGCCGCGGATCGGTGCGCTCGACCGCCAGCCCGCCGAAGCGCCGCACCAGCGCACGGATGCGGGTATCCAGCTCCTGCTGCTCGGCCTTGGGCGCGTACGCGCGGTCGCGGTAGCGCCGGCGATAGCTCGCCAGGAGACCGGGATGGGACTCGGCCAGACGGCTGAGGAACACCTCCTTCACACCAGGGCGCAGGTGGAGCAGCACCGAGGAGATGGAGCGGGCACCGGCGTCCACGCACGCCCGGACCACCGTCTCGAGCTGCTCGGGACCGTCCGACAGTTGGGGCAGCACGGGGGCGACGAGCACGCCGGTGGGTACCCCGGCGGCGTTGAGCTGCTCGACCGCCCGGACGCGGTGAGCCGGGTGCGGGGTCCCCGGTTCGGTGGTCCGCCACACCGCCTCGTCGAGGGTGCCGATCGACAGGTTGACCCGTACATCGGTGCGTCGGGCCGCCTCGGCCAGGAGTTCGATGTCACGTAGCACCAGCGTGGACTTGGTCAGGATCGAGAACGGGTTGCCGCGCTCGACCAGGGCCTCGACGATGCCGCGGGTGAGCCGGTACTTGCCCTCGGCACGCTGGTAGGGATCGGTGTTGGTGCCCATGGCAATGAGCTCGCCCGCCCATCGCCTGGGATCGAGCTCGTGCCGCAGCCGCGACACGGCGTTGACCTTGACCACGATGCGGCGCTCGAAGTCGCGATCGGCATCGAGGTCGAGGTAGGTGTGGGTGGGCCGGGCAAAGCAGTTGTGGCTGACCACACCGTTGGCGATGAAGTCGCCCGTGCCCGTGGTCATGTCGAACAGGGCAAGATCGGCGCCGAGCGGCTCGATGCCCACGACCCGCCGCTGCGCGCCGCCGCTGATGGCCGCGCGGACAGCCCCATCGACGGCGCCACACTCACTGCCCGGGAAGTCATCGACGCCGACCAGCGAGTGGTGCCGGGTGAGATGCGGGCGTGGGCCCGAGCCCAGTCCGGTGCGGGACACGTGCTTCCAGCCCCGGTCGGTGAGGAACCGGTGGTCGCCGCTGGCGACCAGCCGGGTGTCGTCGGCCAGCGTCACCCGGTAGGCGGGTTTGGTGGTCGACCAGTGGTCGAGGACGGTCGTCGGGACGCAACGCCGGCTGGCGCCATCGCGAACCGTGCCGCAGACCTCGTCGCCCGGCCGCACGTCGGCCAGGGCCCTGGTGCTGCCGTCGGACATGAGGATGGGCGTCTCGCCCGCCAGGCAGTAGGTGCATGCGTGGCTGCAGCCGCGATACGCGTTGATCGTGTAGCGGAAGCCGAACGGTGCCCCCGGCACCTCGTTGATGACCCGCTGGGCCCTCACGTGGAGGAACTCCATGCCTCGGAACTCGCCGCGGCCCGGCTCTCGTTCGAACACCGGCTCGTCGAACAGCGCCCCCTGCGCCTGTGGCCGGTCGGCCTGGCGCCAACGCAACTCCGTCA
This sequence comes from uncultured bacterium, assembly GCA_963813485.1. Lineage (GTDB taxonomy): Bacteria > Actinomycetota > Acidimicrobiia > Acidimicrobiales > VFJN01 > DASQUK01. Next base: position 18,256 of record CAWEZE010000013.1, read on the forward strand.
CGCATCCGACTATATGCGAACATATGTACGTCTGCTAGACGATTTCTTTCCCCGCAACCGCCCTCAACATCACTTGCGGCTCCCAGGTGCACCGACCCGCGAGCCGTCCAGCAGGGGGCAGCGGCTCAGGAGCCGAGCGGATAGGGCGGTTCGTGCAGCCTACGCGTGGGAATTCGGCGGTCGACGGCCAGCTCCACGGCTCGGCTCCCCGGGAACACTGAGCACCATGAGCCAAGAGGACGTGCCTATCCGCTCAGGTCCTCAGTCGGCGGCCGCCACGGCGTTTGCCGGCGCCAGGAGGTCCTGCAGCACGGCCCGAACGGCAACGAACGGCTCGGTCGAGCGCTCGCCCTTGCCGATGACGATCGTGCCCTCGATCGCGGCGACGATCAGGGTCGCCAGGCCATGGGCCTCGGCGGGGGAGCGACCCTCGGCTTCGAGCGCCTCGGCGAACCGGTCTATCCACCCGCGGAGAGCCCGCCCGGTGGCCGTGGCCAGGGTCTCGTGGGCCGCCGCTGCGTCGAGTGCGACGGTGGCGACCGCGCAGCCCTCGGCGAAGTCGGTGTGGAGGAAGTGCTCGATGTAGTCGTCGAAGAAGGTGGCGACGCCCTCACCGACGGTGCTGGCCTCTTCGAGACGGTCCTCCAGGGTCCGCGTCACGCGCTCCGCGAAGTAGTCGACGGCGGCCGCCGCCAGCTCCTCCTTTCCGCCTGGGAAGTGGAAGTACATCGAGCCCTTGGGGGCCTGAGCCTCGGTCATCACCTGGTTGAGCCCGGTCGCGCCGTAGCCCTGTTTGCGCAGGAGGCGGCTGGTGGTGCGGACGAGACGATCACGTGTGTCGGATGCCACACCGTCAGCCTACAACTAAGGCGACCGGTCTATTGACTATGACGACTGGTCTAGTTACGTTCGATCCATGCTGCTGCGAGCATCGAGAGCCGGGGACCTCGAGCTGCTGCGGGCCCTCATCGCTCGTTGCTCTCCGGAGACGCTCTACCGGCGGTACCACGGAACCGGGCCGCGGGCGATCGAGCGAGAGCTCACCCGGGTCGCCTCGCCGGCGGACGAGCACCGGTCGTGGGTGGTCGTCGACGGTGACGAGGTGCGGGGCACGGCGAGCCTGGCGCGCTCCCGTTCCGGTGCGACCGAGATGGCGCTGCTGGTGGAGGACCGGTGGTTCCGGCGCGGGATCGGGCGAGCGCTCGTCGGTGCCCTCACGGCCCACGCCGAGCTCGTCGGGCTCGAGACGATCACAGCGTCGATCCAGGCCGACAACGAACGGGCGGTGCGTTTCATCCGGGCGGTGGCTCCCCAGGCGAGCATCCGGTTCGTCGGCGGTGCCGAGCTCGAGGTGCGGCTGCCGGTGGCTGCGGTGGCATCCGGCCTTGCCCGGGCCACAAGTCCCACACGGGAGGCGGCGTGAGGGCCCGGCGCCGCCCGGACGTGGCGGTCCTGGCCGAGGTTCCCCCCTTCGACCGGTATGCGCACACGTCCCTCGCACCGCTCGTTCCCCACGCCGACCGGCTTCGCGTTGCCGACGGCACCGTCGTCGTCCGTGAGGGCCACCGGGCCAGGCAGCTCGTCATCGTGGTGGCCGGTGCATTGCTCGCCACCCGCGGCCGGCGGCTGGTCGGGGCGCTGGGCCCGGGCACCTGGATCGGCGCCGAGGAACTGCTCGCCGACCGGGCACACGACTGCACCCTGGTTGCGGCTGAGGACCTGGAGGTGCTCGTGCTGAACGGGCCCGCCTATCGCTGGGCGGTCCAGACGCTGCCGGGACTGGCCGACGTGCGGGTGCTCGACCTGCGTCGGGTGGAAGCGGCGCTCGAGCAGCAGGCTACGTTCACGGGGTGACCGAACGGGACGTGGCGGCGGCTAACGCCGAAACCCAGCTCTCGCAGGCCGACAAGGCCGCACGGTTTCTCGCGCTGCACGGCGGCCCAACCCCCCTGCTCATGCCCAATCCTTGGGACCCGGGGTCGGCCAGGCTGCTCGACTGGCTCGGGTTCGAGGCCCTCGCCACGACCAGCAGCGGGTTCGCCGCCACCCTGGGCCGGCTGGACGGATCCGTCAGCCGCGACGAGGCGCTGGCGCACGCGGCGTCGATCGTCGCCGCCACCGACCGGCCCGTGTCGGCCGACCTCGAGAACTGCTTCGCCCACGATCCCGCCGGTGTCGCGACGACTGTCCGCCTGGCGATCGACACGGGCCTGGCCGGCTGCTCGGTCGAGGACTTCGGCCGGCGGCCCGACGCCCAGATCTACGACGCGGGCCTGGCGGCCGAGCGGGTGGCGGCGGCCGCCGAGGCCGCCCACGCCGGTCCTGTCCACTTCGTGATCACGGCGCGCGCCGAGAACCACATCCGCGGCCGCCCGGACCTTGCCGACACCATCGCTCGGCTGCAGGCGTACCAGGAGGCGGGCGCCGACGTGCTGTTCGCACCCGGACTGAGCGACCTCGACGAGGTACGCCAGGTTGTGGCGTCGGTCGACCGCCCCCTCAACGTGCTTCCCGGGCTGGGTGCTCCGACGGTGGCGGAGCTCGGCGAGGCGGGGGTCCGGCGCATCTCGGTGGGCGGAGCGTTCGCCTTCGCGGCGCTGGCGGGGGTGGCCGACGCAGCCCGCGAACTGCGCGAGCAGGGGACCTATGGGTTCCGCGAGCGATCCCGCGTCGGGCTGACGGCGGTGAGGGAAGCGTTCGCCGACACCGAGGAGGGCGGATCATGACCGACGGCAGAGTCGCGACCGTGGTCATCTTCGACGACCTGGAGGCCGAGCAGGAACGGCTCGAGGCGATCCTCGACGGGCTCGACGACCCCGCCTGGCGCTCGCCGTCGGCCGCCGAGGGTTGGAGTGTGGCCGATGTCGTCCTGCACCTCGCGCAGACCGAGGAGGCGGTGGTCATGTCGGCCGCCGGTGGCGACGGATTCGAACGGACGTGGACCGGGGCGACTGGCGTCGACGATGCCGCCGAGCGAATGGTCCAGGCCGAGCGCGCCGAACCTTCGGTCGTGTTCGAGCGCTGGAAGGCGGGGCGCCGGGCGGCACTGGCGACCCTACGCGGCGCCGATCCGCAGCAGCCCATCCCGTGGGTGGCAACCCGCCTCAAGCCCGCCACGCTGGCCACGACGCGCCTGGCCGAGCACTGGGCGCACGGGCTCGACATCACCGATCCGCTCGGGGTGTCGTTTCCCGACACCGATCGACTGCGCCATGTCGCCTGGCTGGCCCACGGCACGCTGCCCTACGCCTTCGCGCTCGCCGGCCAGGAGAGCCACCAGGTGTTCTGCGAACTGACCGCGCCCTCGGGCGACACGTGGCGCTACGGACCGGCGGATGCCGACTCGACGATCACCGGTGCGGCAGGCGCGTTCTGCCGGGTCGGGGCGCATCGGCTGGCGCCCGAGGCTTCGGGCCTCGTCGCCACGGGGCCGAACGGCGAGGCGGCGTTGCGAGTCGTTCGCACCTACGCCGGCTGAGGACGTGAGCGGATCGGCACGTACTCTTGGCTCACGGTGGTCAGCGCTGCCGGGGAGCCGAGCTGTCGAGCCGGTGGCGGCGGTCAGAGGCTGAGCGGCTTGATCGGTGCGGCGACGAGCGCCGGGTCGGCGCGCCAGTCGACGCCGGGCACGTCGATGTAGAGCTCGATCTCGTTGCCGTCGGGGTCCGCGATGTAGAGGCTGTGGGTGACCGTGTGGTCGCTGGCGCCCAGGACGGGCGTCCCTGCCTCCCGCAGCCGATCGAGCGCTTCCCGCAGCTCCTCGTCGGAGTCACCGACCTTGAGTCCGAAGTGGTACAGGCCCACGTGGCGGCCCTCCGGCTGCGAGGCGGCGTCCGGCCCGACTTCGATGAGCAGCAGCTCGTGATGCGTGCGGCCCGACGGGGCCGAGAACGCCGCTATCGGCGCCCGGAGCGGGGATGACCCGTCGCCGTCGGGCACGACCTGCCGCCAGCCGAGCACGTCGCGGTAGAAGTGGGCGGACCGCTCCACGTCGCGCACGTACAGGACGATGTGTCCGAGTTCCTTGATCTCCATGGGAACCGCTCCTCGTCCTAGATCCCGACCGGGTGCCAGACGGTCTTCGTTTCGAGGAAGGCCATCATGCGGTCGAGGCCGGGGTCGACGGTCCAGTCAGCTTCGGCGCCGTCGCCCGAGCCCGCCGGTGGGCGCAGGACCCGCTTGAGGTTCTCCGCAGCCGCCGCCTCGAGCTCGGTCGCCGCCTCCAGGTCGCCGATGCCGGTCAGGTCGATGGCGTTGACGTCCATGTGCGAGGCCAGCCACGGAGCAATCTCGCCCGGGTGGCCGGTGAGCAGGTTGACGACGCCCCCCGGCAGGTCGGAGGTGGCCAGCACCTCCGCCAGCGTGATGGCCGGCAGCGGCGCCGACTCCGACGCCACGACCACGGCCGTGTTGCCGGTGACGATCACCGGCGCCACCACCGACACGAGGCCGAGCAGTGACGAGGCCGGGGGAGCGATCAGCGCCACCACGCCGGTGGGCTCGGGAACCGAGAAGTCGAAGTAGGGCCCGGCCACAGGGTTGGACGATCCGTGCACCTGGTGCACCTTGTCGCTCCAGCCGGCGTACCAGACCCAGCGGTCGATGGCGGCGTCGACCGCCGCCTCGGCGTCGCCCGGTCCCAGGCCCTCGCCGGCGCCCACCTCGTCGACGAACTGCGAGCGGCGGCCCTCGAGCATCTCGGCCACTCGGTAGAGCACCTGGCCCCGGTTGTAGGCGGTAGCGGACGACCAGCCCGGGAACGCCTTGCGGGCCGCGACCACCGAGTCGCGGGCGTCCTTGCGCGACGCCAGTGCGGCGTTGGCGAGGAAGCGCCCCCCGTCGGCCGAGCGGACCTCGTAGCTGCGCCCCGACTCCGACCGGGGAAAGGCACCGCCGATGTACAGCTTGTACGTCTTGCGGACCTCCAGCCGCTCGCTGCCGTCAGACATCGAGGTAGGCCCCCAGACCGTGGCGGCCGCCCTCACGCCCATAGCCCGACTCCTTGTAGCCGCCGAACGGGCTGGTGGGATCGAAGCGGTTGAACGTGTTCGCCCACACCACCCCGGCCCGCAGCTTCTGCGCCATCCACAGGATGCGGCTGCCCTTGTCGGTCCACACGCCGGCCGAGAGCCCGTACGGGGTGTTGTTGGCCTTCTCGACGGCCTCGGCGGGAGTGCGGAAGGTGAGGACCGACAACACGGGGCCGAAGATCTCCTCGCGGGCGATGCGGTGCGACTGCGACACGCCCGTGAACACGGTGGGCGGGAACCAGAAGCCCCGCTCGGGCAGCTCACAGGGCGGCGACCAGCGCTCCGCGCCCTCGGTCTCGCCGATCTCGGACAGCATTCGGATCTTGTCGAGCTGCTCGGCACTGTTGATGGCGCCGATGTCGGTGTTCTTGTCGAGCGGGTCGCCGAGGCGCAGGGTGGTGAGTCGGCGCTTGAGCCCCGCCAGCAGTTCGTCGGCCACCGATTCCTGCACCAGCAGCCGGCTGCCCGCGCAGCAGACGTGGCCTTGGTTGAAGAAGATGCCGTTGACGATGCCCTCGATCGCCTGGTCGAGCGGGGCGTCGTCGAACACGACGTTGGCGGCCTTGCCCCCGAGCTCGAGGGTGACCTTCTTGCGGGTGCCGGCCACCGACCGGGCGATCTGGCGCCCGACCTCGGTCGATCCCGTGAACGCCACCTTGTCGACCCTGGGGTGCTCGACCAGCGCCCGCCCGGTGTCGCCGGCGCCGGTGATGATGTTCACGACCCCCGGCGGCAGGTCGGCCTGCTGGCAGATGTCGGCAAACGCCAGTGCGGTCAGGGGCGTCGTCTCGGCTGGCTTGAGCACCACCGTGTTGCCGCAGGCCAGCGCTGGGGCGATCTTCCACGCCAGCATCAGTAGGGGGAAGTTCCAGGGGATGACCTGGGCGGCGACCCCCAGGGGGCGGGGGCCGGGACCGAAGCCGGCGTAGTCGAGCTTGTCGGCCCATCCCGCGTAGTAGAAGAAGTGGGCGGCCACCAGGGGGACGTCGACGTCGCGGCTCTCGCGGATGGGCTTGCCGTTGTCGATGGACTCGAGCACCGCCAGCTCGCGGGACCGCTCCTGCACGAGGCGGGCCAGCCGATAGAGGTACTTGCCGCGGTCGCGGCCGCTCAGCCGGGACCAGGCGCCGTCGTAGGCGGCGCGGGCGGCGTCGACCGCCCGGTCGACGTCCTGCGGCCCCGCGGCCACGACCTCGGACAGCACCTCTTCGGTGGCCGGATTGACCGTCTTGAAGCGGGTTCCGTCGATCGGGTCGACCATCTCGCCGCCGATGAACAGGCCGTACGACGGCTGGATGTCGACGATCGAGCGGGATTCCGGGGCGGGGGCGTAGTCGAAGGTTGGCATGGTCCGTGCTCGATCAATCGAGGGTGAAGTAGTCGGGCCCGGCGTAGTGGCCGGTGGTGAGCTTCTGGCGTTGCATGAGAAGGTCGTTGAGCAGGCTCGAGGCGCCGAACCGGAACCAGTCGGCGCTGAGCCAGTCGTCCCCGGCCACCTCGTTGACCACCACCAGATAGCGCACGGCGTCCTTGGCGGCCCGAATGCCGCCGGCGGCCTTCACCCCGACCTGGCGCCCCGTCTGGTTGCGGAAGTCGCGCACCGCCTCGAGCATCACCAAGGTCACCGGCAGCGTTGCGGCGGGCGAGACCTTGCCGGTCGAGGTCTTGATGAAGTCCCCGCCCGCCAACATCGCGAGCCACGACGCCCGGCGGACGTTGTCGTAGGTGGCCAGCTCACCCGTCTCCAGGATCACCTTGAGGTGCGCGTCGCCGCTGGCCTGCCTTGGTGGCCACGATCTCGTCATACACGTCGAGGTACCGCCCGGCGAGGAACGCACCCCGGTCGATGACCATGTCGATCTCGTCGGCGCCCGCGGCCACGGCGGCCTTGGTGTCGGCGAGCTTCACGTCGAGCGGGGCGCGGCCGGAGGGGAACGCGGTGGCGACTGCGGCGATGTGGATGCTCGATCCCGCGAGCGCCTCGACCGCGGTGGGCACGAGGTCGCCGTACACGCAGATGGCGGCCACCGGTGGGCACGAGGGATCGGTGGGGTCGGGCTGGCGGCTCTTGGCGCACAGCGCCCGGACCTTGCCGGGCGTGTCCTGGCCCTCGAGCGTCGTGAGATCCACCATCCGGATCGCCAGGTCGAGCGCGAACGCCTTGGCCGTGGTCTTGATGGAGCGCGTGGCGAGCGTGGCCGCCCGCGCCTCGACCCCAACCTGGTCGACACCGGGGAGCCCGTGGAGGAAGCGCCGGAGGGTGTCGTTGCTGGCGGTGACGTCGGCGAAGCCTGGCGGAACGGTGACGGTCACCCGTTCAGGCTACTGCCAGGTGCTCGGGGCGTCGCCCGGGCCCGCCTGGCAATGCGGCCGGTGCCCGACTGGGTGCGACCCCGAGTGGCTGGGGCATGATGTCGCACCGTGCGGGGAGTCTGGGATCTCATGGTTGCCTGCAAGGGCAGCGCGATTGTCTCCTGGCGGCGCGGGGGCCTCCGGGCCGGCCTGGTCGGCGTGGTCGCCGCCGTGGCGATGGTCTGCGCAGTCGGCCTGCTCTGGGTCGTGGCCGGCGACGACGGTGCCGCCCCGGACGCTGCGGCACCGCCCGGCGGCGTGGCGACACCCGATCGTCGTGACGTGGACGGCGATGCGGCGGGCCGGCGGCGCGTCGCTCCGACGGACCTGGCGCAGTCGGGATCGGCGGAAGCAGCGACAGGCGCGGAGGTCGGCATCGCGAGCGCCGGTCCTGGTGACGGTCGGGTCGCTGGGCCCGGTGCGGGATCCGGTACCGGGGACTCGGGGTCTGGCTCGCCGGCCGGCGCCGCGGGCGGTCGCCAGAGCCCGCCGCCGACCGCAGGCACGGAGCGTGGCGCGTCGCCCAGCACGTCGACTCCGGGCACCACGGAGTCGACGCCTTCGCATCCAGCTCCCGTCGGCACGACGACCACCGATCCGGGCCCGCCGCCGGACGACGGCTCCGGCGCAGATGGGGCAGGGGGACTACTCGGAGGGGTGCTCGACGTTCTCGGCCTCGGCTAAGGAGCCGAGCGGATAGGGCGGTTCGTGCAGCCTACGCGTGGGAATTTGGCGGTCGACGGCCAGCTCCACGGCTCGGCTCCCCGGGAACACTGACCACCATGAGCCAAGAGGACGTGCCTATCCGCTCAGGTCCTGAGGCGCCGGCATTTCTCACGGCAAACGCCAGCCGGGCGAAGGCATCCTTCGGCCAGGACGCGCGGGGCTTCGCGTGGCGGCTAGTTGGACCCCACTAGAGCGCCTCGGCCCGCAGGGCGGAAAAGCCGGGCTTGATGGTGCCCTCGATGATTCGCAGCCGCTGGTCGAACGGCCAGAACGACGACTTCATGGCGTTGATCGTGAGCCACTGAAGCTCGTCCCAGCCGTACCCGAACGCCTCGACCAGCTTGTACAGCTCGTCGCTGAGCGTGATGTCGGACATCAGCCGGTTGTCGGTGTTGACCGTCACCCGGAAGCGCAGCGCCGTCAGCAGCCCTATCGGGTGCTCGCCAATCGACGGGGCAACGCCGGTGTGGACGTTGGAGGTGGGGCACATCTCCAGCGGCACCCGCCGGTCGCGGACAAAGGCCGCCAGCCGGCCCAGCGTCGCCCGGCCCTCGTCGTCGACGGCGATGTCGTCGACGATCCGCACGCCGTGCCCCAGCCGCTCGGCACCGCACAGCTGGAGCGCCTCCCAGATCGAAGGCAGGCCGAACGCCTCGCCCGCGTGGATGGTGATGTGGCTGTTGGCCTGGGCGATCTCCTGGAAGGCGGCCAGGTGCCGGGTGGGTGGGTTGCCGGCCTCACTGCCCGCGATGTCGAACCCGACGACGCCGGCGTCGCGGTGCCGCAGCGCCAGCTGGGCGATCTCGCTCGAGTTGGCGGCGTGCCGCATGGCCGTCGCCAGCGTGCCGATCGTGATGCCCCGGCCGGCGGCACCGAGCCGGAATCCCTCGAGCACCGCCTCGACCACCTCGTCGAGCGTGAGCCCGCCCTGGATGTGCTGCTCCGGGGCGAAGCGCACCTCGGCGTAGACGACGCCGTCGTCGGCCAGGTCCTCGGCGCATTCCGCCGCCACCCGTTGCAGGGCGTCCTTGGTCTGCATGACGCCGGTGGTGTGCTCGAACGTCTCGAGGTAGAGGTCGAGGTCGTGACGGAATGCGCCCTCGGTGAACCACCGCGCCAGCTCACCGGCGTCGGTGGTGGGCAGCGTGTGGCCCACCTCGCGAGCCAGCTCGATGACCGTCGTGGGCCGCAGGCCACCGTCGAGGTGGTCGTGCAGCAGCACCTTGGGGGCTCGCCGGACCTGATCCAGACTGGGTAGTGCCGCCATGGAGGAACGCTACCGCCCGACCTCCCCCCAGCCACGTAGGAGCCGAGCGGATAGGGCGGTTCGCACAGCCTACGCGTGGGAATTTGGCGGTCGACCGCCAGCTCAACAGCTCGGCGCCCCGGCAGCGCTGACCACCGTGAGCCAGGAGGACGTGCCTATCCGCTCACGTCCTTAGGCGATGCGATCGACGACCAGCGGGCGGGGCTCCGGCGGCTCCGGCCCCACCTCGAGGGCGCCGTCCAGCGCGGCGAGGGCTCCCTCCAACCGGGCCGGGTCGTCGCAGTGCAGGACGAGCACCGGCTCGCCGGCCTCGACCTCGTCTCCCGGCTTATGCAGGCACACGGCGCCCGCGGTGGGGGACACGGGGTGCTCCTTGCGCGACCGGCCGGCGCCCAGGCGCCACACCGCCACGCCCACGGCCCGGGCGTCGAGGCGGCGCAGGTAGCCGCCAGCAGGGGCCGGCACCTCGTGTTGCACGGCGGCGACGGGTAGCGCCGCGTCGGGGTCGCCACCCTGCGCCCTGATCATGGCGTCCCAGACCGCGTGCGCCCGCCCGTCGGCCAGCGCTGCTGCTGGGTCGGCGTCGAGACCGGCTAGCGCCAGCATCTCGCCGGCCAGGGCCAGGGTGACCTCGACCAGGTCGGGCGGACCACCGCCCCGCAGGACGTCCACTGCCTCGGCCACCTCGAGGCCGTTGCCGCAGGCGCGCCCCAGGGGCGTGTCCATGTCGGTGATCAGCGCTACCGTGCGCACCCCCTCCGCCCGGCCCAGCGTCACCATCGTCTCGGCCAACTGCCGCGCCCGGTCGATCTCGGGGAGGAACGCCCCCGAGCCCACCTTGACGTCGAGGACCAGCGCCTCGGTGCCCTCGGCGATCTTCTTGGACATGATCGAGCTGGCGATGAGGGGGATCGCCTCGACCGTGGCCGTCACGTCCCGTAGGGCATAGAGCTTCCGGTCCGCCGGGCAGAGCGTGTCGCTGGCGGCACTGATCACGACCCCGATGTCGCGTAGCTGGGCGACCATCCGTTCGGTCGGCAACGTGGCCTGCCACCCGGGGATCGCCTCGAGCTTGTCCAGGGTGCCGCCGGTGTGGCCTAGCCCCCGCCCGGATAGCTGGGGGACCGCGGCGCCGCAGGCCGCCACCAACGGCGCCAAGGGGAGCGACACGTTGTCGCCCACCCCGCCCGTCGAATGCTTGTCGACCGTGGGTCGGCCCACGGACGAGAGGTCGATGCGCTCGCCCGAGTCGATCATCGCCTGGGTCCACGACGCCAGCTCGTCGGGTTCCATGTCCCGCAGGAAGATGGCCATGCACAGCGCCGCGGCCTGTTCGTCGGCGATGGTGTCGGCGGTGTAACCCTCCACGAAGAACCGCACCTGCTCGTCGGACAGCCGGCCGCCGTCGCGCTTGGTGCGGATGACGTCGAGGATGTCGGTCGCCACTACTCGAGGTCCTCGGGGCCGAAGGCGCCCGGGAGCAACTCGGCCATGCGCACCTCGTTGACGACGAGCTCGGATCCGCCGGCCTCGTAGAGCAGCTGCCGGCAGCGACCGCACGGGGACAGGGGACGGCCGTCAGGATCGGACACCGCCACGGCGACCAGCCGCCCACCGCCGCCGGCGTGGAAGGCGGAGACGAGCCCGCACTCGGCGCACAGCGTCAGCCCGTACGAGGCGTTTTCGACGTTGCAGCCGACGACGACTCGTCCGTCGTCCGTGAGCCCCGCGGCGCCGACCCGGAAGGTCGAGTACGGGGCGTAGGCCCGGTGCGCGGCCTCAGCGGCGGCCGCCCGCAGCGCCTCCCAGTCGACCGCCATTCACTCGACCACGTAGGGCACGCCGTCCGCGGCCGGCGGGCGTGACCGTCCGACCAGACCGGCGACCACGATGATGGTGACGACGTAGGGGGTCATCAGTAGGAACTCCGACGGGATGGGCGTGTCGAGCACGGCCAGCCGCTGCTGCAGCTCCTCGGAGAACCCGAACACCAGGGCGGCCATGAACGCCCCCACGGGATGCCAACGCCCGAGGATGAGGGCGGCCAGCGCGATGAACCCCCGACCGGCCGTCATGTTCTCGTCGAAGCTGCTCACCGCGTCGAGCGTGAACCAGGTGCCGCCGAGCCCGGCGACGGCGCCCCCGAGTATGACCGCACGGTAGCGAGTGCGCAGCACGTTGATGCCCACCGTGTCGGCCGCCCGAGGATGCTCGCCGACGGCCCGCACCCGCAGGCCCCAACGCGACCGGAACAATGCCCACCACAGGCCAAACACGAGCACGAACAGCAGGTACACGTAGATCGTGTTGTCGAACAGCAGCGGCCCGACGAACGGCAGGCGCTCGAGGCCGGGGATGCCGAACGAACGGAAGGATCCGGGCTCGTTGAGGTGGGGGTATTGGACGAGCACCCGGGCCGTCAGGTAGCTGGTCATGCCCAGGGCGAAGAAGTTGATCACCGTACCGCCGATGATCTGGTCGACGCGGTAGCGGATCGACATCACCCCGAGGAACGCCCCGAGCAGCACACCGGTGCCGACCCCGCTGAGCAGGCCCACCCACGTGTTGTCGGCCGCGCTGGCCGTTATCGCCGCCGCGAAGGCCCCGGTGAGCAGCATGCCCTCGATGCCGATGTTGATGATGCCGGAGCGTTCGCACAGCAGGCCCGCGAGGGCGCCGAACGCCAACGGGATCGACCGGCGCAGCGCGCCGTCGAGTAGGCCGATGATGCTGACGTCGTCGCCCCGGGCCGCCCAGGCGAGCAGCGCCACGACGAAGAGGGCCAGTGCGATGCCGAACACGAGGTAGATCGCGCGTGCGGAGCACGCCGACGATCTGCAGGGAGCCGAGCGCCAGGATCACGATGCCAAGCACGATGGCCGTGGCCCGGGCCGGCAGGGTCAGGTCGGGGATCTGCACGGTGTCGGACTCCCGACTGAACACGAACGTGAAGTCGAGCCCCGCCTCGCTGCCGAACCCGAACGCCACCAGGGCGATGAGCCCGAGCACCACGGCGGCGATGCCGAAGCCGATGCGCCGCCGGCGCAGCGGGTCCGCGGCCTCGACCCAGGGCTCGTCCTCCGGTGCGGGGGCCAGCGGTTCGGTGATCGTTACGGTCATGGCCGCCTACCCTCCCCAGCTCGTCGTGAAGGTCTGGCCCGCGCCCCGGCCGGCCCGGATGCGATAGATGGACCGCACGAGCGCCGGCGCCGCCACGAACAGGATGATCAGCGCCTGGATGACGACGATGATGTCCACCGGGGTCGACGTCGCCGCCTGCATGCCGGTGGCCCCCGACCGGAACACGCCGAACAGGAAGGCGGCGCCCAGCACGCCTGCGGGACTGGCGCGGCCGAGCAGGGCCACGGCGATGGCGTCGAAACCGATGAACGAGTAGTAGCCGCCGGTGAGGCTGAAGCTGGGTCGGCCCAGGATGTTGGACGTGCCCGCCAGCCCCGAGAGGCCCCCGGCGATGAGCATGGCCAGCAGGTACGTGCCGCCGACCGCCATGCCCGCGTAGCGCGACGCGAAGGGGTTGGCCCCGACAGCGCGCATCCGGAAGCCCACGGTCGACCGGTCGAGCAGCCACCACACGACCACGGCCGCACCGAGGGCCAGGAACAACCCCGCGTGCACCGTGATGTCGCCGAAGCTGACGTCGGGGAGGCGCGCCGACTCGGCCACCGGCTTGGAGATGGGGTCCTCGCGGCCCGACCGTTGAAATGCGTCCGTTCGCAGCGCGTAGGCGAGCAGCAGGAACGAGATGTAGTTGAGCATGATCGTGGTGATCACCTCGTGGGCGCCGGTGCGCGCCTTGAGGAAACCGGCGATGCCACCCCAGACGGCGCCGCCCACGAAGCCGGCGATCACCGCCACCACGACGTGGAGGACGCGGGGCAGGTCCCAGGTGAATCCCACCCAGCCGGCGCACATGGCGCCGACCACGAGCTGGCCCGCTCCGCCGATGTTGAACAGCCCGGCGCGGAATGCGAGCGCCACCGACAAACCGGCCAGCGCCAGCGGCGTGGCCTCGACCAGCGTGCGGCCGATTGCCGCCTGCGTTCCCAGGGAGCTGGTGTACAGACCCTTGTAGGAGGCGTAGACGACGTCCCACGAGTCCGACAGCGTCTGGCCCGGATGGCTGAAGAACCCGCCCCACGAGTCGAGGGTGTCGGGATCGGAGAAGACGATGACCAGCCCACCCAACGCCAGCGCCGTGACCAGGGCCAGCACGGGCACGACCAGGCTGTTGGCCAGCGAACCCAGCCACGCCACCGGCCCCGGCCTCTCAGCCGTGGGCGGCGCGCCGGCGCCGTCGCCCGCCGGGCCCGGCGGCGCCGGGGCGTCCGTCACGGTCATGAGCGCAGCTCCTGAGCGGTCGACCGTGCGAGCGCCAGCGAGCCGGGCGACGATGGGGCGCGGGGGCGCAGCCCCCGGGGATGCAGGATCATGAGCGGAGCTCCTGATCGGTCGACCGTGTGAGCGCCACCGGTCATGTGACGGTGACCTCCTCCTCGCCGGCAGGGATCTCGACCTCGGCCGCCTCCTCCACGGCACCGGCCATCAGCAGGCCGATGCGGTCGCGGCTGGCCTCCTCGCGGTCGAGGACCCCAACGATGCGACCCCGGTAGATCACGGCGACGCGGTCGGCGAGCGCCAGCACCTCGTCCAGCTCCGAGGAGTTGAGCAGGACGCCGATCCCCTCGTCCCGCTTGGCAACCACCTGGCGGTGGATGTACTGGATGGAACCCACGTCCAGGCCCCGGGTGGGCTGCGACAAGACCAGAAGGCGGTCGGCGTGGAAGAACTCCCGGGCGATGATCACCTTCTGTTGGTTGCCGCCCGACAACGTCGACGCCGTCGACTGCACCGACGCGGTGCGGACGTCGAACTGGTCGACCAGCTCCTCGGCGTGCTTGCGGACGGCGCGGCGATCGATGCGCAGCCGCCGCGAGAACGGCCGCTCCTCGATTTGGTTGAGGACCAGGTTGGACGACACGGAGAACGAGCCGATCAGGCCGTCGCGCTGGCGGTCCTCGGGCACGTGCGCCAGGCCTGCCCGGAACAGGTCGTCCGGTGTCCAGCCGGTGACGTCGCGGCCGTCGAACTGCACCGTGCCGGATCGGGGTGGGCGCAGCCCGGTGATGGCCTCGATCAGCTCGGTCTGGCCGTTGCCCTGCACCCCGGCCAGGGCCAGGATCTCGCCAGCCCTGACCTCGAAGCTCACCCCGTCGACCACGCGCTGCCCCCGATCGTCGCCGACGACCAGGTTGTTGACGGCGAGGACCGGTTCGCCGGGTGTTGCGGGAGCCTTGTCGACGACGAGCTTCACGTCGTGGCCGACCATCATCGTGGCTAGCGCCTGCTCGTCGCTCTCGCCGGGCGTGGTGTGCCCCACGACCTGGCCGCTGCGGAGCACGCTGATCTCGTCGGCGATGGCGAGCACCTCTCGCAGCTTGTGGCTGATGAAGATCACCGAGCGGTCGCCCTCGGCCAGTTGGCGGACGATCTCCATCAGCTCGGCGATCTCGGGCGGCGTGAGCACAGCCGTCGGCTCGTCGAGGATGAGGCAGCGGGCATCGCGGTACAGCGCCTTGAGGATCTCGACCCGTTGCTGGATGCCCACCGGGAGATCCTCGATGGTGGCTTCGGGGTCGACCGCCATCCCATAGCGCTCGGACAGCTCCGCGACCCGCTTGTGCGCCTCTCCGCGCTCGAGCCGGCCCATGCGGCCGGTGGGCTCGACGCCGAGCATCACGTTCTCGGCCACCGTGAACACGGGCACCAGCATGAAATGCTGGTGCACCATGCCGATGCCGGCGCCGATGGCATCGGCCGGCGAGCGGAAGCTGCGCGCCTCGCCATCGAGGAGGATCTCGCCCTCGTCGGGCCGGTAGAGCCCGAAGAGGATGTTCATGAGCGTGGACTTGCCCGCCCCGTTCTCGCCGAGCAGGGCGTGGACCTCTCCGCTGTCCACGGAGAGGTCCACGCCGTCGCAGGCCACCACGCCGGGGAACCGCTTGGTGATGCCCCGGAGTTCGACTTTCATGTCGTCGGCGTCGTCAGCGGCTCGTCGGCTACCCGGTCAGCCTTCCGGCATCGTGGTGACCTCGCCGTCGATGATCTGCTGGCGCAGGTCGTCGACCGCGGTCTTCACGTCGTCGGGGACCTGGTCCTCGAACTCGTTGAACGGGGCGAGGGCGACGCCCTCGTTCTCGAGGGTGCCCGTGTAGAGGCCACCCTCGAAGTTGCCTTCGGCGGCCTCGACGGTGACGTCGTGGACGGCCACGTCCATGTTCTTCATGACCGAGGTCAGGAACAGGTCGCAGTCGTCGGCCACGCTGACGCAGCCGTCGGTGTCGACCCAGATCACCTTGGCATTGCTGTCGGGTCGGGCGCGGATCGCCTCGATTGTGCCCAGGCCCACCGGACCGGCCACCGGCATGATGACGTCGGCGCCCTGATCGAGGAGCCCCTCTGTCGTGGCCCGACCGTTGGCCTGGTTCTCGAAGTCCCCGGTGAACAGGCCGTCGTCGGCGGCGTTGTCCCAACCCTCCAGCTGGACGTCGGTGCCGTTGTCCTCGTTGTACTTCTCGATGCCGAGCTGGAAGCCCTTCATGAAGATGGTCACGGTGGGGATGTTGATGCCCCCGTAGGTGCCCACCGTTCCGGTCTCGCTCATCGCCGCGGCCACGTAGCCGGCCAGGAACGCCGCCTGGTCGGTCGAGAACGTCAGCTCCTTGACGTTGTCGAACTCGTCCTGGGCGTCGCCCGCGGCGGTGCTGAAGTCGTAGTCGACGATGGCGAAGTTCTGGTCGGGGTTGGCCGTGGCGGCATCGGCGGTGGCGCCTCCGAGCAGGAATCCGACCGTGACGATCAGGTCGCACCCCTGGTCGATGAAGCTCTGGATGTTGGGAGCAAAGTCGGACTCGGCCTGCGACTCGAGCACGGAGGGCTCGAATCCGAGCTCGTCGGCCGCGTCCTGCACTCCCTTGTAGGCCGTCTGGTTGAACGAGCGGTCGTCAACGCCGCCGGTGTCGGTGACCTGGCAGGCCGTGAAGTCGGTCGCCGCGGCGCCGCCACCGTCCGCTTCCGTCGTGTCGCTGCTCGTGGAATCGTCGTCGTCGCCGCAGGCTGCGGCCACAAGTGCCAGCCCTAGGAGGATCGCCAGTCCCCTCAGGACCCGTCGCTGTCGCATCTGGAGTCTCCTGTCCGAAAAGCTTGTGGCCCGCGCGGGCCACGGCCCGCACGTTAGTCACTCCGTAGGATCGAGGCTGATGACCCTTGACGATCTGGTCGCCGCGGCACGGGCGTGGCACGACGACGATCCCGACCCCGAGACCAGGGCCGAGGTCGAGCGCTTGCTCGAAGGCGACGGTGTCGGGCCGGATCTCGACGGCTTGAGGGACCGGTTCGGGGCGACTCTGGCCTTCGGGACGGCTGGCCTGCGCGGCGAGATGGGCGCCGGGCCCAACCGCATGAACCGGGTGACGGTCATGCGCGCCACGGCCGGGCTGGCCCGCTACCTGGCGGACACCGGGCATGCCGGCGAGCCGGTGGTCGTGGGCTTCGACGCACGCCACGGCTCGGCCACGTTCGCGGCCGACGCAGCAGCCGTGCTGGCGGGCGCCAGGTTCCCGGTCCACCTCGCCGATCGGCACATCCCCACGCCAGTGCTGGCCTTCGGAGTCCGGCATCTGGGCGCCTGCGCCGGCGTCCAGATCACGGCCAGCCACAATCCGCCCCGCGACAACGGCTACAAGGTGTACCTCGGCGACGGCGCGCAGATCGTCCCCCCGGCCGACGCGGAGATCGCTGCTCGCATCGACGCCGTCGGTCCGCTGGCGTCCGTGGAGCGGGCCCCGGCCGATGACGCTCGCGTGATGCGTATCGGCGCCGACCTGATCGACGCGTACGTGGCCGGCGCCGGGGACGCGGTGCCCCGCCGGTCGAGCCCGGACGGGGCCGCACGCCTCGGGGTCGTGTACACGCCATTGCACGGTGTCGGGCGGGACGTCCTGCTGGCCGTCCTCGCCCAGGCAGGGTTCTCGAGCCCGGCGGTCGTGCCCGAACAGTCCGAGCCCGATCCCGACTTTCCCACGGTGGGGTTCCCCAACCCCGAGGAGCCCGGTGCCTTGGATCTCGCGCTCGGCTTGGCGATCGTCAGTGACGCCGACCTGGTGATCGCCAACGACCCCGACGCCGATCGGCTGGCAGTCGCCGTCCCGATCCGATCGGGCGACGACTGGAGGCCGCTCACCGGCGACGAGATCGGAATCCTGCTGGCCGACTGGCTGCTCGAGGCGGGGGTCGGCGCCGACCGGCTGGTGGCCACGACCGTGGTGTCGTCGTCAATGCTGGGCCGGCTGGCCGAGGGTCGGGGCGTGGCTTTCGTGGAGACGCTGACCGGGTTCAAGTGGATAGCCAGGGCGGCCCTCGACCGGCCGGAGCTGCGCTTCGTCTACGGCTACGAGGAGGCGCTGGGGTCGTGCGTCGGGACGCTGGTGCGCGACAAGGACGGCATCACCGCAGCGCTGGCATTCGCCGACCTGGTCGCCGCCGAGAAGCAACGGGGCCGCAGCGTGCTCGACCGTCTCGACGACCTCGCCCGCGAGCTGGACGTCCATGCGACTGCCCAGCGTTCGATCCCCTTCGAGGGACTCGACGGCATGGCGAGCATGCAGGCCGCGGTCGATGCGCTAGCCGACGCTCCGCCCACGGCGCTGGTCGGCGTTCCGGTCACCGAGGTCGAGGACCTCCGCCGGGGCGGGCGCCTGCCCCCCACCGAGGGCATCGTGCTACGGGCCGAGGGCATGCGGCTGGTCGTGCGCCCCTCGGGCACCGAGCCCAAGCTCAAGTGCTACGCGGAGGCGGTAGTTCCGGTCTCTGGCGAGCGCACGGAGGATCTGGCGGCGGCGCGGGCGGACGGTGCCGCAAAGGTGGCGGCGCTGCTCGATGTTGCAGTGGGTCTCGTCACCTGATTTGGGCGGGCGAGCCCCACTAGGCGGTCCCGAAGAGGCGATCGCCGGCGTCCCCCAAGCCCGGCACGATGAACGCCCGCTCGTCGAGGTGGTCGTCGACGGCTGCCGTGACGACGCGCTCCACCAGTCCGGACTGCTCCAGACGGTGGAGCCCCTCGGGGGCCGCGAGCACGCACACGCCGGTCATCGGCCCGGCGGCGCGATCGCGCAGCAGCCGGCAGGCGTGCTCGAGCGACCCGCCGGTGGCGAGCATGGGGTCGAGCACAAGCACGGGACGGCCGGCCAGGTCGGCGGGCACCGAGTTCATGTAGGGCTCGGGTTGGAGCGTCTCCTCGTTGCGTGACACGCCGATGAACGCGGTCTCGGTCTCGGGCAGCAGGCGGATCACCGCGCCGTGGAGCCCGAGGCCGGCACGCAGCACGGGCACCACCAGTGGGGGACTGGCGATGCGGACGCCGGTCGCCGGTGCCATCGGCGTACGGATGCGGACCGGCTCTGTCGGCAGTGTCCGGCACGCCTCGTAGACGAGCATGCCGGCGAGCTCGTCCATGGCCAGCCGGAAGGCGGCGCGGTCTGTCGTCTCGTCGCGCAGGCGTGTGAGCAGCCGGGCCGCCAGCGGATGGTCGATGGTGAGGACATCCATACGGGTGGGCAGTCTCGCGGATCGGGCCTGGCTGGGCGATCGACGTGCGAGCACCGGGGCGAGCGCCGGGATCCGTGAGCTAGCCGGCGGGGCGGGGCGCCTCGACCAGCTGGTTCGCCGTGACGTCCTCGATGCGGGTCCGCGTGCCGTCCGGGTACTCGATCACGAGGGTGCGCACGCGCGCCGCGTCCCCCAGACCGAACTGCAGGCGTGGGTCCTCGGACGAGAGGTAGCTCCCGCCCGCCTGCACCTCCCGGACCAGCTTGCGTCCGCCCGGCAACACGGCGGTGACCCGCGCCCCCGGCGAGAACCCGGGCAGCCGAACGCCCAGCCAGTTCCCACCGGTCGCGGTGTTCTCGAGCAGGATCAGCGGCCCGCCGATCGAGTTGATCGCGACGTCCAGGTCCCCGTCGTTGTCGTAGTCGGCCGCCGCGAGGCCGCGTCCGTTCGTCTGCAGCCGGGCCTCGCCGCCGGCCCGGAGCCCCAGGTCCGCGAACCGCCGTGCCGCGCCGGTCGACCGGTTCTCCAGGACCTGGATCGGTTCCGCATCGTCGATCAGGCTCGCGACCGGGATGTCGCCGTTCGTCAGCACGAGGTCGAGGTCGGTGTCCAGATCGAGGTCGACCCAGGACCCGCCCCAGCCGGTTGCCGCCGGCGTGCCCTCGAAGTCGTCCCGGGCGTCCGCGTACCCGGTCGCTCCGGAGCCGGTCGGCATCCCTCGGTACACCGCGTGTCCCTGGCCCCGCGAGTTCGAGACGAACAGGTCGGTCAGGCCGTTCCCGTCGTAGTCGGCGGCGGCGATCCCCATCCCGGCGTTGGCGTCCGCGACGCCGGCGCGCACGGCCACGTCCCGCAGGCGGAAGCCGAGGCCCGCCGGATCCGCAGCGACGCCTCCCGGCCAGGGCACGTTCCGGTAGAGGCGGTTCGGGTCCTCGTCGTTGGCCACGTAGACGTCGAGGCGGCCGTCGCCGTCGAGGTCGGTCACCACGGCGCCGAGACCGTGCTCGGGCTCGCCCGGGTCGACGCCGGCGAGCTCGCCCACCTCGCGGAACCGCGGCCGACCGCTCCCGTCCGTTCCCTGGTTCAGGTAGAGCAGGTCGCGGACGCCGCGGTGGTTGGTGGGGTACCCGTCCAGCGAACCCGGGATCGGAGCGTTCGGGTCGGTGTACCCGGTCACGAAGATGTCCGGGAGCCCGTCGCCGTTCACGTCGCCCACGGTCGCGCCCGCGTGCCAGCCGTAGGTGGCGATGCCCGCCGGCCGGGCGATCTCGCTGAACGTCCCGTCCCCCCGGTTCCACAGCAGCGCGTCGTACGTGTTCGACGTGACGTACAGGTCGGTGTGGCCGTCCAGGTCGACGTCGGCCGCCACGCATCCGTTGCCTCGCAACGCGAGGTTGGCCCCCGAGCCGCGACTGACGTCGGTGAACGTCCCTCCCTCGTTGTGGAACAGGGTGCTGCGCGGGAGGTCGCCTTCCTCCCTCCAGCGGGCGACGTCCTGCTCGGCGTAGGAGTTGACGACGAACAGGTCGAGCCATCCGTCGGCGTCGTAGTCGAGCCAGCAGAGCCCCCCGCCCATCATCGCCTCCGTGTCCGTCGAACCGCCGGAGAAACGGAAGGCCCCGTGCCGGAACCGCAGACCCACCTCGCCGGCGACGTCGCGCAGCTCCGGCGCCACGAAGCCCGTCGGGTTCAGCGGAGCCGGCGGCTCGGTGGCCGGCGACGGCGGCCGGGTGGCCGCGTTCCGCTCGCGCAGCACGGTGAACACACCGTTCTGCAACGAGAGCTCGAACGTGCGCTCGAAGCGCAGCGGCTGTGACCCGAACAGCGTGGCGACGGCGATCGGTGGACCCTGTCCCGCGCCCGGCTCCAGGGTCACGTCGGCACGGTCGACCTCGGCGGCGGGGACGCCGAGCGACACGAGGGTCACCTGCACGATCTGCTCGGCCGCGCCGCGGTCCAGCTGCGTGGCGACCCGCTGCGAGGGCAGGATCTGGACCTCCGGCAGCTCGCCGCTCGACGGGGTGACCGCGCCGGCCCGGCCCACGCTCGGCTCCGCTGCGCGCCCTGCGACGAAGACGAGGCCCGTCGCGGCAACCACGGCGACCGCCGTGACCGCGCCCACGGGCGCGCGCCCGGCGGTGCGGATCCGTAGGCGCGTGCGGTCCACGGCGGGACGCGTCCGGTCGGCAGACAGCAACAGGTCGATCAGGGGTCGCGCCGCGCAGACCAGGGCGAGCGCCGCCAGGACCGCCACCTTGGTCGCGTACTCGCTGGTCTGGGGGACGATCAGGAGCACGGCCAGCAGGCCGATCGCGGCGCCGAAGGCCCGCCGGGTCAGCCGTGACTCGGGCACCGTCTTCGGATCCGTGATCATGAAGAACAGGAACACGAGGATCTCGGGGGAGAACACGAGGATCCGCCACAGCTCCGCCCCCGTGATCTGTCCGAGGTGCCAGCGCGCGGTCATCGCATGCTCGGACGTTGCCAGCACCGCGATGCCGGCCGCGAAGACGAGCCAAAAGCTGATCGCGACCCCCAGCAGGCGGAGCCGGCGGAGGATCGCGAGGCCACCCGCGACGATCAGGGTGAGCGCCAGCGCCAGCCAGACCGACATCGGCCCCCACCAGAAGTCGAGGGGCTCGGCCCGCGCGGGACCGAGGAGCAGGAAGCAGGCGACGAGCCCGAAGTTGGACGGGTTGAAGACATGCCGGCCGCGGAAGCGGATCACGTACTTCGACAGCAGCGAGATCGCCGCGGTCCCCGCGAAGATCCACCATCCGTGCAGGCTCCACCAGTCGCCGTGCTCGGTGCCGGGGACCCGGAGGATGAACGCAACGCCGTTGCCGGTGAGCATCGCGCTCGCGGGCCACATGATCACGCGCTGCTGCCGGAAGGTGATCGCCACCTCCAGCACGGCACACGTGAGGATCGAGATCAGGATCTGCGCGATCGATAGCTGGAAGTCGAAGGCGACCTGCCCCAGGACCTGCAGCGACACGATCACGCCCGCGAGGTGCAGGCGAGGGTCGCGCAGACTCGGCAGCAGCACCGGATAGTCCGTGCCGCGGAGCCGCAGGGCCCATGGCGCCGTCACCGGTTCAGTATGGCCGGTCGCCCGAATGCGGGCGGCGTTCGCGTCAGAGGCCGAGCTGCTCGGAGGCGAGCCGGGTCCCTTCGACCCGCGCGCCGATCTTGTCGAAGGCGACGTCCCGGGAGGTCGAGGTGTCGTCGGCGAAAGGCGAGAACCCGCAGTCGTCGGTGGTGCCGAGTCGGTCGAGGGGCAGAACCTCGGCCGCCTCGAGGACGCGGTCGCGGACCTCCTCGGCGGACTCGACGCGCGGGTCGATCGGATCGATCACCCCCACGAAGATTCGCTGCTCGGGGCGCAGGTGCTCGGCGATCAGCTTGAGCGTGCCCGTGCGATCCACCTCGCCGGCAAGCATCACGTAGACGTTGCCGACGTTCATCGCGAACAGCTCGGGAAGCAGCTCGACGTAGTCGACGTCGGCGCTGTGGGTGGAGTCCTGGTCCCCGCCGGGGCAGGTGTGCACGCCGATCCGGGATCGGTCGTCGTCGGAGAAACGCTCGAGGACTCGGTTGTTGAGCGCCACGAACTCCCGGAGCACGCCGCCCGAGGGATCGAGCTTGATCGACAGGCGCCCCTCGGTGAAATCGATCTGCACGCGGTGGGCGCCCCGGTCGAACGATCGCCGGATGTCCTGCTCGCAGGCGTCCACGAGGTCGTCCAGGAACGCGTCGCGCCCGTAGCCCTCCACACCGTCCTGCGGGTAGATCAGGCTCAACGCGGAGGCGGCGATCACGGCCTGCTTGACCGGCACGTGCGCGTAGCGCTGCGCGGCCTCCAGGTAGCCGTCCGCGTGCCGGCCGAACCGGAAGGGTCCCGACGTGAGGCGTGGCAGCTGCCTGGTATGACCGTCCGCGAACGGGATCACGGCGCCGTCCGGTGCCAGGTTCCCCAGGCCTTCGAGCGGATAGGTCACGAAGCTCGACTTCGTCTGCTCTCCGTCCGAGATCACGGGCGAGCCCGTCGCCTCGAACCGCTCGATCGTGTCGCAGAGCGCTCGGTCCTGGAGCTCCTGGAGCCCGTGGGGCGAGATCTCGCCTCGACCGACGGCCGCCATGCCGTCGATCAGCTCCTGGGGTCGGGGGATGCTGCCGATGGGCTCAGTGGGGATCAACACGCCCTCCTCGAGTTGGCTCCGCGGTCGCTGGGGCCGCGGATCATAGTGGCGTCAAGGCGTTTGGCCCGTTGGCTGGCGGAACTGCGCGGCACAGCTGGTCGGCGCGTCAAGTCGTGGCGGCGGTCCTCTCGCCCGTCGTTGAGGGCCTCGGCGAGCGCGTCGTCCAACTCGACGCCGTTGACTCCTGAGCGGCTAGTAAGGACACCATGACCGACACCCCTTCCGCTGCGGCCGCCGGCACCGTCTCGATCGGCGACGACCTCTCCGTCAACCGCCTCGGCTTCGGCGCAATGCGCATCACGGGGCCGGGCATCTGGGGCCCGCCCGCCGACCACGACGAAGCGGTGCAGGTCCTGCGGCGGGCGGTCGAGCTCGGCGTCGACTTCATCGACACCGCTGACAGCTATGGCCCCGAGGTCAGCGAGGAGCTGATCGCCGAGGCGCTGGCCCCCTACCCCGATGGCCTGGTCATCGCCACCAAGGGCGGGTTCCTTCGCCCGGGGCCCGACAAGTGGCGGCCCGAGGGCCATCCGGAGCATCTGCGGGCGGCGTGCGAGGGGAGCCTGGCGCGCCTGCGCCTCGAGCAGATCCCCCTGTATCAGTTCCACCGGCCCGATCCGGCCGTGCCCCTGGAGGACTCCGTGGGGGAGCTGGTCGCGCTCCGGGACGAGGGCAAGATCCGGCACATCGGGCTGTCCAATGTGGACTCCGCCCAGTTCGAGCGGGCCTCGGCGCTCACGCCCATCGTGTCGGTCCAGAACCGCTACAACCCCTCCGACCGGGCAGCCGAGCCCCTGGTCGAGTTGGCGGAGACCCAGCGCTTCGCGTTCATCCCCTGGGCGCCGGTCGGCGGCTACCGGCCCGGCGCCGGCGAGGGACTGGCGACGGTGGCCAAGCGGTTGGGCGCATCGCCGGTGCAGGTGGCGATCGCGTGGCAACTGACGCGTTCCCCGCAGATGCTGCCCATCCCCGGCACCTCGTCAGTGGCGCACCTCGAGGAGAACGTTGCGGCGGCGGCGGTCGAGCTCTCCGACGACGACCTCGCGCTCCTCGGCTAGTGTCCGTCAGCTAGTGGACCTTCAGCGGAGGTGATCGGTTCCACCGATCTGACGCCCGAAGCCATTGGTACCACCGGAGATTCATGACCTCGGGTCGTGTGGTGCGGAACCCCTGACCTCCGCATCGCCGTCCGTCAGCTAGCGGTGGGGTACTAGCTCGGGACGGCCGCAGCCCCCGGGTTCACGTGGTCGCGCACCTTGCGCAACAGAGCGGCGAGCTGCCGCTGCTCGTCGGCCGCAAGGGCGCCGGTGAAGTAGCGCTCGACGTGCTCGAGGTGAGGACCGACAGCGGCGCGGATGCGCTCCGAGCCTGCGGGCGTGAGCGACGCGAAGGCGCCCCGGCGATCGGACGGGCAGGGAAGGCGCTCGACCAGGCCCGCGCCCTCCAACCGGTCGACGGCGCGGGTGAGCCCGCTCGGGGTGAGGCTGGTCTGGGCGGCCAGATCGCTCATCCTCAGGCGCTGGCCGGGGGAACGGGCCAGGCGGATCAGCAACTCGAACCAGAGCAGGGGCAGGTCGACGTCGCGTTCGAGCCCCCGGTCGAGCTCGGTCCGCAGTGCGGTGTAGCTCTCGGTGAGGAGGCCGACCAGCGTTATGCGGTCGTCCTGCAGGCCGTCCATCGCTTCATCCTATGGGGAGATAGTTGCGCGGCGAATCAAATTGGGGCACGGGCAGTACGCCGGTGGCGGCGGTTAGTAGTGCCAGGGGTGCGCCGACCAGTCCGGGTCGCGCCGTTCGAGAAAGGCGTCGCGACCCTCCTCGGCTTCGGCGGTGCCGTACGCCAGGCGGGTGGCCTCGGCCGCGAACACCTGTTGGCCCACCAGGCCGTCGTCGATGAGGTTGAAGGCGTACTTCAGCATGCGGATCGACGTGGGGCTCTTACCCATGACCCTGCGGGCCCAGTCGAGCCCGACCTCCTCGAGGCGGTCGTGCTCCACGACCGCGTTCACCATCCCCATGCGGTGGGCGTCGTCGGCCGAGTAGGTGTCACCCAGGAAGAAGATCTCGCGTGCGAACTTCTGGCCCACCTGCCGGGACAGGTAGGCCGAGCCGAATCCTCCGTCGAAGCTGGCGACGTCGGCATCGGTTTGCCGGAAGCGGGCGTGCTCACGGCTCGCCAGGGTGAGGTCGCAAACCACGTGGAGGCTGTGCCCGCCCCCGGCCGCCCAGCCCGGCACCAGGCAGATGACCACCTTGGGCATGAACCGGATGAGCCGGTGTACCTCCATGATGTGCAGCCGCCCCGTGCGGGCGGGATCGATCGTTTCATTGGTCTCGCCCTCGGCGTACCGGTAGCCGTCACGTCCGCGGATGCGCTGGTCGCCGCCCGAACAGAAGGCCCAGCCGCCGTCGCGGGGCGACGGCCCGTTGCCGGTGAGCAGCACACACCCGACGTCGGACGTCTGCCGGGCGTGGTCGAGCGCCCGGTACAGCTCGTCCACAGTGTGCGGGCGGAACGCATTGCGGACCTCGGGCCGGTCGAAGGCGACGCGGACGGCGCCCACGTCGACGGCGCGGTGGTAGGTGATGTCGGTGAAGTCGAAGCCCTCGACGGGACGCCACGCCGCGGCGTCGAACAGGGCAGAGACCATTGGGGCACCTCCGGGACTACGGAGGGTCTAGACGCGAGGGGCGGGCCATGATCACGTTCGGCACAGCGGCGGCCCGCGGCGGACGTGTCTACGCCATGGCTTTTTCGATGCGGTCCACGGTCGCGTCGTCCAGCTGCTCGAGCACGTCGAGCGCGGCCAGGTTCTCGTGGACCTGCTCGACCCGGCTCGCCCCCGTGATGACGGAGGAGACGTGGGGGTTGCGGAGGCACCACGCGATGGCGAGCTGCGCCAGCGAGCAGCCGAGGTCGTCGGCCACGGCGGCCAGTCGCCGTACCTTGTCGTTACGGGCGGGGTCCGTCACGAGGTCACGAAGCCACTCGTAGCCGGGCAGGGCGGCGCGGCTGCCCTCGGGCACGCCGTCGAAGTACTTGCCGGTGAGCAGGCCCGACGCCAGCGGGCTCCAGGTGGTGAGGCCGATGCCGATCTCCCCGTAGAGCCGCCGGTACTCCCGCTCGACCTTGCGCCGGTTGAACAGGTTGTACTCCGGCTGCTCGACCACGGGTTTGTGGAGGTGGTGGCGCTCCGCGATGTCCCAGGCCGCTCGGATCTCGTCTGCCGACCACTCCGAGGTGCCCCAGTAGTGGGCCCGGCCCGACGACACGACGTCGGACATGGCCCGCACCGTCTCCTCGACCGGGGTCTCGGGGTCGGACCGGTGGCAGTAGACGATGTCGAGGTGGTCGAGCCCGAAGCGCTCGAGCGAGGGGTCGATCGCCTCGAGCAGGTACTTGCGGTTGAGGGTGTTGTGGGCATTGACGGTGTCGTCGAGGCCCCAGAAGTACTTGGACGACACCAGGAACGTGTGCCGCGGCCATCCCAGCTCGTCGATGGCTCGGCCCATGATCCGCTCGGACTCGCCCCCGGCGTAGGCCTCGGCGTTGTCGAAGAAGTTGACGCCGGCCTCGTAGGCGGCGGCGAGGCAGTCACGGGCCCGGCCCACATCGAGCTGGGAGCCGAACGACACCCACGATCCGAACGACAGGGCACTCACCTTGAGGCCCGAGCGGCCCAGCCTGCGGTACTCCATCTGTGTTGCCATGGTCCCCTTCTTATCGGTGCGAGACCGCGATGGCTCAGGCGGAGGGCGGATGGGTACGCGCGCGCCATGGACGCGATAACGATGCTCAGAGACGACCACAGAACGGTCGAGAAGCTGTTCAAGCGCTTCGAGGATGCAGGGCCACGAGCGTTCGTGGAGAAGCGCAAGCTCGTCGACCGCATGATCGAGGAGCTCTCGGTCCACGCCGCAGTCGAGGAGCAGATCTTCTACCCGGTGACGCGGGCGACCGTTCCTGCGGTCGAGCAGGTAGCCCTCGAGAGCCTGGAGGAGCACCACGTGGTCAAGTGGCTCCTCTCCGAGCTCGGGCCCATGGACCCCGAGGACGAACGGTTCGGCGCCAAGGTGACGGTGTTGATCGAGAGCGTGCGCCACCACGTTCAGGAGGAAGAGACTGAATACTTCCGCGAGGTTCGCTCGGAGCTCGGGGGCAAGGCCCTCAACGAGTTGGGCAAGGCCCTGGCGACGGCCCGAGAGACGGCGCCGACACGCCCCCATCCCCGGCTGCCCGACACGCCACCCGGCAACGTCCTCGGCGGTAGGGCCGCGAGTGTGATCGATGGTGTCGTCAACACGCTCAGCGGTGTGGCGCAGGGCGGCGTAGCTGCCGTGGAGGACCTGATCGACCGCGTACGCGGCAAGAACCCCAGGAGAGCGGCCCCGACCGGCACGCGCCAGGCACGCAAGACAGCCGCGTCACTGAGGGGCGGCACGGATGATGCGCTCGACCGCATCATCGCCAGCGTCATGGAGGCGAAGGTGAGCGCCGACCGGGTGGCCCGGGAGGCACGTTCAGGAGCTACCCGGACCGCCAACGCGGCGAGAGGCGCCGGCTGAGCGCGGCGTCCGCCCACCACTCGAGCGGCGGCGCGGTCCATCCTCCGGGTCGGCCACCCGGTGGTTACGGTGATCGGACGCCGCTGGACACTGGTCGGTCATGTCGCGGGCTCTGTGCGGCGTCGGACGTGCGACACAACCCAGGCGCGCGCCAGCAACAGTCCGGCACCGACCCCGCTCAGCAACGGCAGCAGGGTCTCCTCCACCGGCACGCCTGCGACGTGAGCGATCATGTGGCGTCGCCGCGCTCGGAGCGCGCCCGGCGGATCTGGGTGAGATGTCCGTTCACCACTCGTGCCTCCTGGCCTCCAGATCGGCGCGCGGCCCAACTGCCGCGCCTGCACCCCTAAGACCGTTGACCGCCCCTGAACTCATCGCGGGGGTCACCTCTGGCCGTCGTGATCCGTGCATCGACTGCAACAGACGGCGCTGTCCACCGACGCCCAGGTGTCGCCGTTGCGCTCGGCAGGGTCAGCTCGGCGTCGTCCCGCAGCCCGGCGGGCGGTAGGACTCGGCCGACGCCGTTGCGATCACCGCTTGAGGACACAGCACATAGAGGACACCTAGACCCGGCCAGCTAGGCCTCGGCGGGTGCCCGGCGAGACCTGTCGACACTTCCAGCGTCTGCCCGAAAGGCAAGGTCGCTACGAGCCCGCTAGCTGGCGTGCCGTCACCCCGCGTGGGTGACGACGCCTGTGGCCCGCCTCCGTAGGATCGGTCGACGAAGGAGCAGGGGGAGACAACGTGAGCTATCCATCCATCGCAGACCACGGACTGATCGGCGATCTTCAGACCGCAGCGCTCGTCGCGACGGATGGGACGATCGACTGGTTCTGCTGCCCCCGGTTCGACTCGCCGAGTGTGTTCGCGTCCCTGCTCGACGACCGTCGAGGCGGCCGCTTCGCGTTGGCGCCCGTGACGCCGGCACGCACCACCGCCGCCGCCGTGAACCTCGACCGGCAGCTGGACGACCCGAAGGGCTCAGCGATCCAGCGACTGGGAGGTATGGCGCGACGTGGCTGAAAGTGTCAGTGCGGGACGGACGTCCGCTGCCCTGCGGAGGATCCTTCTGCCTCTCGCGCTTGCTCAGTTCATCTGCAGCTTCGCCGGCTCGAACATGAACGTGATGATCACCGACATCAGCGAGGATCTGGACACGACGGTCCAGGGCGTGCAGGTCGTCATCACGCTCTTCCTCTTGGTCATGGCGGCGCTGATGATCCCCGGCGGCAAACTGACCGACCGCTGGGGGCGGAAGCGGTGCTTCACTCTCGGTCTGACCGTGTACGGGGTCGGTGCGTTGATGAGCGCAGTGTCGCCGGGTCTTGGGGTGCTGCTCCTCGGCAACTCGATCCTCGAAGGCGTCGGCACGGCACTGTTGATCCCGCCCGTCTACATCCTCACGACGCTGTTCTTCGACGACGTCACGTCGCGTGCCCGGGCGTTCGGTGTGATCACCGGCATGGGCGGCATCGGGGCAGCGGCGGGGCCGTTGATCGGAGGCCTCATAACCACGGCTCTCAGCTGGCGGTGGGCCTTCGTCTTCCAAGCTGTGATCGTCGCGGCGATCGTGTTCCTCAGCCGCTCAATGAAGGATCCGCTACCGGCGGATCCGACCCGGTCCTTCGACACCATCGGGGCGGTCCTGTCTGCCGTCGGCCTTGTCCTCATCGTCATGGGGATCCTCGCAGCGGACAACAACCTCTGGCTGATGATCGCCCTGCTGGCCGTAGGCGCCGTCGTCTTGGCCGGGTTCTTCCGCCACATCCGCGCCAAGGAGCGAGCGGGCGAGGAGCCGTTGCTGTCGACCGCGCTCTTCCGGAACCGCGCGTCCAACCTCGGACTCGTCACGCAGAACGTCCAGTGGCTGCTGCTCCTGGGGACGGCGTTCGTCGTCTCGGCCTTCTTGCAGGTCGTTCGTGGCTACAACGCGATCCAGACGGGCGTGATCTTCACGGCGGCGACGGGCGGCATTCTGATCTCGTCGCTCGCTGCAGAGCGACTCGCCAAAAAGCACCCACAGCGGACGCTGATCGTCGCAGGCTTCATCACCACACTCGCCGGCGTCGGGGTCTTGCTCGCCCTGGTGAAGGGCTCGCCCAGCGTCTACGCCTTCGCACCCGGACTCCTGCTGATCGGTCTCGGGGTCGGCGTGATGCTGACCCCTTCCGTCAATGTCGTGCAGTCGAGCTTCCCCGAGGAGCGCCAGGGTGAGATCTCGGGTCTGTCTCGCTGCATCTCCAACCTCGGCTCGTCCCTCGGCACGGCAATCGCCGGCACCATCCTCGTCTCCGGACTCACCGACAAGTCGTACGGCCTCGCCATGATCGCTCTGGCCGTTGTCGGGATCATCGGGCTGGTGGCCGCCATGTTCCTCCCCGCCAATCCTGTACAGCAAGCCGTCGGCGGTTCACCACGCGGGCCCGCCGCAGAGGTCCCGACGGCCTAGACGATCGACAGCACCGACCGGGGACGCTCCCTATGGCCGCGACCCAATGGGGTCAGCCGCCTCGGCTCGCGCAGGGCTCACACGATCCTCGACGCGTCGCAACCGACGACAGGCTGGTGCAAACGCCCAGCGGCTCCGATCTTCGGCCAACAGCGTGATGGGGTGTGCTTGACTGACGCCGATGACTACCGGGGACGACCCAACAGTTCAGGAGTACGAGCGGCGAGCCGAGGAGTACCAACACTCGCCGCTGCCTGTGCTGCTCAAGATCGCGCGGGTTGTGGTGTGGGCCGTCTACGCCTTCGCCCTCGTCACCGGGGTCTTGCTGACGACCGCCTTCTTCCTCCAGCTCGCCGGGGCCAACCCCGATGCTTCGTTCGTCGAGTGGGTGTACCGCAGCACCGCACGGGCCATGCGGCCGTTCCGCGGCATCTTCCCGACCCAGGACCTCGATGGCTCGTCGGTGCTCGACTTCTCTTATCTGGTCGCGGCGGTCGTCTACTTCGTGATCGCCCTGCTCGTCGACGGCCTGCACCGGTGGCTGACCAGCCGGCTGCGTCGCCAGGAGTGGGAGGCCGGCCGGGCCAGGGCGCACGCCGACACGGCCGCCCAGCGCTCCGTCGAGCGACAGTACCTCGACGAGCGGGCGGCCCAGCAGGCGGCCTCCCGCGAGTACGCCGCCCAGCAGGCCGCGGCACAGCAGGCCGCCATCGCTCGCGCCGCCGCGCAGGAGGTCCTCTCCCAGCAGAGACCAGCCGTGGGCTCGGAGGGACTCGAACCCCCGAGATCTGCCGTGTAACGACGCCGCGAGGCCCGACCACCTGGGACTTGCGACATACGCACGACGCAACGGGGTAAACCGAGACGATGCGAGCGGTGGTCATCTACGAGAGCCTCACCGGCAACACGGCCCGGGCCGCCCGGCTGATCGGCGATGCGGTGGCCCGCCAGGGTGTCGGCGCGTCCATCTACCCCATCACCGGCATCGGGCTGAAGGACCTGGCCGCCGCCGACATCGTGTTCGTCGGTACCTGGGTCGACGGCCTGGTGCTGTTCGGCCACCGGCCCGGCAGGGCCGGGAGGATCCGCTCGATGCCGGTGATCGACGGCAAGCGGGTAGCGGCGTTCATGACCTACGCCATCCACGCCGGCAGGGCGCTCGACAAGTTCGCCGACGTGTTGTCCGAGCGCGGCGCCACGGTGGTGGCCCGCACCCTGCTGCGCCGCGACCGGCTCGAGGCCGGCCTGGACGACTTCGTGCTCGACGCTCTCGCCACAGTTCCGGCCTGACGGTGGCGGGCGCGTCAACGATGCGCTCCTCGACTCGCCGGACACTGTCGCCGTGGGCCTACGTGCGCGCTGACCGGGCCCACGACCAGGCGTAGTCAGCGTCGTCGCAAGCCCGGGCGCCGTCCGCCAGCAGCAGCGGATCGAAGGTGTCGAGCATGACCGCCATCTCGTCGGTCGCCTCCTGACCCAGGGCCCGCTCGACGCTTCCGGGCTGGGGCCCGTGGATGAAGCCCGCGGGGTGGAGGCTGATGGACCCCGGCTCGATGCCCGCGCCCTTGCGGCTGGTGAAGTCGCCCGCGCAGTAGTAGAGGACCTCGTCGCTGTCAACGTTGGCATGGTTGTAGGGAACCGGCACGGCCAGCGGGTGGTAGTCGAGCTTGCGGGGCACAAAGCTGCACACCACGAAACGGGGGCCGGCGAAGGTCTGGTGGACCGGCGGCGGCTGATGCACCCGCCCGGTGATGGGCTCGAAGTCGTGGATCGACAGCTTGTAGGGGTAGAGGCAGCCGTCCCAGCCCACGATGTCGAAGGGGTGATGGGCATACCGGTAGCGGGTCAGACCGTCGCGCTGGCGCACCAGAACCTCGGCCGGCCTATCGGCGTCGTCGTCGCCGGCGAGGAGCGGCTCGTCGGGCGCGTGCAGGTCGCGCTCGCAGTAGGGACTGTGCTCGAGGAACTGGCCCGTGGCCGACAGGTAGCGGTCCGGCGGGCCGACGTGGCCCCGCGCCTCGAGGATGAGCGCGTGCACCGGCTCGCCCTCCTCGACGGTCCACCGGTGCGTGGTGGAGGTGGGCACGACCACGTAGTCGCCGGCGTGGCACTCCAGCGACCCGAACACGCTGTCGAGCCGGGCGCTGCCCTGCCGCAGGTACACGATCTCGTCGCCAGTGGCATTGCGGTAGAGCCCGCTGGGCTCGGTCGGCTGTGCCACCAACAGCCGCACGAATGCGTTGGCCAGCAGCAGCATGCGGTCGGCGACCAGGTCGCCACCGGCAGGCAGCGTGCCCGTCCGCAGGTGGCGGGGAAGGAGTGGTTCGTTTGGGGCCGAGCCCCGGGTCCTTCTCGGGCACGGCGTCGGCCGCCACCAGCGCCGTGGGGGGGCGCCGGTGGTAGAGCAGCGACGACGATGACGAGAAGCCCTCGGTGCCCATGAGCTCCTCGGCGTACAGCTGCCCGTCGGGCGCCCGGAACTGCGTGTGGCGCTTGGGGGGGATCTCACCCACCCGTCGGTAGTACGGCATGGTCACCTTCCAATGGGGAGTCGGGCCGGAGCTTGCGGCAGACCTGGGCCGCGCCGGTGGGCATGGCGTCGGACAGCGCGCGCACCCGGGGGGAACCGGTGGGTGGGCACCACCAGCCCGATGCTGGTGGTCGGTCTGGTTCCCCTCAGTTCGGCACCGATGGTCGGAAACTAACCTCCGCCTTCCGGAGGTACAACGTGACAACCACCCTCGCGGCGGTCGTCGAGCGCTTGTTCGACGATGCCAGTCTCTTTCCTCCCGCCCGCCTTCCCATGGCCGCGGCGCTGGCGGCCCACCTGCGCCTGCGCCAGGGCCCGCTGGCGCCCACGGTGGGCCCCTTCCTGTACCCGGCGTCTCGGTTCGACGAGCTCGAGGCCTGCCTGTCCTCGGGCCTGCCCCGGCCGCCGGAGCTCGGCGTCATCGCCTACGGCGGCGATGCTCCCTGGGGTGTCATCTACGCCACGCCGGGGATCGTGCAGGTCGAGGCGCCCCAGTCGGCGCGGCCGCCGGAGCCCCCTCGGGGCGTGCGGCGCTACGTCGAGGTCGCCCCCCACGCGGATGCCGCGACGCTCGTCGCCGGGCTCGACGAGGTGGCCGCCACCGGGGCCCGGGCCAAGGTCCGCTGTGGCGGACTGACACCCGAGGACGTGCCCAGCTGTGATTGGCTGGCGACCGCGCTCGCCGGCTGTGCCGAACGGGGGATCGCGCTCAAGGCGACCGCCGGGCTCCACCACCCGTTCCGCTCCACCGGGCCCGACGGGCCCCGGCACGGCCTCGTCAACCTGCTGGCGGCGGCGGGCGCAGCGCATGCCGGTGCCGACGCCGCGACGCTGAGCGAGATCCTGGCGGTCGAGGGGGATGGGACGCCGGCGCTGCTGGAGCGGGTCGAGGGTGCGCGGGAGCTGCTCGCATCGGTGGGCACGTGCTCGATCGACGAGACCGTCGAGGGACTCACGGCGCGGGGACTGCTCTGACGTGCGAGCGAAGCGAGCACGGCAGGTCGACGGCGCGAGCGCCAGCTCGCCCGGCGGCGATGGGTGTGGGGCGCAGCCCCACGGCAGGTCGACGGCGTGAGCGCCTTACGGTTGCGTCCCGGCGGCGATGGGTGTGGGGCGCAGCCCCACGGGAGGCACTGACGTGCTGAGCTCGTGGGTGGAGGGTGCCGACGGCTCGGGATTCCCCGCCGAGCACCTGCCCCTGGGGGTGTTCTCGACGGGTGGGGGAGAGCCGCGGGTTGGCGCCCGGATCGGCGACCAGGTGCTGGACCTCGCGCAACTGTCGGCCGACGGGATGGTCGGGAGCGCCATCGAGGGCGAGGCGTTTGCCGCTCCGACGCTCAACCCGTTCCTGGCCCTGGGGCCGGACACCTGGCTGGCCGTGCGCGACCGGCTGACCGACCTGGTGTGCGACCCGGCGGCGCGGGCGCGGGTCGCGCCGGTGCTCGTGCCCCACGCCGCCGCGACTTTGCACCTGCCGATCGCGGTGGCCGACTACGTGGACTTCTACAGCTCGATCGAGCACGCGACGAACCTGGGCCGGCTGTTCCGCCCTGACGCCGAGCCGTTGCTCCCCAATTGGCGCCACCTGCCGGTCGCGTACCACGGGCGCGCCGGCACGGTCGTGGTCTCGGGCACCTCGGTGGCTCGTCCCGCGGGGCAACGCCGATCGAAGGACGGTTCGATCGTGTTCGGGCCCAGCACCCGGCTCGACATCGAGCTGGAGCTGGGGTTCGTGGTCGGCGTCCCATCGCGACAGGGACACCCGGTCCCCATCGCCGAGGCCGCCGACCACGTCTTCGGGGTCGTGCTCGTGAACGACTGGTCGGCCCGCGACATCCAGGTCTGGGAGGCCCAGCCGCTGGGGCCGTTCCTCGGCAAGTCCTTCGCCACGACCATGTCGGGCTGGGTCACCCCGCTGGCGGCGCTCGCCGGCTGCCACGTCGACGGTCCGGTGCAGAACCCGGAGCCGCTGGAGTACCTGCGCCTGGCGGAGCCCTGGGGCCTGGACGTCGACCTCGAGGTGGGGCTGATGCCAGCCGGCGCCGCCACACTCGGCGAGCCGGCGACGATAAGCCGGGGCACGGCCGCGGGCCTCTACTGGCGGTTGCCTCAGCAGATCGCCCACCTCACCGTCAACGGCGCCCACTTGCGCACCGGCGACCTGCTGGCCTCGGGCACCATCTCCGGGCCCGACCGCGGCAGCGAGGGCAGCCTCATCGAGCTCACGCTCGCGGGAGCCGAGCCCCTGCAGGTGGCCGGTGTCAGGCGGACGTTCCTCGAGGACGGCGACGAGGTGGTGCTGCAGGGCCGGGCACGGCTGGCGGACGGGGTCACGATCGAGCTGGGCGAAGCCGCGGGCCGGATCGTGCCGGCGAGCGAATAGCCTCCGCGGTCGGTGCCGACTCCGAAGCTCGCCGTCGCCTCCGACGTCGTCCGGGCCGCCGAGGTCCAACGCGGGATGGCACAGGTGCGAGCCGAGCTGGAGGTACCGGACGCGTTCCCGGCCGACGTTCTGGCCGCTGCCGAGCGGGCCGCCGGGGCCGGCCCCTGGTTGCGGGAGCGGCGCCCCGAGCGCACGGCGGTCGAGCTGGTCACCATCGATCCGCCCGGCAGCCGCGACCTGGACCAGGCGTTCGGTGCCGAGCGCCGCCGGGCCGGCGGCTTCCGGGTCTGGTACGCCATCGCCGACGTCGCCGCCTTCGTGGAGCCGGGTAGTGCCCTGGACGCCGAGTGCCATCGGCGCGGCGTGACGCTCTACGGGCCCGACCGGCGGGACCCCCTCCATCCGCCGTCACTGGGCGAGGGCGCCGCCAGCCTGCTCCCCGACGAGGACCGCCCGGCGTTGCTGTGGTCGATCGATCTCGACAGCGCCGGCGCACCCGTCGCCACCCGCCTCGAGCGGGCCGTGGTGCGCAGCCGGGCCCAGCTCACCTACCAGGACGTCGTCGACCAGCTCCAGGGAGCCGGCACGCCGCCCGAGACGCTGGCGCTGCTGCGGGAGATCGGGCGCCTCCGTCAAGCCGCCGAGGCGGCGCGCGGCGGCGTGAGCCTGCCGCTGCCCGACCAGGTGGTCGAGCCGGTCGGGGCGAACGGTGCGGGCGATGGCGACTACCGGCTGCGCTACGAGTCCCCCATCGTTTCCGAGGGCTGGAACGCCCAGATCTCGTTGCTGGCGGGCATGGAGGCGGCCCGCATCATGATCGAGGGCGGCACCGGGCTGCTGCGCACGCTGCCCCCACCCGACGAGCGCACCCGCGCCCGGCTGCGCCACAGCGCCAAGGCGCTGGGTGTTGCCTGGCCGACCGGCCCGGCGCTGGCGGCCGGCGAGGGCTATCCGGCATTCGTGCGCTCGCTCGATCCGGGCACGCCCGTGGGCGCGGCGCTGCTCGTGCAGGCCGCGCGGGCGCTGCGCGGCGCCGGCTACACCGGGTTCACGGGCGGGGTCCTGCCGGACCATCCCGCACACGCCGCCGTCGCCGCCCCCTACGCCCATGTCACGGCGCCGCTGCGGCGCCTCTGCGACCGCGCCGCCAACGAGGTGGTGCTGGCGCTGGTGGCCGGCACCGCCATCCCGGAGTGGGCGGCCGCCGAGGTGACGCTCCTGCCCGAGGTCATGGCCGAGGCCCGTAACCGGGAGGGGGCGTACTCCCGGGCGACGCTCGACCTGGTCGAGGCACTGGTGCTGCAGTCGTCGGTGGGCGCGCGGTTCGAGGCCGCGGTGGTCGACGTCGACGACGATCACGCGCAGGTGCAGCTGCGGGAGCCGGCGGTGGTCGCGCGCGCCGACGATGGCCGGGGCAGCCGGCCGGGCGACGAGGTCGAGGTGCTGCTGACGGCGGCCGACCCCGTGGCGCGACGCATCGACCTCGAGGTGGTGTGACGGCTTCCCGAGGTCAGCGGGGCGCCGCAGCGCCCGAGGTCGGCCGTGGCCTCGGGCGCTGAGCTCGATGCCTTCCTGGCCGTGGCCCGGGCCGCGCTCGGCGAATCCGAGGTGCTCACCGATCCCGACCTGACCGAGGGCTACGCGGTCGACTGGACCCGCCGCTGGCACAGTGCGGCGACCGCGGTGGTCCGCCCGGCGACGACCGATCAGGTCGAAGCGCTGGTGGCGGCGGCCCGCGACCACGGGTTGGGACTGGTGCCGCAGGGTGGGAACACGGGCCTGGTGGGCGGATCCGTCCCCCGCACCGGCGCGGAGGTGGTGCTCAGCCTGCGACGGCTCGACGACCTCGGCCCGGTGGACGTGATGGCGGGGCAGGTGACCGCGGGTGCCGGGGTGACGTTGGCGGCGCTGCAGGCGCACGCGGCCGCCGCTGGTCTGGCGTTCGGCATCGACATCGGAGCCCGGGATTCCGCCACGATCGGCGGGATGATCGCCACCAACGCCGGTGGGGTCCACGTGGTGCGCCACGGGCTGATGCGGGCCCAGGTAGTCGGCGTCGAAGCGGTGCTGGGGACGGGAGATGTCGTTTCGCGCCTGCGCGGTCTGGTCAAGGACAACACGGGCTACGACCTCGGGCAGCTTCTCTGCGGCAGCGAGGGCACCCTGGGCGTGGTGACGCGGGCGCGACTGCGGCTCGTCGCCGACGAACCGCACGTGGTCGTCGCGCTGTTGGGCCTCGCCGGGGTCGGAGAGGCCGTGTCCCTGGCCGCCGAGCTGCGCCACGAGGTCGGCGAGGTGCGGGCGATCGAGGTGATGGAGGGCGAGAGCATGCGCGTGGTCGCCTCCCACCTGGGCGCGGACCCGCCGGTCGCGCCCCACGCAGCGGCGTTCCTGCTGGTCGAGGCCGCCGGTCGCGTCGATCCAACGCCGGCGCTGGCGGACGCGATCGCGCGCCACGCCACCTCCGCACCGGTGGCCGTGGCTGTGGAGCGGGCGGACCGGGAACGCCTGTGGCGCTGGCGCGAGGCATACCCCGAAGCCGCGGCGGCGCTGGGGCTGGTCCTCAAGTTCGACGTGACGCTCCCGGCGGCGGCGATCGCCGAGTTCTGCGCTCAGGTGTCGGCGAGGTTGGCGTCGGGGTGGCCCGGCGCGACCACGTTGCTCTACGGCCACGTCGGCGACGGCAACATCCACGTGAACGTCGTCGGGCCGGACCCCGAGGACGACGCGGTCGGCGACGCCGTGCTGGACCTGGTGGTAGATCTCCGGGGTTCGATCAGCGCCGAGCACGGCATCGGGGTGGCCAAGAAAGCCTGGCTGGCCCGCGACCGGTCGGCGTCGGAGGTGGCCGCCATGCGGGCCATCAAGCACGCCCTCGATCCCGACGGGATCATGAACCCGGGGGTGCTGCTGCCCTAGTACGTACGCGCGGATAGTCACGTCATCCTGGCTCTCGGTGGTCAGCGCTGCCCGGAGGCCCAGCTGCTGAGCTGCGACCCAGCAACAAATTCCCGCGCGGGGGTGCTCTTCGGGACGCCCTATCCGCTGGACCTCCAATGCGTCGCCTCAGCGCACCTCGTCGAGGATGGGCTGCGCCTCGTCCTCGCGGAGGATGAGCACGGACCCCGACTCGTTGCGGTCGGGATCCACCGGCAGCTGCAACGTCTGTGGAGTCGATGCCTCGGAGCGCCCAGCCCAGGCGGAACGCATCGAGCATCGACATGTCGTCGTCGATGCGGAGGCCACCGGACAGCCCCGAGAAGGCGCTTGCCAGCGCAAAGGGGTTCTTGGTGTCGCTCAGCTTCGAGAACACGGCCCGCAGGAACTTCTGCTGGCGCTCGATGCGGCCGAGGTCGCCCGTGGGTTCGACCTGTTGCTCGCCGTTGATCACCTCGGTGTACGTGCGCGAGCGCACGTAGGCGAGCGCCTGGTCTCCGTCGAGCTCGACCGGGCCCGACTGGGTGACATTGAGCCCCGACTTGGGGTCGAAGGCCGGGTTCTCGAAGTCGACGGTGACCCCACCGAGCCCGTCGACGAGGCCGGCGAAGCTGACGAAGTCGACCTCCATGTAGCGGTGGACCGGCACGCCCAGGCTGCCGGTGACCGTCTTGATGAGGCGCTCCGGCCCGCCGTTGTACGCGGAGTTGAGCTTGGCGCGGTCGCCGCCGGTGTCGGCGATCTCGAGGTACAGGTCGCGCGGGAGCGACAGCATCTGCGCTTTCCCGCCCTCGAGGTGCAGGATCATCATCGTGTCCGACCGTTGACCTCCCGGCCCGGCGCTCGGATCGAAGCCCGCGTCGCCCTCTTGCAGGTTCTCGCGGGAGTCCGAGCCGACGATGAGGTAGTTGGTGCCGCTCCCGCCGTCGGACAGGACCTGGCTCACCTCGACCCGATCGATGCGGTTCCAAACGCTGCGGGCCCACAGGTAGCCGCCGACCATCGCCAGCAACAGGAGGATTGCGGTGATGGCGAGCACCCGCCGCCAGCGCAGCCGCCGCCACCATGGCTTCGACGGTCGAGCAGGAGCAGGGGCCTCGTCGGGCGGCTGGCCCGGCGGGCCGGCGGGCACCGGCCGCTCCGGCCGGGGCAGCGTGCGGGCACCGTTGGGTGGGCGCGGGGGCCGGGGTCGCGGCGGGCGCGGGGCGCGCTCCGACGCTCGGTGCCGGGGCCACTCGGCGATGCCGGTGGGGCGGGCACGAACACCCGCCGGGGATCGCTCGGCGACGGTCGCTCGGGCTGATGGAAGCGATCGGTCACGAGGTCTCACAGCCTACTGAGGCACCGGCTCCGGGCGTTGTCATACCCCTCGTGCGGCCCCCTCGTGCGGCAACCCCGCACGTTCGAGCCTATTTCCCGGTGACGCCCGCCTCGTCGAAGGTGGCCATCTCCGCCAGCACCCGCGCAGCGGCCTCCACCAACGGCAGCGCGAGGGCGGCCCCGGTGCCCTCGCCCAGCCGCAGGTCTAGATCGATCATCGGGTGCAGGCCCAGTTCGCCCAGCACGGCCGACGCGCCGGGCTCGATGGAGCGGTGGCCTGCGATGACGCCATGCTCGACGCCGGGGACCAGCCGGCTGGCGACCAGCAGGGCGGACGCCGAGATCAGGCCGTCGACCACCACCGGGACCTGGAGCGCCGTGGCGCCGGCCACGAACCCCGCCAACGCCGCGTGTTCGAGCCCGCCGACCTCGGCAAGGATCGCTAGGGCATCACCGCCGTGCCGGGCCCGCGCCCGGCCGGCGGCGGCGGCCACGAGCGCCGTCTTGCGGCGGAACCGGTCGTCGTCGATGCCCGTCCCGCGGCCCGTGACTGCCGACGCCGGCCGGTCGATCAGCGAGGCGATCAGGGCCGAGGCGGGCGTGGTGTTGGCGATGCCCATGTCGCCGGTGACCAGGCAGCGCGCCCCCTTGCCGGCCAGACGGGCTGCGACCTCCGCACCGACGTCGAGGGCCCGCTCGGCCTCGCCGATCGTCATAGCAGGTCCGAGGCTCAGGTCTGCGGTGCCGGCACGCACCTTGCGCCCCAGGAGGTCGGGCACCTCGGGCAGTTCGGCGGCGACGCCGACGTCGACCACCACCACGTCGGCCCCGGCCTGGCGCGCCAGGACGTTGATGGCGGCCCCGCCGGCGAGGAAGTTTCCGACCATCTGCGCGGTGACCTCCTGCGGCCACGGCGAGACGTCCTGCGCATGGACGCCGTGGTCGCCGGCGAACACCGCCACCGCCGCGGGCCGTGGCAGCGGCGGGGGCACCACGGCGGCAATGCCGGCAAGCTGGGTGCCGACGGCTTCCAGGCGCCCCAGCGATCCGGGTGGCTTGGTGAGCCGGAGCTGTTGCTGCCCCGCGCGCTGCTGCGCGTCGACATCCAGCGGCGCCTGCAGCAAGCACGCGGCCCGGAACGCGCCCACCCGCGCCGCCAGACCGTCGAACACCGCAAGGGGCAGGGGCCGGGTGTGGTCGGTGACGACCAGCGTCCGGTCCCGGTCCCCGGCCGATGCGGAAGCGATCCGCACCGCTATGCCGCTACGGGCCAGCGCCGCGAGCAGGCGGGGGACTCCGGGGGCATCCCACCCCGCGGCGAGGTCCCGGCCATCGGGCGGATCGCCTAAAGCCGCGGGGTCGACCACGACGGCGTCGACCGGGCGGGCAGCCGGCGCGTCACGGGTCGTGTGGGGGTGGGTCAAGACCGGTCATGATCGCCCACGTCACGGACCCGGGCCAACGCCGCGTCCAGCCGCTCGAGCGCCGAGCCATCCGGGACGGCGATGCGCACGTGGTTGGCCAGCCCGAACG
This sequence comes from uncultured bacterium, assembly GCA_963813485.1. Classification (GTDB taxonomy): domain Bacteria; phylum Actinomycetota; class Acidimicrobiia; order Acidimicrobiales; family VFJN01; genus DASQUK01. The sequence goes on from CAWEZE010000013.1 coordinate 59,174, forward strand.
AGCGGCAGTCCCGTACCACGACGGCGTGGCCCGCCAGGGCGTCCCTCAGGCCCTCCGGAGCCCCCGCAACCAGGACCCAGGGAGCCTCGGACGGCAGGGCCACCAGCCCGTGGGTCCCGAGCATCTGCGTCAGCTCGGCACGGGCGGCCGCGATCCGGGCGGTCCACGCCCCGAGGTCGGCGCGCGCCAGCAGGTCCGGGAGCACGGCACAGCCAAGTGAGCTGACGGCCCACGCCGGCCGCCGCCGGCGGACGGCGGCGGCCGCCCGCTCGTCGGGGGCGACGGCGAACCCCAGGCGCAGGCCGGGGCAGGCGAATGCCTTGGTCAACGAGCCCAGCGCCCAGCCGGGCCGTCCGCGGGTCCACGTCGCCGCGCTGAGGGGCAGGAACGCCTCGTCCCACACGGCGACTCGATCGTCGCCCGTCGTCGCCAACCGACCGGTCGGGTTGTGCGGATCGGAGCGCCAGCGTGGCGCGCCCGGTTCGACGTGGGACAGGTGGCGGCGGTAGAGCGAGAAGTCGGGCTCGTCGACCCAGCCGCGTCCGAGCCGGTCGCCGACGAGGGCGATGGCCTGGGATCCGCCGGCCGTGAGCACCAGGCGCTCGCCGGGGACGCCCACGGCCTCGGCCAGGAGGCCCTCGGCCAGCTCGACGTCCGGGTAGCGCCGCAGGCTGCCGAGGTGGGGGGCCGCCAGGGCGGCGACGTCGGGGGCGAAGGGATTGAGGCTGGCCGACAGGTCGAGGACCGCGTCGGGGTCCAGGCCCAGGGCTGCCGCCACCCGGGCCCCGTCGCCCCCGTGTGGCCCCGGCGCCGGGATGGTGGTCACGGGCCCCTGACGTGACGACGGCGGCGGCCGGCGACGGCACCGCCCGTCCCGGCGAGGACGAGCAGTCCCGCCAGCAGCCAGGTCACGTCCCGCGAGAGGTCGACCGCGGCGGTGATGTCGTGCGGGTCGGGAGCCCGTCCCGAACCCAGGATCGGCCGGTTCTCCACGACGTCGCCGTAGCGGTTGGCCCCACCCAGTCGCAGCCCGAGCGCCGCCGCGAACGCCGCCTCGGCCACGCCGGCATTGGGGGAGGGATGACCGGGGGCGTCGCGCCGCACGGCGCGGGAAACCGCCGAGGCGTCGCGGGGCCGAGCCAGGGCGACCAACACGGCCGTGGCCCTGGCCGGCACCCACGCCAGCGCGTCGTCGAGGCGGGCCGAGGCAAGGCCGAAGCGGAGGTAGCGGTCGTCGCGGTAGCCGACCATGGAGTCGAGCGTGTCACCGGCGCGGTGCACGAACGCCCCCACCGGGCCGGCGGCCGCGGTCCACAGCGCCGGCGCCACGATCGCGTCGGTGGTGTTCTCGGCGACAGATTCAACCGCGGCGCGGGCGATGCCCGCCGCGTCGAGGGCGGCCGGGTCGCGCCCCACCAGCGACGGGAGCATGTTCCGGGCGGCGGGGACGTCCCCTGCCTCCAGGGCGGCCGCCACCCCCAGGGCGGCGGTGTGCAGGCCACGTCCGGCGGTGCTCACGTAGCCGGCGACCACGGGCGATCCGACGGCAGCGCCCGCCGCGCCCGCCAGTCCCACTCCCGCGGCGGCCAGCAACGCCCCGGGCGCCCGGCGGTCGTCGTACAAGCGCCGCTCCAGTGCGGACATGGCCGTGCCGAGCAACGCCACCGGATGCAACCGGCCCGGGAGGGGCGGCTCGCCCAGGGCCCGGTCGATCGCCAGCGCCGCGCCTGCGGCGATCGCCCGCCGGTACCACGGGTCCCTCACGGGTGGGCCCTCATCGGCGGGTCCTCACCACCGGGCCGCCGCCACCAACAGGCCCACGGTCTCCGCGAGAAGGCCGGCGGCACCCAACACGTCCCCGGTGTAACCGCCCAGCCGCCGGCACGCGAGCGTCATCATGGCGCCGAACCCGGCGAGGCTGCCGGCCGCCACCAACACGCCCGGTCCCCATCCGCCATCGAACGCCAGGGCCACCACGGCGCAACCGGTCGCCAGCGCGGCGAGTGCGGGCGTGGCGGAACCGGCGCGGAACCCGGAGGCGGCGCCGCCGGGTTCCCTGGCGTACGGCAGCCACGCGAGCGCCAACGCCATCGCGGCACGGGAGACGGTCCAGAGGGCGGCCACCAGCAGCGGGTCGGGCTCGAGCGCGCCCAGCGCCGCCACCCGGGCCAGCACCACCAGCGTCAGCGCCATCACGCCGAAGGCACCGACCTCCGGGCTGGCCATGACCTCCAGCCGGCGTCCGCGATCCAGCGGCGGGAGCAGGCCGTCGGCGCTGTCGGCCAACCCATCGAAGTGCAGCATGCCGGTGAGGGCGGCGTCGACGGCCACCGCCACCAGGGCGGCGACCAGCGGCGGCCACAGCTCGCCGGCCACCCACCACGCCCCCCCGACCGCCAGTCCGAGTGCGGCCCCGACGGGTCCGAACCACGCCGGAGCGCGGCGATCCGGCGGGGCGGCGCCGCCGACGACCGTGAGAAACCCGAGCGCGCTCCGCATCAGTCCGTGGCTTCGAGCCGCCCTTGCCGCGCGGGCCGGGACAGGGGTAGGACCCGTCCGGCCACCACCAACAGCACCTCGTCGGCCAGCTCAGCCACTATCCGGTTGACCTCGCCCAGTGCGTCGACGAAGCGGCGCCCGGCCTCGGTCGGGGCGTGGACGCCGAGCCCCACCTCTTCGGACACGACGATCGTGTCCGCGGCTCGTGCGCGGAGTACGCGGCACAAGCCCGCAGCGTCGGGTGCCAGGTCGGGGTGAGCCGCTACCCAGGTGCCCAGCGAGTCGACCACGGCGGGGCCAGCGACCGTCGCCAGCACCTCCGGCAGGTCGGTCGTCGCCTCGACGGTTGCCCAGGCTGCCGGCCGGCGCGCCCGATGGGCGGCGATGCGCGCCGCCATGTCGGCGTCGGACGCGGAGCCGGTCGCCACGTAGGTCACTCGGTCGGCCACGCCGGCGGCCAGCGACTCGGCCACCTCGGACTTTCCCGAGCGCGTCCCGCCCAGCACCAGCGTGATCATCGCGCGGGGATCCTCAGTCAGCGTCCCGGAGGACGGCGTCCTCGTCCATGACCCGGCGGGCGAGCCGGCGCGGGGCCACCAGGGTGTAGGACGTCCGCACCCACTCCTCCACCTGGCGCCAGCGCTCGTCGTCGGCATCGTCCTCGAGCGAGAGCGAGACCCAGCCGTGGCGCCCGAGCCCGTAGCCGGTGGGCTCCACCCGCAGGTCCTCGGCGACGACGGCGGCCGCCTCGTCCTTGGGCAACTTCATGCTGAGGCTGTGGGCGCCCTGGTCGCTGAAGACGAAGTTCTTGCCGTTGACCCGGAACGTGGGCTCGTCGTCCCAGGCGGCGATGTCGACCCGCACGGCGTCGGGCAACCGGGCGACGATCTGCTCGAGGCGTTCCATGTTGTCCATTGGACGATGATCCATCGGGGTTTCGACGGAGCCAAGCCCGCCGGCTCAGCGTTCGTCGTCGCGGTCCCAGGGACCGTCGAGCACGGTGAACCCGGCGGGGTCGCCGATGAAGGCGTAGGTGAGAGCTCGGACACCGTCCACGGTTGTGACGTCGGTCCGGCGGTAGTGCGGCCCCTCGACGACGTCGAGCTGTTCGAAGACGGTCGAGGCCCGTTCCGAGAGCCCGAGGAGCCAACCCGGGACCCGGTGGTCACCGCCGACGACGAAGGCGGGATAGCCGAGACCGGTGTCGTAGAGGGTCCCGGGGACGGCGCTGGGACGTTGCCGCACCACGTCGTCGGCGATGAGCGGCCAGCGCAACCGTCCGGGCATGAGCGTTCCGTACACGAACAGCCAGCGCATCGAACCGGAGCATGCCAGGTCTGGCATGGCAGACTCGACAGGCTATGCCTCTGGACGTCCCGACCGTGTCTTACGCGCTCCCGGATGACGTCGAACCTCCCGGCCTCCTGGCCTACCTGGACAAGCGCTTCCCCGTGATCGCCGAGCCGGTGGCCAGCCGCTCGTACACCGTTCTCGACACCGCCGACCGCCGCCTGCGCGCCGCCGGGGTCGACCTGGATCTCGAGACGGGCCGCGGCGGGCCTCGCCTGGTGCTGCGGGAGCCGGGCGGTCGAGCGCCCCTTGTGGCCGAGGTGCGACGACTACGGCGGAATCGCTATCTGCTGCGCGACCTGCCCGCGGGACCGCTGCGCGAGCGGCTGGCACCGATCGTCGAGGTGCGGGCGTTGTTGCCGTTGGCCAACGTCAAGGTCGGGGCCCAACTGGTGCGGGTGCTCAACGCCGACGACAAGACCGTGGCGCGCGTCTTGTTGGCCACGCCGGTGGCGCTGGCGGGCAGCGGCGACGCCGGGGCCGTGCCACTCACGCCCCGCGTGGAGGTCAGCGGCGTGCTCGGCTATCCGAAGCCGTTGGACCTGGTCACGGCGGCGATCCGGCGGGGCCCGAAGGGGGGACTGGTCGACGCCCCTGTCGGCGTCCCCGACGAGGCCATCGCCGCCATGGGCGGCGATCCCGAGGGGATCCGGACCAAGGTTCGCGTCGATCTGCACCCCGACCAACGCACCGACCGGGCGGCGCTGGCGGTGCTCTGCGACCTTGCGGGGATGATCGAAGCCAACCTGCCGGGGGCGCTCGCCGACCTCGACACCGAATTCCTCCACGACCTGCGCGTCGCGGTGCGGCGGAGTCGCTCGGTGCTGCGGGAGCTCAAGGGCGCCTTCCCGCCCGAACCGCTGGCCACCCAGCGCGAGGCCCTCCGCTGGGTGCAGGCGGTCACGGGCCCCACTCGCGACCTCGATGTACAGCTGTTGGACTGGGACCACCTGGTCTCGGCCATCCCCGTCGAGCGCCACGCGGCCCTTGCGCCCGTCCGGGCACTGCTGGTCCGGCACCGTGCCACCGCGTTCCGGGCCCTGCGCCGCGAGCTGCGGGGCCCCGCCTACCGGCAGGCTTGGGATGGCTACCGGGCGTTCCTGGCAGGCGACCTGGGCCCGGCCCGCGAGCGCCCGGACGCCAGGCAGCCGATCGTCGAGGTTGCCGGCCGCCGCATCCGCAAGGTCTACAGGCGGATGCTGGAGATGGGTGCCGCCATCGATGCGACCAGCCCGGCCGGCCACCTCCACGAGCTGCGTAAGCGGGGCAAGGAGCTGCGCTACCTGCTGGAGCTGTTCGGCGGGCTGTGGCCGCGGTCCGTGGTCAAGCCCATGGTGCAGTCGCTGAAGGAGCTGCAGGACGTGCTCGGCGTCCACCAGGACCGTGAGGTGCAAGCCTCGTACCTGCGGGGCCTGGCGGGTGAGCTGGCGAAGAGCACTGGCGGGCCGGCGGCCCTCCTGGCCCTGGGTGTCCTCGTGGACCGGCTCGACGCCGAACAGCACGAGGCCCGCGACGCCTTTGCAGAGCGTTTCGCCGCCTTCGCGGCCGCCGACCAGCAGGCGCTGGTCGCCAAGGTGTTTTCGTGAGGGTCGTCGCCACCTACAACATCAAGGGGGGTGTCGGAAAGACATCGGCCGCCGTCAACCTGGCGGCGCTGGCGGCGCAGGATGGGCTCCGCACCCTGCTCTGGGACCTCGACCCGCAGGGGGCGGCGTCGTTCCTGTTCCGGGTGAGGCCCAAGATCAAGGGCGGCGGGGGCAAGCTCGTCCGGGGGCGTAGCGACGTGGCCGACCTGCTGCGGGGCACCGACGTCGAGGGGCTCGACCTGCTGCCGGCCGACTTCTCCTACCGCCACATGGACCTCGCCCTCGACGCCACCGGCAAGCCGACACGCCGGCTGCGGAAGGTGATCGCTCCGCTGGCCGAGTACTACGACCTGGCGATGCTGGACTGCCCGCCATCGATCTCCCTGGTGTCCGAGAGCGTGTTCGACGCGGCCGATGCCCTGCTCGTCCCCCTCATCCCGTCCACGCTCACGATGCGCACGTTCGCGCAGCTGGGGGACTTCGTGGCCGGCAAGGTCGACCGGCGGCCCCGGATCGTGGCCTTCTTCTCGATGGTCGACGGCCGCAAGCGGCTGCACCGGGACGTCGTGGCCGCGCTGCCCGCCACCAATCCCGACGCCGTGGTCCAGACCGCCATCCCCGCCGCCACCGAGGTCGAGCTCATGGGGGTGGAGCGCGCGCCGGTGGTGGTCAGCGCCCCCCACAGCCGGGCCGCCCGCGCCTACCGCTCGCTCTGGGACGAGGTGCGGCCCCGCCTCGGCGTCTGACGGCGTCGGCTACTCGGCCCGGTCGAGGTCGAGGGCGGCCGAGTTCATGCAGAAGCGGAGCCCGGTGGGCTGGGGGCCGTCCTCGAAGACATGCCCGAGGTGGGAGCCGCAGCGGGAGCAGCGGACCTCGGTGCGGATCATGCCGTGGCTCGTATCGGTGACTGTCTCGACCGCGTCGCTGTTCAGCGGTTCCCAGAAGCTGGGCCACCCGGTACCCGAGTCGAACTTGGTGTCCGACGAGAACAGCGCCTGGCCGCAGGCCACGCAGCGGTAGGTACCCTCGCCCTTCTCGTCCCAGTAGATCCCGGTGAAGGCCCGCTCGGTGCCGCCGCGCCGGGTCACCTCGAACTGCAGGGGGTCGAGGCGCTGGCGCCACTCCTCGTCGGTGGTCGGGATGTCGGACACCCCGAAAATTCTAACCAAGCATCTCCGCCAGGCGGCGCGTGTAGGGCTCGGGAGACAAGCTGGCGGCCCGTTCGAGTGACTCCAGGGCGAACACCACCTCGGTGCCGTGGCCGCGGCCCTCCAGGGTCACCAACAGCGAGCACGTCTCGCCCGCCTGGTGCACGACGACCTCGAAGATGCCGCAGCTCCGGTCGACGTAGCTGACCGAGCCGATCCGGTGGCCGGCTTCGAGTAGCAGGGCGAAGGCCTCCGGCGGAGGTGCGGCCAGCAACAGCGTGTCGTCGCCGACGACTGCGGTTCCGACCCGCGGTGGGGGAGGCGGCGGGGGCGGGTCCGGTGGGCCCGGTGGGCCGGGCGTACCGGCGGGCGCCGTAGCGGACCCGACCGGCGATCCCTGCCGTCGGGCGCGGCTCAACACCGCGTAGGCCTCGTTCAACCGGGCGGCCGCCCGCGTGGTTCCACCCACCCGGTCGGGATGTGCGGCGCGGATGAGTCGGCGGTAGGCGGCCCGCACTGCGTCCCAGCCGTCGCCCTCCGCCACCTCGAGCACCGTGCGGGCCTCGTAGACGTCCATGGCCTCAGGCCGGGTCCAGGAACGCAGCCATCAGGGCCTGGTAGCTGGCCGGGTCGTGGCTGCCGGCATGCTCACGGGCGGCGTGCATGGCCAGCTGGGGCATGCCGACGTCCACGGTGGTGATGCCCAGGCGAGCGGCGGTGACGGGGCCGATCGTCGACCCGCAGGGCAGGTCGCTGCGCATGGCGAACGCCTGCAGCGGGACCTTGGCCTGCTCGGCCGCCAGCGCAACCAGCGCGCTGCCCGGGGCGTCGGTGGCGTAGCGGACGTTGGCGTTGACCTTGACCACCGGGCCGCCGTTGAGCGCCACCTGGTGCTGCGGATCGTGGCGATCGGCGTAGTTGGGATGCGTGGCGTGGGCCATGTCGGCCGACAGGCACGCCGATCGCGCCAACGCTCGGTGCAGGGTGTCGCGGTCGCCGCCCCGGGCCGACACGATGCGCTCGAGCACGCTCGGGAGCAGCGACGACGCCGCCCCCCGATCGGAGGTCGACCCGATCTCCTCGTGGTCGAACAGGCACACGACGCGGACGGGCCCGCCGGCCTCCACGGCCGGCGACTCGGACACATCGCGCAGGGACTCGACCGCCGCCCAGCACGAGGCCAGGTTGTCGAGCCGCGCCGACCCGATCAGTTCGTCGTCCCGCCCGACCAGCGCGCCGGGCGCCAGGTCGTGGAGCATCAGGTCCCACGAGAGCACGTCGTCGGCGTCCACGCCCAGCTCCTCCGCCACGAACGCGCGGAACTCGCCCTCCACCGGTGAGGAGCTGTCGACGACGCCCCAGATCGGGGAGAGGTGATGTTGGGCGTCGACGACCAGCCCCTTCTGGGTCACCTCCCGGTCCAGGTGGATGGCCAGCTGGGGGATGCAGCACACGGGCCGGTCGATCCGCAACAGGCGGAGGGTGGCGCCGGCACCGTCGCCCCGGACCGCCACCCGGCCCGACAGCCCCAGGTCGCGGTCGAGCCAACTGTTGAGCAGCACGCCCCCGTACGCCTCGACGCCGAGCTGTCGGGCACCCGCCCGCACCAGGTCGGGCTGCGGCTTGACCCGCAGGTTGGGGCTGTCGGTGTGGGCGCCGACGATGCGGAAGCCGTCGCTGTGCTCATGCTCGGCCGGGAGCGCCCAGGCGACGAGGCTGCCGCCACGGACCACGAACCAGCGGCCAGGCCCGCCGGGCCACGCCGCGTCCTCGGCCAGCGGGGCGAACCCGGCCTCGACGAGCGTGGCGGCGGCGGTGGCACAGGCGTGGTACGGCGAAGGGGAGGCATCGCAGTAGGCGAGCAGCCGCCGCGCGGCATCGAGCTCGGGCGGAAGCGGGTCGGGGTGCGACGAGGCGGCGGATGAGGTCACAACCGGACGATGGTAGGGCCTGCCGGGGACGAGGCCCGAGGCCATGGGTTCCGCCCTTCCGCGGCCGAGGCAATAGGTTCCGGTGCGGGAACCTATGACCTCGGGCTCAAAGCGGTGGAACTCATGACGTCGGGCGCGGATGCGGCGCGCCATGCGTCGGTGGCAACCGCTCGGGACACGCTGTCCGCTCACAGCGGCGCTCCGCCGGTGCCCCTCGCTGCCCTCGATCTCGTCATCGTCCATCGCCGGCGCCCCAACGCGGCGGCGCGCGCTGCCCGCCTGTTCCTCGATCAGGGCGTGCCCGTGCGGGTGCTCGTGGTGGACAACGGGTCGCCGGCGACCGACCTGTCGCGGCTCCGGCTGTCGCTGCCCCCGGGTGTCGACGTCTTGGAACTGGGTGCCAATACCGGGTTCGGGCCCGGCGCGAACGCCGGCTTCCGCTGGTTCCTGAGCCACGATCCGGCCCCCTGGCTGGGGGTGGCCCCCCATGACGCCGAGCCCCAGCCGGGCTGCCTGCGCCGGCTGCTCGACGAGGTCGGCGCCCGACCCCGGGCCGGGCTGGCGTCGGCCGACGTGGGCGACGGCCTCACTCCGGTGCTGGACCGCTACTTCGGCGCGATCCCGGCCGAGGCCACGGTCGCCAACGGCTGGGAGCCCGCCGGCTACGCGCACGGCACGCTGATGGTCGCCCGCCGCCAGTGCCTCGAGGACGTGGGGCTCTTCGACGAGCGCTACTTCGCGTACTGCGAGGAGGCCGAGCTGGCCCTACGGGCCCGTGAGCGGGGCTGGGAGGTCGGCGTGGTGCGGGGCGCCGACGTGCGCAACCAGGACGTCGGGTCCAACGCCGACGTCGTCGACTACCTGCAGCTCCGCAACACGCTGCTCATGGTGCGCGAGCACTCGGGGCTCTACCACGCCACCATCCGCCTGGTCATAGCCCTGTGGCAGCTGGGCGCCGGCCTGGTCGCCCCGGCCCGGCGGGGCCCGTACTGGTCGCCGCGGGCGCGTCTGCGGGCCATCGCCGACCACCTGCGCCACCGCTACGGCCCGCCGCCCCGGAACCTGTTGTCCGACTAGCTCAGGGCGCCGGGCGGGCGACCCGGCGATGCAACCGGCCGCGGGCGTCCTCGAACCCCGGCAACGGCGCCTGCAGGGTCAGCCCCAGCTCGGCGACCCTGGCGCCGACCAGGTCCTCGACGCCGGCCCAGTCGGAGGCGCGAGGTCCGTCGATGCCACGGTTGTAGGGCTGGTCGAAGACGATCACGTAGGCACCCGTCTCGCGCAGGGCGACGACGTTGTGGGGGGCGTCCTCCACGTAGCAGTCGGCCTCCACCTGCGGTTTGGCGCCCAGGAAGCACAGGTCCCGGTAGGGGATGTTCATGGCGTCGAGCCAGTCCACCGTGTCGGCCACGGCGGTGGCGTGGCCCCAGTTGACGTAAAGGCGGTGGGTGATGATGCGTATCCAGATGCCGGCGTCGGACAACCGCCACAGCACCTCGGCCGCGCCCTCGAACGCCGGCATGGTCCGGAAGATCCGGTGTTCCAGCACCGCGGCCTGGTGGATCCGCTCGAACTCGGCGGGCGACAAGCCCCACTCCCGGAAGTCCCACGAGCGCTCGATCGGGAGCGACTCGGGATCGACGTGTCGGTGCCGGGCCACGATGTCGCGCAGGGCGCCCGTGTAGTCGCCGCAGACGCCGTCGAGGTCGACGCCGAAGATGAAACTGCTGTCGGTGGCCGTCATGTGTCCGTGCGTCGAGCTTGCCACACCCGATCGACGATCACGTCTGCCACCACCAGCAGGATCGCCAGCCATCCGAAGGGGTGCACACGGTCCATCTCGATGGGCCACTCGAAGCCGGGCGCCGGCGCGTGGCGCACCTGGATGTAGAGGACGTAGAGGGCGGCGACGCCGAGGGCGAGCGGGCTCGCCAGCAGCAGCCAGCGTCGGAACGTCTCGTGGCGTGCGCCCAGGCCGGCGGCGGTGCCGACGACCGCCCCGACCGCCGGGCCCGCGACCACGAATCCCAGCAGGCCGACGCCCACCCCCGTCAGTACCGCCGTGCGCATGGTGGGCAGCGCGCCGTCGTAGCGGAACGCCAGCACCTTCGAGTAGGGCTCGGCGAGGGCCGACGGGGCGATGATCGCCGACCGCGGCCGGCGGATGGTGAGCAGCAGGCACACGGCCGCCGCCACCGCCGACACCGCGATGGCGAGGTCGACGCGTCGCTGGGGCGCGAACCGTAGGTCGACGACGAACGACTCGGCGTCGGGTACGACCTGCCAGCCGTTGGCGAACCCGTCGACCAGCTCGGGGTCGGCGATCCCGTCACCGTCGACGCTGGCAGTCCAGCCTTCGTTGAAGCTCTGGCCCAGCACCAGCCAGAACGGCTCGCCGGGGCTCGCGCCCGAGACCTCCACCTCCACCTGGTCCTGGCCCTCGTGCACCACGGTCACACGGGGGGTCGCGGCGACCGCGCCGTCGGAGCGGGCGGCGATGGCCTCGGCCACCAGCGGGCCCGTCGCCGAAGATGCCGCACCGCCGGCCGCCGAGCGCAGCACGAGCTGGTCGAGGTCGATCGCCCGGACGATCGCCGGGGATCGCGCGGACGTCGTGGTCACCGCCGTCGAGCTCGACGGGACCGGCGTTGTCGCCGCAGGTCGCGATCGCGAGCGGCTGGCGTGCCAGGGCGGCGTCCATCCTCCCGGTGACCCGCACGGTGACGGGTTCACCGTCGATGCTGAGCAGGTCGTCCCGGCACCCGCTGTCGAACGTGTCGGAGCGGGCGGGGACGGTCGGTCCCGGGAGGCCGATCTCGGCCAGCGCCGCAGGCTGGTCGACGGCCCGGTTGCTCGACCAGTCATTGGTGGTCACGGCCCTGATGCCCGTGAACCGCACCCGGAACGACGACCCCGTCGCAGGCTCGGGCAGCGCCACGTCGACCGCGGCGGTGGCGTTCTGCTCGTCCTGGCTCTCGATGGCGGGCAGGGGGAACCGCCCCAGCGACCGCCCGTCCACGGTCAGCTCGATCTCGGTGGGAACAGAGTGCAGCCGGTCGGCGACGATCGTCAGGGGGAGCTGGTCGATGGTCTGGGGCTCGGGGAGGTTGACCTCGACCCATTGACGGTTCGGCTTGGTGCGGGCGGTGTTCCAGGCGGTGGCCGGATCCCCGTCGAAGGCTGCGCTGGCGACCTCGAGGCTGCCTGCGAGGCTGTTGCTGGCGCGGGCCCAGGTCGCCGAGCCGTCGTGCGGCCGCCCCAACAGTCCGTCGATCGCGGCGGCATCGGCCCGGGGCGAGAGGCGGGCTTCGCCGCCGAGGGAGAAGCTGCGGGCGGACGGAAGCGTGAACCTTCGTCGCAAGGCTGGTTCCTCGTCGAGGCGGGTGGTGTCGCTGGGGTCCTGGCGCAGGCGGTTGAGGCTGATCGCCAGCGGGTGGTCCATGGAATCGGCGCCGGCGCCCTCGAGCAGGTCGTTGGGGAGACGGACGATCTCGTCGAGACGGGCGTCGTCGTCACCGATCGTCACCTCGGCAAAGCCCATGCTGGAGTACTGCCCGTAGCGAGCGACGTTGTCACCGGCGGTGTCGGACAGGATCTCGAGCGACAACTTCTGGAACGTGCGCCGGGGGAACGTCACCACCTCGCCGGGCTCGTCGCGGGATTGCGGCGTGAGATCGACATCCGTCGTGTCGCCGTCGTCGAACCGCAGCCGGACCGATTCGATGAAGCGGTTGCGTGGGTCCGTGGTGGGCTGCAGCAGGGTGATGCGGTCGGTGGTCGCCGGGCTGGTCAGCGTCAGTTCGAGGCGCTCGCCACGGGCGTCAGAGAACGCCCCCGTGCGCCAAGCGGTCTCGGGGTCGCCGTCGACGGCGTACGCGGCCCGTTCCTCGGGTGTGAACGTGACCGGATTGCCGTAGCTGGTCGCCCTCGCCTCGATGCCGCCCTCGTAGACCGACACGGTCTGCGTGTCGCTGGTGGCGTCGGGGAACACCGGAAGACGGTTGTCGCTGATGTCGGCGACGAGGGGCTCTTCGTCGGCGGCCTCGGTGTACCCACGGGTATGGCGGATAGTGGTCCAGCGCTCGCCCCGCTTGCGGTTGGAGTCTGTGAGGAGCAGGGCGGCGCCCTCGTCGAGCGCGGCGGCGATCTGGTCGTCGTCGAGGCTGGCGCTGTACCGGACGAGCTCGGTGCCGTCGATGAGCTCGGCGCCGGCGGCGTCGACCAGCCCCGCCCCGTCGCCAGCGACGAGGAGCGCGTTTCCAGGCCCGTGGGCCGACACGATGGGCACCGGGTCGCTCACCGGGAACGTGCCCAGCTCAGGGGGATCGGGCAGCGCAGGATCGGTCAGGATGGTCAGCTCGTCGTCGAGCTGAACCTCGGGGACGGTGATGTTGGGCTCGTGGGGCCCGAACTGGTCCGGCTCCTCCAGCCCGGGGGCTGATGTCATCAGGTCCCAGAAGTTGCGCGGCCGGGGCGTGTTGTAGCGCTCGTACTGAAGGTCGCTCTGCACCAGAACCTCGCCAGCCCGCAGCAACCGGGCGATGGGGGCGACGCTGTCGGGATCGGCGGTGCGCTCCTGGAACCGCAGGTCGAAGGCGTTGAGGAGGTTGGCGGACGCCGGCGATCCGTAGGGGATGAGCTCGCGCTGCGCCGAGGGACGGTCGACCAGGCCGGGAAGGATGGGGTCGACAGTGTTGCCCCAGCGATAGCTGGCGAAGTCGCTGCCCGGCACCGCCAGCACACGCGTGTCGTGGCCCTCGGCTTCGAGGTGGTCGGCTGCCTCCTGCCAATAGGCAGGGATGTCGCGGCGCCGCAGGTTCTCCGGCACGAACTGCCCGAGCCACAGGGGCGGGAGTGCGAGGGCCGCCACGGCGATGCCGCCGATGAGCGCCGGCCGGTTCCAGCGGGGCCAGCGTCGCACCACGCTGGTCAGCCCTGCGCCCAGCAGTACGGCCAACCCAAGGGCCACGAGGGGAACGGCCCGCGGCAGGCTGCGCATCGACATGCCGACGTCGGTCAGGAGGAAGCGCTTGACGACGCGCGGCCAGGGCCAGAGGGGACCGTCCTCCCACGGGTAGGCGCCGACGGCGACGGCGACACCCGTGGCCGCCAGCATCACGAAGTAGGCGCGATGGCGCCACCGGGCGATCACGGCTCCGGCGAGGCCCGCGATCGGCAGGAGGAAGGTGAGGGCGATGAGCCCGGGCGACTGCGTGTAGTAGGTGCTGGGCTCGATCCAGGGACCGAGCCGGTCACTGCCGTAGAAGAACCAGTAGCCGAGGCCCCGCAGCACCTCGTGGCTGACCGAGACCACCGAGACGGTCCGGGCGGTCTCGGTGTAGCGCAGGATCTCGATGCCATTGGTCGCCTGCACGGTGAGCCCGGCGATCCACCACGCGGACACCGGGATCGTCAGGACCGCGAGTCGGAACACGGCCGTGACCGCCCGGCGCAGTGTCACCTCCTTGGCGACCCACACCGCGTGGACGAGCCACAGCGCCGGCGCCAGTCCCACGAGCAGCAGGGCCGTGGCGTTGACACTGCCGCAGGTTGCGACCGTGAGCGCGAACAGTGCCGGGTAGCGCCAGCCCTTGGTGCGGACCGTGCGGATCGTGAACGCCACCAGCCACGGCAGGCCCGCGAACGGCAACAGGATGGCCGACAGCCTCGCCATCAACGTCAGCAGGTACGGCGACAGCGCATAGGCGAAGGTGGCGACGACGACGCCCGGACCCCGCCAACCCAGCGTCCGTAGCAGGTATGCGACGCCCGACCCGGCCGCGAAGATGATCGTGCCCCACCACAGCCGCTGGGCCGCCCAGTCGGGGATACCGGCGATGTCCGCCAGCCAGAAGAAGGGGCCCATCGGCCACAGGAAGCCGATGTACTGGTGGGTGACCGTCCCGAGTCCGATCGACGGGTCCCACATCGACCAGGAGCGGCTCAGGAGCTTGGCGGGATCGAGGTACAGGTAGGTCTTGGTGTCGGCGCTCACCCAGCCGGGCTGCGTCAGCAACAGCGGGACGTAGGCAGCCGCGGCCAGCCCCAGGTGCAGGCGGACCGACTGTCCTGAGGGCGAGCGAAAGCGAGACCGTGGCCCGAGCGCGTGCGCCGGACGCCGAGAGCGGGGAGCACGGCGCGGAGGCTGGGCGCCGACAGGCGTCCGGTCGGAGCCGGTCGCGGGAGGGGGTTCTTCATCGTGAGTGGCGCCGCGACACCTCGAAAGCGACGACACGCATGAGCTCGGGTCGCGGTGTTGCTCCACGTGAGCTCCGCGGCTCGGTCGACAGCGCCGCGCCCGAGCCGATGCCGGAACGCGCGGTCGCCGAGCACCCGGGCGATCGCCGCCCCCAGCGCCTCCGGGTGGTGGGCGGCGAGCACGCCGCTGACACCGTCGAGGACTGCGTCCTCGTGGCCGGCGATGCGGGTCGCCACCGCCGGCGTGCCGCACGCGGCCGCCTCGGTCAGGGTCATGCCCCAGCCCTCGCGCGCCGAGGCCGAGGCGATGATCCACGCCCGCCGGTAGAGATCGATCTTCTCGGACTCCGTGACCGAACCTCGAAGCGTGACCCACGCCCCCGCGTCGAGCTCGTCGACGACCGACTCGATCAGTGGCCGCTCGAAGCCTTCGCCGACGATCTCCAGTCGCAGGTCCGGGACCTGTCGGCGGGCGGCGTGCGCGGCGCGTACCAGCGCGTCGTAGCGCTTGACCGGTGCCAGCCGCCCGACGGCCACCACCAGAGGCTCGGGCGACTCGGGAGCGCCACCGGGCGAGAAGCGGGGGTCGACGCCGGGATGGACGACGCTGACGCGGTCGGCCGAGAAGCCGAGCTCGCCCACCAACTCCCGCTTCGACGACTCGGACAGCGTGGCGATCGCCGAGCGGCGGTAGAGCGGCGGCGCCACGCGCCGCTCGAACAGCTCGCCCAGCGCACCCAGCCTCGGTCCCAGGGTCATGGCCCACATCTCGGCATGGAGGTGGTGGAGGAAGATGACCCGCGGCCCCGGGTTCCAGACGGGGCTCAGGAAGGGCATGCCGTTCCAGATCTCGACCAGCACGTCGCGCGGCCCGGTCCGCCGGAACAGCTCGGCCGTGGCCGCCCGGGGAAAGACCATGTGCCGTCCCGCTCGGCGGATCACGGTGTAGCCGTCGCGGACCGCCCGGGTGGGCTGGCCCTGCGCCCACGACGTGCGCATGGTGACCTCGAGCCCGGCGGCGGCCCACAGCCTGGCCACCTCGTGGATGTGGACTTCGGAGCCCCCGGCCTCGACGTCGTCGAGGTCACGCCACGCGAGCACGTGTATGCGCCGGATCCCCGCAGACGCCGCCAGGTCGCCGATCTTGGCGATGGGCTGGCCGGGCAGGTCACGGTCGGGTGCTCCGGCCGGGTCGGCGGGGTCGGCGGGGTCGGCGGGGTGGTGCACGGCGTCGCTCATGCTCGTCGTCGTCCTCCCGCAGCTAACGTGACCAAGCCGTGCACGCTAGTCCGGGACGGGTGACGGGGAGAGGGAGCAGGCGCAGGCAGCCCATGGCGACCACCGATCCATTGTTGCCGACCGACCCGGCGGCGGCTCTCGACGAGGTCGAGGGCTGGTTCAGCCCCGACCAGCTGGCCCGCGTGGCAGAGCGGGCGGCGGCGGTGCCAGCCGCTGGCCGCATCGTCGAGATCGGGAGCTTCCGGGGCCGCTCGACGATCGCCATCGCCCGCGCCGCGCCGGCCGGGGCCGTGATCCTCGCCATCGATCCCCATGCCGGCAACGACCGGGGTCCGCAGGAGATCCACGGCTTCGCCGAGGCCGCAGCCGAGGACAGCGAGGCCTTCCTGGCCAACCTGGAACGGGCCGGCGTGCGCGACCGCGTGTCCTACGTGCGCAAGTTCAGCCACGAGGCGCTGGGCGACGTGACCGGGCCCATCGACCTGCTGCACATCGACGGCGCGCATCGCTTCGGGCCGGCCCGTGACGACATCCGGTGGTGGGGGGCTCGAGTGGTCCCCGGGGGATCGATGCTGATCCACGACGCCTTCTCGTCGGTTGGCGTAACCACGGCCATCGCCGCGGAGCTGGCACTCACGGGCAGGTGGCGGTACGCAGGCCGCACTCGCTCACTGGCCGAATACCGCAGGGAGCCGCTCGCCGGACGCGCCCGCCTGGCCAACGTCGGCCGCCAACTGGCCCAGGTTCCCTGGTTCGCCCGCAACCTGGCGATCAAAGCGCTCGTAGTGATCCGGCTGGGGAAGCTCGCCCGTCTGCTCGGCCACGACGGCGAGACCTGGCCGTACTGAGCCGTCAGGCGTCGGCGGCCGCTCCTGCGGGCGTTTCCGACGCGGTGCTGGCGGTGCCGGATCCGTCGGAGTCGACAACCGCCCCGACCGGATCGGCCTCGGAGGGCTGTTCGTCGACCAGCGGGCCGTCGGGTCGGCGGCCCCGCCGGAGCAGCCGGTCGCGCACGCCCCACCAGGTCACGAGCGACATGGCCTCGCCGATGATGTGCCACGACATCTTCGACACGCCCCGGACCCGGTCGTTGAACGTGATCGGCACCTCGACGATGCGTGCGCCCAGGTGATGGGCCCGGTACGCGAGCTCGACCTGGAACCCGTAGCCGGTGGCGCGGGTGGCGCCCGCGACCACGGACCGGAGGACCGGGGCGCGGTAGGCCCGGAACCCGGACGTCGCATCGCGGATCCCCAGGCCGAGCAGCGTCGAGGCATAGAAGTTGCCCACCCGGGACAGGACCCGGCGGGTGGCAGGCCAGTTGGGGATGTTGCCGCCGGACACGTACCGCGATCCGATGGCCACGTCGGCGCCGGTATCGATCTTGCCCAGGAGCTCGGGCAATGCCGTGGGCTCATGCGAGAAGTCGGCGTCCATCTGGACGATGACGTCGTAGTCGCGGGTGAACCCGTACGCGAAGCCGGCTCGGTAGGCGACGCCGAGGCCGCCCTTGCCGGCCTGGACGAGGGTGTCGATCCGGCCGAGCTCGTCGCCGGTCGCCTTGGCCAACTCGGCGGTGCCGTCGGGGCTGCTGTCGTCGACGACCAGGATGTCGGCGTCGGGAACGGACGTCCGCACCTCGCGGAGGACCTCGGCGATGTTCTCGGCCTCGAGGTAGGTCGGGATGATGATCAGGGTCCTCATACGGGAGCCCGGGTCGGATGCGGGCTTGCGCAAGTTAGCCCGTGGTGACGTCGGCATCACGAACCCATCAAGGCACGCGGCCGGGCCGGAAGATCCAGTGACGGAACAGGAGGAACCGCGCCGCCGTGGCCACGATGATCGCCGGCACCAGCGCGATCATGTCGGCCAGGAGTGGGGGATCGTCGATGACTGCCCGCACCGCGACCAAAGCCGCCGTGGACGTGGCGAGGCCCACGAGAAACGCGGCACCGGCGGCCGCGTAGCTGCGCACGAGGCCCTTGCGCCCGCCGCGCCGGAAGGTCCACGCGCGGTTGGCCTGGGTGTTGCCGAGCATGGTGGCCAGGAGCGCGGCGGTGTTGGCCCACCACGGGCCGAGCGGCGAGCGCAGGAGGGCGTAGAGGACGACGTACACCACCGTCGACACCACACCGACGGTGGAGAAGCGCACGAGCTGGGGACCGAGCCCGACGGGCAGGTCGGGCCGGACCACGCCCGCCATCCCGTCGTCGATGAGCCAGCGGGGGTGACGCAGGATTCGCCAGACGCCCTTCAGGTCGGCGACCGCTGTGCGCCACAGCTGGACGCGCGTGTCGGGGTCGTCGACCCAGTCGACGGGCACCTCGTGGATCCGCAGGCCCGACCGCTCGGCCAGGACCAGCAGCTCGGTGTCGAAGAACCAGCCGTCGTCCTCGATCAATGGCAGAAGTGCCCGCACCGCAGGGGCGCGTCCGGCCTTGAAGCCGCACTGCGCGTCCCGGATGCGGGTGCGCAACACGAGCCGCAGCAGCAGGTTGTACGCACGCGAGATGACCTCCCGGCGCGGCCCGCGGACCACGCGGGAACCACGGGTGAGGCGCGAGCCGATGGCGATGTCGCTGTGGCCGGAAACCAGCGGGGCGACGAGGGGCAGCAGCGCGTCGAGGTCGGTGGAGAGGTCGACATCCATGTAGGCGACGACCTGGGCGTCGCTCTGCTTCCACGCGGTGCGGAGCGCAAGCCCCCGCCCCTTGCGGTCGAGGTGCAGTGCCCGGACACCCGTAAGCGTCGCACCCAACTGCTGGGCGATGGCCCACGTGCCGTCGGTGCTGGCGTTGTCCACCACCGTGATGCGCCAGGAGAACGGGAAGTGGTCGGACAGGTAGCCGTGGAGCCGGCGCACGTTGCCGGCCACCACGTGGGCCTCGTTGTGCACCGGCACGATGATGTCGACCTGGGTGGTGCGCCCGGGGGGCGGCGTCCCCACCGGCTCGGTGACCGTTGCCGTGCTCATGTGCTCCCGGACTCCGTGGGAATGATCGTCAGCGTCCTCATGCAGAGCCCCAGTCGGCGTGGCTTGGGACGTTACTCCTCGTGATCGTCCACTTCCTGCTCTCGGACGGGCGGGCATGGGCCGTCTGCGAGGCGCCACGCCTCGGTCAACAGCGCCGGTAGAGCTCGTAGAGCCCGCGCCCGAACAGCCCTTGGCCGTACGACTCCACCAGGCAGAACTCGTCCTCGATCACCTCGTTCGGCTCGTTGGGGCCGAGTACGCGTGAGTCGTTGGGCTCGTCCCAGTCGTCCCTGATCGACGACAGGATCACGATGTCGGCCTTGCGGAGCTCGTCCGCCATGCCCGAATCGTCGGCGTTGGCGATGCCGGGATCCATCTCGATGTACTGGGTCGCTGGTTCCAGCTCCGGCAACAGGTAGTAGAGGAAGGCCTCGCTGTACGGGGTCTTGCGGAGGTCGCCGGTCCCCACGAACAGGCTGTCGCCCGGCCGCGCGATCCGAGCGACGTCGGGCAGCATGTCGTTGACCGCCTCGACCGCGTCGAGCCGGCCGTAGTGGAACACGCGGTCACCGCGCCGCATGGTGCCGGCCTCGATCTCGCTGAATCCGAAGCTGCGTCCCACGTAGTCGGCGTAGACGCCCCAGACGAACGTGGGCGCGAGCGCCAGGGTGGCTACCACCGGCACCGCGCTTGCCAGGATGACGGTTCGTTCGGGCCGCCAGCGCGGCCGCCACGTGCGCTGCGCCTCGACCACCGCCGCCGGCAGCAGACCGAGCGGCACGCAGCTCACCCAGGCGAGGTGGGTGGAGTCCGCCCTCTGGATCGCCTGGGGCAGCAAACCGATGCTGAACAGCGCCAGTGCCAGCAGGCGGCGGTCGCCTCGGCGCCAGGCCAGGACCCCCATGACCAGCAGCGCGGCGTTGGCGGCGAACAGCAGCCCCAGCCACAGGCTGAGCTGCGCCGGCGTGGCGGGAGCCGGCAGCGGCCAGGACGGCTCGATCAGCGCCCCGGCCCGCTGGAGGAAGCCGTCGAAGTGGTCCCACGACGGGGGGAACGGCAGGCTACGCCCGGGGCGCAGTTCGAACACCGGCTGCAGGACCAGGCCGTCCACGACGTTGCCGACGCCCGCCAAGGCCATGTGCAGGAGGTAGGGCGAGAGCGCGAGCGCAACGGCACCGGCGAACCGCAGGCGGTCCCCGCGCTCGAGCCCCCACAAGAGCACGGCTGACGACAAGCCGATGGCAACCACGAGGTCGGGCCTGTAGAGCAGGGCCGCGCCCGCGAGGAGCCCGGCGATGACCAGCCCCCGCCGGCGGCGGGACGAGCCCGCGGCGGCATCGACCGCGCCGAGGGCGTGGTTGAGCGCCCAGAGGCCGAGCGCGAGGCCGCCGGTCCAGGCAAGGGCGGTGAGCCCGATGGTGGGGACGAGGATGACCGCCGTCATGGCGCCGCCGGCCGCCGCCACCCAGCGACCCCAGGGACGGAGCACGGCGAAGACGCCGAACACCACGCCGAGTTGCTGCAGGAAGCCGATCACCCGCTCCGTCGCCAACGTCGTGCCGAACACCTTGAACACGCCGGCGAGGACCCACAGGCTCCCGGGACCGTACAGGTGCAGGAAGTCGCGGTTGGGGATCTCGCCGTGGAGCACCAGCTCCGGGAAGACGAGCATGAAGCCCTCCTCCATGGGTGGACCCGGCGCCCGCCACAGCTCGATCAGCGGGAGCACGCAGGCCAGCACCACCACTCCCAGCGGCAGCACCCAGGGCCGGGCCCAACGGCGATTCGGCGACGGTTCGGCGGGAGGCACCTGTGGCACCTCGTGTGTCACCGTGCTGCCCGCCACGTCTTCCACGGGGTGGGCAGGATAGAGGTCCAGCGGATAGGGCGCCCCCAAGGGCACCCCCCCGTGGAGATTTGCTGCCGGTGCGCAGCTCAACAGCTGGGCCTCCCCGACAGCGCTGACCGCCGTGAGCCATGAGGACGTGCCCATTCGCTCATGCACTTGGGTCGTTCCCGTTCCGCGCGATGGCCCGCTCCTATACTCGGCCGCCATGTCTTCGGTCGGGACGCGCGCCGTCGAGGTCGCCGGGGCACCCGAGCCGAAGGCCACCGACGACGCCGCTGACCAGGGAGAGAGCCGTCAACGGCGGGCGCCTCGCTGGCTGATCGTCGGCGGGCTCCTGATCCTGGTGGGGCTCCCTCTCGTCGTGGCCGCCGTGGCGCTCCGGCGGCCCCATTGGTATCCGGTGCTCGACCTGGCGATGACCGAGCTGCGCCTGCGTGACGTCGGTACGAGTCACACGCCATTGATCGGCCTGCCCGGCCGCATCGGCCCCAGCCTGGCCGAGCAGGGCAGCCACCCCGGTCCGCTGAGCTTCTACCTGCTGACGCCCTTCTACCGTCTGTTCGGTTCGTCGGCATGGGCCATGCAGGCGGCGACGGTCGTGCTCAACCTGGCAGCGCTGGGCACCGCGCTCCTGATCGCCGTGCGGCGGGGTGGCATCCGCCTGGGGATCGCGGTCGCGGCCTTGCTGGTAGTGCTGGTGTCGGGCTACGGGCTGACGATGCTGACCCAGCCGTGGAACCCGTACCTGCCCTTGCTGTGGTGGGTCGTGCTGCTGCTCGCTGTGTGGTCGGTTGCGTGTCACGACCTCGCGATGTTGCCGGTGGCCGTCTTCGCGGCGTCGTTCTGTGCGCAGACGCACGTGCCGTACCTGGGGCTGGCGGCGGGGCTCAGTGTCCTGACGATCCTGGTGCTGGCCGTGGCCTGGCGGGGTGCTGCCCGGAGCTCAGCGGCGCGCCGGAGCGTCGCCCGATGGACGGCCGCGTCGCTGGTCCTCGCACTCGCGCTCTGGGTGCCGCCACTCGTCGACCAGGCCATCAACGATCCCGGCAACATGCGGGCCGTCTACGACCACCTGGTGACCCCCTCCGACGAGGAGCCGGTCGGCTTCGGGCGAGGGGTCGAGCTGGCGCTGCTCCACCTCGACGTTCCGGGGCTCGTGATCGGCGACTCGGGTGCCGTGGGCTCCCTCCCGGATCCGTCGTCCGACCCCGACGGGTCGGTGGTCCCCGGCGTCGTGGCTCTGCTGGCCTGGGGAGCGGCCGCCGCGGCGTCGGTGCGGTTGCGATACCGGCCACTCATGCGACTCCACCTCGTGGTCGCCGTGTCGCTCGCGCTCGGCGTCGTCTCGATGGGCCGCATCCTCGGCAAGGAGTGGTACTACCTCATGCTCTGGGCCTGGGGGACCGCGGCCCTGCTGGTGCTCGCCGTCTGCTGGACGGCGCTGGCGGCGATCTCGGCATGGGCAGGGCCGCGCCGCCGACCGATCGCCAACGCCGCCACCGTCGCGCTCGTGGCCGCCGTCGGTGTCGGCTCGGTGGCGCTGACGGTCGACGCCCTCGACGCCGACCCGCCGGAGCCGCACCTCTCGTCGGCGCTCGGTGCGGTGCTGCCAGAGACCATGGCCGCCCTCGATCGCGGGGAGGGCGCCGCGACCGGCCGCGACGGCCGCTACATGGTCGCCTTCAGCGATGCGCTGTACTTCGGGTCGCAGTCGTACGGCCTGGTGAGCGAGCTGGAGCGGGCGGGCTTCGACGCCGGGATGACGGACGTCCTCCACGTGCCGATCACGGATCATCGAGTCATCGGGCCCGACGACGCCACCGCCCTCGTCGTCCTCGCCACGGGCGCCAACATCGACCGCTGGCGCGCTCAGCCCGCGGCCCTGGAGGTGGCGTATGTCGAGCCTCGCGACGCGGCCGAACAGGCCGAGTTCGCGAGGCTTCGTACCGTCGTGATCGACGAGTTGCGCGCCACCGGGCTCGACGACCTCGTTCCGCTCGTGGACGGCAACCTGTTCGGTGCATCGATCGACGACCGCGTATCCGATCACACCCAGCGCCTGATGACGCGCATGCTCGAGCTGGGCGATCGCACGGCGGTCTTCATCGCGCCGCCGGACACCTTCGCATGAGCCGGCTCCGCCCGCCCGCACCCCCGCTCACGGGTCCTGTCGCCTCCGGTGCGGGGCTCCGACGCCGTGACTCCCGCTCTTGGCGGCTTCGCCACCGGGCCGCTCCGGCCCAGGCCGCCGTCGGCGAAGTGCGCCGACAGCGGCCCCGCATCCTCAGCGACACCCGTTCGCTACCGCCCTCCGCCGGGGGGGAAGCGGCCCCGGCCTCCGGCCGGGTCGAACTCCTGGCGATCGTGTGCGTGATCGCCGCGATCCTGCCGGTGATCGTGGCGGCGGCGCGGGCGATCAGCGGCGACTGGCGGGCGATCGGCGACAACGCGTACTTCAGCATCCGCGCCGCCGACGTGCTCACCGAACACCATCCGTTGCTGGGCTCGTGGACTTCGGCGTCGATCGCGATCGGACTCGACGTCAACAACGCCGGTCCGCTGCTGTTCGACGTTCTCGCCATCCCGGTGAGGTTCGGGGGCCCGGACGCGGGGCTGGCGGTCGGCGTCGCGCTCGTCAACATCGCCTCGATACTCGGCATCGTGGTGATCGCCCGCCGCCAGGCGGGGCCAACCGCCGTGGTGGTGGCCATGGCGGCGGTGACCGGGCTCGGCTGGGCCCTGGGCAGCGAGCTGCTCTTCGAACCGTGGCAGCCCCACAGCCTGATCTTCCCGTTCCTGTGCTTCCTGTTCATGGTCTGGGCACTGGCGGCCGGCGACCTGGTCATGTTGCCCTGGGCGGTGGGGCTGGGCAGCTACATCGCGCAGACCCACGTCGGCTACCTGCTGCTCGTCCCGACCCTGGGCGCGTTCGCGGTGGCGGCCGCCGGCTTTCGGCTGTGGCGCTCGCGCCGCCTCGATGCCGAGGGTTGGCCGGCGCTGCGGCGCCGCACATTGCGCTACGTCGCCGTGTCGGTGATCGTCGCGCTCGCCTGCTGGGCCCAGCCAGTCATCGAGCAGATCTTCGGCGAGGGCCGCGGCAACTTGGGTCGGTTGGCCTCGAGCGCCGGGGAAACCGGGGCCCGGGTGGGCCTCGGCGACGCCCCGCGGTACGTCGCCACCCTGCTGGCGTTGCCGCCGTGGTGGGGCCGGCCCTCCGTGTCCGAGCAGTTCGTCCCCGGCGACTCGCTGCCGTCGCTCGCCAGCTCGCTCGTCGGCCTGGGCGTGCTCGCCGTGCTGCTGGCCGTCGGACTGCGCTCCGCATGGCGTCGCGCCGACCGGCCCGTGGCCTCGCTCGTGGCGACGGGGACGGCCGTCCTGGCCGTGGCGGTGGTGGGGGCGGCGACGATGCCCATCGGCATCTTCAACCTGGCGTCGCACCAGATGCGCTGGCTGTGGCCGGTGGCCGCGTTCGTGACCTTCGCGTTGGTGATGGCCGGCGTCACCGCCATGCGAGGACGGGTCGGGCGGGTCGGGGTCGGCCTCGTGGCGCTCGCGACCGTGGTGCTGTGTGGGCTCAACCTGCCGTCCATGAACGCCCGCGTGGGCCCGGCCGCCGACGCCAACGCCATCCCGACCGTGCGGGAGCTGCTGCCTCAGCTCGGTTCGCTGCGCGGCGAACGGGGGGTCCTGATCGATGTGACGGGCGAACGCTTTGCCGAGCCCTACACGTTCCCGGTGATGGTGGAGCTCCAGCGCCTCGACGTGCCCTGGTTCGTCGAGGACGCCGGGTTGGTCCGCCAGGTCGGCCCGGAGCGCGCGTACGAGGGACGGGCGTCGCTGCGCCTGTTCGTGCGGGAGGGTGATGCGGCTCGGGAGGTTGCGGACGGAGCCCGGCGGGTCGCGTTCGTCGAGGCCCTCAGCCAAGCGGAAGCGGACGAGTTGGCGGCCGCGGAGGAGGCGCTGCGGGAGTTCATCACCGACGGCGGGCTCCTGGGCGACCGGGTCGTGTCGGCGGGCGCTTCGGCCGACCTGACCGACGCTCAGCTCCGCGACGCCGATTACCTGTTCGCCTCGCGTGCGCTTGCGGGGCTGGTCGCCGACGACCGGCTCCGAGTGCCCGACCGCTGGGACGAGGTTCTCGCGCACTACGCAGACCTGCAGTACCAGGCCGACCGGCTCACGGTGGCCGTGTTCGTCGAGCCGATCGTTGCCGACCGATGAGCGTGGGCACCGAGGTGTACGACGACACCAACGCGAGCGAGCTTGCCGCGTTCGACGCGTCGCACTGGTGGTACCGCAGCAAGGCGGCGCTGGTCGCGACCGCGCTGCAACGCACGGAGCCGCCAGGGATCGAGCGGGGTTGGTTGGTCGACATCGGGGGTGGGTCCGGCGGGGTGACGACGATGCTGGGATGGCCGCGGAACCGCGTGATCCTGGTGGAGGGGAACGCGGCCCTGGCCACCGAGGCCCGCAGGAGGTACGGCCTGGCCACGGTGCGGACGTCGGTCCGCCACGTGCCGCTGGCCGACGGTGCCGCCGATGTCGTCTGCCTCCTCGACGTGATCGAGCACTTCCAAGACCCGATGGCCGCACTCGCCGAGGCAGCTCGTGTGCTGGCGCCCGATGGCCGCTTGGTCGTGAACGTGCCCGCTCACCGGTGGTTGTGGAGCCCCTTCGACGAGCAGGTCGGGCACGTTCGCCGCTACACCCGGCCAGCGCTGCGAGCCGAGCTCGCGTCGGTGGGCTTCCGACCGCTGCTGCTCACCCACGTCTTCAGCTGGCTCGTGCCACCCATGTGGTTGAAGCGCAAGGCGCTCAGCGGCGGCGCCGCGGAGATCGGCCACGACCAGAGCTCGTCCGCCATCGACGCCGCGGCGAGGGCCCTGACCTCCGCCGAACGGGCGTTGCTCGGCCGTGCCTCGTTGCCGCTCGGCACCTCGGTCCTGTGCGTGGCCACTCGGGAGCGCCGATGACCGAGCGCGTCTTCAGACAGCGTCTCGCCTTGATCACGGCGCTGGGCGCGGCGTGGCGGCTGGGCTATCTGTTCGTCGTCAAGGCCGACGACGGCCTGATGCTGAACGACTCGCTGTACTACAGCATCCAGGCCGGGCGGAACAGCGAGGGCCAATGGTTCCGCGAGGGGATCACGAACCTGCCGGGCGCGGAGCACGGACCGCTGACGCCCCTCTACCTGACCCCATGGAGCCTGGGCGGCGGCGACAGCGTGGTGTGGCAGCGCTTTGCGACGACGCTGCTCGGCATCGCGACCGTCGCGGTCATCGGGCTCGTCGGTCGCCGCCTGGCGGGACCGGTCGTCGGGCTGGTGGCCGCCGGCATCGCGGCCGTCTACCCCAACCTCTGGATCAACGACTCGCTGGTGATGTCGGAGTCGCTGGCGTGCCTGATCGTGTCCGTCGCTCTGCTCGTCGCACTCGATTTCGACCGCCGGCCGGGCATCGGGCGTGCGGCGGTGCTCGGCCTGCTCGTCGGGCTCGGTGCGCTGACCCGTAGCGAGATCGCCCTCTTCGGCATCGGCTTCGCCGTGCTGGCGTGGTGGCGGTCCGCGGGCCACCGACGGCGCGCGTTGATGCCGGTGGTCGTCGTCGGCGCGGCGCTGCTGACACTGGCGCCGTGGGCCATCTACAACCTGGGGCGCTTCGACCGCCCGGTGCTGCTGACCACCAACGACGGCACGACGTTGCTGGGCGCGAATTGCGACAACACCTACTACACCGACGTCGGCGGCTGGGACGTCCGCTGCGTCCTCGGTGCCGACGTGAGCGCGGCTGATGCATCCCTGCGCTCGGGTGAGCACCGCGAGTTGGCGGTCGACTACATCACCGACCACGCCGGTCGGGTGCCGGTCGTGGTGCTGGCCCGCCTGGGCCGCATCGCCGACGTCTACGGCCTGGGCTCTCTCGTCACGCTGGACCGGGGGGAGGAGAAGGCGGGCTGGGCGGTGTGGGCCGGCATCGTCTCGTGGTGGGTGCTCGCGCCCGCGGCCATCGTCGGTTGGATCGTTCGAGGCCGCAGCCCGGACCGCCCCAAGGCGCGCTGGTGGCTCGCCGTCCCCCCGATCACCGTTCTCATCGCCACCGTGGTGTTCTACGGCGCACACCGCATCCGGGCCCCCGCCGAACCGGTGGTCGTGGTGTTGGCGGCCACCGCGGCGGTTGCGCTGTACCAGCGGTGGACCACACGACGCCACACCCCGACCGTGCCGCCGTCGCTTCCCGACCACGAGCCCTACGCCGGCCGCGCCCTGGCGGGCGGGCATCGCAGCGCGCGGACCACTTCCTTCCCACCCTGATCGGGCGGGCCCTATCGCCTCACGGCTTCGGGCGGGACGGCACGATCGGCGCGTCGCGCCCGGTGCTGCCGCGAGCGGCGGCCGCGCCCGCCCCGGCGGCGGGCGACTTCTCCTCGTGGTACTCCTCTTCCACGTTCACCGACCAGATGTCGTGGCCGGCACCGGCGACGATGTTCTCGACGGTGAGCATGGCCGTGAACATCGAGTGGTCCTGGTTGTTGTACTTGTGCATGCCGTTGCGGCCCACGGGGTGGACGTTGGGGGCATGCTCGGCCAGCCACGCCCGCAGTACGTCGACGTTGGCCTGGTAGCCCTCGTCGTACACGGGATAGGCCTTGGGCATCCGCACCACGTAGCCGGCCTCGACGTCGGATGCCTTCATCAGGCCGATCGCTTCGAGCTCCCGGGTGCCCAGGGCCACCAGATCCTCGTCGCTGGCGTTCCACGACTCGTCGCCCTCGTGCACCGTGTACTCGAGACCGAGGACGTTGCGGCCGTCCATCACCATGTATGGCGACCAGGAGCCGAAGTTCTGCACCCGCATGGTCTTGACCTCGGGGGCGTGGATGTAGATCCAGTTGTCGTCCCACTGAACCTTGTCGCCGGGCACCACCAGTGCCACCGTCAGGAAGTCGCGGAACGCCAGTCCGTCGGCGGCGCGCCGCACGTCGTCGGGCACCGGCGGATCCATTGCCGCGAGCAGCAGCGAGAACGGCATCGACGAGATGACGTGATCGGCGGGGTACTCGGTCGTGACGCCCTGCGACTCGGCCACCACGGCGACCGCCCGGCCGCGCTCGTGGCGGATGCGGGTGACCGGCGTGTCCATCGTGACCTTGGTGCCGGCGGCCTCGACCAGTTCCAGGCACCGCTCCCACATCATCCCGGGCCCGTACTTCGGGTACTGGAACTCCTCGATGAGGCTGGTGACCTGCTTGCCCTTGTTCCTGCGCCGCCCGGCGTAGCGGGAGCGGATGGGCTCCCAGACCGCCTGGAACAGCGACATGCCCTTGATCCGTTGCGCGCCCCAGTCCGCCGCGATCTGCGACGGTGGAACGGCCCAGAGCTTCTCGCTGTAGGCCTTGAAGAAGTGGTGGTAGAGGCGCCAGCCGTAGTTGGCGACGACGTAGCCCTCGAGCGTCGACTGGTCCTTCGGCGGGCGCACCCGGACCCACAGCGCCGAGCAGACGCAGCGAATCGCCTCCACGGGGCCGAGGTTGCGCAGTGCGTTGAGCGGCTTGAGGGGGTAGTCGTAGAACTTGCCGCGGTAGTAGATGTGGCTCTTGCGCGGCCGCTGCAGGAACTCGTCGTCGTCGAGGATCTCATGCCACAGGTCCTCCACCGCCTGCACCTTGGTGAAGAAGCGGTGGCCGCCGATGTCGAAGCGCCAGCCGTCCCGCTCGACGGTGCGGCTGATCCCTCCGACAACGGAGTCCGCTTCGAGGACAGTGCTCGTGTGGCCCGATTTGGCGAGCTGGTAGGCGGCGGTCAGCCCGGCCGGCCCGGCGCCGACGATGACGACCCGGGGCCGGGCCCCGGGCCCTGACGTGGACCCGCTTGTTTCGCTTCCCCTCACGTGCCGAGCACTCCCTCAACTTTGGACGCGAAAAGCCACTGTATCGAAGCCCGTCGTCGCGGCTTCCACCTGGGATGTCCACGGTTCGCGTTCGCGCTGCAACCCGTTGGTAACATCGCCGCCTCATGCGTACCCTGGCTGCCGACGGGGTCCACGACGACGCGTCCCCGGCGTCGGTTCGACGATCGACAACCGCACCCCCACGGTTGGTCTCGTTCGTCATCGTCGGTGTGGTGGTCGCCGGCGTGGTGTTGCGCTTCGTGCAGCGCTCGCCGCTCTGGCTCGACGAGGCGCTCAGCGTCAACATCGCCCGGCTGCCGCTGGGCGACCTGTTCGAGGCGCTGCGCCACGACGGTCACCCGCCCTTCTACTACGTGCTGCTGCACGGGTGGATGGAGGTGGTCGGGGAGAGCGACTTCGCCGTGCGGGCGCTGTCGGGGATCTTCGCCGTGGCATCGCTGCCCCTGGCGTGGATCGCGGGTCGGCGCCTGGCCGGGCAGGCCGGGGCCCGCTGGGCGCTGGTGATCGTGGCGTTGTCGCCCTACTCGATCAGGTACGCCACCGAAGCCCGCATGTACTCGCTCGTGATGCTCCTGGTGCTGGCTGGCTACCTGGTGCTCTCGGATGCCCTCATCGAGCCCCGGCCCTGGCGCCTGGCGGCGCTGGCGCTCATCTCGGGCCTCCTGCTGCTCAGCCACTACTGGTCCTTCTATCTGTTGGCGGCGACGGGTTTGGTGCTCGCGGCGCGTTGGTGGTGGCGGCCGCAGCAACGGGCCAAGACGGGCCGGGTGATCCTGGCGGTCGCCGCCGGCGGCCTGTTGTTCCTGCCCTGGCTCCCCGGGTTCGTCTACCAGTCGGCGAACACCGGCACGCCCTGGGGCGAGCCGTTCCGCCCGACGGCGATCCTCGTGACCACGCTCACGGACCTCGGCGGCGGGGCACTCATCGAGAGCGTGCTGGCCGCCGTCATGGTGGCCGTGTTCCTCCTGGTGGCCCTGTTCACCGCGCGCTCGGGTGGCCACGAGCTGACGCTCGACCTGCGCACGGTCCCCATCGTCCGCCGCGAGCTGGCGGTCGTCCTGCTCGTCGTGGCGCTCGGCTCCGGGATCTCGTATGCCACCAACGCCACCTACCAGTCCCGCTACGCGGCCGTGATCGTCCCGCTGGTGCTGCTGGCCGTGGCGGTGGGCATCACCCGCATCCCCGGGACCGCCCAGATCCTGGCCGGGGGCGCCTACCTGGCCGTCAGCGTGGCCGGCATCGCCTGGGTGAACTACTACCAGCGGACCCAGGCCGACGTGGTCGGCGACGCGGTGGCCCAGAACGCCGAGCCCGGCGACGTGGTGGTGTACTGCCCCGACCAGCTCGGGCCCGACTACTCGCGCCAGATGCCCGACGGGCTCGTGGAGCTTGCCTACCCCGCCCTGAGCTCGCCCGAGCGGGTCGACTGGGTGGACTACGCAGAGCGGAACCGCGCCGCCGATCCGGCGCGGGTCGCCGAGGAGATCCGGGACCGCGCGGACGGCAACGCCATCTTCGTGGTCTGGATGTCCGACTACCGCACCTTCGGCGATCAATGCGAACGGTTGCTGACCGCCCTCGGCCCTACCGAGGCGCTTGTCCAACAGGACAACTCGAAGTACTACGAGCCCGCGTTCCTGCAGCGGGTGCAGGCCAGCGGTTGACCGGACGGCCGGTCAACCGGCGCCGGCCACGGCCCGGAGTTGCCCCGCGGTCGCCTCGCAGCGGCGTACCGCCAGGAGGTCGGCGGTGCGGAAGCTCGCGACCCTGGTGCTCCAGGAGTCGATGACGTCGCGGCGGTCACCTCGGCGGAAGAAGGTGGTCATGGGACCTTCCTGCTGGTAGGCGTCGGCGCCGTCGACGGTCTCGACGGTGCGATCCCGCAGGATGACCTCGAACGTCGGCATACCGGGACGGTACGGCAGGATGGTTGTGAGCTACGAGGGGAGCAAGCCTGTGGATTTAGGCGGCCCCTCTGTGTGCTCCTGTGGATAACCGCTGGTGGGCGTGAACCCCTGTGGGGGTCGCACCTGACCGTCAGGTGAACTTGTCGTGGGACTGGGCCCAGGGCACGAAGTGCTGGGCTCGGTCGCCCTGGGCGTGGGCCATCGCGGCAGTGGGAGTCGTCGACCGCGGCCGTCCGGCCCGGAATGTGGTGGACGCCTGCCGGGTTCGGGCCACGAACTCACCCCAACCGGGTGGAGCCTTCGCGACGATGAACGTGTCAAGTGCGATACCAGAGACACGAACGAGGGGGACACGATGGTCCTTGCCGACATCGGGTTGGGCCAGCTGATCTGGACGACGTTCTTTCTTTTCATACTGGCCGCGTTGGTCTGGGTCTTCGTCATCGTCGTGAGAGACCTGTTCCGCAACCCCGAGCTGTCAGGATGGGCCAAGGCGGGCTGGTTGGTGGTGCTGATCCTTGTCCCGCTGCTCGGATCGATCGTGTACATCATCGTGCGGGGCCTATGGATGGGGCCGGCCGTGGGGACGGCCGAAGATGCGGCGGCGCGGGCGCAGCTCACCCGGACCGAGTTCGAACGCCATGACCGCGGCATCGCCGATTCGACGGAGACCGGGCCCGGTGGACCGACGTGACCCGGCTGGTAGAGCAACGGGACAACGGCACGATCACTGATGCTGAGGTCCGCGACGATGAAGGCGCCGACCACGGACGGTACCGCGACAACGCCGTAGTGACGGACACTCCGCGGCGACGGATCGTTGCGCCAACACGGCAGATCGGGGTGCCGACCGATGAGGTGTGGGCGTCGGGCCTAACCCGCGCATACGCTGCCGATCGTCGAGGAGAGCCACGGCCATCGCCGTGACGGGATCACCGGGACAGTTCCCATGGACAAGCTGAAGCTGTACGCGGTGGTGATGGGCATCGGGGCGGCGATTGGGATCACGGTCGCTGAGATATGGCGTCGAAAGATGCGTCACGACAGTTACCTGAACTATTTGCCGCCTCCCCGCGACCGCGATGGCGCATCGACCGACAGCGACCCCTCCGGTGGACGAATGCGTCAAGTGGCCAACCGGGTATGGTCGCCCGTCGCCGCATCTGCCAAGAGCGACTGGGCGCGCCTACGACGCATCCGCGCTGGCGCGCCCAGACCCAGCATCGGCGCCCCAGCCCCACCCGCAGAGCAGCCAGGCGCTCCCGTGCCTCCCGTTCCGCCGACCTAGGAACTCGGGTCCGGTCGTTCCGCTGATCGACGAGGCGATCGAGGGGGACGGAGCCACCCTCCAAGGGTGGGCTGTCGAAGACGCCAGGCCGTGCTCGTGCGTGGCCGGCGCTATTGACCGACATGTGGTGCCCTAGCGGCGCCGCCCAGTGGGTCCGTTCGATTCCACGACTCCATCCTCATTTACAAGGTCGGGAGTCTCCGGCGAACGCACGGTGGTTCACGATCGCGCCGATTCGACGTGGGAGACTGGCCAGCCCAAGGATGGGACGTACCGAATGCTCCCGATAACCGCACTCTGAGATCGGCGCCCGGAGATGGCTCGTGACCAGGTGATGACGCCCGCCGAACCGAAGATGCCGCGCTTCACGGGCTGGCTGCGTCCGGTCGTCGATGCGGTCGCTCGTGTGAAAGCAGGTGTCCACCGCAAGCTGCTCTTCGGCTTCCTCATCGGCGCCTTGTTGCTCGTGGCGATGGGGCTGCTCAGCCTCCTCGTCATCCGGCAGATGAACGATCGCATGATCGAGCTCGACGATGCGCAGGTCAAGGCCGGCCGGGCGCAGGAGATGCTCTATGCGGTGACGGCCCAGAGCCACTACCGGGCGATGGCACTGCTCCTCCCCGACGACGCGGCCACGTACAACGGGCAGGTCGAGGAGGCCAAGGTGACCTTCGCCCAACTCCTGGACGAGCTGCATCGGGCCGAGCCGGCCAACGCCGCGTTCTACGAGGACGTCAGGACCGTCAACGAGGACTACCGGCGGTCCGGCCAGAAGGTGCTGGCGTTGATCGAACAAGGCCGCACGGACGAGGCTGCTGGTGTCCACCTGAACGAGGAGCACCCGACTTCGCACCAGCTGGAGAAGTCGATGAGGACGCTCATCGCGACGGCCAACGAGGACATGGCCGCCGCCCAGACCGACTTCCGGTCTGCTCGCGACCTCTTCACCGGCATGGTGATCACCTTCTCGGCCGCGAGCGTCATCGTGGCCCTGATGCTCGGGTTTGTCCTCTCGTGGGCGTTCATCCTGCCGGTCCGGAAGATGGAACGAGCGCTCGCCGACATCACAGCCGGCAACTTCGACCAGCGCGTCGACGTGCCGAACCGCGACGAGTTCGGAGGCCTGGCGCGAGATCTCAACAGCACGAGCGAGCGCTTGGCCACGCTGTTCGATGATCAGCGGCGGCTGGCCACGCGGCTGCGCGAGACCAACGCGTCGCTCGAGCGGACCAGCGAGGCGAAGTCGCGATTCCTGGCGAACGTCAGCCATGAGCTGCGCACGCCGATGACCGCCATCCTCGGCTTCACCGATGCGCTCCTCGCGGGCGTGGACGGTCCGCTCAACCCCGACCAGGAGGCGTCGCTCCGTTGGGTCCAGCGCGGCGGGCAGGACCTCCTCGGGCTGATCAACGAGATCCTGGACCTGTCGAAGATCGAGGCTGGGAAGCTCACCCTCGACGTCGAGCCCTTCGATCCGCGGGAGCTCGTCGACACGGTCGTCGCACAGCACCGCTCGCTCGCGGCGCAGAAGGGGATCCGCTTCGCATGGCACAACGCGGGCACGCCGGCCGAAGTGGCGCTCGACCGCCAGCGTGTGCGTCAGATCCTCGTCAACCTCGTCGGGAATGCGCTCAAGTTCACCGAGGCGGGCGAGGTGGAGGTCACCTCAGCAGGGACAGACGACGCTCGTTTCCACGTCGCAGTGCGCGACACCGGGCCCGGCATCTCCCCGGAGCTGCAGGAGGTGATCTTCGAGGAATTCCACCACGCCGAGGGAGCCGCGGCCGGCACCGGTCTCGGGCTGCCGATCAGCCGCCGCCTTGCACGAGCGATGGGCGGCGACGTCACGTTCGAGAGCGAGCCGAGCCGAGGGAGCGTCTTCCACCTCATTCTCCCGCTCGACTGTCGCCCGACGCCCGCGGGCAACGACGACCTTCCGCCGGTGGCCGCCCGTGACGGTGAGCGCGTGCTGCTCTGCGTGGACGACGACCCCTCGGTCGTTCACGTGCTGCAGAAGATGGTCAGCGGCCACGGGTACCGCGTGATCGGTTCCCAGAGCGCGAGGACCGCGGTCGAGGACGCGCGGCGCAGGAAGCCGGCCGCGATCCTGATCGACGTCCACCTCCAAGGACGCGACGCTCTGGACCTCCTGCGCGAGCTCAAGCGCGACCCCGAGACAAGCGCGATCCGCGTGATCGTGCTGTCCGGTGCGGACCCGGGCGACCTGCCCGAAGGCGTCGACGGCTACCTGAGCAAGCCGGTCCAGCAGGTCCGGCTCCTGCGCATGCTCGACGACGGCGCCGCCGCGCGGAAGGCTGAGCTGTAGTGGCGACGATCCTTGTGATCGAGGACACTCCGGCGAACAGGGCGCTGGCCACCAAGCTGCTGCAAGCGGCCGGGCACGACGTGCTCTCGGCCGACACTGCCGCCGACGGCATGGCATTGGCTCGCCAGGAGCTCCCTGACCTGGTGCTCATGGATCTCGGGCTCCCGGACATGGACGGCTGGCAGGCACTGAGCGAACTCCGTGCGGATCGAGGTCCGGTCGCCAAGCTGCGCATCGTCGCCTTTACCGCCCACGCCATGCTCGGTGACGAGGAACGCGCGCGTGCGGCCGGGTTCGACGAATACTTGAGCAAGCCGATCGACTTCGCGACCTTCGCCGACACCGTTCGGGGCCTGCTGCCGTGAGCCGTGAGCGGCCTCTGATCGTTGCCGTGGACGACGAGCCCGCGAGCTTGGCGCTCCTCCACAAGCTCCTCACGCGTGAAGGTTACGACGTCGTCGATGCGGTCGACGGTGAGTCCACGCTCCGTGCGATCGCCGAGCACCACCCCGATCTCGTCTGCCTCGACGTGATGATGCCCGCGCCCGGTGGCATCGAGGTGTGCCAGCGGGTGCGTCGCGACCCCGAGCACGCCGGCCTGCCCATCCTGCTGCTCACGGCCCTCGACCGTCCCGAGGACAAGGCACGCGGACTGGAGGCCGGGGCCAACGACTTCCTGAGCAAGCCGTTCGACCTGAGCGAGCTGTCGGCGCGGCTGCGCTCGCTGCTGCGGACGAAGGCTCTGCAGGATCGGCTCGCCGACCTGCTGGGACGCTACGTCAGCGCCAGTGTCGCGACGCAGGTGCTCCGTGATCCGTTGTCCGTCTCGCTGGGCGGCGATCGGCGCGAGGTGTCCACGCTGTTCGCGGACGTGCGCGGCTCCACGGCTCTCGCGGCGGAGCATCCGCCGGAGACGTTCTTGGACCTGCTGAATCAGTGCCTGACGGTCGGGACAGATGCCGTCGAGCGTCACGAGGGCACGGTCGCAGGCTTTCTCGGCGATGGCATCATCGCGGTCTTCGGTGCCCCGGTGGCCCACGTCGACGATCCCGAGCGGGCCGTCCGATCCGCCCTCGCCATGCAGGGCGAGATCATGCGCCTCGAGATTCCGATGTTGCGGGGCGTGCGACTGCACCTCGGCATCGGCATCACGACCGGCGAGGTGATCGCCGGCAACGTCGGGTCGGAGCGCCGAATGCACTACACCGTCATCGGTGACGCGGTGAACGTCGCGTCACGGCTTGAGACGGCGGCCGGCCCTGGTCAGATCCTCGTCGACGAGCCGACCCACGACCGAGTGCGAGATCTCGTCGAGTCGCAAGATCTCGGCAGCCTGCGCCTCGCCGGCAAGAGCGACTGGGTGCGCGCCTTCAACGTGCTGGCGCTACAGCCCACGGTGGGGTAGCGGCCCGCGTCGCCCGCACACGGGTTTGGAGCCCTCGACCTTGCAATTGGCTCCCCCGCCTCGTCCTGGCATCGGTGCCCGGTCGCCCGGCCGGTTGCGCGGTCAGGTACCGGGGTGTCTACTCGCTGCTGTCGATGGCGACGATGCCGCCAGCATCGCCGGCTGGTTTGAGTCGGACCATGGACCCCTCCGACAGGTAGTGGCGCACAGTGATGCAAGCCTGTGGATTGAGCAGGTTGTCCACAGGCCGGGTCGGAACGGCACGTCGTGCCCTGACGTATGTCATGCTGGCCGTCGTCACACGGCCGTAGTAGAACAACGCTTTCCGTAACCGGCCGCTTCCGTCGGGTGCTGGGGAACCGACTTGCTTGCTCTGGCCCCGTCGAGGAAACGAATTGGAGCTGACAGGTGGGTCGACGCATCCCGATCCGCGTCAAGGTGGCCGCCGCCGTGGCCGTGCCGCTCCTGGTCCTCGTCGTCGGCGCCGCGGTCGGCGTGTCAACCAGCACCTCGCAGGCTCGGACGGTCACTCGCCAGGCCGAGCTGGCGACTGCATCCATCGGCCATGCCGGCCTGATCAACGTCCTGCAGAACGAGCGCAACACGGCGCTCGTCCAGATGCTGGGCCTGGAAACACAGATCGAGCTCGAGGAGTCGGACATCGACGCGTCCCGGCAGCGCACCGACGAGGCCCACGATGCGCTTCACCGGCAGGTCAGCGGCCAGGACGACCGGCTCCGCGAGGACTGGGCGAACGCCCTCTCGACGCTCGACGACTTGCCCGGGCTGCGCGAGGGGGTCGATGCCGCCGCCGCCAACCCGGGTCCGGCCAACCGCGAGGCGGCCCACGAGGTGTTCGCCGCGTACACCGACATGGTGGCGACCATCTTCGCCTCCCACGACCGCTTCGCACTGGTGGTCGACGACGCCGACCTGCGCCAAGGTGACGACCTCGTCCACTACTCGTCCCACGCCACCGACTCGGTCGCGCAGCTGGTGGACCAACTGCTCTACGCCGGTTGGGGCACGGGGGGCATCGACGAGCCCGTGGCAGCCGCTGAGGTGTCCAAGGTGGCTCGCGACGTCGAGAAGAACAACGCGGTCGTGAAGACCAAGGGCACCGGTGACTACGCCGCCGCCGCCGATCGCCTGCTGGCCAACCAGCAGGTTGCGGGGCTGGTGCCGTTCGCCTCCGACGCCATTGCCAGCGGGGCGCCGGTCGACCCGGCTGCGCTGCTGGCCACGACACCGCTCGGTGCCGACGGCCCGTACCTGGCGTTCCGTGGTCAGGTCGCCGACGTGCTCGAGCAGCGAGCCGACGACCTGCGGTCCCAGGCGGACGCCCGCCGGCGCTGGTACATCGGGGCGGCGCTGGCCGCCGTGATCGCGGCTGCGCTCGTCGCATGGCGGGTCAGCCGCTCGATCACCCGGCCGCTGCGCGCCCTCAGCCACGACGCCCAGTCGATGGCCGAGGAGCAGCTCCCCAGTGCCGTGGCCGACATACTCGATGCCCCCTGGGGGCAGGACCTCGCGCCGCCAGAGCCGGTGCCGATCAAGGTCACGACCAGCGACGAGGTGAGCGACGTGGCCTACGCGCTCGACGACGTCCGACGCTCCGCGATCGGGCTGGCGGTCGAGCAGGCGACGCTACGGCGGACCATCGCCGAGTCGTACGTCAACCTCGGCCGACGGAACCAGAACCTGCTGAGTCGATTGCTGGCCGCGGTCGGCGATCTCGAGCAGGGAGAGGCGGACCCCGAGAGGATCGCCCAGCTTCACAAGCTCGATCATCTCGCCACGCGCATGCGGCGCAACGCCGAGTCGCTCCTGGTGCTGAGCGACGCGGACGTGGGCCCGCGCTGGCACCCACCGGTTCGGGTCCTCGACGTGGTGCGGGCGGCGCTCGGGGAGATCGAGAACTACCAGCGGGTCGTTGTGCGCACGCTCGACCCGGTGATGATCGTGGGTGGGGCCGCGTCCGACCTGACCCACCTGCTTGCCGAGCTCATAGAGAACGGCGTCAAGCACTCGCCGCCGCACGAGCTGGTCGAGATCCGGGGACGCATGACCCCCGATGGTTACTCGCTGGCGGTGATCGATCACGGGCTGGGCATGAGCGCCGAGGACATCGCCCGGGCCAACGAGCGGCTGGCCGGCGCCGACACGCCGACCATCGCGGTCTCCAAGCACCTGGGCCACTTCGTGGCGGCCGCGCTGGCCGCGCGCAACGGCATCGACGTTCGACTGCAGGGCTCCGAGGTCGTCGGCATCGCCGCCATCGTCGACCTGC
This sequence comes from uncultured bacterium, assembly GCA_963813485.1. GTDB lineage: Bacteria > Actinomycetota > Acidimicrobiia > Acidimicrobiales > VFJN01 > DASQUK01. The sequence goes on from CAWEZE010000013.1 coordinate 97,071, forward strand.
CGGCGGAGATCATCGCCCCCATGCCACCCGAACCCGTGCGCGAGCTGGTTGCCCCGGCAGCACCGGCGGTGCCGGCGGCCCCACCGGCTCCGGAGGCACTGGCAGGGGTGTCGGCCGGTCTGAGCGCCGGCCCGAGCGCGGTTGCGCCCCCGGTGCCGCCCGCGCGCCTGCGCCGCAGCCGGACCCGGTAGATGCGCCCCCGGTGCCGCCGGCGCCGGCTCCATCACCGGGCCCGGTTCCCGCCCCGGCTCCCATCCCCGTGGGTGGCGGCACGCCCGCCGTCACCGCCAGCGGGCTGGTGCGGCGCGTGCGGGGCGCGCAGCATCCCGGCACGGGCGGTCCGCTCGCGTCGGCGGGCCGCGCGCCGTCCATCCGACCTGCAGCCGCACTAGACGACCGCGGGCCGGGCGTCGACCCTGCCGAGATCCAGCGCTTCCTCAGTAGTCTGGCCGCCGGCGTGCAGCGCAGCCTGGCCGACACGGACAGCGAGCGGGACCGGGAATCTCAATAGGGCTGATGTCACTGACCAAAGAGGCGCGCAACTTCAACTGGTTGCTCAGCAACTTCGTGGACGAGACCGCCGGTGTGACCGATGCCGTAGCGGTGTCGTCGGACGGCCTGCTGATCGCCCGCTCGAACACGCTGAGCCAGCAGGAGGGCGACCAGCTCTGCGCCATCATCTCCGGGTGCGCCAGCCTGGCGGAGGCGTCCGACCGGCTCCTCGACGGCGAGGGCCTCGAGCGGGTCATCATGGCGATGAACATGGGCTTCCTGTTCGTGTGCTCCATCGCCGACGGCAGTTGCCTCGGCGTGGTCGCCACCCGCGACTGTGACGTGGGCTCGGTCGGCTACCAAACCACCGAGCTGGTGGCGAAGGCCGGTGAGCTGCTGACGCCTGCGCTCCGCGAGGAGCTCAAGACGTACGTCGCCTCCTCGACCTGACGGTATCCCGCAGGGCCGTCAGCGACTGAAGGGCGAACCGACCAGCACAGCCGTCAGCACCATCACCAGCAGGCCGAACGCGATCTCCGCCCCGAGGAACAGGCCCAGCACTTGCAGCGGTGGGCCGGGCGGATGGAGCAGGTCCCGACGGCTGGTCGCCGTTGCGATGGGTCCCGGCCGTACGTTCTGCGGCGTTGTCGTGACGAAGCGTGCCCCCAGCCAAGGGTTGCCAGTATGGCAAACGGGTGCGGCGTCGCCCCAGGGGCGACCGGCTTCGGCACTGCCACACGCCCTTCTAGCGGCCGTCGGCGCAGGGGTACCGTGGAGGTGTGAACGGCGAGGCGCCGGCCACGCACCCGACGACCTACTGGCATCGTCTTCCGGACGGTCGGCTGCAGTGCGACGTGTGCCCGCGTCGTTGCCGCATGCAGGAGGGCCAGCGCGGCATGTGCTTCGTACGCGGTCGCATCGACGACCAGGTCGTCCTGCTCACTTACGGGCGGTCCTCGGGCTACTGCATCGATCCCATCGAGAAGAAGCCGCTCAACCATTACCTGCCCGGCACGTCGGTGCTGTCGTTCGGCACCGCCGGGTGCAACCTTGCGTGCCGCTTCTGCCAGAACTGGGACATCTCCAAATCCAAGGAGATGGACACCCTGGCCGACGCTGCCTCACCGGAGGCCATCGCCAGCGCCGCGGTGGAGCTCGGCTGCCGCAGCGTCGCCTTCACGTACAACGACCCAACCATCTTCCTCGAGTACGCCAGCGACGTGGCCGACGCTTGCCACGAGGTCGGCGTCAAGGCCATCGCCGTCACCGCCGGCTACATCTGCCCCGAGCCGCGCCGCGACTTCTACGCCCATCTGGATGCGGCCAACGTCGACCTCAAGGGGTTCACGGAGGAGTTCTACAAGCACGTCTGCGTCGGCCACCTGGAGCCGGTGCTGGAGACGCTGGAGTACCTCCGCCACGAGACCGACGTCTGGTTCGAGATCACGACGCTGCTGATCCCCGGCCGCAACGACGGCGATGCCGAGCTCGACCAGCTGACGTCGTGGGTGGGTGAGCACCTGGGGCCGGACGTGCCCCTGCACTTCACCGCCTTCCACCCCGACTTCAAGATGATGGACGTCCCCCACACGCCCCCCGACACCCTCAGCAGGGCGCGCCAATGGGGCCTGCGCAACGGGCTGCGCTACGTCTACACCGGCAACGTCCACGACCGCGACGGGTCGAGCACCTGGTGCCCGGGTTGCAGCGCGTTGCTCATCGAGCGTGACTGGTACGAGCTGGGGCGATCGCAGCTGAGTGACGACGGCCGCTGCCTCGCCTGTGGTTGGCAGGTGTCGGGGCACTTCGACGGACCGCCGGCGAACTGGGGCCGCCGCCGGGTGGCGGTACGACTCTCCGGCAGCAGGGCGTAATCGAGATGGGGGCGGCGACTGGTTGGGTGCGGGAGCCGGCCGTCGCCGGGCTGTTCTATCCGGCCGACCCGGGGCAGCTGCGGTCGGAGGTGACCGACCACGTGCGCACCGCCGTGCCACCGCCCGACCTGGCGCCGCCCAAGGCGGTGATAGCGCCCCACGCGGGCTACCGCTACTCGGGACCGACGGCCGGGGCCGCCTACCGGGCGCTGGCCCCGTGGCGGGGTCGCGTGCAGCGGGTGGTGCTGGCAGGACCAGCCCATCGCGTGCCTGTCCCCGGCGTGGGCGTGAGCACCGCGGAGGCGTGGCGTACACCGTTGGGGGACATGGCCGTGGACGTCACCGCCTGCCGGGAGTTGGTGGATCGGGGCGACGCCGTCGAGGCCGACGACGCCCACGGTCCCGAGCACAGCCTCGAGGTCCACCTGCCGTTCATCCACGAGGTTCTGGGTCCGGTGACCATCGTGCCGCTGGTCGTGGGCCGGGGCAGCGCCGAGGCCACCGGCCGGGCGCTGGAGCGGGTGTGGGGCGGTGACGAGACGGTGGTGGTCGTGTCGTCCGACCTCAGCCACTACCTCGACGACGTCACCGCCCGCGAGCGGGACCAGAGGACGGCGGTCGCGATACTCGAGGGCCGGTCCGACGACGTGGGCCCGTACGACGCCTGTGGTTGTGTGCCGATATGCGGGCTGCTCGTCGCGGCGCGCGACCACGGGGTGGTGGCGCGCATGCTGGCGGCGTCCACGTCCGCTGACACGTCGGGCGATGTCGACCGGGTGGTGGGCTACGGCAGCTTTGGGTTCGTGGCCCCGCGGCCGCTCGACGCCGGCGAACGGTGCTGGCTGACCAACCTGGCCCGCAGGGTCATCGAGCACGAGGTGAAGGCAGGCGAGCCCTACGAGCTGGACGACGACGACGTGCCCGAGCGCCTCCGGCCCCCGGGCTGCTCGTTCGTGAGCCTGGACCTGGCGGGCGGCCCGGCCGGCTGCATCGGGTCGCTCGAGCCGCAGCGCTCGCTCTGGCGCGACGTGGCGCACAACGCCCGCGCGGCGGCGTTCGACGATCCCCGCTACGCAGCGATCGAGGTCGACGACCTGGCAGAGGCCACCGTGACGATCTCCGTGCTGTCACCCCTCAGCCCGGTCGCCGGCGACCGTGACGAGGTGGAGCGGAGCCTGCGCCCCGGCGTCGACGGCCTCGTGCTGGCGGCCGAGGGTCTGCGGGGGACGTTCCTTCCCAGCGTGTGGGGGAAGGTCGACGACGCCGAGGCCTTCCTTGACCTGCTCCTGCGCAAGGCCGGCCTGACCGGTGACTCGTGGCCCGCCGACGCCCGCGTCTGGCGCTACACGACCGACGAGTGGTCCGAATAGCAGGCCCGTTACCGGGCGGCTCGGCCGTCGGCGACGGTCCGAGCCCAGGCGTAGTCGGGCTTGCCGGCGGGGGAGCGGACGACCCGTTCGACCCAACAGAAGGCCTTGGGCACCTTGTAGCCCGCGAGGCTGGTGCGGCAGTGGTCCCGCAGCTCGTCTTGCAGCCCTGAGATGTCGGCACCGGCACGTGGGGCGACGACCGCCACGATCTCCTGACCCCAGCGCTCGCTGGGCCTGCTGGTGACGATGGCGTCGGCGACCGCAGGATGCGCGGTGAGGGCGCGCTCGACCTCCTCGGCGAACACCTTCTCGCCCCCGGTGTTGATGGTCACCGAGTCGCGGCCAAGCAGCTCGATGGTGCCGTCGGACAGCAGGCGCACCCGGTCGCCGGCCACCGCGTGACGGACCCCGTCGATCACCGGGAAGGTGGCGGCCGTCTTGGCAGCGTCGCCGAGGTACCCCAGGGGCACGCGCCCGAACTGGGCCAGCCAGCCGATCTCGTGGTCGCCCGGAGTCAGGCGGCGGCTGCGGTCCTCCGACAGCACCACGGCATGGTCGCCGGGCCGGAACGTCGGCTCGGCTCCGGCCACGGCTTGGCGCCCGGTCTCAGACGACCCCAGGACGTCGACGATGCGCACCCCGGGAATCCGCTCGAGGAGCCGGGCCTTGACGGACGGCGACAACACGGCCCCGCCCGACAGCAGGAAGCGAAGGGACGAGAGGTCGTACGGCCGCGCATCCATCCGGTCCAGCAGCGGCTTGGCGAAGGGGTCGCCCACGATCTGCAGCGCCGTCACCCGCTCGCGCTCGCAGGTGGCCAGCACGTCGGCCGGGTCGAACCGCGTGGGCTGATCGGGCACGACCACGGTCCCGCCGGCCACGAACGCCGAGATGGCGTTCCAGTGCGCGGCCCCGTGCATGAAGGGCGCCGCCGGGAGTGTCCGCAGCGATGCGCCCCGGCGCGAGGCGGCGGCCACGAGGTCGGCGCTCGTGCCCTTGACGCCCAGGCAGGTCGCCAGGAAGTCGCCCTGCCGCCACAGCACGCCCTTGGGCATGCCGGTCGTGCCGCCCGTGTAGAGGATGTAGCGGTCGTCGGGGGACAGTCCCGCCGGCTCGAGTGGATCGGCGGCGGCCAGGGCGGCCTCGTAGTCTGCGGCGCCGTCGAGCAGGGCGGTGCCCGAGCCGTCGTCGACCTGGAGCAGCAGCCGGACGCCGGGCAGGTCGGGCAGGACATCGGCGAGCGTGGATGCGAACGACGCGTGGTAGACGATGGCCCCCACATCGCTGTCGCCCAGCACGTAGGCCAGCTCGCTGGCCACGTAGCGGTAATTGACGTTGATCGCCGCGCAACGCGCCTTCCAGGCGCCCAGCATCCCCTCGAGGTACTCGGGTCCGTTGTGGAGGTACAGGGCGACGTGGTCGTGGGGGGACTCCCAGGGAGCGCCGGCGTCCGGTTCGGGATCGCCGCGCAGGCCCATCCCGGCACCGGCGAGGATTCTCGCCAGGCGGCCCGTCCGGTCGGTGACCTCGCGCCATGTGAGGCGACGGCGCATGCCTCCCGCGCCGACGGCCGCTCGGGACATTTCTCCCGCTCCCACGGCCGCTCGGGCATTTCTCCCGCTCCACGGCCGCTCGGGCCGGGGCCACGACGCACTCGCGCTCGGGCACGGCCGCAGCGATCGCCCCGTGGAGCGCGGCCACGTTGTGATCGCCGCGGGATGGGTCGTCGTTCACCCGTCGGCGCGCGGCTGCAGCAGCAGGCTCTGAGCCGCCCGGCCCAGTCGCCCGTGCTCGTCATAGACCGCACTCTCGGCCAGCGCCATGCCCTGGTCGCTGGGAAGCGTGACAGCGTCGAGGCCGATCCACTCGCCCAGCGGTGGCCGGGCCAGGTGCAGGGTGAGGTCCGGGTTGACGAAGATCCAGCGGTCGGGCGGGAGGACCCAGGAGACGCCGTTGCCGAAGTCGGCCGCCGCCGCTGCGCGCTGCACGCCGGTCGGCTCCTCGCCCGCGACCACCGGCCGCCGCAGGCGGAACCACGCCTTCGCCGGGCCCGGCTGGGCGGCGCCGCTGCCGCCGACGGAACGCACCTCCATGCCCGTGCGGTGGAACGCGGGACGATCGCCGTCCTCGAAGATGAAGGGGATGTCGACGCCGGCCTCGGGACCCGGCTCCAGGAACGACCGGTGCCCCTCGCCGGTGGGGAGGTCGCTGCGGCGGATCGCGACGACGTGGGCGCGCACCACCTCGACCTCGAGGTCACCGGCGCTGAGCGACACGTCGATGCCGATGACCCGGTGGCCGGGCCGCGGCACCGCGACGTCGACGGCGAGCGTCTCCAGCGGTACCGGCCGCATCAGCTCCATGGTCAGGCGGGTCACGGCGAAGCCCGGACCGGCGGTCTGTTCGGCGGCGCGGGCGACGAGCGCGGCCACGGCACCGCCGTGCTGGTGGCGGGGATCCCAAGGACCGCGGGTGTGCTCGGTCGGGACGAAGTCGAGGCCGCGCTGGGTGAACAGCGGCTCGTCGGACTCGTCGAACATTCCCCGAGATTAGTGGCCGGTCGCCGTTGTCCCGGTGCCCGCCAGGGCCGGATGGTCAGGCGGACGGCTGTTCGACCACGCTGACCGAGCGCATGACGTCGCCCTGGTCGATCCGCTGGGCGACGTCGACCCCCGACGTGACGTAGCCGAACAGGTTGTACGACTTGGCCAGCTTGGGGCGGCAGTCGTCGATGCAGATGAAGAACTGCGAGCCGTTGGTGTCTGGGCCGGCGTTGGCCATGGCGACGGCGCCGACGGTGTACTCGCCCTGGACGGGCTCGTCGGCGAAGCGGTAGCCGGGCCCGCCGCGGCCCGAGCCCTCGGGATCACCGCCCTGGATCACGAACTCGGGCACCACCCGGTGGAAGGTCAGGTTGTCGTAGAAGCCCTGACGCGCGAGCGCCACGAAGTTGTTGACCGTGGTGGGCGCCAGCCGCGGATCCAACTCCATCACGATGTCGCCCTTGTCCGTGGCGATCGTGACCTCGTAGGTGGCGTTGTCGTTGATCTCGTTGGCGGGAGGAGCAGCCATGGGCGCGTACCCTACCGGCGATGGTTGATGCTCCACGCGAGAGCCGTCCCGACGAGTCCCCCTCAGCACCGGCGGACGGGCCACTCGACGCCCGCGAACGCTCGGAGCTGTGCGAGCTCTTCCTGGCCGTCGGTCCCGACGCCCCCACTCTGTGCCAGGGGTGGACCACGCTGGACCTGGCCGCCCACCTGGTCATCCGGGAACACGACCCCCGGTCGGGGTTCGCGATCCTCGGCGGCGAGCGCTTCGCCAGGCTCGAGCACTCCCTGATGGACAACGCCCGCTCCCAGGGCTACGAGCGCCTGGTCGGCCGGCTGCGGGCCGGGCCGCCACTCGTGCCGTGGCGGCTGCCCGTCCTGCGACAGTTCCTCAACCTGACCGAGTGGTTCGTGCACCACGAGGACGTTCGGCGACCGGCCGGTGAGGCGCCCCGTGGTGACCGTCCCGACCTCGACACCACGCTTTGGTCGATGCTGCGGCGCGGGTCCCGCCTGATGTTGCGCAAGGTCCGGGGGGCGGGCGTGGCACTCGACGCGCCGGGCTTCGGCGAGGTGCCGGCGCGGGGCCCGGGCCCGAGCGTGCGGCTGACCGGTGGGCCGCAGGAGCTGACCCTCTACCTCAGCGGTCGCCGCAGCGCGGCGCGGGTCGACATCACCGGCCCCGAGGAGGCCAGGGCCATCCTCGAAAGCGCCCCGCTCGGCATCTGACGCTGGACGTGTGGTCGCCTGAGCGAGACTGGGACCATGGCGCAGTGGCACAGCTTCGCCCAGGCGGCACCCGCCCTTGCGGCCTTCGGTCTGTCCTGTCTCGAGCGTGCTCCCTCCGTGTCATACCTGGGCACGGTCGCGGCCGACGGGTTGCCACGGGTCCATCCGGTCACGCCCATCGTCGGTGACGGCCGGCTCTTCGTTTTCATGGAGCCGACGTCGCCCAAGGGTCGCGACCTGCGCCAGCGCCGGGTGTTCGCCCTCCACAACGGCGTACCCGACAGCGACGGCACCGGTGGCGAGTTCTTCATCCGGGGCATGGCCGAGCCGGTGGAGGACCCGGCGCTCCGGTCGGTCGCCGCGGCGGCGGCCAGCTACGAGCCGGCCGACCGCTACGTGCTGTTCGAGCTCACGGTGTCCGAGGCCCGTTGCAACGGCTACGGCGACGTGACACTGCCGGATCCGCGGCACTGGCGGGACCCGGACGCCAGCGTCGGCGGTTCGGCGACGCCCAAGGAGGAAGCGAGCTGAGGACCGACCGGATCGGCCGTCGATCCGGTGGCGGACCCTCAGCGGCGCAGGGCGATGGTGAGCCCGTCGAACGCGGGGAGGACGACCACGTCGACTCGATCGTCGGCGGCCACCCGATCGTTGAACTCTCGGATGGCGCGTGTGTTCTCGTCCCCGTCGTCGTCGGCCACCCGGCCGGACCACAGGACATTGTCGGCCAGGAGCACGCCTCCCGGGCGCACGCGTGGTGCGAGCTCGTCCCAGTAGTCCCAGTAGCCGCCCTTGTCGGCGTCGATGAAGGCAAGGTCGATCGCCGGCTCCGTCGGCAGCGACCGCAGCGTGTCGAGCGCAGGCGCGATGCGCAGCTCGATGCGCTCGGCCACGCCGGCGCGTTCCCACGCCTTGCGAGCCAACGCAGTCCACTCCTCGCTCACGTCGCAGCACAACAGCGTGCCGCCGGCCGACAGGCCCCGGGCGATGCACAGCGAGGAGTACCCGGTGAACGTGCCCACCTCGACAGCGCGGCGGGCGCCGACCAACCGGGCGAACAGCGTGAGCAGCTGGCCCTCGTCGGGCCCGATCTGCATGTTCGCCACCGCGCCCAGGGCCGTGGTCTCGTCGCGTAGGTCGGCGAGCACTGGATCGTCCGCCCACGTGCCGTGGGCCACGGCGTAGTCGACCAACTCGCTGGTCACGGTCAGCGCCCGAACGTCAGCCATCGGCGCCGACGCTACGCCGTGGCAGAGTGTGACGGTGAACGAGCGTGTGACCGTGGCGATGGACAGGGGCGTGGCCGACGTGCGGCTGAACCGGCCCGACAAGCTCAACGCCCTGGACACCGACATGTTCGTGGCGCTCGTCGACGCCGGCGCGCGGCTGGCGAGCGAGCCTTCGGTGCGGGCGGTGGTGCTGTCGGGAGAGGGTCGGTCGTTCTCCGCCGGCCTCGACTTCTCGGGCTTCCAGGCCATGGCCGATGGCGGCCGGTCCAGCGCCGACGACGAGCCCACAAGGGGCGACGGCACCCGCCTCCGGGCCATCGGTGCCACCGACGGGCGCATCACCCACCTCGCCCAGCAGGCGGCGCATTGCTGGTCCGAGGTCCCCGTGCCGGTGATCGCCGCCATCTGGGGCCATTGCCTGGGTGGCGGGCTGCAGATCGCGCTCGGCGCCGACCTTCGGATCGTGCACCCGGACGCTTCGCTTTCGGTGCTGGAGATCCGCTGGGGCCTGTCGCCCGACATGACCGGAACCGCCACCCTGCCCCGACTGGTCGGACCGGACGTTGCCAAGGAGCTGGCCTGGACCGGTCGCGCCGTCAGCGGCGAGGAGGCGGCTGGCATCGGGCTTGCGACGCGCACCAGCGACACCCCGCTGGAAGAGGCCCTGGCGCTCGCCCGCGAGATCGCCACCAGGAACCCGCACGCGATCCGTGGCATCAAGCGCCTCGTCGAGCAGTCGGGTCGCGTGCCGCTCGCCCAGCAGTACGCCGACGAGCGCGAGGTGATCGGATCCCTCGTGAGCACCCCCAACCAGGTCGAGGCGGTCGCCGCCTTCTTCGAGAAGCGCGACCCCAGCTTCGCCGATCCCGGTTGAGGGTGCCCGAGGGCGTCAGCTCAGGACGCCGTGGGCCCAGAGGATGGAGATCGCTCGCACCGTGGCGTAGCTGCGCCACTCGCGTTCCGCCCCCGGCGATGCCGAGGCGAAGTCAACGGTCCAACCGCCGTCGGGCCGCTGCTCTCCGGCGAGCTGCTCCAGGTCGGCAGCCACCGCATCGGACGCGAACAGGTCGCCTACGGGCCGGTTCGGCACGGGCGTGAAGTCCAGCGGACGGAGCTTCTCGTCGGCCGCCCCGCCCGGCACCGGCAGCGACCCGGACGGCGGGATGACGCCCGCGAGCCGTCGCATGTGGTCGGTCGCCTCGGGCCGATCGTCCGCGATGGCGTCGAGGAACCACAGGGCGAAGCGCAGCTCCAACACGAACACCGTCTCGGGCCGATCGATCGCCGCGATCTGGTCGAGGCAGTAGCGGGTCGCGTCCGCCAGCCACGGGTGCTCGGCGATCGCCCGGTCGTGGCGTCCGGCGCGATGGGCGAGGGCGGCCACGGCGCTGGTGATCTGCAGGGAGGAGGTAGTCGTGTCGGCCTCGGTCCACACCGGTGACGAGCCGGTGGGGTCGTCGATCGGCAGCACGAACGGCAGTCCGCCGTCGGGCGTGTGACCGTCGCCAGCCAGTCGCACAGCTCGACCGCGTGGGACGACGTCGCCGGTGCGACCTCCTCGAGCACCTCGAAGGCGTGGAGCGCCCCTGCCGGCTGGCTGCCGGCCGCCCGCAGGTCGGGCTCCAGGGACCAGCCGTAGCCCCCGTCGGGGTTGCGGTGGGCGTCCAGCGCCCGGAGCACCCGGTCGGGATCACCGACGCCCGTCACCAGGTCGGATCGGTAGCGGTCGAGCAGGCGGCCCTGGCTCACCAGGAAAGCTCTGGCGGCGTTGATGTCTGCGCTCATGACGGCATAGTGACGGCTGGTCCGGGCGGACGTATTGAACGTTTCGGACGTCGGCGCGGCGGCGTTCAGTAACCGACGGTGGCGCCGTCGAGGGCGCGGGGATCGGCCACGCCGCACAGCACGTCGGCGTCGACCACCTCGATCACCTGGGCATGGCCGAATGCGTGGTCGACCGGGTTGGTGCTGCGCCGGACCTCGTGGCCGCGCCCAGCCAACCCTTCCTCCCAGCCGCGCTCGGCGTGGGCCTCGATCGCGAGGAACCCCGGTCCCTCGCCGTCCCAGGTGCGGAAGCTTCCGTCACCGCCCAGGACCCAGCGGGGCGCGGCCACCGCCCGGCCCGGCGGTTGGCCCCGGCGCAGCAGGCGGGCCAACAGCTGGAGCAGGACCTGGGGCTGGCTGTCGCCGCCCATGGTGCCCAGAACGGCGCGCAGCGACCCGTCGCTCCCCGTCACCAGCGCGGGCGCCAGGGTGTGCGGCGGGCGACGTCCCGGTGCCAGCTCTGCGGGGTGGCCGGCCTCGAGCGAGAACCCGATGCCGCGATCGTGCAGGAACACGCGAGTCGCGGGCTCGACGATGTGGGCACCCCAGGCCGAGGCGTTCGACTGGATCAGCGTGACGCCCATCCGCTCCCCGTCGACGGCGCAGCAGACCGTGGTGCCTCCCGCCGAGGCCAGGGGCGCCCGGCCACCGCGGCGGCGGGGGTCGATGGCCGCGCGCCGTGGTGCCAGCCGCTCCGGCGCCAGCAGGGCGTCGCCGTCGGCGCCCTCGAACAGCACGGCGCGCCGGTCGGTGCCGGCCACTCGGGCGGCCTCGGCGAGGAGATGCGGCCAGGCGGGATCGTCGGGATCGTCGGGTAGGGGCAGGCCCTCGGCGATCCACGCGCCGGCCAGCGTGAGGTAGCCCTGCGAGGGCGGAGGTGTCGTCCACACGTCGTGGCCCCACGCGGTGACTCGCAGCGGCGTCACCCAGTCGGCCTGCGAGCGAGCCAGGTCCTCGGGCGCGAACAGCCCGCGACCGAGCTCCACCAGGCCGTCGCCGAACGGCCCGAGGTAGAAGCCGTCGCGACCGGCGGACGCGATCGCGACGAGTGCCGCCGCCACCGCCGGTCGACGGACGGTGTCCCCGGCGCGAGCCGCGTGCCGTCGGCGGTCGCGGCGGCGCGGTAGTCGTCCGCCCCGTCGAGCCGGAGGATGTCGGTCGCCGAGTACGCGAGCAGCCGCGAGGCGGGGAAGCCACGGTCGGCGTAGGTGATCGCCGACTCGAGGACCCCTGCGAGCGGCAGGCGGCCGAAGCGGCCGTGCAGCTCGATCCAGCCGTCGACGCACCCCGGCAGCGTCACCGCCCGGACGTCGCCATGGAAGGGGAGGCGGTCGAGACCCTCCCGCCGTGGCCCCGCGGCGTCGGCGCCCGAGCCGGCGCGACCGGCGGCGCACAGGGCGGCGACCGGTTGACCCGGCCGGTGGACCAGGGCGAACAGGTCACCCCCGAGGCCGCACTGATGTTGGTTGGTGACCGCCAGGACGGCACCCGCCGCCACCGCGGCGTCGACGGCGCTACCCCCAGCCCGCAGCGCCGCGACTCCTGCCGACGCCGCCAGGTTGTCGGCCGCGGCCACCATCCCGACCGGCGCCCAGGTGGTGGTGCCGACGGAGACGCTGGCCAGGGTGGTGCTGGTGGGCATGGACCAGGTTCTAGTTCAGCGTCAGCGAACACTGCGGCTTAGGAGCCGAGCGGATAGGGCGGTTCGTGCAGCCGAGCGTGGGAATTTGGTGGACGACTACCAGCTCAACAGCTTGGCTCCCCGGCAGCGCTGACCACCGTGAGCCAAGAGGACGTGCCTATCCGCAGGTCCTTAAGGGCCGATGCCATGAGTGGCGCCTGGAGCAGCGCCCACGCGATCACACCACTCCGAGCACGTTCAGGAGGTACACCTCCCGGTTCAGCGGGTTGTTGTCGGTGCGGGGCCGTGTCGGTGGCGCTCCGCGCACTGGCTGGTAGCTGTCGAACGAGGATTCGAGCACCCCCTCGCCGTGGGTCAGCTCCGGCACCTGCGTTTGGAGCGCGTGCTGGAGCGCGGCGCGGATCTGACCGCCGAGTACGACCGCTGAGCCCTTCGCGGTCTGCTCGAGTGCCGGAGCCTCGAGGCGGGCGAGCACCGGCACCACGATCGGGAGCGCGTCGGCGGGGATCTCGAGCTCGTAGCGATTGATGGGCTCGCACACGATGGTGCCGGCCCGTCTGAGCGCGGCCATCAGAACCAGTGGCGTCAGGAGGCGGAAGTCGCTGCCGATGCTCGACATTGCCTTGCTGAATCCCTGGTGTGAGTGGCTCTGCCGTGGGGCGTATTGCGAGTGCGTCAGGGTGACGACACAGTCGGTGACCTCCCAGCCGTGGAGGCCGTGGCGTAGCGCCTCGGGCACAGTGTCGGCGATCGCCTTCATGAACGCAGCGGGCAGCGAGCCGAGCTCGATCTCGTACGGAAGGCGACGCCCGAACGAACCGGTGCGGCATCGACGCGCAGTCCGACGCCGGCAAGGAACGGGCGCTGCGTCGACCGGCCGCGTGGCATCGCCTCGATCGCCTTGCCGGTGCCTACGGGGCGCTCGATGCAGATCGGTGTCGTCTGGCGGAACTCGACGTCGAGGTCGAAGACCTCGGCGAGTGTGGCCTGGATGACCTCCTTCTGCACCTCGCCGTAGAGGGAAAGGTGGAGCTCCTGTCGGGCCTGGTCGAGGCGCAGGCCGATGAGCGGGTCCTGCTCGGCGAGCTGGGCGAGCGCGCTGTGCAGAGCGCCGCGGTGCTCCGGGTCGGGCACGACCACGGTCTCGAGCGTGGGAGGTGCGAAGCGCTGCTCGCCGTCGCTACGGCGTCGCTCGCCGATCGCGTCGCCGATGCGGACCTCACCGAGGCCCCAGACCTTGGCGATCTCGCCACCGATGGCGCATGACCGGCGGACGGTGGCACCGCGGTCGAACACCTCGATGCCGGTGACGGTGTGCACGTCCACACGGTCACGCACGCGGAGCGCCCCGCCGAACAGCCGCACGTAGGCGATCCGCTCGCCGGTCGGGCCTCGATCGATCTTGAAGACAGTGCCCGCGAGCGGGCCGTCAGCATCGTCGTGAATGGCGGGCAGCAGCCCGGTGATCCCCTCGGTGAGGGCGTCGACACCCGCTCCGGTGATCGCCGAGCCGAAGAAGACCGGGTGCACCTTCGCCCGCTCGGTCTGCGCCACGAGGGTGCGCCACAGCGAGTCGTAGGACGGGGCGGTCTCATCGACGAAGGCGGCGAGCACGCGGTCGTCGTGGTCGGCCAGCGGTGTGAAGTCGAGCTCGGTCGGGCCGAACGGCACGAAGTCGGCGTCGCGGGAGCCGAGGTCGCGCGTCGTGCCCATCGCGACGAGCGACGAGGTCAGACTCCCAGCCATCGCACGCAGCAGGCTGCCTTCCTGCGCACCGACGCGGTCGATCTTGTTGACGAAGAGCACAGTCGGGATGCGCAGCCGCTGCAGGGTGCGCATGAGGAGGCGCGTCTGCGGCTGGACACCCTCGACCGCGGAGATCACCAGCACCGCTCCGTCGAGGACGCTCAGGACACGCTCGACCTCGGCGATGAAGTCGGGGTGGCCGGGCGTGTCGATCAGGTTGATTGTGACATCGCCGACGACGAACGACACCACCGCGGCCTTGATCGTGATGCCGCGCCGGCGTTCAAGGTCGAGGAAGTCTGTGTGGCTGGTGCCGTCGTCGACGCTGCCGAGCTCGTCGACGACGCCCGCGGCGTGGAGCAAGCGCTCCGTCAGGCTGGTCTTACCGGCGTCGACATGGGCCAAGATCCCGAGGTTCAAGGTTCGCATGCAAATCCTTCACGCTCGTCACTGCAGGCACGGGCATGAAGGCAGCTCGCATGTCGTGTCTCCTCTGGATCAGCCGGGTCGGCGCATCGAGTCAACCACAGCGCCCCGCCGGCGTCCTCACGCATTTCGGAGCGAGCGGAGCGCGCTCACTGGCCCTTGATCTTGGCGGGGCGACGCCGCGGATCCGGGGCTTCGCTCAGGGTTCGACGAGTGCGCCCGCATTGCGCCAGGCGGCCTCGATCGCGTCGAGACGGGGTGTGGCGCTCGGACGGAGGCGCCCCGCGACCCCGGTGACCAGAGCGTTCGCCAACGTCAGCGTGCCGACGTGGCTGTCGAACGGGCCCGCGCCCTCGGCCGACACCGTGAAGCTCACCGCAGCTCGCGCCGCAAGCGGGGACAGCGGGCTGTCGGTCACCGCCACCAGGGTGGCCCCTGCACCGACGGCCCGGGTCACGTGGTCGACCACCCAACGCTCGTATCGACGCAGGTCGATCGCGACCACCACCGTCTCGGCCGTGATGCCAGCCAGCTGGCGGGCGACCGCCACGTCCGACCCGCCGACCTGCACCACATCGTCGCGAACCAACGACAGCGCCGCCGCGAGCATCGCCCCGACCCCGGCCTCGGCGTCGCCCGCCAGCACCCGCACCGGCCGCCCCCGGTCCGCCAACAGCGCGACCGCATGCTGGAACACCTCGGGGGCGACGGCCGCCAGGGTGCGGTCAACGTTGTCGAGCTCGGCCCGCAGCGTCCGGGACACGACATCGGAGCCGCGTTCGTCGCGGATGCGTTCGACCGCCGGCCGCAGCTGCTGGCCAATCGCGCCCTGCACGGCCGCCTGTAACCCCGAGTAGCCGGCGTAACCCAGCCGGGTCGACAGCCTCACCACTGACGCACCGGACGTGCCGGCCCGCTCGGCGACCCGGGCAACCGTGCCGAAGGCGACGCACTCGGGGTCGCGCAGTACCACCTCGGCCACTCGTCGCTCCGCCGGGGACAGCAGCTCCCGGTTCTGCGCGATGCGGTCGGCGGCCTCACTCATTGGCACGGATGATACGGTCGACGGCAATCCTGAAACGTATGTGACGGCAGATTCCGGCGCTCCCCAGACGACCTGGCACGACCCCTGGAGGACCATGGACACGTTCCGATCGGTGAACCCTGCCCATCCCGATGACGTCGTGGGTGAGTACCCCAACCACGGTCCGGCCGACGTCGACGCCGCGGTGGCCCGGGCTGCCGCCGCCCAGCGCGTGGGCGCGGGTCCCCGCGCCGGCCAGGGCGGAGATCGTGGCCGGCGCCGCGGCGGTGATCGCCCGGGACAAGGAGGCCATGACCGCGCTGGTCAGCCGCGAGGCGGGCAAGGTGCTGGTCGAGGCGGGCGGCGACGTGCAGGAAGCCGTCGACATGGCCCACTTCGTCGCCGGCCAGGGCCGCTCCGCCTGGGGCGAGACCGTGCCCTCCGAGCTCGGCGACAAATTGTGCTGGACCACGCGCCAGCCGGTCGGGGTCGTGGGGATGATCACGCCGTGGAACTTCCCGGTGGCCATCCCGTCGTGGAAGATCTTCCCGGCCTTGCTGGCTGGCAACGGCGTCGTGATCAAGCCGTCCGAGCACGCGCCTGCGTGTTGCGAGGCGTTCGTCGCCGCCTGCACCGAGGCCGGCGTGCCCGCCGACCTCGTGCAGGTCGTTCACGGCTTTGCGGAGCCGGCGGCGGCGCTTGCGGTCCACACGGGCGTGCAGGCGATCAGCTTCACCGGATCGGTGCCGACCGGGCGCAAGGTGGCGGCCGCGGCCATGGAGACCGGCCCCCGCCTGGTGTCGCTCGAGCTCGGGGGCAAGAACGCGATGGTCGTGCGGCCCGACGCCGACCTCGACCTGGCCGTCGACGGCGCCATCTTCGGGGCGTTCGGCACGTCGGGCCAGCGCTGTACGTCGACGTCGCGGCTGATCAGCCATCCCGACGTGGCGGGCGAGCTCGTCGACAGGATCGTCAAACGGGCCGGCGAGCTCCGCCTGGGCGACCCCCAGGACCCGGCTGTCGATGTGGGCCCGGTCATCAACGCCTCCTCGGCCGAGCGCATCGCCGGCGTGGTGGCGGCCGCCGTCGACGAGGGCGCCGCGGTTGCCTGCGGCGGGCAGCAGGTCGACGTCGCCGGTTGCGGCGGGGCGTTCTTCGCCCCGACGGTTCTCACCGGTGTGCGCCCCGAGCACCGCGTCGCCCGCGAGGAGGTGTTCGGGCCCGTGCTCGCCGTGCTCGAGGTCGCCGACCTCGACGATGCCGTCGGCGTGGTGAACAGCGTGGAGTACGGGCTGTCGGCCGCGATCTATACCCGCGACATCAACGCCGCGCTGCGGGCCGTCGACCGCATCGACACCGGCATCGTCTACGTCAACGCCCCCACCATCGGAGCCGAGATCCCGTTGCCGTTCGGGGGCACCAAGCACACGGGGAACGGCTTCCGTGAAGCCGGTACCCGGGGCATCGAGCAGTTCAGTCAGCTGAAGACGGTCTATGTCGACTACTCGGGCCGGCTGCAAAAGGCGCAGATCGACACGCACCCTCTGGAGGAGCAGGCGTGACCACGCCCACCGACACCTCGGCGCCGGCGACCAGCCCGGTACGTGACCAGTCGGCCACCGCCGGCTGGCTGGCCCGCGACCGCGGCGCCCTGGCGGGGGTGCTGCCCCGCTACTACGACGTGGTCGCCGAGCGGGGCGAGGGCTCGTGGATCATCGACGTCGACGGCCGACGGTTCCTGGACCTCGGGGCCGGCATCGCGGTCAACGCCACCGGCCATTGCCACCCGCGGGTGGTCGACGCCGTCGTGGAGCAGGCGCGGACGCTGCTGCACACGTCGGTCGTCGTGCACCACCGCCGCAACGTCGAGCTTGCCGAGCGTCTCGGCGCCCTGTGCCCGTTCTTCGACGAGCCGCAGGTGTTCTTCTGCAACTCGGGGGCCGAGGCGGTCGACGGCGCTCTGAAGCTGGCGCGCAAGACCACGGGCCGCCCCGACGTGATCGCCTTCCGGCGGGCATTCCACGGCCGCACCCTCGCGGCCACGACACTGACCACCGCCAAGGGCCGCTACCGCGAGGGCTACGAGCCCCTCCTCCCGGGCGTCTACCACGCCCCGTACTGCTTCCCCCACGAGCACGAGAGTGCCGGGGCGGCGGTCGAGGCGGCGCTCGACGAGCTCGACCGCATCTTCGCCCTCCAGGCGCCACCGGGCAACGTCGGGACGATGATCGTCGAGCCCGTGCTGGGCGAGGGCGGCTACGTGGCCCCGCCGCGGGAGTGGCTCCAGGGCCTCCGCGACCGCTGCGACGAGCACGGCATCCTGCTCGTGTTCGACGAGGTGCAGTGCGGCGTCGGCCGAACGGGTCGACCCTTTGCCGCCGAGACCTACGGTGTGAGGCCCGACGTGCTGCTGTTCGCCAAGGGCATTGCGTCAGGGCTGCCGCTCGGCGGCATCGTCGCCGCCCGGAGCCTGATGGAGGGCTGGCCGACCGGCACGCACGGGTCGACCTTCGGCGGCAACCCGGTGGCCTGCGCCGCCGCCATCGCCACCCTCGACGTGCTCCAGCGCGAGGACTGCTACCGGCGCGCCAGCGAACTCGGCGCCATCGCCGTGGAGCGGTTGCGGCGTGACGTCGGGTCCCACCCGCACGTGCGGGACATCCGGGGTATCGGCCTCATGATCGGCGTCGAGCTGGCCGACAAGGCCGTCACGGAGGCGGTGGCCGCCCGCTGCCTCGACGCCGGGGTCATCGTGCTGTCCTGCGGGCCGGACGAGAACGTCCTCCGGCTCGCCCCGCCGCTCACCATCGGCGACGACGAGCTGGCGCACGGGCTCGACGTGCTGTGCGCGGCGATCGCCGCCAGCCGCTGACGGCCCCGCGGCAGGCGTCCTCAGAACGCGAGCAGCTCCCGCACGGCGGGTAACAGCCGGCTGTCGGCCGACCAGACCGCCTCCAGGGTGGGCGCGAAGGGGATGGGGGTGTCGAGCCCGCCGACCCGGCGGACGGGCGCGTCCAGATCCATGAACGCCTCGTCGGCGATCGTGGCGGCGATCTCCGCCCCCAGACCACCGGTCAACCCCGCCTCGTGCAGCACCAGTACCCGCGACGTTCGCCGCACGGAGTCGAGCACGATGTCGCGGTCCCAGGGGCGGAGCGAGCGCAGGTCGATCACCTCGACCTCGCCGGCACCCTCCGCCGCCAACACGTCGGCGGCGGCGACCGCCCAGTCGACCCCGGCGCCATAGGTCACGAGCGTGGCATCGGTGCCCGACCGTGCGATGCGGGCCGCGCCGATCGGCACCACATGATGCCCGGCCCGCACCGGGCCCCGCACGCTGCGGTACAGCCGCTTGTGCTCGAGGACCAGCACCGGGTTGCCGTCGTCCAGCGCCGCCAGCAGCAGCCCCTTGGCGTCGTCGGCGGTGGCCGGCGCCACCACCTTCAGGCCGGGAACGTGGCAGAACCACGCCTCGACGTTCTGGGAGTGGAAGGGCCCGGCGCCGAGGCCGCCGCCCACCGGCAGGCGGACGACCAGGGGCACGCCGGCGTTCCAGCGGTAGCGCGTCGTGGCCACGTTGTTGACGAGCTGGTTGAACCCGCAGGTCACGAAGTCGCCGAACTGCATCTCCACGACCGGCCGGAACCCGGCGAGCGCCAGCCCGAGCGCGGCACCGATGGCGCCCGACTCGATGATCGGTGTGTTGCGCACCCGCTCGGCACCGAACTCGTCGACCAGGCCCTCCGTGGCCTTGAACACGCCGCCGTAGCCGGCGATGTCCTGGCCCAGCAGCACCACCCGGTCGTCCGCGTCCAGTGCCACCCGCAGGGCGTCGCGCACGGCGTCGACGTAGCGCATGTCGCCGGCTCCGGGGGCGTCGGGCGAATCTGACCGGGGCCCCGCGTCGGCCCGGCGGAGCGGGGCCGGGGCCGCGTACACCCGCCCCAGCTCGTCGTCCTCGGTCGTCGCCGGGGCGGGGGCCGCCAGGGCGGCGGACACGAGGTTCTCGACCTCGAACCGCAGCTCCTCGCGGAGCACGGCGCGCTCGGTCGCGGGCAGCAGGCCGCGCTCGTCGAGCCGGGTCTCGAACCGGTCGATCGGATCGCGCGCCACCCACGCGGCGATCTCCGCCGCGGGCACGTAGTCGTTCCCCGACGCCTCCTCGTGGCCCCGCATGCGGAACGTCTTGCACTCGAGCAGCGTCGGACCCTTGCCGGCCCGTCCGCGCGCCGCCGCCCGCTCGCAAGCCCCCCGGACCGCCAGCACGTCGTTGCCGTCCACCAGCTCGCCGGGCATGCCGTAGCCGGCGGCACGGTCGATCAGGTCGACACAGGCGTATTGCTCGCTGACCGGTGTCGACAGGCCCCACTGGTTGTTCTCGATGACGAAGATGACCGGCAGCCTCCATACCGCGGCGAGGTTCATGGCCTCGTGGACGTCGCCCTCGCTGCTGGCGCCGTCGCCCGTCAGCACGGCCGCCACCCGGTCCTCGGCCCGCAGGCGCGCGGCCAGGGCCAGCCCGGTGGCCACCGGGACCATGGCACCCAAGTGACTGATCATCCCGACCACGTGGTGGTCGAGGTCGCCGAAGTGGAACGTGCGATCGCGGCCACCCGTGAGCGGTCCCTGACGGCCCAGGAGCTGGCGGAACAGCACGTCCAGGTCGAAGCCCCGGCCGGTGAAGACGCCCAGGTTGCGGTGGGAGGGCAGGATCCAGTCGTCCTCGCGCAGCGCCGCCACGAGGCCCACCGACACGGCCTCCTGGCCGACGCCCGAGAACCACTTGCTGAGCTGCCCGCGTCGCAGCAGGGCCAGCATCTTGTCCTCGATGACCCGGGGGAGCAGGAGCGCGCGGTACAGGGCGCGCATCTGCTCGTCGGTCGGGTCCTCGGGAGCACGGCCCGTGGTGGGCGCGTCCAGTTCCGTCACGGCGACCAGTGTCGCACCCTCGGGCGGTCGATCACGTGGACGATCAGCCGACCCAGCTGCCCCTGTCCTCGAGGACCGCCTTCAGCACGTCGGGCCGGTCGGTCATGATGCCGTCGACGCCGAGGTCGAGCAGCCGGTGCATCTCGGCGGCATCGTTGATCGTCCACACGTGCACCTGGAGGTCGCGGCGGTGGGCGGCGGCCACGAACCGGTCGGTCACGAGGGTCACCGGTCCGTGCCTCACCGGCACCTGCACGCATGCCGCCGAGAACCGCCGTCCGGGCACGCCCCGCGAGGCCAGCACCAGCCATCCGACCTGGCGTGGGCCCATGGAGGTGCAGATCCCGTCGCCGAGGGCCGACCGGACGCGGGCCAGGCGGTCATCCGAGAACGCCCCCACGCACACGCGGTCGATGCTGCCGGTGCGGCGGATGAGCTCGATGAGCGGGTCGACGGCCGCGTCGTGCTTGGGGTCGATGTTGACCCGGACGTCGGGCCAGGCGGTGAGGACGTCCTCGAGCAGCGGGATCTCGTGGCGGTCCCGTACCCGCGCCGCCCGCACCTCGGCCCACGGCAGGTCGCAGATGGCGCCCGTGCGGTCGGTCAGGCGGTCGAGGCTGTCATCGTGGAAGGCGACGAGCACGCCGTCGGCCGTGGCATGCGTGTCGGTCTCCAGGTAGCGGTAGCCGAGGGCGACGGCGGCCTCGAACGACTCCATGGTGTTCTCGCCGGTGTTCTCGCCGGTGGCACCGTCGAAATGGGCGCCCTGGTGGGCGAAGGCCAAGGGGCCCGGCCAGTCGAGGAAGGGAAGGCGAGCCATAGATGGCCGGGACGGTAGCGTCAAAATTCATGAGCGAGCGTGAGCTGATCGCTGTTCCCATCGGTGACGAACGGGTGACCGCCGACGAGGAGATCGTGGTGGCATCGCCCTACGACGGCGCGGAGATCGGTCGGGTGCCCTCGTGCGGCGCCGCGCACGTCGACCGGGCCGTGGCGGCGGCGAAGGCTCGCCTCGCCGAGCCCCTGCCGGCCCACGAGCGGGCGGCGATCCTCGACCGGGCAGCCACACTGCTGGCCGAGCGGCAGGAGGACTTCGGCCGCACCATCGCCCAGGAAGCGGCCAAGCCCATCCGCACCGCCCGCATCGAGGCCGGTCGGGCGGTCGACACCTTCCGCTTCAGCGCCGTCGAGGCCCGCAGCCTCACGGGTGAGATGGTCCCCATCGACGCCAGCGTCCCCGGGACCGGAAAGCTCGCCTTCACGTTGCGGGTGCCGGTGGGGGTCGTCGGCGCCATCAGCCCGTTCAACTTCCCCCTCAACCTCGTGAGCCACAAGGTGGCGCCCGCCATCGCCGCCGGCTGCCCCGTCGTGCTGAAGCCCGCCAGCCAGACGCCGCTGTCGGCGCTGGCGCTGGCGGGCATGCTGCTGGACGAGTGCGGACTCCCGCCGGGCTGGCTCAACGTCGTGACCGGGTCGGGCCGGGCCGTGGGCGACCCGTTGGTGACGCACGACGACGTGGCCCTGATCACCTTCACCGGCTCCCCCGAGGTGGGCTGGGGCATTCGGGAGCGGGCGCCCCGCAAGAAGGTCAACCTCGAGCTCGGCAACAACAGCCCGGTGATCATCGAGCCCGACGGCGACTGGCGCAGTGCGGCGGCCAAGCTCAAGATCGCCGGCTTCAGCCACGCCGGCCAGTCGTGCATCTCGGCGCAGCGGCTGCTCGTGCACCGCTCGATCCACGACGAGTTCGTCGCGGCGCTGTCCGACGAGGTGGCCACGCTGGTGGTGGGGCCGCCGCTCGACGAGGCCACCGACGTCTCGGCGTTGATCTCCTCCGGCGACACCGAGAGGGTCAAGGGTTGGATCGACGACGCCGTCGCCGCCGGGGCCAAGGTGGCCGTGGGTGGCGACGTGGGCGACGACGGTGTGCTCCGGCCCACGGTCCTCACCGAGGTGACACCGGACATGAAGGTGTGTGCCACCGAGGTGTTCGGCCCGGTGGTCGGCGTGGCGGCGTACGACGATCTCGACGAGGCACTCGCGCTCGCCAACGACACCCGCTACGGACTGCAGGCCGCGATATTCACCGCCCGGATCGATGCCGCCCTGGCCGCTGCGCGCCGGCTCGACTTCGGCGGCGTGATGATCAACGAGGTGCCGACTTGGAGGGCCGACCAGCAGCCCTACGGGGGGGTGCGCGACAGCGGCAACACGCGTGAGGGCCCCCGCTACGCGGTCAGGGAGATGACCGAGCACCGCCTGGTCGTCATCCAAGGATGACCGACGCCTCCGGGCCCCTTCGCTCACGGGTCCTGTCGCCTCCGGTGCGGGGCCTACCGCCGCCGGTGCCGATAGGCACCGACGCGGCGATCCTCAGCGCCACCCAGCGAGGCGCAGCCTCGGCCTACGGCCGATCGAGGTGGCGGGCCCAGCCGGGTGTGGACGGTCGACGAGGCGAACGCCGCGCTGGGGTGGGTGAGCGATGTGGTGGCGCGGGCGCAGGCCCTCTGGGACGACTACCGGCGCAACACCGTCCGCCGGGCCCGGCTGGCCCGCCAGAACGGCCATGGGCTGGTACCAGCCGACACCGCCCCCATCCAGTCGTGCATCGACGAGCTGGCGACGGCGGGGATCGTCCTGCGCGACATCGAGCGCGGCCTCATCGACTTCCCTGCCCGGGCGCCGAGCGGCCGGTGGTACTGGCTGTGCTGGCTGGCCGGCGAGGACGCGGTCGAGTGGTGGCACTGGCCCGAGGACGGGTTCGGCGGCCGCACCCGCCTGGACGACCCGCCCAAATAGCCCGGATCGGCGGCGACCGGCAAAGCGTCCGTCGTTTCGCAACGTCTGGTTGCGAAACGAAACCGTCAGATGATGCGGGTCTCGTGGCCCTTCCAGTACTCGTCCTTGAGCAGGCGCTTGTAGAGCTTCCCGGTGGGGTGGCGGGGCAGCTCGGCGCGGAAGTCCACCGTGCGTGGGCACTTCACGTCCGCGAGGTGCTCCCGGCAGTAGGCGACGAGCTCGCGCTCGAGCTCGGGACCGGCGTCGTCCATCGACAGCGGCTCCACCACCGCTTTGACCTCCTCGCCGAACTCCTCGTGGGGGATCCCGAACACGGCCACGTCCGCCACCTTGGGGTGCATGGCCAGGACGTTCTCGGCCTCCTGCGGGTACACGTTCACGCCGCCCGTGATGATCATGTAGGCCTTGCGGTCGGTCAGGTACAGGAACCCGTCGTCGTCCAGGTAGCCCACGTCGCCCAGCGTGGTCCAGCCGTGGCCCCCCGGATCGTGGGCGGCCGCCGTCTTTTCGGGGTCGTTGTGGTAGGTGAACTGGGCGCCGCCGCCGAAGTAGATGGTGCCGGGCTCACCCGGGGGCGCCTCGTTGCCCTCCTCGTCGAGGATGTGCACCTCGCCGAGGAGCGACCGGCCCACCGTGCCCCGATGGGCCAGCCACTCCTCGCTGTTGCAGCAGACGAAGCCGTTGCCCTCGGTGCCGGCGTAGTACTCGTACAGGATCGGTCCCCACCACTCGATCATCTGCTCCTTGACGGCCACCGGACAGGGCGCAGCCGCGTGGACGGCGACCTGCAGCGACGACTGGTCGTGCCGCTCGCGGACCTCCGCCGGCAGCTTGAGCATGCGGATGAACATGGTCGGCACCCACTGGCTGTGCGTCACCCGGTACTGCTCGATCAGCGCCAGGGCCTGGGCGGGGTCGAAGTGCTCCATGACGACGGCGGTGGCGCCGAGGCGGTGGACGGCCATCGTGAAGCGGAGCGGCGCCGAGTGGTACAGCGGGGCGGGGGAGAGGTAGACGGTGTCGGCGGTGCCGCCGTAGAGGCCCGCGAGCAACAGGTGGACGGCATCGGCGCTGCCGACGGGGGCGCCCGACAGCGGTGCCTCGATGCCCTTGGGACGCCCGGTCGTGCCCGACGAGTAGAGCATGTCACGCCCCTCGGTCCGCTCTTCGGGCAGCGGGGTGTCCGGTTGCGCGGCGATGGCCTCCTCGTAGGGCTCGTAGCCGTCGATCACGCCTCCCGCTCCCACGGCCGCTCGAGCCGGGCCGTCCATCATGAACGGCTTCACGCCGTCGGCCAGCACGGCCACCAGTTCGGCGGCCTGGTCGGCCTTGTGGGCGGAGGTCACGAAGGCTTGCGCGCCGCAGTCGTCGACGATGTAGGCCATCTCGTCGGTGGTCAGACGCGAGCTCATCGCCGTGTAGTAGAGGCCGGCGTAGTGCGCGCCCCAGGCGAGCGCGTGGAACCTCGGGTGGTTCTCGAGGCAGAACGCCACGTGGTCGCCGGGACGGAGGCCGAGGGAGCGGAACAGGTGCGATACCCGGTTGGCCTCGGCGTCGAGCTCGCGGTACGTGATGACCCGACCCGAGCCGGCCATGACGGTGGCGGGCTTGTCGGGGGTGGTGTCTGCGAAGGCGCCGGGAAACATGGCCCGGCACGGTAGCTGCCTCGTGACTCGGGACACATCCGGGGCGGGACTCGGCGCGGGCGCCGATAGCCTGAACCGAAGTGGACATCACCGACCGGTTCGCCGAACTGGTGCGCGGTCCGGAGGAGCGATGCCAGCTCGATCTGGGGGCCCTGCTGATTGCCGCCCATGCCCGGCGCGAGCTCGATGTCGATGACCAGCTCCAGCGACTAGACGAGCTGGCGGCGAGCTGCCCGGGATGCGACGTCGAAGCCCTCACCGCGCATCTGTGCGGGACCTTGGGTTTCCGGGGCGACACCGAGGACTACAGCAATCCGCGCAACTCGTTGCTCGACGTCGTGCTCGACCGGCGGATCGGGATCCCCATCTCGCTGTCAATCGTGGTGCTGGAGGTCGGCCGGCGGCTCGACATCCCCCTCCAGGGCGTCGGCATGCCCGGGCATTTCCTCGTCCGCGACGCCAAGGACGACGACGTGTTCGTGGACCCGTTCCACCGCGTGCAGCTCGACCGGGCGGGGTGCGAGACGCTGTTCGCCAAGCTCCACGGCCCCAAGGCCCGGTTCGAGCCCCGCTTCCTCGAGCCCGTCGCGCCGCGGGCGATCATGGCCCGCATGCTCACGAACCTGCAGCGCTCGTTCGTCGGTCGTGGCGACCGCGCCGGGGCGCTGTGGTCGCAGTGCCTGCGCGTGCTGGTACCGGGGACCACGGTCACCGACCGGCGCCAGTTGGCCGCGATGCTGGCCGCCAACGGCCGGTTCGACTCCGCCGCGCAGGAGCTCGACGCCATCGCCGAGGAGGGCCTCGGTGGCGTCCGCGACCGCATCGCGGCCACCGCGATGCGGGCCAAGCTCAACTGAGGGGCGGGCTGCAAACGGGTCCTGCGCCCGCCAGTCGGAGGCAATAGGGACCGCCACCACGCACTCGAGGCAATAGGGACCGGCCCCCGGACCTCGTTGCCTCGAGATTGGTTCGCCGGACCGTATTACCTCGGGTGCCTCAGCGCGCCGGGGTGACGGCCGCGTCGACCCGATCTCCGTGGCCCAGGTCCCGCAGGACGTCCCGCAGGCGGTCGGCGGCGTCGTCCAACGCCGTGGGATCGGGATCGTGGTTCGCACGGCTGAACGACAGCTCGGCCTCGCTGTCGATGGGCACCAGGTGCAGGTGGCAGTGCGGGACCTCGAGCCCGGCGATGATCATGCCGACGCGCCGGGGTGCGAACGCCTGCATCTGTGCCCGCCCGACCTCTCGCGCCACCCGCATCAGGTGCGCCGCCAACTCGGGGTCGAGGTCGATCCAGTGGTCGACCTCCTCGATGGGCACCACCAGGACGTGCCCGGGCGTGATCGGGGCGATGGTGAGGAAGACGACCGCCCGCTCGTCGCGCCATACGAACCGGCCCGGGATCTCCCCCTCGATGATCTTGGTGAACAGGGTCGCCATGGCCGGCACAGTAGGGCGCGACGCACGCACCTAGGCTTTCCGACCTAATGGAGGGCACCACCGACGACGCGATGACCAACGGCGTCGCACGCGACGTGCTCACCCTGCCGAACCTGATCACCCTCGCCCGCCTTGCGTGCCTCCCGGTGTTCCTGTGGCTCCTGTTCGGCAAGGAGGACCGCGCCGCCGCTGCTGCGCTCCTGGCCGTCCTGGGGATCACCGACTGGGTCGACGGCTACCTCGCACGTCACCTGGGCCAGGTGTCCGAGCTCGGCAAGATCCTCGACCCCGTGGCCGACCGGCTGTTGTTCTTCGTCGCCGCCGCCGGGATCCTGATCGACGGCTCGGTCCCCACCTGGTTCGCGGTGATCGTGCTGGTGCGGGAGACGCTGGTTGGCGGCGCCACCATCGTCCTTGCCGCGCTCGGGGCCAGCCGCATCGACGTGACCTGGTTCGGCAAGGCCGGGACCTTCGGTCTGATGATCGCGTTCCCGCTGTTCCTCGCCAGCCACTCGGACTTGTCGTGGGCCGACGCCGCCGGCGTGCTCGCCTGGGTGGCCGGGATCCCGGGTCTGGTGCTCAGCCTCTACGCTGCCGTGCTCTACATTCCGATCGCTCGGCGCGCGCTCAGAGAGGGTCGGGCGGTACCGTCGGGTACATGAGCGAGCGTCTCGCAGGGCGAAAGGGCGAGCCCGGCCCGAGCGTGCCGCTGCGCAGCAGCAAGAGCGGGAAGCAATGAAGGCCGTGATCATGGCCGGCGGCGAGGGGACTCGCCTGCGTCCGCTCACGTCCAACGCCCCCAAGCCGATGATGCCCATCGCCAACGCCCCGATGATGGAGCACATCGTGCAGCTGCTGCGGCGGCACGGCTTCGAGGAGATCGTCGTGACCGTCGCGTTCATGGGGAACCAGATACGCAACTACTTCGGCGACGGCTCCGAGTTCGGCGTGCGCATGGTCTACGCCACCGAGGAGACCCCGCTCGGCACCGCAGGTTCGGTCCGCAACGCCCGCGACGAGCTCGACGATCGCTTCCTCGTCATCTCGGGCGACGTGCTCACCGACATCGATCTCGGCGCCATCGTGCGCTTCCACGAGGAGCGGAACGCGCTGGCCACCATCGGCCTCAGCCCCGTCGACGACCCGCTCGAGTTCGGGATCGTCATCACCCGCGACGACGGCTCCGTCGAGCGCTTCCTGGAGAAGCCGACGTGGGGCCAGGTGTTCAGCGACACCATCAACACCGGCATCTTCGTACTGGAGCCCGAGGTCTTCGACTGGATCGCCGATGGCCGGCAGGTGGACTTCTCGGCCGAGGTGTTCCCGGCGCTGCTCGAGGCCGAGAAGCCGCTGTACGGCGCGGTGCTCGAGGGCTACTGGGAGGACGTGGGCACGCCCGATGCGTACGTCCGCGCCCACAAGGACGTCCTCGACGGCAAGGTCGACCTCGAGATCCCCGGGTTCGAGATCTCCGACGGCGTGTACGTGGGGGAGGGGGCCGACATCCACCCCGACGCCAGCATCGAGGGGCCGGCCATCATCGGGGACTACTGCCGGCTCGAGGGCAACGCCCGCCTGCGTGAGTACACCGTGCTCGGCACCAACGTGCGGGTGCGGGCCGGCGCCGACCTCCAGCGGGCCGTGATCCACGACAACACCTACATCGGCGAGGGCGTCCGCCTGCGCGGCACGACGGTCGGCCGGGCCTGTGACCTGCGCAACGGCGTGCGGGCCGAGGAAGGCGTGGTGCTGGGCGACGAGTGCTTCATCGGCGAGCAAGCGGTCCTCGGCGCCGGGGTCAAGGTGTACCCGTTCAAGACGGTCGAGGGCGGTGCCGTCATCAACTCGTCGATCGTGTGGGAGTCACGCGGCTCCCGCAGCCTGTTCGGGAGCCTGGGGGTCGCCGGGTTGGCCAACGTCGACATCACCCCGGAGCTGGCCACCCGGGTGGCGATGGCGTTCGCCACCTCGCTCAAGAAGGACGCCACCGTCGTCACTTCCCGCGACTCCAGCCGCTCGGCCCGCATGCTCAAGCGAGCCATGATGGCGGGCATCAACGCCGCAGGCGGAAACGTGCGCGATCTCGAGGTGGCATCGGTCCCGGTGACCCGGTTCGCGGTGTCCCGCCCCGAGTCCGACGCCGGCGTCACGATCCGCCTGATGGAGGACGACCCCCAGTCGGTGGTGATTCGGTTCTTCGACACCAAGGGAGCGGACATCGTCGAGACGGCCCAGCGCCGGATCGAGCGCTTGTTCCTGCGCGAGGACTTTCGCCGCGTGTTCCCGGGCGAGATCGGCGACATCGAGTTCCCACCCCGCCACCTCGAGCAGTACAGCAACGCTCTCGAGGCCGAGGTCGACATCGAGCGCATCGCCGAGTCGGGGTTCAAGGTGGTGGTCGACTACTCGTACGGCTCGACGTCGTTCGTGATGCCCAACATCCTGTCCAAGCTCGAGGCCGATGTGCTGGCGGTCAATCCGTTCGCCTCCACCCGGGGGATCATCGGCTGGGACCGCCAGGAGCATGCCGCCAGTGTCGCCCGGCTCGTGCGGGCCTCGGGCGCGGCGCTGGGCGCGGTGCTCGATCCCGACGGCGAGCACCTCTCCCTGGTCGACGACACCGGCCATTTGCTCTCCGACGACGAGGCGCTGCTGGCCTACGTCGCCCTGGTCGCGGGCCATCTGGGCGAGCGGCGCATCGCGCTGCCGCTGTCGGCCACCAGCCACGCCGACCGCCTGGCCGCCGACCGGGGGGTCCAGGTGCAGCGCACCAAGCTGTCCAACGCCGCCCTCATGGAGGTGGCCTCGCAACCGGGTGTCGGCTTCGCCGCCAGCACCGACGGCGGCTTCATCCTGCCCGACTTCCTGCCGGCGTTCGACGGTGCGGCCGCCATGGTGAAGATGCTGGAGCTGCTGGCGCTCGACGACGTCCCCCTGTCGAAGGTCGTGAGCGGCCTACCGGCGGTGCACATCGTGCACGAAACGGTGGTGACGCCCTGGGAGCAGAAGGGGACCGTCATGCGCTCGCTGGTGGAGTTGTCGAAGGATCGGGAGGTCGACCTGGTCGACGGCGTCAAGGTCCACCACGACGGGGGGTGGGCGCTCGCGCTGCCCGACCCGGAGGAGCCGGTCACACACGTCTGGGCCGAGGGGGAGACGGACGCCGCGGCCCGCCGACTGGCCCAGGAGTACGCCCGTCGAATCCGCCAACTGCTGCGGTAAGGCGCGAGCGAACCACGCGGTATGAAGCGCTGACCAGGGCCGGAACGGCGAAGTCTCAACCCTCCGTCGAGGGTTGACGCGGTTGAGTAGCGTGGGCGCCCATGGACATCCCTCCCGACCTCCGCTACTCGACCGATCACGAGTGGGCCCGGGTCGAGGAGGGGCGGGTGCGCATCGGCATCACCGACTATGCCCAGGATGCACTCGGCGATGTCGTGTTCGTGGAGGTGCCCGAGGTGGGCACCAAGGTCGAGCGCGGCGCCAGCTTCAGCGAGGTCGAATCGACCAAGTCGGTGTCCGAGATCTACGCCCCAGTCTCCGGCACGATCGCCGAGATCAACGCCGACCTGGCCGACAGCCCCGAGAGGCTCAACGACGACCCGTACGGCGAGGGGTGGATCTGCATCATCGAGCCCACCGATCCCACGCAGCTCGACGAGCTGCTCGACGCCGAGGGTTATCGCGCGTTGATCGAGGGGTGAGGTCGGTGGCCGATGACGTCTTCTGCAACCAGTGCGGCCACCGCAACCCGGCGGGCGCCAACTTTTGCTCCTCGTGCGGCGCGCCCCTGGCGCCGGTCCGCGAGGACCCGACGACGGTGACGTTCGTGCCCGAGGCGGCGGAGGGCTACGACGACATGGCGGTCGAGTTCGGCGAGCTGCCGGCCGGTGTCGGCCTCCTGGTGGTCAAGCGGGGACCCAACGTCGGCTCACGCTTCGCACTCGACGCCGACATCGTGCGGGCCGGGCGCCACCCGGAGAGCGACATCTTCCTCGACGACATCACGGTGTCGCGACGCCACGCCGAGATCGTGCGTGAGGGCGGGCGCTACGTGGTGCGCGACGTCGGATCGCTCAACGGGACCTACCTCAACCGCGAACGCGTCGAGTCCGCGCCGCTGTCCGACGGCGACGAGCTGCAGATCGGGACGTTCAAACTCGTGTTCCTCACCGGTAGGGGAGATGCACCGTGACCCGTGCTCCGTCTGACCGCTCCCACCTGTCGATCGGCGAGGTCCTCTCGTTGCTCCAGGGGGAGTTCCCCGACGTCACCATCTCGAAGATCCGGTTCCTCGAGAGCCAGGGTTTGCTCGACCCGGAGCGCACCCCGTCGGGTTACCGCAAGTTCTACGAGAGCGACATCGATCGGTTGCGGTGGATCTTGCGCCAGCAGAAGGACCACTACCTGCCCCTCAAGGTGATCAAGGACCGGCTCGACGACGCCGTGCCTCCGGCGGGGGCGATGGCGTCGAGGTCGGCGAACAACGGGGTGGCGGTCGCGGCGGTGCAGGGCGAGACCGGGTCGGCACCGGACCGATCTGTGGCCACCGCCGTGGCTCTCGACGAGCGTCCGGGGATCGCCCCACCGGCCGCCGATTCGTTGCCACTGGCGCCGCCCCGACCGGCGCCGGTCGCGCCGGTGGACCCAGCCCCCGATCCTCCGGCGGCGTCCCGGGGCCAACGACCGGTCGCAACCCCGGCGGACCGCACGCCCGCGTCCGCCAGCGCGTCCGAGCCGGCGGCCGAGGCGCACCGGGGTTCCCGCACGGGCGCGCCGGCATCGCCTCCGGCCGGCTCGGTGAGCCTCACCGCCGAGGAGCTGGCGCAGCACAGCGGGCTGGCGATGCGAGACCTCCGTGACCTGGAGCGCTACGGGCTGATCGAGAGCTTCGCGGTGGGCGATGCGGCCTACTACGACGCGGACGCCCTGGTGATCGCCCAGACGGCGGCCGGTTTCCTCCAGCACGGCATCGAGGCCCGGCACATGCGCAGCTACAAAGTGGCGGTGGACCGGGAGGCCGGGCTGTTCGAGCAGATCGTCCTGCCCCTGCTAAAGCAGCGGAATCCCGAGGCTCGCCAGCGGGCGCGGGAGACGATTGCAGAGCTTGTTCGGCTCGGTCAGCAGATGCGGGGCGTGCTGCTGTCCCGCGAGCTGCGGGACGTTGCGGGACCCACCTGAGGGTTCCCCAGGGACGCCGAATTCCGCCGGCCGAGGAGTAGGGTGGCGGTCGATGACCGTCGAGATGGAACTCGTGAGCGTCGAGGCGCCAGAGCGTCCAACCCGCACACCAGTGGTCATCCTGCGCGAGGTGGCAGGGCAGCGTCGGGTGCTGCCCATCTTCATCGGCGTGCCCGAGGCGCAGGCGATCGCCCTGACCATGCAGAACATCGAGACCCCCCGCCCGATGACGCACGACCTCATGAAGAACCTGCTCGACGAGGTCGGCGCCCAGGTCGAGCGCATCACGGTCACCGAGCTCCGCGAGGGCACGTTCTTCGCCGAGATCATCGTCAGCGCCCAAGGCGAGGTGCGCACGGTGTCGAGCCGGCCCTCCGACGCAATCGCGCTGGCGATCCGCATCGGCTCGCCGATCTTCGCCGAGGATGACGTGCTCGAGGAGGCCGGCCGAGTCGAGCAGCCCGACGAGGAAGAGGCGGAGCAGGTGGTCGAGCAGTTCCGGGACTTCATCGACCACGTGAATCCGGAAGACTTCGCCCTGTAGAGCCCGGCGCCTGGTCGTGGCGGCTCATGGCCTGCCGTTGACCCCGCCGCCGCCGGGCCGTACCCTCCGTGCCCGTGACACCGGCGTAATTCCGTCGATGTCACGCCCGCGGCAACAAGTAGGAGCATCGTCGTGACTACGACCTCGGACGGGTCCGTCGAGGGGTACAGCGGCAAGCGCGCAGCCGACATCGTCGGTATCAGCTACCGCCAGCTCGACTACTGGGCACGCACCGACCTGATCAGGCCGTCGGTGGCCGACGCCCACGGCAGCGGCAGCCGGCGGCGCTACAGCTACCGCAACCTGCTGGAGCTCAAGCTCGTGAAGACCCTGCTCGACAACGGCATCAAGCTCGAGTCGATCCGGGAGGGTTTCACGTACCTGCGCACGCAGCTCGGTGAGGACGTGTCAACGGCGAAGCTCGTGATCACCGGCACGAGCGCGGTGCTGGTGCGCGAGAACTACGAGCTCATCGACGTCGTCAACCGCTACCAGGGTCAGGGAGTCCTCAACCTGCTGGCCCTCGACGGCGTCAAGGAGCAGGTCGACGCGGCCATCGTGGAGCTGTTTCCGGCCAATGGGGAGGGGGCTCCGTCGTCCCCAAATGACGGGTCCGCCCTGGGCGGACGCCACCGGGCCGCCGACGGCCACCGCTGAACCCGAGGTGACTCTGCGGACCTCACCGCTCGACGGCCGCCACCGGGCCCGCGGCGGCAAGATGGTTCCTTTCGGCGGGTGGGACATGCCCATCCAGTATCCGACCGGCACGCTGGCGGAGCACCGGGCCTGCCGCAGCGACGCGGCGGCGTTCGACGTCAGCCATCTCGGCACCGTCCGCGTCACCGGCCCTGGCGCGTTCGACCGGTTGCAGGCGGCGCTGACCAACGACCTCGGCAAGATCGGGCCGGGACGCGCCCAGTACACCCACTTGCTCGACGAGGCGGACGCCTCGGTCCTCGACGACATCATCGTCTGGTGGGTCACCGACGATCGGTTCGACGTGATGCCCAACGCGTCCAACACCGAGAGGGTGCTGGCGGCGTTGGGGGGCGACGACGTGACCGCCGGCAGGGCCATCATCGCCGTCCAGGGCCCGGCCGCCCGGGAGAGGCTGGCGACGGTGGCCCCGGAGGCCGCCGCGGTCGGGCGCTTTCGCGTGGCCGAGGTCGACGTGCTCGGGCGGCCCAGCGTGGTGGCCGGCACCGGTTACACGGGGGAGGACGGGGTCGAGCTGGCCGTCGATGCCGATCACGCGGGCGCGGTGTGGGACGCGGTCGTGGACGCGGGCGTCACCGCGGCCGGGCTCGGGGCTCGGGACACCCTGCGGCTCGAGGCCGGACTCCCGCTCCACGGTCATGAGCTGGGACCCGGCATCACGCCCCTGCAGGCCGGTCTCGGCTGGGTGGTGTCGTGGGACAAGGGCGAGTTCCGCGGGCGCAAAGCACTGGCGGTCGAGCGCGAGCGGGGTGTCGAGCGCAAGCTGCGGGGCCTGGAGGTCGAGGGGCGGCGCCCACCGAGGGCCGACCAGACGGTGACGTCCGCTGGCGAGGCGATCGGGCGGGTGACGAGCGGCAACTACGCGCCCACCCTCGACCGCGGCATTGCGTTGGCGTTTCTGCCCCCGGACGTGGGGGAGGAGCGCGAGGTGGCGATCGACGTACGCGGCACCGAGATGCCCGCAACGGTCGTCCCCCTGCCGTTCTACAAGCGCGCGTCCTAGCCTGGACGGAACCCGAGACGCAGGGGGTGCCCTGATGGCTTTGGCAGCGTTGGTCGACGACGTGCTGGGAGGCGGTGTGCCCATTGCGGTCGAGGCGTACGACGGCAGTCGGTCGGGCCCGGTGGACGCCCCGGCGACCATCGTGATCCGTTCGCCCGACGCCTTGCGCCGGATCGTGACCGCACCCGGTGAGCTGGGCCTGGCACGGGCGTACGTGTCCGGCGACCTGGAGCTTCAGGGCTCGATCTGGGCGCTGCTCGAGCTGCGCGATCGCATCCCCGACGTGCAGATCGAACCCAAGATGATGCTTCGGCTGGTGCGCGAGCTGGGCGGGTGGCGCGAGGTACGGCCCTTGCCGCCGCCCGACGAGGAGGTGCGCCTCCGCGGCCGGCGCCACAGCAAGGCCCGCGACGCGGCCGCCATCAGCCACCACTACGACGTGTCCAACACCTTCTACCGCCTGGTGCTCGGGCCCAGCCTCACGTACTCGTGCGCGGTCTGGCACGACCCGGACGACACGCTCGAGGCGGCCCAAGCCAACAAGTACGAGCTGATCTGCCGCAAGCTCGACCTGCGGCCGGGCATGCGCCTGCTGGACGTCGGCTGTGGCTGGGGCGGGATGGTCATGCATGCCGCGCAGCACCACGGCGTCCAGGCGGTCGGCATCACGATCTCCCGGCAGCAGGCGGAGCTCGCCGAAAAGCGAGTGGCCGAGGCGGGACTGTCGGACCAGGTGCAGATCCGCGTGCAGGACTACCGCGAGGTCGCGGACGGTCCCTACGACGGGGTCAGCTCGATCGGGATGTTCGAACACGTCGGCGAGGCCCGGCTGGCCGAGTACTTCGAGTGCCTGCGGCACCTGGTGCGGCCTGAGGGCCGCCTGCTCAACCACGGCATCAGCCGTCCCGCCCGCAGCGAGAAGGCGCGGCTGCCGCGCCGAAGCTTCATCAACCGCTACGTCTTCCCCGACGGCGAGCTGCACGAGGTCGGTCGTGTGATCTCTATCACCCAGGACGCCGGCTTCGAGGTTCGCCACGTCGAGTCGTTGCGCGAGCACTACGCCCTGACCCTGCGGCGATGGGTGGCGAACCTCGAGGACCACTGGGACGAGGCGGTTGCCGAGGTCGGAGCGCCGCGGGCACGTGTCTGGCGCCTCTACATGGCGGGATCGGCCGTCAACTTCGAGGCCGGCCGCTCGCAGATCCACCAGGTCCTGTCGGTTCCCCGCGAGCGCGACGGCCGATCGGGCCTGCCGCTGCGCCCCCGATTCGAATAAGGAGCCGGGCGGATAGGGCGGTTCGTGCAGCCTACGCGTGGGAATCTGGCGGTCGACGGCCAGCTCCACAGCTCGGCTTCCCGGAACACTGACCACGATGAGCCAAGAGGACGTGCCTATTCGCTCAGGTTCTACGAGGCCCAGCGGATGGGGCGCGCCGAACCTATCGGCTCGCGTCCTGAGCGTCAGGCCAGCTGGCGGGCGATGGTGCCGGTGTCGTAGTAGACGCGGGCCCCGATCAGCTGGTCCCCGTCGAAGCTGAAGATCACGGCCGTGCGACAGCGAAAGCAACGACCGGTGGCCTCGAAGTCGCGGCCCGAGCCCAGGTGGGTCCCGGTCATCCACAGCTCGCTGACCAGGGCAGCGTCGCCGTGGTGGATGGCGATCACGTCGAAGCGCAGGTCGGGGAAGTAGCCGCGGGTCACCTCGTAGTAGTGGCGAACCTCGTCGGCACCGTCGTAAACGCGGTTGTTGCCGATGAGCTCGTAGCGGGGCTCGGTGAAGCAGGCGAGCGCGGCGTCGAGATCCCCCCGGTTCTGGGCCGACAGCAGGCGCTCGATCAGCTGTTGCCGGCGTTGGTGCAGTTTGGTTCCGATCGGCGTCACGCCGGCCACGGCACCCTCCGGGAGGACGGCAGTCAGTGAACGCCGATTCCGCCGGTTGCGCTCAGGTCTGCAACCTTCATCAGTGCCCCTTGCGTGATCCGCGAAATCGGCATTCAGTCGAGAAATCAGGTTGATCCGCCACGATCTTGTCGTAGAGAGGCTGGAAGCTGAACCAGCCGCCCAGGTTGGACCCGACTTGCGACTGGGTGAGAGCGGCGTACTCCTCGTCGATCGGGATGGGATCGCCGGCGGCCTCGGCCATCAGCTGCACCTGGCACGACCGGTCCATGGTGATGAACCACCACGCCGCCTCGTCGACCGTCTGGCCGACGGTGAGCAGACCGTGGTTGCGCAGGATGCAGGCCTTGGCGCCGCCGAGGGCGTGGGCGATGCGCTTGCCCTCCTCGACGTCGAGCACGACCCCGGTGTAGTCGTCGAAGACGGTGTGGTCGCCGTAGAAGGCGCAGGCGTCCTGGGTGATCGGCGCCAGTGGCTTGCCGAGCGTTGAGAACGCACGACCGTACGGCGAGTGCGTGTGGGCGGCGGCGTTGACGTCGGGTCGAGCCTCGTGGATCTGGCTGTGGATGGCGAACGCCGCAGTGTTCACCGGCCAGTCGCCGTCGACGACCTCGCCCTCCCGGTTGACGCGGATGAGATCGGAGGCGCGGATCTGGCCGAAGCTCATCCCGAGCGGGTTGACCCAGAACAGATCGGCATCCTCGGGATCGCGGCCGGTCAGGTGACCGGCGACGCCCTCGTTGAACCCGAAGCGGTCGAACAGCCGAAACGCCGCGGCCATGCGCTGCTTCATGTGCAAGCGCTCCTGGTCGGCCGACTCGAACTTGGGGAACTGGTGGGGGCGACGATCGGACATGGGTGCTCCTCCCGGTGGTCTCAGTATGTAGGGGACGGCGCAGGCGTCAACTCGTCCCACAGTCGCCGGACCTCTCCCGCCGGGTCGTCGACGACAGCGACGTCGCGGTCGAGCAGGCAAGTGGCGCGGCGCTCGGCGTCGTAGGCCGGCCACGGCAGCTCGTCGTGCTCGGGTGAGCCGGTACGGGCTGCGGTGGACCAGGCCCGCGACGTGCGTTCCGCCAGGCGCTGGGTGGCATCGCCGACGCCCCCGAGCATCAGCTCCACACCTCGGCGTTCGAGGTTGGCGAAGGTGAACGGCACGTCGATGGCGTGGCAGGCGCCCAGCACTCCACCGAAGGCGCTGGACGAGTAGTCGAAGCGGTACATCGACACCCGGGGCGCGTGGGCGGCCTGGGCCTCGGCCACGCGGATCGCGGGCATGCGGAACACCCAGTCGGTCATGACGGCGCAGAACAGCCCGTCGAGGTCGGCCTCCGGGCGAGCGTCGCGGTAGACCGCAACGGTGTCGTCGACGCGGTCTTCGCCGACGACACGGGCCAGGCGGCGCAGCAGGCGTTCGTCGCTCACGTTGCCGTTGCTGCGGGCCTGGAGCTGGAACAGGTTCCACTCGTCGGCGGTGGTACCGATGACCAGGCTGATGCCGGCGGCGCTGCCGTCACGGATCGCGTCGAGCGGGGACCGCGGGATGAGGGTTCCGTCGACGACGGGCTGGAACGCCAGGCGGCCGATTCCGGGGCCGGCACCGCCCAGCACCTCGGCGTCGACGGTCGCCTGCGCCCGCAAGATGTCCTCGGCCGGCAGCGCCAGGAGTGCGTCGGCGTCGGCGGTGGAGAGGCCGAGCACACCCAGGAATCTTTCGGTCACCCATTCGGCCGTCGAGGTGTCGTGCGCGTGTGACGCCGCCCCGCTCTGAGCGATGGCACCCCGGAACAAACCGGCGGCCGTCGGCGTGCCCAGCAACGTGCAGACGCTCATGCCGCCAGCCGACTCGCCGAAGATCGTGACGTTGGCCGGGTCGCCGCCGAAGCCGGCGATGTTGTCGCGCACCCAGCGCAGCGCCTGGATCTGGTCGCCGATGCCGTTGTTGCCCGAGCCCGCGAAGGCGGGCTCCAGATGGCCCAGGTGCAGGAAGCCGAGGGCGCCGAGCCGGTAGTTGAGCGTCACCACCACCACGTCGTAGAGCCGCGCCAGGTTGGAGCCGTCGTACCAGGGCACGTGGCCCGAGCCCGCCACGAACGCGCCGCCGTGGATCCACACCATCACCGGCCGGGCGGCGTCGTCGGCTGCGGGGGTGTACACGTTGACGACCAGGCAGTCCTCGTCGCCTCCCTGGCCTTGGGCGCCGAGCATGGCTTCGAGGGGCGACGGATTCTGGTGTGCCATGGGTCCGAAGGCGCTGGCGTCCCGAACGCCGACCCAACCTTCGGCGGGGCGGGACGGCCCGAATCGCTCGGCTCGGGCGTACGGAATGCCGCGGAACTGCTGCACGCCGTGTTTGGGCAGCCCTTGGACCTTGCCGGCCGTGGTGTCGACGATCACGGTTCCGAGGCTACAGCGGACTTGACCCGGCGGTCAGGTGGCGGAAGTCTGGCATTTGATGGCCATGGACCACGGCGTGGGCAGCACGGAGCCCGGTGGGGCCGGGGCGATCGCAGGTGGTGCATTCTGGGCGGCCAGGCGAGCCGAAGCGTGGGTGGCGCCGCAGGCAGCGCGGAGCCCCGGCAGGGCCGGGGCGATCGCAGGTGGTGCATTCTGGGCGGCCAGGCGAGCCCTGCGGGCGTCGCCTGACCGCCCAGAATGCATGTTCTGTCAAGTAGCAGGTCCCGTCTCCACGAACAGCCTCTGCTCCACCAGGGGCCGGGCGGCCGCCAGCAGCCACGCCACAGCGTCCCGGTAGTCCGCGGGCGCCGGATCGTCGGCGAGGTCCCGGTCCACGTCCTCGATCGCAGCCTCGAGCACGTACAGCCGGTCGTACAGATCGTCGAGCTCCCGGCGG
Source organism: uncultured bacterium (assembly GCA_963813485.1). Lineage (GTDB taxonomy): Bacteria > Actinomycetota > Acidimicrobiia > Acidimicrobiales > VFJN01 > DASQUK01. The sequence goes on from CAWEZE010000013.1 coordinate 135,489, forward strand.
GCGACGATCAGCTCGTGCTCGCTCAGGCCCACCTCCGTCGCCCTCCGGCGGGCTTGGTAGTCGAGCTGCCGGCAGCTCGGCTTGCAGAACTCGCGCCGGCGTCCCGGTCCGGCCCGCGGGGGCAGGCTGCGGCCACACCACCGGCACCGACTCCCCTGGGCTGATTCCGTGAATTCACGTAATTGGGGCTCGATGGCCATGGCACCGATGGTCGCAGCCGTGGCGCAGTGGCTCGCGGATGGTCCTTACAGGGCGTTGAGGTCAAGGGTTCCGTCGAAGGGACGCCGAGGTCATGAGTTCCGGATCCGGAACCCAATGACCCTCGTCCTGTCCGGTACGGCCCACGCTCCGGCTGTCCCGACCGGCTATGCCAGACTCGGCGCCGATGGAGGCGACCGTGTCCCCACCGCCGGCGCCGCCGAGCGCACCGATCCTGCGTGCCTCCGGCCTCACCATGACGTATCCGGGCGGGACCACGGCGCTGGCGGGGTTCACGGTCGACGTGCCACCGGGATCGGTGGGGCTCGTGGGCGCCAACGGCGCCGGAAAGACCACCTTGTTCCGCCTCATGCTCGGGTTGATGGAGCCCACTTCGGGGTCGCTCGAGGTCACCGGACGGTCGGTGGCGTCCGATCCCGTCGGCATCCGCAGCCGCCTCGGGTACATGCCCGAGCACGATTGTCTGCCCCTCGACCAGACGGCCGCCGACATCGTGGCGACGTTCGGCGAGCTGGCCGGCCTCCCGGCGCGGGCGGCGCGCCAACGGGCGTCCGACATGCTCGACCTGGTCGGGCTCGACGAGGCCCGTTTCCGTCCCGTGGGCGGGTTCTCGACCGGCATGCGGCAGCGCACCAAGTTGGCCCAGGCGCTCGTCGCCGATCCTCAGCTGGTGCTGCTCGACGAGCCGACGGCCGGCCTCGATCCCATGGGCCGCGAGGACATGCTCGAGCTGGTCGGCCGCCTGGCGGGCTTCGGTATCTCGGCCATCCTGGCCACCCATCTGCTCGACGACGTGCAGCGCGTCTGCCAGCACGTGGTGATGATCGACCGCGGCCGGCTGGTGCTGGCGGGCCCGATCGACAAGCTGATGCAGACCACCGGAGTCATGAGGGTCGAGGTCGGCGGGCGGCCGGCCTCCGGGCAGGCGCTGGTCGACGCGCTGGCGGCGCTGCGCATCGGGGCCGGGCTGGTCGACGAGCACACCGTCGAGGTCGACACCAGCCAGCACGGCGACGCCGCCTTCGACGCCGTCCGCGACCTCACGGCGGACCTGGGGTTGCGGCTCTACTCGCTGTCGACCCGCCACCGCTCGCTCGACGACGTCTTCATGCAGGAGGCCCGCCGGTGACCGCGCTGCCCCCGGCGCTGTCGGGCGCTGTCTACGACCGCGGCTACCGACCCTACGAGGGCCTGCGCGGCGGACGTCGCGAGGCCACGTTCGCCCTGTGGCGGCTGTCGGTTCGGCGGGCCCTCGGCTTGCGCCGCTCCTGGCGTCAGAAGGTGTTTCCCTGGAGCCTGCTGGCGATCGCCACCGTCCCGGCGGTCGTCAACGTGGGGATCGGCTACGCCGCCAAGGAGAGCCCTGCGGACTTCCGCGACTTCTCGTTCATCACCTACCGGGAGTACGTGGGCGTGTCGACGGCGCTGCTGCTGTTCGTGGCGCTGACGGCGCCGGACGTCGTATGTCCCGATCGCAGCCAGCGCGTGCTCCCGCTCCTGTTCTCGCGACCGCTGACCGGCGCCGACTACGTCGCGGCCAAGGTGGGCGCGATCGCCGCCATCGTCTTCGGTTTCGGGTTCCTGCCCCAGGTCGTGCTGTTCGTGGGCCAGATGTTCGTGACCAGGGACGGGGCGCTCGACTACTTCACCGACCACGCCGAGGTGCTGTGGCAGGTACCGGCGGCCCTCGTGGTGCTGGCGGTCTACTACGCCGCGGTCGGCGTGGCCTTGGCCTCGCTCACCGATCGGCGGATCGTGGGCGGCGTGGCCATCCTGGGCTTGGCGCTGGTCACGTCGGGGATCGCGTCGATCTTCGAAGCCTCGGCCGACGACGGGACGGCGCTGGCGATCATCAATGTCCTGGCACTGCCGCTCGCGGTGCGGGACTTGATCTTCCTGGGTCACGTCAGCGACGACTCCGGCCTGTCGGGCGTGTCGGGAGGCGGCGTCCTGGCGGTGACCGCCTACCTGGTCGTGCTGCTCAGCGCCGTGGCGTTGCTGCTGCACCGCTACCGCGAGGTGGACCTGTGACGGCGGCCGTTCCCGAGCCCACGACGCCCGAGCCGCCGCCCGCGCCTCCTCCCCCGCCGGTGGCCGGCGCGCCAATGCCGGCCCCGGCCTCAGGCCGACTCGACATTCCGCCCGCTCCCCCTCCCCCGCAGCCTGCGGTCGCGCTCGATCCGGCTTTCGTGACCGACGCCACGGTGGCGGTCCGCGGTGCCAGCGTGTGGTTCGGCCACAAGGTGGCGCTCACCGATCTTTCGTGCTCGTTCGGCCCGGGGGTGACCGGGCTCCTGGGGCCCAACGGCGCCGGCAAGACCACGCTCATGCGGGCCATCGTGGGCCTGCTCCGGCCCAACGAGGGCGCCGTGGCGGTGCTCGAGCGCGATCCCCATACCGACCGGGGTGTGCAGCGCAGCATCGCGCTGGTGCCGGAGGACGAGGCTGTGCCCGCGGCGCTCAGCGCTCGCCAGCTGGTGCGCTACACGGCGGCGCTGCACCGGGTCGGCGATCGTGGACTGCCCGACCGGTGCCTGGACACGGTCGGGCTGCTGGACGTGGCCGACCGCAAGGTGCGTGGCTTCAGCAAGGGGATGCGCCAACGCGCCAAGGTCGCCGCCGCGCTGGTCACGGACCCCCGCATCCTCGTCCTCGACGAACCCCTCAACGGCGCTGATCCGATGCAGCGGGTGGCGCTGATCGACCTCTTCCAGACGCTCGGCAGCCAGGGCCGCACGGTGATCGTCAGCTCGCATGTGCTGCACGAGGTCGAGCGGCTGGCGGGACGGCAGATCGTGATCATCCGGGGCCGATTGGCGGCCGCCGGGGACCATCGGGCCATCCGCGACGCGCTCGCCGACCGGCCCCGGTCGGTGCTGGTGCGCACCCCCGAGGCCCGCCGGCTCGCCCGCCACCTCGTGGCGCTGGACGCCGTTCGGGGCGTGACCGTCGACGGCAACACGGTCGTGGTGTCGTCGCCCCGGGCCGGAGAGCTGGCCGAGCTGTTGCCGGGTGCGGCCCGCGACGCAGGTGCCCGACTGCACGAGGTGCGTCCGCTCGACGACTCGCTGGAGAGCGTCTTCCGGGAGCTGCTGCGATGAGCGAGCGTCCGCAATGCAGCGAGCCCTGGGCCCGAGCGGCCCGTCGCCGAAGGCGACAAAAGAGCGGGAAGCGATGAGCGGGCACCGGTGAGCGAGTCGACGGCCACCGGCGTTCCCGTAGCGGCGCCGGCCGGACGGCGGCTGCCGAGCCCGTTCACGGCGCTGGTCGCCTACACCCTGCGGGCCTGCCTGCCGGTCCGCCGCTGGTTCGGCGTGCTGTTGCCCTGCGCCGGAGCGTTGCTGTTCGGCTGGCTCTCGGCCAGTGATTCTCGCAGTGCCGAGGCGGCGTTCGGCGACGTCGCCGAGATCGGCCTGTTCGGGCTGGTGCTGCCGCTGACGTGCCTGGTCATCGGCGACGCCGTGCTCGGCGCTGACATCCGGGCGGGGACGTTCCCGCTCACGTGGCTGTCACCGGTCGGGTTCGGCACCATCGTCGTCGGACGCTGGCTGGGCGGGTGGCTCGTGGCGCTGGTCAGCCTGGTGCCGGCCCTGGTCCTGGCGACGGTGGTGGCCGGCGTGCCCGAGGGGGCGGGGGCCATGGCCATCGCCGGCGCCGCTGGTTCGGCCGCCTACATCGGGCTGTTCGTGATGATCGGCGCCGCGGTCCGCCGGGCCGCGGTGTGGGCCCTGGCGGTGGTGTTCCTGGGCGAACGCCTGCTGGGGGGCGTGCTGTCCGGCATCGCCCAGATCTCGCCGATGTGGGAGTCGCAGCAGGTCTACGCCGGGCTCGCCGACGACCACGGGGGCGGGCTCCTGCTGCGTGACGGCACGCCCAACGGCTGGAGCGCGGTCGTCCGGTTGGTGATCGTGGCGATCGTGACGCTGGCAGTGGCATCGTGGCGGGTCCGCCACCTGACGCCGACGGGCGGCGACGAGTGACCGGACCCGGCGGGCCGAAGTACTGGTCGTCGCCGGGGGTCCACTAGCCTGTACGGCGCTGACGACCCCCCGTGGGAGAGTCCTGGCGGCCGGAACGTCTTCGGCTGGCGGGCGCCGAAGGGGCAACTACCCCGGAACCTCTCAGGCACAAGGGACCGCAGGGGTGAGGCAGCTCTGGAGCTGCAGTCCGTGGCGACAGAGGGGGTGCATCGTCGCTGGGACCCCTCAGGGCGAGTGACCGGAGAAGCACCAACTACTACCAACCCTCTGGAGCAATGCCGTGACCGACCAAGCCACTTTCCCAGGGGCGTTCGCGGACCGCCACATCGGCATCACGGCCGCCGACGCCGAACGCATGCTCGCCGTGCTGAAGCTGGCCTCGCTCGACGACCTGATCGACCAAGCGGTGCCGGCGGCGATCCGCGATGACAAGCCGCTGGCGCTCGACGACGCCATCAGCGAGCCCCACGCCCTGGCCCACCTGCGCCGCCTGGCCGACCGCAACCGCGTGCTCACCTCGCTGATCGGCCAGGGCTACTACGGCACGCACACCCCCGGTGTGATCCTGCGCAACGTGCTGGAGAACCCTGCCTGGTACACGGCATACACGCCGTACCAGCCCGAGATCAGCCAGGGCCGGCTCGAGGCGCTGCTCGACTTCCAGACGATGGTCTGCGACCTCACGGGCCTCGAGATCGCCAATGCCTCGATGCTCGACGAGGCGACCGCGGCCGCCGAGGCCATGACGCTGTGCCGCCGGTCGTCGCGCCACGCCGGTGGCGTGTTCTTCGTCGATGCCGAATGCCACCCGCAGACCGTCGCAGTGGTGGCCACCCGGGCCGAACCCCTGGGCATCGACGTCGTAGTGGGTGATCCCTCCGCCGACCTGTCCCCGGCCGACACCTTCGGCGTGCTGCTGCAGCACCCGGGCACGTCGGGCGTGGTGCGTGACCTGCGCGCGGTCATCGAGGGGGTCCATGCCGCCGGCGGTCTGGCCGTCGTGGCCACCGACCTGCTCGCGTGCACCCTCCTCGTCCCCCCCGGCGAGCTGGGCGCCGACGTCGCCGTCGGCTCGGCCCAGCGCTTCGGCGTCCCCGTGGGCTTCGGCGGCCCCCATGCGGGCTTTCTGGCCACCCGCGACGCCTACCGGCGGTCGCTCCCCGGCCGACTGGTGGGCGTGTCGATCGACGCCGCCGGCCGCCCCGCGCACCGACTCGCCCTGCAGACCCGCGAGCAGCACATCCGGCGCGAGAAGGCCACCTCCAACATCTGCACCGCGCAGGTGCTGTTGGCCGTGATGGCGTCGATGTACGCCGTGTACCACGGGCCCGAGGGGCTCAAGGCGATCGCCGAGCGGGTGCACATGCAGGCGACGGCAACGGCCAGGACCCTCGGCGCCGCGGGCTTCGACGTTGTCAATGACAGCTGGTTCGACACTCTGACCGTGCGCGCCCCGGGCCAGGCCGCCGAGATCCTCGAGCGGGCTCGAGAGGCGGGCGTCAACCTCCGCCGCGTGGATGGCGACACCCTGGGCCTGTCCTTCGACGAGACCACGTCCCCGGCGTTGCCGCTCGTGTTGGCGGCGTTCGGCGTGACAGAGGGCTTCGTCGCCGGCGACGACGGGATCCCCGCCCGTGAGCGCCGGACGAGCGAGTTCCTCACGCATCCCGTCTTCCACGAGCACCGCAGCGAGACCGAAATGCTGCGCTACCTGCGCCGCCTGGCCGACAAGGACGTGGCGCTGGATCGGGCGATGATCCCGCTGGGCTCGTGCACGATGAAGCTCAACGCCACCACCGAGATGGAGCCGGTGACCTGGCCCGAGTTCGCCGACATCCATCCATTCGCGCCCCTCGACCAGGCCGAGGGCTACCTGGAGCTGATCCACGAGCTCGAGGCGATGCTCGGCGAGATGACCGGCTACGACGCCGTGTCACTGCAGCCCAACGCCGGCTCGCAGGGGGAGCTGGCCGGGCTCCTCGCCATCCGCGCCTACCACCGCAGCCGCGGCGACGAGCAGCGTGACGTGTGCCTGATCCCGTCGTCGGCGCACGGCACCAACGCGGCGTCGGCGGTCATGGCCGGCATGCGGGTCGCCGTGGTCGCATGCGACGACCACGGCAACGTCGACGTCGACGACTTCCGTGCCAAGGCCGCCGAGCACGGCGAGCGGCTGGCGGCCCTCATGGTCACCTACCCGTCGACCCATGGCGTCTTCGAGTCCCGGATCACCGAGATCTGCGACGTGGTGCACGAGCACGGCGGCCAGGTCTACGTGGACGGCGCCAACCTCAACGCCCTCGTGGGCGTGGCGCGGCCCGGGTGGTTCGGTGGCGACGTCAGCCACCTCAACCTGCACAAGACGTTCTGCATCCCCCATGGCGGCGGTGGGCCTGGTGTCGGGCCGGTGGCCGCGCGTGCGCACCTGGCGCCGTTCCTGCCCAACCATCCGGCGGTCCCCGAGGCGGGGCCGGCGACGGGACCGGGACCGGTATCGGCCGCACCCTGGGGGTCCGCCGGCATCCTTCCCATCAGCTACACCTACGCGAAGCTCATGGGCGCCGACGGCCTGCGCCGGGCCACCGTGGTTGCGATCCTCAGCGCCAACTACATCGCCGCCCGCCTCGCCGGCCACTATCCGGTCCTCTACATGGGCGACCACGGCCGGGTGGCGCACGAGTGCATCATCGACGTGCGCGGCATCACCCGCGACACCGGCGTCACCGTCGACGACGTGGCCAAGCGGCTGATCGACTACGGGTTCCACGCCCCAACGATGAGCTTTCCGGTGGCGGGCACCCTGATGATCGAACCCACCGAGTCGGAGTCACTGGCCGAGATCGACCGGTTCTGCGACGCCATGATCGCCATCAGGGACGAGATCGACCGGGTGGCGAGCGGTGAGTGGCCGCTGGCCGACAGCGCGCTGCGCCACGCCCCCCACACCGCCGAGGACCTGCTCGTGGGCGACTGGGACCGGCCGTACTCGCGGGAACAGGCTGCCTATCCGGTCCCGGGTCTGCGTCAGGCGAAGTACTGGCCTCCGGTGAGCCGCATCGACGGCGGCTACGGCGACCGCCATCTCGTGTGCGCCTGCCCGCCGCCCGAGGCGTTCGAACGCGGTTGAGCCTCCTGGGTCACTGATTGCCATCTTTCGACGGCTTTTCAGCGGCTCAGGAGGCTCACTTCGGAACGTACACCCACCCTGCGTTCTTGGGAAGGGTCAATCTGGCGTCCATCCCTGCGTAACGCCCGCCACGATGGTGGCGCTGCCTCAGGCCCTTAGGGCTGCTCGGCTATCACCAGCTCGCCGATCTGGCGCAGGAGCGGACTAGGGCCGGAGACCAGCAGCGTCGTCACGCAGGTGGCCCGCCATCGCTCGAGGTCCTCGCGGATCTTGGCGGGTGGGCCAACCAGGTAGACGTCCTCGACCATGGGTGTGGTCACCGCCGCGGCCGCATCGGCCTTGCGCCCCTGGAGGTACGCCTCCTGGATCTTCTCGCACTCGGCTTCGTAGCCCAGGCGCACGAACACGTCCTTGTGGAAGTTGCGGTCGCGTGCGCCCATGCCGCCGATGTAGAGGGCCAGGTTGGGCCGCAGGAAGTCAGCACAGGCCTCGACGTCATCGCCGGGCACCACAGGTACGACGCAGGCGACCTCGAAGTCGTCGGCGGTACGGCGGGCCCCCGGGCGGGCGAAACCTTCGGCCAGCGCGGCGCGGTAGAAGTCGTCGGCCCGGGGCGAGAAGAACATCGGCAGCCAGCCGTCGCCGATCTCCGCGGCCAAGGCCACGTTCTTGGGTCCCTCGGCACCGAGGTAGATGGGGATGTCGGTGCGGAGCGGGCGAACGATCGACTTGAGCGGCTTGCCCAGCCCGGTGCCACCGGGAAGCGGCATGGAGTAGTGCTCGCCGTGGTATTCGACGGGTTGGTCGCGAGCGACGATCCGGCGAATGATGTCGACGTACTCACGGGTGCGGGCCAGGGGCTTGGCGTAGTCCTGCCCGTACCACCCCTCGACCACCTGCGGTCCCGAGACGCCCAGCCCGAGGATCAGCCGGCCCCCCGACAGGTGGTCGAGCGTGATGGCGGTCATCGCGGTCGACGCCGGCGTCCGGGCCGAGATCTGGGTGATGGACGTGCCCAGCTTGATCCGTTGTGTCGCCGCGCCCCACCAGGCGAGGGGTGTGAAGCAGTCGGACCCGTAGGCTTCGGCCGTCCAGACGGATTCGAAGCCGAGCGCCTCGGCGGTGGCGATCTGGTCGACGGCGTCGGCCGGGGGCCCGCTCGGCGGCCAGTAGCCGACGACCAGGCCCAGCTTCACCCGGCTTTACCCACCCGCAGCTCGTTGGCGTCGGACGCGCCGTTGCTGTCGCCGGCGTCGGTGGTCGCCTCCTCGACGGCCTCCTGCACGTCTTCGACCTTCTCGGCGGCCTCCTGGACCGTCGCCTGCTGCTCGCTCGGCAGGGTGCCGAGCCCGGCCAGACCAGACAGCATCTCGCGCAGCTGCGTCAGCTGGTTGGTCACCGCGTCGCGCTGGCGGGTCAGCTCGCCCACCTCACGTTCGGCGGTCTGCTTGGTGACCTCGGCGTGGGTCTTGGCGTCGAACACCAGCTGGTCGGCCTCGGACTTGGCGTCGGCCACGGTTCGGTCGGCGAAGGCCTTGGACTTTTCGATGATGTCGTTGGCCTCGGCCTCGCTGTCTCGCCGGCGCTGGTCGGATGCCTGCTCGGTCTCCTTGGCCCGGGTATCGGCCACCTTGGCGCGCTGCTCGGCCTCGGCCACCAACTTCTGCGTCGCCGGCGACCGCGGCGTCGTGGCGCTCGCCCTCCTCGCGCTCTGACCGCTCGCGGCGCTCGGCCAGTTCGAGCTCGAGCGCCTGCAGCTCGGCCTCGCGCTTCTCCTTGGCCTTGGTGAGCAGCTTGGAGGCGGCGGCTCGCTTTTCCTCTGCCTCCCGGGACGCCACGTTGCGCAACTCGATGATCTCGCGCTCGCCGGTGGCGCGGAGCGTGGCGATCTCGCGCTCGGCGGTGGCCCTGTGCTCGGCCACCTCGTGGTCGGTGACGCTGCGGAGCTGGCTGGTCTCGCGCTCGGCCTCCCCGCGCAGGCCCTCGGCCTCCCGCTTGGCCGCGGCCCGCCCCTCGTTGGCTTCACGATCGGCGGAGTCGCGAGTGGCCTTGGCTTCGCGTTCGGCGGCGGTCTTGACGGCCGTGGCCACGGCCCGTGCCTTCTCGACCACCTCCTTGGACTCGAGGTGGGCGGCGGCGATCAGCTTCTCGGCCTCGCGCTTGGATTCGTCGCGGTGCTCGTGGGCCTGTTCCTCGGCGAGCCGCAGGAGCTGCTCGACCCGCGTGCCCAGCCCGGAAAGCGTGGGCTGGGCCGTCTCGTCGAGCTGCTTGGCTTGCTCGGCGACTTTACGTTCGAGCTCGTTGATGCGATCTCGAGCGTCGGTGGTGCCCGTCTTTGCCTTGGTGGTCGCGTTGATCAGCTCTTCGATGCGGGCCTGAAGCCGCTCGATGAACATGTCGACCTGTGTGCGTTCGTAACCCCTGAGGACGATGGTGAAGTCAGGGGTGCCGGCGCTGTCGGTCGTCGGCGAAGTGGTAGTCCCCATGAGGACTCATCATGACACGCGTGGCAAGGGATGGTGACGTGTGACCGGCCTGGCCCGGCCACTCGGACTGAAACCTGTTCTACTCTGGGGTGGCGGCGTTCCACGGAGGATCAGCCATGGCGAACCGGTATCCCTTCCCCATCCCCTTCGGCTGGTTCTGCGTCGGCTATCCGGAGGACCTACCGGTCGGTGAACCGAAGCCCCTCTACTACTTCGGCCGGCACCTGGTCGGCTGGCGCGACCACGAGGGTGCGGCCCACGTGCATGACGCCTTCTGCGCGCATCTCGGTGCGCATCTCGGGCACGGCGGGAGCGTCGACGGCTGCGAGCTCGTGTGCCCGTTCCACGGTTGGCGCTACGACGTCGACGGCGCCAACACCGCCATCCCCTACAGCGAGAGGCTGAACCGCAAGGCCAGGCTCCGCACGTACCCGGTCGTCGAACGTAACGGCGTGGTGTTGGCGTGGTACCACCCCGACCAGGAAGCGCCGCAATGGGACATCCCCGAGGTCCCCGAGCTCGCCGGACATCCCGACTGGTCGACGATCATCCGCACCGAGTACGTGATCGACGCCTGCGCCCAGGAGATGGCGGAGAACACGGTCGACGCCGCCCACTTCCGTTTCGTCCACAACACCGCCACGGTGCCGGAGATCGAGGAGTACACGACGGGCTTTCCCGAGGCCGCCATGCGGTCGTCGCAGAAGTTCCCCACGCCCCGAGGGATCATGGAGGGGCGCATCGACACCCACGCCTGGGGTCCGGGCGTCTCGCTGGTCAACTTCAGCGGCATCATCGACACCCTGAACTACGCCTGCACGACTCCCATCGAGGCCGACCGCTGCGTGGTGCGGTTCAACTTCGTCTTCAAGACGATGGGCGACAAGGAGACCACCCGCAACGTGGGTCGAGCGTTCGTGGCCGAGGTCGACAAGCAGGTCAAGGAGGATCGGCCGATCTGGGAGCACAAGGCCCATCTGGTGCGTCCGGCACTGGCCGACAACGACGGCCCGTTCATGAAGTTCCGGCGGTGGGCGGCGCAGTTCTACGCCGAGGGCGTGGGCGACGAGCGCCTGGTCTACCCGCCGCCGTTCTGGCCCGATCGGCTCGACGACGCGCCCGCCAAGGCGACGGCATCGGCGCGCAACACCGGAGAGTCGGGGGAGAACGAGCCGGCCCGGTAGGCGTCGTCCGCCTCGGCATTCTCCTCTCGCCAGGCGGCGGTGGACACCGCCGCCCAGGGATCGACGCCCGAGGCATCGATCGACTCGCCGGAGAACAGGCACACGGCGTGGCTGCACGCCGGCATCGACGAGACCGTTGCGCCCACGGCCAGTGCCGAGTGACGGGCGCCGCGCCGGCCGGCGTGGGTGCGGCGTGACGGTAGGTTGCCTGCGGTGTCGACCGTCGACGACCAGCCGTCCGAAGCCGCCGCCTGTGAACCCGAGGCCACCGGCGCGGTGCTGGCCGCCCTGTCGGCCGCCATGCGGGCGGTGACGCTCGGGTCGTCGCTGGACCGGGTGCTGCACCAGCTGGCCGAGAGCGCCCGCGACCTCGTCGGCGCCAGCTACGCCGCCATCGGCCTACCGGAGCCGGAGGGCGACGAGTTCGCCCGCTTCGTCACCGTGGGCATGAGCGACGAGCTGATCGAGCAGCTCGGTCCCCTGCCCCGCACGCACGGGCTGCTCGACGCCATGCTCACCGACCCGTCCCCGTTCCGCACCGCGGACATCACGCGGGACCCGCGCTTTCGGGGCTGGTGGCCCGCCGCCCACCCGCAGATGCGCTCGTTCCTCGGCGTGCCGATCGTGTCGGCGGGCGACATCATCGGAGCCTTCTACCTGACCGACAAGCGGGGAGAGCCGGAGTTCAGCGCCGCGGACGAATCGGCGGTGGTGCTGCTCGCGTCGCACGCCGCCATCGCCATCGACCAGGCCCGCCTGTTCGAGGACAGCCGGGAGCTGGGGCTGGTGCAGGAGCGGGGACGGCTCGCCCGCGAGCTACACGACGCCATGAGCCAGTCGCTGTTCAGCCTGCAGCTGTCGGCCGAGGCGGCCGGGCGCCTGTTGGAGAGCGATCCGGCGGCCGCCGCCGAACAGGTCGCCACCGTCAGAGCGATCGCCCGCCGAGTGGCCGCCGAGTTGCGGACGACGGTCGATGGCCTGCGGCCCGCCGACCTCGAGCGGGACGGGCTCGTCGCCGCGCTAGGCGCCCAGCTGACGCTGGCGGGTCGCGCCAACGACGTGCCGGTCGAGATCGAGGCGGGCGAGCTGCCCGAGCTCGATCCCGACGACGAGCACCAGATCCTGCGGATCGCCCAGGAGGCGGTGAGCAACGCCCTCCGTCATGCCGCCGCCAGCCGGGTGCGGGTATCCATCGGCACCGAGGGTGGACTCGACTCCGCCGCTGGCACCCTCGTGTTGCGGGTGATCGACGACGGTCGCGGCTTCGATCCGACGGCCCGGGCCGTGCGAGCGCGCCGATTGGGACTGACCTCGATGAACGAGCGAGCCGCCTCGATGGGCGGATCGCTCACGATCACGTCGGCTCCGGACCAGGGCACCGCGGTCGAGCTCCGGGTGCCTCGGTAGGTCACGGAGGAAGCGCGCCATGGCCGCCGAGAGCCCGTCCAGACCGATCCGCGTAGCGATCAGCGACGACCACCCGGTCGTCCGCCAGGGCCTGCGGTCGTTCCTCGAGGCGCAGGGATTCGAGGTGGTGGGCGAGGCGGCCGACGGTGACGAGGCGGTGCGCCTGGTCGAGCGAGCCCAGCCCGACGTGCTGCTCACCGACGTGGTCATGCCGGGCGTCGACGGCATCGAGGCCATCCGTCGGCTGCGGGCCGCCGGGTCGTCGGTCGGGATCCTGGTGCTCACGAGCTTCAGCGGCGCCGAGCAGGTGATCCCCGCCATCCAGGCCGGGGCCGACGGCTACATGTTGAAGGACGCGGGCCCGGCCGCCCTCGATGGCGCCATCAGAGCCGTGCACCGGGGCGAACCGCTGCTGGCGCCCGAGGCCGCGGCGGTGGTGATGGCCAAGGTGGCGGATGCGCCCGATCCCGCCGCCCATGCTGGTGCGGGATCGGTGCACCCCGACCTGGAGCGCCTCACGGCGCGCGAGCGCGAGGTGTTGGCAGGGTTGGGCCGGGGCCTGTCCAACCGCCAGCTCGCCGCCGAGCTGTACGTGTCGGAGAAGACGGTGAAGACCCACGTCTCCAACTTGCTGGCGAAGCTGCGGCTGGGGGACCGGACGCAGGCGGCGTTGTTCGCGGTACGGGTCGGGTTGGTCGATCCCCGCGCCTGACCCGGCGGGCATCGTCGCAGGTCAGCGGCGGGCCCACGGGTGTAGGCCTCCAGACCTAGCCCGAAACCCGACCCGGGGCCGATGGCGAGGGCCGGATGTCTCCCTACGTTGCGCTTAGACAGACGAAGGGAGCATCAAGTGCGAAGGACAGCTCTCATCACCGGGGGCAGCCGAGGCCTGGGGCTGGCCCTGGCGCGCCGCCTGGCGGCGGACGGTTGGAACCTGGTCGTCGATGCCCGCGACGCCGATGCCCTCGAGCGGGCCCGACGCGACGTCGACGCTGCGGGCCCCGGCACGGTCATCGCTCTGCCGGGCGACATCGCCGACGCGGTGCACGTGGCCGCCCTCGTCAACGCCGCCGCCGGCCAGGGCGGCTTCGAACTGCTGGTGAACAACGCCGGCACGCTCGGGCCCTCCCCCCTGCCCCACGTCGCTTGGCTCCGCACCGGCGACCTGGAACGGATCCTGCGGACCAACGTGGTCGCACCCCTGCGGCTGGTGCAGGCCGCGCTCCCCCACCTGCGGGCGTCGCGGGGCGCGATCGTCAACGTGACCTCCGACGCGGCCGTCGAGGGGTACGAGGGCTGGGGGGGCTACGGCGCCTCCAAGGCGGCGCTGGAACAGCTCAGCCGGGTGTTGGCGGCCGAGGAGACCGACGTGCGCGTCCTGTGGGTCGACCCCGGGGACATGCGCACGCAGATGCACCAGGACGCGTTCCCCGGCGAGGACATCTCCGATCGCCCGACGCCCGAGAGCCGGGTCTCCGGCCTCGTGCGCCTCATCGACGAGCGGCTGCCGAGTGGCCGGTACCGGGTCGAAGAGCTGTTGGAGCCGGCAGACCCGGAACCGGGACAGGAGCTGGTCGAGGCCGGCCGATGAGCGAGCGAGCGCGAGCGGATCAGCGCCAGAGTGGGTTGCACCCGGCGAAGCGGCGATCCCTCATCGGCGAGCCGGAGGCCCGGCAGTGAGGGTGATCGACACGTCCGGCCTACGGTCGTTCCGCATCCCGCTGGGCGGTGAGGCCGGCACACCCGTAGAGCTGCTGCGCCACGGCGGGGAGCTCGGCTCTGACGCCCGGGCCGACATCCGCCTGATGGTGGCCCGACGCTCCACCACCGATGTCAGCCACCACCGGTTCGCCGAACTCGGTGACGCCCTCGATGCCGGCGACCTGCTGGTCGTGAACACCTCGGCGGTGATGCCGGCGGCGCTGGACGCCCGCGGGACCGACGGGTCGGAACTGCGCCTGCACCTGTCGACCGAACAGCCGGGTGGCTTTTGGGTGGTCGAGCCGCGGCACGCCGCGGGACCGGGCACCGAGCGCTACGTGGGCACGCCGCCGGCGCAGCTCGTGCTCCCGGGCGGTGGGCGGGCCGAACTGCTCGCCCCCTACCCCGCCGGCACCGGTCTCGTGCGGTTGTGGCTGGCCCGGCTCGACGTGCCCGGTGAGCTGCTGGCGTACCTGCGGGCCCACGGTCAGCCCATCCGCTACGCCCATGCCGAGGCGGCATGGCCGATCGAGGCCTACCAGTCGGTGTTCTCGCGCGACCCCGGCTCGGCGGAGATGCCGAGCGCGGCCCGTCCCTTCACCGAGGCGCTGGTGACCGAGCTGGTCACGCGAGGCATCGTCCTGGCTCCGATCACGCTGCACACCGGCGTGTCGTCGCAGGAGGCCGGCGAGCCGCCCTACGCCGAGCGCTACGAGGTGCCGCCGACCACCGCCTCGTTGGTCAACGCGACTCATGCCGACGGTCGGCGGGTGATCGCGGTCGGGACCACCGTGGTGCGGGCCCTGGAGTCCAGCGCGGACGAGGCCGGCCGGTCGCATCCGGGGCGGGGCTGGACCGAGCTGGTGGTCACCCCCCGGCGTGGCGTGCGGGTGGTCGACGGGCTCGTCACCGGCTGGCACGAGCCGGAGTCGTCACACCTGGCCATGCTCGAGGCCATCGCCGGCCGCGAGCTCCTGGACGCCTCGTACGCGGCGGCGGTCGACGAGGGCTACCGCTGGCACGAGTTCGGCGACAGCCACCTGATCCTGCCGTAGCGGGCCACGACGCCGGGAGGACGCGCGATCACCTCACGGGATGGCCGGCGGTTGGCCGCCTCCGAGGATGTTCCGCTCGCCCGCGGTGGCGCCACCGTCGACGGACAGCTCGGCGCCGGTGGTGTAGCTGGCGTCGTCACTGGCGAGGAACAGCACCGCCCGTGCCGCCTCGTCGGGACTGCCCATGCGGGGCACGGGCAGGCGCTTGTAGTACGGGGCGTCGCGATCGGTACCGTCGAGCATCGGCGTGTCGATCCCGCCAGGATGCACCGAGTTGACCCGGATGCCCTTGGGGCCGAGGTCGATGGCGGCGGACTTTGTCAGCCCCCGCACGGCCCACTTGCTCGCCACGTAGGCCCCGAGGTACGGCAGCCCGGTGAGGCCAGCGGTCGATGAGATGTTGACGATCGAGCCGCCGCCGGCCTTGGCCATCGAGGGCGTCACGGCCTTGATCCCCAGGAACACGCCGGTGAGATTGACCTGCAGGATGCGCTCGAAGTCCGCCCGTTCGGTGCGGTCGATCGCCTGGAACATCAGGATGCCGGCGTTGTTCACCAGCACCGTCACCGGGCCGAACCGATCTTCGGTCAGCGCGACCACCTCGGCCCATTGGGCCTCGTCGGTGACGTCGAGGTGGGCGTAGACCGCGGCCTCTGAGCCCAACTCGTCGGCGACCGCCGTCCCCACGTCGTCGAGCACGTCGCCGATGACCACGCGGGCACCCTCGGCCGCGAACAGGCGGGCCTCGGCCGCACCCTGGCCCCGGGCCCCGCCGGTGATGATCGCGACCTTGCCGTCCAACCGTCCCATCGCTTTCCTTCCGCGTCCTAGGGCTTGTCGGTGCCGACGGCCCACATCGAGAAGAACTGCGAGCCACCGCCGTACGCATGCCCGAGCGCACGGCGGGCGCCGTCGATCTGGTGCTCGCCCGCCTGGCCCCGTACCTGCATGGCGGCCTCGGCGAAGCGGATCATCCCCGAGGCGCCGATGGGATTGGATGACAGCACGCCGCCCGACGGGTTCCAGGGGATGTCGCCATCCATCTGCGTGGCCCCGTCCTCCACCAGGGTCCAGCCCTTGCCCTCGGCGGCGAAACCGAGGTTCTCCAGCCACATGGGCTCGTACCACGAGAACGGTACGTACACCTCGGCCACGTCGAACTGGGCGCGGGGATCGGTGATGCCGGCCTGGGCGTAGACGTCGGCAGCACAGTCCCGCCCACCCACGGGATCGACCTGGTCGCGGCCCGGGAACGTCGTGGGCTCGGAACGCATGGCGCCGCCCAGCATCCACGCCGGCTGCCGCCCGGCCGCCGCCGCGGCGTCGCCACCCGCCGCGTCGGTCAGGACCATGGCGCAGGCCCCATCGGACGACGGGCACGTCTCCGAGTAGCGAATCGGGTCCCACAGCATCATCGAGTCCCGCACCGAGTCGAAGCTGATGTCGTGCTCGTGCAGGTGGGCCTTGGGGTTCTTCAGGGCGTTGAGCCGGTCCTTCAGCGCCACCAACACACCGATGTGGTCGGGTGCGCCCGAGCGGCGCATGTACGCCCGGATGTGGGGGGCGAAGTAGCCGCCGGCCCCGGCCACCAGGGGTGGCTGGAACGGGATCGGGAGCGTCAGCGCCCACATCGCCTCGCTCTCAGACTGCTTCTCGAAGGCGACGGTGAGCACCCGCCCGTGGATCCCGGCCTGAACCAGGCTGGCGGCCACCAGCGCGGTCGAGCCGCCCACCGAACCCGCGGTGTGCACCCGCAGCATCGGCTTGCCGACGCATCCCAGCGCGTCGGCGAGGTACAGCTCGGGCATCATCAGGCCCTCGAAGAAGTCCGGCGCCTTGCCGATGACCACCGCCTCTATGTCGGACCAGTCCATCTCTGCGTCGGCCAGGGCCTCGTGGGCCGCCTCGCGCACCAGGCCCGCGATCGACACGTCGCCCCGGGTGGCCTGATGCTTCGTCTGCCCGATGCCGACGACGGCAACGCGTTCCTTGCCCATTCAGGACTCTCCCTCGAGCACGCACACCAGGTTCTGCTGGAGGCAGGGCCCGCTGGTGGCGTGAGCCACCGCCCGCCGCGCCTCGCCGCGCCGGATGCGAGTGGCGGCCTCACCGATGCGGATGAGCCCGGCGGCCATGATCGGGTTGGCGGCGAGCGGCCCACCGGACGGGTTCAGCGCCACGCCGTCGCCGAGGCCGAGCGCGTCACGCAGCACCGCCTCCTGATGGGTGAAGGGCGCATGCAGCTCGGCCACGTCGATCCGCCCGTCGCCGGCGCCCGCGCGTTCGCCGGCCAGGCGGGTGGACGGTGACGACGTGAGGTCGCGCACGCCGAGCCCGTGCGCCTCGATGCGATGGTCGATCCCCCGGATCCACGCGGGTTGGTCGACCAGCTCGCGGGCCCGGTCGCCGGCGGCCAGGATCATCGCCGCCGCGCCGTCGCCGATCGGCGGGCAGTCGTGGCGGCGCAACGGCGAGGCGACCTCGGGCTCCTTCAGCAACACGTCGGGGTCGTCGGAGCCCTGCAGCTGGGCGAAGGGGTTGGCGGCGGCCGACCTGCGGCTCCGGGCCGCGATCTCGGCCATCTCCCCCACCGAGGTCACGCCAGCCTCGATGCAGGCACGGGCCTGGAGGGCGGCGAGCGCCACGCTGTCGGGCCACAGCGGCGCCACGTAGTACGGGTCCAGCTGGCGGGACAGCACGTCGCGCAGCGATCCCGGCGACGCCTTGCCGTAGCTGTACACGAGGGCGGTGTCGGCGGCGCCGGTCTGGATCTTGACCCACGCCTCGTAGAGCGCCCACGCCCCGTCCATCTCGACATGGCTCTCGCTGATGGGGGGCGACGCACCCACGCCGTCGAGGGTCATCACGAAGCTGAACGCCGCACCGGCCAGGTAGTCGGTGCTGCCCGAGCAGGTGAAGTCGATCTGCGACTGGTCCAGGCCGACGTCGGTCTTCACCTGGTGCAGCACCGGCATCAGCATCTCGACCTCGTTGCGGCGCTGCTCGCGCCGCGCGTGGTGCGACTGGGCGAAGGCCACGACGGCCACATCGCGCATCAGACGTGCTCCCGGTAGCTCTCGTAGGGGGCGTCGGGCTCGTCGGTGGGTCGCCACCACTTGATGGACGCCAGGTTTGGCTGTAGCTCGTCGTCGTCGACCCACACCGCCTCGACCCGCATCCCCATGCGGATCTGGTCGAAGGGAATCTCCTGGACGAGCCCGAACAGGCCCATGTCGGCTCCATCGGGGAGCACCGAGGCGCACACGTACGGCAGCTCCATGGCCGAGCCGCTGAACTTGACGTTCACCACGCAGAACGTGGTGACGATGCCCCGGTCGGCCAGCTCGACCTGCTCGCTGGTCGGGACGCCATCGGTGGGGCACGAGCCGCGCGGCGGCAGCATCACCTTGCCGCAGACGGGACAGCGTTCCCCCAGGATCTTCTTGGACGCGATGCCCCGCAGGAACCGCGAGGTCGCCTCGCCGGCGGTGAACGTGTACTCGAGCCGGGCGGGCGTGCGGATGCTGCGGACCGGCTCCAGGTCCCGCAGTGCCGCGGGTAGGACCAGCGGGCTGCTCATGCCGGGCCCGCCCCAGCCGGCTCGAAGCAGGCGATGTCGGTGATCGAACCGACCCGCTCGCCGGCCCACCGGATCCGCACCTGCATCCCGGTGGCCATCGCCTCGGGCGAGCCGGCGTCGACGGCGTGGAGCAGCGCGGTGTCGGCGCCGTCGATCCGCACGAGCGCCCAGGCGAATGGTCGGTCGAGAGGCTGGTGGGGCCGGGGGGCGGGCTCCCATGACCATGCGGTCACGGTGCCGGTCTCCCCCAGCTCGACCAGTTCGGTGAGCTCGGCGCTGGTCACGGGGTCGTACTCGACCGGTGGGCACAGGACCCGGCCGTCCCCTGCCCGTACGCCGAGCACGAGGCCCTCGCGCAGCCCGGTCAAGAACGCGCTCTGGACCGGACCGACGGTCCGGCTGAACGGATACTCGAGCACGAGCGGCGCCGACAGGATCTCGGCGTCGGGCATGGCATCTTCCCCACAGGTGAAACAGGTTCTACCTCGGGGGCTTGGTCTAGCAGCTTTCGCGAACCGGACGGAAGCACCCACGGGCAGGCCCGACGCGCCCGTACAGTGACGCTCCGGGCATCGGTGGACGATGCAGGGCGTGAGGATGAGGCTGCGAAGCTAGGGAAGCAGCAGGCCGGCGGCGCCGATCAGCTCGAACACTCAGAAGCTGATGACCGACCGGATCACGGTGCCGGCCTTGAGGTCGGCCACCGCGTCGTTGACAGCGTCGATCGTGATGTTCTTGGAGATCATGCCTTCGAGGTCGAGCCGGCCGTGCTTCCAGAGGTTGAGGATCCGGGCGAAGTCCCGGCGCACGTCGGCGGACCCGTAGTACGAGCCCTTGATCGTCTTCTCGTCGAAGAACAGCTCGAAGGCGTTGAACGTGACGGTTTGGGCGGCGCTGCCGACGCCGATGATGCAGGTGGTCCCGCCCCGCCGGGTCACGTCGTAGGCGCTGCGCATGGTCTGGGGCAGGCCGATCGCCTCGAAGGCGTAGTCGAAGCCGTCGCCGCCGGTGATCGTCGCCTTGGCCCCCTCGAGCTCCTCCGGCTTGACCGCGTGGGTGGCCCCGAAGCGCTGCGCATCCTCGAGCTTGGAGTCGACAACGTCCACGGCCACGATCTCCGACGCGCCCGCCACCCGGGCGCCCTGGATGGCGGCGATGCCGACGCCGCCGCACCCGAACACCACTACGGACGAGCCAGGGACGACCTTGGCCGTGTTGATGGCGGCGCCCACGCCGGTCATGACGCCGCAGCCCACCAGCGACGCGATCTCGTGGGGTACATCGTCGTCGATCTTCACCACGGCCTGCTGGGGAACGACCATCTCCTCGGCCCAGGTGCCCATCCCGGCGAATCCGAAGATCGGCGCGCCGTCCTGCGCGTAGTGGGGCGTGAGGCCGGCAGTCATCAGCAGGTTGAGGCACAAGTTGGGCTGTTGGCGTTCGACGCAGAACGTGCACGTGCCGCACGGTGGGTTCCACGCGATGATGACGTGGTCGCCGGACTGGACCGAGGTGACGCCGTCCCCGACCTCCGCCACCACGCCGGCGCCCTCGTGACCCGGGACGAACGGGGCGGGTTGGGGGATGGTGCCGTTCATGCCCGACACGTCGGAGTGGCACACGCCGGTGGCGTGGATCTTGACCTTCACCTCGCCCGGGCCGACCGGGGCGAGCGTCAGGTCATCGCGGATCTCGAGCTTTTCGTCGCCGATGTTGCGGAGAACGGCTGCGCGCATGATGCGGGTCTCCCTCATGGGTCTTCCGGACCGCCGCAGCGTAGCAAGGCGAGGTCAGAACCCTTGACCGCAGGGTCAGGTCAAGGCCCCGCCGGACCCGGGCGCGTTCCGGCTCTCGCAGGTGACGGAAGCGGGTGGGTCCGCGTGCTGGTTCAATCCCGCGGCGTGCGGCCGGGTCCAGCTAGCCGAGGCGTTCGGCAATGAGCGTGGTGGCCTCGCGCAGCTCGCTGGCAACCCAGTCGATGTCGCCCATCCCGTTGGCCCAGGCGATGGTGGCCGACCACCACACATGGCCCAGCACCTTGGCCGCCGACGCCTCCAGCTCGGGGTCGACGTCGTCGGGGAATGCGGAGCGCATGATGCGGGCCATGGCCTCGGTCACATCCCCGATCGCGGCCACGCTGGCGGCGTCACCGGCGGTCATGGCCGCGATCACGGCCGCCGTGAGCTTGGGCTCGCGGTCCATCGACCGCAGCGCCCGGCCGAGCACGTCCATCACCCGGTCGACCGTGTCGTCTCCTGCCGGCGGCCGGTGCATGACCCGTTGTTCGAGGTCGCCCAACCACTGGACCATCACGGCCAGCAGCAACGCGTCCTTGGACGGGAAGTAGCGGTAGATGGTGCCGAGGGCGACCTGTGCCCGGGCCGCCACGTCGCGCATCTGCACGACGTCGTAGCCACCCTCGGCTGCGAGCTCGAGGGCCGCACGGATCACCCGCTCGCGCCGGGCGGCCTGGCTACGGGTCAGGGTCGACGCCGCCTGCGTGCTGCCGTCGCTGTCCACTACCCGAGGTTAGAACACGTTCTACCCCGGGCCGGAGCCAATCACTCCTGGAGGACGGCCTCGATCTCCAGGTCGATCTTGATCTTGTCGCCCACGACCAGTCCACCGCCCTCCATGGGCATGTCGAATGTGGCCGCTCATGCCGGGGAGCGGAGATGTTGCGTCGTAGCCTCACCATCATGCCCGCCCGGTCCGCCACCCGTCCGTTCGCCGGACCCTACGCCGAGGGTGTGCCGACGGGCGCGCTGCGGATCGTCCCCCCTAGCCTCACCCGCTTCGGGTGGCGGGAGCTGGTGCGCGGCGTCGAGATCGTCGTTGTGCTGGCGTGGCACGTCGTCGGGGCGATCGTCCGCCACGTCGCCCGCCAACCCTCGGCGCTGTTCCGCCTGCGGCGCGATCGAGCCTGCCGGACGGCACTGGGAAGCGCCGTCAGCGTCGGCCTCGTGGAGGCCTTCATGGCGCTCGGTCCGACGTTCGTGAAGCTGGGCCAGCTCATCGCGTCCTCGCCGGGGATGTTCCCCGACCCGCTTGCCGACGCCTGCATGCGCACGCTCGACGACGTGCCGCCGTTCCCTGCGGACGAGGCCCTGGCGATGGTGGAGGAAGACCTCGGCGCTGCCGGCGCGGAGATCTTCAGGGACTTCGACCCGAAGCCGCTCTCCGCCGCGTCGATCGCCCAGGTGCACGCCTGCAAGCTGGCCGACGGTCGGGAGGCGGTGCTCAAGATCCAGCGGCCGGCCATCCGCAATCGCATGAACCGCGACCTGCGGATGATGTACCGCATGGCCCGGCTGGTCGACCGCACGCGCACCGGGCACCTCATGAACGCCCCCGGGGTGGTCGAGGACCTGCACCAGGTCACCAACGAGGAGCTGAACTTCGCGCTCGAGGCCCACCGCCAGGCGGAGTTCCGCGACCACATCGGGACGTTCGGCGACAACCGTTGGATCACCGCTCCCCTGGTGTACTGGGACCACTGCGGACCGAGGGTCATCTGCATGGAACGGCTCCGGGGTACCCCCATGGACCGCTTCGCCGAGATCAAGGCCCGCGGCATCGACGGCGAACTGGTGCTGCGGCGGGGGCTGAAGGCGTGGATGGAGGCCACGCTGGTCCACGGGCCGTTCCATGGGGACGTGCACGCCGGCAACATCTGGGTGCTCGACGACGGACGCGCCGCGTACCTCGACTTCGGCATCATGGGCGAGCTGCCCGAGGCCCACCGCCAAGCCCTGCGTGACGCCCAGTACACGGTGATGATCGACGGCGACTACACCCGCATCGTGCGGGCCTGGCAGCACATCGGCATCCTGAGCGACGACGTGGGGCCGGTCGACGAGGTGGCCGCCCGCCTCAAGGCCGTGCTGGACCCCATGTTCGACATGACCCTCGGCGAGGTGAGCCTGTCGTTCGTGCTGCGCAGGCAGCTCGAGCTCCAGCACGAATACGGCGCCCGCGCCGCTCGCGAGCTGGTTCTCGTCTCGAAGCAGCTCATGTACTTCGAGCGCTACGCCAAGGAGCTGGCGCCCGACTACAACATGGCCCGCGACCTGTTCCTGATGCAGAACGTATTTCCGGAGCCGGTCGCCCGGCTGGTCGCGGAGCGCGGCATCTCCTTCCCCGACGACTCGGTCCCCCACATGCTGGGGTCAGGCGACGCCCGTACGACCGCGTGATGACAACGCCGGCGGCAACGCCAGGGCGTGGACGACGATCAGCTCCTGGACCGCCCGGGTGAGCGCGACGTAGAGCAGCCGCAGGCCCTGCGCGGTACCTCCGGCGATGGCCGCCGGCTCGGCCACGACCACAGCGTCGAACTCAAGGCCCTTGGCGTCCGATGGCGCCAGGACGGCGGCTCCCGGCAGCCGCTGCGCGCTGGGGGCCAGGCCCGGCGGAGCGATCACGGCAACCGACGTGTAGAGGTCGGTCAGCTCGGCCACCGCCGCCACGATCCGGTCGTGGAGGCCCTCGGTACCGAGCGCGGCCTCGACGGCCAGGAACCGGGGCGGACGGCCATCGAGGCGGACGGACCGGCAGGGCGTGACGCCCGGGGCGGCCTCGGCCAGCAGCCGGTTGGCGACATCGACGATGGCGGCCGGCACGCGGTAGCCGAGGTCGAGGTCGGCCCGCCGGGCGGTCGCGGGGTCGCCGAGGTGGCCGACCACATCGTCCCAGGAGGACTGTGCGGCCGGGGCGGTGGCCTGGGCAAGGTCGCCGAGAACGGTCATCGATCGCGCGGGGCTCCGCCGCCCCAGCGCCCGGAACCCCATGGTCGAGAGGTCCTGCGCTTCGTCGAGGACCACGTGGCCGTACGCCGGTGGCGGTCCGGCCAGGAGCGCTTCGGCCTCGTCGAGCAGCGCCAGGTCGTCGAGCGTCCACGGCTCGTCGGACACCCGTTTCGTGGGCGGGCGGAGTAGCAGTGCCTGCTCGTCGGCGTCGAGCATGCCGGCGCTGGCGGTCCGCAGCGCGTTGCGGTTGGAGAGCAGCCGCCGCACCAGGGAGGCGGCGCTGAGGGCCGGCCAGATGCGATCGAGGGCTCGCTGCCAGCTGCGGTCGGCGCGCAGGCTGGCGTCCACGGACTCCAGGTTGGCTACCTCCTCGCCGCGGCGCGCCACCAGCTCCTGGCGCGCCAGCCGCACCAGGCGGGTCCGCAACGCCGCACGCCCGACGTTGTGCGGCACGCCCCGGTCATGCACCTCGGCCACCGCGTCGAACACCGCGTCCGCGTCCAGACGGATCGTCCCCCAGGGGGTGACACCCGCGAGGCGGTCCTCGGGTGGCTGCACGCTGCTGGACACCGCCTGGGACAGCACCGCCGCCAGGCGGCCATCGCCCTTGAGCCGGGCGATGTCGTCGCCGTCCCGGCCGCGCCGGCGGTAGGCGCTGCCGGCTAGCAGCCGTTCGAGCGTCGTCTGCCGTACGGCTGTCTCCCCGAGCGACGGCAGCACCTGGGCGATGTAGCGCAGGAAGATGGGGTTGGGCCCGACCACGAGGATGCCGGCGGCGTCCAGCTCGCGGCGGTGCTCGTAGAGCAGGAAGGCGGCGCGATGGAGACCGACGGCCGTCTTGCCGGTGCCGGGCCCACCCTGCACGACGAGGCAGGTGTCGAGCGGCGCGCGGATCACCTCGTCCTGCTCGGCGGCGATCGTGGCGACGATGTCCCGCATCTCGCCCGTCCGCTCGCGTTCCAGTTCGGCCAGCAACGGGTCGGGGATGCCGCCGTGATGGGCGGCATCGACGCTGTCGGGATCGTCGAACACCTCGTCGACCAGGTCGTCGAGGCGACGGCCGGTCATCATGAATCGTCGCCGACGCCGCAGGCCGAACGGGTCGACCGCGGTTGCTCGGTAGAACGGCACGGCCACGTCGGCTCGCCAGTCGACCACCACCGGGTCACCGCGGTGGTCCTCGACGTGGCGGCGGCCCACGTACCAGCAGGCCCCGTCCTCGCCGTCGAGCCGGCCGAAGCTCAACCCGGGCACGTCCACATCGAGGGTGCCGAGGCGATGCGCCAGGTGCTGCTGCGCGATCGCGGAGTCCACCTCCTGAGCGGCGCTCTCGGCGATCGAGGCCGTGCGTGCCGTCCGGTCCCGCATGGCGGCGAGACAGCGATAAGCCTCGTCGAGGTACTCCTGCTCGGTGTCGACGTCGGGATGGGGCACGGTCGGTACCTCTGCGCTACCGGGGGCGAAGCAGCGTAGTGCCGGCCTCAATGCCTGGCTTCCCGATTTCGCCGGCGCGGTAGGGTCCGGCCCCGGAGGTCCACCACGTGCGCATCACCGCAAAGGTCGATTACGCCGTGCGCGCCGCCGCCGAGCTTGCGGCGGCGCCCCCGGGGCCCGTCAAGGGCGATGTGATCGCGCAGCACCAAGGCATCCCCGCCAAGTTCCTGGAGAACATCCTCGCCGACCTCCGACGAGCCGGCCTGGTCGCCAGCCAGCGGGGCGCCGAGGGTGGCTACTGGCTGGCCGCCGACGCCACCGCCATCTCCGTGGCCGACATCATCCGGGCCGTCGAGGGGCCCCTGGCCGACGTGCACGGCACGCCCCCCGAACAGGTCGACTACCGGGGGCCCGCAGCGGGGCTCCAGGCTGTGTGGGTCGCGACGCGGGCCGCGCTGCGCACGGTCCTCGAAGAGGTCACGCTGGCCGATGTTGCCGCCGGGCGCCTACCCGCCCAGGTCGACCAGTTGCTGCGCGAGCCGGACGCGTGGCTGCGACGCTGATGTCGGCATGAACCGGCCGCGCTAGCGTTGATCGCCTATGTCCCGCCGGATCGAGATCGAGCTCACCAGCTCCCGGGATGACGGTTCCTGGACATGGCGCGCCGCCGGCGCCCGGGAGCCTCGCGGCACGCTGGACAGTGCCCTCGTCCCGGGGGGAGCCCAGGTGGGCGACGTACTGCGCGCCGAGATCGACGGCTACCTGGACCGGATGAGCGTCGTGGCAGTCCTGCCGCCTCGGGCCGCACGGCGCGAGCCGGAGCGGCTGGAGCTGCACAGCGCCGGCAGTGATCGACCGCTGGTCACCACGACGCTGGTGAGGGAGCGCACCGACGAGCGTCGCTCCCCGGGTCGTCGCGGCGACCGCCGCGAGCGGGGTGACCGAAGTGAACGTGGCAGCCGCGGTGAGCGCGGCGAACGCCGCGACGGCACCGGACGGCGGGAGCGCGGCGACCGCGAGGGCGGACGGTCCGATCGCGACGGCCGACGCCCCACACGTGCCCGTCAGGACGGACGCCACGAACGGTCCGAGCGGCCGGCTTCCCCGCCGGTCGAGTCCAAGCCGAAGGCCAAGCGTCTACGCCCGGGGAAGGTCCATCGCACCGCCCTGCTCGAGGCCGTCTCGCCCGAGCAGCGGCCGATCGCCGAGCAGCTCCTGCAGGGGGGCATCCCGTCGGTGCGCCAGGCGATCGAGAAGCAGAACGAGGCACTTCGCGCGGAGGGAAAGACCGAGGTCAAGGCCGATCAGCTGCTGCGCGTCGCCGAGGAGCTGCGCTATCGCGCCGCAGCGGCCGTGTGGCGCGATCGCGCCGAGGCCGCCATCGCCGCCGTCGACGAGCTCGACCTCCGCGACCTGCGCTCGGTCGTCAACGCCGCCGGCGATGCCGGTCGTGATGAGGAGGCCCGGGCGCTGGCCGCCCAGCTGCGGGAGGCGCTGGCCAACCGGGTCGAGAAGGAGCACGCCGCCTGGCTGGCCGATCTGGCCGACACCCTGCGGGCCGGACGGGTGGTGCGGGCGCTCAGGCTCAGCTCACGTCCGCCCAAGGCGGGGGCGCCCATCCCCGGCGACCTGGCCAACCAGCTCGTCGACGGCGCGACCGCGGCGCTGACGGCGGAGACCGGCCAGGAGCGCTGGGCCACGGTGCTCGACGCCTTGGCCTTCTCGCCCATCCGCCGGCGGGTGGTTCCCCATTCGTTGCCCACGAAGCTGTCGCCCGAGCTCCGCGCGACCGTCGCCCGGCTGGGTTCCCGGCTTCCCGAGATCGCCCACATATTCGCCATCGAGCCCGAGGAATCGACCGGGCGGACTCCGCGGGGCCCGGCCCGCCGTAGCGCCCCTCGCGGCAAGAAGGCCCGCACCGAGCCTCAGCCGGCCGCAGATGCGGACGCGGGCGCGGCGTCCAAGGGCCCCCCGGATGTCGAGCCAGACCCGGCCAGCGCACCCGAAGAGGCGACCACGCAGTAGTCCGAGGGAGGCGGGTGCCCGCCAACCGTGTCCGGGCATCTGCCCCACGCCCATGAGCCCAGCGCATTACGAGGTGATGCCGATCGGAACCGTCCGGTCTCCCCTGACCGACCGGGCCTCCGCGCCGAAGCAGGGCTACGAAGGATCGCCCGACGCGTGGCTCGAATTCGTCCCGGGCGTGCTCGAAGGGTTGGACGACATCCGGCCGGGAGACCAGGTCATCGTTCTGACATGGCTCGACCGGGCTCGCCGCGACGTCCTGCGGACCCATCCCCGTGACAACCTTGCCAATCCCGAGGTGGGCGTCTTCAGCACCCGCTCGCCCGACCGCCCCAACCCGATAGGGCTCCACGTCGTCGAGATTCTCTCCAGCGACCGTGGCCGGCTTCAGGTCCGCAACCTCGAGGCCCTCGACGGGACGCCGGTCATCGACCTGAAGCCGGTGCTCCCGGGCGTGCTCGACGCCTGACGCCGCCGTGCCTGCCTCACGGGCGGTGGTGCGCTGCCCGCACGGGGTGGCTTCCGTCGACCGGGTCGATCAGTGCTGGCGGGGGACGATCACCGAGTCGATGCTGCCGCGGCCGCGGTACCGGCCGGTCTCGATGTCCTCGTCCCAGCGGGCACCGCACGCCTCACAGGTGCACGAGTCGATGTGCAACGAGCCGATGTAGAGCCGTTCGACCTGGTAGGCGTGGCAGAAGGGGCATTGAAGGTGCCCGCAGTCGTCGTCATCCATCCGGTCGTTGCCTGTCCCCCTGTCGGACATGGTCTGTCCCATGACCACCCGCATCCTTCGGTTCGACCACCTCACGATACCGAAGGTTTCGCCGAATTTCGGCCTGCGGCGCCTCACGCAACGTGAGATGGAGCTATTCATGCAGTCAGAGTGCGATGACTAGGGTGAACACCATGAGCGAGCGAGCCCCGAGCGGGACGACCGAAGGCCAGGAACCGCGAGCAACGCCCGTCGAGCTCGAGCACCGCGGTCGGTGTGCCGTCATCAGGATCAATCGGCCCGAGGCCCGCAACGCCGTCAACGGTGCGGTGGCCCAGGGCATCGAGGGCGCGATCGACAAGCTCGAGGCCGACGACGACGTCTGGGTCGGGATCGTCACCGGTGTGCCCCCGGTGTTCTCCGCCGGTGCCGACCTCAAGGAGATCAACGCCGGCAATGGCGCCAGCCTCCAGACCGAGCGGGGCGGCTTCGCCGGCATCGTCCAGCGCGATCGGACCAAGCCGCTGATCGCTGCCGTCGACGGACCCGCCCTCGCGGGCGGTACGGAGATCGTCCTGGCGTGCGACCTGGTGGTGGCGTCGACCAACGCGACCTTCGGCATCCCCGAGGTCAAGCGGTCGCTCGTCGCCGGCGCCGGCGGCCTGTTCCGGCTGGGCCGCAAGCTCCCGTTCAACATCGCGATGGAGCTGGCGCTCACCGGCGACCCCATCACCGCCGAACTGGCCTATCAGCACGGTCTCGTCAACCGGCTGGTCGAGCCCGGGCAGGCTCTCGATGCCGCGCTGGCCCTGGCCGAGCAGATCTGCGCCAACGCCCCCCTTGCCGTCCGCGCCAGCCGCAAGGTCGTGGTCGAGGCGACACAGGCACCCGACGAGGTGGGCTGGAAGATGTCGGTGGACGGCATGGCCGAGGCGGTCAAGAGCGAGGACTTCCGCGAGGGCCTCACCGCGTTCATCGAGAAACGACCGCCCCAGTGGAAGGGGCGCTAGCAGGCCCTCTGCGGCTGGATGACCGGCAGCACGCGGTGCGTCCTGAGGAAGTCGGCTAAGCCGTCGACCAGCGGCCACGTGGGCACCTCGGCGAGTGGGACCCAGGCGACGTCGCCGGCGTCGTCACCCGCGATGGCACGCTCGGGCGGGTCGAGCACCGTGACCAGGAAGTCGAGGATCACGTAGTGGTGCCCGTCACCGATCCTCTCGGCCCAGCCGACGAAGTCGCCACAGGTCGCCCGCAGTCCCGTCTCCTCGCGTAGCTCGCGGACGACCGCGCCACTCACCGTCTCTCCGGGCTCGACCCGTCCGCCCGGCACCGACCACCGACCCGATCCGGGACCCACGGCCCGCCGCACCAGGAGCAGCCGGTCGTTGACGACCGCCACCGCACCCGCGCACACCTCTGGTCGCGGCGCAGTCACGCCCATCAGGAAAGCCGTCGGTGCACCACGATCGCCCGGGCTACCAGTCCGAACGACTCGAAGAAGTTCTTGGTGTGCCGATCGCCCGGCAGGGCCAGGCTGTCGACCCCGAAGCAACCCCGGACGCGGCACCAGTCGATCAGGTGGTTCATGAGCGTCTCGCCCACGCCCACCGCGCGGGCGTCCGGGTCGACGTAGATGTCCTCGATCACGCCCAACAGCCCGCCATCGAGCAGCTTCTCGATCCGCACCACGCCGTAGCCGACCACCACCCCGTCGAGCGTCCCCACCGCCACCTCGTGGTCGGGCGACTCCAGGGCCGAACGCAGCGCTGCCTCCTGCGGTGCCGGTCGTCCCTCGCGGCGCGCCCACAGGGCCCCACCCTTCTGGCCCAGCTTCTCCTCGGTGGCGGCGCGGGCCAGCGCCACCACGTGAGGGATGTCCTCCCCGACGGCGGTGCGGGCTGCCTCCTCCGGCGCGGTGCCCGGGGGACGCTCCGGCGCGGCCGTCATGAAGCAGACTCGACTCGGCCGTAGGCCGAGGCCGCTTCGTGCCTCCGGCGGAGGGGGGCGGACGGGCGTAGCCGGCTCATGATTGGAGTTGGGCGACCTTGTTGAGGATCGTCTTGCGGCCGCGGTGTGCCGCCTCGTACGCCCGGACCGCCTCGAGCTCGTCGAGCGTCAGGCCGGGCAGCCGGGTCACCACCTGCGAGGCCGACAGGCTGTCGTAGTCGGTGATGGCGAGGTCAGCGACGTCGGGGCCGGGCTCAGCCGGATGGGCCGTGGCGGCCGGAGACCGGTTCGACCGGGCGACCGGGCGTTCGGGAGCAGGCGCGTCGGCGCCGTCGCCACTGCGATCGTTGTCGTCGCCGGGCAGCACACCGAACGCCCGCAGGAGCGCGGTGGTCTGCTCCTCGAAACCCGCCAGGCGGCGTCGCACTTCGGCCTCGCCCTGACGAACCGCGAACTGGCCGAAGAGTCGGGCGTTGCGCGTGTGGACACGACCCTGCTCGGCAAGCTTGGGCAGCAGCGTCGGCGCCTCGAAGAAGAGCCCAATGGGTACGTAGACGAGCAGGTCGACGAGCTGGTCAGCCGGCGTCCTGTCATCGTTCTCGGTCACAAGACGATCCTCCCAGGCGAGAAGGCGAGCGGCCAGCCGGGCCCGACTCACACACAGTCGGTGCAGAGCATCAGGTCTGGGTCGGCGAGCTGGCTCGGGTGCTTGACCAGGAAGCAGGACTGGCAGACGAACTCGCCGGGCCGCTTGGGCTGGATACGCCCCGTCCCATCGCCCCGCTCATCGGTCTCCGGTTGCTCCTCGTCGTCTTCCTCCTCGCCGTCGTCCGGTTGTGCGGCGATGCGGTCCTTGAGGATGGTGTCGAGGTCGGCCTCGACGTCGTCGGGGTCGACGTCGTCGTCGTCCTCTTCCTCTTCCTCGTCGTCGGAGCGGCGCGTCTTGGTGGCGGTCGCCTTCGCCTTGGGCGCGGGCTCGAGCGCGACGTCCTCTTCCTCGTCGTCGAGCTCCTCGAACTCCTCGTCGTCCGCGACATCGTCCTCGTCGGCGACGAGGGCCTCGTCGAGATCTTCGGGCTCGGCCGCGAACTCTGGTTCTTCTTCCTCTTCTTCGTCGTCGTCGACTTTTTCGGCGTCGAGTTCTTGGTCTTGGATCTCTTCGTCAGACATCGGGTCCCTTCACCATGCGGCCCAGCGCGGCCGGATCATAGGCACGCCGCTCAACACACCGAGAGTCGGCGATATGCCCGGGTGCTGGGAGTGCCGGCCCTGGCGGTCGACCTGTTCAGAGGGGTCCGCGCGGCGGGTCAGGGTATCGACCGGTGGCACTACGCGTTAGTGACAGTGGTCACACCAACGGCGGTCCGGCAACCGGGCGAGGGGTCCCTATCGGGACGCGCGACGCTGCTCGGCGTGCCGCTCGGAGGTGAGGCGCTCCAGTTCGGGCTCCGGGGAGTGGTCCGCGAACCGCATCGCCTCGGCCACGGCCCGATGGCCCGCCTGCTCAGCGATCAGCCGGTGCATCTGCTGGGCGACGACGCGGTACGCGGGATGGCCCTGTGGCGTGGTGCGGAGCTCGATGAGGTGCATGGCCTCGCGGGCGTTCATCTCCATGACGAAGCGGATCCGGTACGCCAGCGACACCGCGTAGGGCGCCTGCACCGGGAACGGGTCGGCCAAGGCGTCGTGCAGGGCTGCCGAGCGTTCCATCGCCTCGTCGAACGTGGCGGTCAGGCCCGCGAGGTCGACGGTCTCGGGCCTGGTGTAGCCGTGACGGGGCGACAGCGGTTGCCATTCGATCGTGAGCAGGCGGTGCCGTTGGAGATCGCGAAAGGCGCCGTAGTCCGCCAGGACGTCGAACCTGTAGCTGGGCCGCTCGAACGCCCGGCCGGGCCGGTGGCGCCGGTTGCTGCGTTCGCCCACGTAGGTCCGCACCACGGCCAGTCGCTCGTCGACCGACATGGCGCGCACCCGGGACTCGATCTCGGCGTCGGACAGCTGGGTGTAGGGGTAGAGCATCGAGGCGACGAGCTTGACCTCGGCGTCGGGGTCGAAGTCGACCAGGCGAACGCTCGGCGCCGCGTCGCCGCCGGCTGCCGCGTCGGGGAACAGCCGGGCCGCCAGTTCCTCCATCTGCATGCGGTTTCCAGCCAGGTACGTGCTGGCGGCCACACCCCGATCGGTGAGGTCCACGCGCTTGAGGAAGCTGGGGATCACCTTGCGCAGCTCGGTGAGCATGAGGTCGGCGTAGTTGCGGGCCTCGGGCAGGGGGTGGGCACGCATGCGCAGCAACAGGGCCTCGTACGCCTGGCCGGTGCCGTAGATGCCTAGGTTCGACAGCGAGGCGGCCGGCAGCACGCCGCGCACGGCGTCGAGCGCTTTGGCCTTTAGGGCCTGCCGGTAGATGAAGTCGCTGTCCGCCGGATCCTTGGGGAAGCGGTCGCGGAAGAAGTCCGTCATCATCGATGCCAGCTCGCCGTACGTGTCGAACAGGCGGTCGATGTCGCCCACGTAGCGCAGCCCCAGGTGGCTTCCGAGCACCGCCGGGTCGCGGTGGTAGCGGTAGCGGCCACCGATGCGGGTGTCGTAGGCGATGTAGCGGGTCGACTGCTCGAGGTACGACATCAGGCGGCCGCGCTCGAGGACCTTGGTCAACAGGTTGGAGGCTTGCTCACACGCCAGGTGCACGCCCCCGAGCTGGGCAACGGAGTCGTCGCCATACTCGAGGAACACCCGGTCGTACAGCTCCTCGGCGCGCTGCAGGCCAACGGTGGCGTCGACCGATGCGTCGCCGGCGATGTCGAGGTCGCCGACGAACTCGTCGAGGAACAGCCGGCGCAGGCTCTTGGGCGAACGGGAGTAGCGGGCGAACAGGGCCCCCTTCACGACCTCAGGCAGGTTGACCAGCGCAAACACGGGCCCGTCGAGGTTGGTGAAGTACCGCCTCAGGACGTCGGCCTCGGCGGGGGTGAAGTCCTCGCTGACGTAGACAGTCATAAGGGAGGCCGATGGTACGGCGGGCGATATTCGCCCCGGCGGATGCTGGCGGCCACCGGCATCGCCTGCGGCAGGGGTGGGCTATCGGCGTTGGTCACCCGGCCCGACCGGCCGCTCGACGGGTGCCGACCGCCGCCTCCCACTCGGTGCGGGCCAGGCCGACGAGCTCTTGTTCGAGCCACAGGTCGGCCACCGTGAACGCCAGTGCCTTGGCGCCGTCGATCACCGCCCGGTCGCCCTCGGGCCCACCGGCGAAGCCGGCGAATGCCGGCGTGTGGATGGGCACGCCCAGTGGCGCCACCTGGATCATCGGGTGGATCGCCGGCACCTCGTAGCTGACGTTGCCCATGTCGGTACTGCCCACGACCCGACCCGCCGGCGAGGGCGGCCTGACGATGCGGCCCAGCGCCTCGGCGTTGGCGCGGTATCGCTCGCAGATGGCCTCGTTGTCGAGCATGTCGGCGTAGACGACGTCGCTCCACTCGACGTCCATCTCGCACCCGGCGGCGTCGGCACCCCCCTGCAGGCACGCGAGGAACCGAGCCTTCAGGCGCTCCAGCCCCGCCAGCTTCGGCGACCGGACCATCCACTGGCTGCGCGCGAAGGCGGGCACGATGTTCGGCTTGTCGCCGCCGTGGCTGATGATGCCGTGGATCCGCTCGCCGGGAGCGATGTGCTGGCGCAGCGCCGCCACGTTGACGTAGCCGAGCACGGCGGCGTCGAGCGCATTGCGGCCGCGGTGCGGGTACGCCGCCGCATGCGCCGCCTCGCCCGTGTAGCTGACCGTCACCTCGTGGACTGCGATCACGTCCATCGCCAGCAGGTCGGCGTCGGCGGGGTGGACCATGAGGGCGGCGTCGACGCCGGCGAAGGCGCCTGCGTCGATCAGCCGCAGCTTGCCGCCGCCGCCCTCCTCCGCGGGCGTTCCGATCACGGCCACCCGGCCGCCGAGCTCGTCGGCCAGTGCGGCCGCCGCCAGCCCCGCCCCCAGCCCGGCGGCGGCGATGACGTTGTGGCCGCAGGCGTGCCCGATGGCGGGCAGCGCGTCGTACTCGCACAGGACGGCGACAGTCGGACCGGCGGAGCCGGCATGGGCCTCGAACGCGGTGTCGATGCCCCGCGTGGAGCGGGTGACGCTGAGGCCCTCATCCTCGAGTACCTGAGTCAGCAGGTCGTGGGCGAAGCGTTCCTCGTAGCCCAGCTCGGGCCGGGCGTGGATCTGGTGGGACAGGTCGACCAGGACGTCGCGGCGCCGGTCGACCTCGGCGGCCAGGCGGGCCTTGGCGTCGGACAGGTCGGTGGCGGGGCCGTCCATCCCGTCACGCTAGTGGGGTGTCGGCGAGGCAATAGGGTCCCCTCGACCGGACTCGAGGCAATGCGGTCCGGGGGCCGGTCCGCAAATCCTCGAGAGCTCGCAGGCGGTCCCTATCGCCTCGGGTGACGGAGGACGATCTTGCCGAGCTGCGCCCCCTGGTGGAGCCGCTCGAGCGCCACTGGATAGTCCTCCAGGTCGAACACGCCGTCGACCGTGATGGGAAGTCCCTGGGCGACGAGGCGGGTCACGTGGTCGAACTCCGGGTACGAGCCCATGGTCGAGCCGATGATCTCGATCTGCTTGAAGAACAGGCGCGGCAGGCTCAGCTCCACCGTCTGTCCCGACGTGCCCCCGCACACCACGAGCCGGCCGCCCGGGCGCAGCGCCTTCACCGAGCGGTCCCAGGTCGCGGGTCCGACGCTCTCGACCACCACGTCGACCTGCACCGGCCAGTCCGCGTCGGAGGCAAAGGCGTCGGCCGCGCCCAGCTCGATGGCCTGCTTGCGCTTGGCCTCGTCGCGTGACGTGGCGTAGACGACCGCACCCACGCGGCGCGCCAGCGCCAGGGCTGCGGTGCTGACCCCGCCGCCGATGCCCACCACCAGCACGGACTCGCCGGCGGTCAGGCCGGCGCGGCGAAGCATGCGCCAGGCCGTGAGCGTGGCGAGCGGATAGGCGGCGGACTCCTCCCAGGGACGGCCGGCGGGCCGGTGCACCACGTTGCGCCCGGGCACCACGAGCAGCTCGCCGTGGCCGCCCCAGCGGTGCTCCCCGACGATCTCGAAGCCGGCGCCGAGGGGCGAGTCGATGCCGAGCTCCACCACTGCCTCGAGCGGCGCTACCGCCGGGTTGACGACCACCTCGTCGCCCGGCGCCACGTGGCCGACGCCCTCGCCAACGGCGTCGACGATCCCGGCGACGTCGCAGCCGGGTACGTGCGGAAGCGGGGGCCGCGGCATCCCTCGGGTGAGCCACAGGTCCATGTGATTGAGGGCCGAGGCGACCGGCCGGACCCGCACCTCCCCTGGGCCGACCACGGGATCGTCGACAACGCCGAAGCGGTACTTGCCGGGCGACTCGTCAAGGATCCAGGCGTGCACGGACGCCGAACTTACGACCCTGCGGGGTCTGATTCCGTCGCTTGCTTGTCGCCTCGGCGCTTCCAGCCGCGCCACCACGGGCGCGACCCGCGGGATCAGCGCTCACTCACACCACGCAGGTCAGCGCATCCGGCTCGATGCGGATCGACAGGTTGGTGGCGACGCCGATCCGTTCACCGTCGAGCCATACTCCGGTGGGACGGTCGAACTCGATCTGGAACGCCGGGCGCCGGGATTGCTCGATGGCCGGATGCGGGACGTGGCCGCCGACCGCCAGCCGGCGCCGCGCCTTCAGGCGGTCCGCGACGGTCATCCCCGGCGCCACGACCACCATGTCGAGGAGGCCATCGTTGGGATGCGCACGGGGCGCCACGTCCCAGTCACCCAGGAACTCGGCGTTCATGGCCGCCAGTAGGGGCCCCCGCCACCACGACCGGCGCGCCACCAGGTGGGCCACGAACCAGTGCAGCCGTCCGTCCACGAGCACCGCCCCGAGGTCGACGGGCAGCCGCACGGCGTCGCCCGAGCGGAGCCGTGCCACGTCGCCGCGGCCGCCCAGCGTGCGGCACAGGTCCCCTCCGGCCAGTCCCAGAGCCGGGGGCGGCTCCCCCGACCGCCGCGCCCGGTCGACGACCCGGCGTGCCTCGGCGTCGCTGTGCACGACCACCCCGTCCTGGGCCAGCGTTCCCGGCTCCCCCCAGCCCTCGCCCTTCCGGACCGTCATTCGGTATCGACTCGCACCGGAGGCGACAGGACCCGTAAGCGGAGGGGCGCAGTACGGGCGAAGCCGGTTCACGGGGCGTCCAGCGAGTGCGCCGCCGGGGCCCCGACCACCTCGTCGAGCGTCGACGAGATCGACACCACACCCCGGTGCAACGCCTCGGCGGCGTGGCGGGCGGCGCGAGCGGTGTCGGGGTTGGGCGCGACCTCGCCGATCTGGCGCACGAGGTCGATGAGCGTCTTGATGTTGCGGACGAAGTCCCCGCCGGACACGTCCTCGTCGCCCAGCACCTCACCCAGGGGCTCGCCCGCGGCCCACGCATGGGCCAGCGCCAGGAAGCCCGGGTCGGGCGGACGGGTAGCCGGGAGGCCGGCCGCCTCCTCGTCGGCGCGCAGCCCGTCGGCCAGCCGCTCGAGCTCACCCCAGCGGCCACGCACCAGGCGAGACGGGAACCATGCCGGCGGCGCCGGTCCCGGCCCGCGCTGCTCGTAGGTGAAGCACGAGACCGTCCCCGCCAGGGCCGCCGGGTCCAGGCCGTCGAGCAGGCCGCTGGCCATGGCCTCGGCCACCAACAGGTCGCTCTCGTGGTAGGTCCGGGCCAACACCTCACCGTGTGGGGTGAGCGACCAGCCATCGAGGTAGCCCCAGGCCTCGAGCAGCCGGAGCACCCGGTCGAAGCGGCGGGCCAGCGACTCGGTGCGCGACCGGACCTCGCGCCGCATGTCCGACAGCTCGCGCCGCGCCCGGTCCAGCTGGCCCAGCGCCCGCAGGTGCCGATCCCGGTCCGGGCAGTCGTGCACGGGGTGGTCGGCCAGCGGCGCCGGCTCCGGGACGCGTTCGGACGCGTCGGCCGGAGCATCCGAACGCATGGGCTTCGGTGTGAGCCGGGCGCGGCGCACCTCGTCGGCCAGCTTGTGTTGGAACGCCCGGTTGTTGGGGGCATAGGGCACGGGCATCTCGACCCGCCCGAGGCGCACGGGTGGCTCGGCGACGTCGTCTGCGCCCAGCGTCAACCGATCGCCGTCGGCGTCGATGCCGCGCACCTTCACCGCACCGCCCTTGCGGTAGGCCACCGACAGCACGGCCAGCCGCCGGCCGGCCATCTCGACGACGTCGCCGGGCATGAGCCGCGACAGGGCATATTCGACCGCTCCGAGCGTGGGCGCCCGCGCCACTCGCGCTTCGCCCTGCGCCTGACGCAGTTGCCGGTACTCCTCGGCGTCGCCCCGGTCGCAGGCGGCCTCGCGCTCGAGGCGCGCGATGCGCTCCTGCTGGCGCTCGATCCGGGTCTCGAAGCGCACGACGGCCCGGTCGGCCTGGAACTGCGCGAACGACAGGTTGAGGAGATGATGGGCGTCGGCGGGTTCGTAGCGCCGAACCAGGTTGGCGGCCATGTTGTACGTCGGGCGGAAGGCGGAGCGCAGGCCGTAGGTCCGGCTCGACGCCAGCGACGCCACCTGGTCGAAGGGCACGAACGGCGACCAAAGCACGATGGCGTAGCCGAGGTCGTCGATCCCGCGTCGCCCGGCCCGGCCGGTGAGCTGCGTGTACTCGCCGGGCGTGAGGAACGCCCGGGCCTCGCCCGTGAACTTGGTCAGTCGCTCGATCACCACCGTGCGCGCCGGCATGTTGACCCCGAGCGCCAGCGTCTCGGTCGCGAACACGGCCTTGACCAGTCCCTCCACGAAGCAGGCCTCCACCGCCTCCTTGAACGGCGGGATCATCCCCGCGTGGTGGGCCGCCAACCCCATCTCGAGCGCCGCCTCCCAGCGGTCGTAGCCCAGGACGTCGAGGTCGTCGTCGGTGAGCGCCGCCGTCCGCTCCTCGACGATCGCCCGGATGCGGGCCCGCTCATCGGGCGTGGTCAGGCGCAGCCCGGCGTCGAGACAGGCGGTGACGGCCTCTTCGCAGCCCATGCGGCTGAAGATGAAGTAGAGCGCCGGCAGGATTTCGCGCTCGGCGAGCATCTCGATCACCTCGGGTCGCCGGGGCGTGAAGAAGCGCCGCCGCGGACGCCGCGCCGGTGCCCGGCGTGACCCGCGCCCGTGCAGGGTGTCGTTGTCCAGCCGCTCGGCCTCGGTGTTGGGCCGGCCGTCGACCAGCGTCGGCAACAGGTGCGGACGCTCGCTCTGGCGGTCACCGACCAGGTAGAGGTTGCGCAACTCGACCGGGCGCTGCTCTTCGAGCACCAGCGTGGTCGGCCCTCGCACCGTCTCCAGCCATTCGGCCACCTCCTCGGCGTTGGAGACGGTGGCCGACAGGCAGACCAGCCGCACCTCGGCCGGCAGGTGGATGATGACCTCCTCCCACACCGGGCCCCGGTAGGCGTCCTGCAGGTAGTGGACCTCGTCGAGCACCACGAACCGCAGCCCGTTCAGCGCCGGGGAGCCGGCGTAGATCATGTTCCGCAGCACCTCGGTGGTCATGACCACCACCGGGGCGTCGCCGTTGATGCTGTTGTCCCCGGTCAGCAGGCCGACGTTGTCGGCGCCGTGGCGGCGGGCGAGGTCGGCGAACTTCTGGTTGGACAGTGCCTTGATCGGCGTGGTGTAGAAGGCCTTGCGTCCCTCCGCCAGCGCCCGGGCGACAGCGTGCTCGGCAACGACCGTCTTGCCCGAGCCCGTGGGTGCGGCGACCAACACCGACCGGCCCTCGTCGAGCGCGGCGATGGCTCGAACCTGGAAGGGGTCGAGCTCGAAGGGGTACGCAACGGCGCCGGCACCGTCCGCCCCGACGTCCGACGCGGGGGGCACGACGGTCACGTCGCTTCCCGAAGTGCCTGCCGTTTGCCGATGAAGCTGCCGATCAGGATGGCGACCTCGTAGAAGACGACCATCGGTACGGACAGCATGAGCATGCTGATGGGGTCCCCGGAGGGCGTGATCACGGCCACGAGGATGCAGATGCCCACGATGGCGAACCGCCGACCCCGCCGCAGCGTGTCGGTCTCCACGATGCCGGCCATCTGGAAGAAGATGAGCACGATCGGGAACTCGAACCCGACGCCGAACGCCAGCATCATGTACGTGATCAGCCTGAAGTACTTGCCCGCCGTATAGCCGGTGACGAAGCCCTCGCCCCCGATGTTGATCAGGAAGTCGAAGGCGCGGGGCAACGTGAAGTAGGCGAGCGTGGCGCCGAGAACGAACAGCAGGACTGCGGAGACCACGAACGGCACCGCGTACCGCTTCTCGTTGGCGTAGAGGCCGGGGCTGACGAATCGCCAGATCTGCCACAGCAGCACCGGCATGGCGAACGCGATGCCCGCGTACACCGAGGTCCGCATGCGGATGCTGAAACCCTCGAGGGGATCGGTCTGCAGCAGCCTGCCGCCCCCGATCGTCGGGTGGTTGTCGGCGATGTCCTTGTAGGGCTGGATGAGCACGTCGAAGATCTGCGGGTAGAGGACGAAGCCCGCCAGCATCCCGATGGCCACTGCGACCACGCAGATGATGAGGCGGGTGCGCAGCTCCGTGAGGTGCTCGACGAGCGTCATGCCCTGCTCGGACGACGCCCTCTCCGCGGTGCTCATCGCTGATGGTTGGCCGGCACTACGTGCTCGCTCACGACGGTCTCCTAGGAGGCGGCGCGCTCATCACCGAGCTCCGGCCCTGATTCGGCGGCCGGCGCCCCAGCGGATGTCGGCTGGTCGCCGGGGCCGACGATGGCGTCGAGCGCGTCGGCGATCACGGGTGCCACGCTGGTGCCGCTACCGGCGCCATCGTCGAGCTCGGGCTCGAATGCGTCCTCCGCGGGCGGAGCCTGCTCCTCGTCGGCGGCGTCGTCATCGGTGTCGTCGTCGATGTCGGGGTTCGCCTCCGCCACCGCCGCCGCCAGGGGAACGGCCTCCCGGCGGCGAGGCGCGCTGGCCTCATCGGCAACCCCGCTGTCCTCGAAGGCGTCGCGCAGCTCCTGCTGGAACCCCGAGGAGATGCGGCGCACCTCCCCCACCACGCGTCCGAACGTGCGCATGGCGTCGGGTAGGCGTGAAGGCCCGAGCACGATCAACGCGATGAGCACGATGACCAGCAGCTCGCCGCCGCCGATGTTGAACATGGTGCGAGTGTATGGGGGTTGATTCCGCGGAACACGGCGCCCGCATTGACGGAAGGGCCAGCGGGGTTCATCGGCGGAACCATCCCCATCACGTCTGCCCAGGACTACCGGGTGTCGTCCACGGGTGCCAGCGGGTGCCGCCGGGTCAGCTCCGCGGCCCGCTCGCGGGTCTCCCGCAGCCCCGCTCTCACCCCCGCCAACCTGGGCTGCAGCTCGTGTAGCCGGCGGATTTCGATCGCCAGGTCGACCGTGGCGTCCTCGAACGCTCGGGCCCGTGCGGCCACCAACCCGGTCGCGATCGCCGCCGCGACCACGGGAACGGTCCAGAGCAGGTTCACCGGTCGCGAAGCTAGCCGGCGCCCACTAGTGGAGGTCGTGCAGGACGAAGGCGTCAACCGGTTGCTCCCGGCCCTTCACCGGGACGGTCCCGAGGGCCGTGATGCTGGCCGCCTCGCCGATCTGGTGGCGGGTGAGAGCGCCGATCACGACCTGGCCGGGTTCCGCGAGCGTCTCGAGCCGGGCGGCGACGTTGGTGGTGTCGCCGACAGCGGTGAAGTTGCGCATCTCGGCGCTGCCGACATTCCCGATGAGCGCCGGCCCGGTGTTGATGCCCACCCGGAAGCGGGGCCACCCGGCACGCCCGGCGGCGACCTCGTCGATCGCGCGGTGGAGCCGCAGCCCGGCCGCACCCGCCCGCCGGGCGTGGTCGGCCTGTCGGACGGGCGCGTTGAAGATCGCCATCACCGCGTCACCGACGAACTGCGTCACCGTGCCACCCCGATCGAGGATGACGGGGACGACCGCGCCGTAGTAGGCGTTGAGCATCGCCACCACCTCGGCCGGTTGAGTGCGTTCGGAGAACGGCGTGAAGCCGCGCAGGTCCGCCATGAGCACCGACACCTCGGCGATGGTCCCGCCCAGTCCTGCCTGGTCGGGATCCGCGATCAGCGCGGTGGCGACCGACGGCGACATGTACGACCGGAACAAGCCCTCCATCTGGCGGTAGAGGCGCGCGTTCTCGAGCGCGATCGAGAGCTGGCTCGCGAACGACTGCAGCAGCGCCGTGTCGGCATCGCCGAACCCGACATCCCGGCGGTTCCGCACCTCGAGAAAGCCCGCCGCTCGGCCCTTCACCTGGAGCGGTAGCACGAGAACGCGGCCGTCGGGTGACGCCACCGGGCTCAGCGATGTCACCGCCGCGCCCCGCTGACCGTCGTCGGCGGTGTCCTGCCCGTCGACGAGGATGAGCTTTCCGTCGCGCAGGAGGCCCAGCGCCAGGTCCTGGCCCCGGAACGCGGCGCGGCCCACGGCGAGGGCCCGCGCCACGAGAGCACCCTCGGACTGGATGACGCTTGCCTCTCGGCCGACGGCGACCAATCCGCCGAGCCGGCGGGCCTGTTCCCGCTCGGCGCCGAGCGCCTCGGCGGCGCGCTCGAGCACGGCCACCTGCTGCTCTGTCAGGTCGAAGCGATCGGCCAGCAGGTTGGCGGCGCGGCCCAGATCCGTCGACGTGCCGGATTCTCGTCCCGCGTCCATCGCCGCGACGAGCTCTTCGAGCGCCGCCCGATGGTCGCGGCGGATGCTTTCCACCGTCTGCTCCAGCGTGATGCTGTCGAACAGGCCGCTGGCCGAACCCTCGCGCTGGAACTGTACGTAGGCGCTGTAGGCGACGAAGCCGAAGGCGGCCCCCATGAGCAGGTGCCACTCCCACCACGAGGCCTGCCAGTTGCGCCCATACGCAATGGCGAACATGGCCAGGGCGAGCAGCGCGAACGCGGTCACCAGGCTCAGCAGCACGACTGCCGGGCGGCGGCGGTGCACACCGAGATACCGGTACGCGGCCAAGCCGTACAGCGCAGTGCCCCCGAACGCCAGCCCGATCAACGGGCCACGCGCCTCCTCGGGTGGCAGCGGCTCGTCCAGTGGCGGCCAGCCGGCCAGGGAGACCACCGCCCAACCTGCTATCGCCGCGAGCAGCACGGCGGTGAGCACCCAGCGCATCCGGATGAGACGTGCGGCCGCCGTCGGGGACCAGTCGACGCCCGATGCGAGCGCCAGGAGGCCGCCAACGCACAGGCCGACCGGGGTGGCCAGCACGAAGCCGGCGTTCGGCTGCTCGACGAGCACTTCGGGCGTCGCCAGGGCGTGTAGTCCCAGGAACCCCGCCGCCAGCAGGAAGGCCCACGCCACCAACAACAGCCGCGGATCCGACCGCCGGCCCGCGGCGCCCGCCATCAGCAAACCGAGCACGACGTTCAAGAGCGCGGTGCCCAGCACGAGCCCGAAGTGGGCGGCGTGGTTCTCCCAGCGCAGGTCGAGCTCCGGTCGAGCGATCAGGAGCCACAGGACCAGCGCCGGTAGCACGATGTGGAACGTCCATGCCGCCACCCGCGCCCACGCACCCGAGCGAGTCCGGCCACTCAGGGCCTGCGCCACACCAACCTCCTTCCGGTGAAGACTCGGCCAGGAGTTTCTACTCGGCCGGGGCCCGGCGGGGCCCGAATTGGTGCCACAGGTGCTGCGGCTGCCGGCTCGCCGCTAGAGCCGGCGGCGGTGTGCGGCCAGGAGCTCGTCGAACCAGCCCTTGGCCGCCAGCATCTCGTGGAAGTCGATCAGGTCGTCGTGGGTCAACGGCGGCCCGATCGGGCGCGGCTCGACCAGCTCGGACGGGATGGTCCAGAGCTCGAGGCGCACGCCCGAGGAGATCAGCAGATCGATCGTGGGCCGGTCCGCGGGGCGCACCACCGGGTGGAGGCAGTTGGGGCAGCGGAACACGTACGTGCCGGCTTCGTTGGTCTCGCACAACCTGACCACGAGGTCGTGCGTGCCCAGCTCGACATCACCGCATTCGCTGCACGTGGCTCTGATCAAGGTCGCCATCTGTCCATGTCTCCCCTACTCGCTCCCCCCAAAGGAGGGGGCGAACCAGACATCATGACGGCGATTCGCCGATGATGTCCGATCGCCGCCGAGAGGATGCCTGTGCCCACCCGTGTACCCGCCTTGAGGAGACCACCAATCGCGTTCGCCCATCGCGGTGCGCGGGCTCGAGCGCCCGAGAACACCCTGGAGGCGTTCACGCTCGCGCAGCAACTGGGAGCCACCGGCCTGGAGAGCGACGTGTGGCTGACCGCCGACGGGGAGGCGGTCCTCGACCACGACGGCCTGGTCGGCGGCCCGGTCGGGCGACGCGTGCGCCGCCGTCCGATCGCCTCGCTCACGCGGGCACGGCTGCCCGATCACATCCCCACGCTCGCCGAGCTCTACGCAACGTGTGGCACCGGCCTCGATGTGTCGCTGGACGTCAAGGACCCCG
The DNA here is from genome assembly GCA_963813485.1 of uncultured bacterium. Taxonomy (GTDB): domain Bacteria; phylum Actinomycetota; class Acidimicrobiia; order Acidimicrobiales; family VFJN01; genus DASQUK01. Next base: position 178,602 of record CAWEZE010000013.1, read on the forward strand.
CGGCGTTCGACCGGGTGGTGGCGGTGGCGCACGCCGCCGGCGGGGACGCACTGGCGCGCCTGTGGCTGTGTCATCCGCGCTGGGAGCAGGTGGTGGAGTGGCGGGGCCGCTGCGACGAGGTGCGCCTCGTGGACTCCACCCGCCTCGACCGGATCAAGGAGGGCCCGGAGCGTCGGGCGGCCACCCTCGCCGCCAAGGGGATCGACGCCGTCAACCTCCACTACCTCGACTGGACCGGCGGGCTGACGACCTTGTTCCACCGCTTCGGTGTGCTGGCCTTCGGCTGGGACGCGCAGGCGCCGCGGGTGCTGGCCGAGTTGCTCGACGCCGGCATCGACGCCGTGTACAGCGATCACGTCGACCGCATGGTCCACGCTCTCAAAGCCTTCTACTCGTAGTTAGCCGACTCATAGCGGGCTCACGGAGCCGCCTGATGGTCGGCCGACTCATAGCCAGCCGATATCCGTGATCGGCAGGACGCGGATGAAGGCGCGGCCGACGATGTCGCCCTCGTCGATCGTGCCGAAGATCCGGCTGTCCTCGCTGTTGGTGCGGTTGTCCCCCATCACGAACACGTGTCCGTCGGGGATGGTCTTGAGCGGGAGGTTGTCGGTCGGTGTGCCGGGCTCGAGGTAGTTCTCGTCGATGTGCTCGCCGTTGACGTAGACCTCGCCTTCCCGGCCCTCGATGGTGTCGCCTCCGACGGCGATGACCCGCTTGATGAGGTCCTTGATCTCGCCGTCCTCCCCGGTGGAGGCGCTGGGCGGTCGCTCGAACACCACCACGTCACCGCGGTGAACGTCGTGGAATTTGTAGGACAGCTTGTTGACCAGCACGCGGTCGCCCACGTCAAGGGTGGGCTCCATCGACGGGGAGGGGATCCAGAACGCCTGGATGAGGAAGGCCTCGACCAGAAGAGCGATGGCGATGCCGCCGCCGATGACGCCGAGCCATTCGAGGATCGTCCTGCGCCAGCGCCGCGGGGGTTTGGCATCGGTGTCCTCGTCGTCGCCGTCCCGGTCGTCGACGTCGTCACCGGGCTCGTCGCGTTGGCCGTTGTCGCCGCGGCTGCCGTTGGGGCGCAGGTGGCGGGGCTGGTGTGACAGCTCCCGGGCCGCGGCGATCCGACGGCGGCGACCACCAGCGCCGGGGGCACTGGAAACATCATCCTGATCGGCGCCAGAGGGACCAGAGGGGGGAGACACGTCACGCACGGCACGCCGAGGCTAGCGCGCCCCTGTCATGCCCCCGCTGGCGGCCTCTTCGCGATAACGACCGAGGATTCGCCGCGCCGCGTTCCGGCCGGCGTCGGCAAGCCCCGGCACGTCGGCATCGACCACCCGGACATCGGGACCCAGCCGCACGAGCAGGCGTGCTAGCCACGGCGTGGCCGATACCCACAGCTGCACCCGCAGCCAGCCGCTGCGACTGCCGGGTGCCGGACCGACCTCATCGACCGGGTAGGTCTCGACCACCCAGCGGGCCGCGGGCGCAAGGTCGAGTGTCACCCGGGGCGTGTCGGGTCCCGGCTCGAACACATCTCCGGTGGCGGGGGCGTCCGGGGGCGTGAACGTCTGGTCCAGGCCCTCGACTCCGTAGATGCGGTCTACCCGGAACAGCCGCTGGTCCTCGGCCTGGTGGCAGTAGGCCCGCACGTACCACGCGCCCTCGTGGGCGAACACGGCGTGGGGATCGACGTCCCGCGTCGTGCGCTGGTCGCGGTTGTAGGCGTAGTAATCGAGGCGCACTCGACGGCCGACCGCGGCGGCCCGGCGGAGCTCGTCGAGCACGCCGGGGCGGGTCTCCCCCAGCGCCACCGACACCGCGTCGTCGGGGTCGATGCCGAGGACCGCCGCCACCTTGACCAAGGCGGTGGCCAGCGGCCCCTTGGCGTCGGTGCCGGGGAGCGCCTGCGAGGCCCGGCCGGCGACCACCAGCGCCAGGCCCTGCTCCGGGGTCAGGTGCAGCGGGCGGGCGAAGACCTCCGCGAACCGCAGCCACACCCGGTCACCCTCGATGGTCACTTCGATCAGCGTGTCCGGTGTGTAGGGCGGCACGCCGACGAGCGACAGCACCTCGAGATCCTCGAGGAGCTTGGGGCGGCTGACCCGGAAGCGCTCGCAGATCTCGTCGACCGTGGGACCGTCGTGCGACGCGATCCACGGCACCATCGCCAGCATCCGGGCCACCCGGTCGGACGCCTTGGTGCGTGCCGGCGCCTGCGGCGCGGCCGTGCTCATGGAGGTGCCTCGACTCGACCGCAGGCCGGGGCCACTGTGCGCGTCCGGCGGAGGGCGAAGCCGGCTCATGCCGCTAGAGCCTCCAGCCACGCGACCACGTCGGCGCGGAGCTCCGGGGGTCCGAGCACTTCGGCGTGATCGAGGAACGTGAGCACGAACGAGCGGAAGCTGTCCCGGTTGGTGACGGTCATCGTCACCACCACCGACCCGTCGGCGCGCTCCTCCGCCAGCGAGCCCGGGCCGAGGTGCTGGACGATCCACGGCGCCTGGGCCGCGTCGACCAGCACCTCGGCGTCGACGGCCTCCTCCTCCCCGATCTGCCAAGGTTCGAGCGCTCCCCCGGGCACGGCGGTGGCCGGCCGCTCGAAGCGGGGCCGGCCGAGCCGTTCGACCCCGCTCTCGAACCGGTCGAGCCGGTACACCCGCTCGTCGTCACGCGTGTGGTCGAAGCCGCTGAGATACCAGCGGCCCCGGAGGAAGTCGAGCCGGTAGGGGTCGACGGTGCGCTCCGTGCCCCGGTAGGTGAACCGCACCGGCGTCTGGGCGGCGATGGCGCCGAACAGGGGACCCACGTTGCCCGCGGGCAGCGCCGCCACCGCCAGTCCCATGGCCCCGTCGGACTCCCCCACCATGCCCCCGAGCTTGAGCAGGCCCTCGCGGGCGGACAGCCCGTCGATCTGCACCACCGACGCAGCCACGTGCAGGGCGGCGAGCTCGTCGGCGTCCAGCCCCGGATCGCGCAGGTAGTAGCGGTCCTTGGGGATGCGGTAGCCGTCGACCGCCGGGAGGACACCGGGTACGTCCTGCACCTCGAGCGGCACGCCCATCGCCCGAAGGTCGTCCTTGTCGCGCTCGAAGGCCCGCCGGAAGGCGTCGGTCTCCTCCGCGTACACCCCCAGCCGATCCCGGATCTCGAGGGCCGACAGCGGGCGCGGCGTCTCCAGCAGCAGCGCCGTGAGGTTGAGCAGCCGTTCGAGCTTTGCCGCCGACATCCAGGGAAGAGTACGTCGGCCGCAGACCGACGTAGCCACGGGGGCCGGAAGCTAGCGACCCGATGCGCGCGCCTGGTCCACCGTCTCCAGCGCCGCTGCGGCCCACGCGCCGGTAGACGTCGCCGCCGCGAAGAACGAGGGATCGTCGGCCGGGCCCCGACCCATCGACCTGACCACCAGGTCGAGCGCGCCCAGCACGTCGGCGGCATCGGGGCCCTCGACGGTGGTCGCCCCGGGCACCTGCGGCGCCAGCGCAGCCGGGAGGGGGACCTCGGGGCGGTGGGCCGCCAGCCGCAGGATGGTGTGGACGTGGTGGCTGACGCCACGGTGGCGCTCGCGGCCGTCGACACTCGACGCCCGGCAGCACAGCGCCACCCGGGCCCCCAGGGCGTGGGCCGCGTCGATGACAGCCGCCGCCTCCACCGCCGTGGTCCCGAGGGCCGACGCCGTGCCCACGACACCCGGTCCCATGCCCACGATGGTGAGCTCAGCGCCCGCCACGTGGCGGGCGAGGGCCAGTGCCGAGGGCACCGACACCGCCTCGAGGTCGCCGCCGAACGCGTTCCCGGCGGTGACGGTGGCGTCGACGATCCCCCGTGTCCGCAGGCCATGGACCAGGTCCGAGAGCGCCAGCGGCAGGGCGGCGCCGTCGGTCATGACGTAGGCGATGCGGGTCGCGGGCCGCAGGCGTCGCACCACCGCGGCCACCACGCCGACCTGGCTGTGTAGCGAGCAGGCCACCACCGGCATCCCGTCGAGCGCCTCGGGGAGGTCGGGCCGGTCCTCCTCGGCGGCACCGGTATCGGACTGGAGGCTGGTGTAGCGCAGCTTCATGATGTGGCCCGGCCCGGGCTGGGACCACGCGCCGCGTGCGAGGTTCCAGTGCACGACGTGCCACCCGCCCGTGCCCAACCCGAGATCGACGGCGGTGGTGTTGAGCACCACCGGGTCGCCCGCCGCCACCGGGCCGATCAACCCGGTGAGCACGTAGGCCTGCCCGGCGTCGGTGGCCACGCGCTGCAGGCCCTCACGCTCGGACAGGACCTCGGTGACGGTCGCGGTGACGAAGTTCGGCACCCGGCGACGCTACCCGGAGGCCCCGCCGCGAGCGGGCGGGCCGCGCCCCAGCGTCGACAACAGGCGTTCGTGGACGCCGGAATCCGGCGCTTCCGACCACCGGGAACGCGAACTACAGGCCGGCTATGAGCTTCTCGACGCGCTCGTCGCGTGCCTTGAACGGGTCCTTGCAGAGGACCGTGCGCTGCGCCTGGTCGTTGAGCTTCAGGTGGACCCAGTCGACCGTGTAGTCCCGCTTGCGCTCCTTGGCCCGGCGGATGAACTCGCCCCGCAGCCGGGCGCGGGTGGTCTGGGGTGGCGTCTCCACGGCGTCGTCGATGGCCGCGTCGGTGGTGATCCGGTCGACCATGCCCCGCTCCTGCAGCCGGTAGAAGAGGCCTCGCTCGCGGTTGACGTCGTGGTATTGCAGGTCGATGAGGGCAACCCGAGGATGGCTCAACGGCAGGTCGTGCTTGGCGCAGTACGCCTCGATCAGCTTGTGCTTGATCACCCAGTCGCACTCACGGTCGAGCTTGTAAGGGTCGGACTCGAGCACGGTCAGGCAGTGCTCCCACATCTCGAGAGCCTGGAGCTCGAGAGGCGACAGGCCCTTGGTGTCGGCGTAGCGCCGGGCCCGCTCGAGGTACTCGCCCTGGATCTCCAGTGCCGATGCCTCCCGGCCGTTCGCCAGCCGCACGGTGCGCTTGCCGGACAGGTCGTGGCTGATCTCTCGGATGGCCCGGATCGGGTTCTCCAGCGTCATGTCCCGCAGCACGAACGAGGGATCCTCGAGCATGCGCAGCAGGATCGACGTGGCCCCCACCTTGAGAAACGTGGCGTACTCGCTCATGTTGGAGTCGCCCACGATGACGTGCAGTCGGCGGTAGCGCTCGGCATCGGCGTGGGGCTCGTCGCGGGTGTTGATGATGGGGCGGCTCCGGGTGGTGGCCGACGAGACGCCCTCCCAGATGTGCTCGGCGCGCTGGGCGATGCAGTACATGGCCCCCCGGGCCGTCTGGAGGACCTTGCCGGCCCCGGCGTAGATCTGCCGGGACACGAAGAACGGGATCAGTACCTCGGCGTAGTGGCTGAAGTCGTCGCGCCGGGACGTCAGGTAGTTCTCGTGGCAGCCGTACGAGTTGCCCGCCGAGTCGGTGTTGTTCTTGAACAGGTAGATGACGCCGCGGATGCCCTCCTCACGCAGCCGCTGCTCCGCCGAGACCAGCAGCTGCTCGAGGATCCGCTCACCGGCCTTGTCGTGCGTGACCAGGTCCAGGATCGAGTCGCACTCCGGGGTCGCGTACTCGGGATGGCTGCCCACGTCGAGGTAGAGCCGGGCACCGTTGGCGAGGAAGACGTTGCTGGAGCGGCCCCACGAGACGACCCGGCGGAACAGGTAGCGGGCCACTTCGTCGGGGCTGAGGCGGCGCTGGCCTCGCAGCGTGCAGGTGACGCCGTATTCGTTCTCGAGCCCGAAGATGCGTCGCTCCACGTTACGTCCCGCTCTTGCCGCTCCGCAGCGGGCCGCACGGAATCCGACGCTGCATGCTCCACTCCTGCCGCCTGCGGCGACAGGCCGCGCGGGCCCAGGGCTCGCTCTCTCGCCCTGAGGGACGCTCGCTCATAGGCGCACGCTACCGCCGTGCACTCAGTGTGCGGGTACCGTCTCGGGGGTGTCCATCGGCCCCATGGTGCCGCTGACGACCGCGGCCAACCCGCTCGCGGCACGCATTCTCGCCGCCCACCTGGGCGCCGAGGGGATCGTCTGGCAGCTGCGCGGCAACGTGGACGGCCCCTACCCCGTGGGCCCGGTGGAGGTGCTGGTGCCCGCCGACGACCTGGAGTTGGCCCGCGCCGTGGTGGCGAGCGCCGACCCCGATCCGGTGACCGTCGTCGACGACGAGCCCGGCATCGACGCGACCGACGGCCGCGACGTGGAGGCGGCGGGCGACCGACCCGGTCGGCCGCTACGGATGCTGATCCTGGTTGTCGGCCTCGTGCTGGTCGTCCTCTTCACACTCGGCCGCGTGCTGTTCCTCGGCAATTGAGGGCCGGACGTTCAGTCGCCCTCGGTGGACCCGTCGGGAGGTGTCTCCGGCTGGCCGTCGGGCCCAGCAGGCGCCTCGGCCGACGGCTCGGGCACGCCGGCCGTTGCCTCGGCGGGCGATGGCGCCTCGGGCGCGGCCTCGACGGTCGCATCGCCTCCGGCGAGCGCTCCGCCGGTGACCTCGTCGGACAGGCGCCGAAACGCCCGCCGGCCGTTGTCGCGGGTCAGGACGGCCGCCTCGAGCTCGGACGGGGCCAGCGTGCGGCCGGGGCCGGCCAGCGCCGCGACCGAGGCCCGTAGCGCCGCGTCGAGCGCCAACCCCGGTTCGTAGGTCTCCTTGAGCCGCGCGGTGATGACCTCGGCTTCGCCCCCGAGCACGGTGAAGCCGTCCTCGTCGACGACCGTGCCGTCGTAGAAGATGTGGAACAACCGATCGCCGGCGGCGTCCGCGCCCACTTCGGCCACCACGATCTCGACCTCCATGGGCTTGATCTCGTGGGTGAAGACGTCGCCCAGCATCTGGGCGTAGGCGTTGGCCAGGCTCTGGGCGTCGACGTCCTCTCGGCTGAACGAGTAGCCCTTGAGGTCGGCGTGGCGGACGCCGGCGATGCGGAGTCGGTCGTACTCGTTGTACTTGCCGGCACCGGCGAAGGCGATGCGGTCGTAGATCTCGCTGACCTTGTGGAGCGTCGAGGACGGGTTCTCCGCGCAGATGAGGATGCCGTCGGCGTACAACAGGGCCGCCAGCGCCTTGGCTCGAGCGATGTTCCGCCGCGCGAAGTCGGCCTTGTCCTTCATCATCTGCTCGGCGGGGACGTAGAAGGGCATGCTCATCGGCTCGCCCCTCCCTCGCTCACGGTCGGGCTGGCGGCCACGGTCGTGGTGCTCCCCGGGACCGACAGCCGGTCGAGCAGCGCCCGGAAGCGACTGGCGACTTCCTCGTCGCCGAGCCGGGTGAAGCCGTCGGCCGTGATGGTCGCCACCACCGGGTAGATGCCGCGCACGAGGTCGGGCCCGCCGGTGGCCGCGTCCTCGTCGGCCGCCTGGAACAGGGCGTTGATCGCCAGCTCGATGACGGCGTTTCGGTCGAGGTCGGGCTTGTAGCCGATCTTGATGACGGTGCCAGCGTGCATGCTGCCGGACCCGGTGGCCGCAAAGTCGCTCTCCTCGTAGCGACCGCCGGTCACGTCATACTCGAAGAGCCGGCCGGTGCTGCGCTTGGTGTCGTAACCGGCGAACAGCGGCACGACCGCGAAGCCCTGCATGGCGGCGGGCAGGTGGCCGCGGACCATCTGGGCGAGTTGGTTGGCCTTGCCCTCCAGCGACAGCTGGGAGCCCTCGACCTTCTCGTAGTGCTCGAGCTGGAGCTGGAACAGCTTGACCATCTCGATTGCCGGGCCGGCCGCGCCGGCGATGGCGACCCCCGAATGGCGGTCGGCGGGGAACACCTTCTCCATCGTGCGGTGGCTGATGAAATTGCCGGCCGTCGCCCGCCGGTCGCCGGCCATGGCCACGCCGTCGGCGTAGCGGATGGCCACCACGGTGGTGCCGTGGGTGATCTCGTGGGGCTGGAGCTCGCGGGGCAGATCGGTCAAGGCGGACTCGCTTCCCGCACGTTTGAGCACATCGAGGAAGGACGGGCCGGGATCGTCACCGGCGGAGAAGAACGGCAGGGTCATCGCTGACGGAGGCTACCGGGTGTCCACGAGGCCGCAGTCACGTGGTCAGGCGGAACGTGGCGCCGAAATGGTCGCCCGGGCAACCGGAACGGCGCCAGGAACACCCCCAAAACGACCCGGGCGCCTCCCCGGCTGGCAGGGACGCGCCATGGCCGACATCGACGTATAGGCCATCAGGCCATCTGATGCCTACTCGCCGCCTTTCTGCACGTACGCCTTCACGAAGTCCTCGGCATTCGTCTCCAGGACGTCGTCGATCTCGTCCAGCAGGTCATCGAGCTCGGCCTTGATCTTCTCGCCTTGCTCCGAGGTGGCGGGTGCCTCCTCGACGACCTCTTCCTCACGAACGGGGGTGTTTGTCTTGCGTTTCTGCTCTCGTTCAGCCATGTGCCCCGCACCTTCCTATTGGCCCAGCCTCATTGGCCCAGCCGGTCCAACAACTCAGCGACACTGCTGCTCTCGGCCATCAACTTACCCACGTGTGCTTCGGTTCCACGTGTCGGGTCCATCATGGGCACCCGCCGGAGCGGATCGCCACCGACGTCGAACACCATCGAGTCCCAGTTGGCGGCCACGATCTGCGGCGCCCAGCGCTGCAGGCACACACCCCGGAAGTATGCCCGTGTGTCGTTCGGCGGCTCGGTCACTGCCCGCTCCACCTCGTCGTCGGTGGTCAGCCGCTCCAGGCCGACGCGTGAGGCCAGGCTGCGTTCCGGCCGCAGGTCGTGGTACTGCAGGTCCATGGCGGCCAGCCGCGCGTCATCCCAGCGGAGATCGTGCTTGGCGCGGTAGCCGTCGATGAGCCGGTACTTGGCCGCCCAGTCGACCTGCCGGACCACTGACGCCGGGTCGGTCTCGAGACCGGCGAGCACCTGCTCCCAAAGGCGCAGCACCTCGGGGCCGACCTCCGGCGGACCGATGCAGTCCAGGCCGTGCTCCTCGGCGTACTTCTTGGCCCGGTCGAGGTACTCCCACTGGATCTCGACCGCGGTCATCGTGGTGCCGTCGGCCAGGTCGAGGGGCTGCCGCAGCGACAGGTCGTGCGACACCCGGCGCAGCGCCGCCACCGGCGTCGCCAGGGTCAGGTCACGCGGCAGGAACTCGTCCTCGATCATCGACAGCACCAGCGCCGTGGTGCCCACCTTGAGGAACGTGGCGACCTCGCACAGGTTGGCGTCGCCGACGATCACGTGCAGCCGCCGGTAGCGCTGGGCGTCCGCGTGGGGCTCGTCGCGGGTGTTGACGATCGGCCGTTTGAGCGTGGTCTCCAGGCCCACCTCCTCCTCGAAGAAGTCGGCACGCTGGGTCAGCTGGAAGGGGACGTCGTCGGACGTCAGGCCCGCGACCTCCGTGCCCACCTTGCCGGCGCCGGTGAACACCTGGCGGCTGATGAAGTGGGGCATCACGTGCGTGACGATGCGCGAGAACGGCACCTGGCGGTCCATGAGGTAGTTCTCGTGACAGCCGTAGGAGTTGCCCTTGCGGTCGGAGTTGTTCTTGTAGACGACGATCTCCTGCTCCTCGGGGAGCAACTCGCGGGCTGCCCGCATCGATCGCTGCAGGATCACTTCCGCCGCCTTGTCGAACACGACCACGGAACGGGGGTCGGCACACTCGGGGGTCGAGAGCTCGGGGTGGGCGTGATCGACGTAGTAGCGGGCCCCATTGGTGAGCACCGCGTTGACCAGGTGGGTCTCGACCTCGGGAGCCAGCGACCCCTCGGCGGTGAAGCCCCGGGCGTCGATGTCGGGGTGCTCGTCCTCGAAGTCCCACCCGACCTTGGGGTTGTCGCGGGGACCGGCCCCGGCCCGGGCCAGCTCGTGGACGTAGGCGTTGATCAGGACCGACGACGCCGCGATCGGGTTGGACTCCCCCGCCCCGCGCACGATGATGCCGAACTCGGTCTCGACACCGACGATCTTGCGCAGGGCCACGTCTGGGACGTTACCCGCCCATCGGCGCCGAGCGAATCGCCGGGCGGGTGTTCGGGTTGCGAGGCAATAGGGTCCGCGCCGGGACTCTCGAGGCTATGAGGACCGGCCCCCGCCGGACCGTATTGCCTCGAGTCCATTGCACCGGTCCCTATTGCCTCACTCGCTCGTGACCGCCCTGCGTTCGCCGTCCCCCTCGAGGTCAACACCCACCTGAGTGGATCTCCGTCAGCACGGTGGCGTCGCCGCGGAGCTCGGCGGTGACGCACCGGGCCTGGATGCCCCACCGGGTCTCGACTGCCACGATCACGGGACCGCCCTCGTCCGGCCGCGCCGAGCCCACGATCCGGCCCGGCAGGTCACGGACCGCCCCGGCCGCTCGGGATTCGATCGAGTCCCGTGATGCGGGATAGTCGGCCAGGGTCTCGTCCGAGACGGCCACAAGGTCGTGCCGCAGCGCCTGCCGGATGCGCTCGGCCCGGTCGTCGACGACGTTGTTCATGGCCATGTTGGCGAGGGTCCCACCGACGATCAGGAGCCCGCCCACGATCACGATGATGACGAGGCGGCCTTCCTTGGTGTCGGTCAGGCCACGGAGACCCAGCGGTCCCCCGGCCCTACAGGTACTGCCCGGTGGCGACCCGCTCGATGCTGCGGCCGCCGGTGGCGCTGCCGTCGTCGCGGTTGACGATGGTGCGCACGTAGACGATGCGTTCGCCCTTCTTGCCGGAGATCTTGGCCCAGTCGTCGGGGTTGGTGGTGTTGGGCAGGTCCTCGTGCTCCTTGTACTCCTGGTGGATCGACTCCACCAGGTCGACGAGCCGGATGCCCTTGCCGCCCTCGGCCAGGTGCCGCTTGATCGCCAACTTCTTGGCCCGCCGGACGATGTTCTCGATCATGGCCCCGGACGCGAAGTCCTTGAAGTACATGATCTCCTTGTCGCCGTTCTGGTACGTGACCTCGAGGAACTCGTTCTCGCGGTCGGAGCGGTACATCTCGTCGACGGTGCGCTCGATCATCGCCTGCACGCACTTGGAGGGGTCGCCGCCACCCAGCTCCTGGACGGCGGCGGTGTCGAGCGGCAGGTCGGCGGTGAGGTAGCGGGCGAAGATCTGGGCCGCCGCAACCTCGTTGGGCCGCTCGATCTTGATCTTCACGTCCAGCCGGCCGGGCCGCAGGATCGCCGGGTCGATCAGGTCCTCCCGGTTGGAGGCGCCGATGACGATGACGTTGCGCAGCGACTCCACGCCGTCGATCTCGGCCAGCAGCTGGGGGACGATGGTCGACTCGACGTCGGAGCTGATGCCGCTGCCCCGGGTGCGGAACATCGAGTCCATCTCGTCGAAGAACACGATGACGGGCCAGCCCTCCTCGGACTTCTCCCGGGCCCGCTGGAACACCAGGCGGATCTGGCGCTCGGTCTCGCCCACGTACTTGTTGAGTAGCTCGGGGCCCTTGATGTTGAGGAAGTAGCTCTTGGCCTTGGCGTCGACCGATTGGCTGCCCACCTTCTTGGCGAGGCTGTTGGCCACCGCCTTGGCGATGAGCGTCTTGCCGCACCCCGGGGGGCCGTACAGGAGGATGCCCTTGGGGGCCGGCAGCCTGTGCTCCGCGAACAGCTCCTGGTGCAGGAACGGCAGCTCGACCGCGTCGGCGATCTGCTCGATCTGGTCGTCGAGCCCGCCGATGTCGTCGTAGGAGATGTCGGGCACCTCCTCGAGCACCAGCTCCTCGACCTCGGGTCGCGGGAGCTTCTCCAGCAGGAGGCCCGAGCGCGGGTCCATGAGCACCGAGTCGCCGGCACGGATGCGGTCGACCTTGAGCCCCTCGGACAGGTCTGCGACCCGCTCCTCGTCGGCCCGGCCCACGATGATCGCCCGGGTGCCGTCCTCGAGCAGCTCCTTGACCGTCACCACCTCGCCCGTGGTCTCGGGCGTGCGGGACATGACGACGTTGAGGGATTCGTTGAGCACCACCTCGCCCCCACGGACGAGCTCGTTCTCGTCGAGGGCGGGGTGGACGGCGACCCGCATCTTGCGGCCGCCGGAGAACACGTCGACGGTGCCGTCGTCGTTGCGCGACAGGAGAGTTCCGTAGGCGGACGGGGGCTGCGTGAGTTTGTCGACCTCTTCGCGCAACGCGGCGATGTGCTCGCGCGCCTCGCGCAGCGTGTAGGTGAGCTTCTCGTTCTGCGCCACGGCCTGGGCGAGCTGGCCCTTGGTCTCGAGCAGCCGCTCCTCGAGCGTGCGCACCCGCTTGGGGGCGTCCTGGAGCCGCCGCCGCAGCGCCAGCACCTCTTCCTCCAAGGCGCGGATCTCGTCGTGCTGCCCGGCCACGTCGGCATCCGCTGCGGACCGGCGGCGTTGGTCGCGTTGTTCGTCGACGGTGACCACCTCCTCGATCGGTCCCTTGGCTCGGACCCTACACCGGCCTCTGTCGAACCCGGCACCATCAAGTTCCGGAGAACCTGTACATTTCTTCCGGGATTGCCGTGTTAATCGCCGGGTTCGCTAGTCTGGCTGTGTCTGAGGTGCATCCAGGGCTGGGAAGCCAGCCAGGCACCTCGGCCAGTCCTCCGCATCGAGCCAGGAGTGGGTCACAGGTATGAAGGTCTGGATTGACCAGGATCTCTGCACTGGCGACGGCCTCTGCGAGGAGATCGCCCCCGACGTGTTCACCCTGCTGGACGACGGCTTGGCCTACGTGAAGGAAAGCGACAAGGTTTTCTCGGACCCCGGTGGCGCGGAAGGTCTCGCCAACGTGCCCGCCGGACAGGAAGAGGCGGTCATCGAGGCCGCCGAGGAATGCCCAGGCGAGTGCATCTTCATCGAGGTCGAGTAGCCAGCTACACCAGGCAGCTGCCGGTGTCCCGTTCCTGGGTGAGGTCACCGGACAGGACGGCGGTCACTTCGTCGACGTCGAGGGCGTAGGCGACGCTGGGGCGGTCGGGAGCGATGGCGAAGGCCACCCCGACCACCTGACCTCGAGCGTCGACCAGCGCGCCCCCGGAGTCGCCCGGCGCGAGGTCGGCTGCGAGTACCAGCACCTTCCGCTCGCTCCGGCTCGAGTCGTAGATGTCGGTGCCGACCGCGGTGATCTGCTCTCCCACCTGGAACGGGCTGATCTCGAGCGGTCCGCCACCGGGGTGACCGAACACCCCGCCCGACGTGCCCACCCCGGCCGCGTCCAGCGGCAGTGCGGGTCGGTTGGCCTCGGAGGTGCGCAGGACCGCGAGGTCACGAACCGGATCGAACGCGACCACAGTGCCGTCCGTCCGGGTGCCGTCGGACAGCACCACGTCGGAGTCGTCCTCGCCGGCGACCACGTGGGCGTTGGTCACAACCAGGTCGTCGGCCACGAAGAACCCGCTCCCCTCTTGGATCCGGCTGCAGGCTTCTCCCTCGATCTGCACCGTCGAGGCCGCCACCGTGGTGGCGAGGGCGTCGGAGAGCCCGCTGCCTGCGGGCACCACGCCCGGGTCCGGCGACGGCCTGAGGGCATCGAAGACCCGGGGGAACGGGTTGTCGCCCACGAGCCGCCGCAGCGCCTGCAGCGTGTCGGGGGCGTCGGGGAAGCGGGCATTGACCTCCCTGGCGATCACCGAGCCACGGGCCTGCTCGGACGTCCAGCCCGGCACGTCGGCCAACGTGGGCAGCAGCAGCCACAACCCCACGAGCAGCCCGGCGATGCCGAGCAGCGCCCCCACCGCCTGGTCGACCCGCCGCGCCGCCCCGTCCGGCAGGCCCACGTTGAGCCGGGTGCCCAGCACCAGGCCCAGGGCCTGACCCAGGAGCGCGCTGCCCGCCAGGGCGCCGATTGCCACCAGCGCGACGGTGACATCGCTCGAGCCCCGTACCTGGCGCAGCAGCGGCGGCAGGGCCAGTGCGCCAACGGTGACGCCGAGGGCGAGACCCGCCCACGAGGTGGCCCGGGCGATGAAACCGAGCCGGTATCCGGCCACGGCCGCGCTGATGGCCACGAGGACCAGCACGACATCCAGCACGTTCACCTCACCCTTCCCCAGCCGCCCCGGTCACCCGCGAGCTTCGATGGCCGTCTCGGCCACCATTGGCAGATGATGCTCGCACAGTCGTGCACCGGGATCGGCGGGGTGGTCAGCTCAGGAGACGGGCGCTCGTCAGGAAGCCCGTGTGGGCGACCATGCGATGGTCGGGCCGTACCGACTGGCCCTCGATGTGCCAGGCGCGGTTGAGCACCTCGATCGTGTCCACCATGCCGAAGCCGTTGCCCAGCAGCTCGTTGCGGAGCTGCACGACCTGCGTGACCTGCGGGGTATACGCCACCAACACCCCGCCCCGGTGCATGGCACGAGCTGCGTGTTTGGCGACTCGCCACGGCTCGGGCAGGTCGAGCACCACCCGGTCGAGGTCGGTCTCGTCGACCCCGTCGTACGCGTCTCGGATCTCGACCCGGTAGTTCGCCAGCGCATCCTCACCCAGGAAGGTGGTGACGTTTCGCTGGGCCCGGCGGGCGAAGTCCTCCCGCAGCTCGTAACCGGTCACCACCGCACCCGCCCGGAGCAGCGTCATCGACAGCGCGCCCGACCCGACCCCCGACTCGAGCACGCGGGCGCCGGGGAAGATGTCGGCGAGCATCAGGATCGGCCCCAGATCCTTGGGGTAGATGACCTGGGCACCGCGGGGCATCTTGAGCACGAAGTCGGCCAGGGTCGGCCGAATGGCGAGGAACGCCGAGCCGTGCGACGAGCGGAACGTCGCGCCCTCCGCGGCGCCGATGACGTCGTCGTGGGCGATCACGCCGGCGTGGGTGTGGAACTCTCCCCCGCCGGCCAACGTCACCAGGTAGCGGCGCTTCTTGGTGTCCACCAGGAGCACCTCGTCGCCGTCGGCGAACGGTCGGCTCACGAGCGGGCCTTCTTCGGGGCCCGTCGGCCGCCGCGGCGGGGCCGGACGAGCTCGACCGGCACCGGATCGTGGCCGGCAACCTGGTCGACGAGCCGGCAGAAGGCGCACACGTCACCCGGCGTCGGAGATCCGCAGCGGACGCAGGCCCGAAGCTCACCCTCGGCGCCCTCCGTATCGGGTGAGAAGCGGGCGGCGGCCCGGGCCAGGAACCCGAAGTAGAACGCCTGCTTGGCGCCGGGCGATGCGGCCTCGACGGCGTTGAGCGCCTCCTTGTAGCGGAGGTGGCGATTGCCCTCGGCCATCGGGCACTCCTCGACGATGTAGTCGATGCGGCGCAGCACGCAGTAGGCCGCCGTCTCTCGCTCGGCCAGCCGTACCAGCGGCTTGACCTTGCGCGGGAAGACACGCCTCCGCGTCCCCTGGACGCCGGGGCCGATCCGCTCGGCGAGCGTGGGCTGCTGGCGCCCCAGGTACTCGGTGTGCCAGTGGAGCACGTTGCCGAAGAGGACCGCGGCCTCGTCGTCGAGGTTGTGGCCCGTGGCCACGACGTCGTAGCCGCCGTCGAGGGCTGCCTTGTCGATGAGATGGCGCTTGGACAGTCCGCACGACGAGCAGGGCGCCCTTCTGGTGACCGCCGACGCGGTGGGGATGTCGTAGTCGTAGTCGCCGCGCAGGTGGATGCGGTGCAACGTGAGGTCGCGACACTCGGCGAAGGCCACCGCCGACTCGGTGCTGGCGGTGCTGTAGTCGCCAATGCCGAGCCCGATCGTCATGCCCTCGGTGTCGTAGCCGAGCTCGAGCAGGAGGTCCCACAGTGCGAGGCTGTCCTTCCCACCCGAAACGGCCACCAGGACCCGTTCGCCCGGCTGGATCATGTCGTGCTCGTCGATCGCCCGGACCACCTGGTCGCGACAGAACTTGAGGAAGTGGTCGGCGCAGAAGTTGGCGTTGTGGCGGCGGAGGTCGATGACCGCCGGTCCGCGGCACACGGCGCACTTCATGGGTGCCTCGTCACCGGGCGCCGCCCGAGATCACAGGGCGGATCTCGATCACGTCGTCGTCGGTGAGCACGGCGTCGCCGGGCACCAGCGTGTCACCCCGCACGACGAGGACGGACTCGCGGTTGAGGTCGAGCTGGCGCAGCAGCTTCCCGACACTGAGCGGGCCATCGACCTCGAGCACGCGGCGCGGGTTGCGGAGCAGGACGCGCATGACGCATCCATTGTGGCGCCGACGGTCAGGGCCGACGAACGCGCTTGCCCCCGTAGGTCTCTGTCAGGTGTGCGATCTCGATGGTTTCCCCGGGCTTGACCTCGCCCCGGTAGACGACGACCGGCTCGCTGCCGATGGCGCGCCGCAGCCGCCGGCTGGTCCACGCCGCCACGTACATCCAGAACCAGAACCGTGACCCGCCCCTGACACCCCGCCTCATGCCTCTGGACTGGACGAGCCTGAGGCCACGGTCGATGCGGCTCACGGGCCGCAGGGCGCGTGGCATCAGACGCGGCGGATCTCGACGACGGTGCTGCGCTGCTTCCCGCCACGCCGGCCGAGCAGGAACACCAGCAACAGCAGGATGAGCGCCGCGATCCCACCAGCGGTGACGAGCGTGGTCCTCGCGGATGCGACCTGCTCGCGCGCCCCGCCCTCGAGCTCGCGGAACTTGGCCTCGAGATCGTCCCGGGTGATGGGCGTGGTGCGTGCGGCGCTAACTGCCATCGGCCTACCTCTTCGTCTTGTTGATGCGGGTGACGGCGAGCGCGGCGAGCCCCACCGCCACCACCAGCACGATGATGTACGGGACCCACGACAGGCTGCCGTGGAACGTGCTGCCGGTCTGTGTCTGCAACGCCCGCAGCCCCGACAGCATCAGCAGCACGACGCCGAACCCGATCAGCACTGCGCCGGGGACACCAAACGTCAGGTAACGCCCGACGCCCTTGAGCGGATCGATGGTCTCCTGCTTGGCGTAGTCCCTGGCGAGCGCCCACAGTTCGCTCGAGATCTCGGGGATCGACTTCGGCTGCGGCTCCGGCACCTCGGCCTGCTCCTCGTCGCTGGCGATGCCTGGTTGTACCACGCCATGCGTAGGGGGAGGGAGACCCTCCGGCCCGGCCCCACCCGCCGCCCGTGATGGCGTCGGTCTGACGAACGACTCGTCGCCGCTCCGACGCCCCAGCCAGGGCGCACGATGCCGCATGGTCACCCGGCGGCGAGGCGCGCCTGTAGCAAGTCGATCTGATCGACGAGCAGCTCGCGCAGCAGTCGCCACCGAGCGGGCACGGTGGGCGCCGCCAGCAGGGCCTGGCGATCGGCCGGGCCCAAGGGCGCCACCACCGTCGCCTGGTAGCCGGCGACCACCGGATCGTCCCCCAGCTCGAGGTCGAGCGGCGGCGCCGGCTCGCCCATCTCCCGCCGCAGGGCGGCCGCCCGCCGTAGCAGGGTCGTGACCTCGCCCCGATCGTCGGCGGCTCCCCCGCCTCCTTCGGCCGGCTCTTGTAGTTGTTCGGCCCACTCGTGGATCTCCGCCCGGGGGTACGGATCGTCGGTGAGCCAGCGCTCGACGCGGATGCGATGGATGCCGATCGCGCCGAGGATCCAGCGGCCGTCGGGCAGTTCCTCGGCCCGCACGATGCGGGCCAACGTGCCGACATCGGTGCGGACGTCTCCCCCGCCGACCTCGGATCCCCGCTCGATGAGCACGACCCCGAACGTGCCGTCGTGGTGCGTGCGGGAGTCGTCCACCATGCGCCGGTAGCGGGGCTCGAACACGTGCAGGGGCAGCACCATCCCGGGCACGAGCACGGTGCCCAACGGGAACATCGGGGCCACCGGCATCACGGCCAAGCCTAGTCAATCGAACTCTTGTTCGTATATGGTGGGGCGTCCATGGTCGCCCCTCACAACCCAGGGCCCGAGCGGCCCGGCCGAAGGCCAAGAGCGGAAGACATGTCCGAGCGGCCCGGCCGAAGGCCAAGAGCGGAAGACATGTTCGGTTGCCTCGTGGTGCCCCGCTTCCCGCTGGCCTGCGAGCTCGGCGATCGACCCGAGCTGTGGGGTCGCCCGGTCGCGGTGGCCCACTCCGATGCCCCGGTGGTGTGGTCGGCGTCCCCGGCGGCGGCGGCCGAAGGGGTGATGGAGGGCCAGCGCCTATCCGAGGCGATGGGCCGCTGTCCGTCGCTGGTGGTGCTCGACGCCCGGCCGGCACGGTACGAGGCCCGGGATGCCGCCGTCCTCGACGCGCTCGAACGGGTGGTGCCCGGGGTCGAACCCGCAGGCCTGGGGACGGCCTACGTCGAGCTGGCGAGCCTGGCGCGCTGCTACCGCTCCCCCGCCGCGTTGCACGCCGCGCTGCTGGGGTGCGCGCCGAGCGAGCTGCGACCCCGGCTGGGGGTGGGGCCAACCAAGTTCGTGGCCGGGTTGGCGGCGTTGCAGGCCGGAACGCATGGCCAATCCCGGAACGTCATGGTGGTCGACGAGCCCGAGGTGGCCGCCTTCGTCACGCCGGTCCCGGTGACGGCACTGCCGGTGGAGGCGGAGATGATCCGCCGGCTGCGGCTGGTCGGCATCACCACGGTGGGCCAGCTGGCGGCCTTGCCCCGGCACGCGTTGGTGGCCCAGTTCGGCACCCAGGGCATGCGCCTGGTGGCGTTGCTCGACGGTGCCGCCGAGCCGGTGCGCCCCCGTTCCCGGGAAGAGCGCGTGCGGGAGCGGTTGGGGTTTCCCGAGCCGCTCACCAGCCGGGAAGCGGTGCTGGCCGCCGCCGCCCAGGTGCTCCGTCGGGTGCTGCGCCACCCACGACGGCGGGAACGGGTGGCCCGCCAGCTCGTGGTGCGGGCCGAGACCGAGCAGGGCAAGCGTTGGGAGTCCAGGGTGACGTTGCGCCATGCCCGGTGCGACCACGACGGCCTGTGGGCGACGCTGGCCCCGGCGCTCGAACGGGCGTCGCTGCCGGGCCCGGTGAGCGAGCTGTCGATCGAGCTGCGGGGGCTGCGGCCGTCACGGGGTTGGCAGGGCGAACTGTTGCCGACCCGGAGGGCCTCGGCGGAGCGGCGAGAGCGCATCGAGGAGGGCATGCGCCAGCTGCAGGCTCGCTACGGGCGGAACCTGGTGGGGCGAATGGTGCCCGTGGAGCCGTGGAGCCGGATCCCCGAACGCCGGTGGGCGCTGGTGGAGCTCGAGTGACGCCTCGACCGCTGAACGCCCCGGTGCGCGTACCCGTCCAGATCGATCCCGCGGGCGAGCCCCGGGCGATCGGGCTGGCGGGCCCGCAGGGCCGCCGGCGGCCCGTCCCGGTGACACAGGTGGCGGAGCGCTGGCGCATCGACGAGGGCTGGTGGGGGCCCAACCCGCTGTCCCGGCTGTACTACCGGCTGGTGCTGGCCGACGGGCGCCTCGTCACCGTCTACCGGGACCTGGGGGACGAGACTTGGTGGGCGCAACGGTCATGATCGGCCTCGAGGATGCCCCCTACGCCGAGCTGCACCTCCACACCTGCTACTCGCTGCTGGAGGGCGCCTCCACCCCCAAGGAGTTGATCGGCCGAGCCGCCCAGTACGGCTACGACAGCCTGGCGATCACCGACCGCAACAACCTCTACGGCGCCATGGTGTTCGCCCGGGCGTGCCGAGATGCCGGCATCCGCTCCATCATCGGGGTCGAGCTCACCGTCGCCGCCGACCCCGACGTCGACCCCGATGCCGACCCCGACGCCCGCCACGACCTCACGCTGCTGGCCGCGACCCGCCAGGGATACGCCAACCTGTGCCGGCTGGTCAGCCTGGCCAACGGCTGGGGCCTGGCCGAGCAGGCCGACCGGGAACGGCGCCGGCGCGATCCCTGCGCCGCCCTCCATCACGTGCGGGAGCACACGGCCGGGGTCGTCTGCCTCACCGGCGGGCGGCACGGGGAACTGGCCCAGCGGGTGGCGGCCGGTGATCGCCCCGGGGCGAGGGACGTGCTGCGCCGATGGGTCGACTGGTTCGGGCTCGGGAACGTGTGGGTCGAGCTGCACGACAATCTGGTCCAGGGCGACCAGCCCCGCATCCGGGTGCAGGTGTCACTGGCCCGCGAGCTGGGCGTGGGGATCGTCGCCACCGGAGACGTCCACTACCACGACCCGGAGCGGCACCGGCTCCACGACGCGCTCTGCGCCATCCGCCACCGCACCACGCTCGACGGCTGCCACACCCAACGCCGGCCCAACCGCGAGTTCTGCCTGAGGAGCCCGATCGAACAGGCCGAGCGCTTCGCCGAGTGCCCCGAGGCCGTGGCCAACACCCTCCGCATCGCCGAGCGCTGCGACTTCGACCTGACCGAGGACCTCGGTTACCGGCTGCCCACGCCGGACGTTCCCCAGGGCCACACCCCAGATTCGTGGCTGGCGGAGCTCTGCCGCCAGGAGCTCGACCAGCGCTACAGCGGGGCGTCCCTCGGCAAGGCGCAGGGTCGCTTGAACGAAGAGCTGGGGCTCATCGCCCGGCACGGGATGGCCGGCTTCTTCCTCGTGTACCACCAGGTGCTGGAGCTGGCCAGGAAGGTGGCGGCCGAGGTACGGGGCGACGCGCCACGGGGGCGTCTGGGCATGCCGCCCGGTCGGGGCCGGGGCTCGAGCGTGAGCAGCATCGTGTGCTACCTGATCGGGCTGTCGCACATCGACCCGATCGAGAAGAACCTGTTCCTCGGGCGGTTCCTCAACGACACGATGTCGAGCCTGCCCGACATCGACCTGGACTTCCCTCGTGACATCCGCGATCGGTTGTTCCGGGAGGTGTACGAGCACTGGGGCAGCGACCACGCCGCCCTGGTCGCCACCTTCCCCCGCTACCGCATCCGCAGCGCGGTCCGCGACCTGGGCAAGGCGCTGGGCTTGCCGGCGGCGGAGATCGATCGGCTGGCCAAGCTGGCCGAGGGCTACGGCTCGGCCACCAACGTCCGGGTCGAGATGGAGCGGGTCCCCGAGCTGCGCCCGCTCGCCGCAACCCCGGGCTGGGGACATCTCATCGAGCTGGCCGGGCAGCTTGCGAACTTCCCCCGCCACCTGTCCCAGCACGTCGGCGGGGTGGTCATCGCCTCCGATCCGCTCATCGACTGCGTGCCCGTCCAGCCCGCCGCTTGGCCAGGTCGCTACCTGTGCCATTGGGACAAGGACGACATCGACGACGCCCGGATGGTGAAGATCGACTTCCTGGCGCTGGGCATGTTGTCGCTGGTCGAGGAGTGCCTCGACCTCTGCGCCATCCATCGGGGCGACGACATCGACCTCTCCCGCATCGACTTCGAGGACCAGCGGGTGTACGACCGCATCGGGCGGGGCGACACCGTCGGGGTGTTCCAGATCGAATCCCGGGCCCAGGCCGGCATCCTGCCCCGCACCAAGCCGCGGAACCTCGACGACCTGACCGCCCAGGTGGCGATCATCCGCCCGGGCCCCATCGTCGGCGGGGCGGTCCACAACTACGTCGAGGGCCGCTCCAACCCCGATTCCCCCAACCTCATCCCGCACGACTGCGTCCGGGAGGTGCTGGGTGAGACCTTCGGCGTCGTGCTCTTCCAGGAGCAGGTGGTGCAGGTGGCCGTCGCCATGGGCAAGTTCACCGACGGCATGGCCGAGACGTTCCGGCGGGCCATGGGCCGCAAGGACTGGGGCGAGGAGATCGAGTGGTACCGGGAGAAGTTCCTGGCTGGGGCCGAGGAGAACGGGGTCCCCCTCGACGTCGCCGAGCGCACCTTCGAGAGCCTGGCGGGGTTCGCCCAGTTCGGCTTCCCCAAGAGCCACGCCGCCGCCTTCGGGCTGCTGGCGTACCAGACCACCTGGCTCAAGGAGTACTACCCCGCCGAGTTCTTCTGCGCCCTGTTCAACAACTGGCCCATGGGCTTCTACCCGCCGCACGTGTTCACGAACGACGCCCGGCGGCACGACGTCGAGATCCTGCGACCCGAGATCAACGCCAGCCGGGTGCCCTGCACCGTGGAAAGCACCGAGGGGCAGGGCGCGGTGCGCCTCGGGCTCATGTACGTCCGGGGGATGGGTGCGACCACCACCGCCGCCGTCGTCGACGAACGCGACCGGGGCGGCCCCTACCTGTCGCTGAGGGACTTCGCGCACCGTACCGGGCTGGCCGGCGAGGCGATCGAGAACGCCATCCGGGTCGGGGCCTTCGACGGCCTGGGCCTCCGGCGCCGGGAATTGTTGTGGCAGCTCTGGCTACTCGGCCTGGGCAGCGGGGTGCCACAGCCCACGAAGCACACCGCCGGCCGGCTCCGCTACCGGCAGCTGCGGTTGGACCTGCCCACCGAGCAGGACCACGTGCCGCTGACGGAGGTGTCCGGCTTCAGGGCGATGGCCGACGACTACGAGGTGCTCGGGCTGTCGCCCGATGCCCATCCCATGCAATTCCTGCGCGGCGGGCTGCGGGGCAGGGTCTTGTCCAGCTGCGAGCTACTCGACGTCCCGTCGAAGCGGACGGTCGACACCGCGGGCCTGGTCGTCTGCCGCCAGCGGCCCGGCAGCGGCCAGGGGGCGGTGTTCCTGTTGCTCGAGGACGAGCACGGCCTGGTCAACGTCATGCTGGCCCCCCAGCTCTACGACCGCTACCGCACCGATGTGCGGGGCAGCCCCTTCCTGCGCATCAGGGGGGTGGTCGAGGAGCGTGCCGGGGGCAACGTCGCCATGCTCAAGGCCCGCACCGTCACCCCGGTCAAACCCCCCACCGCCCTCCGCGCCCCCGACGGCAAGAGCTGGGGCTGAATCGCCTCACTCGGGGTCGAGCGCCGCCAGGTCGACGTCGCGGGGATAGGCCATCAGGATGTCGGCCAGGCGGTTCATGTCGACGTCGCCGGGGTCGAGCGGGCCGGGATCCGGCACATTGGCGACGTAGGCGAAGGTGATCCTCCCCCCGGCCAGCGCCTCGACCTCCCCGGCCAGGGCGGTGACGTTGCGCAACGAGCCCGTCTTGGCCCGCAGGCGCCCCGCCACCGGCGTGCCCCGCCAGCGCTCGGCCAGCGTCCCGGTCTCACCGGCCACGGCCAGGCCATCCCGGACCACGGGCCCCGTCTCGGGATGGGTGAGCAGCTCGGTCAGGGTGCTGCACGTGAGCCGGCCCCGGTTCGACAGGCCGCTCCCGTCGACCAGTTCGACGCCATCGACGGCGACCCCGGCGTCCGTGAGGAGCCGGGTCAGCGCCGCCCTCCCCGCAGCCGTCGATCCGTTCCCGGACACGGCCACGCCGATCTCCTTGAGCGCCGCCTCGGCCGTCTCGTTGTCGCTGTAGGTCAGCATCTCGGCCACGATCTGGGACACCGGGGGTGCCGCCAGCGACGCCACCTCGGTGGCGCCAGCCGGGGCCCGTCCGGCACGAGGAGCCCCGACCACCGTGACGCCCATGGCCCGCAGCCGGTCGCTGACGACCCGGGCGGCGTCGGCCGCCGGGTCGGGGGCGGGCACCGTGGCCGCCGCCGTCTGCGCCGGGGAGAAGGCGGCGAAACCATCGTTGACCATGAGCCCGCCGATGGGACCGATGGCATCCTGGTCGATGAACCGCTGCGGCCACGCCGGGTTGTAAAGCTCGCCGTCGTAGCGGCTCCCGTCGCCCACCACCGATCCCTCGATCCTCGTGACGCCCGCGGCGACGATGGCGTCGACCAGCCCGTCCACGTCGTGGACGACCCTGTCCCGCGGGTCGGGTGCGTCGCTGCTCCACGCCGGCGTGCCGAGTGCAGCGTCGCCACCACCGACGACGAACACGTCACCGGCCACGACACCGTTCCGCGGCGGCGCGGCCGTCAACGCGCGGGTCTCGAGCCTCGCCTCGGGCCCCCGGGCGAGCAGCAACCCGGTGGCGGTCAGCAGCTTCTGCGTCGAGGCCCCGGCGAGCGGCACAGTCGGGTTGTGCTCGAAGAGCACGCTGCCCTGGCTCTCGACCGCTAGGCAGGTGGCGGTCGGCGAGGCGCCCAGCCATGCCTGCAGGTCGCCGGCCAGGTGGCGTTCGGCCACCGGTGCGGCGATGACCTCGGGCGCCCGGCGCGGCGACAGCACCGGCGTGGTGGCTGCGTCGGCGCCGATGGCGCTGGACGCCGGTTTGGCATCGAGGGCCAGCGCCGCCGCGGCGGCACCGATCCCGGCCAGTGCGAGAGCCCCGGGAAGGATCCAGTGGCGGCGGCTCCGCCCCAGCGATGGTTCCGACGGTTCCGATCGGTTCCGGGGCTTCCGGCTCGGATTCGGGTTCGGGTTCGGCCCCGGCACCCGTGTTTGTCGTGGGCGCGGTCACGGGCTCACCGGATGGCCAGGCCCCGGCGTTGCAGCCAACGCGAGCGACGCCACAGATGGTCGAGCGCGGTGACGGCCCGGTTGGCGGAGGCGTAGCAGAGCCGCCCGCTGGCCCGGACCCCGGCCGGCGCCGGGTTCCGCGGTGAGGTGATCGCCAGTTCGGTGGCACTGAGGATGGGCTTGCCGGTGGCCTCGCTCACCGCCGCCGCCGCCTCGGCGAAGCGGGCGTCCTGGCGCTCGTGGTAGGCGACGATGCGCTCGAGACCGTGGCCGGGCCAGAACGGCCCCTCCCGCATCAGCTTCGCCTGGTTGGCCTGGATGCCCATCCCCAGGAAGATCACGGCGTCGACGTCGGGGTGGGATGCCGCCAGTTCGAGCACCTTGGGCACCGTGTCGCGGGTCTCGCCACCTGCCATGTCGATGGGGTTGTTGCGGCTCCAGCGGGGCGGCAGCTCGGCATCGATCGCCACGCGCAGGTCGTCGGGCAGGCCGATCAGCTCGAGACCGGTTCGGGCCAGGGCGTCGGCGGTGACAACGCCCCATCCGCCCGCGGTGCTCACGACCACCACCCGATTGCCGCGCGGCAGCGGCTGCGTGGCAAAGGTGGCGGCGATCTCGTAGGCCTGCTCGATGGTGTCGGCCCGGGACACGCCTGCCTGGCGGCAGGCGCCGCCGAACACCCGGTCGTCGCTCGCCAGCGCGCCGGTGTGGCTGGCTGCCGCTCGTTGCCCCCCGGCGCTGGCGCCGCCCTTGACCAGCACGATCGGCAGGCGTTCGGCGATCCGCCCCAACCGGTCGACGAAGGCCCGGCCGTCGCCCACGCTCTCCACGTAGGCCAGGGCGACGTGGGTCTCGGGATCGTCCGCGTAGTAGTCGAGGTAGTCGGGGACGGTGACCGCGGCGGCGTTGCCGGCCGACACCGCCCGGCTGACGCCCACTCCGTTGAGCTGGGCGTAGTTCTCGAACGAGCTGACGAAGTTGCCGGACTGGCTGGTGATGCCGATGTGCCCGCGGGGTGGGAACGGCGCCACGATCTGGGCGCACAACTTGGCCGGGGGTGACACGACCCCCTGCCCATTGGGACCCGCAAGCAGGATGCCGAGCTCGTCGGCCAGCGCGACCAGCTCTGCCTCGGCCTGGCGCCCCTCGTCGGTCTGCATCTCGCCGTAGCCGGCAGAGGCGATGAAGGCCGCTGTGATCCCCTTCTTGGCGCATGCACGCAGCAGGTCGGAATTGGTGGATGCCGGCGTGCACACGAAGACCAGGTCGATCTCGCCGTCCGGCAGGTCGTCGACCTCGGCCACACTGCGGACACCCAGCACCTCCGCCCCATCGCGGTTGGTGGCGAAGACCTTCCCCTCGTATCCGCACGCCAGGATGTTGTGAAGGCTGACGAAGCCGAACTTCCCCGGGTGCGTCGAGGCGCCGGCGACCAGCACCCCCCGGGGCTCGAACAGCGCCCGGAACCGATCCGTGTCAGGGCCGGTGCCGGGCATCAGCGGACCTCCACCAGCGCGTCCACCGCCACGGGGCGCCCGTCGACGATCAGCAGCGGGTTGAGATCGGCGGACGTCACGTCGTCGCGTTCGGTCGCCGCCCGCGACAACCCCAGCAACACGTCTGCCACGGCCCTCCGGTCGACCGCCGGCTCGCCACGGAACTCTCCCAGCAAAGCCTGGAGCGCCAGGTCGTCGATCATCTCCTCGGCATCTATCGGCTCGATCGGCACCAGCCGGAAGCTCACGTCTGCCACCGCCTCGGCCAGGATGCCGCCGACGCCGAGCATGACCGTCATGCCGAACTGCGGGTCGCGGTGGAGCCCGGCGATCAGCTCGCGGGTGGCCCGCAACATCGGCGCCACCAGCAGGTGGACATCACCGTCGTCGGGCGTCGCTGCCGCCAGGAGCGCCACCGCCGCGTCGCGCACCTGCTCGGCCGACCCCAGGCCGAGACGAACCAGTCCCCGCTCGGTCTTGTGGGCGACGCCCACGCCGCCCAGCTTGACGACCACCGGATAGCCGAGGGCGTCGGCGGCGCCGACCGCCTCGTCGGCGGAGCCCACGACCCGTTCTGGCGGAAACGGCACCCCGAAGCCCCCCAGCAGCTGCTTGGATGCGGCCTCCGAGAGGGTCGGCATGGCCGGTCAGGGTAGTGATGGGCGATTCCCGGCCCGAAGTCAGGGGCGACGTGGCGCCTGCCCGCCGACGTTCCTGGCGCCGGATTGGTTGGCCCAGCAACCATCCCCGCTCCGGGAATGGTCCCGAGCCAACGGACGTCAGGGCTCGAGCGCGGCCCGGAAGAACTCGCGGATCGCTTCGATCCGGGCCTCGATGGCCTCGTCGGTCATCGGGTCCCTGCCCAGCAGGCTCTCCAGGAAGTGCACGTCGCTGAAGTAATTGAGCACCGCGCCGTAGCCGCTGATCAGCAGTTGCTCGGGATCGTGCTTGCGGAACCGGCCGGCGCCCATCTCGCGGTCGAAGTGGTTCACGGCCCGCTCGAACCAGGGCCGGATCGCCATGCCGAGGTCGAAGCCGAGGTGATCTCCTGCGGCCAGCGACTCGTGGCGGACCAGGCGGACGAACTCGGGGTTCTGGGCGAACCATCGCACGGCGGCGGTGAGTACCTGGTCGACGTAGTTCCAGCCCTCGCCCACCGGCCCGCTGACCGCCTCATCGATGCAGTCGGCCCAGTCCGACAGGGCCCGCTCGCACACCGCCTGGTAGATCGCGTCCTTGGAGTGGAAGTGGTGCAACAGGCTGGCACGACGGATGCCGACACCCGCGGCGATGTCGTTCAGCGACGTGCCCTCATAGCCACTCTGGGCAAAACAATGCCTCGCCTCGACGAGGATGGCTTCTCGTGTCGAGCTCGCCTCGCCGTCATTGGCCACGACCACCCAGGCTACTGGCCGTGCCGCCCAGGACCGCGCTTCGTTGTCTACCGACCAGTAGGTAGATACCCTCCGGGGCAATGCCCGCGCCCGTCCTCGCCGTGCTGGTCGGCATCGTCACCAGCCAGATCGCCAACTTCGCCACCACGGTCTACCTGCACCGGACGCTGGCGCACCGGGCGGTCACGCTGTCGCCCGCCGTGGCGTTCGGCTTCCGGGCGATCATCTGGATCTCCACCGGCGTCAGGCCCCGGGAATGGGCGGCCGTGCACCGGCGTCACCACGCGTTCACCGACGTCGAGGGCGATCCCCACTCCCCCGTCCTGTTGGGCTGGGTGCGGGTGCAGCTCACCAACCCCGCCCTCTACCGGCGGGCCGCCCGGGACGGCGCGACCGTCGCCCGCTACGCCCGCGACGTCCCGGCCGATCGCTGGGACCGGATGTTGTTCGACCGTGCCTGGCTCGGTCTCGGCATCGGGTTCGCCCTGCTGGTGCTCCTCCTGGGGCCGCTCTGGGCGGTCCTCGCCGCCATCGTCCACGTCGGGCTGTACCTGTCGCTCAACGCCTCCATCAACGCCGTGACCCACACGTTCGGCACCCGGCCCTATGACAACGGGGCCACCAACCTCCAGTGGCTCGCGTGGCTCACCGGCGGTGAGGGGCTCCACAACAACCACCACGCCGCCCCCACCTCGGCCCGCCTGGCATTCCGCCGGGGCGAGTACGACCCGGCGTGGCCATTCATCCGCCTGCTGCGTCGGTTCGGGTGGGCACACGTGCGCCACGATCGTCCCCGGCTGCGGGAACCCGCCCGCGCTGGCTAGCCCGATCGTCCCCTAGGTTCGGGGGCATGAACATTGTCGCTGCTCTGTTCGTCGAGTCGGTCGACCTGCGGTCGACGTTCGAGGGCGGACCGACCCTGATCGACCTCGCCGGCGTGCACTTCTCGGCGGTGGCGCCGTCGCCCCCACCGGTGACGGTGGCGCCACACCTGATCGTCGTCGTGCGATGCCCGCCGGACGAGCCCGGCGACGGCGTGCTCGAGGTGGTGTTCCGTCGTGACGGCGAGCAGGTGGCCCGCAACGTCCAGCCGTTCCAGGTCGAGCCGGGCAAGTTCACCTATCGACTGGTGCGGGCCGAGGTCGACTTCGCCGACTACGGCACGGTGGAAGCGCAGTGTCGCGTCGGAACCGGACACATCACCGTCGTGCCCTACACGCTGGTCGCGGGCCCGGACCGGGCGCCAGCATGATGGTCCCGTGACGTTCGCCAGCGCCCTGTCGGAGCATCCCGATCCCGCCGAGGCCACGGGCGAGGTCATCGGGGCGGTGCTGGAGCAGCTCGGCACCGAGCCCGACGTCGCCGCCGTGTTCGCCTCGCCCCAGCATCTCGACGAGTTCGGCGGGATAGCCGCGGCGATCAAGCGCATGCTCCGGCCCGGCGTATTCGTGGGCACCACCGCCGTGGCCGTGCTCGGCGGCACCCGCGAGGTCGAGGACGCCCCTGCCATCGGCCTGTGGGCCGGACGCCTGGCGGCTCCCCCGCGCCCGGTCCGCCTCCAGGCCACCCGCACGGCCTCGGGAATCGCGCTCCAGGGCCTGTCGGCCTCGACGTTCGAGCCGGGCGACGCGCTGCTCCTCCTTGCCGACCCCTTCTCGCTGCCCGTCGACGCCATCATCGATGCGCTCGCCACACTCGAGGTGCCCGGACGGGGCGACGAGACGCTCTCGGTGCCGGTGGTGGGCGGGCTGGCGTCGGCGGCGAGCACACCTGGCGGCAACCGCCTCGTCCTGGACGACGAGGTGATGTCCTCGGGCGGTGTGGGCGTCGTCCTGCCCGACGGAGTCGCCACGAGCACGGTCGTCTCACAGGGATGTCGGCCCATCGGCGATCCGATGATCGTCACGCGGGCGGAGGGCAACCTGGTGATCGAGATCGCCGGGCGTCCTGCGCTCGACCGACTCGATGACCTCGTGCGGGCCGCCGACGCCGAGGAACGGTCCCTACTCGCCTCGGGACTGCAGATCGGTATTGCCATCGACGAGCACCGGGCGACGTTCGAGCGCGGCGACTTCCTGGTTCGGAGCGTCGTGGGAGCGGATCGCAGCCAGCGGGCGCTGGCCGTCGGCGATCGCGTCGAGGTGGGCACGACCGTCCAGTTC
Source organism: uncultured bacterium (assembly GCA_963813485.1). Lineage (GTDB taxonomy): Bacteria > Actinomycetota > Acidimicrobiia > Acidimicrobiales > VFJN01 > DASQUK01. The sequence continues at coordinate 207,753 of CAWEZE010000013.1, forward strand.
CAGGTGCGCGACGCCGTGGCCGCGGACGAGGACCTGCGGGCGATGCTCGCCGACGCCACGGGCGACGCCGCCCTCGTCTTCACGTGCAACGGTCGGGGACAACGCCTGTTCGGCGAGCCCGACCACGACGCCCGGGTGGTCCACGACACGCTGGGCTCGCCGGCCCTTGCGGGGATGTTCTGCGCCGGCGAGTTCGGGCCGGTCGGCGGGCGCAGCTTCGTGCACGGATTCACCGCCAGCGTTCTTGTGTTCCGCGACCTGTGACCAGGGAGGAACTAGCGGCCGGAACACGACCGAACCGTCTGACGTCCCCACTAGGGTGAAACAGAGATGTCTGCCGACCCCGCCCTCGAGCAGCGTGCGATCAACGTCATCCGGGGCCTGGCCATGGATGCCCCGCAGGCCGCCAACAGCGGTCATCCCGGCACCGCCATGGCGCTGGCGCCCCTGGCCCACGTCCTGTGGACCCGCATCATGCGCTACGACGCCGAGGCCCCCGACTGGCCCGACCGTGACCGGTTCGTCCTGTCGGCCGGGCACGCGTCGATCCTGCTGTACTCGATGCTCCACCTCACCGGATACGGGCTGACGCTCGACGACCTCAAGGCGTTCCGCCAATGGGGGTCCCAGACACCCGGCCACCCCGAGGTGCACCACACGACGGGGGTCGAGGTCACCACCGGGCCCCTAGGGCAAGGATTCGCCAACGCCGTGGGCTTCGGCGTCGCCGAGCGCTGGCTGCGGTCGCGTTTCGGCTCCGACCTCTGCAACCACAGGACCTACGTGATCTGCAGTGACGGCGACCTCATGGAGGGCGTCAGCCACGAGGCGGCCTCCCTGGCCGGCCACCTGCAGCTGGGCCGCCTCGTCTACGTCTACGACGACAACCACATCACCATCGACGGCGCCACCGAGCTGGCCTACTCCGACGACGTAGCGCTCCGCTTCGAGAGCTACGGATGGCACGTCGAGTCCCTGGGCGAGGTCGCCAACGACACCGAGACGCTGGAGGCGGCCCTGCGCCGCGCCGCCGACGTAGAAGACGCACCGTCGATGCTCATCCTGCGCAGCCACATCGGCTGGCCGTCCCCCAAGTTCACCGACACCGCCGAGGCCCACGGCAACCCACTCGGCGAGGAGGAGGTCGCGACCACCAAGCGCATCCTGGACCTGCCTGCCGACCAGTCGTTCTGGGTGCCGAACGACGTGCTCGAGCTCTACAGGACGGCCGGTCGCCGCGGACGCGACGAGCGGGAGGCGTGGGAGAAGCGCCTGGCGGCGATCGACGGCGACGAGCGCGAGTCCTACGAGGCCTGCCTTGCCCAGCGGGGCCTACCCGGCTGGGACGAGGCCTTGCCGAGCTGGGAGCCCGGCGACAGCGTCGCCACCCGCAAGGCCAGCGGTGCATGCTTCCAGGCCATTGCCGACCTGGTGCCCGGCCTCATCGGCGGGGGCGCAGACCTCACCGGGAACACCGGCACGGTGCTGAAGGACCATGGCGTGCAGACGCTCGAGGTACCGGAGGGCCGGCAGATCTACTTCGGCGTGCGCGAGCACGGCATGGCCGGGGCGATGAACGGGATGGCGGCGCACGGTGGCGTCATTCCCGTCGGCGGGACCTTCTTCATCTTCAGCGACTACATGCGACCAGCGGTCCGGCTGGCCGCCATGTCGGGGTACAAGGACATCTTCAGCTTCACCCACGACTCGGTGGGCCTCGGCGAGGACGGGCCCACACACCAGCCCGTCGAGCACCTGGCCTCGTTGCGCGCCATGCCCGGCATGCGCCTGATCCGCCCGGCGGACGCCAACGAGACCGCCGCCGCCTGGCGAATCGCGATCGACTCACGCGGGCCGACGGCACTGGTGCTCACGCGCCAGAACCTGCCCGTGCTCGACGGCACCGCCGGCGCCCCCGTCGAACGCGGTGCCTACGTGCTGGTCGACCCGGACGGCGACGACGAGGCCGACCTGGTCCTCATCGGCACCGGCAGCGAGGTGGCGGTGTGCGTCGAGGCGGCAACGCAACTAGCCGCCGAGGGCGTGCGCACGCGGGTGGTGTCGATGCCGTCGTGGGACCTCTTCGCCGCCCAGCCCGACGCCTACCAGGACTCGGTCCTTCCGCCCGAGGTGCCCACGCTCGCCGTCGAGGCCGGCGCCAGCTTGGGCTGGGACCGATGGGCCGACGACAGCGTCAGCCTCGACCGCTACGGGGCCTCGGCCCCCGGGGCGGTGGCGCTCGCGAACCTCGGCTTCAACCCCGACAACGTGGCGGAGCGGGCGCGCCAGCTGATCCACGACCTGCAGGGGGACCTGGGTGCGGGCACCGAGGGGCCCGCACCCGCCCCGAGCAGCAGCGAGAGCGGAGAACAACGATGACTCGCCTTCAGGACCTGTACTACGAACAGGGCCAGAGCCCCTGGCTCGACAACCTGCGGCGTGGCTGGATCACGGGCGGCGAGCTGGCCCGGTGGGTCGAGCGCGGCGTGCGGGGCATCACCTCCAACCCGACAATCTTCCAGAAGGCGATCTCGTCGTCCGACGAGTACGACGCCCAGTTCGGCGATCTGATCGGCGGCGGGCAGGCGGTCGACGACGCCTACTGGACGATGGTGACCGACGACATCGAGCACGCGCTCCGCATACTGCGGCCGGTCCACGACGAGAGCGCCGGTGTCGACGGCTACGTCTCGATCGAGGTGGCACCCGACCTCGCGCGTGACCGCGACGGCACGGTGGCGTCGGCACGCGAGCTGCACGATCGCATCGCCGAGCCGAACCTGTACGTCAAGGTGCCGGCCACCGCCGAGGGGGTCGAGGCCATCCGCATCCTCATCGGCGAGGGCCGCAGCATCAACGTCACCCTCATCTTCGGGCTCGACCGCTACCACGAGGTGATGGAGGCCTACATCTCCGGACTCGAGGCCTACGACGGCGACCTGTCACAGGTCGCGAGCGTGGCCTCGTTCTTCGTGAGCCGAGTGGACACCGAGGTCGACCGCCGGCTGGATGCCATCGGCACCGATGCCGCGCTCGCGCTGCGGGGCAAGGCCGCCGTCGCGCAAGCCCAACTCGCCTACCAGCGGTTCCTCGAGACGTTCCAGGGGCCGCGCTGGCAGGCGCTGGCCGACCGGGGGGCCAGGGTCCAGCGGCCACTGTGGGCCTCGACATCGACGAAGAACCCGAACTACCCCGACACGTTGTACGTCGACACGCTCATCGGGCCGGACTCGGTCAACACGATGCCGGAGGCCACGCTCGACGCCTTCGAGGACCACGGCACCCTGGCGCGTTCCGTCGACGCCGATCCCGATGCCGCCCAGCGGACGCTGGACGCGATCGAGGAGGCGGGCGTGGACCTCGACGAGGTGAGCCGCGTGCTCGAGGACCAGGGCGTGGCTACGTTCGCCAAGAGCTTCGACGAGTTGATCAGCGCGCTCGAAGCCAAAGCGGAGTCAAGGCCGGGCGGTTCCGGCTAGGAATCCGGCAACGACGACCGACGTCGCGGCGCGGGGGAGAGAACGTGCACGGTGAGCTGGTTGTGGTCGACGACGTGCCCGGCGAGTTCGCCGAGCGCGTGATCGAGGCGTTCCACGGCCGGCCCAACGACGGGTTCTCCTTCGTGGTGTCGGGAGGCGACCTGGCGCGCCGCTGCTACGAGGGCTTGGCCGACGACGCCGGGAACCAGATCGACTGGTGGAAGGTCGACATCTACTGGGGCGACGAGCGCTGCGTGCCCCTCGACGACGAGAGCTCCAACTACCGGCTGGTCCGGGAGGCGCTCCTCGAGCGGGTGGGCGCCGTCAACGCCAACTACCCGATGCGCTGCGACCAGGGCCCCGACCCGTACCAGCTGCGGCTCGGCGAGCTCGGACGCATCGACCTCGTGCACCTCGGCATGGGCCCCGACGGCCACACGGCATCGCTGTTCCCGGGCTCGCGGGGGCTCGAGGCCGACCCGGGACGGCTGGTCGTCATGAACGACGACCCGAAGGGCCGCAACCAGTTCCCCCGGATGACCCTCACCTTCGCCGGCATCGCCCGGGCGAGGCTGGTGCTGGTGACGGTGGCCGGGGAGGCCAAGCGCGACGCGCTGGCGCGGGTGGCCGCCGGCGATGCGTCGATGCCCGCCACCCACGTCCGCGGAGACCACGTCCTGTGGATCGTGGACCCCGCGGCCGCGGGCGACCTCGCGTAGGCCACAGATCGCCCGCACCGGCGACCAGCCGATTCATCCTTCCGGGGTGATCCCAGGAGGTGTCCTGTGCCGTACCGTAGAGACAGGTACGAGGAGGCGAGATGGCAGCTCCCACCAAGAAACGAATCGTCGAACTGTCCGACGAAGACCTGCATCAGCTCATGGGCCTGGTGGACGGGATCGGACAGCGTCGAGCTCAAGCTCACGGTGCCCGAGGAGCACCACCGCTCGACGATCACGGGCCTCGGGATGGACCCGCTGCAGGCCCAGATCCGCCAGGTGTTCTTCTTCGACACGCCGGACCTGGCACTCAACAAGCAAGGCGTTGTCGTGCGCGCCCGCCGCGTCCAGGGGCGGGGTGACGACACCGTGGTGAAGCTCCGGCCCGTCGTCCCCGACAAGCTGGCGGAAGAGTTTCGGCGGGCGCCGGGGATGGTCGTCGAGGTCGACGCCATGCCGGGAGGCTGGGTCTGCTCGGCATCGTTCAAGGGGTCGCTGGGCACGAACGACGTCACCAGGGTGGCGAGCGGGGAGCGGTCGATCCGCAAGCTGTTCTCCAAGGGGCAGCGGGCGTTCTACGAGGCGCACGTCACCGAGGACATCGCGCTCGACGACCTCTCCATCCTCGGACCGATCTTCGTGCTCAAGCTCAACTTCCGCCCCGAGGGTTACGACCGCAAGATGGTGGCCGAGGCGTGGCTGTACCCCGACGGGTCCCGCATCCTCGAGCTGTCGACCAAGTGCCCTCCCGACGACATGCTGAACGTGGCCGTCCAGTCGCGGTTGTTCCTGAGCGGCCGGGGGCTCGACCTCAGCGGCGATCAGCACACGAAGACCCTCACGGCGCTCGATTTCTTCTCACAGCAACTGCAGGCACCGTCCAAGACACCGTCCAAGGAACCGGCCAAGGCCCCCACGAAGAGGGCCTCCAAGGCGCGCAGCGCGAAGGCGGCGTCCAAGACAGCCGCGAAGTCACCGTCGAAGGCCTGACACCTCGGCGTAGCGTCGTCGGCCCGGTCGCCACCGGATCCACTGCTGGTGCATCGTCGAGGGCCGAGTCCGTTGATCGCGCGAGCCGCCGGTAGTGTGCCCGCGCATGAGCAACCTGCTCGACCTCCCTCCGGGCGAGCTGCAGGGCCGCGCCCGCGCCGTCCGTGATGCCGCCACTGGCACGCGGGTGACCTACTCCCCCAAGGTCTTCATCCCGCTCACGATGCTGTGCCGCGATCGCTGCGGCTACTGCACCTTCGCGCAACCGCCCGCCCGCCTGGACAAGCCCTACCTCGAGCCCGACGACGTGCTCGCCATCGCCCGTGCCGGCGCCCGGGCCGGCTGCCACGAGGCGCTGTTCACCCTCGGCGAGCGCCCCGAGGAGCGCTATGCCGCGGCACGCGACTGGCTCGGTGCCCGCGGCTACGACTCCACCGTCCACTACCTGGCCGAGATGTGCCGCCTGGTGCTCGAGGAGACCGGGCTGCTGCCCCATGCCAACGCCGGCGCGCTCCACGAGGACGAGCTCGCACGGCTGCGACCGGTGTCGGCCAGTCAGGGGATGATGCTCGAGTCGCTGCGCGCCGATCTGGCCGCCCACCGCGGGTCCCCGGACAAGACGCCCGAGCGCCGCGTGGCCACGCTGGAGGCGGCGGGGCGCCTGTCCATTCCCTTCACCACCGGCATCCTGATCGGGATCGGCGAGACCCGCGCCGACCGGTTGACGGCCTTGACCGCCATCGCCGAGTCCCACGGCCGGTGGGGCCACGTACAGGAGGTGATCGTCCAGAACTTCCTGCCCAAGCCAGGCACGGCCATGCACCAGGCCCCTCCCTGCCCGCCCGACGAGCACCTCGACGCCATCGCCCTGGCGCGGCTGGTGTTGCCGCCCGACGTCCACGTCCAGGCGCCCCCCAACCTGGCGGACGACTTCGGCGTGCTACTCGACGCCGGCATCGACGATTGGGGCGGGGTCTCCCCGATCACCGCCGACCACGTCAATCCCGAACGTCCATGGCCGGCCCTGGATCGGCTGCGGGCCGTCACCGAGGAGCGCGGCTTCGCGCTGGCGCCACGGCTCACGGTCTACCCGCACATCGTCGCCGAGCCCGACCGCTGGCTCGACCCGGCGTTGGCGTTCCCGGTCATGGACCGGTCGGATGCCGACGGCCTGGGGCGGGACGATCCGGGTGCGGTCTTCCCCGAGAGGACGCTGGCCAACGCCAAGGCGGGCACTGGCGCCGACGTCGTCCTCGCGGGCAACCGCTCGACCGCCTGGTACTCGGGCGCCGAGGCGACGCCACCCACCCTCGTTCCCGGTCCGACCGCCGTGGCGCCACCGGTGCGGGGTCGGGTGGCCGAGATCCTCGCCGGCGTCCGGGCCGGCCAGGTCCCGGGCGAGGACGAGCTGACCGATCTCTTCGGCGCCCGGGGGCCCGAGGTGGTTGCCATCGCGGAGCTGGCCGACGAGTGGCGCCACGAGGCCGTGGGCGACGTGGTCACCTACGTGCGCAACCGGAACATCAACTACACCAACGTGTGCACGTTCAAGTGCCGGTTCTGTGGGTTCTCCAAGGGGCCGCTATCGCTCAACCTGCGCGGCACGCCCTACCTGCTCACCCTCGACGACATCGCCGAGCGGTCCCGAGAGGCCTGGGAGCGGGGTGCCACCGAGGTGTGCCTCCAGGGCGGCATTCATCCCAACTTCGACGGCGACTACTACGTCGAGGTCGCCCGGGCGGTGAAGGCGGCGGTGCCCGACATCCACGTCCACGGCTTCACGGCCCTCGAGGTGACGGAGGGGGCCCGGCGACTGGACGAGCCCCTCGACACGTACCTCCGCCGGTTGATGGACGCCGGGCTGCGGTCCTTGCCGGGTACCGCCGCCGAGATCCTCGACGACCCGGTGCGCCAGATCCTGTGCCCCGACAAGATCACGACCGACGAGTGGCTGGAGTGCCACCGCATCGCCCACTCGGTCGGGCTGCGCTCCAACGTGACCATCATGTTCGGCGCCGTCGAGTCACCCCGCTCGTGGGCCCGCCACCTGCTGCGGACCCGGGCCCTGCAGGCCGAGACCGGCGGCTTCACCGAGTTCGTGGGCTTGCCGTTCGTGCACATGGCCGCCCCGATCTACCTGCAGCGCAGAGCCCGCCGCGGGCCCACGTTCCGGGAGACCCTGCTCATGCACGCCGTGGCCCGGATCGCCTACCGGGGCCTGATCGACAACATCCAGTTTTCCTGGGTCAAGCTGGGCGCCGCTGCGGGCACCCAGCTGCTCCGCGCAGGGTGCAACGACCTCGGTGGCACGCTCATGGACGAGAACATCTCCAGGGCCGCCGGTGCCAGCCACGGCCAGGAGATGACCCCCGAGGACTTCGCGGCGCTGGTCGAGCCCCTGGGACGTACGCTCCGGGAACGCACGACGCTCTACGCGCCGGTCGAGCGGGCTGCGGCGGCGTAGTCACCCTCCGATGCCTCGCGAGATGGACCGAGCACTCGTACGCAAGCTCCTCGACGACGCCGGGGCGACGCGCAACCGCGACGTGCTCGGCGACATCCTGCGGAACGCCTACGGCCTGGCGACGGACGACGCCGACCGCCTGGACCTGAAGATCACCCGCGACTCGCTGCGTGAGATGCGCGAGGCCTTCCGTGTGTTCGCTCCCTACGAAGCGGTGCGCAAGGTCACCGTCTTCGGCTCGGCGCGGACGCTGCCCACGGATCCGCTCTACGAGCACGCCCGCGAGCTGGCCCGCCGCCTCGCCGACAACGGCTGGATGGTCGTCACCGGTGCCGGCCCCGGCATCATGGCCGCCGCGACCCAGGGCGCCGGGCCCGACCGCAGCCTGGGCGTCACGATCCGCCTGCCGTTCGAGGAGGGCGGCCCCGACGGGCCCCTGGCGGGGTCCGACCGGGTGGTGGCGATGAAGTACTTCTTCACCCGCAAGCTGATGCTCATGAAGGAGTCGAGCGGCTTCGTGTGCCTGCCCGGCGGCTTCGGCACCCAGGACGAGACCTTCGAGCTGCTCACGTTGCAGCAGACGGGCAAGGCCACGCCCGCGCCCATCGTGTTGCTGGACGTGCCTGGCCTCACCTACTGGAAGGGCTGGCAGCGGTTCCTCGACGACGAGCTGGTCGCCGCCGGCTGGGTCTCGCCGCGGGACACCAACCTGTTCGTGCTCACCGACGACATCGACGTGGCCGTCGACGCCATCCGGGGCTTCTGGCGCAACTACGAGTCGCTGCGCTGGGCCGGCGACCGGTTGGTCATCCGGCTGCGGGCGGCGCCGACAGACGCCGAGCTCGCCGACCTCAACGAGCGGTTCGCGGACCTGTGCGTGGAGGGTGGGATCGAGCGCACCGACCCACTGCCCGCCGAGGTGTCCGACAACGACCGCCTCGACCTGCCGCGGCTGGTGATGCGCTTCGACGTCCGCAAGGGGGGCGAGTTCCGGGACCTGATCCGGGCACTGAACCAACTCGACTCGGCGCCCCCACTCGATTCCGAGGCGTCAGCCCGCTGAGTCCGGCACGCTGTCGGGCACCAGGTAGTCCTCCAGCAGCGCGAAACGCAGCCCCGCCTCGTCGGCCCGATCGGCCAGCGCCCGCAGCTCGGTCACGAACGACGGGCGGAAGTGCATCAGCAGGATGTCACCCGCTCGTAGCTGCGGCACGGTGCGGTAGCCGACGTCCGCACCGTTGACGCTCACCTCCCAGAGGACGATCGCCGCCATCCCGCATGCGGCCGCCGCCCGCGTGGTGGCCTCGTTGTAGGCGCCGTACGGCGGACGGAACAGCACGGGCCGCCGCCCGAAGGCCCGCTCCAGCGTGTCGGCGTTGCCGCAGATCTCGGCACGCTGCCCCTCCTCGGGCAACGTGCGCAGGTCGGTGTGGGTACGGGTGTGGGACTCCACCAAGGTGTCGGGCAGGCGGCGGAAGAACTCGGCATCGGCCTGAACCGGGCCGTCGAGCAGGAACAGGCTGACGGGCACGCCGAGCTCTTCGAGCGCCACCTTCACCTCGGGATTGCGGGTGTGCCCATCGTCGATGGTCAGGAACACCACGGGGTCGGTGGTCTCGACGCGGCTGATCACCGGCGCCACACCGGGGGTGGATGGCAACGGCACGAGGGTCACGGGCGGCGGGACAGTGGTCACAACTGGCGACCCCGACGCCTCGGATACCGCCGGTTCGTCGGACACGCGGCTGCCGATGGCGTCGATCACCAGCGTGGCGACGACGAGGGCAACGGCGGCGCGCACCAGCTTGGCCAGGCGCACCCGTTCGACGGACCGGCGCGGCGACTCTCCGGAGCGTCCCCCCGACATGGCGGAGAGTGTGACGCCGCCCGATCGACAGGACGCGGATACCCAGCCCCGCTGCGTGCCATGGGGCAACGCGAACGGTGCCTCGGGGCCGAGGCACCGACGAACCAAGACCGTGCGCTATCGCCTCCGGAGCTTCGAGGCGTTCGTCATGCGTCAGCGACGGGCCGGGACGTCCATCGCTCAGTCCGTGTCGTCGGGTTCCTGGAGCAGCACTACGGCCTTCTCGACGGCGCGGCGGGCCCGGGTCAGGCGTCGCTCGTCGACCGGAAGCTCGACCCCGCCGGCGTCGATCGACTCGCGCAGGCGCTCCATGGCCAGATCAGCCAGCTCTTCGCTGATCGACTCCAGGCGCTTGCGGATGTCGTCGAACTCACCGGCCACGGTTTCTCCTCCGGACGCGAAGCCGCCCAGCATGCCACCCACCAGCGCGGCGTGTGCCAACGTGGCGCCGATGGCAAGTTCCCCGACGAGCGCACCCGCCGATCTCCACGAATACGTCAGCTTCGACGCACCCGACGAGCACCGCACCTGGGTGTTCGACGTCACGTTCCTCCTCAGCCCCTGGCGCTGTATCTACGGGCGCGGCTGCCAGGGGGTGCTCACCGGGCCGGCACCCGAGCTCGAGCAGGGCTGTTGCAGCTACGGCGCACACTTCGTCGACGAGGACGATGCCAACGCCGTGCTCGAGGCGGCCGGGCGGCTCACCACCGACCAGTGGCAGCACGGCCGGCTGGCGGTGCGGCGAGGCGGGCCCATCCGCCGGACCACCAAGGGAACGCTCATCACCCGGCTTGTCGACGGCGCCTGCATCTTCCTCAACCGGCCGGGCTTCCGCGGGGGCGCCGGCTGTGCCCTCCACCGCGGGGCGCTCGAGGCCGGAGAACGACCGATGGACTGGAAGCCCGACGTGTGCTGGCAACTCCCGCTGCGCCTGTCGGAAAGCACCGACGACTCCGGACAGGTGGTCTCGACGCTGCGGGAGTGGAAGCGGCGCGACTGGGGTGCCGGCGGCCAGGAGTTCCACTGGTGGTGCACCGAGGCCCCCGACGCCTTCGTGGACGCCACGCCCGTCTACCTTTCGTTGCGCGACGAGATCGTGGAGCTCGTGGGTACGTGGGCGTACGACCGCTTCGTCGAGCACGTCACCGCCCGCAACGGCGGCAGCCCCCGCGGCGAGCAGTACCTTCCCCACCCAGCTCTACGCCGGCGCTGAGTCCCGAAGGAGGCTTCAGCCGTCGTCGTCGGCGTCGAACATGCACCACGTCGCATGCTCGTCGCCCGCGTCGGCCCCGCACTCGGGGCACGGTTCATCGTCCGCCGGATCGAAGATGGCGGTGAGATCGAGATCATTGCTGCGCTTCAGCGCGCGCGCTTCTTCGAATCGGCGATGTCGACCCTTTTCACGGGCCAGCTCCCACGTGTTACTCGTTCGGCAGGAAAGTGTATCGCCGGTGACAGCGGCTAACTCCCCCAACGCGTTGTTGCTCGGGGTGTCCCGACCCCTTTCCTACCACGTCCGGGTGAAATCAAGACGTCACATCCTGACGACTGCCCCCAAGTACCACATTCCCATGTGTGGGCTGAACGAGCGGCCTATCCGCTCGGCTCCTTACCATCGTCTCCGTGGACGCTCCCTGGTGGCAACGCGCCGTCTTCTACCAGATCTATCCCCGGTCGTTCGCGAGCGGCGGCCGGCGTCCGACCGGCGACCTCGCAGGGATCGAGCAACACCTCGACCACCTCGACTGGCTGGGCGTCGACGCCGTGTGGCTCTCGCCGTTCTATCCCTCACCGATGGCCGACTTCGGCTACGACGTCTCCGACTACTGCGACGTGGATCCGCTGTTCGGCGACCTCGACACCTTTGATCACCTGCTGGCGGCGTGTCACGCGCGGGACCTGAAGCTCCTCGTCGACCTGGTGCCCAACCACACGTCGGACCAGCATCCGTGGTTCCGGGCCGCCCGCTCGAGCCGGGACGACCCTCAACGCGACTGGTATGTGTGGCGGGAGGGGACGCCGGATACCCCGCCCAACAACTGGGTGGCGGCGTTCACGGGCGGCCCCGCCTGGACGTGGGACGAGGCCACGGGTCAGTGGTACCTGCACCTGTTCCTGCCCGAGCAGCCCGACCTCAACTGGGCCAATCCCGAAGTGGTCGAGGCCGTCCACGGGGTGATGCGCTTCTGGCTCGACCGGGGCGTCGACGGCTTCCGCATCGACGTCGCCCACGGCATCGGCAAGGACCCGGCATTGCCGGACGACCCGCCCGAGAGCGCGGGCATGCCCCACAGCGCCCTGAACGACACCGCCGAGACTCATGAGCTGCTCCGCGGCATGCGCAAGCTGGTCGACGCCTACCCCGGCGACCGGCTGATCCTGGGCGAGGTGTTCCTGTTGTCGACCGAGCGGGTGGCCACCTACTACGGCGAAGGTGACGAGCTGCACCTGTCGTTCAACTTCCCACCCCTGTTCGCTCCGTGGGACGCCGGCCGCTGGCGCCGACAGATCGACGACGCCACCCACCACATCGTCGACCGTTTCCACGGCTGGCCGACGTGGGTGCTCTCGAACCACGACAACGTCCGCCACCGCACCCGCTACGGCGGCTCGGAGTCTCGTGCCCGGGCCGCGGTGTTCCTGCTGCTGGGCCTGGCCGGCTCACCGGTGCTGTACGCAGGTGAGGAGCTGGGCCTGGAGGACGCCGTCATCCCCGAGGATCGGCGCGTCGATCCCGGGGGACGTGACGGTTGCCGGGCACCGATCCCCTGGGATGGGACACGCGACCACGGCTGGGGCGTGGAGGATGCCTGGCTGCCGTGGCCGCCCGAGGCGGATGCCCGCAACGTCGCCGCCCTCCGAGACGACGCTGATTCGATCCTCCACCTCTACCGACGGCTCCTGGCTGCCCGCCGCGCCAGCACGGCCCTGCAGACCGGGGCGTTCGAGCGCCTGGCGCCGGTCGAGCGCGCTGCGCCGGGCGTCGTGGCCTGGCGCCGCTGGGACGACGCCGGCGCCGTGGTCGTCGCCGTCAACATGGGCGGGGACGCGCTGATGGACGTGGAGGGCACGGTGCTCGTCGCCAGCGACGGGCTCGCCGAGGGCGAGCCGTTCAATGGCGTCCTCGGCGCGGACCGGGCCGTACTCATCGCGCCGAGCTAGCGCCGACCCGGCGGGCGGCCTCGCACTACGCTGCCGGGACATGACGGCGGTGTCAGAAAGTCCGGCCCGAGCGGCCATGGGCACGGAAAGTCTGTCCGCCGACGGCGCACCGACCATGCCATGGCCGATCATCTCGGCCGACGACCACCTGATCGAGCCGCCGGACCTGTTCGAGGGCCGCATGCCGTCGGGACTCGCCGACCGGGCGCCGCGGATCGTCGAGGACGCCGACGGCACGCAGGCGTGGGCGTACGAGGCAGAGCGCTACCCGAACATCGGGCTGAACGCCGTGGTCGGGCGGCCTCGCGAAGAATGGTCGATGGAGCCCGCACGCTTCGACGAGATGCGCGCGGGCTGCTGGGACATCGACGCGCGCATCGAGGACATGGATACCGGCGGGATCTGGGCTTCGCTGTGCTTCCCGTCGCTGATCGCCGGCTTCGCCGGGACGGTGTTCGCCCGGTCCCAGGACCCCGAGCTCGGCCTCGCGTGCATCCGCGCCTGGAACGACTGGCACCTGGAGGTCTGGGCAGGCACCCACCCTGGGCGCATCATCCCCCTCCAGCTCGGCTGGTTGCCCGACCCGGTGGTCGCCGCGCGGGACGTGGAGCGCAACGCCGAGCGCGGCTTCAAGGCCGTCAGCTTCGTCGAGCAACCGGTCAACGTCGGCCTGCCGTCGCTCCACACCGACCACTGGGACCCGTTCCTCGCCGCCTGCGAGGAGACCGGTACGGTCGTCTGCCTGCACACGGCGTCGGGGGCCTGGACCGCCGCCACATCGCCGGGTGCCCCGCTCGAGCTGTACACGACACTGTTCCCGGTGAACGCGCTGGCGGCCGCGGCCGACTGGCTGTGGGCGCGGGTGCCGCTGCGGTTCCCACGGTTGCGCATCGTGCTGGCCGAGGGGGGCATCGGCTGGGTGCCGATGCTGCTGGACCGGCTCGACTGGGTGATGGACCACTCGGCGACCGGCGGCGACGGCGTCTGGGTCGGCGAGCTCACACCGTCCGAGGCTCTGCGCCGCAACTTCTGGTTCTGCACCATCGACGACCCGTCGACGCTGGCGGCCCGCCATCGCGTGGGCGTCGACCACATCCTCGTCGAGTGCGACTACCCGCATGCGGACTCGTCGTGGCCGCACACCGCGTCGCTGCTCGCCGACCGCTTCGCCACCGTCGGGGTCACCGACGACGAGGCCGCGGCCATGACCCATCGCAACGCGGCCGCCCTCTTCGACCACCCGCTCCCACCGGAGGGTCGAATGCCGATTCCGCGGAGCATCCAACCCGAACCGACGAGCCAAGCCGATCCGCCAGCAGCCGGCGGAATCGGCGTTCGCTAGTTGTGCTCGACCTCGTGATCAACGGTGGCACCGTCGTGGACGGCACCGGCGCGCCTATGCGGCCGGCCGACATCGGCGTCCGCGACGGGCGAATCGCCGTCATCGCGCCGACCGGGAGCATCGACGAGCCCAGCCGCTCGATGCTCGACGCGGACGGTCGCTACGTCGCGCCGGGATTCGTCGACCTCCACACCCACTACGACGCCCAGCTGTTCTGGGACCCCCTCGCCACCCCGTCGCCGTTCCATGGCGTCACCACCGTGATCGGGGGCAACTGTGGGTTCTCCCTGGCACCACTCACCCCGGACCACGCCGACTATCTGATGCGGATGATGGCCCGCGTCGAGGGCATGCCCCTCGACGCGTTGTCGGCCGGGCTGGCGTGGGACTGGGGTGGATTCGGCGAGTGGCTCGACCGCCTCGACGGCACCACGGCCGTGAACGCGGGCTTTCTGTGCGGCCACTCGGCGCTGCGGCGGGTGGCCGGGGCCGACCGCGAGGTGATGCAGCGGCTGCTACACGAGGCGCTCGACGCCGGTGCGCTGGGGTTCTCGACGTCGCAGGCGCACACGCACAACGACGGTGACGGCGAGCCCGTGCCGTCGCGCTTCGCCGACGACGACGAGCTGCTGGCGCTGGCGGCGTGCGTGGCCGAGCACGAGGGCACGACGCTGGAGGCCATCGTGGCCGGGTGCATCAACGGGTTCACGGCCGACGAGGTCGAGCTGCTTGCGGGCATGTCCCGCGCCGCTCGGCGACCGCTCAACTGGAACGTTCTCGGCGTGTCGTCGCTGAATCCGACCGGCCACGAGCGCCAGCTGGCGGCCTCCGATGTCGCGGCCGCCCGGGGCGGGCGCGTCGTCGCGCTGACCTTGCCGCATCCGATGAGCATGCGGTTGTCGTTCCTCACCGGGTTCGTCCTCGACGGGCTTCCCGGCTGGCGTGAGGTCCTGCACCTTCCGGTGCCGGAACGGCTCACGGCACTCGGGGATCCCGCGGTGCGAGAGCGCCTGGCAACCGGCGCCGCCTCGCGCGAGGCGGGGCTGCTCCGCGGGCTGGCGAACTGGCCGGTGCTCAGCTTCGCCGAGTGCTTCACTCCCGCAACGAAGCCGCACGAGGGTCGCAGCGTCGGTGACGTGGCCGCCGAGCTCGGGCAGGAACCGTTCGACACGCTCCTCGACGTGGTGATCGCCGACGAGCTCCGCACCGGGCTTCGCCCCCCGGTGTTCGGCACCAGCGACGCCGACTGGGAACTGCGCGCGCAGGTGTGGCGTGACCCCCGCACGGTCATCGGCGGGTCTGACGCCGGCGCCCACCTGGACATGATGTGCGGTGCCATCTACTCGACCTCGTTGCTCGGCGAGGCGGTGCGGCAGCGCGGGTTGATGTCGTGGGAGGAGGCCGTGCAGCAGCTGACAGATGTGCCGGCCCGGCTGTACGGCCTGCGTGAGCGGGGTCGGATCGCCGAGGGATGGCACGCCGACCTGGTCGTGCTCGATCCGCAGACCGTCGGCCACGGACCGGAGCGGACGGCGACCGACCTCCCCGGCGGCGCATGGCGGCTCGTCGCCGACGCCGTCGGCGTCGAGCACGTCTACGCGAACGGGGTTGCCATCGTGCGCGACGGGCGGGCCACCGGCGCGACCCCGGGCACCCTGCTCCGCTCGGGGCGCGACACGGTCAGCGTGCTTCCTTGAGGCATGGGCGGATAGGCACGTCGTCTTGAATCACGGTGATCAGCGCTGCCGGGAGGCCGAGCTGTGCGGCCTGGGTTAGCGCTGCAAATCCCGTACGGTTCCGTGCCCACGTGGGGACCTATCCGCTCGGCTCCTTGATGTCGTAGAGCACCAGCGAGCCATCGCCGTCGAACGCCAGGGCGGCATTGCCCTCCAGCAGGCGCCGAACCTGTTCGCCGGCCAACTCGCTCCGCCAGCCCGAGAGCAGGCGTGACGACTCGTCGCCCCGGACCAGCGCCTCGATGTCCGCCCGGGTGGCGACCAACGAGGCGTCGAGCTCGGCGTTGCGCGCGAGCTGGCTCACCCACGCGGCGGCCAGCGTCACAGCCGGGCGAAAGGTGCCGTCGACGCCCTCCCGCGGCGGGACCTGCAGCTCCGCGTCCCGCAGGGCCACCCCGGCTTTGACCGCCGCCATCAGCTCGTCGCCGGCCCCATTGCGGAGGTGGCGCGCGTCGAGGCCCCGGACGCGATTCAGGTCGCCCCGGGTTCGGGGAGGGCGCTCGGCGATCGCTACCAGCGCGAGGTCGGGTAGCACGTGTCGCACCGGCCGGTCGATCCGGCGCGCCCGTTGCTCACGCCAGGCCGCCACTGACTGGGCCACCCCGCGGGCGCGGCCCTTCAGGCGGCGCGCCTCCTTGATCCGCCACCAGGCCTGGTCGGCGTCCGGCTGCTCGCCGTGGCGGCGCCGCAGCTGGTCGCATTCGTCGAGTGCCCAATCGAGGCGCCCACGCTCCTCGAGGTCGGCGCGCAGCGACGACCACAGTGCATCGAGGTAGGCGACATCGGCGGCCGCGTAGACCTGGGCCGCGTCGCTGAGGGGCCGGTGTAGCCAATCGGTCAGCCGGTCGGCCTTGGGGAGGTGCACGCCGAGGCGCCTCTGCAGAAGGATCCCCAGGCCCGGCGAGCCCAACCCCACGAACCCAGCCGCCACTTGCGTGTCGACCAGGTGCCGGGGACCGATGCCGCAGGCCCGCTCGAGGATTTCCAGGTCCTGGCTGGCGGCGTGCATGAGGCACAGGCCGGGCCCGTCGAGCAGCGAGCGCAGGCTGCCGACGTCGACCGCCAGCGGATCGACGTCCACGATGTCGCCGCCGGCCGCGATCTGCAGCAGGGCGAGCTGCGCGTAGTAGGTCCGCTCCCGGTGGAACTCGGTGTCGATGGCGTACGTGGGCGCGGCGCGGGACGCCTCGACGAAGGCGTCGAACTCGCGCTGGTCGGCGATCCAGCGGAAGCGTGATGGATCGGGCGGAGCCGTTACGGCTCCATCCCCGTCGAGACGAGCTCGCCCGCCTCGATCCAGGCGGTGGTGCCGCCGGCGACGTTGATGGCGTCGATGCCTCGCGACCGATAGAACTCGGCCGCCCGCCGGCTGCGCTGGCCCACGGCGCAGATCACGTAGACCGGGCCATCGCTGGGCACGTCCGCCAGCCGCTCGGGAACTGTGGCCAAGGGCACGAGCAAGGCCCCGGGCACGTGGGCGGCGGTGTACTCGTCGGGCTCGCGGACGTCGATCAGGGGCGCACCCTCGGCACGCGCCTTGGCCAGCTCGGCGACGTCGATCTCGGGGACCTCCATGGTGAGGCAGGGTACTCCGGGGCCCGACCCCCTCCGGCGCCACCGGTGACGGCGTCGATCCCACGACCGACCCGGTCACCTCAGGCGCGTTCACCTTCGGCCTCGTGCGGCAGGTCGCCGGGCACGTCGGCATCGGCCAGGGCGGCGGGATCGATGCCGTCGACGCCGATGACCACGAGCCCGGCGGCGGCCACGACGCCGCCCACCGCCCTCGCGCCCCCGTCAAGCGCGCGCTCGACCGCAGGCGCGGCCGACGGCCGCCAGGCGGCGTGGTGCCATTGCGTGCGGCCGCCGCTGACCGGCACGGCCACCGCCGCCGTCGGGTGCTGGGCCAGAACCGCCAGAGTCGCTCCCATCGCGGCCGGAGACGGTGCCACCAGGTCGCAGCCGACGACCATCACCATCTCGTCACCATCCGCCCAGGCGAGCGCCGTGGCGATGCCGGCCGCCGGTCCCCGGCCCGGCCGCCCGTCCGGCATGGTCGCCAGTTCGAGCGACGCCAGCACATCCGGCTCCCGGCCGACCCCGACCACGTCACGGGCGCCGGCGACCCACAGCGCCTCGGCGACCCGCACCGCCATCGGGGTGCCGCCGACGGAGATGAGTGCCTTGTCCCGCCCCATCCGCCGGCTCTGGCCCCCGCAGAGGACCGCCCCGCTGAACTGCGGGATGCCCGGGGTCATGGCGTCAACCCACGCCCCCGTAGCGCGCCTCGACGCCTCGGCTCTCGCCGTGGCTGCCGACAGCAGCCGCCAGATCCGCAAGGAACTCGTCGGCCACCGCCACGTGCGAGGGCGAGAGGATCGCGTGGAGGCCGCCCTGCTGGCGGTCGAGGTGCCAGCCCCGGTCGTCCATCACGTCCCCCACCGCGCCGATGTCGAGGACCGCGTCGCCCGTCTTTGGATCGGTGTCGGCGGCGATCTCCAGCACCCCCGGAACCGGGTCGCCGGTGACGTGGATCCCCTCGATCCCCTCGATGCCGTCACGGAAGCGGTGGGCGACCGTCCGCACTCGGTCGGCCAGGCGCAGGTAGCCGTCGAGCCCGAGGTGGGACACCGTGGCCCAGGCAGCGGCGATCGGGGCCGCCGGCCTGGTGCCGGCCGTGGTGGCCGAGCCGTACAGGCCGCCGGGCCAGCCGTCGAACACGAAGTACTGGCGGCGCAGCTCCTCCTCGTCGCGGTGGAACAGCAACGAGGCGCCCTTGAAGCACCAGCCGTACTTGTGGACGTCGGCCGAAACCGACGTCACGCCCTCGACCCGAAAGTCCCAGGGCGGGACGGGCTCACCCAGGCGCTCGAGGAAGGGCAGCAGCCAGCCGCCGAGACAGGCGTCGACGTGGCACAAGGTGCCCCGCTCGGCCGCCAGCGCCGCGAGCTCGGGGATCGGATCCACGGCGCCGAACGGATAGCACGGCGCCGAGCCGACGACGAGCGCGGTGCGCGCATCGACGGCCGCCGCCGTCGCCGCCACGTCGGCCCGCCCGTCCGGGCCGACCGGTACCCGGACCTCGTCCACGTCGAGGTAGTGGCAGGCCTTGGCGAACGCCGGATGCGCGGTGGCAGGGAGCACGATGCGGGGCTCGACGATGCCGCGGGCGGCGCGGGCATGGTCACGCGCCACCTGCACGGCCAGGAACAGGCTCTCGGTGCCGCCGCTGGTGAGCTTGCCGCCCCGGGGATTGCCGTACAGGAGGTCGGCGCCCATGGCCACGACCTCGCGCTCCATGCGCAGCAGGCTGGGGAAGGCGAAGGGGTTGAGGTAGTTCTCGTGCAGGTACTCGGCGGCGACCGCCTCGTGGAGCCGCTCCAGCTCGGCATCGGCGGCGTTGTAGACCAGGCTGAAGGTGCGGCCCCGGCGCCAGTCCGCGTCGTCACCCCGCCCGCCGCGCAGCTCGGTGATCAGGTCGTCGACCGGTCGCCCTTGCGCCGGGAAGGGTGGATCGTGATCGGGCGGCACCCGGTCAGCCGCCGTAGCTCATGCGGGTGTCCTCCATCCGCAGCACCGGCGTGTCCTCGGCCTGCTGGAACCCGCGAGCCCACCACCTCGCCGATGAAGAAGGTGTGGTCGCCGCAGTCGACCGATTGGCGGACGGCGCAGTCCACCCAGGCGGGCGCCTGGTCGAGGATGGGCGCCCCCGTCGGACCGTCGTGGAACGGGAACTCGTTGAGCGTGCCAGCGGCCGCGTCGTGTTCGACCGGCTTGGTGAACCGGCGGACGATGGCCCGATCGTCGCGGGCCACGGTGTTGAGGACGAAGCACTGACCCTCAACGATCAACCGGTGGGTCACGGCCGTCTTCTCGACGCTGATCCCGACCAGCTTGGGATCGAAGCTCACCTGCGTCGCCCAGTTGAGGGTCATGAGGTTGCGCCGCTCGCCCGTCCGGCTGCCGACCACGTAGAGCCCGTAGGGAAGCGACCACAGCACCCGCCGGCGCAGCTTGTCGTACTCCTCCTGCGTCTCGGGGGTGTCGACACCCTCGGGGAACGGTCCGATCGGTCCGGTGCCTCCCGGTGCAGCCATGGCGGCGACCCTAGTAGCAGGTGGAGCCGCCTATCCTCGGGGTGATGAGCGTCGCCGTGAGCCTGCAGGAGTTGCACGAACGGATCGAGGCATGCGGACCGCAGGCGTTCCTGGTGACGGTGTCCGAGGTTGGCGATGCCCATGTGGTGTCTGTCGTCGTGCGGCGAGACGGCGACGCGCTGGCGTTCGACGCCGGCCGGACGTCGCGGGCCAACCTGGCCGCCCGGCCCGCGGCGACGCTGTTGTGGCCGTCGAGGTCGTTCGACAACGGCGAGTACAGCCTGATCGTGGACGGTGACGGCGTCGTGACCGACGACGGCGACGTGGTCGTCGTCCATCCCGCCGCCGCCGTGCTCCATCGCATCGCTGGCAGCGTGGGCGGTGGGCCCAGCTGCATCCGCGTCCTGTCCCGGGACTGAACGCAGCGGGTGTTCCGCGAGCGTCGGGCCGACTGACGAGCGACCTGCCGACGGCGGGCCTCAGCCCGACGGCGGCCAGTCGGGATCGAGCTGGCGGAGGAACACGGCACAGCGCTCGGCCTCGTCGGCCTCCCCGATCGCTTCGGCCGACGCCCGCAGCCCGTCGACCGCCCGCAGGAACCCGCGGTTCTGCGGATGTCGCCAGCGCACGTAGCCCGATCCCCGCCATCCGCTGGCCCTCAGGCGGTCGAGACCTCGGTGATAGCCGACGCGGTAGGCGGCGTAGCGCTCCACGTCGTCGCGCCCGAGCGCTCCGAGCCGCGCCCAGGCATCGAGGAAGCGGGGCCAGCGGGCCACGACAGCCGCCACCGCCTCCCGTCGCTCCGCGTCCGGGCGGGCCAGGGCGCCGTCCAGTGCCGCCAGGGCGTCGGTGGGCTCGTCGTCGAGCACCGTCTCCGGCGGGCCCGAAGCGGTCATGTTGACCGGTTGATCGGTCACACCATGACCTCGTCCGGAAGGGTCCGCCCGGCGAGGTAGGCGCTCGACGCCTCATACGCCAGCGAGATCAGCTCGGACGTGCGGGTGAAGTCGTTGTAGCGCATATGCGGCGTCTGCCCGGTCGGCAACAGATGGAGCTCGATGTCGGGCGGCATGGCGGCCAGCTCACGCTTGAACCGGTGATGGCGGGCGATCCAGTATGCCTGGACGGCGACGTCGAGCGGGCGCTTGGGCTCCGGCCGGGGACGTGAGAAGAGGCCGACCTGGAGCACGTACAGCGTGTGCGCCCCCAGCTCGACCGCGCGGCTCATGGGAACGTCGTCGACAATGCCGCCGTCGAGGTAGCGGACGCCGTCGATCTCGACGGCCGGATACACGGCCGGGAGCGCGGCGGAGGCGAGGATCGGCTCGATCAGCGGTCCCGACCGGAACCAGACCTCGCGCACGCCCACGACATCGGTGGCGACGCACTGGAACGGCACGACCAGCTCCTCGAACGTGCGGGCCGTCAACGACTGCTCGATATGGCGGCGCAGTCCGTGGCTCTCGTGGATCGCCTCGCCCCGTCGGGCGATGGCCACGGTGTTCGGCAGCCAGCCGGCGGGCATCAGCTCCTTGCCGTCGAGCGCTCGCCACAGCCGTTCCAGGCGAAGGGCGCCCGCCAAGGTGGGATCCTCGGCCAGACCCGGCGCCGTTGATCGCCCCCACCGAACAACCGACGATCAGGTCGGGACGGATGTCGTGCTCGAGCAGCGCCCGCATCATCCCGATCTGGAGCGCCCCGAGGTTGCCACCGCCGGACAGCACGAAGGCGACCGGACGATTGGGCTGCCGCCCCTCCCGGCGGCCCGTCCAGCCTTTCAGCAGCCCACGCAGGTTGGCCATCAGTCGCAGGCTATCGGCGCTCCGATGCCAGGCTGAGGGACCTCCGGACGAGCCCGGCGAACGCCTGTGGGTGCGTCAGGTGGGCACCGTGGCCGGCGCCGTCGATCCGGTCCAGCACCCCGTGCGGTGCCCGCCGTGCCAGCTCCTCGGCGGCGCGCCGGTGCTGTGGCTGGGTCTCGGACCCGTACGCGGCCACCACGGGGACCGTCAGCCGTTCGGGCCGGTAGGGCGCCGGGGCCGGGTGGTGCACGGTGCGGAGCTCGGCCAGCAAGGTGGGTCCCTCGGCCCGCCGCTCGGCCCGCACGTGAGCCGGCAGCCTCGCCCAGCGGGCGTCGCCGAGCATGCGACGCATGAACGCCTCGGCCGCGTCGCCCGGATCGCCGTCGCCCCCGTCGCGTCGACCGGCGGTGGTGGCGAGCGCCGTCGCCCCGGCCGTGCCGGCGGGCCACCAGGACTCCCACATCATCGGCGCCTCGTAGGCCACCACCGCGCCCACTTGCTCCGGCGACCGCTCGGCCAGCGCCAGGCAGATGACGCCGCCCAGGCTGTGCCCGGCCACCACCGCGACCCGAGACCCCACGAGCGCGGCCAAGTCGTCGACCTGCTGGTCGAGCGAGACGGCGGGACCCAGTTCGAGCGATCGGGCGTAGCCCCGACGGTCGTAGCGCAGCACCCGGCACTCGCCCTCGAGGACCCTCCGCACCCGCAACATGCTGCTGGCACGGTCCATCGCCCCGTGCACGAGAACGACCAGGGGTCCCTCCCCCACCTCCTGCGCCCACAGGCTGGACCGGATGGCGGTCACGAAACGGCGACCACCCGGAGAACGTCGGTCCGGCCCGGAGCGGCATCGGGGGCGCCGGCCAGGACCGCGATCGAATCGCCGTGGCGGACCAGGCCCTCACGGACGGCCGCCTCCACCACGCACCAGACCATCTCGTCGGTCGTTGTGTACTCGGCCACCAGCAGCGGCTCCACGCCCCACGACAACGTCAGCTGCCGCGCCGTCGCCTGTGACGGGCTGGCGCCGATCAACCGGCTCTGCGGGCGGCGGGCCGCCATGGCCCGGGCGGTGGTTCCGGCGCGGGTGCAGCACACGATGGCCGCCAGGTCGAGCTCGACCGCCGCCCGCAAGGCGGCGTGGGCCATGGCCACGGTGACGGCCTTGGTCGACGACGTCCGCCGCTGCTCGAAGCCCTGCTCGTAGACGCCATGCCGGTCGTCGAACTCCTCGGTCCGCGCCGCGATGCCCGCCATGGTCTCGACGGCACGCACCGGGTGCCGCCCGATCGCCGTCTCGGCCGAGAGCATCAGTGCGTCGCTGCCGTCAACGACGGCGTTGGCCACATCTGATGCCTCGGCGCGGGTGGGCGAGGGCGCAGTGACCATCGACTCCAACATCTGGGTGGCCGTTACCACTGGGAGGCCTCGCGAGCCGCACGCCCGGATGATCCGCTTCTGGAGGTGGGGCACGTCTGCGATCGGGAAGTCGATGCCGAGGTCGCCCCGGGCGACCATGACGCCGTCCACCACGTCCAGGAGGTCGTCGAGGTGGTCGACCGCCGCGCGAGTCTCGATCTTGGCCATCAACTGGGGCCCGTTTTCCCCGAGCGCCTCGCGCACCCGGACCAGCTCGTCGGGCTTGCGCACGAACGACACCGCGACCCAGTCGGCATCCCTCGCCACCTCGTCGACCAACCGCAGGTCGTTCTCCGTCGGCACTGGCGGTAACCAGCGGTCCGACGGAAGGTGCACGCCCGGCCTTCCCTGCAGGCGCCCACCGCTGCGCACCTGCGCCCGCACCGAGTCGGGCGCCACGCCCGTCACCTCGAGCGTCACCGTGCCGTCGCCCAGCACGATGGTGTCGCCCGGCTCGACGCTGTCGACCAGATGCGCCTCGTCGAGGGTGATGCGCCGGCCGTCGCTGGTGCCCGCCCCGGGCACGAACGTGACCTCGTCGCCCTCGGCCAGGAAGGCGCCACCCTCGGGGAACGGCCCCGCCCGCACCTTGGGACCCGGGAGGTCGGCGAGCACGCCGATGGCCTTGCCGTGGTGCCGGGCAAGCTCGCGGACCGCCTCCATGCGCCTGCGGTGCTCGTCGGCGGTGCCGTGGGCAAGGCCCAGACGCACGACGTCGACGCCGGCGTCCATCAGGGAGTCAAGGACGCCCGGCGGGTCGGACGCCGGACCGAGCGTGGCGACGATCTTCGTGCGGCGCACGGGCGCTCAGTTCCCCACACGCCGGCGGAGCGGGTGGTCGTCGGGGACCTCGATGAGTCCTATCTGCACCCCGTCGGGATCGGCGATCCAGCATTCCCGCAGCCCCCAGGGCTCGGTCTTCGGTGGGCGCTGGATGTCCACGCCCTGCTTCCGCAGGCGCTCGTGCTCGGCGTCGACGTCGGCCACCTGGAGCCACAGGGCGCCGCTGCCGGGCGACGCCGAGCTCGAGTCGGCGGCGAGCTCGAGGAACCCGCCGCCGAGGAAGAAGACGACCCCGGTCACGCGGCCGGCGACGCCGTACTCGCGGTAGACGTGCAACCCGAGCACGTCGCGGTACCACCGAACGGCGTCCTCGAACACAGACGGGCGCAGCAGTATCCGGCTGGAGAGGACGTCCACGGTGCGCCACGGTACTGACCCTCCGGTCGGTGATCGTGCGCTTCCGGCGCCCGTCCTCCTACTGTGCGGACGCCCATGGAGCTGCTGCTGATCCGCCACGCCCGCCCGCTGCGGGCCGAGAGCATCGACGGGCCCGCCGACCCGGGCCTGTCGGAGCTCGGGCGGCGCCAGGCTGCGGCGCTGACGGCCTGGTTGGTGCCCGAGGAGCCCGATGCCATCTACTGCAGCCCGCTTCGCCGCTCGGTCGAGACGGCCGCGCCACTGGGCGAGGCGCTGGGCCTCACGGTGACACCTGACGCCGCTCTGGCCGAGTACGACGCCGACGCCATGGCCTACATCCCCATCGAGGAGCTGCGGGCGGCCGGTGATCCACGCTGGATGGAGGTGCCCGACGACATCGCGGGCTTCCAGTCCCGGGTCGTCGACGGCGTCAACCGGCTGGCTGCCGCCCACCCGTCGCAGCGGATAGCCCTCGTCTGCCACGGCGGGGTCATCAACGTGGTCGTGTCGGCGGTGCTGGGGGTGGGGCCGCAGATGCTCTTCCTGCCGGCCTACACGAGCATCTCGCGGGTCCTGGTCGCGTCCACGGGCCAGCGGTCACTGGCGTCGTTGAACGAGACGGGCCACCTGCGGATGGCGGACGTCCCTCTGGTCGAGCTGTAGCTGCCGGCCGCTAGGAGCGGGGCACGTCGATCCAGGGCTTGTCCTTGTCGACGCGAACGTCGCCCGGCAGGTCGAGAACCCGCTCGGCCAGGATGTTCTTCATGATCTCGGTCGTGCCGCCCTCGATCGAGTTGGCCCGCGACCGCAGGAAACACTGCTGGGCGCTGCGCCAGAGCGCCGTCGTCTCCGGCCGTGCCATCGGGTAGCCGTCGGGGAACAACATCCCGTCGGCGCCCTCCAGGTCGACGGCACAGCTGGTGATGTCCTTGTGCAGCTCGGCCAGCGCCAGCTTACCGATCGAGCCCTCGGGCCCCGGCGTGCCCACCGCCCGCTGCTGGCTCCCCCGGTTGTTGGTGAGCCGCAGGACCTCGGCGCGGATCCACAACGCCATCACCCGGTCGCGGGTGGCGGCGTCGTGGGGACCCGTGCGGCGGTAGACCTTCATCAGCTCGCCGATGAAGCCGCTGCCGCGGTGCGGGATCTGCCCGCCGATGGCGACCCGCTCGTTCATGAGCGTCGTCAGGGAGACGCGCCAGCCCTCTCCCACCTCACCGAGGCGCTCCCCGTCGGGAACGTGCACGTCGTTGAAGTAGACCTCGTTGAACTCCGCCTCGCCGGTGATCTGGTAGAGCGGACGCACCTCGACGCCGGGCGCGTGCATGTCCACGACGAAGTAGGTGAGTCCCTTGTGCTTGGGGGCGTTGGGGTCGGTGCGGGCCACGATCATCCCGAACCGGGCGACGTGCGCCAGAGTGGTCCACACCTTCTGGCCGCTGAGCACCCACTCGTCGCCGTCGCGGACCGCACGGGTCGCCAGGCTGGCGACGTCGGAGCCGGCGCCCGGCTCGGAGAAGAGCTGGCACCAGATGTCCTCGTTGGTGAACAGCGGCCGCAGGTAGCGCCGCTTCTGAGCGTCGCTGCCATGGGTGACCACCGTGGGCGCGCCCATGCCATGGCCGATCGGGTTGCGGGAGCCGGCGCGCGGGGCGCCCGCACCCCAGAGCGTCTCGTTGACCAGCTTCTGCAGCTTCGGGGACAGGCCCAGGCCGCCGTATCGCTCGGGGAAGTGGACCCAGGCGAGGCCGAGGTCGTACTGGCGCCCGAGGAAGGTCACCGGATCGTTCTGGCGGGGCGGCAGCTCTGCGAGCAGCTGCTCGCAGAGTGCGAGCACTCGGGCCTCGTCGTCGCCCGACGGCGCACTGGATCGGGTGGCGGTATCCGTGAGCGTCATGGCCCGCACGGTACTTGACCGGCCGGTCAAGTGGCGAGCCGGCGGGGCCACCGTGCGGGACTGACCGGGGTGACGAGGCGATGGGATTCGCCGCGGGGAACCCGAGGCAATCCGGACCGGGGGCCGGTCCGGGGGGCCGGTCCTCATCGCCTCGGGAGTTCGGACGCGGGCCCATTGCCCCCCGCAATCCATACGCTGAGCTGCCTCTCCTACGCTGCGAGCCGGCCTGACTACGCGCCCTGACCTGCAATTCTCTCGGCCGGCTGGCGGATCTTGAACACCACTTGGCGCGTTGACCGCCACCATGGTCTGCCAGCCAGCCACTAGGCGGGTGTGCCAGAGCGAGTCTCGAATCGCCGGGACCGCGAGTCACGTCGGTGGAGTTGCCGTCGACGGTGAAGGCCGTCGCGTCCGCGCTCCTGGCCGTGGGCGTCGGACAGCGACCGCCCTTCCAGCCGCGCGTCGACGATCGACCAGAACGTCGGGCACGCGGCGGGGTTGCCCTTCGGGCACTCGAGCGAGTGGGCCAGCGCAGTGCGAGCTGTCTTGGCGTCGGCGATGAGGTGGTCGAGCTCGGTCAACTTTTCCCGAGCCAGCCGCACCCAGGTCGACTTGCGGCGGGGGCGGTCGGTGAGCAGCTGCGCGATCTCGGCGAGCGTGAACCCGATGTCGCGCAACAGAAGCACGAAGCCAACCTGGCGGACCGCTTCCGTGTCGTATCGACGCTGCCCGCCCTCGCGCCTGACTGGCCGGACGAGCCCCAGTTCGTCGTAGTAGCGCAGCGCCGAGGTCGGCACCCCGGTGCGCTCGGCCAGCTCGCCGATCGTGAGCACTTGACTTCGAGCGTACTTGAAGTGGTGAGGTGCGCTCGTGACTCTCGCACTGCGGAAGCGTGCCCTGGGCGCCGTGGTCCGCCAGTTCGGGGAACCCCGCGGCGTCGGTGGCCGCGTCGCGGGTTGGATCATGGGCCGGCGCGCGTCGAACGTCGCGCGCAGCCGGTGGGCGGTCGACCTGCTCGACCTGCAGCCCACCGACCGGCTGCTGGAGGTGGGGTGCGGGCCTGGCGTCGCACTGGAGGCGGCGGCGGCGCAGGCGGCTGCGGTCGTCGGGGTCGACCGTTCCGGGGTGATGATCGCGCAGGCCCGCCGGCGCAACCGGGCCGCGGTGCGCGAGGGGCGCGTCACGCTCCACGTCGCTCCGATCGAGGTGCTGCCCGCGCTCGGCGAGCCCTTCGACAAGGCGCTGGCGGTGAACACCGTCGGCTTCTGGGCCGACGCCGTCGAGGGGCTCGGCACCATCCGCCAGGCATTACGGCCTGGCGGGACCATCGCAGTGGTGTCCCAGCCGCGCTGCCCCGGTGCCACCGCGGTCCATTCACGGAAGGCCGCCGATGAACTGGAGAAGCTGCTCGATGAGGCCGGCTACGTCGACGCCCGCACCGAGACGCTCGACGCGCTCGATCCGCCCGCGGTCTGCGTGCTCGCCCGCGCCCCATGAAGCGCGTGCGCTCGTCGTCGCCGGTCGCCCACCTCGGCAGTTGTGCGCCGGCTGCGGGCGACCGCTCGTCGTACGTGCCGGCGATCGCGAGCGCGGACGGGCGGCACTTCGGTGACGCGTGACACTCGGATGGGCGGGACGTCACCAGGAGCAGAGGCAGAAGGGGTGACCGACCGGGTCGGCGTAGACCCGGAACTTCTCCCGGGTGTCGAGGTGGCGGGCACCCAGGGCGACCGCCCGCTCGTGAGCGGCGTCCAGGTCGTCGACCGCGAGGTCGAGGTGCAGCTGCTGCTGCACGGCTGGGTCGGGCCACGTCGGGGCCACGAAGCCAGCGGCCCGCTGGAACGTGATCGCCGTGCCGCCGCCGGGTGGGTCCAGCGCCACGTAGTCACCGTCGCCCGCGGGCACCGGCCACTCGAGCAGCTCGCCGTAGAAGCTGGCCAGCGCGGCGGGGTCGGGACAATCGATCGTCACTGTGTCGAAGCGGGGGACGGCGGCGCTGGTCATCGTGATCCTCCTGGTCGAGTCGTACCCGGAGATCAACGTTAGAGCGGTGACGTAAGACGGTTCCCCCAACTGCCCAAACGTGCATTGACAGTGCCGGCTCTCCGACGCACCAGCCGCCGGAGTGTCAGTGGCCTCCTGTCTTTGGCAAGCGACGACCTGATGCCAGCTGCGGGCGGCCGCTGCCGGACCACGAGCTACCACCGAGCACCGCGGCGATGAACTCGTCGGGTGGCCTGACCAGGGTGCCGGGTCGCCGAGCAGTCTCCCGAGGAGATGCTGGGTGCCCTGACCGCGTTCCTGGCCCCGTACCGGGACGCCGCGAGCACATAGTGCTCAATCCGGGACTAGTCCGAGACCGATGAGGTGTGGGCATCCCGGTGACCGCTGCGGGTACCGATCAGGCAGATCTGGCGCGTCAAACGTCGTGGCCCCAGGTCGCGTTGCTTACCATCGTTAGCGCCCAGGACCGGCACTTCTGAGACGCTGGCCGGTCGGTAGTGTCCGCCTAATCTCGAACGCGACGCGGCGAAGGTCCGATGACGAAGGGGCCACTGCCGACGCGGAGCCGGGTTGGTGGTCAGCCAGCAGGGCTCAGAGTCCGGCCCGCGTTCCCACTCTCCTCGGGCCCGGCAGTACGGCGCCGGGTCTTGAGCCCGGCGGTGAGGAGGGCGACGGCGGCCGGCAGGAAGAAGATCCCGAGGGACGCGGCGCCGAGTATGCAGGCGCCCGCCAACACCCACCCAGCGGCGATGCGGCGCCGCCGGGCCCCGGGGCCGTTCCCTAGCGCACCGACGAGGGCGACGCCTACGGGGACGAGCAAAACCGCTACGACGCTGGCCCCCTCGTGCTGGAGCAATGTCTCGCTCGACGCGGTGGTCACGACCTCCGTCGGCGAGTCGGCTGCCGTCGTCGAGGCACCCGAGGACACCGACACGGTGGGTGCGAGCAGCAGGGCAACCGCGGCGATGATGGTCCACGCGAAGGCCGCCCACGCCAGGCGCCTGGTGGTCCGGCAGGACCACGGGCGCACCCATCGTTGGAACATCACTCACATAGATTGCCTGCTGCGAGCGGTCGTCGCCCATCGGCTCGTCAGCACCGAACGCCGTGCACGCCGAGCAGCTATGGGCGGCCGGTGAGCCAGCGCGAGACAGTGCCGAGCGCGAGGCGATCCCCGACGCAGGGATCAGGTTCGAGCTGGTGCGCCCAATGGGTCGGGGTGGGAGGCTCTCGATGGACCCACTCCACGCCAGGCTCATAGAAGAGATACACGTCCCACGCGCTCCGTGTCGGCTCGTAATCCCCGAGGCCGAGCAGGGGTCGGAGGGCCGTCGAGACCGGCCACCCTTCTTCCTCCCAGAAGTGAGACAAGCCCGAGTCGCCGCTGAATGCCTCACTGGCCCGTGCCGCGGCCTCCTCGCAGTCTCGAGGTCGCACGGCGGTCCAGAGGGCTAGGAGCCTGACGCGAGTCGCTCTGACCTCTTGGGCCGCCGCCGCCACGATCCTCACGCCGGCGAGGCAATCCGCACACGTGGGAGAGACAACGAGCAGAACGCGAGCCAAGCCATCGGCCCGCTCGTTGAAGCAATCCTTCAGCTGCACCGTGCCACCTAGTGCCACCAGGAACATCGTCGCGCCGGCGAAGCTCAGCGAGCTATCGACCTCGCACTGCTCGACCTGTCGCTTCGTCCATAGCGAAGCAGATCTCGTCGTCCTTGGGGTCCGCCACCCCTGGCTGCGTGACTAGTTCCGCAGCTTTGCGGCGGTTAGCACGGCGAGGTGATGGACGGTCAGTGTTCCGCCTTGCGCGTTCACACGTCGTCGAACGCGCTCGACCAACTCGGCTTGCGCATCAGGCGGAAGTCCCTTGACGCCTGACTGCGTCGAGAGATTGGCCGCGTACTCGTCCGCCGTGAGGGTGAGGTCGAAGCGGTGCCGCATGACTGCGGGTTCCTCGAAGAGCCCGGAGGCACCGCACCGCCAATTCGAGGCCATCCACCAGGTCTGGATACGCGGTCGCGGGGTCGACGCGCGCGGCGCCAACGGCGACCCAGTCGTCCTGCACCGCCCACCAGAACCGGCTGGCACCCTCGGGAACGACAACCGGGGTGGAGACCACGACCAGATGTCCCTGCGGGTTCAGCACCCCGGCTGCCTTGACGAAGCGAATGTCGGGGTCAACCCAGTGAAACGAGTTGCACGCGAACACGACATCGAACGTCGCCTCCCCGGGATCCCACGCCTCGAATGACGTCGAGCGCACCGACACATCCGGAAACGCAACCAGCTTGTGGCGCGCTCGATCAGCGAGGCGAGGATCGAGTTCCAGCGCCAGAATCCGCAGACCGCGCTCGGCCAAGGGCCGCGTTGCCTGTCCCGTGCCCGGACCGATCTCCACAACCGCCGATCCGGGCTCCAAACCCGCGAGCTGCACGATCTCGTCAAACAGCGAGTCGGGCGCCACCGGTCGAGTCCGGTCGTAGGCGTCTGGATCCTCACCGAAGCGCCCCCGGAAGGCGTCTCGCTGGCCCGTCTCCCACGGCTGCATTGGCCTTGTGCCCACGCCCACCACACTGCCCCCGAACGCCGGGTAGTGGCGCGGGGCGCGTACCGATTGCCCGAACCGCACACCCCTCGCCTATTGGATCGTCAGCCTAGAACGACACGGCGCAAGATCGGCAGATGTGGGTGCATCTGGGTTCTAGACGGCTACCTGGCCTTCCCAGGCCCGGTTGAGCGCGCCCTGGACCTTCACTGTCCAGATGATGAACCCGACGAGTGGGATGAGGTTCCAGAAGCCGGTCGCGCCGCTCACCGGCGTGGGCTGACCCGCACGCGCGTACATGTTGCCGATCTCGGACGGCAACACGAACCAGTTGACGGGGTTGATCAGGATCCCGAGTACGAGACCGATCACCGGCCCGATCCCCTCGCCCGTGTGCTCCTTGAGCTCGCGGTACACCTGATAGATCCAGTACAGGTGGTAGATCCCCAACGTGATAATCGAGAAGATGATCACCGCGGCCGGGTTTCGAACCTTCCCTCTCGGGCCGCGTGCTGCCGCGGCTGGCGGCGGGACAGGCGGTGGAGTGTCGGTCATGTCGGCTCCCTATCTATTGCGACCGCGCGTTGCTAGTCGGCAGGCAGGCGCGACTCAACGACCTTCTGTCGACCTTCACACACGGCACGAGGCGGAAGTCGCAACAGCATCGTCAGCGATTCGCCCACAGTCCCTACCTGCTCAAAGCCGACCCGCTTGTAGAGACTCACGGCGTGGTTGTCCGGCGCGACGCTCAGGCTGAGTGCGGGCAATGCTCGCGCCTTCGCGTGCTCCACCAGCGCGCCGAGCAGTTGTTGCCCGATGCCACGGCGGCGGGCTGATTTCACGACTGCCACAGAAAGCTCCGGTATGGAGGCATCGACAAAGCCGTACCCCGCGTCGTCGGCAGTGAAGAAACGCCACCAGGCGGCCCCGAGTTTGAGCGTCTGCTCTGCAGCAACGACTCCCTCATCGTCTTCGCGCTGCCACCCGGCGATGTAGTGGGCGACCGCGGGGTCGCTGATGATCTCCGACACTGAGCGGGGTGTGTCGCTGAACCAATCGGCGGCGACTGCGAGCATCTGCTCGAGAAATGGGAGGTCCTCCGCGGTCGCCGGACGAATGATCGCCACGCGCCCAGAGTGCCCGATGCGGGTCGCCGAGGCCAGCAGTCCGGCGAACCAGAACTAGACGGCGGCGGTACTCATCGGTCAGAGCACCGGAGAACCTGGAGTCGCGAATCTGCGGTGTACATGCTGCGGAGCACGCGCTCGGGCGGGCCCCCGCCACCCCTGGACGTCATGGTGACGACGCGCGGGCGGACCGCGCCGAGCGGCAGATCGGGCGGCGGGGTAGCGTCCCTCGTCGGCATTTCAGGGACGTATAGCCGTACCCGGCAAGGCGACGCATCAGAGTTCGACGCCTTGGCGCGAGGTTCCGCTGGCCACGATCGTCGCAGCGAGCGCCATCCGATGGTCCTTTGCCCAGGGCGGTCCCATCGTTGCCCGCGGTCCGAGCAGGACCTCGTCGGCCCGCTCGGCCAGCAAGCCGGCTGCCTGGCCCTCCACATCCTTGGCGTCGTAGAGGCGGACGTCCCAGCCGCGTGCACGTGCGAGGTCGGCCAACACCTGGCGGTACATGATGGAGTCGGCGCGGCTCTCGTAGGGTGCGCGACGTTGGATGGCGATGTCGTCGGGGAAGTCGAGCGGCCAGGCTCGCAGCGACATAGATACGATCCGTTCGGGCAATGCGGTTGCGAGATCGTCCAGTGAGGCTGACGTCGCTCGAATCACCGACGCTCGCACCTCCGCCACCAGGATGGCGAGGGCCCCGTCGTCGAGATGTCGGCCTTCGTGGTGGATCGGTGCCGACGGAACGCCGGGTTCGATCAGCTCGATCCTCCGGCGGTCCACGACCTCGTGGTCGGCCGATGCTGTGACGGCCACGGCCCAGCCGAAATGATGGGCGATGCCCAGGCGCACGACACCGATCATGCCTTGGCCCGCACCTCCCCGGTCAACGAGCGAACGCGCAGCTGACTCTGCGACGCACGTGTGGGCTCGTACGCTCGGTGCGTGCCTGCCTCGCCGAACCGGGACGACCTCAACGACATCGCGGCGTTCATCGCCGCGCAGCAGGCGCACCCAGCCCGCCGCATCTGCTACGTCGGCACCGATGCTGTCGGGATCGTCGCCGAGCTCGACGGCCTCGAACCGTCGTGGGTGACAACGGCCCAGGTGCTACGTGAGGGCACACGGATCACCGGCGTGCTGATCAGCGAGTGGGACGGCGACCTCGGTCGGGCCTGGCTTATCGGTCCGTGGGTCGTGGGCGAGGGCGACGGGTGGATGGCGGCGGCCGCCGCTCTCCTCGACGCCGCGCTAGCCAGCATGCCCCCCGCCGTGTCCTGCTACGAGATGTGCGGCGACATAGCCAATCAGAGGCTCGCCGATTTGGCTGGGTCGCGGGGTTGGACGCCGACGGAGCCCAACCACGTCCTAGTCGCCGACGCCGGCGTTGTTGCCGCCTGGCAAACAGGCGGGGACGGCCACACGGCGGTGCTGCGTGCCGCCGTCCAGGCCGACATCGGGGGCATCGCGGACTTACACGACGCCGAGTTCCCCGACACGTATGCGTCCGCTCCTCAGCTCGTCGATGGCCAGCTCGACGGTTCCCGCGTGGTGCTCGTCGCTGACGACGGCCATGGCGGCGTCGCCGGCTACGCCGCCGGGGAGGTCCACAACGACGGCGAAGGATTCATCGACTTCGTGGCCGTCAACGCTGCCACCCGCGGCACCGGCGTCGGCCACCAGCTCATCGTCGCCCTCACCCGCCAGCTCCTCGATCGATCGCCGCTCGGTCGGGTCTGCCTCACTGTGCAGGACCACCGAACGCCCGCTCGGACCCTGTATCAGCGACTCGGCTTCCGTCCCGAAGGTACGGTCATCGCCTACCGTTCCTGGACGTCGTGACTTCACGTCTCGTCGACGGCGCAATCTGCGCCGGGCATGCGACGGATCGGACCGACACCTCCAACTCTCTAGTTCCTAGCGGCGGGAAGCGTTCCCACTACCGGGACTGACAGTCCCCTACGGCGCGGTGGGTGAGGCCGTCGACGGTCGCGGGTGGCAGACCAAAGCCATCGGCGTCGGACGATGGGATTGGGTAGTCCTACCGATGTCGACATCGGTAGCTGGCCGTACGGTTCACGTCATGGCGATTGCCCCGAACCGTTGATGCATTTCGTCCAGCGCCCCAGAGGAGCTGTCGTCTCGACCCCTCGTCCCAGGGAGGCACCAATGTCCGACCCACTCAACCCGCAGACGTACGACGAGACCGAGCTGATGGACGGCACGATCGGTTCGGTCGCCGTCGACAGCGTCGGCAACCCGACCGTGATCCTCTGGATTACCGACGAGACCACCAACGTCGTCCACCAGATGAACGGCAGCCTCGACACCGATGCCGTGACGTCGCTCGGCATGTTGCAGCTGCTGCGCGACGCCGTCCAGGCCGCCAGCCGGGTCCGGGTGCGCTACACGACCGGCAGCGAAGGCTTCAAGTGGTTCCATCTCGTCAGGATCCTCTGACCGTGGCTGACGACTTGACCCCCGGTCCCCTCCCGATCCCCGTGACCGTCGCCATGCGCGTGCGGATCATCACCGACGCCAGCGGGCGCAGCCCGTTCGCGGACGACGACGTCGTCGCAGGGGACATCGCGATGGCCTCGTCGATCTGGCAACAGGCCGGCATCGCGGTCGTCACCGAGTCGATCGAGCAGTGGTCGGCCGACGAGTACGCCGAGCTCGTAGGCGTCGAAAACGACCAACTCAAGGAGGAGGACTGGGACCGGGGCCAGATGCACATCGACGTGTACTACGTCGAGGCCACCGACACTGGAGCCGGCTGGGGAACGCCTCCATGGCAGGTCGGTGGGCACGCCATCGCCCTGGAGGACCAGGAGGAGGAGATGGGTGCCGCCGGCTCCGCCGCGTGGCGTGGCATCGCCCTTGCCCACGAGCTGGGCCACTACCTCGGGCTTTACCACACCCACTCCGCTGACCCGGCGACCGACGCCGACTATGACGACGGCTGCCCGGACACCGACATCGCCGACCCGCGCAACCTCATGACCCAAGGATCACGCGGGCGGACCACGGTCGCCTCCGAGATCCACCTGACGGCGGATCAGATCGAACGGGCGCGGGGCTACCTGTTCTCGCATCGCGCCAACCTCGTCGCCGACGTCGTTGCCGCCACGTTCGGCTGACCGCCACGGCTGCCGGCAGCCCATGCGGACTGGAAACCTGGCGCCGGATCGCGATGGTGCAGAAATCCGAGTGAAAGGAGTCCATGATGAAGTCCATCCCCGACGTGCAGGTGGAGACACAGCCGGGCTCTGGTGGTGGTGGCGGCAGCGCGAAGCTGTGGACCATCACTGGTCGCCTGCTCGTGCGCGAGAGCGAGATCGACGGCGACGCGCACGACCGGCCGTTGAAGGGCCTCGAGGTCAAGGTGTCGGCGTCGGACATCGGCGCCGATGGGCCGTGGACGGAATGGGGCACGGTGCGCACCGACGCCGATGGCGACTTCACGGTCTCGGAGACCAACAACGGCAAGACCCGCTTCTTCCGTGTGCAGGCGCGCCTCGTCGGCCCCGACCTCATGGTCGAGGACGGCACGCTCGGCGACCTGAAGTCGCTCGACCTGCTCGACAAGAACTGGCGCACCGTTTGGAAGTCGGAAACCCAGCGCGACGGCCCCGCCGTCTCCGTCGGCACACGGGTGTTCGCCTCGGGTCAGTCGCTCGATCTCGGCAACGCGACGTTCCGCCGGCAAGCGCTGATCTGGTACGTGCTGCGTTCGGCCATCGATCGTCTCGAGGCCGAGGACCCGTGGTTCGGCATGCAGACCGAGATCCGGGCCATCTACCCGGCGAACAGCGTTGCCAGCACGTCCTACAACGGCTCCAACAGGGTCTACCTGCACCAGGGCCAGCCCGACGAAGACTGGCATCCCGACGTTGTGCTGTTCTTCTTCATGCTCCTGTGGCACGACCACCACACCCACGGTCTGCGCAAGATCAACAGCTATCCCAGCGCAGAGTTCGCGGCGGGCTTCGCCGGGTTCGCGTCCAACGCGTTGCTGCACGAACTTTG
The DNA here is from genome assembly GCA_963813485.1 of uncultured bacterium. Taxonomy (GTDB): domain Bacteria; phylum Actinomycetota; class Acidimicrobiia; order Acidimicrobiales; family VFJN01; genus DASQUK01. Next base: position 243,626 of record CAWEZE010000013.1, read on the forward strand.
GGGGCTGCGGCTCCAGCAGCCGCTCAACCGCCGAGAGGTCGCCGCCGGGCTTGCCCTCAGCACGCTCGACGAGATCGAGAGTTCCGACATCGGGACCAAGAACGCGCTGCGCCTGCTCCGGGTCAGTGACCACAAGGGCTGGTGGAGCCACCTGTTCGGCACCGCCCAGCAGTACCCGGACAATCGACCCGACGACGACGGCGACGGCAAGGTGGACCACCCGGGCGAGGTCGGCGTGAAGTACCGGCTCGACGGGCGCCGGCTGCCGGCCGGGCCCTACCACCTGTCGCTCTGGGACATCCTCCGCACCTACCGGGCGAACCCGGCCAAGGGGTGGAACACGGACCTGGAGGTCGGGAACCCGGACTACGGCCTGCTCCGCTTCATCGATCGCGCCGTCGACATCCACGAGCTGGGCGAGGACGTCCGTCTGATGCTTAGGCGGTGCATTGACCCGTTGGCCACCGGCGAACCCTTCGAGAGCCTGCCCAAGCTCTGACCCCGCGGTCTCGGCACGTTTTGGCGGGCCCGTAGCGCCGCCAGACGTGCCGAGATCCAGGGCGGATACAGTCCCATCCCGCAGAAAACGCCGGCGAAAACCCCTTGACACGCCCCCACTCCTTCAGGGACGCCGAGGCGGCGATGGCGTCGTGAACCACGGCTGGGTCGCAGCCGCCACCGGATGGCCCTGGTGTTGGAGCGGAGGTCGGGCTCACCGGATCGGTCGAGGCGTCCAAGGGTTCGGCCGGCACCACGGCTTCGGGTTGTGCGCCCATGGACGTGATGTCCCCCGTCGAGTGGCTGGAGCGATTGGACGACGTCGAGCCCTGCCCCGGGGTCGCCGTGTCCCGCCGCCCCCGCAAGCGCCAAGGATCGTCATCGCCATGAGCACCGTGAGAGCCGGTGCCACTAAGGAGCATCAATCTGGTGCTGGTTTCGGCGGCGCCGCCACGCGGCCACAGCGCGACGCGTCTCGAGAGTGACCCCAGCCCGGCGGCGCAGCTCGACCCGGGACGGATCGCGCGACTGATTCGCTACAGGGAGTCGGCGACTGTGTGTCGCTTGACATAGACGCCCACGCCGGCGGCGCTCACCATGCTGGCGAGAGGGTGCCCTTAGATCCCATCGGATCCATGGTCCCAGTCGATGGCCAGCAGGAGGTTCTCCCGATGCGCATCCCGGTCACGACTAGGGGTATCCGACTGATCGCAGCGGCCGCGCTTGCTGTCGCCGCGGCGGCGTGCGGCGACGAGCCGGGCGGCTCCGACGTGGTCACGATTCCGTCGTCGGACGGATCGTCGCCGTCCATCGTGATGGACGCGCACTTCAACGTCGAGGACAAGCCCTACATGACGGTCGCCCACGGGTCGGCCCCGCAGCAGTCCGACGCCAAGCCCGACGAGACGGTCACCTTCATCGCCACCGGGTCTGACACCGATGGCGGTGTGAAGACGATCGAGATCTGGCTCGTCGAGGACCACTGCGGCCTACCCGACCCCGACGACGAGGTCGGGGTGGTCTGTCACGTCGACTACTCCCATGTCGTTGCGGAGAACCCTGATCCCGACGCCACCAAGACGGCCGGCGCCAGCGCGGCTACGTCGCGGACCGTCAGCTACAACGTGCACTTCCCGCTCGACCGCGCCCGCGGCTTCGAGGCAGACGCGTCGGCGAGGGTGGTCAATTGGGCCGGCGAGGTGGTCCGGAGCGCCCACATCACGATCGAGGGGCGGTCCTGACGCCCGGCCGAGGCGCCGCAGCCGGGGCCGCCAACGAACTGATATCGGCCGCACAGATCTGTCGATCTGCGCCCACGCGATCGGTTGCCCGCAACGAGGCGACGGGCCGCACGACGCACCGCCGCGTGACGACACCAGATCGGTGCCAATATGTACCGCGAGGCGGCAGGGGCAGAGGCTGCGCTCGCCCTGATCGCTCGGCGCCGTGCGAGACAGAGACCCCCCAGAGGTAGCGCATGCCGTTGTACATGGATCGCCACGAGGTCGACGACGGCGTCACCCCGATCGACATCGCACAGGCACACGCTCGCGACATCGAGGTGCAGGCAAAGTACGGCGTCGACTACATCACCTACTGGTTCGACCATCAGAGCGGAGCCGGTTTCTGTTTGGTTGACGGGCCGTCAGCCGAGGTCGTCGAAGCTGTTCATCGCGAAGCGCATGGAATGGTCGGCACCAAGGTGATCGAAGTTGATCGGGCAGCCGTCGAGGCGTTCCTCGGCCACCTTGATCGTCCTGTCACGGGTGAGGCGCTCGTGGCGACCGCGTTCCGGGCCATCCTGTTCACCGACGTCGTCGGTTCAACTGAGCTCACGCAGCGGCTCGGAGACGCCGGTGCCATGCGAGTCATCCGAGCCCACGACGCCATCGTGAACGATGCGATCCGCCGTGGTGGCGGCCAGCGGGTGAAGCACACCGGCGACGGCGTGATGGCGTCCTTCACCTCCGTGAGTCGCTCCGTGGAGACCGCGATCACGATCCAGCGAGCGGTTACGGAGCGCAGCCGCCGCGACGACGTGCCGTTCGAGATCCGCGCCGCCATTAGTGCCGGTGAGCCAGTCACCGAAGGCGATGACCTCTTCGGCGCTGCCGTTCAGCTCGCAGCTCGGGTGTGCTCGATGTGCGAGCGCGGTCGCGTGCTGGTGTCGAGCGCGGTGCGCGAGCTGTGCCTCGGCAAGGGCCTTCAGTTCGAGGACAAGGGTCTTGTCGAGCTGAAGGGCTTCGAGGAGCCGATACACGTGTACGGGGTGATTTGGACCTGAAGTCGGATCTCGACACGTCAGGGGTTCGGCGACTCGTCGTGGGGGGCTGATCAACGGCGTCAAGGGTCCGACTTCCAGCGCCACGGCCCGCTGCGCGACACGCCATATCTGCATCGATCGGCGCGGGTCACCTCGCCTATCAGCGGATGCGGCGGCATCGACGCCGCACGGGCGCCTAGGCGCCCGTGCGTCACCGGAGATTGGAAGTGACAAGATGGATGAGGAGAGAGATAGGAGGAGAGGTAGTGATAGAGGGTTTGTTGGATAGAGGAGTGGAGAATGAGGGAGAGAAGAGAATAGAAAGTGAGTAATAATAGTTAAAGGAATAGGATAATTTAAAGGAAGAGGAGTGAGGGGAGAGGATAAATATAGAATATGAGGAGGAGTTATAGGGGTTGTTAAAGATAAAGAAGGGTAGGGAAGGTGATAAGAAGATTTATGTGTAAGAAAAATATTAGGGAGTAGAGAAGTAAAAGAAAGTGGAGAAAGGGGAGAAGTTTAAGATATTATATAAGGGATTGTTAAAGGATAAGAAAATAGAGATAGTATAGGGAAATGTATAAGGGATAAATGATATAGAGAAAGGTAGGTTAGTAAATGGGATAGAAATAGAAGGGAAGAAGATAAATCTGAGAGGGGATGAATATGGTAAAAGTTACTAGTCGACACGTGGGCGATGCGGACGCGGGCAACGACGTCTTCCTGGGCGACGCGGAAGACGAGAGGTGGGTGGGCCTCATCCGGTATTCATGCCTTCTTTGTCCGCTGGTTCGGGTGGCAGTCACGGGACGGCCCGCCAGGGAACCTCTCAGTCCCCACCGTCCCGTGACCACGGCGCCATCCGCCAATGGCGTACACCCCGTGAAAAATGCGTCTATCTGCATTAGCAGCGACGTAGCGAGCCGCTCTAGGCGGCGCTGATGGCCGAGCTGCTCGAGCGGTCCCCGTGTCGAGCTCGAGCTGGCGTCGCCGGGCGGCTGGCGGCTGGTCGCGCACCGCATCTGCCGGGGGAACTCGCCCGGCATCCGGCACGTTGATCAGCACCGAACACACCGACATGACGTCACGACACTTCCTCGCCCGCATCGCGGCTTTCGTGACGGCGGCCGCGGCCATCGGGATGTTCCTGACGGTTCGAGGGCCAGCCACCAACAGCGAGGACGCGACGCCCCAAGACGGGGGATTCACCTCGCTGCTATCGATTAGGACGGCTCCGGTTCGTCGAGCGGGCGGGCGTGGGCCCGCAACCGGATCTCGTCCACCATCACCGAACACATGGTGATGGCGTTACGGCACGACCCGGCCCGCTCCGGTGCCAACAGCTCGCAGGCTTTGGCGACCTGGTCGAGCTCGAGGCCGAGCAGCCGACAGTGTTCGTCGACGCGGGCCAACTACAGCTCGCGCACGGTGGGTTCGGTCGGTTCGGGGTCGGGGGGTAGGTTCTGGTCCGTCATGAGGGGTATCTCCTCGTGGCCGGCCCCGGGGTGTTCTGGCACCGCCGGGGCACAGGTTGTGGGCGGGCTACTTGGGTAGCAACCCGGTAGCAACCTCTGGCCCGGAACCAGTAGAGCCGGCCTCGAGAGACCGGCTCTGACTTGGTGTCTTGTCTGGTCGGGCTGGCGGGACTCGAACCCGCGACCCCTTGACCCCCAGTCAAGTGCGCTACCAAACTGCGCCACAGCCCGACGGGAACCGTCATCCTACGCCCTCAGCGCCACCGCCCCCAGAGGACGAACGTGGTGCAGGGCACCTGGGGATTCACAAAGAGCGTCCCGCCGTCGGGCGAGAAGGTCGCCCGGATCGGGCACGAGTGGCCCGTAGCCGGCCGGCGGGCGCCGCACCCGACCCGAGTCAGAACCGGCCGACCACCCACTCGATGAGCTGGACCAGGCGCCAGCCCAGGTAGATCACCGTGGCCAGCAGCAGGAGCTTGAAGTGCCAGGGTGCCTTCTGCCGCGTCGCGGCCTGCCCGGCGGCGGGCTCGGCGACCTGGCGGCCGCAGGTGGGGCAGGTGCCGTCGGCCTCGAGGGTGTTGGGGTTGAGGAAGCGGCTACAGGTCTCGCACCAGGGCATCTACGTCTTCCAGCGGGGGCCGGCGGCGGCGATCCGCGACGGTACGGGGTGGCCGACCGCACCCGCCACCTGGGACGAGATGGCGAGCAGCGCTTCGAGGTCGATCCCGGTCGTCACGCCGAGGTCGGCGCAGAGGTGGACCAGGTCCTCGGTGGCGAGATTTCCGCCAGCGCCCTCTGCGAACGGGGACCCGCCCAGCCCGCCCACCGCGGTGTCGAACCGGGTGACGCCGGCCTGGAGGGCCGCGTACGCGTTGACGAGCGCCGTGCCGCGGGTGTCGTGGAGGTGGAGACCGACGTCGGTGCCGGTCTCGGCCAACAGCTCGATCACCCGCCTGGGCGTCGCCATGCCCGTGGTGTCGGCGTAGGTGACGCTGGTCGAACCGCTCTCCCGGGCGCGGCGACCCAGCGACGCCACCGAGCCAGGAGCGATGTCGCCCTCGTACGGCGACCCGAAGGAGCATGAGACGACCGTGTCGACGGGCAGGTCGTCGCCGATGGCGGCTCGGATCGCCCCCACCTGGGCGAGTGACTGGTCGACCGACATGTGCACGTTGCGCTGGCTGTAGGTCTCGGAGGCGGACACCGTCAACGTGAGCGCGTCGACACCGGCCTCGGCCGCAAGCTCGGCACCCTTCACGTTGGGAACGAGCGCGACATGGCGAACCGCCGGCGAGCGTGGCAGCGCCGCCATCACCTCGGCTGCTCCTGCCATTGCCGGCACCGCCTTGGGCGAGACGAACGCCGCCACTTCGATGATCGACACCCCGGCCCCGACCAGCGCCGTTATCAGCTCTACCCGGGTGGCCACCGGCACGGGCTCCTCCGGCTGCAGGCCGTCGCGGGGACCGACCTCGCGGATGGCGATCGACGACGGCAGCGGCGGCAGTGCCGCGTCGGCGCCGCTCACACCGGGGGCACCCCGTGGCGCCGGGCGCTGAACGCTCGGTCCTTGTCCGCGGCCATCTCCAGGCGGCGGATGCACTCATCCCGCAGGTCGGTGAAGTCGACGACCGCGTCCATGACCAGCTCCGACGCCAGGCGGTAGAGGTCGACGTCGGTCTCGTACAACTCCCGCTGCGCCTCCACGAAGGCCTCACGCTCGTCGTCGTCGGCGATGGCCGCGATCTTGTTGGCGAATACGGCGTTCACGGCGGCCTCCGGCCCCATCACCGCGATCTTGGCCGTCGGCAGCGCCAGCGTGGCCTCGGGCTCGAACGCCGGTCCCGACATGGCGTACAGGCCGGCGCCGTAGGCCTTGCGCACGATCACCGACAGCTTGGGCACGGTGGCCTCGCTCACCGCGGTGACCATCTTGGCCCCGTGGCGGATGATCCCCTGCCGCTCGACCTCGGTGCCGATCATGAACCCCGGGACATCGGCCAGGAACACCAGCGGGACGTTGAAAGCGTCGCACAGCCACACGAACCGGGCCGCCTTGTCCGCGGAGTCGACGAACAGCACACCGCCCTTCTGCATCGGATTGTTGGCCACGATGCCCACCGGTCGTCCGTCCAGCAGGGCCAGCCCCGTGATCACCTCCGGAGCGAACAGCGGCATCCGCTCGAAGAACGACTCGGCGTCGACCAGCCCGTCGATCAGGTCGTGCATGTCGTAGGCGAGGTGCTCCTCGGCCGGCACCGCCGCCGCCGTGAGCGACCGCGCCGCCTCGCGCGGTTCGTACCGCGGCGGAGCCTGGCGCCAGCTCTGCGGGAAATAGCTGAACCACGCCCGGGCCTGGTCGAGCGCGTCCGCGTCGTCGGCGGCGAGGTTGTCGCCGCATCCCGACACCGTGGCGTGCATGCGGGCGCCACCCATCTCCTCCAGCGACGTGACCTCGCCGATGACCATCTCGGCCATACGCGGCGAGCCCAGGTACATCGAGGCGTTGCCCTCGACCATGAACACCACGTCACAGAAGCTCGGGATGTAGGCGCCGCCGGCCGCCGACGGGCCGAAAAGGCAGCAGATCTGGGGCACGCGGCCCGACAGCCGCACCTGGTTGTAGAAGATGCGTCCGGCGCCGCGGCGACCGGGGAACAGCTCCACCTGGTCGGTGATCCGAGCACCGGCCGAGTCCACCAGCCAGAAGACCGGAAGCTCGTGGCGCAGTGCGTGCTCGGTCAGCCGCACGATCTTCTCCACCGTGCGGGCCCCCCACGATCCCGCCTTCACCGTGGGATCGTTCGCCATGATGCACACGGGCCGCCCGTCGACCCGCCCCACGCCGGTGACCACACCGTCGGCCGGCAGGTCGTCGGCCCGGTTGTTGGCGAGCAGTCCGTCCTCGACGAACGAGTCCTTGTCGAGCAGCAGCGCCAGGCGATCGCGCACGAAGAGCTTGCCCTGGGCCACAAGCTTGTCGCCGGCCTTGTCGAGGTTCCCGGCCAGCGCCCGCTCGGTCAGCCGCGCCAGCTGGTCGTGCGGATCGGGACGCTCGCTCACGTCCACAACCCTGTCACGTGCGCCGGATCGCCAGCACCGCCACGTCGTCGTCCAGCGCCTCGGAGGCGAAGTCCCGCGCCGCCTCCAGCAGGTTCTTGCACAGGACACCCGCCGCCACTCCGGGGTCGCGGCGCAGCGAATTGGCGATCCGTTCCTCGCCGAAGATCTGCTCGCCGTTGCGCACCTCGGCCAGCCCGTCGGTGTACAGCAGCAACAGGTCACCGGCGTTCAGGGGGATCTCGCGGCTGTGGTAGTGCCCCTGGGGATCGAGCATGAGCAGCGGTCCGGTCGAACGGAGCGGGCGCACGTCCCGGTCGTGCCAGAGCCAGGCCGCCGGATGCCCGGCCGACGCGAAGCGCAGCGTGCCGGCGTCGGTATCGAAGACGACCACGACCAGGGAGATGAACTCCTCGGTGCGCTCGGGGGCGAGCATCTGGGTGTTGAGCTCCTCGAGCGCCTGAGCGGGGTCGCGGTACTGCCGCAGGAACACCCGCAGCAGGTACTTGGCCTGGAAGGCGGTGATGGAGGCCTCGATGCCGCGGCCGGTCACGTCCCCGATGACCGCGGCGATGCGCGAGGGTGCCACCCGGAACACGTCGAAGAAGTCGCCCGCCATCACCCCGGTGCCGGGCTGATAGACGCGACCCAGCTCGAAACCCGCGAACTGAGGCAGGTCCTCCGGGGCCAGCCGAGCGGCCCAGCGCTTGGGGGCCAACTCCTCCTGGCTGAGGACCTCCTCCGCCTTGCGCTCGATCGTCGAGCGGTCCTCGGCCAGCCGGGCCTCTCTCGCGAAGTCGCGGCCGAACGCCACCGACAACGCCACCGGGACCAGGATCAGCACGAACAGCAGGCTCGGGATGTTCTCCCCCGCCACCACTACGCCGGCGGCGGCGATGGCGAGTACGGCGTACAGGCAGGTGGTGTGGAGATCCTTGCGAAACGCCGATCGCGCCAGCACCGTGACGTCGGCATCGGGACCGCGTTCGCCCTCGACCCGCCTCCACACGACGTGGAGACGGCGCGTCGATCGAGCCCACACGATGGCCGCTACCAGGGAAGAGACCGCCACGAGGGCGAGGATCGGCTTCATGTCGGCCAAGATGCTACCGGTGGGACAGGGCTGCGGGGTGTGGCGTTCACGTAACGCTCGCTGGCCGTTCAGCCCCGACGCCGCACCCGGATCTTGAGCGGGGTGGCACCGAGGTCGAACGCGTCCCGGAGCATGCGCTCGAGGTAGCGCAGGTACGTGCGTGGTAGCTCGCGGTTGGCGAACAGCGTGAACGTGGGGGGCTCGGCCGCGCCTTGGGTCGCATAGAGCACGCGGGCGCCTCCCGGTGCGGCGTGGGCCTGCTGTGCCTCCTGGATGACGGCGTTGACACGGCCGGTGGGGATGCGCCGGTGGTAGGCGTCGACGCTGCGGGCCAGCGCCGGAAAGAGCTTGTGCACGCCGCGGCCGGTCAGCGCAGTGATCGGCAGGACCGGTGCGTCACCGATGAACCGGAGCTTGTCTCCCACCTGCCAGCGCACCTCGGCCCGTTGGTCGCTGTCGAGCAGCTCCCACTTGTTGAGCATCAGGACGATCGGGCAGCCGGCGGCGTCGACGCGCTCGGCCAGCCGCTGGTCCTGCCCCGTGACCCCTTCGGTGGCGTCGATGACCAGAAGCGCCACGTCGGCATCGTCCACCGCCTGCAGCGCCCGCACCAGCGAGTAGTACTCCGTGCCCTCGCCGATCTTCGAGCGCCGGCGCATGCCCGCGGTGTCGACCAGGCGGACAGGTCCCAGCTCGGTCTCGATCACGGTGTCGATCGAGTCGCGTGTGGTGCCGGGCAATTCATGGACGACGGACCGCTCGTCGCCGGTGAGCTGGTTGAACAGGGTCGACTTGCCGACGTTGGGCCGCCCCACGATCGCGACGGCTACGCCCTCGGGCGAACTTGCGGCGGACAGCGGTGACATGTCGCCGCCATCCACTGCAGGTTCGGGGTCGGGGAACCGCTCGACAACCGCGTCCAGGAGGTCGCCGGTGCCGCGCCCGTGGAGCGCACTCACGGGGTAGGGATCGCCGAGGCCCAGGCTCAGCAGCTCCCAGACCATGCCCTCGCGGCTCACGTCGTCGACCTTGTTGGCCACCAGCAATGCGGGCTTGCCGCGCCGGCGGAGCAGCTCGGCCACCCGGCTGTCCTCCTCGGTGACCCCCGTCGTCACGTCGACGACGAACAGCACCACGTCGGCCTCGGCGATGGCGCGCTCCACCTGCTGGCTCACCTTGGCATCGAGGTCGCTGCCCCCGACCATCCACCCTCCGGTGTCCACGAGGCGGAACGGCCGGCCGAGCCAGTCGGCGTCGACGTCCTTGCGGTCGCGGGTGACCCCGGGGCGCTCCTCAACGATGGCGGCCCGGCGACCGACGATGCGGTTGAGCAGCGTCGACTTGCCGACGTTGGGCCGCCCCACGATGGCGACCACGGGCGCTCGCACCTCAGCCTCCCGCTCGAGCGCCGAGGGCGGTCCGTAGCGAGTGGCCGTCGGCCGGCACGACCTCGACCGGGAGGGGAAGATCCGCGGGCCCGGTGCCGTCGAGGAACCGGCCCTGGGTCAGGCACACGTCCGGCAGGAGGTAACGATGGCCGGGCGGCTGGTCGGCCAGCACCCGGGCGAGATCGGCGCCCACCATCAGCCCCGACACCGCCACGTTCCCTCCGAAATAGCGGTTGTCGACGGTCACGATCCGCACGTCGGGCCGTCCCAGCCGCTCGAGCAGCGGCTGCAGGACGCGGGCGCCATATGGCGCGGTGAGGATGGCGACGGGGGCGTCAGGGCGGGGACCGATGCGCAGCAGCTGGTCGCCGGTGGCCCGCACGCCGCGGTAGGGCTCGTACTCCGCGTCGGACGATCCCGAGAGGTCGGCGTCGGCCGAGCGGAAGAACCCGCCGCGGTCCTCCGGCGTCGCTCTGGAACCGGTCGCGAACAGCTCGGCCTCGAATGCCCGCGCCATGCCGATGCCGTCCTCGTACATGGGAAAGTCGCCGTAGACGGCCGGCTCGGGAAACGGTCGATCGGCCAACAGGTAGTACTCGTCGGCCGCGAACACCATGCGGTGGCCGAGTACGGCAGCGAACACCTCCTGCCAATCGTGCACGCAGTCGACCACGGCCATGGCCTCGGCACGGGTGTGCGGCCGCATGCGCGCCTCGGTGTTGAAGCGCGACACGCCCAACGGCACCAGGCACATCGACGCCAGCTCGGCGTAGCGATCGAGCACCCCGGCCAGCGTGTCGTCGAGCACCGCACCGTCGTTCACGCCGGGGCACACGACGACCTGACCGTGGACCTCGACACCATGGTCGAGCAGCGCTCGCAGCCAGCGCAGGCTGGTGGCGCCCCGCCGGTTGCGCAGCATCTCTGCCCGGACCTGCGGATCGGTCGCATGGATGCTCACGTACAGAGGGCTCAACCCCTCACTGACAACCCGCTCGAGATCCGCCTCCGTGAACCGGGTGAGGGTGGTGAAGTTCCCGTAGAGGAACGACAGGCGGTAGTCGTCGTCCTTGAGGTACAGGCTCCTCCGCAGGCCCGATGGAAGCTGGTAGATGAAACAGAACTCGCAGTGGTTGTCGCAGGTTCGCACCTTGTCGAACAGCGCGGAGTGCACCTCGACCCCAAGCGGTTCCCCGGACCGCTTGTCCACCTCGACGAGCGTCTCGAGCCCGCCCCGCCGCACCTCGACCGCCAGGTCGGCGTCGTCGACGAGCTGGCGCCATTCGAGCAGGTCACGGGGCACTTCGCCGTTGATGGAAACGATCTCGTCGCCCTCGACCAGGCCGACGCGCGCAGCCGGCGATCCGGGCGCGACAGCGACGACACGGGGGGCAGACATAGGCGACGCAGTCTACTGACCTGGCCCGCTGTGGCCCCCTACGGGGTCCGTTGGCAACGTGGGTACGCTGGGCCGATGCCCGTGGACAAGGTCTTCCTCGCCGCGCCCCGCGGGTTCTGCGCGGGCGTGGAGATGGCGATCAAGGCACTGGCCTGGATGGTGCGAGCGTTCGAGCCGCCCGTGTACTGCTACCACGAGATCGTCCACAACCAACAGGTCGTCGACCGGTTCCGCGACCTGGGCGTGGTCTTCGTGGACGACATCGTCGAGGTGCCGGAGGGGCGCCCGATCATGCTCTCTGCGCACGGGTCCGCCCCCGAGGTGGTGGACGCGGCCCGGGCCCGGGGCAGCTACGTCGTCAACGCGGTCTGCCCGCTGGTCACCAAGGTGCACCACGAGGTCAAGGTGCGGTCCGGCAAGGGCTACCGCATCGTCTACGTGGGCCACCAGGGCCACGAGGAGGCCGTCGGCACCATGGCGGTGGCACCCGACGCCATCGATCTGGTCGAGTCAGTTGCCGACGTCGACGCCCTGCCCCCCACCGACCAACCGGTGGCCCTGCTGGCGCAGACCACACTCTCGCACCGCGACTGGGCTGCCGTCGCCGACCGGACCGCCGAGCGGTTCCCGGGTCTGTGGCGCCCGGGTCGCAGCGACCTGTGCTTCGCCACCACCAACCGCCAGTCGGCGCTAGCGGAGATTGCTTCCCGTTGCGATGCGGTGGTGGTCATCGGCTCGGCCAACTCGTCCAACACCCGGGCCCTCGAGAAGCTGGCTCACGAGTCGGGCTGCGCCCGCGTCTACCGGGTCAACGCCGCCGACGAGCTGCCTGACGACCTGGCCGGCACCGTGGGGGTCACGGCCGGAGCTTCGGCCCCCGAGGAACTCGTCGACGCCGTGATCGCCCGGCTGGCACCGGTCGAGGGGGTCGACGAGGTCAGGATCACCGACGAGGACGAGTACTTCCCTCCACCGCGCGAGCTACGCGACCTTCTCAGCGGGGTGGACGTCCTGGCCACGTTCGGATTCGGCGGATCCGTGCCCGACCGCCCCGAGATCACCGACCGCCAGCTGCGCGCCAGCGACGTCCTGGCCATGCTGACCTGAACTGGCCGCTACGCCGGCGGCCCGCCGGCGATGACGCCCCGGACGGCGGCGACGTCGACGTCGAACGGCGAGAAGCGGATGAGCCACCAGGTGGCGCCGGCGGCGGCCCAGGGCGCCGGATCGTCGCCAGGCCAGCCCTCGACGACGATCTCGAATGGCGCCCCCGACGAGCGCCGTTCCCCGAGCTCGCCGACCAGCTCGGCGAGCTGGGCGGGGGCCTCGAGGTCGATCGGGAAGTAGCCGTCGTAGCGGGCGGCCCGATGCAGCGGCCTTCGGTAGGGCCAGCGCCCGGCGACCCACAGCGGCACGCCGGGACGCTGAACCGGTGTGGGCTGGAACGTCACGCGGTCGGCGACGTAGTGGGCGCCTTCGTGGCGCACGTCGTCGCCGGACCACAGGGCGCTCACCACGTCGAGGGCCTCGTCGAGCATCGCGCCCCGCGTGCCGTCGTCCAGCTCCTCACCAAAGGCCGACAGCTCCCGGGCCGAGTCGCGGCCGGTGCCCACGCCGAGCACGAGTCGCCCGCCCGACAGCTGGTCGATGCCGGTGGCCTGGCGTGCGACGACGTGTGGTCGCCGCCGTGGTAGCGGCGTGACGAGCGGACCGATCCGCACGCGCTCTGTCGCCAAGGCCATCGCGGCGAGCGTGATCCAGGCATCGGCGACGTGCGTGGCGGGCGCCCGGTACTGGACGTGATCCCACACGAAGACGCCGTCGAACCCGGCCTCCTCGGCCTCGGCCGCCAGGCCCGCGGAGACGCGTGGATCGCTCAGCTCGCCAAAGATCGGCAGGAACAGTCCGGTACGCATTCGCCGGAGGCTAGAGCCGTGCCAGGCTGGTGGCGTGACTGAGCGACCCGTGGAGCAGAAGGAACGCACGTTGGTCGGCGTTTCCTTCGAAGATGCCTTTCGTGCCCAGGAGTTCCTGACCGCGGCCACCCGGCTTGCGGCCAACAAGCGCCTGCGGTTGCTGGATGCCGTCTTCGTCACCAAGGACGACTCCGGCCGGACGACCGTGCGCGAGACAGTCGACCCGACTCCCGGTCGCTCGGCGCTCTCCGGCGCGCTGTGGGCGGGGCTGTTCGGCCTCATACTCGGCGGTCCCGTTGGCTGGGCGATCGGTGCCGGCGTCGGGGCCGGCACCGGCGCGGTGGCAGCCAAGGTCATCGATCACGGCGTGAGCGACGAATGGGTGGCGTGGTTCCGCGAGACGGTGCAATCCGGGACGACCACACTCGTGCTGCTCGTCGAGGACCTCGACCGCGACGCGCTGGTAGCCGAGCTGGAGCGCTTCGCCGGGGCCAAGCTCGTCTATGCCAACCTCGACGCCGACTGGCTCGACCGCATGCGCGAGGCGCTGGCTCGCTGATCCCCAAGCGGCTCACCGAGGAGCTCGGGAGCGACGAGCTCGAGTCCGCGTTGGATGCGCTCACCCGGTTGTCGGCCGCCCTCGACACGGTGGCGCCGACCCCACCTCGGTAGCGACGACCGCGGCCCTCAACCGGCGAGGCGACGGGCCTCGTCGTACAGCGCCTGCACCGACACCCGGAGCTCTTCGGTCAGTTCCCGCACCACCCGCCGGCGGACCCGACCGCTGCCGTCGCCCGGCGGCGGGGCGATCGGCTCCCCCACAACCAGGACGACCTTGTGGGGCCTGATGAGCTTGGAGCCCACGGGCATCGCCTGGTCCGACCCACCGATCCCCACCGGCACCAGGGGCGCACCGGTGCGAGCGGCGATGTAGGCGGGGCCGTCGAAGATGTCTTCCACTACCAGCCCCGAACGCCGCGTCCCCTCAGGGAACATCACGAGGGGCTCACCGTTCTCGATCACCTCTAAGCAGCTGCGTAGCGCCTCCCGATCGGCGGAGCCGCGGTGCACGGGGAACGCACCCAGCATCGACACGAACTTGCCGCCCCACTTCCACTTCCAGATCGACGCCTTGCCCATGTAGCGCATGCGGGTGCGGGTGAGCGCCGACACCAGGATGAAGTCGAGGTTCGACCGGTGGACCGGGGCCAGCACGAACGGACCGTGGCTCGGGATGTGCTCCCGGCCGTGGATCTCCAGCCGGAAGTAGGGCTTGGCGAGCACGGCGAACGCGCCCCGGATCGCCCCATACGCGGACCGTTCGAGGCGGGTCGGCGGGTGGATGTCCACCGGCTCCACCCGCGCCGTAGCGGCGGCCGCGGGCGGGACCGGAGTCGCCTCGGCGACCTCGTCGGCTTCAGTCATCGATCCTCCGGGCCACCTCGGCGACGATCTCGTCGATGGTCATGTCGCTGGTGTCGAGCTCGATCGCGTCGTCCGCCAAGCGGAGGGGATCGGCCTCGCGCCCCTGGTCGAACGCGTCGCGTCGTGCCATGTCGGCGGCCACGGTCTCATAGTCGAGGCCGGATACCTCGGCCGCCCGGCGGTCGGCGCGCACCTCGGGGCGGGCGTTCAGGTACACCTTGAGCACCGCGTCGGGGAACACGACCGTGCCGATGTCCCGGCCCTCCATCACCCCACCGGCCCGCTCATACGCCCACTCCCGCTGCCGGCGCACCAGCTCGGCCCGGACCTCGGGGTTCGCCGCCACCAACGAGACTGCACGCGACACCTCGGGGCCACGGATCTCGATCGTGGCATCGACGCCGTCGACCCGCACGTGGTCGGTGGTGACGTCGAGGTCGACGATCCGAGCCAGCTCGGCGACCGGTCCGGTGTCCGCCGGGTCGATTCCCCGCCGCAGCGCCGCGAACGTGACCGCCCGGTACATCGCCCCGGTGTCGAGGTAGTCGAGCCCGAGGCGCTCGGCCAGGCGGCGGGCCACCGTCGACTTGCCGGAGCCCGCAGGCCCGTCGATGGCAATGACCTTCACGAGCGGGTCACCCTACCCGGGTCCCATCACCGAGCACGTCGAGGCCGAGCGGACAGGCCCGCACGTGGGCACAGAACAGTACGGGATTTGCAGCGTGAGCCCAGGCCACACAGCTCGACCTCCGGCAGCGCTGACCACGGTGAGCCCCGACGACGTGCCTATCCGTTCAGGTTCTCAGCCCAGTCGAGGGTGTCCCAGTAGCCGGGGAACGTCTTGGCGACGCAGTCGGGGTCTTCGATCTCGATGCCCGCGACCCGCAGCCCGAGCAGGGCGAAGCTCATCGCCATCCGGTGGTCGCCGTACGTCCTCACCCGCGACGGGTGCGGGATGCCCGGATGGACCACGAAGCCGTCGGGCTCCTCCCGGGCGTCGACCCCGCAGCGCCGGAGCTCCCGCACGGTCGCGGCGATGCGATCGGTCTCGTGGCCGCGGATGAATCCGATGCCCCGCACCCGGGTGGGGCCGTCGGCGAACACGGCCACCGCCGCGAGAGTCTGGGCCATGTCGGGCATGGCGGACAGGTCCACATCGCCGAGCCCGACCAGGTGGGCCGGCCCGATCACGGATGTGGCATCTGCGGATCGCTCGACGCGGGCGCCCATCGCGGCCAGGAGGTCCGCGAACCCGGCGTCGCCCTGCAGGCTGGTATGCCCCAACCCCTCGACCGTGACCCGTCCCCCACAGATGACGGCCGCGGCGAGGAAGTACGACGCCGCCGACGCGTCGGGCTCGACCCGGTAGCGGGTGTGGCGGTAGCGACCGGCGAGCGCGGTGAACACCGGGCCGCCGGCGTCGTCGGCCACCGCGACGCCGGCGGCACCGAAGGCGGCCATCACCGCGACGGTCATGTCGACGAACGGGCGTCCAACCAGCCGGGTCGTCACCCGCACGCGGAGCCCCTCCCGGCAGTAGGGCGCCGCCAGCAGCAACCCGGAGACGTACTGGCTCGACGTGGCGCCGGAGATGTCGAGCTGCCCGCCGATCAGGTGCCCGGGGGCCGCCACGGTCACGGGCAGGTGGCCGGCCGGGCCGTGCGACTCCACCCCCGCACCCAGCGCCTCGATTGCGGCCAGCACCGGTCCCATGGGGCGCGCGCGGAGCGGCGGCCGTCCGTCCAGGCGGTAGCGACCGCTCCCGAGTGCCACGACCGGCAGCAGGAACCGGCTGGCGGTGCCGGACAGGCGCAGGTCCAGCTCCAGCGGTCCCGGCGCCAGGTCGCCCCCCGTGCCGGTCACGATGAGGCGCGCGGGCGCCGGGACGCCCCCTCCCTCCGGTTCGGGCGGGCCGGGCACGATGTCGGCGCCGAGTGTCCGGAGCGCCGATGCCATGGCCTCGGTGTCGTCCGCCACCAGCGCACCCTCGATCGTCGAGACACCCTCCGCCAGCGCCGCGCACACCAGCGCCCGGTTGGTCAGGCTCTTCGACCCGGGCACGCTCACGGTGGCTTCGAGCGGCGCCTCGATCGGCTCGACCGCTCGGACGGCGGCACCGCTCGGCGAGCTCATCGCACCGGGGGTTCGAGGGGATGCACCGACGGCCGGTAGCCCCGGGACACCAGCCCGTCGCGCAGCACCTCCACGGCCGACGCCTCGATCAGCAGGATCAGCACGCCCTGCGCTCCCTCGGTCGAGTGGGCGATCTCCAGGTCGACGATGTTCACGTCGAGGTCGGTGGCAAGGGTGGTCACGTCGGCCAGCACGCCGGGACGGTCGGGAACGGGGACCCTCACCTCGCGCAGGTCCTCGGCGGTGCGGAGGCGGGGCGGCAGGTTGACCCGGGCGGCCCGGGCACGTTCGAGCGCCTCGAGCAGCCCGGTGCGGTCGTCGCCCGCCACGATCTCCCGCATGCGCCCGAGCGCCGCCGTCAGCTCGTCCAGCACGTCGACGATCGCACCCCGGTTGTCGCTGCAGATGTCCGGCCAGATGCCCGGGTGTCCGGCTGCAATGCGGGTCATGTCGCGAAAGCCGCCCGCCGCCAGCCGCAACAGCGCCCGGTGCTCCTCGCTGCGGACGTCGGCCAGGCGCATCAGCGTCGCAGCCGTGAGGTGCGGCACATGCGACACGATCGCCACCAGCACGTCGTGGCGGTCGGGGGGCAACGCCACGACCTCGGCGCCCAGCGTCCCGATGATCTGTCGCACCTGGGCGTAGGCGCCGGCGTCGGTGCCGGCGGTGGGCGAGAGCACCCAGGTGGCACCCTCGAACAGGTCGGCGGTGGCGCCCTCGATGCCCTCCTGCTCCGATCCCGCCATCGGGTGGCCGCCCACGAACCGGGGGTCGGCGACCGCCTCGACGATCGACGCCTTCACCGAACCGACGTCGGTCACGAGCCCGGCCCCCGCGGCGAGGGCCTGCCGCGCCTCGTGGGCGATCGTCCGCACCGGGGTGGCGATGAACGTCACCGCCGCGGCCGGGTCGTCGCCGACCACGTCGAGCGCCCCCAGCTCCAGCGCCCGCTTGGCCCGGTCGTCGTCGAGGTCCCGGCCGGTGACGTGCCAGCCCACCTGCCGCAGCCGCATGCCGATCGAGCCCCCGACGAGGCCGGTACCGACCACGACGGCGCGCCCCGGCTCGGGAGGGCGTCCGAGCACCATGGCGGCTAGTCGGGCAGGTCGTCGCGCAGGTTGCGCGCGCCCTCGAGGTAGACGTGGTGGAGCTGGTCGCGGGGCACGTCGGAGGTGAAGTGGATCATGACCCGGATGCAGCGCGGCGTCCCGCCCTCGATGTCGAGCTCGCGGGCGCAGATGAGGGGGACGTCCCCCAGCCCGAACTTGCGGGCCGCCTCGGCCGGGAAGGCTGACCGGATGTCACCGGTGGCGGTGAACAACACGCTGATCAGGTCGTCGTGGTGGATGCCGTTGCTCTCGAACAGCGCCTCCAGCAGGGCGATCACCCGCTCGAACAGGTGGTCCTTGTCGTCGACGTCGACGGTGGTGGCGCCCCGGAGGGCTCGGACGGCGGTTGGCCCCGTTTCCCGCTCTTGGCCTTCGACCGGGCCGCTCGGGCTCTCGACGTGTTGTCTCCCGCTCCCACGGCCGCTCGGGCCGGGCTCGCTCTCTCGCCCTCGGGGACGCTCGCTCATGACGAATCGAGCCTAGTGGGCGGTCTCGCAACTCAGCGTGGCGCGCCGGGCCCCGCCGCCGCGCGTTCCAGGGCGCGGACCTCGTCCTGTTCCAGCGGCCGCCACTCCCCCGGCGCCAGGCGGTGGTCGGCGATCGGACCGATGCGCACGCGCACCAGGCGGCGCACCGGAAGGCCCACCGCGTCGCACATCCGGCGCACCTGGCGCTTGCGGCCCTCGTGGATGGTGATCCGCAGCAGCCGCTCGTCGACGAGGGAAACCCTCGCCGGTGCCGTGCGCCCGTCGTCCAGGTCGACCCCCTCGCGCAGCCGCCGCAGCGTGCCCCGCGTCGGCCGGCCCTCGACGTCGGCCAGGTACTCCTTCTCGACCCCGAACGACGGATGGGTCAGCCGATGGGCCAGCTCACCGTCGTTGGTGAGCAGCAGCAGGCCCTCCGTCTCGGCGTCGAGCCGGCCCACCGGGAACACGCGCGGCTCGGCGGGCACCAGCCCCACCACGGTCGGGCGGCCCTGGGGATCGGAGGCGGTCGTGACCACGCCCGCCGGCTTGTTGAGCAGGTAGTGGACCAGGCCCGGTCGGACCCCTATGGCCACACCGTCGACCTCGATGCGGTCGGTCTCGGGATCGGACCGATCCCCCAGGGTCGCGACCTCACCGTTGACCCGCACCCGCCCGGTCGCGATCAGGCCTCGGAGGCGCGGCGACTGCCGAGACCGGCGCGGGCCAGGATCTTCTGCAGCCGCTCAGGACTCGTCACCAGGTGCGGTGCGCTCGGTGTCCGTATCCTCGAGTCGTGACAGCGAGTCGCTCAGCGGCTCGGCGTCGGGACGGAGGCCGTGCTCGAGCTGCTCCACCACATCGGCTCCGGGGACGAAGTCACCGATCGGCGGCAACCCGTCGAGGCTGTCGAGGCCAAGCTGTTCGAGGAACGCCCGAGTGGTGCCGAACAGGCTCGCCTGACCCGGTCCGGGATCGCGGCCGACCTCGGCGATGTAGCCGCGGTGTTGCAGCGTGCGCATGACACCGTCGACGTTCACGCCTCGGATCGACGCCACCTGAGCCCGCGAGATCGGCTGCTTGTAGGCGACGATCGCCAGGGTCTCGAGGGCGGCGGCGGAGAGCTTGGCGTGCTGGGCCTCCAGCACGAACCGCTCGATATAGGGCGCCTGGTCGGGGTGGGTCTGGAAGCGCCAACCGCCGGCCACCCGGACCAGCTGGAACCCCCGGCCCTGCTCCTCGTACTCGGCGGCCAACTCGAGGCACAGTTCGTCCACGATCGCGGGCCGCAGCTCGAGCAGCTGGCCCAGCAGGCCGGTATCGATCGGCTCTTCGGTCACGAGGACGATCGCCTCGAGGGCGCTGCGGGCCTCGGCCCGCACGTCGTCGGCAAGGCCGCTGCGTTCCCCGCTCTCGGGGCCTTCGGCGCCGGGCCTCGCCGACGCTGGGCCTCTGGGCTGGTCCGGAGGACGCTCCATCGGAGGCTCGCTCACCCCTCGTAGGCGTCGACGGTCGTCAGGTCCTCGACGCCCTCGACCTCGCCCAGCTCCCGGGCGCCGTCTTCCCCGAGCCACACGATGCCGATGTCGCCAAAGGTGCGGGGTTGGTCGAGGTCCACCACGCCCTTCTTGAACAGCTCGAGCACCGCCAGGAACCGCACCACCACGTGCAGCCGCTCCGCCAAGTGGCGGGTGAGGTCGCGGAAGGTGGTGCGCCCGAGCCGGGGCAGCTCCTCGACCAGCTCGGTGATGGCGTCGGTCACCGAGATCCGGATGGGCGCGACGTGCTCGAGGTCGATCCGCGGCGCCGGCTTGGGGGCCATCGCCCGGAGGAAGGCGCGACGAACGTCCTCCGCGTCAACCCCCTCGAGGAGGTCGGGCATGAGGCCCACGAAGCGGTCGTCGACCCCCACCACCCTTGCCTGGCTGCGGCCCGCCTCCCCCGCCAGCACTTGGAGCGCGATGGCAGCCTCCTTGAACGTCTTGCACTCGACGAGGCGGTGCAACAGGAGGTCGCGTTCCTCCCACACCGCCAGTTCCTCGTCCAGGTCGAGGTCGTCGCCGACCGGTAGGAGGCGCCGGCTCTTGAGCTCCACCAGTGTGGCGGCGATCAGCAGGAACTCGCTGGCCACCTCGAGCTCGAGCTCTTCGATGCGCTCCAGCTCGCGCAGGTAGCCGTCGACGATCGTCGCCAGGCTCACCTCGTAGAGGTCGACCTGCTCCTGGAGGATCAGGTGGAGCAGCAGGTCGAAGGGCCCCTGGAAGACGGGTGTCTGCACCTCGTAGGGCATTGTCCTCCGCTCTAGCTGCTTCGCAGCGGGCCGCTCGGGCCTCGCTCGCTCTCTCGCCCTGCGGGACGCTCGCTCATGGGTCAGATGATAATCACAGGCTTGTCGTTCCCCGGTGATCGCCCCCGAACGCGTGGGGCCACCCAGCACCGACGTTCTAGCATCGCCCCCCATGGCCCGCGTCTTCTCCGGCATCCAGCCCACGGGCGAGGTGCATCTCGGCAACTACCTCGGCGCGGTCCGACGCTGGGTCCGAGCCCAACACGAGGACGACGCCATCCACTGCATCGTCGACCTCCATGCGCTCACCGTGCCCCAGGACCCTGCGGTCCTGCGCGCCAAGATCATCGAGGTCACGCAGATCCTGGTGGCGGCGGGTCTCGACCCCGACGTGTGCACGTTGTTCGTGCAGAGCCAGGTGCCCGAGCACACCGAGCTCAGCTGGCTGATGGAGTGCACCGCGGCGTTCGGCGAGTTGCGGCGGATGACGCAGTTCAAGGAGAAGTCCGACCAGGCCGACTTCGTGTCGGCCGCGTTGCTCACCTATCCGGCGCTGCAAGCGGCCGACATCCTCCTGTACGACACCGAAAAGGTGCCCGTGGGCGACGACCAGCGTCAGCACCTCGAGCTGGCCCGCGACCTGGCCATCCGGTTCAACAACCGCTACGGCGAGACCTTCGTGGTGCCCGAGCACGCCATCCCGCCGGTCGCCGCCAGGGTCATGGACCTGCAGCATCCCGAGCGCAAGATGTCCAAGTCCGTCGACTCGCCGCTGGGCACGGTGCTGGTGCTGGACGAGCCGGACGTCATCCGTCGCAAGTTCCGGCGGGCGGTCACCGACAGCGGCACCGAGGTGCGCTACGACCCAGCGGCCAAGCCGGGGGTGGCCAACCTGCTTTCGATCCTGGCCGCCGCCACCGACGACCGGCCGGAGGCACTTGCCGGCAACTACAGCCAGTACGGCCCGCTCAAGGCCGACGCCGCCGAGGCTGTCGTCGAATTGCTGCGACCTCTCCAGAAGCGCTTCGCCGAGCTGGCGGCCGATCCGGCAGAGACGCAGCGCATCCTGGCCACCGGCGCCGCCAAGGCCGGGGCCATGGCCGGGCCGAAGATGACCCGCGTCCGCGAGCGGCTGGGCCTGCCCCCGCTCTGACCGTCACCGGCCCGTCAGGGGCAACTGTCGGATTCGAAGCGCTGGGCTTCGTCGTCGCCCTCGAACTGGCCGCACACCTCGTGCTCACCGTCCAGGCAGCCGCCCTCGGGCTCCTCGACGAACTGGCCCGCCGTGAAGCCCGGGTGGGCTGCCACGGTCTCGGGGACGACCACGCAATATTGCGCGCCCGACGACTCGGACCGCATGCCGGCTATGCAGCCGCCCAAGAACAGGGCGACACCACCGGCTGCCAGCCATCTGCCGTCCATCACTCACCCTCCCACGAATGCCGCCCCTGACCAGGACGGAACGACGTCCTTGTATCACTCAACGAACGGTGCTGCCGTTCGTCGGCTGGGTCAGTCGTCGTCGGCCGCCTTCAGCGCCGCCCCGACCGCCGCGTCGACCGTCCATCGTTCGGCTGGTAGATGGTGCTGGCGGGCCCAGGCGATCGTGAGGGTGTCGCTACCGGCGGCGACGAGCAGATCGGCGCCGATCTCGTCGTGGCAGAGGTAGCGGCCGACCCGGCCGACCAGCCCTTCCCGCCCACGCCACTGCCGGGCCGCCTCGTGCCCCCCGACCATGCCGGCCACGGTCGCGGCCACGCGCCGGACGGGGCCGAAGCCGCTCTCGATCTTGCCCACGTCGTGAAGCAGCGCCGCCGCCAGCACCGGACGGTTTGCCGCAGGGCCCAGCGCGGCGTCCACGCGGCGGCCGACGGCGACTGCATGGCGCCGGTCCGGCGAGCTCATCCGTCGCCAGAGGCCGGCCTCGCCGGGCGTCATCCGGCCAACCGCCCAGGCCTCGTCTGCTGGCGACGGCCCAGCGGGCCCGAGCGATCCGAAGAACCGACGAACCAGGTGGCCGAGATGGCGCGCGTGCACTCAGGCGTGATTCACGCAGAAACGCGTTGCCGGGATGGCCTCGAGCCGCGCCTCGGCGATCTGCTCGCCACAGCGCTCACACAGCCCGTACTTGCCCTGGTCGAACTTGGCCAGGGCACGCTCCACCTCGTCGAGCTGCTCGTTGAGCTGGTTGAGCAGCGCCATGTTCTCGCCCAACTCGGCGGCCACCTGGCCGGAGTCGGCGAAGTTCTCGTCGTACGACAGCGTTCCCCCGCCGCTGTCGAGAGTCGAGATCTGAGCTCGAAGCCGGGCGCGCTCGCTCTCGAGTTGCTCTCGGAGGCTGGACAGCAGCGTCTGGTCGGGCATCACGCCAAGGCTACCGGACCGCACCCATACTGGTGGCCGGTGGGGATTTCCCTACCGAGGCGACGCCGGGATGTCGGATGGGCCGCCGCTCGCGTTGGTTCGACCGCCGCGCTCGAGCCGCGCTCCATGCCCGGCTTCCACTTGATGCTGCAACCCACGCTCGGCCGCTGGTCACCAGCCACGGGTTCGCCCGCCAGCACGGCTCGGACGGCAGCGCCGAGGTCGGCACCGGTGACGGGCACTCCGTTGGAGGGCCGGCTGCCGTCCATCTGCCCCCGATAGGCGAGCGCGCGATCCCGATCGAACAGGAAGAAGTCGGGCGTGCAGGCCGCACCGTAGGCGGCGGCGACCCGTTGGGACTCGTCGTACAGGTAGGGGAAGGTCCACGAGTGCCGGGCCGCAAACGCAGGCATCAGGTCGGGTGCGTCCTCGGGGTAGGCGTCGACGTCGTTGGGGTTGATGCCGAGGACGGCCAGCCCCTCGGCCATCCATTCGGCGGACAAGCGACCCAGGCCGTCGGCCACGTGCTTCACATAGGGACAGTGGTTGCACAGGTATACGACCAGCAGGCCGGCGGCATCGGCGACGTCGGCGGGCCCGTGCAGCGAGCCGTCCGGCGCCGGGAGGCGGAAGTCGGGCGCGTGCGTGCCGAGCGGGAGCATGGAGGAGGGTGTAGCGACCATGGCCCCAGCATGGCGTCCCTGGCGACCGGAGAGAACCCCGGACCGGTCAGCGCACCGCCCGGGGATGGGCCGCCCGGTAGGCGGCGAACAGCCGCTCGGTCGAAACCTTCGTGTAGACCTGCGTGGTGCTCACCGACGCGTGCCCGAGCATCTCCTGGACCGCCCTGATGTCGGCGCCATGGTCGAGCATGTGCGTGGCGCACGAATGCCGCAGCACATGGGGCGTGAGCTTGCCGTCGAGGCCCGCGACCGTGCCCCAGTGCCGAACCACGAGCCAGGCGCCCTGGCGGGTGAGGCGGCCGCCCCGGCGGTTGAGGAAGACGGCGTCAGCGTCGCCCCGGCGCTTCCACTGCTCCGGGACCAGCGCCGGCCGGCCGCCCGGGCCCAGCCAGTCCACGAGTGCGGCGACGGCGTGACGACCGACCGGCACGACCCGCTCCTTCGATCCCTTGCCGAACGCTCGCAGTAGTGCCGACTCGAGGTCGATATCACCGAGCCGCAGGCCCACCAGCTCCGAGATCCGCAGCCCGGTCCCGTAGAGCACCTCGAGGATGGCCCGGTCGCGCCGGACCACGGCGTCGTCGACACGTGTCCCGCTCCCAGGGCCCGAGCGGCCGTGGGAGCGGGAGTGATGTCTCGGGCCGACCACGCCGGCCAGGAGGGCTTCGACCTCCGGCTCCGACAGGGCCTTTGGAAGTCCGGCGGGGACCCGCGGCGCCTCGACGTCGGCGCCGGCGTCGCTCGGGATCTGTCCCTCTTCGGCCAGGAACCGGTGCAGCGACCGGGCCGCCACCACGGCCCGCGCCACCGTGGCCGGTGCCAGCCCCTCGTGACGGAGGTGTCCGACGTACGCCTCGACGTCGGGCTCGCGCACGGTGTCCAGCGCCAGTCCCCGGGCGCGCAGCCATGCGCACCAGCGCCGGGCGTCGCGGCGGTAGGCCTCGAGCGTGGATGCCGCCCGACCCTTCTCCGTCGCGAGCCACGACAGCCACTCCTCGACCTCGAGCGGAAGCAGGTCGGCATCGTCCGCCATGTCGGTGATCGCAGCATCTGCCATGGCCGACGCAACGGTACGGCGCCGACCGGCACTAACGTTGCACCCGTGCCGCTCTACGACTTCCGCTGCCGCACCTGCGGTGAGACGTTCGAGCTGCGCCGATCGATGGCAGAGGCCGACGTACCGGCGCCGTGCCCGGCGGGTCACCACGACACGGTCAAATTGTTGCCGCTGGTGACGGTCGGCGGGAGGGCATCGGCCACCGCCGCATCCGCGGCGACCGGCGGCTGCTGCGGCGGGGCGTGCGGGTGCGGCTAGGACTCGCTGCCCGGTAGGCGCCGCCGCGCCAGGGTGAGCAGCGCGACCACAGTCTTGGCGTCGGTGATGCGGCCGTCGTCGACCATCGCCAGCGCGGTGTCGAACGGCACCCGCTCCACGTGCATGTGTTGTTCCTCGGCCTCCTGGCGATCGTCGGGCACCTCGCTCAGCTCGGTTGCCAGGTAGATCACCACCCCCTCGTCGGAGAAGCCGACCGAGTTGTGGAAGCGCGCCACGTATTCGAGCCGCCCGGCCCGAAGTCCGACCTCCTCGGCGAGCTCGCGCTGGGCCGTCTCCTCGGTGGGCTCGTCGGCCACGTCGCGCATGCCGGCGGGGATCTCCCACATGGCGCCGCCCACGGCCACGCGGAACTGGTGGACGAGCGTGACCGTGCCGTCCTCGTGGAGCGGCACCATGGCCACGGCGCCGGGGTGATGGACGATCTCGCGCTCGAAACGATCGCCATCCGGTCCCTCGACTTCGACGATGGCGACGCTGATCCGGCGCCCCCGCCACGCGGGTCGCTCCCCCACGATCCGGAACGTCACGATGGGCTCGAGAGGTGTCAGGACGCAGCCGATCGCAGGGCGTCGCGCTCGCCGACCGGGAACAGGTGGGGCCGCCGACCCTCGGCCCGCTCGAGCGCCGCCCCCACGAGCTCACGGAACAGGGGCGCCGGCCGTGTGGGGCGGCTCTTCAGCTCGGGATGGGCCTGAGTCCCGACCCAGAAGGGATGACCTCGCAGCTCGATGAACTCGACCAGGCGGCCGTCGGGCGACGACCCCGAGAACACGAGGTCGCTCCCTTCGAACTTGCCCCGGTACCGCGGGTTGAACTCATAGCGGTGCCGGTGCCGCTCCGACACCACCGTCTTTCCGTAGGCCTGCGCCACCTGCGACCCGGGCACCAGCTCGGCGATGTAGGCCCCCAGGCGCATCGTGCCCCCCTTGTCGGTGACGTCGCGCTGGCTGTCCATGAGGTCGATCACGGGGTGGGGCGTCGCGGGATCGAACTCGGTGGAGTTGGCGCCCGTGAGCCCCAGCACGTTGCGGGCGTATTCGATCGTCATCATCTGCAGGCCGAGGCACAGCCCCAGGCAGGGAATCCCGTGCTCGCGGGCGTAACCGGCGGCCATGATCTTGCCCTCGCTGCCCCGCTCGCCGAACCCTCCCGGGATCACGATCCCGTCGAGGTCGCGCAGCCGACCCTCGGCCAGCAGGCCCTCGACCTCCTCGGCCTGGATCCAGTCGACGTCGATCTGCGTCCCGTGGTGGAAGCCGCCGTGCTTGAGCGCCTCGACCACCGACAGGTAGGCGTCGGGCAGGCTCACGTACTTGCCGATGATCCCCACCCGGATCGTCTCGGTCGCGGCCTCGATCCGCTCGACCAGCCGCTCCCACTCCGTGAGGTCCGGCTGCTGGTCGAAGCCGAGAAGGTCGCACAGGTAGCCGTCGAAGCCCTCCTCGTGGAGGACCAGTGGCACCTCGTAGATGTTGGCGGCGTCGGCCGCGTTGACCACCGCCTCGGGCGGGACATCGCAAAGCCGGGAGATCTTCTGCTTGAGCGCATCGCTCAGGGGGCGCTCGCTCCGGCAGACGATGACGTCGGGCTGGATGCCGCGCGCCCGCAGCTCGGTCACCGAGTGCTGCGTGGGCTTGGTCTTCTGCTCGCCGGACGGTCCGATGAACGGCACCAGCGTGACGTGCACGAACGCCACGTTGTTGCGGCCGACGTCGAGGCGGAACTGCCGGATGGCCTCTAGGAACGGCAGGATCTCGATGTCGCCGACCGTGCCGCCGATCTCGGTGATCACCACGTCGACGTCGTCGCCGACCAACATGTTGATGCGGCGCTTGATCTCGTCGGTGATGTGGGGGATCACCTGGACCGTCTTGCCCAGGTAGTCGCCCCGCCGCTCGGCGGCCAACACCGCCGAGTAGATCGAGCCCGTGGTGGCGTTGCTGCCCCGCGACAGCGGCTCGTCGATGAAGCGCTCGTAATGGCCGAGGTCGAGGTCGGTCTCGCCGCCGTCATCCGTGACGAACACCTCGCCGTGCTCGAACGGGTTCATCGTCCCCGGATCGACGTTTATGTAGGGGTCGAGCTTCTGCATCGTGACCCGGAGGCCACGGGATTTGAGCAGGCGACCCAGAGACGAGCCGGTGATGCCTTTGCCGAGGGAGCTGGCGACACCGCCCGTGACGAAGATGTGCTTTGTCACGGGCTCACAGCATAACCCGGCGGTTCGCCAACGCCGGGGACCAAAGATTGTCCAGGCCGGCGAGGCCATTGGTTCCGCGACCTCGGGACGCCAAGCGTGACGACCCGCCGAGCCCTCAGTAAGGCAGGCGGCCCCAGCGGTCGGCGGCCCGCAACGGCGGTGCCGCGGCAATCACCCGGCTGAACGAAACCCACTCGCTGGCAAGGTTGAGCGCGGCCACGAGCACCAGCACGACCGTCCGCACGCCGGGCGAGCAGGTGATGACCACGCCCATGCCGAGCACCGCCCCCAGCACGTTGGCGCCGGCGTCGCCCAGCATGAGCCGCTCCCGCAGGTCGGCGGTCAGCAGGCCGGCCCCCGCCCCCACGGCCAGCGCCACACCCGCCAGCCCGCGCTCCGCCCCCACCGCCAGGACGAGGACGACGAACACCACCAGCGTCACCTTGATCGTCCGCCCGGGGGCCCGGTCGAACAGGTTGCCGAGGTTGGCCGCCAGCGCGACCAGCGCGCCGTCGGCCAGGATCCGGCCGATCGAGTCGGGCTCCCGCGTCGCCACCACCACGACCGCCACCGCCGCCCCACCGAACAGCTTGATCGCTCCAGTGGTCAGCCGGCCCTCGGCCAGCGCGCGCAGGTGCGCTGCGAAGCCACCGCTCTCGCCGGCGCCGCCGAGATCGTCGAGCAGTCCCAGGAGGCCGAACCCGAGCGCCGTGAACGTCGTGAGCCGCAGGCCGGCGACGGCGGCGGCGTCGGGTTCGGCGCCGGCGGCGGCGACCACCGCCACGACGGCGTCCGTCGCCAGCACCACCAGGGCGACGATGATCCCCACTGCGGTCGGCAGGGACCGGCCACGGAAGTTCTCACGCTGGAACACGGCGCCACCGAACGTCGCCGCGGAGAGGACCCACAACGCGGCGGCGGCCAACAAGCCCAGCACGAACGCGCCCGCGACCACCTCAGGCCCCCGGCACCGGCAGAGTTGTGCTGGCTTCCCTCACGTCGACATCGCCGCGTGAGAGACGCCTGACGCGCCGGGCCACGGCGGGCCAGTCAATGAACAGCAGCAAGACCGTCGCCGCCCAAGCCCAGTAGTCGAGGCCCAGCACGAACCACGTTGTCACGTGCAGGAATACCGCCGCCAAGGCGTACCAGGCCTGCAGGCGCCGCACGACCAGTACCACCGGAAAGCTGATCTCGAGGCCGAAGATGAACGCACCCGAGGCCTTGGCCGCCCACAGGTGCTCGCCCACCCAGCGGGCCATACCCTCCCATTGGGCCTCGCCGATGCTCGGCCCCCACAGCATGACGTAGCGCATGTTGTCGCCGAGGACCCAGTCGATCCCCGAGCGCCGCAGCTTGTGGTACCCGGCGAAGAAATAGACGAGTGCGGTGATGACCATCGCCACGCGGATCGGCCAGCCGTAGCGGTGACGGGCAACCCGGTCGCGGACGTCGACCGCCACCGGCGCAAGCAGGAAGGGTGCCGACGCCCATAGCAGCAACAGGTCGTTGTGCAGCACCTTGCCTCGGCTGCCCCGCAATCCCGCCAGTACCAGGTAGCAGAGCCAGGCGACAGCGAAGGCGAGCCGGGGATTGCGTCTCAGCACGGCGGCGACCGCCGCCAACGCGCCCACGACCTGGATGCCGACGATCACCTCGGCGGACGGCATCCGGTCGAGCCAGCCGAGGATCGGCACCGGGTCGACCAGCGCCGACGGCGTGTCCGCGAGCTGGCGGTAGGAGCCGAGCACGATGCGCAGGCCGATCAGCGCCGACAGCCCGGCGTACACGACCACCAGGCGCGACGCGGTCTCTGGCCCCCACAGGGCGTCGTCGACCCAGCGGCGCAGCCGCGTCACGTGCCCGCGCCCTCGAGGTCGGCGGGCCTGCACGTGTGGATGACCTCGAGGTCGTCGACGACGGCCCACTCGCCGTCGCGCTCCTCGAGCCGCGCACGGTCCCGGGCGATGCGCAGCTCGGCGGTGGCCGGTTCGACGTCGACGACGGCGCCTAACAACGCCGCGCACACGGCCTGGCGCCGCTCCGTCGAGGCACCCGGCAGGTCCGCCATCGGCCATTCGGCGTGCCGGTAGCGGAGCGGCAGCTCCTCGACGTCGACCAGCCGGGACGACCCGTCGTCGTCCACGGCCTCCAACACCCAGAGGGTCTGGGTCTCGTCCCGCGCCAGCGAGAACAACCGCCAACCCGTCAGCGGCCAGGCGTCGAAGCCGACCAGCCCGGGCACCAGCAGGAGCACGAACAGCACGCCCACCAGCCAGCGCGCGGAGCGCGGCACGGCGTCCCGATCGACGTCGGCGGGTGCAGCGCTCAATTGCGTCGACTCCCGGCGCGCGGCACCGGCTCCGGCTCCGGCTCCGCAGGTGGCGGCTCGGGCACCGGCTCCACGTCGACTCGGCCTATGGCGCCGTCAGCGGGTGTGGGCGAGCGCCCGGCGCGGTCGCGCTCCAGCACGAGCACAGCCAACGCGGTGGCCAACACCATCAGCGTGACCCCCCCGACGATGGCGCCGGAGTCGTTCACGGCACTGCCCAGCAAGGCCGCCAGGTAGGCGGCCACCAGCCCCGCCTGCAGGGTGGGGATGTTGCGGCGCAGCCCGTCGAGGGGACGCCCCGGATAGCGCGCCAGGAAGACGATGAAGGCGATCGCCACCGGGATGGCCGCGACCCAGAACGACGACGTCGTGACCCGCAGGTTGGCCAGCAGCTTGCGTTCCACGACGTCGATGAGCGGCTGGATGCCCTCGTCGCCCACCCGTTCGAACAGGCGGCCGAGGTGGGCGCGCTCGCCCTCGGGCCGGGCCAGGTCCAGCAAACCGAAGCCGACCACCGCCGCCATGGTCAGCAACGCCGGCGATCAGCAGGCTCCGCCAGCGGATGCGGCCCTGGTACACCAGGACCGCGAACACCAGGATCGTCGGCGTGAACGCAAGGATGCCGCCCACGTCCGAGCCCCAGATCGGCAAGCCGATCACCACTAGCAGAGCCACCAGGAGCGCCACCGCCTGGAGTCGACGCCGGCGGGCCGGAAGCAGCCCTGCGACGAACGCGGCCAGCAAGCAGGAGGCGGCCGCCACCTGGCCAAACGAGTAGTTGCTGATGCCGTAGAGCCGGGAGTTGCCCGTCGGCGAGTACCCGAACGCGGCGCTCAGGCTCAGGTTGGACCCGGTCATGACGTCGAGCACCGGCACCAACAGGACGAGGGCCAGCACGACCACCAGGGCCAAGCGCGGCCGCCGCCAGCGCCGCGCGGCGGCCGTGGCCGCGCCGGCAACGGCCACCGCGCCGATCAGCACGAACGCCCAATAGAAGCCGATGCCGAGGTCCTCCAGCGGAAACCCCCGTGCCAGGTACGACAACGGCAGGATCGCCAGGTCGGCCAGCGCCACGAACGTCACCGCCTGGCTCACCCTGGGCCAACCGCCGCGGGCGATCACAACCACGGCGGCCGCGCACACTGCGGTCATCAACACGACGACGACAAGGGTCGTGGGGAACAGCAGCTTCTCCCGGAACCGGGAGGCGGCGTTGTTGGCCACCAGGGTGTCCACCCGGTCGTCGAGCGAGGTCTCCGACCGCACGACTTCGGCCGGCCGGCCTTCCATCCCGTTGGGGCGCTCGATGTCCAGCACGTCGAGCACCGTGGGTGCCACGTCGACCAGGGTGAGGAAGCCGGACCGTTGCGTCGACGCCGAGCGCAGGTAGCCGGCCCCGCCGTCGGGAACCTGCAGCGCGGACACCGTGAGGTCGCGGTCGCCGGGCAGGTTGTACGGGCCGACCATCAGCACCGCGTCCCGCTCGCGATCGATCGACGACACGAGGCTGCCGACCAGCGAGTCGGTGTCGGCAAGCGCCTGAGCCCGTAGCTGTTCGTACCGGGCCGCATCGACGCGGTCTCGGTAGCGCATCGTGCGGGCAAGATCGGACGCCTCGACCAGCACCATCCCCCCGTCGTGCCCTCCAGGGGCCCGCCACGCGTCCTGGAACGCGGCCATGACCTGATCGTTGTCGAGCCGCTTGCCGAACGGCCGCGAGGGATCGCTCGCCAGCAGATCGTCGCCCAACTCTCCTGCGGGAACGACGCCCTCGCCGGTCACCGCCGCCAGGCCGACCTGCCGCTCGTACGAGGGCCCGACCGTGTCGCTGCCGTCGGCGTTGCCGATGGCGACCACCCCGCGGCCGGCGTCGTCCAGCGTCTCGGCCAAGAGCCCCAACTCGGCGTCGTAGGGCTCGTCGGCATTGACGCGCTCGAGCGTCGGCCATGCCAGGGAGACGTACGTGCCGTCGGGCTCGGTGCCGGTCCGCCGCTCGAAGATCTCGCCCGCGGTCGATCCCGCGGACTGCTCGTCGACGGCGAGTTGTTGGCCATCCACCAGCGGATCGGACGTGGCCCGCGTCCCGGCCGAGATCGTCAGGTAGGCGGCCCCCGGTGTGGACCGGGCCGACACGCCCCGCGGTGCCATGGCGGCCAGCGCGGCGCCGTCGAGGAAAGCTTCGATGTTGGGGAGGTCGTGGTCCCGGATCTCGGCCCAGGTGAGCCCCGGCAGCGAGATCACCAGGATCCGCTGGTCGCGCCCCTGCGCCCCCGCCGGCGCCGCGGGGAGGCAGGCGACCAGCGCCACACCGGCCAGGACCAAGGCGCAGGCGAGTCTTCGACGCGCTCCGACCCGACTCGGCCGCGTAGGCGTCGATGTCATCGGGTCACTCCCGGTGCGGCGACGGCCCGGAGCGCCACCACGGGGACGATCACGATGAACATGGTCAGTGGTACGGCGACCGACGAGTCGTTGGCCACCAAACCGATGATCCCGAGCACGGCCAGCCCGGCAGCGGCCGCGACCGTCGGACGGTGCCGCTCGCGGACCGGGACGCGGGGCCCGACCCGACCCAGCGCCGCCAGCGTGGCGTAGACCCCCGCGGCCACCACAAGGGCGCCGACGGTCAGCCAGGCCGCCAGCTCGGCGCCGCCCAGGCTCGCCTGCCAGCGCCGGCTGAGGCTCCTGAAGAACGAGGTCCAGCGCCCCTCGATCACGTGGTCCGCCAGCCGCGCCAGGTGGGTCTG
The DNA here is from genome assembly GCA_963813485.1 of uncultured bacterium. Taxonomy (GTDB): domain Bacteria; phylum Actinomycetota; class Acidimicrobiia; order Acidimicrobiales; family VFJN01; genus DASQUK01. The sequence continues at coordinate 275,798 of CAWEZE010000013.1, forward strand.
CACGTCCTCGGGACGGGCGGCGTCGATGAAGGCGAACGCCAGCAGCGCCACTCCAGTCGCCAGGACCAGTGCCACCGCCTCCCGCCATCCGATCCGCCGGCCCGCCAGCAGCAGGGCGGTGACGCCGAAGGCGGGGACCATGGACGCGACCCCACCCACATCAGCGCCCAGCATGGGTAGGCCTTCGAGCAGCAGGACGGCTGCCAACAGCCCGATCGCCAGGCCCAGTCCGCGTCGCCCGGTCCGGTCGACGATGAGGGCAGCCAGCAGGATCGTGGCCGAGCCGAACAGGGCGAAGGCCAGGTTGCCGAGGCCCACGAACCTGCCCGCCACCGCCACCGAGTAGCCGAAGACCGTGTTCACCTGGAGCGGCGCACCCAGCGCCACGTCCACCCCGATCGCGGCCACGATGGCCGCAACGCCCACGGTCACACCCAAGCCGGGCCAGCGCCGCTCTACCCAGGCCGCCGAGGCCGCGAGCACCGCCGTGATGGCGACGAGGGCGGCGATGTAGCGCACGGTGTCGGTTCCCACGGCCTCGATCCGGCCGACCAGGAAGGTGGCCGGTACGGCCCCGAGCACACCGAACGCCGCAGCAGCCAGGACGCTCCGGGGCCGCGGGCCCAGGCGACGGCGCTGCCACGTCGCCAGCGCCAGCACCACCAGGGCGGTCACGATGACCGTCACGACCGCCGGGAGGACGCTGTCGCGGAAGTCGGCCTCGTCGGACGCGTCGGTCAGGCGCCCGATCCGATCGCCCCCGGAACCCCCACGCGCCTGAAAGGCGCGGCCCTCGACCGTGTCCGGCGGCTCCTCGCCGAGCAGGGACAGGACGGTCGGCGCCACGTCGGCGAGTTGCACGTAGCCGTTGCGGCGGGTGGTGGCGGAACGCAGCAGCTCGGGGTCGACCCCGGGGCCGCGCAGGGCGGCGATGCCCAGCCCCGGTGAAGAGGCTGACGCCACGGGCGACAGCACGAGCACCGCGTCCCGCTCGGGATCGACGCGCTCGAGCAGTCGTCCTAGGAGCGCATCGGCGTCGGCGAGCGCCCGGGCGCGGAGCGCGTGGCGTTGCGCCCCCGTGGCACGGGGTGCGTACGCGTCCGCACGGCTCAGGTCCGAGGCCTCGACCAGCACGACGCTGCGGTGGGCCGAGAACCGGTCCCCGCCACTCCAGGCGCCGTCGAAGGCGGCCAGCACCTGCTCGGGATCCAGGCGGTGCCCGAACGGCGCGCCGGCGTCGTCCGCCAGCAGCGAGCGTCCCACCGTGCCGCTCGGCACGATTCCCTCCGAATCGATCAGGGCGGTGGCGGCGCCACGGGCGTAGGAACCGTCGGGGGGCGGCTCGTCGCTCACGAACCCCTCCACGGCGTCGGCGTTGGCGATCACCGCCCGATCGACGCCGGCGTCCGACAGCGCGTCGCCGAGCGTGCCGACGTCGGCCCCGAACGCCGAGTTGTCGTTGGCGTCGACTGCCGCCCCCATCCCCAGGTATGCGATCCCGGCAGGGACGTAGCCCAGTCGCCGTTCGAGTATCTCGGCAGTGGGGACACCGCCATAGGTCTCGTCGCGATCCACGGCCACTGCCGTGTCCACCAGCGGCGCCACCGCCCGGGTCCCGGCACTGAGCGTCAGGTACGCCTCAGTCGTGCTGGCGTCGTGCCGCCCGATCCGGGTCGAGACGTCACCGACGGCGGCGTCGTCGACGAACGCCGCCAGGTTCGGCATCCGTGCGTCACGCAGGTCGGACCAGCCAACGCCCGGGAGGGTGACGATCAGCACCCTGTCGACCGCCTCGGGGCCCGGCGTCGCCTCCCCCGCCTGTTCCGCACCCGGCGAGCAGACCAAGAAGAAGAAGAAGAAGAAGAACGACTCGGCCGCAGGCCGAGGCCGTCCTCCGCCCCCGGCGAAGGGCGGGTAGCGAACGGGTGGCGCTGAGGATGCGGGGCCGCTGGAGGCGGCTAACAGCCGCCGAGGGCGGTAGGCCCCGCACCGGAGGCGACAGGACCCGTGAGCGGAGGGGCGCGGACGGGCGGAGCCGGCTCACGCCAGCACCTCCGGAGGGAGGACTGGGGACTCGTCGAGCCCGTCCGTCGTCACAGGCACGTCGGCCGCCGCCCGGGTGCTCAGCGCGGCCGGCACACCCAGCAACCGGTAGCCGGCGACCACGACGCCGGCGCCGATGGCCGCAATCACCATCACGGTCGCCAGGGCCGCCAGGCGCCCGGGATCCTCGCCGAGCACCGCCTCGCTGGCCGCCCACCCGGCGACGCCGGCGACAGCCGACACCAAGCCGATGCGGCCCAGCGCCGCCGGGCGCAACGATGCCCCGGTGCGGCGACTGAGCCCCAGCGCCAGGACCCCGGCGCCCACGGTGTAGGCGATCGAATGGCCCAGCCCGAGCAACACGATGCGCGCGGTCCCGTCGACCAGCGCGGCGCTCACGACCATGACCACGACCCCCACCGCGGCGCTCGCCAGCGACACGACACCCGGCGTGCGGCTGTCGCCCAGCGCGTAGTAGCCGCGGGCCAGGAGCAGGAAGGCGCTGTAGCCATACAGCCCGATCGCGAGGCCGGCCACGGCGGCCGCCAGGAGTTGGCCATTGGTCTGGCCGAACTCCACAACCCGTAGAGCCGGCGAAGCCAGGGCGATCATGGCCGCTGTCGCCGGTAGGACCAGCAGCGCCATGCGCTCCAGCGCCCAGCGCAAGGAGGCGGCGACCTGTCGACGCCCCGCTTCTCGCGCCTCGGTCACCATCTCCGGGAGGATCGCCGTGTGGATGGGCTGGGCCAACACCGCGTAGGGCGCCAGGAAGATCACCCAGCCGACCTGGTAGGCGACCACGCCGCCCACGACGCCGGCGGCGGTGACGATGGCGGCGCCGAGCAGCAAACCGGCGCCCGTGTGCAGCACCACGCCCCAGCCCGAGTGGCGGAGCACGGCCCCGACCTCCGCGTCGTGCCCGGGCCAGCGCGGCCGCAGCCGGAAACCGGAGGCGGCGCCGGCGCCCAGCAGCACGCCCACGAACGCCAGCACGCCGCCCGGTCCCGGCCGCCACCAGCAGCAGCTTCTCGCCGGTCGTGAGGTCGAGCCCGGGATCGGGCCCCGCCACCACGCGGAACAGGGCCAGGCACCCCACCATGACCACGGTGTTGCCGATGGGCGCCGCCGCCGTGATCGCGAAGCGGCGCTTGGCGTAGAGGACCGCCGTGATGATCGTGCCGGCGGCGTAGAGCAGCACCTGGGGCACGAAGAACCGCAGCAGGAACGTGACCAGGTCCTGCTGGGCTGCCGCTACGTCGCTGTCGACGCCGATGGTCAGCACCCGCGCCATCAGGGGGGCGCCCACCACGGCGACGACGGTGATCGGTCCGAGGACGGCGAGGGCTACGCCGAGGACGCCCCCCGCCACCCGCTCGGCACCGGCCTCGTCGTCGCGGTCGAGCAGGTGCACGAACGTGGGGACCAGGACGGCCGACAGCGCGCCGGCCGCCAACAGCTCGAACAGCACGTTCGACACGGAGTTGGCGGACTGGAAGGCGTCGCCGAGCGACGTCGTGCCCAGCACCGCCGTCACGACCAGGACGCGCACGAACCCGAGGACCCGGGACACGGCCGTGACGGCGCCCATCCCCGCCGCCGCCCGGGTGGTACTGGAGGCGGTGCTCACGCGTGGGCCGACGGGCGCGGACAGGCGAAGCCGGCTCACGAGTCGCCGCCCTCCGCGTCCTCCACCGGTGGCAGCAGCTGGGTTCCGTCCTCGGTGCCGTAGTGCCCGATCCGCGGGGCGCCCGGTTGGGCGTCGACGAGCGCGAGGACGGTCGCGACTCGCCCCGACACCCGGTCGAGGTCGTCGACCGTCGACAGGTACTGGGACAGGTCTCCGTCGTCACGGATGACGTCGACGAGTCGTTCGGCGGGCGGCTCGTCGCCGTCGACCTCGTCCTCCGGAACGCGCGACGGCTCGACGGCCACCACCGGGGCCGGCTGGTCGTCGGAGGTGAGATCGGTCAGTATCGGCATCAGCGCATCGTCGAGCGGTACCGACGCATCGGGGCCCGACACCACCACGATCCGCAGCCCCGAGGCCGGTAGGCGCACGACGTCGCCGTCACCGTCGGGCACGTCGTAGTCGACGAACTCGGCCTCGCGGAGCCGGGCCAGCAGCTCGGGCTCCGCCGGTGCGGCCTGTTGGGCCTGGCCGGTGCCCACCGCACCGGCTGGGCTCCCGGAGCTGGAGCCGGACGGCAGGTCGATGGCGCCGTAGAGAACGTCGGCCAGCTGCATGGCGAGGCTGTTGCGGAGCCGGCTGGTGTCGTCGGTGCTGAGATCGAGGGCGTCGGCCAGCTGCGCGACCTCGTCGTCGTCGTCGAGCAGCAGGCGGTCGGTCAGCCACCACGTGCCCATCACGTCGGCGTCCGCCTGGTCCAGCGCGGTGGTGACCCGCTCCACGAGCCCTTCGTCGATCCCCCGCGGGGCCACGACCAGCACCGGTTGGCCCAGGAGCTGCCGGTCGAACAGGCGCGCACCGAGCTGCTCGTCGAGGCCCCCTGCCTCCTCCTCGAACGCGTCGAGCTGGTGGCGGAGCTCGGCGTTGCGGTCGCCGGCGCGGTCGAGGTCGCTCTCGAGCTCCTCGAGGTCGCCTTTGAGCTGGTCCTCCAGGGCGTCGTCGAGAAACGTGGTCCCGAGAAGGAGCCCGACTCCGAGGGCCAGGAACACGGCCGTGAGCGAGACGATGTGGTAGCGGAAGTTGATCATCAACCGGAGATGAGCGAGCGCCAGAAGGCGCGGAGCCACAGCCGGACCGGCTCGGACAGCATGAGCGCGACCACCAGCGTGAAGACGGCCGCCGCAATCATCCACACCAGGTCCCAGGTTCGGACCGAATGCCGGTACAGGCGACTGACGCCCTTGGCATCGACCAGGGTCGACCCCACCTTCATGCGCACGAGGAACGTCGAGGCCATGCCCGCCCGCCCCTTGTCGAGGAACTCGAGCATGCTGCTGTGGGCGCCGACCGCGACCATCAGCTCCGCCCCCTCCTGGTACGCCAGGAGCATCGCCACGTCCTCGCTGGTGCCCGGGGCAGAGAACACGCTGTAGGGCAGGCCGAGGTCATCGAGCCGCTTGGCCCCCGGTGCCCGACCGTCGGTGTAGCCGTGGACGATGAGCTGGGCGCCGCAGCCCATGGCGTCCTCCGACACGGAGTCGAAGTCGCCGATGATGAGGTCGGGCACTGCTCCGATCGCGAGCAGCGCGTCGGCACCGCCGTCGACGCCGATGAGCACCGGGCGCAGCTCTCTCAGGTAACCGGACTGACGAAGCAGGCGGAGATCCTCCTTGTAGTCGATGCCCCGCACGACGATGAGCACGTGCCGGCCCTTGACGCGGAAGTCGAGCTCGGGCACGTCGAGCTCGTCGATCAGCAGGTCGATCTCCTGGCGCACGTAGTCGGCGGTGTTCACCGCGAACCGCTCCAGCTCCGGCCCCAGGTTGCTACGGGCGTCGTCGATGGCGGCGTCGACCCGCTCGACCGACTGGCGCGTTCCCCGCGCCACGACCGTGCCGCCCACCAGCACGCGGTCGCCGTCGACGGTGACGGGTGCACCCTCGACCACGGCGTCCATGACCTCGTCGCCCGCGCCGTCGACCAGCGGGATTCCCGCCCGGCACAGCAACAGCGGCCCCACGTTGGGATAGCGGCCCGTGATCGACGGCGAGGCGTTGACGACCGCTGCGGGCGCGGCGTCGACCAGCGTCTCCGCCGCCACCCGATCGAGGTCGGGATGGTCGATCACCGCCACGTCACCGGGCCGAAGCCGCTTGACCAGCCGCTTGGTGCGGCGGTCGACCCGGGCGACGCCGCTGACAGGGCGGGCGGCGTCGGCGGCCTCGCGGCGGCGAGCGATCCGACGCCGACGGCGCGATGCCCGGTGGCTCAGGGCGCCGGCCGCACGCGCCCCGGCCGCACGCGCCCCGGCCACGCGCCCGCCGGCCGGACGCTCACCTCTCCCGTCGGCCTCGCCGTCGACCGTGCCGTCTGCGTTGTCTCCCTCCGCGAGCGCCACGTCAGACTCCCCGCTCCCCGGCCGCGGTCGCCAGCAGCTCCGCGGCGTGGACACGGGCGGCGTCGCTGTCGGGCTGGCCCGAAAGCATGCGCGACAGCTCGATCACCCGCTCGGGATGATCGAGCACGCTCGCCCGCGCCACGGTTGTCGACTCGTCGCTCTGCTTGGTCACTCGCACCTGGACGTCGGCGTAGGCCGCGACCTGCGGCAGGTGGGTCACGACGAGCACCTGGTGCGGCTGATCGGCCAGGCGGGCCAGCGACCGACCGACGGCGACCGCGGCGGCGCCGCCGATGCCGGCGTCGACTTCGTCGAACACCAGGGTCGGTGGCGCAGCGGTGAGCACGAGGCGCAACGCGAGCATGGTCCGCGCCAGCTCGCCACCCGAGGCGACCTTGGCCAGCGGGAGCGGTGGCGTGCCGGGGTTGGCCGCCAGCCTCAGCTCGACGTCGTCGGCAGGGTCCTCGCCGCTCACCACCACCTCGACCTGCGCCTTGGGGAGGGCCAACTCGGCCAGGTGGGCCTGCACCTCGGCCGCCAGCAGAGGCGCGGCGTCCCGGCGCGCAGCGGCCACCTTCGCCGCCGCCTCGGCTTCGGTGGCGCGGCCAGCGCTGAGGCGTGCGTCGAGCTCGGCGGCACGGCGGTCGTGGTCCTCGAGCTCGCCCAACCGGGCCCGGAGTCGGTCGCCCTCGGCCAGCACGTCGGCCAGCGTCTCGCCGTACTTGCGGCGCAGGTCGTGCAGGAGTTGCCGGCGTTCGCGGACCTGGGCGAGGCGTTCCGGGTCCTCGTCGATCGCCTCACCGGCGGCGCGCAACTCGCCGGCCACGTCGCTCAGCTCGGCCGCCAACGCCCGCAAGCGGGTCTCGGCATCGCCGAAGGGTGCCCGCCCGGCCAGGAGTGCCAACGCCGAGCCCACGGCATCGGCCGCCGACGCGGCCGAGTCGGGCGCATCGGCGGCACCGCCGCCGCTGAGCACCATGACGGCGCCGGACGCCGCTTCGCGGTGGGCGGTGGCATCGGCCAGCCCGTCCTCCAGGCGCTCGAGCTCGGCGTCCTCGTCCGGACCGGTGATGGCGGCGGCGTCGATGTCGGCCACCTGGTAACGCAGGAGGTCGAGCTCGCGGGCCCGCGCCCGCTCGTCGCCGCCCACCCGGGCGAGCTCGTCGAGAACGGCGCCGATCTCGCGCCGGGCGGCCTGCAGCGGCCCGAGGTCGACGTGTCCGAACCGGTCGAGCGCGTCGCGCTGGGCGGCCACGTGCAGCAATGACTGGTGGGCGTGCTGGCCGTGGAGATCGACGAGCTCGGCGCCGACCGCCGCGAGCTCGCCGGCCGTCGCCAACCGCCCGTCGATGTAGGCGCGACTGCGCCCCGATCGGGGGATGGCCCGTGCCAGCACGATCTCGTCCCCGGTGTCACCGTCGCCACCGTGGTCCCCGTCGCCATCGCTCGGAGCACGGCCGGGCCGGACGAATCGGCCCTCGACCCAGGCCTCGTCGGCTCCTGCCCGCACCAGCACCGGGTCGGCCCGTCCCCCGACCAACAGCTCGATGGCGTCGACGACAAGGGTCTTGCCAGCCCCGGTCTCGCCGGTGAGCGCCGTCATCCCCGGGCCGAGCACCAGGCGCAGCTCGGCGATCACTCCGAGATCGCGGACGGCCAGTTCGAGGATCACCCGGTCACCTAGCGGTCGCTCAGACCGAACTTGGTCTTGAGGATGTGCAGGAAGTCCCGTGGCCCGAAGGTGACGAACCGCGCCGACTCCCGCGCGCCGGTGGCCCGGATGGCGTCGCCCGGGCGCAGGGTCCCGAGGTTGGACCCGTCGACCGACAGCGTGGCCGCGCGGTCGTCCAGCACCTCGATGCGCACGGTGGCGGTGGGTGGCAGCACGAGGGAACGGTCGAAGAGCATGTGCGGTGACACCGGTGTCATCAGCAGGCAGCGATGGGTCGGCTCGACAATGGGTCCCCGAGCCGAGAAGGCGTAGGCCGTCGATCCCGTGGGGGTGGCGACGATCAGGCCGTCAGCAGCGTACGGGGTGAAGGTCTCACCGTCGACGCTGACCCCCAGCCGGACGGTATGGCCCATCGGGGTCTTCTCCAGCACCACCTCGTTGAGAGCGAGGTGCACGTTGTCTTCGAAGCCGGCGGCCTCGACGGTCACCGCCAGCATCATCCGCTCCTCGACGTCGTACGAGCCGGCGAGGAACCGCTTGAGCGCCATGCGCAGGCTGGCCGGTTCCACCTCGGTGAGGTACCCCAGTTGGCCCACGTTGACGCCGATGACCGGCACGTCCTCGGCCGCTACCAGGTCGACGGTGCGCAGCATGGTGCCGTCGCCGCCCAGGCTGATGGCTACGTCGAGGCCTCGAGCGAAGTCCGCCTCGGCGCTGCCGACGTCGGTCAGCCCGGCGATTGCGGCATCGTGCAGCGGCAGGCGGACCTCGTGTCCCCGCTCCCGCAGCCACGCCACGGCGTCACGCGCCAGTTCGGCTGCCTGGTCGCGCTCGTGATGGACGATGATCCCGACGGTGGCCACGGCGGCACTACACCCTCACGACTGGCTGCGCCGGGGTCTGTCCACCAAGGCCAGCGCCTCGTCCACCGCGGCCGCAGCGTGGGCGCCCAGGCCATCGGCATGGCCGTCGGTAGTGGCGCGGGCATGCACGAGGAACTCGACGTTGCCGTCGGCGCCGGTGAGCGGTGACACCATCGCCCCCATGATCGCGGCTCCGGTGGCCTGGAGCGCGATCACTACCTCGTCGAGCACGCGTCGCCAGACCTCCGGGTCGCGGATGACGCCTCGGCCTCGCGCTGCCTCGTCACGTCCGGCCTCGAACTGGGGCTTGACCAGCAGGATGAGGTCGGCACCCGGCGCCGCCAGCCCGAGCAGCGGGGCGAGGACCGCTCGCAGCGAGATGAACGACAGGTCGGCCACCACCAGATCGAAGGGCGGACCGAGATCTCCGGGCGCCAGGTCGCGGACGTTGGTGCGCTCGACCGACTCCACCCGCGGGTCTGCGCGTAAGCGCTCGTGCAACTGCCCGTAGCCGACGTCGACGGCCACCACGCGGCGAGCGCCATGCTGGAGCAGGCAGTCGGTGAACCCACCGGTCGAGGCGCCGGCGTCGAGTGCCCGCAACCCGTCCACGGGCACGGCGAAACGGTCGAGAGCGGCGGCCAGCTTGTCGCCCCCGCGGCCGACGAAGCGCGGTCCGTCGCCGCGCACCACGACGGCCTCGTGGGGCGCCACCTGTCGTGCGGCCTTGAGCGCCGGAGCGCCGTCGACGGTGACCCGGCCGGCGTCGATGGCCTCGCGGGCCTGGGCCCGGCTCGTCGCCAGCCGCCGGCGGACCAGTTCGGCGTCGAGCCTACGGCGGACCGGGGCCGTGGCGGTCGCTCCTCGGGCTCAGCGGGTCGACCGCGCCCGGGTCGCCTTCGACGTGCGCGAAGCCTTCGACGCCTTGGTCGCCTTCTTGGCGCCGGCCTTCTTGGCGCCGGCCTTCTTGGCGCCGGCCTTCTTGGCGCCCGCCTTCTTGGCGCCCGCCTTCCGTGCCCCAGCCTTGCGGGCACCGGCCGTCCGACCGCCGGACTTCGCAGCCGCCTTCGTCGTCTTCGTCGCCTTGCGGGCGGGTGCCTTCCTCGACGTCGCCTTGCGGGAGCCCCGGGCGGCGGAGACGTCGGCGATCCGTCGCTCCAGCCGCTCGACGTCGCTCTTGGTGGCGAGACCGAGGCTGGTCATCTGCTGGCGGATCTCGGCGCGGACGGCATCGATGAGTCGCTCGCTGTTGCGGCGGCTGCGGTCGACCAGCTCGTCGATGACGGTCTGGGCCTGTTCCGCCTGCACCTCGCCGGCGCGCACGAGGTCGCGGACCAGATCCTCGGCCCGGGCCTGGGTCATCGCCGCGAAGGTCATTCCGGCGTCGAGGAGGCGCTTGAGGAGATCGTTCTCTGGCATAGGGGAACGATACGACTGCGCCTGTCCGGGTGCACGGTCGCTTCCCGGGAACGAAGATTCCAGGACTCCCGGCGCCCGATACGGTTCGCGGCGGTGCTGCCCCTCTACGACGACAACCCGGTCTCGCGGCGGCCCGTCGTCACCTTGCTGATCATCGCCGCCTGCGTGGTGGCGTACTTCTTCTGGCAGCCGACGCCGTTCGAGGACACGGTCGACGACATCCGGTTCGACCTGCGCTACGCCGCCATCCCCTGCGAGGTACTGGAGAACCGCCCGCTGACGCAGGCCGAGGTGGGGGCCACGTTCAACCTGGGCGACAACAACGCCTGCAACATCGACCGGGGGCAAACGCCGACGTTCGATCCCGGCAAGATCGTCTGGCTCGCGATCGTCACGTCGATGTTCCTGCACGGCAGCCTGATCCACCTCGGCGGCAACATGCTCTTCCTGTGGATCTTCGGCAACAACGTCGAGGACAGGCTCGGCAGGCTCGGCTTCGCTGCGTTCTACCTTGCGGGCGGGATCGTTGCGACGCTGGCGCACGTGGCCGTCAACCGGGACTCGACGGTGCCCTCCATCGGCGCGTCCGGCGCCATCGCCGCGGTGATGGGCGCGTACCTGATCTGGTTCCCCAACGCCCGGGTGCGCACGATCGTCATCATCCTCCTGGTCAACGTGCCCGCCAAGGTCGTGCTCGGGGTCTGGTTCGTGCTGCAGTTCTTCACCGACCCCAACGAGGGCGTGGCCTGGGTGGCCCACGTCGGTGGGTTCACCTTCGGTGTGCTGGTGGGCCTGTTGCTGCGTGGCTTCGGTGACCGCGCCCGGCCGCCCACGGTTCCCCATCCGGATCCCTGGAGCGACGACTACCGCCGCTTCGGGGGCCGCTACTGAGAGGCCGAGCGGATAGGCCTGCAAGTGGGCACCGAACAGTACGAGATTTGCAGCCTGAGCCCGGGCGACGCAGCTCGGCCTCCCGGCAACACTGACCACCGTGAGCCAGGATGCCGTGCGTATCCGCGCACGTTCTAGGGCACCAGGTCCGCGAGGCTCGCGGCCACCATTGCCGGCTCGGGATCCACGGGCAGGTCGGCCTCGCTCGTCACCCCCGTGAGCACGAGAGCGAAGCGATAGCCGAGCATGGCGGCGAAGGCGCCGTCGGTCTCGGGTCGATCGCCCACGACCGTCCCCTCCCCGCCCGCGATCGCCCGGACGAGGTCGGCCATGGGGCGATGGGGCTTCCCGGCCACGGTGGCGGTGACGCCCGACGCGTACGCCACCGCCGCCGCCAGCGACCCACCACCGGGGATCGGCCCGTCGGGAGTCGGGTACGTGGCGTCGTCGTTGGTGGCAATGAGGCGGGCGCCGTGGAGGACGGCCGTCATCGCCAGCCGCAGCCGTTCATAGTCGAAGTCGCGGTGGAACCCCACGATCACGACGTCGGCATCGCCTTCCCGCACGGGTTCACCGCCCCGTCGGGCCACCGCCTCCACCACACCCGGCCCGCCCGCCACCAGCACACGCTCGCCGGGCTCCACCAGGTTGGCCGCCGCCATGGCCGACGTCACCACGTCGCCCGTCGCCGGTATCCCCATCCGTTCGAGCTTGGACTCCTGGTCGGCGAGGCGGGCCCAGGAGTTGTTGGTGGCGAAGACGACGCGCTCGCCGGCCTCCCGCAGCCGGGCAACCGCTTCGGCGGCGCCGTCTATCGGCTGGTCGGCCAGCCACACCACGCCGTCGAGGTCGAGCAACCAGGTCATCTCGCGCTCATCCGGTTCGGTCGCAGAGGTGTCGTGCCCCGTCCCTGGGCCATGTCCCACGCCATCGGCGCGAGGTTAGGGCCCGGCCGTGGGCGGTCTGCCAGGATGGGCGCGTGCCCCTCTTCCGGCCGTTTCCCGGCATCCGCTACGACCTCGCGCGCGTCACGCTCGGCGACGTCGTCAGCCCGCCGTACGACGTGATCGACGACAGCCAGCGTGCCCGGCTGGCCGCCCGGAGCCCCTACAACGCCGTCCGTGTCGACCTCCCGGTGGACGAGGGCGGCGAGGACCGCTACACGGTTGCCAAGCGCCTGTTCTCCAGCTGGCAGGCCGAAGGCGTGCTCGTGCGGGACCGGACACCGACGTTCACCGTGTACCGGATGTCTTACGCGGACGACGCGGGCGTCGACCGCCACACGACCGGCGTGATCGGCGCGCTCGACCTGCGCCCATCGGGGGCCGACATCCTCCCCCACGAGCAAACGACCCCCAAGGCCCGCAGCGACCGGCTCGAGCTGCTGCGCGCGTGCCGGGCCAACCTCTCTGCGATATGGGGACTGTCGCTGGCCAAGGGCCTGACCGACCTGCTCCCCGTCGACGCCGAGCCGGTTGCCGACGTCGACGACGGCGAGGGCGTGCGCCACACGATATGGATCGTCGACCAGCCCGGGGTGAGCGACGCCATCGCCGACGCCGTGACGGGCCAGCCCGTCGTCATCGCCGACGGCCACCATCGCTACGAGACCTCCCTCACCTACCTGTCGGAGCGCGAGCGGTCCGAGGGCCGGGCGGGCGGGGCGGCGGCGACGCTGGCGTTCGTGGTGGAGCTGGTCGAGGACGAGCTGACCGTTCGCGCCATCCACCGCCTGCTGAACGGCCTGCCCGCCGGGTTCGACCTGGTGGCGGCGCTCGAGCCGTGGTTCGAGCCGTCCGGTCCCCCGCCGGCCGGGATGGCGGTGACCGCCGCCATGATCGAGGCCGGAGCGCTGTGCGCCGTGCTGCCTACTGGCGAGGTCATGCTGCGCCCTCGGCCTGATGCCCTGGCCGAGGCCCGCGACCTCGACTCCGCCCGCCTCGACATGGCGCTTGCGGCTCTGCCGGCTCACGAGGTCACGTTCCAGCACGGTCCCGACAACGTCCGTCGAGCGGTCGCGACCGGGGCGGCACAGGCAGGGCTGCTGCTCCGCCCGGCCAGCGTGGCCCAGATCGAGGCGACCGCCCACGGAGGCGAGCGCATGCCACCGAAGACCACGTTCTTCCACCCCAAGCCCAAGACGGGCCTGGTGTTTCGGGATCTCGGTTAGGAGCCGCGCCAATGGACGTTGCCAGCGCCATCGACTTCATCCGGCAGCACCACCGTGCGGTGCTCGCCACGACTCGCGCCGACGGGACCACGCAGATGTCCCCGGTGACCGCGGGCGTGGACGACCAGGACCGCGTCGTGATCTCTACCCGGGAGACGGCGTACAAGGTGCGGCACCTGCGCGCCCTTCCGTATGCCGCCCTTTGCGCGTTCACCGACCGGTTCTTCGGTGACTGGGTGCAGGTGGAGGGACCCGTCGAGATCGTGTCGCTGCCCGACGCCATGGAGCCGCTGGTCGAGTACTACCGGCAGATCAGCGGGGAGCACCCCGACTGGGCCGACTACCGGGCCGTCATGGAGCGCGACCGCCGGGTGATCCTGCGCATGACCGTCGAGCGGGCCGGCCCGACGGCGCACGGCTGACCGACGGCCCGGACGAGGCGCTCGGCCGCTCAGCGGAACGCCGGGGCCACCTCCGCGGCGACGAGCCGCAGGTGGTCGAGGTCCGACAGGTCGAGCACCTGCAGGTAGACGCGCTGGGCGCCGGCGTCGGCGAAGGTACCGAGCTTGTCGGTCACCTCGGCCACGGTGCCGGCCAGTCCGTTGGCCCGCAGCTCGTCAGGCTGGCGACCGATGGCGGCGGCCCGGCGCCGGTACGCCTCCTCGTCCTCCCCGCAGCAGAGCACCTGGGCAGTCGACCACGTCATCCTGGACGGGTCGCGTTCCGCCCGCTCGCAGGCGGCCGTCACCGCCGCTACCAGCGTTACGAAGTCGCCGAGCGGTGCGAAGGCGACGTTGAACTCGTCGGCGTAGCGGGCGGCCAGCGCCGGCGTCCGCCGCTTGCCGAGCCCGCCCACGATCACCGGTGGCCGGGGTCGCTGGACGGGCTTGGGCAGGGCGGGCGAATCCGTGAGCTGGTAGTGGCGGCCCTGGAAGTCGAAGCGCTCGCCTGCGGGCGTCGTCCATAGGCCGGTCACGATGGCGAGCTGCTCCTCGAGCCGGTCGAAGCGCTCGCGGGTATCGGGGAAGGGGATGCCGTAGGCCCGGTGCTCCTCCTCGAACCATCCGGCGCCGAGGCCCAGCTCGACTCGGCCGCCGGACATGGCGTCGACCTGCGCAACCGCGATCGCCAGCGGGCCCGGCAGCCGAAAGGTGGCGGACGTGACCAGGGTGCCGAGGCGGATCCGCTCGGTGTCCCGCGCCAGCCCGGCCAGCGTGACCCACGATTCCGTCGGGCCCGGCTCGCCCGGTGCCCGGCCCCATGCTCAGGAAGTGGTCGGAGCGGAAGAACGCATCGAACCCGAGGCGCTCCGCCTCGCGGGCGACCGCCAGCAGGTCGTCGTAGCTCGCCCCCTGCTGGGGCTCGGTGAAGACACGCAAAGTCAGCGGCATCCCGCCGACCCTACAGGTCGGGCTTTGGCGAGTCGGTCGTCAGACCGACGCCTTCACGTGGCCGGCGGGTGGGGTCGGGCCGGAACGTCAATTGACGTTCCAGGTGGCGCCCGAGCGCAACAGCGCGGCCAGGTCGCCGGGACCCCGTTGCTGCTGGGCGGCGGCGATCTGCTGGTTGACGCCCTCGCCGTAGTCGGGGCGCACCACGTCGCGGAACACGCCGATGGGGGTCGGCTCGTGCGGCCCGCGCGCCAGTCGCGACAGCATGAACGCCACGCTGGGATCGTCGCGAGTCTCGTCGTGCACCAACAGGGCGTCCTCGCCGACGTCGGCCACGTCGACGATGTGGGCGCCGCGTTGCGAGTCCAGCACCACGCCCTTGCCACCGTCGGCCCCGAAGCGGATCGGCTCGGCATGGCGCAGGGGGATCAGCATGTCGTCACGGTGCTGCTTGGCCGTGATGTTCTCGAACGCGCCGTCGTTGAAGACGTTGCAGTTCTGGTAGATCTCCACGAGGGACGATCCCCGGTGCTCGAACGCCCGCCGGATGACCTCCATCATGTGCTGGCGATCCATGTCGTGCGTGCGGGCAACGAACGCAGCCTCGGCGCCGATGGCCACGCTCACCGGGTTGAACGGGTGGTCGAGGCTGCCGAACGGCGTCGACTTGGTGACCTTGCCCACCTCGCTCGTCGGCGAGTACTGCCCCTTGGTCAGCCCGTAGATCTGGTTGTTGAACAGCAGGATCGTGATGTTCACGTTGCGGCGCAGCGCGTGGATGAGGTGGTTGCCCCCGATCGAGAGGGCATCGCCGTCGCCCGACACCACGAATACGTGGAGATCCGGGCGGGCCAGCGCCAGCCCGGTCGCGATCGCGGGCGCGCGGCCGTGGATCGTGTGCATCCCGTAGGTGTTCATGTAGTACGGGAAGCGGGCGGCACAGCCGATGCCGGACACGAACACCGTGTCCTCACGTCGAATGCCGAGATCGGGCATGAGCAACTGGACGGCGGCAAGGATCGAGTAGTCGCCGCAGCCGGGGCACCAGCGCACCTCCTGGTCGCTGGTCCAGTCCTTCCGGGTCGTAACCGGGATGGCGGTGTCGGTCATTGCTCTCCGCTCTTGCTGCTGCGCAGCGGGCCGCTCGGGCTCCGACGCGCTGATCTTCCGCTGCCACGGCCGCTCGGGCCGGGCTCGCTCTCTCGCCCTACGGGACGCTCGCTCATGTCTACGCACCGTCCTTGAGGTGGTCGACGATCGCCTGCTCGAGCTCCGCGGCCGTGAACGGCAGGCCCCGGACCTTGGAGACCGTCCGGGCGTCGACGAGGAACTCGGCCCGCAGCTGGTGGGCAAGCTGCCCCAGGTTGAGCTCCGGCACCAGGACCCGCGGGTAGCGACGCACCACGTCGCCCAGGTTGCGGGGGAACGGGTTGAGGTGCACGAGGTGGGCGTGGGCGACTCTGTGGCCGGCGTGACGGGCCCGGCTCACGGCGCCGTCGATGGCGCCCCAGGTCGAGCCCCAACCCACGACCAGCAGTTCGGCGTCCTCGACGTCACCCACGACCTCGACGTCGGGGATCGAATCCGCGATGCGCGCCACCTTCTCGGCCCGGATGCGCACCATCTGCTCGTGGTTGACCGGGTCGTAGCTGACGTTGCCGGTCCGGTCCTCCTTCTCGAGGCCACCGATCCGGTGCATCAGGTCGGGTGTGCCCGGCAGCGCCCAGGCGCGGGCGAGGGTCTCGGGGTCGCGCAGGTAGGGCCAGAACTCGGGCTCGCCGTCGGCGCCGACGTGGTTGGGCTCGGTGGCGAACGTGGGCCTGAGGTCCGGCAGGCTGGCGACGTCGGGCAGGCGCCACGGCTCCGAGCCGTTGGCCAGGTACCCGTCGGACAGCAGGATCACCGGCGTCCGCCAGGTGAGGGCGATGCGCGCGGCCTCGATGGCCACCTCGAAGCAGTGGCCGGGGTTGCGGGCGGCGAGGATCGGCAGCGGGGCCTCGCCGTGACGCCCGTAGTACGCCATCAGCAGATCGGCCTGCTCGGTCTTCGTGGGCAGGCCGGTCGAGGGCCCACCGCGCTGGATGTCGATCACGATGAGCGGCAGCTCGAGGTTGACCGCCAGGCCCATGGTCTCGGCCTTCAGCGCCATGCCGGGCCCGCTGGTGGTGGTGGCGCCGAGATGCCCGCCGTAGGCGGCGCCGACGGCGGCGCCGATGCCCGCGATCTCGTCCTCCGCCTGCAGCGTGCGAACGCCGAAGTTCTTGTGCTTGGAGAGCTCGTGAAGGATGTCGGATGCCGGGGTGATGGGATACGACCCCAGGAACAGCGGCATCCCCGAGAGTTGGCTGGCGGCGATCAGACCCCAGGCCAGCGCCGTGTTGCCGGTGATGTTGGTGTAGGTGCCGGCCGGCAGCGTGGCAGGCTGCACCTCGTAGGGATGGTCGAACAGTTCGGCCGTCTCGCCGAAGGCATGGCCGGCCTTGAACGCCGCCGTGTTGGCGTCGGCGACATCGGGCCGGGCCACGAAGCGACGCTGGATCCATTCCAGGGTCGGCTCGATCGGCCGCGTGTACATCCAGCAGATCAGGCCCAGCGCGAAGAAGTTCTTGGATCGCTCGGCGTCGCGAGGCTTGATGCCGAGGGGCGTGACCGCGCCCTTGGTCAGCGAGGTCATCGGCACCTCGTAGACCGTGTATGCGTCGAGAGTTCCGTCGTGGCGCGGATCGGCGGTGTAGCCGGCCTTGGTGAGGTGGCGCTCGTCGAAGGCGTCCTCGTTGAGGATGATCGTCGCGCCCGCGGCGACACGATCGAGCTGGCTGTGCAGCGCCGCCGGGTTCATGGCCACCAGCACGTTGGGGGCGTCGCCCGGCGTCGTGATGTCGTGGTCGGAGATGTGGACCTGGAAGGCCGACACGCCGGCGAGAGTGCCGGCGGGCGCCCGGATCTCGGCCGGGAAGTCGGGCAACGTGGCGAGGTCGTTGCCGTACAGGGCGCTCGTGTTGGTGAAGCGGTCACCCGTGAGCTGCATGCCGTCGCCCGAGTCGCCTGCGAACCGTATGACGACCCGGTCGATCACTTCTGGTGCACTTGGGCGTTGTGTCGTCTCGGACAAACCCGCCCCCCTTCAGCTGTTCCTTGTCAGTTATGACCATATCGCCGCGACTGCGAAACGTGGCGAATCGTGCCCTGGGCGCCGATCTCGTCACGCTCTGCGCGCGGCCTCAGATCCCCAGCTACCCGGGTACTCCGGAGAGGATACGCCGCGGAGCGTGGTTAGCCCAGGGGGGTCGAGCTGAACCTGAGATTCAGGCGATGGTGATGGAACCGTCGAGGTAGGTCTGGGTGGCATTGAGCAGCTCGACACCCTCGGCCATTGGCCGCTGGAACGC
This sequence comes from uncultured bacterium, assembly GCA_963813485.1. GTDB lineage: Bacteria > Actinomycetota > Acidimicrobiia > Acidimicrobiales > VFJN01 > DASQUK01. The sequence goes on from CAWEZE010000013.1 coordinate 293,661, forward strand.
CTTGCGTCCAAAGATCAGCCCGATGCACCAGGGTAGGCGACGGTCATCTGAGGGCGCGGAGCCGGGCGTCGACGTCGACGAAGTCGGCGTCGCTGGCGGCGATGCGGCCGAACAGCTCCCGGGCCCGCGGGAGGTCCCCCGCCCGCTCGTACAGGTCGGCCAACGCGTAGGCCATGCGGAGGTGATGCGGCCGTGGCTTGCGGGTGGGGCGGCTCACCGCCGACGCCAGCAGTTGGATGGCCTCGTCCAGCCTGCCCTGGTCGGCCAGGGCGCCGGCGGCCACGATCCGCCCCTCGGCGACGAGCTCGGCGCGCGGACTGGCGGCGCGCAGGTCGTCCCACAGCTCCTCGACCTCGGCGTAGCGACCGAGCGCCCGGTAGCAGTCGGCGAGGACCGGGTTCTGCTCGCTGCTCCCGGTCAGGGAGCGGTAGGCCTCGAGCTCGCGGGCGGCCTGGGCCCACCGGCCGAGGCGGTACAGGCTCAGCCCATACAGCTCGCGGACCGGCGCCGCCCGGGGTGCCTGCCCGGCGAGGGGCCGCAGGATGCGCCGGGCCTCCTCGAAGCGCTCCCGCCTGAATGCCTCGCCGGCCTCACGCAAGCGGCCTTCGAGGTGGGGTAGGCGGCCCGACGGGACGGACTTGCGGAGATCGTCGTCGACCGGGGTGGCCCCGGTGGAACCACTGGCCCGGGCGCCGCGAGCGGCGCCGTTCCCGGCCGATCGGCGCCGCGGTGTCGATGGGCGCGCCCGGCCGCCCGTGCCCGCGGCCGGGCTCTGGGACGCCGCCGGGCCGCGGCGCGACCGACCGGCGGTCCCTTCGGGGCGGCCCTCGCGGCTGCGCTCCACGGCGCTGGTCGCCTCGTCGCGCAGCTCCCCCTCGTCGATCCACTCCTCGGGCGCCCACGCCTCGTCGCGCCGGGAGCCGGCATCATCGCCGCTCCCGCCACCGTCGTCGCGCCGGGCCCTCGCTGCGGCCCGCCAGGCATCCGAAGCGCCGGTCGGCGGAACCTGGGCGGCGCCCCGGCGGGCCACGCCGCCCCAGCGCTTTGGTCCGGGCACCGTGCCGCGGCCGGCGGCACCCTCGGGCGCCCCGCGCCTGCCGGGCGCGTCACCGTCTCGGCGCCGCGGACGTTGCTGTCCTCGCCGCGACGACGGCCCCTTCGGCCCCTTCGCCCCCTTCGAACCAGCCTCGTCGCCGCCTCGGCGCGCCCCGGTTGGCCCGGCGGCCCCGTCCCGCCCTGTCTTGCGGGGGCCCGCTGCCGGCGGCGATCTCCCGTCGCGACCGCCACGCCGCCCCTCACCGCCCGGGCGGTTCGTGTCGCTCGAGCGCGGCGGGCGGCTTCGCCCCTGGCCATCGGCCGGACGGCCGTCCCGCGGTCGGCCTTCGGCATCCCGTGCCGGGCGCGCCGGTCGGCCCGGCTGCCCCGATCGCCGGGAACTCCGCGCGGCGTCGGACCGAGCCCGTCCCGATCCGCCCGATCCCCCGGGCCCGCTGCCGCGCCCGCCACGCGGCGGTGGCGCACCGGCACCACGCCGACCACGCCTCCGGTCGTCGGGGCCGGAGTCGCCGCCGGAGCTGGTTGGTGCCATGTCGATCAGGCTACTTGCGACCCGACGAGCACCAGCGTGAGGCAATACGCGAAGAAGGCCGCCCCGGAGGGCGGCCTTCTTCTAGAGAAATCCGGCGGCGACCTACTCTCCCAGGCAGTCTCCTGCCAAGTACCATCGGCGCTGGAGGGCTTAACTTCCGTGTTCGGTATGGGAACGGGTGTGACCCCTCCGCCATGGCCACCGAAATCTGCTGTCAACTCAGGTCCGCGCCCACATAGCGCCGGCCCCCTGAGGACTCCATAGCGAGCACGAACATCACAGTAAATCCAAGCCCTCGGCCGATTAGTACCGGTCGGCTGCACACGTTGCCGTGCTTCTACCTCCGGCCTATCAACGTGGTGGTCTACCACGGGCCTTACCAGGTTGACCCTGTGGGGAACCTCATCTTGGAACGGGCTTCGCACTTAGATGCCTTCAGCGCTTATCCCTTCCGCAGGTCGCTAACCAGCAGTGCCCTTGGCAGGACAACTGGCACACGAGAGCTGCGTCCGTCCCGGTCCTCTCGTACTAGGGACAGCCTTCCTCAAGTTCCCTCCGGCTGCAGCGGATAGGGACCGAACTGTCTCGCGACGTTCTAAACCCAGCTCGCGTACCGCTTTAATGGGCGAACAGCCCAACCCTTGGGACGTGCTACCGCCCCAGGATGCGATGAGCCGACATCGAGGTGCCAAACCTTGCCGTCGATATGGACTCTTGGGCAAGATTAGCCTGTTATCCCCGGGGTACCTTTTATCCGTTGAGCGACGGCGCTTCCACACGCAACCGCCGGATCACTATGCCCTGCTTTCGCACCTGCTTGACGTGTTTGTCTCGCAGTCAAGCTCCCTTGTGTCATTGCACTCGACGCCTGATTGCCAACCAGGCTGAGGGAACCTTTGGGCGCCTCCGTTACTCTTTAGGAGGCGACCGCCCCAGTCAAACTACCCACCTGACACTGTTCCCGATCCGGATCACGGACCCAGGTTAGAGTCCCGGCATACGCAGGGTGGTATTTCAAGGTTGACTCCACACTGGCTAGCGCCAATGCTTCCCAGTCTCCCACCTATCCTACACAACGCATACCAAAACCCAATATCAAGCTGTAGTGAAGGTCCACGGGGTCTTTCCGTCCTGCTGCAGCTAACGAGCATCTTTACTCGTACTTCAATTTCGCCGGGTCGGTGGTTGAGACAGTAGGAAAGTCGTTACGCCATTCGTGCAGGTCGGAACTTACCCGACAAGGAATTTCGCTACCTTAGGCAGATTTGTTACTCGCCCTCCTACGGAGAGCGGGCCAAGTCATTTCTGCTTGGCTCCTCATGTCGCCATGAGGCTCGGACTGTATCTTCACCGCTGGGCAGGCGGTGCCTGGCGTGCAGTCTCTGAGGATCCTGCCAACACCTCGCTGAGGCTGCGCGTCCGTTGCTTGCCGGCGAAGTTCATGCCGTAAGCAAGGCGCACAGCTTGCTCGAAACCGCTCGTCGTGAAGTGCCGCTTCTCCCGCATCAACCGCACGATGGCGGCGAACGCAACGAAGTCGCGGTGCTTCACGACCAGTGGATGGGACTCGAAGAACGGGAGGATGCTCCGCTCCAGGTCGCGCACGCCGTCGACCGCGTAGGTCATGACGTTGCTGCCTGGGCCCTTGCTCCGGATGCGCCCGCATCCGAAGAAGGTCACCAATCCTTCGAGCACCGCTCGATGCACCTCGTGTTGGTACACGTGGAAGACCGGGTGGATCTGCCATCCCCACGTCCGCTTGGCGAAGCGCGGGTTGTGATGGATCGAGACGGAGAAGCAACCTTCCCCGTCGACGAAGCCGACCACCCAGCCGGCATCGAGCTCGAGCCTCGGCGTCGCAGTTTCCTGCTGATTGTCCGCACCGGACGGATTGTCACTGCTCACCGTCACATCATCCCTGTGGGGTGTGACGCTGAACGAGTACCGCCGGATACTCGGATGTTCCAGCAAATAGCCAGGTTTTACAACAGCCGTTGCGACAACAACCGTTATAGTTACGGCCGCCGTTTACCGGGGCTTAGGTTCAGAGCTTCGCCTTGCGGCTAACCCTTCCCCGTAACCTTCCGGCACCGGGCAGGCGTCACAGCGTATACGTCGTCTTGCGACTTAGCACGCTGCTGTGTTTTTAGTAAACAGTCGCTTTCCCCTGGTCTCTGCGGCCCCGTCGAGCTCGAGGCGCGAAGCCTGTCACCCTAGGGGGGCCCTCCTTCTCCCGAAGTTACGGAGGCATTTTGCCGAGTTCCTTAACCACCGTTCTCCCGATCGCCTCGGTATTCTCTACCTGTCCACCTGTGTTGGTTTGGGGTACGGGCGCTGTGCCAACTCACTAGCGGCTTTTCTAGACAGTATGGGATCAGTGACTTCGCCTGAAACGGCTCGGTATCACGTCTCGGTCTGAATGGGGCCCGGACTTACCTGGTCCCCGACCTACACGCTTACCCCAGGACTACCATCGCCTGGGCTCACCTGCCCTCCTGCGTCCCCGCATCGCTTGCTTCGTCCAGGTGGGTCGGTTCGTCCGAAGACAGCCCCTTAGCAACCTGGAGTCGGCATGGGCGCGGGCACAGCGGTACCGGAATATCAACCGGTTGTGCATCGACTACGCCTATCGGCCTCGCCTTAGCTCCCGACTCACCCTGGGCGGATTAGCCTTCCCCAGGAACCCTTGGACATTCGGCGGAGGGGTTTCTCACCCCTCTTTCGCTACTCATACCTGCATTCTCACTCGACCACGGTCCACGCCGGTTCACACCGTCGCTTCACTCCGAGATCGACGCTCCCCTACCACCCCTGCGCAAGCGCAGAGATCCGCGGCTTCGGCTCCGAACTTGAGCCCCGTTGAATTGTCCGCGCAGGATCACTCGACCAGTGAGCTGTTACGCACTCTTTCAAGGGTGGCTGCTTCTAAGCCAACCTCCTGGCTGTCTGGGCAATCCCACATCGTTTACCACTTAGTTCGGAATTAGGGGCCTTAGCCGGCGATCTGGGCTGTTTCCCTTTTGTCCACGAAGCTCATCCCCCGTGGACTCACTGCCGAGCTCTGGAGCCATGGCATTCGGAGTTTGGTTGGGGTCGGTAAGCTTGTTGGCCCCCTAACCCATCCAGTGCTCTACCTCCATGGCTGAACGCCCGACGCTGCACCTAAATGCATTTCGGGGAGAACCAGCTATCACCGAGTTTGATTGGCCTTTCACCCCTACCCACAGGTCATCCCCCAGGTTTTTAACCCTGGTGGGTTCGGTCCTCCACGGGGTCTTACCCCCGCTTCAACCTGCCCATGGGTAGATCACTCGGCTTCGGGTCTACAGCATGCGACTGAACGCCCCGTTCAGACTCGCTTTCGCTCCGGCTTCCCATCACTGGTTAACCTCGCCACACACCGTAACTCGCAGGCTCATTCTTCAAAAGGCACGCCATCGTGAGTACAGGCCGAAGCCTGTACCGACACTCTGACTGATTGTAAACCAACGGTTTCAGGTACTATTTCACTCCCCTCCCGGGGTACTTTTCACCCTTCCCTCACGGTACTCGTGCACTATCGGTCGTCTGAACATACTTAGCCTTACGAGGTGGTCCTCGCAGATTCACGCCGGTTTTCACGGTCCCGGCGTTACTTGGGATGACGACCCGAGGCTGCTCATCTTTCGCGTACGGGGCTGTTACCCGCTGTGGCGCGCCTTTCCAGAACGCTTCTGCTAGACGGCAGCTTTGTAACTCGGTCCTGCCTCCGATGCGGCAGGTGTCGGTCCCACAACCCCGAGCTGGCAACGCCATCGGGCTATTGCACCAGTTCGGTTTGGGCTGATCCCCTTTCGCTCGCCGCTACTCAGGGAGTCGCAATTGCTTTCTCTTCCTCGGGGTACTGAGATGTTTCAATTCCCCCGGTTCCCTCTCCCGGCCGTATGTGTTCGGGCCGGAGTGACACCCCATCACGGGTGCCGGGTTTCCCCATTCGGATATCCACGGATCAAAGCTTGGTCGGCAGCTCCCCGTGGCTTTTCGCAGCCACCCACGTCCTTCATCGGTGTCAGACGCCAAGGCATCCACCGTTGGCTCTTTGTAGCTTGGAAGAACAAAGATGCTCGTGCTCGCTATGCAGTTCTCAAGGAGCGCGGACGCGGGTCACACGACGCCAAGTCCGGAGACGAGGACGCCGGCGCAGCCACTGGGGCATCGCCGGCGGAGCCTCGAGGTGAAGGAGGGTCGCTCCCTCAAAACAGAAGAGAGGAACGGTCGTCAGGCCCGGGCTCGGCCGTCGGGAGGAAACACCTACAACCGACGACATCGCCATGGACCGGACCGAGCGAGGCTCCAACTGGGAGTCGTCCCTGCGAATGCAGGAACCTTGACTCCTTAGAAAGGAGGTGATCCAGCCGCACCTTCCGGTACGGCTACCTTGTTACGACTTCACCCCAATCGCCGATCCCACCTTCGACAGCTCCCTCCACAAGGGTTGGGCCACTGGCTTCGGGTGTTACCGACTTTCGTGGTGTGACGGGCGGTGTGTACAAGGCCCGGGAACGTATTCACCCCGGCGTTGCTGATCCGGGATTACTAGCGACTCCGGCTTCATGGAGTCGAGTTGCAGACTCCAATCCGAACTGAGACCAGCTTTACGGGATTCGCTCGACCTCGCGGTTTCGCAGCCCTTTGTACTGGCCATTGTAGCATGTTTGCAGCCCTGGACATAAGGGGCATGATGACTTGACCTCGTCCCCACCTTCCTCCGAGTTGACCCCGGCAGTCTCCCAAGAGTCCCCGGCATTACCCGCTGGCAACATGGGACAGGGGTTGCGCTCGTTGCGGGACTTAACCCAACATCTCACGACACGAGCTGACGACAGCCATGCACCACCTGTGTAGGGCCCCGAAGGACACCGTATCTCTACGGCTTTTCCCTACATGTCAAGCCCAGGTAAGGTTCTTCGCGTTGCCTCGAATTAAGCAACATGCTCCGCCGCTTGTGCGGGCCCCCGTCAATTCCTTTGAGTTTTAGCCTTGCGGCCGTACTCCCCAGGCGGGGCACTTAATGCGTTAGCTACGGCACGGAACCCGTTGGAGGGGCCCCACACCTAGTGCCCAACGTTTACGGCGTGGACTACCAGGGTATCTAATCCTGTTTGCTACCCACGCTTTCGCTCCTCAGCGTCAGTACCAGCCCAGAGTGCCGCCTTCGCCGCTGGTGTTCCTCCCGATATCTGCGCATTTCACCGCTACACCGGGAATTCCACACTCCCCTACTGGACTCTAGCCACAGCAGTATCGAGTGGCGTCCCCAGGTTGAGCCTGAGGGTTTCACACCCGACTTACTGAGCCGCCTACGAGCTCTTTACGCCCAATGAATCCGGACAACGCTTGCCCCCTACGTGTTACCGCGGCTGCTGGCACGTAGTTGGCCGGGGCTTCTTCTGTGGGTACCGTCTGATTTCGTCCCCACTGAAAGCGGTTTACAACCCGAAGGCCGTCATCCCGCACGCGGCGTTGCTGCGTCAGGCTTTCGCCCATTGCGCAAGATTCCCCACTGCTGCCTCCCGTAGGAGTCTGGGCCGTGTCTCAGTCCCAGTGTGGCTGATCGTCCTCTCAGACCAGCTACCCGTCGTCGCCTTGGTGAGCCGTTACCTCACCAACAAGCTGATAGGCCGCGAGGCCCTCCCGAAGCAGCGGACCTTTCCTCCTCTGGCCATGCGGCCTGAGAAGGACATCCGGTATTAGACCCCCTTTCGAGGGCTTATCCCAGTCTTCGGGGCAGGTTCCTCACGTGTTACTCACCCGTTCGCCACTAGATCTTCCCCAGTGTTGCCACTGGTTGGATCTCGTTCGACTTGCATGTGTTAAGCACGCCGCCAGCGTTCGTCCTGAGCCAGGATCAAACTCTCCGTCGAAACCTCGAGCGCCGTCGCCAAGCGACGACACCCTTCGATAGAGACGCCTCGCACTCGAGCGGAATCACTCGAGCCAAGGCACTGGCACCATCGGATGGTGCAAGCACCACCCGGATAATTGACGGTGCGTTTCGTTTCAAACGACCACGCCGGAAGAAACTCCCGGAGCGGTCGCCCGCACTCGCTCTCTCGTCCTCTCTTCTGTTTTCAAGGAGCGACCAACGCTCCCGGCACGCGGCCCCGATCGGGAGCGTTGGTGCCGGCCTTGCGTGCGCCGCGGGCGACCATCAGGCCGCGCCGGGGCGAAGGATCAATCTAACGACCAACCAGGGAACCGTCAACCTGAGAGCCAGGTTTCCGGGGGATTTCTCAGCCCTGCTCAGCCGCCGTCCCGGACGAGGACAGCATAGGACTTCTTGCCCTTTCGCAGCACCACGTACCGACCGTGAAGGACGTCACCCTTCCCGATCAGGCGGCCCGCCTGGACGCGCTCACCGTTGACCGACACTGCGCCCTGTTCCAGGGACCGACGCGCGTCGCCCCTGGAGCTGGCGAGCTCCGCATCGACCAGCAGCGGCACGAGATCGAGCCCGGCGGACAGGTCCTCGTCGGAGCCCAGCGGCGCGGTCGCAACCTCCGCCGCCACGGCCGCCAGCGCATCGCCATCGGCTGCCACCGGTGATCCGCCGAACAGGATGTCAGACGCCTGCTCGGCGGCCCGCGCCGCGCCCTCGCCGTGCACCAGCGCCGTGACCTCACCCGCCAGCACCCTTTGTCCTCGCCGACGCTCCGGCGCCTTCACATGGTCGGCTGCCAGCTCGTCGACGGCAGACATATCCAACAACGTGAACTTGGCCAGATATTCCCTGACCTGCCGGTCGTCGGTCTGCATCCAGTGCTGGTAGAAGCGGTAGGGGCTGGTCTTGGCGGGATCGAGCCAGATTCGGCCCCCGGTCGTCTTGCCCAGCTTCGACCCGTCCGGCGCGGTGATCAGCGGCCACGACAGCCCGTGGACCGCCTCGCCCCGCACGCGGCGCACGAGGTCGATGCCCGAGAGGATGTTGCCCCACTGGTCGGATCCGCCGATCTGGAGCTCGACGCCGAGGTGCTCGTTGAGCCACAGGTAGTCGTGGGCCTGCAGCAGCATGTAGCTGAACTCGGTGTAGCTGATGCCCCTCTCGCCGGCGAGCCGGGCCCGCACCGATTCCCGCGCCAGCATCTGGTTGACCGTGACGTGCTTGCCGACGCCGCGCAGGAAATCGAGGAGAGTGACGTCCGCAGTCCAGTCGCGGTTGTCCACGAGGAGCGCACCACCTTCGCCGAAGTCGAGGATGCGCGCCATCTGGGTCTTGATGGCGGCCACGTTGGCGTCGAGGGTCTCGGCGTCGAGCAGGTTGCGCTCCTCGGACACACCGCTGGGATCGCCGACCATGCCGGTGGCGCCCCCGGCCAGGGCCACGGGCCGGTGGCCGGCGTCCTGGAACCGGCGCAGCACCAGCAGGCCGATGAGGTTCCCGATGTGCAGGCTGTCGGCCGTCGGATCGCAGCCGTAGTACAGGCTGATGGGACCGGCGGCCAGCCGGGCCCCCAGTTGCTCGCGATCGGTCGAGTCCTGGACCAGCCCGCGTGCGTCCAGGTCGTCGAGGAGCGTGGTGCTCATTGGTTCGCTCGCTGACGCTCGCTCACGGACTGGACGCTACCGGGCCGGGACGGGGAGCCTGGTGTGGTGACCGTCGAGGCCCCACGGGTTCCGACCAGCGACGACAGCGACGACAGCGACGACGGCGCGTCGGCCGGGCACGGGTCACGCCTGGGCCGGACGGTCGTCCTCGTCGTCGTCTGCGCGCTCGTGTCGATGTGGGGTTACGTGCTGTTCCTGGCCTTCGGCCCGGGACGGGAGCCCCCGATCGATCGCCTCGACGACCCGGCGTTCGCGGCGGCGGCCGAGGAGCGCTGCGCCAGCGCGCTGGAGGAGGTGGACCGGCTGCCGGTCGCCAGCGCCTCGCACACGGCCGCCGAGCGGGCGGACGTGCTGGCGCGGGCCAACGGCGCCTACGCCGCCATGCTCGACGACCTCGAAGACCGCGCGACCTTGGCGCCCGCCGGGGACCAGCGCCGGCGGGCCAACGAGTGGTTGGGCGACTGGCGCACCTATCTCGGCGATCGCGAAAGGTACGCCGACGCCCTGCGCACGGACCCCGATGCCCGACTGCTCGTGTCGGAGAAGCCCGGCGAGGGCCAGCAGATCACCGGCTGGATCGACGAGTTCGCCAAGGCCAACCGCATGCCGTCCTGCGTCTCGCCCACCGACGCCTGACAGAAGCGTGGGCACGGAGCGACTCGCGGTGAGTGCCGCCGAAGGCGGCGCCTCAGGTGGGGGGAGTCGGACGAGGGCGGGAGACCCTCCCCCCTCCGGTTGACACGTTGGGGTCGCCACGCACGTACCAGCGCCAGGGATGCTCGGCCCCGGCGCTGAGCCCGATGCGCGTCGTCTGCGCCGGATCCGCCGGCGGGCGGCGTGCCGTCGTCGCACACGACGACCCCGCGGTCGCCGGTGACCAGGTCGGCGCCGTCGAACGCGTGGCCGAGCCCGAGCGCCTGGCAGAGCTTCGCCGGTCCGCTGCAGAGGTCGCGATCCCGCCTTGCCCGGGGCCGGACCGCTCGCATGGCGTCGAGGCCGGCCACCGGGGCAAGCGCCCGGAGGAGCACCGCCACGCCCTCGCCGTCCTCGCCGCACACCGCGTTGGCGCACCAGTGCATGCCGTAGGTGAAGTACACGTAGAGCCCACCGGGCGGTCCGAACATCGTGCGGTTGCGCGGCGTCATGCCCCGGTACGCGTGGCTGCCGGGGTCGATGCCGCCGCAGTAGGCCTCGACCTCGACGATGCGGCCGACCCGGTCGCCCGACTCCGGGCCGTCGGCGTCGACGGTCCCTCGCCGCACCATGAGCTTGTTCAGCAGCTCCGGCGCCACCTCCCGCGGGTCGCGGCGGTAGAAGTCGCGCCCGACGATCATCACGCGAGTGCCGACCGCACGGCCTCCGGCACCGGCGCGGGGTCGGTGGTGCCGGGCGCCACCGACACGTAGGTCACGACGGCCGTGAAAACCGGCTGCTCCCCGACCGATCCCTCGTAGCCGATGTCGAAGCTGGTGGTGCCCCAGCGCCGGACGCCCACGTCGATGGCGAGCACGTCGCCGAACGTCGCTCCGCCGTGCCAGGTGACCTCCGCCCGCTTGAGCACCATGTCGAAGGTCGACTCGTACTCGCGGCCAAGGGCCGACCGCAGCCACGTGTCGAAGGCGTCGTCGACGTACGCCAGGTAGTGGGCGTTGAAGACATGGCGCTGCATGTCGACCTCGCCGTAACGGACACGTAGCTCGTGGCGGTACGGCGGGCTCACTCGGTCGACTCTTCCAGCCCCAAGCGCTCCACGTCGACAGCCATCCGGCGTTCGAAGCGCTCGAGCTGCTCCTCGACCGGTTCCGGCCCGGCACCGCCCGGCGTGCGGCGGCGCGCCACCGGCCGGCCGGGCTCGAGCAGGGCCGCACCCTCGGAACCGAGGTCGGGATGCGCCTCGACCAGCTCGGTCAGCGGAACGTGGCGCTCCAAGCTGTCGCGCACCAGCGCACCCACCAGCGCGTGCGCGTCCCTGAACGGCACGCCCCGGTCCACCAGCAGCTCGGCGAGGTCGGTGGCCGCCGCGTAGGGCGAATCGGCCGCCCGCTGCATGCGATCCAGGTTGAAGGCCAGCGTTCCGTAGAGGCCCGCCATGGCCGCCAGTGCCAGCGAGAGTTGCTCGACGGCGTCGAACAGCGGCTCCTTGTCCTCCTGTAGATCGCGGTTGTAGCTGAGCGGCAGGCCCTTCAGCGTCGCCAGCAGCCCCGCCAGGTCGCCGATCAGCCGCCCCGCCTTGCCCCGGGCCAGCTCGGCGATGTCGGGGTTCTTCTTCTGCGGCAGCATCGACGACCCGGTGGCATAGGCGTCGTCGAGCCGCACGAACCCGAACTCATCGGTCGACCACAGGATCACCTCCTCGCCCATGCGCGACAGGTGCACCGCCACCAGGCTGAGGACGAACAGCGCCTCGGCCACGAAGTCTCGATCGCTCACGGCGTCGAGGCTGTTCTCGAACCGGCTACCGAACCCGAGCTGCTCGGCCGTGAAGTCGGGGTCGAGCGGCAGCGACGACCCGGCCAGTGCCCCGGCGCCCAGCGGTGACACGTCCAGCCGCCGCCGGCAGTCGGCGAGTCGGTCGACGTCACGAGCCAGCGCCCAGCCGTGGGCGAGCAGGTGGTGGGCCAGTGTCACGGGCTGTGCCCGCTGCAGGTGCGTGTAGCCCGGAAGGTAGGCCGGACCGACCTCGCGGGCCCGCTCCAGCAGCACCCGCTGGAGCGCCACTACCCGCCGGGCGAGGCTGGTGAGCTCGCGTTTGCACCACAGGCGCAGCGCCGTGGCCACCTGGTCGTTGCGGCTGCGGCCGGAGTGGAGCTTGGCGCCGGCCGTGCCGGCCAATTCGATCACCCGCCGTTCGATGGCGGTGTGGATGTCCTCGTCGCTGGGTTCGAACGCGAACGTCCCCTTCCGGAGCTCCTCGCCCACGCGTTCGAGTGCGGTCCGCACCAGGTCCGCCTCGTCCTCGCTGAGGATCCCGGCGCGGGTGAGCCCCTTGACATGGGCCCGGCTGCCCTCCAGGTCGTCCCCGGCCAGCCGCCGATCGAACGGCAGGCTGACCGTGAAGGCCAGGAGCTCGTCGGCCGGTTCCTCGGCGAATCGACCCTGCCAGAGCGTGCTCACGGGCGACCCCTGCGGGGTAGGCCCATGAGCACATCGCCGCTTCGCGGCGAGTCATGCACTGTGTTCATGGTTCGCTCGCTCCGCACACTCACGACCGAATCATGCCTCGGCACCCGGGCCCTGGATCGATGACCACGTCTCGATGCCGAGGCCCCACAGCCGCACGAAGCCTTCGCTGTCGGCGTGGCGGAAGCTGTCGGCGTCGTCGTAGGTGGCCAGGCTGTAGTTGTACAGGCTGTGGGGGCTGCGCCGACCCGTCACGTGCACCGAGCCCGGCGACAGGTGCAGGCGCACCTCCCCGGTCACGTGGCGCTGGCTCTCGTCGACGAAGGCGTCGAGCGCCTGGCGGAGCGGGCTGAACCACAGCCCGTCGTACACCAGCTCGGCGTACCGGCTCTCGAGCCTGGTCTTCTCGCGCTGGAGGTCACGTTCGAGGCAGATCGACTCGAGGTCGGCGTGCGCCAACATGATGGCCAGGCTGCCCGGGCACTCGTAGGTCTCGCGGCTCTTGATGCCGACGCGCCGGTTCTCGACCATGTCGATGCGCCCCCAGCCGTAGGAGCCGACGACTTGCCCGAGCTGTTCGATCAGGTCGGCGGGTCCGAGCGTCACGCCGTCGAGGGACACGGGGACACCGCGGTCGAAACCGATCACGACGTCGGTCGGCTCTGTGGCCGTTGGCTTGGTGAGCAGCCAGACGCCCGGGGGTGGCACCGCCCACGGGTCCTCCATCTCGCCGCACTCGATCGCCCGTCCCCAGAGGTTGTCGTCGATGGAGTACAGCTTCTCCTTGGTGGCCGTGATGGGTATGGCGTGGTCGTAGGCGTAGAGGATGCAGTCCTGCCGGGTCATGCCCCACGAGCGCACCGGCGCCACGACCTCGAGGTCGGGCGCCAGGGCCCGGGTCGACACCTCGAAGCGGACCTGGTCGTTGCCCTTTCCGGTGCAGCCGTGGGCCACGGCATCGGCACCGTGCTCGCGCGCCGCCTCCACCAGGTGCCTGACAATCACTGGACGGGACAGCGCCGAGACCAGCGGGTAGCGGCCCTCGTAGAGAGCATTGGCCTTGAGCACCGGCACGCAGTACTCGCGGGCGAACTCGTCCCGCGCGTCGACCACGATGGCGTCGACGGCGCCGGCAGCGAGGGCGCGGTCGCGGACGACGTCCCAGTCGTCGGACGACTGGCCGACGTCGACCGCCAGGGCGATCACCTCGACGCCCTGGTTGTCGGTCATCCACCGCACGGCCACCGAGGTGTCGAGGCCGCCGCTGTACGCGAGGACCACTCGCTTTGGCATCGTCGATTCCTTCTCTCGTGATCTCTACAGGCCGGCCATCTCTGCGAGCTGGCGGGCCATCGCCGCGCCGGTCGTGTCCTCGGCGACCACCACGACCAGCGTGTCGTCGCCGGCCACCGTGCCGATGACCCCGGGCAGGCCCGACCGGTCCAGGGCGGATCCCACCACGTGGGCGGATCCGGGCGGCGTGCGCAGCACCACCAGGTTGGCGGAGTGCGCCACCTCCACGACCCATTCGCTGAACACCCGGCGGAGGTGATCCTCCGGGGCCCGCTGCTCGCTCGGCAGCTCGGGGATGGCGTAGACGGTCTCGCCACCCCGGCCCCGCACCTTGATGGCGCCGAGGTCCTCGAGGTCGCGCGACACGGTGGCCTGGGTGGCGGCCACGCCCTCCGCCGCCAGCAGCTCCACGAGCTGGCCCTGGCTGGTGACGTCGTGGTCGGACAGCAGCCGGGCCACCCGATGCTGGCGCTGGGGCTTGGCCAAGCCACGGCCGGGAGCACGGTCGACGGTCATGAGCGCAGCTCCAGACCGATCGACGGCGCGAGCGCCTTACGGCGACCCGACGTCGCTGGGGTGCCGGGGCGCAGCCTCCGGGGAGGAACGGTCATGATCCCGGGTGCTCCACGAGCCAGCTGAGCAGGCCCCGCATGCTGTGGAGGCGGTTGTGGGCCTGGAGGATCATGCGGCTCTGCGGACCGTCGACCACCGAGGCCGCCGCCTCCTCGCCGCGATGCGCCGGCATGCAGTGCATGAACACCGCCCCGGGCGCAGCCGCGGCCATCAGGCGGTCGTCGACCGAGAACCCCTCGAACGCGCGTGACCGGGCCCTCGCCTCTTCCTCCTGGCCCATCGACGCCCACACGTCGGTGTGCACCGCCGCCGCGCCCGCCACCGCCTCCTCGGGCCTGGTGGTCACGGCCGGCTCGCCGCCCAGCGCCCGGAGGCGGTCGAGATCGTCGTCGGCCGGGCCGTAACCGGGCGGGCAGGCCAGCTGCACCTTCATGCCCAGCATCGTGCCGCCGATGGCCAGCGACCGGGCGACGTTGTTGAAGTCGCCCACCCAGGCGACCGTGGCGCCGGCCAGCTCACCCAGCGTCTGGTTCATCGTCAGCAGGTCGGCGAGCGCCTGGCAAGGATGGCCCCGGTCCGAGAGGAGGTTGACGACCGGGATCGTGGCGGCGCCCGCCAGCTCTTCGAGCAGGCCGTGGTCGAAGACCCGGGCACCGAGCGCGGCGTGGTAGCCGGACAGCACCCGGGCGATGTCGGCGATCGGCTCCCGCTCCCCGCTGCCGACCTCGTCGCGCCGGAACGTGACCGGATGGCCGCCCAGCTGGACGATCGCCGCCTCGCAGGAGTGCCTGGTGCGCAGCGACGGCTTCTCGAAATACAGGCCCACGGTCCGCCCCACCAGGGGCCGGTGGGCGATGGGCGTGGTCGACCGCCGCAGGACCTCGCGCAGCTCGTCCGGCGACAGGTCGTCCAGGTCGAGTACGTGGCGCACGGTCACCGGAGTGCTCGTCATTGGAGGACCTTCTCGATGATGGTGGTGGCTTCGTCGATCTCGTCGTCGCTGATCAACAGCGACGGGGTCAGGCGCAGCGCCGTGGGCGTGACCGCGTTGGCAACCAGGCCGGCGTCCAGGAGCGCCGCATTCACGTCGCGGGCGTCGCGCCCGGAGAGCTCTACCGCGAGCAGGAGGCCCAGCCCGCGCACGCTGGCCACGGTGGGGAGGGGGCCCAGCCGCTCGCGGAACCGGGCACCGGCCCGCGCCGCCCGCTCCGGCACGTCCTCGATCTGCATGACGGCCAGGACGGCACGCGCCGCGGCCGTCGCCAGCGGCTGGCCGCCGAACGTCGTGGCGTGGTCCCCCGGCTCGAACACCGAGGCCACGTCGGCACGGGCCCAGCACGCGCCGATCGGCACACCGTTGCCGAGGGCCTTGGCCACGGTGACCACGTCGGGGCGCACGCCGAAGTGCTGGAAGCCGAACCACCGGCCGGTCCGTCCCAGGCCGGTCTGCACCTCGTCGACGATGAGCAGCGCGCCCCGCTCGTCGCACAACCGGCGCACGCCCTCGAAATAAGCGGCACTCGCCGGGTTCACCCCTCCCTCGCCCTGCACCGGCTCGAGCAGGACGGCGGCCACGCTGGGATCGAGCGCCGCCGCCAATGCGTCGAGGTCGTCCCATGCGACGTGGCGGAAGCCCTCGGGCAGCGGCTGGAACGGCTCGTGCTTGGCGGGCTGTCCGGTCGCATGGAGGGTCGCCAGCGTCCGGCCGTGGAAGCTGCCGTAGGCGGAGACGACCACGTAGCGGCCGCGGCCATCACGCCGTCTTGGCGTCTCCGGCGCCGGGCCTCCCCTCCGCTCGGCCTCTGCCCCAGCGCCGGGCCAGCTTCAGGGCGCACTCGTTGGCCTCGGCACCGGAGTTGCAGAAGAACACCTGACCACCGGCGGGGTCGCCGTCGCCCACGAGGCGGTCGAGCGTGCGTGCCACATCCGGGCCGGGCTCGGTGCCGAACAGGTTCGACACGTGCAGCAGCGTCGACGCCTGGTCGTGCAGCGCCGCGGCCACCGCCGGGTGGGCATGACCCAGTGAGGTCACCGCCAGCCCCGACAGGCAGTCGAGGTAGCGCCGCCCGGCGCCGTCGAACAGGTAGGAGCCCTCGCCCCGAACGAAGGTCACCGGCGGGGCCGGGTAGGTGGGCATGAGCGGGCTGGTCATGCCTCCGCACCCTCGGCGGTGATCATGGTGCCGACGCCGGCGTCGCTGAACAGCTCCAGTAGGAGGACGTGCGGTACCCGCCCGTCCATCAGGTGCGCCGACCTCACGCCGTTGCGGACCGCATGGACGGCGGCGGCGGCCTTGGGGATCATCCCCCCGGTGAGGCGGCTGTCGTCGATCATCGCCTCGAGCTCATCGGCGGTGATGTGACTCACGAGCGAGTCCGGCTCGTCGACGTCTGCGAGCAGGCCGGCGACGTCGGTCAGGAACATGGCCTTCTCCGCCTCCAGCGCTTCCGCCAATGCACCCGCCACGGTGTCCGCGTTGATGTTGTAGGCCTGCCCGGTGGGATCGGATCCGATCGTCGAGACCACCGGGATGAGATCCTCGGCCAGCAGCCGCTGGAGAATCGCCGGGTTGACCGAGCGCACGTCACCCACGTAGCCGAGCTCGGGGTTGCGGGCCCCGGCCAACAGGAGGCCGGCGTCCTCGCCCGAGAGCCCCACCGCCAGGGGACCGTGGACGTTGACGGCCGACACGATGTCGCGGTTGACCTTGCCGACGAGCACCATCCGGGCGATGTCCACCGTCTCGGCGTCGGTGACGCGCAGGCCGTCGCGGAACTCGGGCTCCTTGCCCAGCCGGGCCATGAGCTCGCTGATCTGCGGACCGCCGCCGTGCACCACCACCGGCCGCAGGCCCACCGCCCGCAAGAGCACCACGTCGTCGACCACGGCGCGCCCCAGCTCGGGATCGACCATGGCGGCCCCGCCGTACTTCACCACCACCACCGAGCCCCGGAACCGCTGGATATAGGGGAGCGCCTCCAGCAGGATTCTGACTCGGCCCCGGGGCCCGAGCGGCCCGGCGGCGGAGCCGCCAGGAGCGGGAGACACAACGTCGGAGCCCGAGGCCGCTTCCCCTGCCGCGTCGGAGGGCGGGTAGCGAGCGGGTGGCGCTGAGGATGCGGGACCGCTGCCGGCGCTTGTTGGCGCCGGCGGCGGTAGGCCCCGCACCGGAGGCGACAGGACCCGTGAGCGGAGGGGCGCGGACGGGCGTAGCCGGCTCAAGACGTCCCCTTGTTCTCGTCGATATACCCGGGGGCGAGGTCGTTGGTGAGGACCCGGGCGTATCCGTCACCGACGCCCAGGTCGCAGCAAAGCTCGAGGTACTCCCCGGCCATGTGCTCGGCCACGGCGGCGGCGTCGTGCTCGATGCCGACGCAACCCCGGCTCACCACGGTGCCGCCGTACGCGATCGTCAGCTCGGCGGGGTCGAGCTTGACGCCCGCGGTGCCCAGGTCACTCGCCACCCGTCCCCAGTAGGGGTCGCCGCCGAACCACGAGCACTTGGCCAGCTGGCTGTCCGCCACCTTGCGGGCCGCCTGGCGGGCCTCGTCGTCGGAGGCGGCGCCGGTCACGCGCACCCGGACGACCTTGGTGTGGCCCTCCGCGTCGCCCACCATCTGCGTTGCCAGGTCCTCGCAGGCGGCAGCCACCGCCGCGGCGAACGCGTCCCCGTCGGGCGGGCCCGACCGGCCATTGGCCAGGATCAGGACCGTGTCGTTGGTGGACGTGCAGCCGTCGACGGTGACGGCGTTGAAGCTGTCGGCCACACCCGCGCGCAGCACCCGATCGAGGGCCGGCGGATCCACGGCGGCGTCAGTGGTGAGCACCGCGAGCATCGTGGCCATGTTGGGCGCCAGCATCGCGGCACCCTTGGCCATGCCGCCGACCACGAACCCGTCGCTCCGCACGACCGTCTCCTTGCGGTGCGTGTCGGTGGTCATGATCGCTTCCGCGGCGGCGATCCCCTGGCTGGGGGCGCCACCCCGTTCGGACACCAGGCGGGGCACGCCGGCCGCAATGGCGTCCATCGGCAGCGCGAACCCGATCAGCCCGGTGGAGCACACGAGGACTGCCTCGGGCGGGCAGCACAACTCGCTCGCGACCAGCGCGCACATCGTCTCCGCGTCGGCCTCGCCCCGCTCGCCGGTGGCGGCGTTGGCGTTGCCACTCGACAGGACCACCGCGGCGGCCCGTCCCTCGGTCGCCGCCAGGTGCCGGCGGCTCACGACGACCGGCGCCGCCACCACCACGTTCTGGGTGAACACGCCGGCGGCGGCCACGGCGCCGCCACCGGCGACCGCCACCAGCGACAGGTCGCGCTCGCCCGATGCCTTGATGCCGCACGCCACGCCGCCAGCCGCGAATCCCGCCGGGGCGACGACGCTCATCGGCTCGCCTCCGGCTCGCCAATGAGCGATCGCCGCGCCGCGGCGATAGACGCACTGTGTTCATGGTTCGCTCGCACTTCGTGCCCGCTCACGGGTAGACGCCCACGGTCGGGAGGCCGCTGGTCTCCGGCAGGCCGAGCATGAGATTGGCGCACTGGATCGCCTGACCTGACGCGCCCTTGACCAGGTTGTCCAGCGCGGCGAGGGCGACGATCCAGCCCGTCCGAGGATCGGCCATGGCGGTGACGTGGACGGCGTTCGACCCCAGCGTCGCCTTGGTCGACGGCGAGCCGTCGGTCACCACCACGAACGGCTCGCCGCGCCAGGTGGTCCGCACGGCGTCCATGACGTCGGTGGTGGTCGTGCCCGACCCGGAGGAGCGGGCGTAGCACGTGGCGAGGATCCCCCGGTTCATCGGCGCAAGGTGGGGCGTGAACAGGACCTGCGCCCGAGCGCCGGGGGCGACCCGGCTCAGGCCCTGCTCGATCTCGGGCGTATGCCGGTGGGTAAGCAGGCCGTAGGCGGTGAAGTCCTCGTCAACGGCGCAGAAGGCGGTTGTCGGTTTGGGGGACCGGCCGGCGCCGGACACACCGCTGGCGGCGTCCACCACGATCCCGGTCGCCTCCACCAGCCCGCGCCGCACCAGCGGCGCCAGGGCCAGGACCGCGGCGGTGACGTAGCAGCCCGGGGCAGCGACCTTCGACGCCCCGGCGATGTCGGCGCGGAACAGCTCTGGCAGCCCATAGGCGAAGCTCCCGAGCAGGTCGGGTCGAGCGTGCTCGGCGCCGTACCACGCCGGGTACAACCCGGGATCGTCCAGCCGGAAGTCGGCGGCCAGGTCGACGATCCGTCCCACGCGACCCGTGAGGTCGGGCACGATGTCCTGCGAGGCGCCGTGCGGCAGCGCGAGGAAAACGAGGTCGAGGCCGTCGCACGACTCGGCGTCGAACTTGCCCAGGGTCAAGGTGGGAAACGCCGCTGCCAGGCTCGGGTACACCTCCGCCACGCGGGCACCCGCCTGCGAATCCGCAGTGGCCACGCGCACCTGGAGCTGCGGGTGCTGGCTGCACAGCCGCAGCAGCTCGGCTCCGGTGTAGCCGGAGGCGCCGACGATGCCCACCGAGGTCATCGATCGAGCATACGGCACTATGCATACTCATGCAAAGTGGTTGGATCACCCGTCCGCGGCGGCGTCGATCGACGGCCGCACCGTCCAGCGGACGTTGTGTGGCGACGACGCGGGCGTGTACATGCACACCGAACCGGTCACCACCGTGGCATCGAGGATCTCCCCCACCACCGGGTCGGCCCCTCTGACCTCGTCGATCGCCCGCTTGATCGCCTTGCGGACCGACGTCCGCGCCCGCTCGTGCTCGTTGGTGAAGGCGCGGGGGCGGCCACCCAGGCCGGTCGCCTCCTCGATCTGCGCAACCACCGCGTCCAGTTCGATGCGGATCCGATCGGCGCGACCCAGGTCGTGGTCGGCCTCGGCCTCGGCGAGGTCGTCCGCCAGCTCACGCGCTCGCAGCACATAGGCGTCCCGGGCCTGGCGGTCGATGATCTCGTGGCGGGCCCCCCCGGGGCTGCCACCGCCCGCGAGCGTCAATGCGGAGATCGGTCGGGCGGGATGGGCCACCAGCTCGGCCAGATAGACCATCCCCACCAGGTCGGGAACGACCGCCCGATGGTCACCGAGCTCCACCAACCAGCCACGCCCGTGCCGCCGCATGAACCCGTGCTGTTCGTCACCTGAGCCACCGGCGGTGCCGTTGCCGCGGGTGAGGTCGATCGTGCCGGCAGCGGCCGGGACGATCGACTCCGCCGGCTTCGACGACTCCGCCCGCCACGCCTCGGCCCGTGTGGTCATGCCCATGCTCTCCGCGTCGCGGATGGCACGGTCCCAGAGGGCCGCCGACCGGGCGCCGTCGCCGGCCTGCGCCCGCCCGGCAAGCGTGGACGCCAGGTCGGCGGCCGCGATCGCCGCCAGCGGTCGGTTGCCCAGCCGCCGGTCTGCCGCAATGGCTCGCTCGAAGTGCGTGATCGCCTGGTCGGTGTCGCCAGCAGTCCGGGCCGCGAGCCCGAGGAAGCGCTCGGTCGACCCCAGGCAGATGACCCCCAGCGACGGCATGACGGGAAGGTCGGCAAACGGGGCCAGCAGCTCGTAGGCCTCGCGCGCCACCGCAACGTCGCCCTCGATGGCCGCCACCTCGACGATGGCCGCCATGCCCGCCAGCCAGGTGCTGGACCGCGGCAGCGCCGCCAGGCCGCATGCGCACAGCCGGCCGAGCCCGGCCCGCGCCCGCTCGTGGTGGCCCGCCCGCGCGGCGATGACGGCGGCGGTGGCCCGGAAGCCGAATTCCGCCTCTACCAGCGTGTTCGAGGCCGCCATGTCCTCAGCGGCCCCGAGGATCTCGGCGTCGCGCCCCTGGATCCAGCGAATAGCCATCGTGTGGGCGCCCAGGTAGCCGATCGCGTCGACCTCCCCGACCGAGACGCCCCGGTCGTAGCAACGGGCGGCGGCCGCCTCGGCGTCGTCCAGGCGTCCGGCGCGAATCAGCAGCATCACGTCCAGCACGTCGACGATGTAGAGGATGTTCTGGCACTCGAGCGCGTCGGCCCGGGCCCGGAGGTCCTCCAGCGCCCGCGTGGCCCGGTCGTGTCCCAGCAGGAACAGGTCGACCGCCCGCCAGCACAGGCCCATCAGCCCCAGGACGCCGTGACCACCCTCGGCCGCCACCCGGACCAGCTCATCGGCCAGGTCGAGGCGCCTCCGCGCGAATTCGGGCATCAGCAGCGCGTGATGACAGAGCGAGAGCGCCTCGGCCAACGCCCCGAGGTCCCCGCTGCGGCGGGCGGCGGCCAGTGCATCGTGTACGGGCTCGATGGGACCGCCGTCGTACACGTTCTCGGCCGCAAGCCGCGCGGTGAGCCGGCAACGCAACGCCTCGTGGCTGGCGGGGAGACCGGCAAGTGCGGCGCGTTGCAACCCCAGGACCCGGGCCCGGTCCACCGGCGCGCGGTGCTCGTTGAGCCAATGGCCCCCGAGACCCAGCGCAGCCTCGGCGAACAGCACCGGATCGTCCGCGCTCTCGGCGGCCGACGTGGCCCGGTCGAACCGGAGCCGCGCCTCGCCCAGGCGGCCACTCAGAAGCGCCGCCTGGGCCCAAGTGACGAGCAGCGCGGCCGGCGGGTGACCGAGACTCGCCGGGTGATGGAGGTCGACGGCCGCCGACAGCAGCCCGTCCGCACGCTCGTAGGCGAAGCTGTTGATCATGGACCGGGCTGCGTCCCGGCAGGCGTCCACCGCCGTCCGGGCGTCGGCGGTCGACCGCGGGGCCGCGGCCAGCGCGTGATGCGCCCGCCGGGCGAGGCGATCGGCCGGGGTGACGCCGGCGGACGTCGCGGTTCCCGCATCCGCCCCGGCCACCACGCGTGCGGCGCGAGCGTGGGCGCCGAAACGCTCGCCCGGCGCCAGGGCGTCCTCCAGCGCCGAGCGCACCAGCCCGTGGGTGAAGACGAAGCGATCGGGCGCTTCCCCGGGCAGCGAGGTGACCAGTCCGGCGCCGGTCGACTCGACGACCGCGTCGATCACCGCCCGGGGATCGGCCTCCGACACGGCGGCGGCCTCGGACACCGTCGGTGTCAGTCCTAGCACGGCGCTGGCCCGCAGGATCCGCTGGGTCCCCGGCGAGAGCGCCGCAAGCGCCTGGTCGATCGCCACCCGGAGGCCCGCCGGCAACGCCCGCTGTGGATCGGGCGCGCCCAGTGCGGCGATGCGCCGCAGGAAGAGCGGGTTGCCACCGGTGACCTTCAGGAGCGCCAGCACCAGGTCGGGCGCCAGCTGGCGCAGGCCCTGGTCGGCCAGGAATGTGGTGGCCTCGTCCAGGTCGAAGTGGTGGAGCACGACCGGGATGGCCTCGCGCTCGATCTCGGCGAGCAAGCGTGCCTCGAGGCCGTCCCCTGACGGCTCGCCACTGCGCCGGCTCACGATCAGGGCGAGCGGCAGCCGGTGGATGGCGCGGGCGACGAAGCGGGTGAGCAGCAGGGTGCCGGCGTCGGCTGCGTGAATGTCGTCGATGACGACGCATGCGGGGGCGCCTGCAGCCGCCGTACCCAGCGCGTCGACGATGGCCGAGAACCGCGCGAACCGATCGGCGTCGACGGCCTCGACCGTCGTCGCCGCCGTGCCCGGCCCGAGCAGGCGCGCCGCCTCGTCACCACACAGCTCGGCCAGGATCGGCTGCCATGGCCACAACGGCGGCGCGCCACCCTCGCCCCAGCACCGCGCTGTCACCACGATCAGCCCGGCGCGTCGGGCCCGCTCCGCCGTCTCGTCGCAGAACCGGGTCTTGCCGATCCCGGCCTCGCCGGAAACCAACGCCACGGCTCCCCGCCCTTCGGGGGCGGCCGTGAAGATGCGGTCGATCCGACGCAGCTCGTCGGCCCGACCGACGAACCGCTCCGCCGCGGAAACGAGGTTCGGGGGCACCGACCGCCACCTTACGACCGGGCCGTCAGCCACTCTGCGCCAATTGACACAGTGCCCTCGTGCCTGTGCCATCCCGTGGCACAGACGGCCCGGCGGTGTCACGCCTCCTGGACACGCGGACAGGCCGCGTCCAGACCCCTCCAGGAGGCCACATGTCCACGACCGAGACCGCGCCGCTCGACCAGTCCAAGCTCGATGCGTTCGTCGGGCGGTTCCTCGGCGACCTCGGCACTGCCCTGCACATGCCCACCGTGCTGGTGGGCGACCGCCTCGGGCTCTATCGGGCGATGGCGGACGGCAAGTCGACGAGCCCGGCCGAGCTTGCCGAGCGGACCGGCACCAACGAACGCTACGTAGGGGAATGGCTGGCCGCGCAGGCGGCCGCGGGGTATGTGGAGTACGACGATGCGGCCGGCACCTTCCGGCTCCCGCCCGAGCACGCCGCCCTGCTCATCGACCAGGGGGCACCTGTGTTCATCCCCGGCGCGTTCCAGCTGGCGGCGTCGACGGTGAAGGACGAGCCGCTCATCACAGAGGCGTTCCGGACCGGTGAGGGCGTCGCCTGGCACGACCACCACCCGGACCTCTTCGTGGGTTGCGAGCGCTTCTTCCGGCCGGGCTACGCCGCCCACCTGATCGACGAGTGGCTGCCGGCGCTCGAGGGTCTCGAGGTGAAGCTCCGGGCCGGCGCCAAGGTGGCGGACGTCGGCTGCGGGCACGGCGCCAGCACGCTCATCATGGCCACGGCATTTCCGGAGTCGTCGTTCGTCGGGTTCGACTACCACGACGCCTCGATCGAGACCGCCCGGCGGTCCGCCGACTCGGCCGGCCTGGGTGAGCGCGTCCGCTTCGACGTCGCCGCCGCACAGGATTACCCGGGTACGAACTACGACTTCGTGGCCTTCTTCGACTGCCTGCACGACATGGGTGACCCGGTTGGCGCCGCCCGTCACGTCCGGTCGACCCTGGCCCCCGACGGGACGTGGATGATCGTCGAGCCCTACGCCAACGACCGCCTGGAAGACAACATCAACCCGGTGGGCAAGATCTACTACAACGCCTCGACGCTGATCTGCACCCCGGCGTCGCGAGCGCAGGAGGTGGGACTGGCCCTCGGTGCCCAGGCCGGCGAGGAACGCCTGCGGGACGTGGTCACCGAGGCGGGCTTCACGAGCTTCCGACGGGCCGCCGAGACGCCCGTTAACATCGTCTACGAGGCGAGGCCTTAGGCGGAAAGGCGGATAATGGCTGATTTCCCTTCGATCACCCACGTCGCGGTCACGGTGAACGACCTGTCGGTCAGCGTGCCCTGGTACCAGCGGCTGTTCGGGTCGGCACCGATCCTCGACGAGGACACCGGCCCGTTCCACCACGCGGCGTTCGCGATCGGCGATGTGCTGTTCGCCCTTCACGAGTTCACGGAGCCGACCGGGGAGCGATTCAACGAGCACCAGACCGGGCTCGATCACATCTCTTTCGGTTGCGCCGACCGCGCGGCCATGGAGGAGTGGCAGGCGCGGCTCGAGGAACTGGACATCGCCCACGGAGGGATCATCGAGGCCCACTACGGGTCAGCCCTCGCCTTCCGCGACCCCGACAACATCGCGCTGGAGTTCTTCGCCCCGCCGGGCTGAGAGGGCCCAGCGGATGGGGCGCTCGAGGGCACCGGTGGGATTGCTGCCGGGTCGCAGCCCAACAGCTGGGCCTCCCGGGGCGCTGACCACCGCATGACACGAGGACGTGCGTATCCGCCCACGCTCTACCGAGCCGGCGACTGCGCGACCAGCGCTGCCACCTCTGGCAGCATCCAGCTGGCCACCCGCCGCGCAGTGGGCTCGTTGAGATGCACCAGGTCCCTGGTCGTCGGGTCGCCCGTGGTCCGCTGGAGGTCGGCCACGAAGCGGTTCAAGTCCAGGACCTGGACGCCCGGGCGCCGCGCCGCGATCGCCCGGAGGTTCTCGTTGCGACAGTCGACCTGCGCATCGCTGTCGTCCGTGGGCACGTCGACGTACGGGCTGGTGGCCAGGACCACCATCGCGCCCTTCCCGGCGAGGATCTCGACGTCCGCCAGCAGGGTTTCTGCGATGTAGGCGTCGAACGCCGGGTCGCAGTCCATCACCCACTCGCCGTCGACGCGCACCTCACCCAGCCCGCCGGCGTTGGCAAGGTAATAGACGACCACCTCGGGGTCGTAGCGCTCGACGACGTCCGCCCACCGCTGCCGCCGTTCCGGTGAACAGGGGCGGACCTTCACGACCTTGTCGGGAAAGCGCACCTCGTCGCTGGCATAGAGGGGCGAGCAGAACATGGCCGTGGACATGGCGACCGTGAAGTCGCCTGTCTTCGCGGCCTCCTGCTCCAGCTCCGGCCCCAGGAAGACCGGCCCGCTGTCGCCCACGAGCAGGAGGCGCGTGGCGCGGGTCGGGATGTCGGCGGGATAGATGTCGGAGGTCCGTTCGGCGGCCCCCACGGCTGCCGCCTGGTCCGATCCCACCGGCGTCCGCACCGTGCCTTGCGTGGCCGCCAGGACGGCCACGAGCGCGATGCCGAAGGCGCCGGCGGTCATCGGCCACGCCCAACGCACCCGCCACACCCGCCAGGTGCCCCGGCGGATCGGCCGCTCGACCACGCAATACGACACGGCTGCGACGCCGAGCGTGACGAGGATCCGGACCGCGTCGAGGCGCCAGCCGCCCACGCCCAGCCGCTCCTCGGTGGCGTACACGATCACCGGCCAGTGCCACAGGTACACGCCGTAGCTGACGATGCCGAGCAGGCACAGCGGCCGCCACGACAGCACACGGGCGACGCGGCCCGGCGGCCCCCCGGTCGTGGCCCTGATAACCACCAGCGCCGCCAGGATCAGCAGGCCGAGACCGCCCCGGTAGTACCACCCCCCTTGGCCGTCGACCGTGGCCAGCGACCAACCGATGATCACCAGTCCCAGGGCGCCCGCGACGTCCAGGGCGGCCGACGGCCGTCCCCGCCGTCGCGCCCGGCCGGCGGCGAACGTGGCCAGCGCCGCACCGCCGAGGGTGGCGCCGATGCGCGTGTCCGTCCCGAAGTAGGCACGGCTCGTGTCGACCGGCGAATAGGTCAAGCCCAGCAGCACCAGTGACGTCAACGCAGCAGCGACGGCGATCGCGCCCAGCAACCGGGCGCGCTGAGTCACCCGCGACCGCCGACGCCAGCCCAGGACCGCCAGCGCGACCAGCGGCCACAGCAGGTAGAACTGTTCCTCGATCGCGAGGCTCCAGGTGTGGTCGAGCGGCGAGGGCTGGGTGAATATGTCCCAGTACGTCAGGTTTCCTGCCATCCGCTCCCAGTTGGCGACGTACCCGAGCGTGGCCAGCGCGTCGGCGCGGAAGCGGGGTCGGTCCCCGTCGGGCGTGAAGGCCACCAGCAAGATGGCCACGCCGACGAGCATGACCAGGAGTGCCGGGAGCAGTCTCCGCACGCGCCGCAACCAGAAGCGGCGGAGGTCGACCGTGCCGCGCCGCTGAGCCTCCGTCACCAGCAGCGAGGTGATCAGGAACCCCGAGAGTACGAAGAACAGGTCGACTCCGAGGAACCCTCCTTCGAGGTGGCCCAGGTGGAAGGCGACGACGACGGCCACCGCCACGCCGCGCAAGCCGTCGAGGGCAGGCTCGTGTGCGAGGCTCGGGTCGGCATGTGCCGCGATCACGGGCTCGGGCGCGATGCGCTCCGGGGTGCCCGTGACACCCGGTCCCAGCGTTACCACCCCAGGAAGCATCGCTCGACCCCGCTACGGGGTGCGCTCGGGCCGTCATCAAACGAGCTGGACGGTGGTGTCAGCCCCGCAACGACGCGGAGTAGGCCGACTCGACCGCGTCGATGCAGCGGCGGCGCACCTCTGCAACCTCGTCGTCGGTCAGCGTGTGGTCCAGGGCGTCGAGGCGCAGGGAGTAGGCCAGGCTGCGCCGTCCCTCGGCGATGCCCGCTCCGCGATAGACGTCGAACAGGCGCAGCGCCGCCAGGTGGTCGCCGGCCGCCGACCGCAGCGCGGCCTCGATGGCTGCGGCCGGCACGGCGTCGTCGACTTCGAAGGCGAGGTCGACGTCGCTCGACGGATAGATGCTGACCGGCCGGTAGATGCGCTCGCGGTGTGGCAGGCCAGCTGCGACGTCGAGGTCGACCTCGAGCCAACCGACCCGCTCCCCGATGCCGTGGATCTCGAGCACGCCCGGGTCGATCTCCCCCACGGCGCCCACGGGCTCGCCCGCCGGTCCGACAAGACGTGCCGACCGCGTCGGGTGGAGGCCGGGCACCACGCCGTTGTCGACCTCTACGCCCGCCACGCCCAGCACCTCGGCCACGGCCCGCCACTCGCGCACGGCTTCGGCAGCGTCGCGACCGCCGAGCACCACCCCGAGCATCTCCCGCTCGTCGGGCAGGGTTTCTCCCGAGGCGCTCGGCCCGGCGGTGCCGCCGTCGCGGCGCCGGAAGACGTGGCCCGTCTCCCAGAGCCCCACTCCCGTGTTGCGTCGGGCCGCGTTGGTCGCCAGCGCCTTGACCAGCCCCGGCAATAGCGACGTCCGCAGGATCGACTCCTCCTTCACGAGCGGGTTGGTGATCTCGATCCCATCGCCCGGCAGGCCACAGCGCTCGAGGTCGCCCGGAGCCAGGAAGGGCAGCGGCATGGCCTCGGACAGACCCCGGCCGACCAGCAACGACCGGAGTCGCCGTCGCTCCAACTGGCGGCCGCTGAGGCGTCCCGTGTGCGCGGAGGTCGGGACGCTGCGCCCGATCCGGGAGTAGCCGTACAGGCGCGCCACCTCCTCGACCACGTCGATCTCGGTGGACGAGTCGTAACGCCACGACGGCACCGTGACCTCGACGTCGGCAGCGGGAGCTTCGGGGCGTTCCTTTCCGCCCTTGGCGCTTCGCGCCCGGCCGCTCGAGACCGGGCTAGCGCTGCCCGCCGGGTCGCTGGCGAACCCGATGGGCGTGAGCAGCTCGGTGATCTGGCCGGACGTCAGCTCGGTGCCCAGCAGGCGGTTGAGCCGGTCGGTGCGGACCCGGATCGGCTCCCGCGCCGGAAGCTCGCCGCGTACGTCGACCATCCCGGCCTCGAGGCGGGCCCCGGAGGGCGCCAGCAGCTCGGCGAAGCGAGCGTGCGCCAGTTCGATGACCTCGGGGTCGGTGCCCTTCTCGAAGCGGGCCGACGCCTCCGATCGCAGCCGTAGCCGCCGCGACGTCTTGGCGATGGCGATGGGGAGGAACCAGGCCATCTCCAGCAGCACGTCGGTTGTGGTGGTGTCGATCTCGGTTTCGGCACCTCCCATGATCCCGGCGATGCCGATGGGCGTGTCCTCGGCGTCGCAGATCAACAGGTCGTCGCCCCTGAACCTGCGCTCGACGTCGTCGAGCGTCACCAGCGTTTCGCCCGCCCGCGCCCGCCGCACCCGCAGCCCGCCACCCCGAATCTTGGCCAGGTCGTACGGGTGGTTGGGCTGGCCCAGCTCGAGCATGACGTAGTTGGACACGTCGACCAGTGAGTTGATGGGACGCATGCCGAGGAGGGTGAGCCGCTGGGCGATGGCCGGATCCGACGGACCGACCGTGACTCCTTGCAGGACCCGAGCGCTGAACCGCCCGCACAGGTCCGGGTCGAGCACGTCGACACGGACGGAGTCGATGTGCTTCCCCCCGACCTCGTCGACCTGGGGGTCGGGCAGGCTGAACGGCAACCGCAGCCGGGCGGCCAGGTCGCGGGCGACGCCGGCCACCGACATCGCATCGGGGCGGTTGGGGTTGACCTCGAGGTCGTAGAGCACGTCGCGCTCGATGCCCATCGCGTCGGCGAAGGAGGCACCCGGTTCCGAGAGACCGGGCGGCAGCACGAAGATGCCCCGCGTGGTCGCTGCCCAGCCCGAGCTCGCGCGCCGAGCACAGCATGCCGTTGGACCATTCGCCCCGCAGCTTGCGGCGACCGATCTCCAGGCCGCTGGGCATGACCGTGCCGACCGTGGCCAGCGGAACCAGGTCGCCCGGTCGCATGTTGAACGCGCCGCAAGCGATCTGCAGCGCCTCGCCGTCACCCGCATCGACGTCGACGAGTTGGATCTTGTCGGCGTTGGGGTGCGGGCGCGTCGCCAGCACACGGGCGACGACGATGCCGTCGAGTCCCTCGCCGAGGCGGTCGAGCTGCTCGACGGCCATGCCGAGATCGCTGAGGTGCTCGCCGATTTCGACGGGATCGCCCTCGATCGGCGCGAAGTCTTGGAGCCAGGAGAGAAGGACCTTCATCGGTGTCCTAGGAGAGTCACACCGCCCCGACGGTCAAAATTGAGCCAGGAAGCGGATGTCGTTGGTGAATAGGTCACGCAGGTCGTCGACGCCATGGCGGGCCGCGGCCAGGCGGTCGATCCCGAAACCGAAGGCGAAGCCCTGCCACTCGTCCGGGTCGAGCCCACAGTTGCGCAGTACGTCGGGGTGAACCATGCCGCAGCCGCCCAGCTCGAGCCATGTGCCGTCGGGGCGCTGGATGTCGAACTCGGCCGACGGCTCGGTGAACGGGAAGTACGAGGGACGCAGGCGGGACGTGAAGTCGCCGCCGAAGTAGGCCTTGGTGAACGCATCGATGGTGCCCGCCAGATCGGCGAACGTGATGTCGCGGTCGACCACCAGGCCCTCGATCTGGTGGAACACCGGCATGTGCGTGGCGTCGGCCGTGTCGGACCGGAACACACGGCCGGGCATGACCGTGTAGTACGGCGGGGGCGTGCCGGTCATGACACGCACCTGCACAGGGGACGTGTGGGTGCGCAGGAGGGTGGTCCCCGGATCCCCGTAGTTCACATACAGGGTGTCGTACATGTCGCGGGCCGGATGGTCCTCGGGGAAGTTGAGCGCCCCGAAGTTGTTCCAGTCCGTCTCCACTTCGGGCCCCTCGGCGACCGTGAACCCCATGCCGACGAACACGTCCTCGAGCTCCTGGATCGCTTGCGTCACCAAGTGCAGGTGACCGGCCGGACGCCCGGGCAACACCTCCGTCAGGTCCATCCGTTCCGCGAGGAGCCGCTCGGTGCGCTCGCGGCACCAAGCACCGCCCGGCGTTCCTCGACCGCCGCGCCCAGCGCTTGCATGGCTGCGTTGAGCACCTGGCCCACGGTGCGCCGCTGGTCGGGCTCGAGCGCCCCCAGGCGCTGACGGAGGCCGGCCAGCGCCGACCGGCGGCCCAGGACGTCGACCTCGACCGCCCGCAGTTCGTCGGCGGTCGTGGCGGCGTTCACGCGCACGCGGGCTTCGTCCTCGATGTGCTGGATCTCGCGGGTGACGTCACCCGTCGGGTCGTCGGTCATGGTTCGGTGCACCCTGCCGCCTGCGGCCGCGTCGCGTCCAGTCGATTGCCCTGGTCCGGCGCCAGGTCGCGGCGCCGGCGCTGACGCAGGGACTCGAAGCAGAGGATCGTGCCCGCCATCGCGACGTTGAGCGACTCGGTCCGTCCGACCATGGGGATGGTGACCGCCCGCTCCACCTGGGCTGCCACGTGCTCGGGCAACCCGTGGGCCTCGCTGCCGAGGACCAGCGCCACCGGGTCGGCGAGGTCGACCTCGTCGTACGACCGGGCGCCGCGGGCCACCGTCGCCACTGTGCCGAGCCCGGCGGACGCGAGGCAGCCCAGGGCCTCGCCGGCGTCGCCCGACCGGGTCACCGCGATGCGGAACACCGATCCCGCGGAGGCCCGCACGCACTTGGGACCGTAGGGGTCCACCGACCCGTCGCAGAACAGCACGGCCCCGGCGCCAGCCGCCTCGGCGGACCGCAGCAGCGTGCCGGCGTTGCCGGGATCGCCGATGCCCACCAACAGGAGCGCCAGCGGGCCCGCCGCTGACGCGGCGGCCTCGGGTGAGACCTCCGCGAACCGGCCGATGGCGGCCACCGGCTGGGGCGTGACCGTGTCGGTCACCCGAGCCAGCACCCCGTCGGCCACCGACTGCACCGCCGCCCCGGCCGACGCCGCCCGGGCCAGAAGCTCCTCGGGGCAGCCCGGCTCGGCCACGACCTCGTCCACCGGAACGCCGGCCTCGAGGGCGTCGCGGAGCAGCGTGGGGCCGTCGATCACGAACGCGCGCTCCGCCGAACGTGCGCTGCGGCGCCCCGAGAGGCGCCGCAGCCGCTTGATCGTGGGATGCCGGATCGAGACGTGATCGGGCACGTGGCGAGTGGCCTCAGGCCGAGGCGTGTTCCGCTCCGTCGTCGAGCGCCTTGTCGGCGGTGGCCGCCAGTGCGCTGAAGGCGGCGGGATCGGTCACAGCCAGGTCGGCCAGCACCTTGCGGTCCACCTCGATGCCGGCCACGCGGAGGCCGGCGACAAACCGGCTGTACGTGGTGCCGTTCTGGCGGCAGGCGGCGTTGATCCGCTGGATCCAGAGCCGCCGGAAGTCGCCCTTGCGCGCCCGCCGGTCGCGGAAGGCGTACTGCAGGCTGTGCATCACCTGCTCGTTGGCGGCGCGGTAGGAGCGGCTCTTGTTGCCGTAGTAACCCTTGGCGCGCTCGAGTGTGACGCGCCGCTTCTTCTTGGCATGGACGGATCGCTTCACCCGGGCCATGGGGAGCTCCTTTCGTCGATCGGGAACGGGCGGGACGGGGCGGGTCAGCGCCCGAGCATGCGGTTGATGCGCGCCTCGTCACCCGGGTGCAGGGTCTCGGGACGAGCCAGCCGGCGCTTGCGCGACGAGGCCTTCTTCCCGAGGAAGTGGTTGAGGTTGGCCTGGCGACGCCGGACCTTGCCGGTGCCGGTGATCTTGAACCTCTTGGCCGCACCGCGGTGGGTCTTCATCTTGGGCATGGGGGAACCTTTGGTGTCGGGCGCGAGCCAGAGCCCAGGCGTGGCTCGCACTCGGCGAGTAGTCAGATGCTGTCGGGGTTCAGGGACTGGGTTCGGGCGGCGCCGCGCTGACCGTTTGGGGCGGTGTGGCGGCGCCGGCCGCCTGCCCGTCGGTGCTGTTGGCACTGCCCGTGCCGCTGGTTGTCGGTGTGGTGTCGGCACTGCCTGTGCCGCTCGTTGTCGGAGTCCTGTTGGTGTTGGTCGTGCTGTTGGATGGCGTTTCGGCGGCTTGGACGGTCTGCCGCCGAGCCCCCCGATCGCGTGCCGCCTGGGCTTTGCGATCGGGCGCCAGCACCATCGTCATGTTGCGGCCGTCGACCCTCGGGAAGATCTCGACCCGGGCCAGGTCCTGCACGGCCTCGACGACCTCGTCGAGGATGCGGCGCCCGAGTTCGGGGTGGTGCATCTCCCGGCCACGGAACGTCAAGGTCACCTTGACCTTGTGCCCGTCCTGCAGGAACCGCTCGACCTTGCGGGTCTTGGTATCGAAGTCGCCCTTCGAGATCTTCGGTCGGTACTTCATCTCCTTGATGGAGACATTGCTCGCCTTGCGCCGGGATTCCTTGGCCTTTTGCGCCGCCTCGTACTTGTACTTGCCGTAATCCATGATCCGGCAGACGGGCGGATTCGCCTGGGCCGCGACCTCGACCAGGTCGAGATCAGCCTCCCGGGCGATGGTCAGGGCCTCGGGCAAGGGAACGATGCCGATCTGCTGACCATCCGGACCGACCAGTCGCACCTCGCGAGCGCGGATGCGGTCGTTGATCCGGGGTTCGTTGTTCGCCGGCGTAGCTATCGCCGCTCACTCCTCATCGATGCGCAGACCTCCGTCGCATGTGTTTCCGGGCTTCGACACCTCGCATCCGGGCCCAAAAACGACGACACGGACGCCGGGAAGCCGACGTCCGCGACGGGCGGGCCCGCTGCGACCGATCGACCCGGACGCACTGGCCAGCCAATGGGCCGGTGGCCGGGTGGGGACCTTTGCTGCAGATCAAGATCTACTGAAGGCCCCACTTCCCATGAGGTTGTCCGGCGTAGGGTACCAGCGAGGAACCACCTGTCCACACCCACGCAGAACAGTCACCAAACCGTTAGCGAGCGCAAGCGAGCGAACCCATGAGCCTTTGGACGCCTTCCGGCGAGCATCCGGTCGAACGCCCGGGCCGTCCCGCACCCGATGCCACGTCGCCATCGCAGGACACACCCACCGCCGGACCGGCCTCCGGTCCCACCTCCCTCGACGACCTCTCACCGGAGGAGCGCGCCGAAGCCGAGGAGTTCGCGCGGCAGGTCGACACCGCCCGGCGGCAGCTGCTCGACGCCCCCGCCGGGTCGGTCGTCGGGCAACAGGCGCTGCAGTTCTACGAGCTGGCGGCGCTGCACCTGTCACAGCCCGACCCCAGACTCGACGACGCCCGCGTGGCCGTCGACGCCTTCGCCGCCGTGGTGAACGGCCTGGGGTCACGTCTGGGTGATGCCGAGCAGCCACTGCGCCAGGCGCTCAACCAGATCCAGCTGGCGTTCGTCGAGGTGTCGCGCTCGGCCGGCGGGACCGCCGAAACGGCGCCAGGGTCCTAGAGCTTCTCGACCCGGGTCGCCTCCCAGCGGCCCGACAGGCCGGGGACCACGCTGAACTGCACGCGCCGGCCCGCCTCCACCGCACGGCTGCCGTCGGCGATCGCCGTGCAGTGGAACGGCAGCACGCCGCCATCGTCGGCGACGATCGTGCCCAATCCGCGCCGCTCGTCGAACTCCTCGACGACACCCGTACCGGATTCGAAGGCTGCCATCGGTCGGTCCGGTCAGTGGACGATCTTGGCCAGCGGCAGCTCGATGATGTCGGTGGCGCCGGCGTCCTTGAGCGCGGGGATCAGCGTGTTGATCACGGACTTGGCCACCACGGTCTCGACGGCGTAGCCGCCCTGACCGAAGAGCTCCGACACCGTCGGCGCCTTCATCGACGGCACCAGCCGGATCACCTCGTCCAATCGGTCGCCCCCGACGTTCAGCTTCACCAACACCTTGCCGCGCGCCTCGAGCACCCCGTCGAGGAGAACCTTGAGCTGCAGCATCGCCCGCCGCTTGGCGGGGTCGGCGTGGGAGGCCGGATTCGCGATCAGCGCAGTGAAGCTCGCCAACACCTCGCCGATGATCCTCAGGTTGGCGGCGCGCAGGGCCCGACCGGTCTCGGTGCCGTCGACCACGCAGTCGACGATGTCGGGCACCTTCGCCTCCGTGGCGCCGTAGGAGAGGCGGACGTCCGCCCGCACGCCGCGCTCGGCGAAGAACCGCCGCGTGAGGCCCGGGTACTCGCTCGACACCTTCACGCCGTCGGGCAGGTCCTCGACCTTGTCCCACGGCGAATCGTCGGCCACGGCGACCACGATCCGGAACGGGTTGGCGGAGGCCTTCGAGTACTCGAGTTCGCCGAGGACCACGACGTCGCTCTCGGTCTCCTCGACCCAGTCCCGCCCGGCGATCCCGACGTCGAAGAGCCCGTCTGCCACGTACCGCGGGATCTCCTGGGGCCGCAGGATGCGCACCTCGTCGATGCGAGGATCGGCGATCGACGCCTTGTACTCCACCTGGGACGACCGCCTGACGCTGAGGTCGGCGGCCTCGAACAGTGCGAGGGTCGCCCTCTCGAGCGAGCCCTTGGGGAGCACGAGCTTCAGCATTGCTCCCCGCTCCTGCTGCTTCGCCGCGGGCCGCGCGGGTCCCGACGCGTTGTTTGCCCGGTTGCACGGCCGCGCCGGCCGGGCTCGCGCTCTCGCCCTCGGGGACGCTCGCTCACGACGAGGAGGGTAGGCGGTCGCCGCCGCACGGCGGCAACACGTAACGCCTCAGCTCACGGTCGATCCCACACCGCGGAAGCGGCGAACGTGCATGGCCATCTCCACCGCGACCAGAGCGGCGTCCTCGCCGACGTTGTGGCCGCCCGGGCCCTCGGAGCGGGCCAACGCCTGGCTTTCGTCCTCGGTGGTGAGCACGCCGAACGCCACCGGGACGCCGGTGGCGAGCTGCACCTCCTGGATGCCCCGGGCACACTCCCCCGCGACGAGGTCGTAGTGCGTGGTCTCGCCCCGGATCACGGCACCGACGCATATCACGGCGTCGACCTCACCGGACTCCGCCAGCACCTTGGCGCCGAACGGGATCTCGAAGGATCCGGGCACCGAGATCTCCACCACGGCATCCCCCGGCACCCCAGCCCACGTGAGTCCCCGGCGGACGCCGCCGACCAGCCGCTCGACGATCGCCGCATTCCAGCGGGATCGCACGACCCCCACCCGCAACCCAGCGCCGTCGAGCCCGTCGGGGACGACGGCGCGGGCGTCCTCACCCGCCATGGCGGCGGGGGCTCCTAGAGCACGTCATCGAGGCCCTCGAGCAGGTGGCCCATGCGCTCACGCTTGGTGCGCAGGTAGGCGATGTTCTCGGCATTGGGCGCGGTCTCCAGGGGCACGCGCTCGGTGATCTCCAGCCCGAAGCCGGCCAGGCCACCCTTCTTCGACGGGTTGTTGGTCAGCAGCCGCATCGTGGTGATGCCCAGGTCGACCAAGATCTGAGCGCCGATGCCGTACTCGCGGCTGTCGACCGGCATGCCGAGCGCGATGTTGGCGTCGACCGTGTCGTGGCCCTCGTCCTGCAGCTGGTACGCGAGCAGCTTGTGGCCGATCCCGATCCCGCGGCCTTCGTGGCCCCTGAGGTAGACGACCGCGCCCAACCCCTCCTCGGCCACCTGCTTCATGGCCGCCTGGAGCTGCAGGCCGCAATCGCAGCGCATCGACCCGAACACGTCTCCTGTCAGGCATTCGGAGTGGACCCGCACCAGCACGTTGTCCTGGCCCTGGACCGCCCCCTTGACGAACGCGATGTGGTGTTCGCCGTCGAGGACCGATTCGTAGGCGTAGCAGGTGAACTCGCCCCACTCGGTGGGAATGCGCGCTTCCGCCACACGCCGCACGAGCTTCTCGGTCTGTCGGCGGTAACGGATGAGGTCGGCGATCGAGATCAACACCAGCCCATGCTGCTCGGCGAAGCGGTCGAGCTCGGGCAGCCGGGCCATGTCGTTCTTGCTCTCGTTGACCAGTTCGCACAGCACGCCGGCCGGATAGAGGCCGGCCATGCGGGCCAGGTCGATGGCCGCCTCGGTGTGTCCCGCCCTCTTCAACACGCCGCCGACGCGCGCCTCGAGCGGGAAGATGTGGCCCGGTCGCAACAGGTCCAGGGGTCGAGTCGCCGGGTCGACCAGCGCCCGGACCGTGGCCGCCCGGTCGTGGGCCGAGATGCCGGTGGTGGTGTCGTGGCGGAAGTCGACGCTGACGGTGAAGGCCGTGCGCATCGTCTCGGTGTTGTTGGCGACCATCAGCGGCAGGTCGAGCTCGCGAGCCCTCTCCCGGGTCACCGGCGCGCAGATGACACCGGAGGTGTGATGGAGGAAGAAGGCGATCGTCTCGGGCGTGGCGAACTCGGCCGCCATGATGAGGTCGCCCTCGTTCTCGCGGTCCTCGTCGTCGACCACGACGACGATCTCGCCCCGCCCGACCGCCGTGACCGCGTCCTCGACCTTGGCGAAGCCCATGTCAATGTCTCCTGTGGGGCTGCGCCCCACACCCATCACCACCGGGCGAGCTAGCGCTCGCGCCGTCGGCCTGAAGTGCTCGCTTCGCTCCCACTTCAATGTCTCCCGTGGGGCTGCGCCCCACACCCATCACCACCGGGCGAGCTAGCGCTCGCGCCGTCGGCCCGAAGTGCTCGCTTCGCTCCCACTTCAACCATCCTTCCAGGCGAGCAGTCGTTCGACGTACTTCGCGGTCACGTCCACCTCGAGGTTCACCCGGTCGCCGGCATGCTTGCGGCCGAGCGTGGTGACCGCGGCGGTGTGGGGGATCACCGCGACCGTGAAACCGTCGTCGAGCACGTCGACCACCGTGAGGCTCACGCCGTCGATGGCGATCGAGCCCTTCTCCACGACATAGCGGAGCAGCTCGCGTGGCATCCGGATCCGCAGGTCGGGGAAGGGCTCGACGATCTCGCCGACGCCGTCGACATGGCCCTGCACGATGTGCCCGTCGAGGCGGTCGCTCACCCGGACGGGGCGCTCGAGGTTGACCGCGTCGCCAGGCACCCGGTCGCCGAACGTGGTGCGCTTCAGCGTCTCGTCGGTGATGTCGGCTTCCCACCAACCGGGGCCCTGGTCGACCACCGTGATGCAGCACCCGTCCACGGCGATCGAATCGCCGGTCTTGGCGTCCTCGGTGACCAGCGACGCGGCGATGCGGACGCGCTGGCCCTCGACCGACGCGATCGAGCCCAGCTCCTCGACGATCCCGGTGAACATCAGCTTCTCCTTGGAAAAAGGTCGACGCGAAGGTCGTCGCCCAGGCGCTTGACGCCTCCGATGCGACCACGCCAGACATCGGCCATGGTGCTGGCTCCGGGTCCAGTGAACAACCCGGAGGCGTCGTCTCCACCGAACAGGACCGGCGCGAGGTAGACGACGTAGCGGTCGACGAGTCCGGCCCGGTGGAAGTCACCGGCCACCGTCGCGCCGCCCTCGACCAACAGCTGGATCACGTCGCGCCGGCCCAGCTCGTCGAGAACCCCGCCGAGGTCGCCGGCCAGCTCGAGCGCGGGATGGACGTTGGCGCCCCGCGGCGCCTTTCCGAGCACGACCCGCATGGGGTCGCGACCGCGCACGTGCCGGACCGTGAGCGCCGGATCGTCGGCGCGGACGGTGCCCGCCCCGACGAGAACGGCGTCGCTCTCGGCCCGCAGGCGGTGGGCATCGGCCCGGGCGGCCTCGCCGGTGATCCACTGGCTGGTGCCATCCGGCGCGGCGGTGCGACCGTCGAGGCTGGCGGCCAGCTTGAGCACGACGTACGGGCGGCCGGTCTCGCGGTGCCTGACATAGGGGGCGAGCAGCTCGGCCACGACGTCGGCGGCGACCCCGGTCGTGACCTCGACCCCCGCGGCGCGCAGCCGCTCGATTCCCCGGCCCCGCACTTGCGGGTCGGGGTCGGCGACGCCCACCACGACCCTGGCGACGCCGGCGTCGATCAGGGCGTCGGCGCAGGGCGGGGTGCGGCCGTGGTGGTTGCACGGCTCCAGCGTCACGTACGCGGTCGCACCCCACGTGTCGACGCCTGCCGCCACGGCCTCGGCCAGGGCGGCCGCCTCGGCGTGCGAGCCCCCCGGCGGCTGGGTCGCGCCCTCGGCCCGCCGGCCGTCGACCGCGACCAGCACGCAGCCGACCCAGGGGTTAGGCGAGGTGGTGGCGCGGACCCCTGCGGCCAGCTCGACGGCCCTCAGCATGTGCTCGTGGTCGGTGTCGACCATCCCCGGCAGCGTATGGGCGAGCGCCATGGGCCCAAATTAGAACACGTTCTAATTCCTGTCGAGTGACGTCCGCCACGGTCAGTGCGGCCGGCCCCCCGCCAGCAGGTCCAGGGCGTGGGGCACGACATCGATCACCGCGTCGAGGCACTCGACGGCGCCCGTTGACGATCCCGGCGTGTTGAGCACCAGCGCCCGTCCCATGGTCCCCGCCGCCGCCCGGGACAGGCGACCCAGTGGGTTCACCAGCCTCATGGCTTCGGCCAGGCCGGGCGCCTCCCGGTCGAGCACGGACCGGGTCCCCTCGGGCGTCAGGTCGCGGGGGCCGAAGCCCGTGCCACCCGTGGTCACGATCAGGCCCGCGAAGCCGTCCGCCAGCGCCCCCAGCGCCTCGGCCACGGCCTCGACCCCGTCGGCGCTCACCGCCCGACCCACGACCTCGAAGCCGGCGGCGCCCAGGTGATCGACCAGCGCCGTGCCGGAGCGATCATCACGGGTGCCGGCCACCACGCCGTCCGACACCGTCAGCACCTTGGCCGGCCAGCGCCGGCGCGACTCGGCCTCGCTCATTGCTCCCCGCTGCCCGTGCGCACCCGTTCGACCGTCTCGGCGACTCGCCGGGCGCGGGTCGCCGGGCGCTTGGCCTCGGCGATCCACTCCACGTACTCGCGACGGTGCGTGAAGGACATTCCGTCGAAGGCGGCCTGCGCCGCGTCGTCCTCCGCCAGCGCCGCTGCCAGGTCGGCCGGCACCTCGACCACCCGGGGCTCCTCGGTCGAGTGCGACCACGACGTCGAAGGTGTCGCCGACATCGACCCGGGCCGCGGCCCTGTGCCGCTTGTTGACGCCGATCATGGGCTGGCCGCCGTAGACGGCCACGGTGGTGCGAAACGTGTAGTCGCGAATGGTCACGGTGACCGGCGGGCGCTTGCGCTCTCCCAGCGCCGCAGCCGCGCGGGCCGGCAGGTCGAACGCCGCACCGCCGCCGCCTGCGTCCTGGAGGCGCACGCGGAACCGCTGCGGCTTCTGCACCCGACGGACGCTACCCCGCTCTCCGGAGGTAGCGGAACAGGCACATGCCGTCGGTCCCGGCCGTCTGGGGCAGCAGGATCGCGCCCCGCCCCCATGGCTGCCACGGCCCGCCGGGCGGCCCGATCGGTGCCAGGTCGGGCCGCTCATGGGCCAGCCAGGCGTCGATGTCGGTGGACTCGGCCGCCGTGAGCGTGCACACCGCGTAGACGAGGGACCCGCCGGGACGCACCAGGCTGCCCGCCGCCGCCAGCAGCCGCCGCTGCAGGTCCGCGAGGCGTTGGACCGAGGCCGCATCCACCCGCCAGCGGAGGTCGGGGCGGCGGCGCAGGCTGCCCAAGCCGGAGCACGGCGCGTCGACGATCACTCGCTCGAATCCCCCGGGGGGAACGGCGGACGGGTTCCGTCCGCGACCACGACGCTGATCCGCTCCATGAGGTCCAGGCGCCTGCCGTTCGCCGACACCAACCCGGCGCGCGCCGGGTGGACGTCGACCGCGATGACCCGGGCACCGGCGCCGGCGAGCGCCGTGGCCTTGCCGCCGGGCGCGGCGCACAGGTCGAGGACCCGGTCGCCGCGCCGCGCCGCGACCGAGTCGGCCACCAGTTGTGACGCCGGGTCTTGGACGTAGCCGTCGGCTCTCTCGACCGCGACCGCGGGCTCGTTCATCGCCGTCACGGCGGCCAGCGCCTCGTCGCGCCCGAGATCGGACACCAGCCGGTCCAGAACCCAGTCGGGCACGCTGAGGCGCGTGGCATCGTCGGGCCACCTGACCGGCGAGTCGGCCACCTTGCGGAGCACGGCGTTGACCAGTCCCCGCGCCGGCCGGGGACTGGCGCCGACGGTCTCGGACACGGCGGCGTGCGCAGGCACCGCACCGAACACGAGCTGGTATGCGCCCAGGCGCAGGGCGTTGCGCGCCCGGGCCTCGGGCGGGTGGGCCAGGAACCGATCGACCAGGTAGTCGCACGCACGCCGCATCCTGGTGGTGCCGTACACCAGCTCGGTGGCGAAGCGGCGATCGCGGTCGTCGAGGTTCGACCGGTCGAGCGCAGCCGACAGCGCCAGGTTGGCGTATGCGCCCTCGACGTCGATGCGGTCGAGCACGGCCAGCGCCACGGCCCGCGCCGACCTGGCCGGACCACGACGATCCGGCTTCACCCCGGACCGGCTCTGCCGTCGTGGCCCGCTCGCACGTCGTGCCCGCTCAGGTGCCGACACGGTCGCCGGAGCGCCAGTGGACTCCGTTGGCCCAGGCCCGGGCGGGCATCCGCCGCCGCCCTTCGGGTTGCACCTCGACCAGCTGGATCGGCCCGTCGCCGGCGGGCACGGCGACGTCACCGGGCCCCGCGGGAACCAGCGCCGTCCGCCATACCTTGAGCCGGTGGCCCCGGTGCGTGGTCCACGCACCGCCGATCCGGACGAGTCGATGGATCTCGACCGCTGGCCGGCCCCAGTCGATCTCCAGCTCGGCGGGATCGATCTTGTGGGCGTACGTGGGCTCGCCCTCCTGGGGTTTCGGTCCGGGCAGCCCGTCGCGCAGGTTGGCGAGCAACAGCTCCGTTCCCAGCGCCGCCAGCCGGGTGCGCAGCTCGTCGGCGGTCTCGTCGGGGCCGATGGCCACCTCGGACCGGGCGTACACGCCCCCCGTGTCGAGCCCCTCCTCGATCACCATGAGGTCGACGCCCGTGCGCTCGTCGCCGGCCAGGATCGCCCGCTCGACCGGGGCCGCGCCCCGCCACCGGGGCAACAGCGAGAAGTGCAGGTTGATCAGGGGCAGGCGCTCCAGCACGTGGGGCTTGATGAGGCGGCCGAACGCGGCCACCACCCCCAGGTCGGCGCCGGTGTCGAGGACGTCGTCGACGCGGTCGGACACCGGCAGCCCGAGATCGAGCGCCGCCCGCTTCACCGGAGAGGGCATCAGGCGGCCGCCGCGACCGCGGCGCTTGTCGGGCTGGGACACCGCCAGCGCAACGTCCCACCCGGCGTCGACCAGCGCCCGCAGCGGTGCGGTGGCGAACTCGGGAGTGCCGAGGAACACCAGCCGCCGGGGATGCTTCGGTGCGGGTGCGAGCGCCATGGAACCGGCCCGGCCTGACGAACGGCCTAACGGAGCGAGAAACCGCCGCCCTTGGGCTCGGCGTCCGCCAGCACCGAGGGACCGATACCCATTTCCCGGATCGTCTTGAGCGCCTGCTTGCGCGTGGCCGCATCGAGCCGCTCCAGCAACAGGACGCCGTCGAGGTGGTCGAGCTCGTGCTGGAAGCAGCGGGCGAGCAGCTCGTCCGCCTCGATGGAGACGTCCTTGCCGTCGAGGTCGACGCCGACGAGGTGCACCCGCTTGGCGCGGACGATCTCCCACGACAGGCCCGGCACCGACAGGCAACCCTCCTCGTACGCCCATTCGCCGTCGCCGTCGACGATCTCAGGGTTGACGATCGTGAACGGCCCGTCGCCCACGTCGTAGACGAACATCCGCTTCTCCACGCCCACCTGGGGGGCGGCCAGTCCGACCCCGGGAGCGTCGTACATGGTGGCGATCATGTCTTCCGCCAGCTTGGCCAGGCGCCCGTCGATGGTGGTGACCTGGGCGGCGCGCTGCCGCAGGACCGGGTCGCCGACCACGCGGATGCTGTAGGGAGCCATGTCGATAAGAGTAGGTCGGTCGGAGACCGACGCCATCAGGGGCGGCGGTCGGCGTCGGGCCGGAGGCTACCGTCGCCCGACGTGGGCCGATCCTCGCACTACTTCTCGCCCTCGCCCGACGTGGCGTCGCGCCCGTCCAGCGTGCGCCTCGACCTGCCGGACCTGTCACTGGCGCTCCGCACGGACCGGGGCGTGTTCTCCGGGGCCCGCATCGATCCCGGCACCAAGTACCTGCTGACGGACGCGCCGGCGCCGCCGACCGAGGGTCACCTCGCCGACCTCGGCTGTGGCTACGGGCCCATCGCGCTCACGTTGGCCACCCGCTCACCCCGTGCGACGGTGTGGGCCGTCGACGTCAACGAACGGGCGCTCGAGCTGACCCGGGCCAACGCTGCAGCCGCCGGCCTCGCCAACGTGCGTGTGGCCACCCCCGACGAGGTCCCGGCCGACGTGCGGCTCACCGCCCTGTGGTCGAACCCGCCGGTGCGGGTGGGCAAGCCCGCCCTCCACGACCTCCTCGACCACTGGCTCGGCCGGCTCGACGCCGACGGCAGCGCGCTGCTGGTGGTCCAGAAGAACCTGGGCGCCGATTCGCTGCACCGGTGGTTGCAGGATCGGGATTGGTCCGTCACGCGCCTGGGAAGCCGGGTCGGCTACCGCCTGCTCGAAGTGCAGCGATGACACGGCAGCTCGATCCGACCGGGCTCAAGCGCCTGCACCGCACTTGGCGCCGGCGGGCGGCGGCACCAGTGGCGCTGATCCTCGACCACGTGCAGTCGCCGTTCAACGTCGGCTCGATCCTCCGGACCGCAGCTGCGTTTCGTGTCGACCACCTGTGGCTGGTGGGCGACACGGCGGCGCCGACCAACGCCAAGACCGCGAAGACAGCGCTCGGGTCGCAGCGCTTCGTCGAGTGGACGTGGCAGGACACCGCTCCCGACGCCGCGTCGGCGGCCCGAGACGACGGCTACCGAGTCGTGGGCCTGGAGCTGACCGACGATGCGGTTCCGCTTCCGGAACTGGCGGTCGAGGAGCCGGTGTGCCTGGTCATTGGCCACGAGGACCGCGGCCTGCCCGCGGCCACGCTGGCCGCCTGTGACGGCGTGACCTACATCCCCCAGCTCGGAAGGATCGGCTCGCTCAACGTGGCCACCGCCACGGCCATCGCCCTGTACGAGCTGCGCCGCCGGGACTGGGCCGCCGGCGCCTGACCCTACCGGCGAAACCCCTGCGGCCCGCTCCGGGGGCGGTGCCTAGCCTCTCGTTGGTGACCTCCGAGACCGTGCGCACCATCACCGACGACGAGTTCGGCGACTTCATCAACGTCGTCATGACCGCGTTCCTCGCGCCGCCGTCGTCGCCGGAGGACATCGAGGCCCGCCGGGTCGCGTTCGACCTCGACCGCTGCCTCGGCGCCTTCGACCGCAACGGACGCCTCTGCGGTGTCGCCCGGGCCTTCCCCACGGAGCTGACGGTCCCCGGCGGCACCGTGGCGGCGGGCGCCGTCAGCTCCGTGGGCGTGCTCCCCACGCACCGCCGCCAGGGACACCTCAGCCGCATGATGCGCAGCCAACTCGACGACATCGCCACCCGCGGCGAGCCGGTGGCCACCCTCGTGGCCGCCGAGTACCCCATCTACGGCCGCTACGGCTACGGCCTGGCGGTCGAGGCCTGCGAGCTGCACCTCGACGCCGCCCAAGCGCGGTGGCTCGCTCCTGACGACGAGGGCAGCGTCGAGCTGGTGGACAACGACACGTTCGCCAAGGTCGTGGTCGACGTCTACGACCGGGCGCGGCGCACGTTCCCGGGCCACATCAGCTACGAGACCTTGCGCTGGGAGGTGTTCGCCGGCGTGCGCTCCTGGCCCGATGGCGACGACGACGCCCGGCGGAAGGCCACCAAGGTCGTCTGGTACGACGCCCAGGGCGAGCCCCAGGCGGCCACGGCGTACTCGGTGGACGATCGCTGGGAGCACAACCGCCCGGCGGGGACACTGTCGGCCGGCGTGCTGGTGGCAACGTCGGGGCATGCCGAGATCGAGCTGGTGCGGTTCCTGGCCGCGGTCGACTGGGTGGCGCAGGTGCACGTCGGCCTTCGACCTCTGGACAATCCGGTCCCGCTGGCGCTCGCCGACGCGCGCATGGGTGCGCTCGTCAACCGGTCCGACCACCTGTGGGTGCGGGTGCTGGACGTGTCGGCAGCCCTGACCGCCCGCCGCTACGCCACCGACGGGTCCCTCGTGCTCGAGGTGCTCGACCCGCTCGGCCATGCCGCCGGGCGCTTCGCCCTCGACGGCGGCCCCGACGGCGCCAGCTGCGCGGCGACCGACGCCGAGCCCGACCTGGTCGTGCCGGTGGGGGCGCTGGGCGCCGCCTACCTGGGTGGGACCAGCTGGGGCCGGCTGGCGGCGCTCGGGTGGGTGGACGAACGGCGGGACGGTGCGACGGCCCGGGCGGCGGCCATGTTCGGATCGCCGCGGGCGCCGTGGTGCGTCCTGACGTTCTGACGTGGCGGACCTCGAGGTGGTCGATCTCGAGCCCGGCGACGCCCGCCTGGACGAGGCGTTGGGCATCCTGCGAGAGCTGCGCCCGCACCTCACCGCGGCCAGCTTCGCGGCGGTGTACGCAGAGGGC
The DNA here is from genome assembly GCA_963813485.1 of uncultured bacterium. GTDB lineage: Bacteria > Actinomycetota > Acidimicrobiia > Acidimicrobiales > VFJN01 > DASQUK01. The sequence continues at coordinate 338,200 of CAWEZE010000013.1, forward strand.
CACCCCCAGGGACTGCGATTCACGGCCGCGTATGACGGCGACCGCTGCGTGGGTGTGGCCGGCTGGCGGATCGTGGCCACCACCGCCAGCCTGCGCAAGCTGTACGTGGACGACCTGGTCACGACGGCCGCGGCCCGCAGTACTGGCGTCGGGCGGACGCTGCTCGGCGCCCTGACGCAGCGGGCCGAGGCCGCCGGCTGCACCGCCCTCGACCTCGATTCCGGCGTCCAGCGCGCCGATGCCCACCGCTTCTACATGCGCGAGGGCCTGACGATCAGCTCGTTCCACCTCGGCCGCCGGCTGAGCTGACAGCACCGGGGGTCGAGGCCTTCGCAGCACCGGACGAGCGCTGGGCCACGAAGAAGTCGTTCAGCCCCTGTGCCAACCCTGCCGGGTTCTGCACCATCAGGAGGTGGCCGGCGTCGGGCACCGACAGGCGTTGGGCCCGGGGGAACCACGACTGGATGAGTTCGCTCCCCTCCACGAACCGCGGGGCACTCTGTGCTCCGAGCACATTGAGCACCGGCTGCGTGACCAGCTCGGCGTCGCCGGGACCGAAGCTCCAGCCCTGCACGGCCGGCATCTCCGCCTGGAAGAACAAGTCGGCCTCGTCGAGTGCCTCGCGGAAGGCACCCGGGAGCACTCGGTCCAGCACCGCGCGGTAGCCGTCGCCGCACACGTGGCGCAGGAAGCCGTCCACCGCTCCCGCCGTGTCGCCGGATCTGTAGGCGGCGGCGACGGGCGCCAGAGCGGCCGCGACCTGCTCCGAGCTGGAGATGCCCCGGGCGGCAGGCTCGAGGAGCGCTACCGAGCGGACGCGTTCGGGCGCGTCGATCGCCAGTTGGAGGGCGACCAGCGCCCCGTACGAGTGGCCCACGATGTGAGCTGTCTGCCAGCCGACGTGATCCATCAGCCGCGCGCAGGTGGCGGCGTCTTCGGCCACGGTGAGCGGGCGGTACCCGCCACTCCTGGATCCCCGGAGCCGACGCCGGTATCGCAGGGTGGAGAACCCGGTGAGCTGCTCGATCAGGGGTCCGTACCACGACACGAAGGGACTGGCATGCACGAGGACGATGCGGTCACCGCCTTCGTGCAGCTCATACGTCAGTTGAACGTCGTCGAACTCCAAACGATCCATCACACAGCGCCCCTGGACAATCCGCTCCATATTGTCTGTAGTGAATTAATGGCTACTGTAGTGGAATGGCCAGGGCAGTCAAGACCCCCCGCCGCGCCTACCGCTCCCGGCTGCGTGCCGATCAGGCCCAACAGACGCGACGCAGGGTCTTGGAGTCCGCGCTCCAGCTCTTCGTCGACCGCGGCTATGCCGGAACCACCGTCGCCGCGGTCGCCGACCACGCCGGCGTCTCCCCCGAGACCATCTATCTGTCCCTGGGCGGCAAGCGAGGATTGCTCGAAGGGGTGATGGACATCACCGGGCCTCACGGCTCAGTTGCCGATGACGACCAGTGGTGGCAGATGGTCGCCCAACTGCCGAGCGCCTCGGAGCGGCTCGACAAGATGGTGGAGTACAGCTGTCGGATCCTGGCCCGCACCCGCCCGATCCACAGCATCATCCGCGGCGCCGCGGACAAGGAGGCATTCGCAGCGGCGCTGGGCCGTCGATTGCTGCAGGAACGCCTGCACAACCAGACCGAGCGAATTCGCCACTACCTCGGCGAGCACCTCAGGCCCGGGCTGTCGGTTGCGGAGGCAGGAGAGCGGTACTGCGCCCTCGCCAGTCCCGAGCTCTACCACCTGCTCACCGTCGAGTTCGCCTGGACAGCGGACCAGCACCAGGAATGGCTCACCCACCTGTTGCACACCGAGCTGTTCTGAGCCAGACCAGCTGGCCGACCTGCGTTGCTGACCGGCTCAGCCCGGCCGCTCCCCTGCCGCCGGCCGGACGGTCCGGCGCTCGGTGACGATCGCGGTCACCAGATCGGAAGGCGTGACGTCGAACGCCGGGTTGACCGCCCGGGCACCCGCCGGCGCCACCGACCGGCCATGCCAGGCCAGCACCTCCTCGTCGCCGCGGTCCTCGATCTCCACGTGCGACCCGTCTGGTGTCGCCGCGTCGACGGTCGATTCCGGGGCCGCCACCAGGAACGGGATCCGGGCACGCTGTGCCGCCAGCGCCAGCGGGTAGGTGCCGATCTTGTTGGCGACATCGCCGTTGGCGGTGATGCGGTCGGCCCCCACGACGACGGCGTCCACCAGCCCCTGGGCGATGAGCGAGGGGGCGGCACCGTCGATCACGAGCCGGTAGTCGACACCCATGCGGTCGAGCTCCCACGCCGTGAGCCGGCTCCCCTGCAGCAGCGGGCGGGTCTCGTCGGCGTAGACGCGGCCCACGGCGCCACGCTCTTGGAGCGCCCGCACCACGCCCAGCGCCGTGCCCCACTCGACGCAGGCCAGCGCCCCGGCGTTGCAGTGGGTGTGGAGCCGCAGTCCCGAGGACGCGGCGGCTTCGTCCCGGTGCGGGCCGCGCCGGCACAGCTCGAGCAGCAGGTCCGCACCCCGGCGGGCGATGGCGAGGTTGGCAGCGGCGTCCTCCTCGAGGACGGCTCGCGCCTCCCGCTCCACCGCCTGGACTCCCTCGTCCAGCCGGCCCGCAACTCGGTCCACGCCCCAGGCCAGGTTGACTGCGGTGGGTCGGGCGCTACGGACGCGGTCGATGGCCTTTGCCACCTCGCCGTCGGTCCAGCCCTCGCGGTGGCCCTGCCGGACCGCGAGCAGCACGCCGAGCGCACCGGCGGCGCCCAGGGCCGGCGCACCCCGCACCGCCAGGCGACGGATGCCGTCCACCAGTTCGTCGACGTCGGTCAGCCGTAGGGTGCGTACCTCGTGCGGCAGCACCGTCTGGTCCACGAGGACGATGGCGCCATCCATCCAGTCGATGGTCCGCACGACGTCACCCTATGTCTTTGAAGGAAAAGTGGTGCATGGCGCCACTTTTCCTTCAAAGAACGCGTCGAGGACGCCTCATACCCGCGGCGGGTCGACGGCCACCCGCAGGCGGCCGGGCGGGCGCGGCGTCGCTGCGAGGGCGTCGCACAGCGTGCGGTGGTCGGGAGCGCGCACCAGCCAGCGGCCGTCGGAAGGCCCCAGGATCTCCACGCCGAGACACGCGTCGATGGCCCCGACAAAGGCGTCTGCAGCCACCCCCGAGACCTCGGCCATTGCCGTGACCGGCGGGAACCGCAGCTGGGTGCGCCGGTCACGCTCGGCCGACGCGACACGTGAGGGGTCGGCGTTCAGCGCTGCCTGGACGACCTCGTGGCGCGGCACATGGGTCTGGACGACGAGCCGACCGCCGCCGGCCTTGCCGCCGACCACCCGGGCGGCCCGCGCCAGCAGGCCCAGCGCTTGTTCCGCGGCCCGGTAGCGGGGAGCGAGCAGCTCCTGGTCGAAGTCGAGGAAGACGACCGCGTCGGCCCGGTCGATCTGATGCAGCGTCGCCTCGGTGCCGACGACCACCCGGGAGCGGGGCACGTCGGGGATGACGGAGGCGGCCGTCACCTCGTCGACCGGCTCGCCGATCAGCGCCGCGATCTCGTCGCGAACCCGGGTCACACCCTGGCGCAGCGCCCGTAGCCGCGACGCCCCACACGAGGCGCAGACCGCGGGCCGGACCGTGCCGCAGCGGGCGCACACCAGCTGGTCGCCCGGCTGGGCCACGGCGGCGTCGCACCGCTCGCAGCGGGCGAGCTCGCCGCACGCCTTGCAGGCCAGCAGCCGCGCCCGGCCCGTCCGGTTGAGGACGCACAGCACCCGCCGGTCACTGCGCAACAGCCGCACCAGTGCCGGGGGAAGCAGGCCGGTGCGGGGGTCCTGGCGGCGCATGTCGACAACGTCGACGACCGGCCAGCCGGCGCGCTCGTTCGCGCGCGAAGGCGGGAGCAGCCGGGCCGCGTCGAGCGCCTCCAGCGACGGGCAGGGCGAGGTCATCACGCATGGCACCCCCGCCCGGCGGGCCCGCTCGAGGGCGACGTCGCGGGCGTGCCACGTGGGCGCCTGCTCCTGGCGGTGGCCTTCGTCGTGCTCGTCGATCACCACGATGGCCGCGAGATCGCCCACCGGCGCCCAGGCGGCGGCGCGGGCGCCCACCACGGCGGCGCCCGCCGCCCCGAGCGCCCAGTCCCGCGGATGCCGCGCGACGGGCACGCCCGCGCGCCGCATGACGGCGCCGACCGACCGTGCCGACGCCGCTGTGGGGCACAGGATCAGCGCGTTGCCCCGGGCGGCGGCGGCGAGCACCACCGGACCGATCGGCGCCGCCGGTGGCAACCGCACCAGCAGCGACGGACTTGCGGTGGACAGCGCCGCCGTGACCTCCGCATCCACCGCTGATTCGGCGACAGGGGATCGCCGTGGCGCCGCCGGCAGGCCCGTTACCACTCGCTCCGGCGACGCGGTCCGCAGCAACGACGCTGTCCGGCCCGCCCAGCGCCACGCAGCCCATTCCGCCAGCTCGATCAGCTCCGGCGTCGGCCCCCGGCCGGACCATTTGGCCAGGGGGCGCAGCACAACCCCCGGCGGCGGGTCGACGCCGGCGGCGACCACCCATCCCCCGACCCGGCGACCGTGCAGGACGACGCGGACGCGGTCGCCGACGCGCACCTGGTCCCCGAGGTCATCGGGGACCAGGTAGTCGAACGTCTTGTCGATCGCGGGCTCGTCCGGCAGGACGCGGACGACCCGCGCCGGGATCAGAGTCCCAGCGCTGACTTGAGGTCGTCGACCCGGCTCGTCTGCTCCCAGGTGAGCTCCTTGTCGCTACGACCGAAGTGCCCGTACGCGGCCGTCTTCTTGTAGATCGGTCGGCGCAGGTCGAGGTCGCGGATGATCGCCGCCGGACGGAGGTCGAAGATCTGCTGCACGGCACCGGCGATCTTGCCCGGATCGACCGTGGAGGTGCCGAAGGTGTCGACGAGGACCGACACCGGGTGGGCGACGCCGATGGCGTAGGCCACCTGCACCTCGCAGCGCTGCGCGGCACCGGCCGCCACCACGTTCTTGGCCACCCAGCGGGCTGCGTAGGCCGCGGAACGATCGACCTTGGACGGGTCCTTGCCCGAGAAGGCCCCGCCACCGTGGCGGGCGGCGCCGCCGTAGGTGTCGACGATGATCTTGCGACCCGTCAGGCCGCAGTCGGCGTGGGGACCGCCCAGCTCGAAGCTGCCGGTGGGGTTGACGAGCACCCGGTAGTCGTCGTCCTGGAACCGCGGCGGCACCAGCGGCCGGATGACATGCTCGATCAGGTCGGGCTTGATGAGCGTCTCGGCGTCGAGACCGGGCTGGTGCTGCGTCGAGATGAGGACGGTCTCGAGGCCGATCGGCACGCCGTCCTCGTACTGGAGAGTGACCTGTGTCTTCCCGTCGGGGCGGAGGTAGGGCAGGATTCCGGCCCGGCGCACCTCGGCCAGCCGGTGCGCCAGCCGGTGCGCCAGCCAGATCGGCATGGGCATGAGGTCGTCGGTCTCGTCGACGGCGTAGCCGAACATCATGCCCTGGTCGCCCGCGCCCTGGCTGTCGAGGTCCTCTTCGGTCCCGGCGGTGCGCTTCTCGTACGCGGTGTCGACGCCCTGCGCGATGTCCGGGGACTGCGGGTCGATCGACGTCATGACGCCGCAGGTATGGCCGTCGAAGCCCACGGCCTCGCGGTCGTAGCCGATGCCCTTGATCGTCTCACGGACGATGTTGGGGATCTCGACATAGGCGTCGGTGGTGATCTCACCCGCGACGATGGCCAGGCCGGTCGTCACCATGGTCTCGCAGGCCACGCGGGCGACGGGGTCCTGGACCAGGATGGCGTCCAGGATCGAGTCGCTGATCTGGTCGGCCATCTTGTCGGGATGGCCCTCGGTGACCGACTCGGACGTGAAGGTCCAACGGCTCACGGTTTCGTTCTCCTCTGTGTGACGGCATCGAACACGGCACGGGCGATCGCCCGCTTGTCGGCCAAGGGCACCTCGCGCTCAGTGCCGTCGGCATCCATGATCACGACGTGGTTGGTGTCGTGCTCGAACCCAGCGCCCGGACCGGTCACATCGTTGGCCACGATGAGGTCGATGCCCTTGGCGGCGAGCTTGGCTGCGGCATTCTGGCGCACTTCGTCGGTCTCCGCAGCAAAACCCACGATGGTCTGCCCGGGCCGCCTGCGCGTCCCGAGCCCGGCCAGGATGTCGGAGCGTCGGCTCGAGGGTGATCTCGGGCACGCCCGCCTGCTTCTTGAGCTTCTGCTCGGCCACCCGTGCGGGCCGGAAGTCGGCCACAGCCGCAGCCATGACCACCACGTCCGCCGAGGCCTCGGCCGCGTGCACGGCCTCCTCCATCTCGGCCGCGGTCTCGACGAGGATCAGGTCGGCCTCGGGCGGCACCGGCAGGTCGACGGTGCTGACCAGCGTGACCTTGGCACCCCGGGCGGCGGCCTCGGCCGCCAGGGCATGACCCTGCTTGCCCGACGAGCGGTTGCCCACGAAGCGGACGGGATCGATCGGCTCGCGGGTCCCGCCGGCGGTGACGAGCACGTGCAGGCCCGACAGATCCCGGCTGGCGCCGAGCGCCGCATCAACCGCCTCTACGATCGTCTCGGGCGCCGCCAGGCGTCCCTTGCCGACGTCGCCGCCCGCCAGCCGACCCTCCTCCGGGGGGACGATGGTGACCCCACGGCGGGCCAGCGTGGCGAGGTTGTCCTGCACCGCCGGGTGCTCCCACATCTCGGTGTGCATGGCGGGCGCCACGACCACCGGCGAACCCTCCCGCACGGCCAGCAGCGTGGCCGTCAACAGGTCGCTGGAGATGCCGGCGGCGTAGCTGCCGATGACCCGGGCAGTGGCCGGAGCCACCACGACGGCGTCGGCCGACCGGCCCAAGCGGGTGTGCGGGATGGGGTCGTCGTCGTGGAACAGGGACAGGTGGGCGCGCTCGGACGCCAGCGCCGAGAAGGTGGCCTCACCGACGAACCGGGTGGCGCCCCGGGTCATCACCGGGACCACGTGTGCCCCCCGGTCGACGAGGCGCCGGCAGACGTCGATCGCCTTGTAGGCCGCGATGCCACCCGACACCCCCAGGACGATCCGCCGTCCCTCCAGCATGGAGCTGAGGGCCTACTCGGCCCCGTCGCTCTCGCTGCCGTCGCCGGACTGCTCGTTGACGTCGACGGCCTCGACGCTCCCGGCAATCCCCGACTCGTCGGGCGCGGCCTCGCTCGGATAGGCGAGGACGATCTTGTGGCCGGCGATCTCCTCGAACGCGATCGACAGCGGCTTGCGGGCCACGGACGTGACCTGAGGCGGCACGATGGCGCCCAGGCCCTCGCCCAGCTGGTTGAAGTAGGCGTTGATCTGGCGGGCGCGCATGGCGCTCAGCGTTACCAGCGAGAACTTCGACCCGGCGCGGTCGAGCAGATCCTCGATGGAGGGATTCATCATCGTGTCCTGGCGTGAAGCCATGCTGGCGCTACCTCGGTCGGGCCGGTTGATCGGCCGACCAGGTTACAGCCCGGGCCCGTCGAACGGTGAATCCTCCGAACGGTGAATCCTCCGAACCGCTCGCGGCGACCCGAGGCAGGCCCGCGGCAATACGGTCCGTCGCGTCGGACTCGATACACCAGGGTCCGGAGGCGGTCTGCAGAGCCTTGTGAGCCGTTGCGGCGGTCCCTACTGCCTCGGGCCGTCTGGGGTCGTCAGGCGGCGAACCGCTTCTCGGCTGCGTCGACGATGCGATCGGCCAACGCCGGCGGTCGCAGCTCACCGGAATCGAGCACCAGCTCATAGATCGACAGGTCGGCGATGTCGACGCCGTAGAGCGCCAGGTACCGGCCACGCTCGACACGCTGGCGCTCCTCGTTGTCGGCCAGTGCCCGCTCGACGGACACCCCCTCGCGGGCCGCCACGCGCCGCGCCCGGATCCGTGGGTCGCAATCGATCCAGACGACGACCGCCGCCAATTTCTCGTTGTGCGCGATCCAGCCCGCAAGCCGCGACTCGATGACGGCACCACCGTCGCGCGCCCGGCGGGCCAGACGACTGTCGAGTTCGACGTCGACCTCGGGATTGTCGGCGACGTAGAGCCCGAACTCCGGCAGGCTCATGTTCCGCTCCGCCGCCAAGGCCCTGAACACCTCGCCGCCCGGCAGGAGTTCGAGCGAGAGGCGGTCGGCCACGCGCTGGCCGACGGTGGTGGTGCCCGAGCCCGGCGGGCCCGAGACCGTGATCAGCAAGTTCGGCGGGTCGCGAGAGGGTCGGCCCTAGAAGGCCTCGAGCAGTGATTTGCGCTGCTGGTCGCCCAGGCCCCGCACGCGGCGGGTGTCGGCGATGCCGATCTCTTCCATGGTCCGGCGGGCGCGTACCTTGCCCACGCCGGGGAGCGACTCGAGCACCGCGAGAACCTTCATCTTGCCCACGATGTCACTGTCGTCGGCCTGATCGAGAAGCTCCTTCAGGGTCAGCGACCCCATCTTGAGCTTCTCCTTGAGCTCAGCTCGCGCGCGGCGGGCCTCGGCTGCCTTCGCAAGCGCTGCTTCGCGCTGCTCGGGAGTCAATGCAGGTGGCTGCGGCATGCCGCGCACCCTAGCGCGACCCCACAGCGGAGCGGTGACAATCGCAGAGTGGGCGCCCGTCAGACCAGCGCCGCCACCAGCGCTCGAGCCGCCGCCACCGGGTCGTCGGCGCGGGTCACCGGCCGGCCGACCACCAACAGGTCGGCCCCGGCGTCGATGGCCTGACGCGGTGTGGCCACCCGTCCTTGATCGTCGATGGCGGACCGCTCGGGTCGGATGCCGGGCGTCGCCAGCACGGCCGCGGGCGCGATCTGGCGGACGGTCTGGACGTCGGGGACGGCACAGACGAAGCCACCGCAGCCACCGTCGAGGCCCGCAGTCACGCGCTGGTGCAGCAGATGGGCCGACGCCTCGGGCTCGCTGGTCAGCACCGTCACCCCCATGGCCACCGGCTCGGGCAGGTCGGCACCGGCCGCGCCCTCCCGCAGCCCCTCGACGCCGGCCCGCAGCATGGGCGCACCCCCGGCCGTGTGCAGCGTCAGATAGCGGGCACCGAGCGCCCCGAAAACGCGGGCGGACCGGCCGACCGTGTTGGGGATGTCGAGGAGCTTGACGTCGCAGAACACGTCCAGACCCATGCCCGCCAGCAACGAGATGGCTTCGGGGCCGGCGGCGCTGTAGAGCTCGAAGCCCACCTTCATGGTGCCGAAGTAGGGGTGGAGCTGCCGCGCCAGGCGGCGGGCCGCCACCAGGTCGTCGACGTCGAGCGCGAGGACCATCCGGCTGCGCACCGAGTCGGGCACTTCCTCAGTCGTGGCCGCCGCCGGCCCCGGTTCCTCAGCCATCAACCTCTCCGATCAGTTCGTCTATGCGGAGCACGCCCTGGCGCGCCGCCCACCCTTGCAGCTCGCGGAGCACGCGGTGGGGCGCCCGGGGATCGGCGAACGTGGCGGTGCCGACCTGGACGGCGCTGGCGCCCGCCAGCAACAGCTCGGCCGCGTCGGCGCCGCTGGCGACGCCCCCGACGCCGACGATGGGCAGCTCCGGGAGGACCCGGTGCACGTCGAACACCGCCCGCACCGCGATGGGGTGGATGGCGGGACCCGACAGGCCTCCCCCTCGGGGCCCCGATCCCAGGCGGAAGCGGCGCGTCTCCGGGTCGATCGCCATCCCCATGACGGTGTTGACGAGCGTCACCGCCTCGGCTCCGGCACCGTGTGCAGCGGCGGCGATCTCGTCCAGGTGGCCGACGTTCGGACTGAGCTTGGCCCAGCGGGGACGGCCGCAGCCGGCGGTCGCCGCCATGGCCGCCCGGGTGTCGTCGGCGGAGTGCGCGAACAGGTCGCGCCCCGCCTCGGTGTTGGGGCACGACAGGTTGACCTCGAGGGCGATGACGCTGTCGGGAGCGCCCGCCATCAGGTCGGCGGCGCGGCGGTACTCGTCGATCGTGCGTCCCCAGATCGACGCCACCACCCTGGCACCCGTGGCCGCCAGTGCCGCCAGATCGTGGGCGAGCCAGGCCTCGACGCCGGGGCCCTGGAGCCCCACGGAGTTGATCATCCCCGCAGCCGTCTCGTGGACCCGCAACGGCGGATTGCCGGGCCACGGATCGGCGTGCAGCGACTTCACGACCACCGCTCCGAGCGCAGCCAGATCGCCGTACGCGGCCAGCTCGGCGCCATGGCCGGCGGTCCCGGACGCCGTCATGATCGGGTTGGCCAGGCGCACCGAACCCACCCTCACCGCCATGTCGACCGCTTCCGCGGCCAGTGCCCGGTCCCCACGGGCGCCGAGGCGCCCGATCATGCGATCCGTCCGCGGTGGATCTCCTGGAGCGTGCGGACCCGGACGTCGTGCTGCGACCGGTCGACCGTGCTCTCGGCGGCCGCCACTGCCGCCGCCGCGGTGGTCAGGCACGGGATGCGATGGACGTTGGCGGCGCGCCGGATGTAAGCGCCGTCGGCCCGGGCGCCGCGGCCCCGGGGGCTGTTGACGACGAGCTGGACCTTGCCGGCCGAGATCAGGTCGAGCGCGGTGGGCAGCCCCGCCTCCTCGTCCGCATGGGCGACGATCTCCTCGGCCGCGGCCACCTTGGCCACCCGCTGTGCGACCGGGACGCCGTTGCGCTCGAGGTGGTCGGCCGTGCCCACCGTGGCGGCGATGTCGAAACCCTGTTCCACCAGCCGGGCCGCCGCCTCGAGGCCCGCCACCTTGTCGCGGTCGGCCAGGGACAGGAACACCGTCCCCGCCTCGGGCAGACGCTCCCCCGCCGCCTCCTGCGCCTTGCCGAACGCCAGGCCGAAGGTGCGGTCCACGCCCATCACCTCGCCGGTCGAACGCATCTCCGGTCCCAACACCGTGTCCGCGTCGGGGAAGCGGTTGAAGGGCAGCACCGCCTCCTTGACCGCGACGTGACTGCCGGCGACCGGGTCCCGCAGCACGCCCTCGGCCCGCAGCTCGGCCAGTGTCGCGCCGACCATCACCCGCGCCGCCACCTTCACCAGCGGAACGCCCGTGGCCTTGGCCACGAACGGCACGGTGCGGCTGGCACGCGGGTTCGCCTCGATCACGAACACCTGCGCACTCTTCACCGCGTACTGCACGTTGATGAGACCCCGCACGTCGAGGGCATCGGCCAGTCGCCGGGTGTGGTCCTCGATGACGGCCACGGTGTCGGGCGCCAACGAGTGCGGCGGGATCGAGCAGGCGGAGTCCCCCGAGTGCACCCCCGCCTCCTCGACGTGCTCCATCACCGCGCCGATCACCACGTCGCCGGTGGCGTCGCGGATCGCGTCGACATCGACCTCGGTCGCGTCCTCGAGGAACCGGTCGATGAGCACCGGCCGCGACGCCGACAGCCCGCCCTCCCGTCCGAGGCTCCCGAAGCTGGCGAGCTCAGCCATGGCCCGGCGCAGGCCATCCTCGTCGTACACGATCTCCATCGCCCGGCCGCCCAGCACGTAGGACGGCCGCAGCAGCGCCGGGTAGCCGACGCGCTCGACCACGGCCAGTGCCTCGTCGACGCTCGTCGCCGTGCCGCCCGCAGGCTGGGGGATCTCGAGGCGGGCGCAGAGGGCGTTCCAGCGCTCGCGGTCCTCGGCCGCGTCGATCGACGCCGCCGACGTTCCGAGGACGAGGCCCTCGGGCAGCGCCGATGCCAGCTTGAGTGGCGTCTGCCCACCCAGGGCGACCACCACCCCCACCAGGTCACCGGCAGCTCGCTCGGCGTCGATGACGTTGAGCGTGTCCTCGAGGGTGAGCGGCTCGAAGTACAGGCGGTCCGACGTGTCGTAGTCGGTGGAGACCGTCTCGGGGTTGCAGTTGAGCATCACGGTTTCGTAGCCGTCCTCGGCCAGGGCGAAGCTGGCGTGGACGCAGCAGTAGTCGAACTCGATCCCCTGGCCGATGCGGTTGGGGCCCGAGCCCAGGATCAGCACCTTTCGCCGGCCGCTGGCTACGGTCTCGTCCTCGTCCTCGTAGGTCGAGTAGTGGTACGGCGTCGCCGCCTCGAACTCGGCGCCGCAGGTGTCGACCGTCTTGTACGTGGGCCGGACCCCCGCCGCCAGCCGGCGCCGGCGCACGTCGGCGACGTCGACGCCCCACAGCCACGCCAGCTGGGCGTCGGCGAAACCGAGCTGCTTGGCCCGCTTCCAGTCCCGCCGGCTCAACCCGTTGGGGCCCGCGACGGCCAGGTGGGCACGCTCCTCGACGATCCGCAGGATCTGGTCGAGGAACCAGGGGTCGACCCTGGTCCGCTCGGCCAGCGCCTCGATGGTTATTCCCCGGCGCAGCGCAGCCTCGAGCTGGAAGGGGCGGTCCGGAGTGCCGATCGCCGCCCGGGCGACCAGCTCGTCGTCGGCCAGGCCGTCGAGGACCGCCTCGCCGGGATCGCAGTTCAGGCCCGCCCGCCCGATCTCCAGGCTGCGCAGCGCCTTCTGCAGCGACTCCGGGAAGGTCCGGCCGATGGCCATGGCCTCGCCCACCGACTGCATGGACGTTCCGAGTACTCCCGGGCTGGTGGGGAACTTCTCGAACGCCCAGCGGGGCACCTTCGTGACCACGTAGTCGATGGTGGGCTCGAAGCTGGCGGGTGTCTTGCGGGTGATGTCGTTGGGGATCTCGTCGAGCGTGTAGCCGACTGCCAGCTTGGCGGCGATCTTGGCGATCGGGAACCCGGTGGCCTTCGACGCCAGCGCTGACGACCGGCTCACCCGGGGGTTCATCTCGATGATGACCATGTCGCCGTTGGTGGGATCGAGCGCGAACTGCACGTTCGAGCCCCCCGTCTCGACGCCCACTCTGCGTATCGAGGCGAACGCCGCGTCCCGCATGGCCTGGTACTCGACGTCGCTGAGCGTCTGAGCGGGGGCCACGGTGATCGAGTCACCGGTGTGCACGCCCATGGGGTCGAGGTTCTCGATCGAGCAGATGACCACGCAGTTGTCCACCCGGTCGCGCATGACCTCGAGCTCGTATTCCTTCCACCCGGCGATCGAGCGTTCGATGAGGATCTCGCTGATGGGACTGGCGGCCAGTCCGGTGGCGGCGATCCGGCGGAACGCGTCGGGCGTGGCGGCGATGCCGGTGCCCTTGCCGCCCAGGATGAACGCCGGGCGGACCACGACCGGAAGGCCGATGCGCTCGATGGCGGCCAGCGCCTCGTCCAGGCTGTGAGCCGTTGCGGACGCGGGCACGCTCAGGCCGATCTCCTGCATGGCGGCCTTGAACTGCTCGCGGTCCTCAGCGGTGGCGATGGCGTCGGCGGTGGCGCCGATCAGCTCGGGCGTGCCCGGGCGCCCGACCGCCTTGCGGTCGACCAGCTCCATCGCCAGGTTGAGGGCGGTCTGGCCGCCCAGCGTCGGCAGCACGGCATCGGGCCGCTCCCGCTCGATGATGCGCTCCAGGTGGTCGGCATCGAGCGGCTCGACGTAGGTGGCGTCCGCGAACTCGGGGTCGGTCATGATCGTGGCCGGGTTGGAGTTGGCCAGGATCACGCGGTAGCCCTCGGCCCCCAAGACCTTGCAGGCCTGGGTGCCCGAGTAGTCGAACTCGCACGCCTGGCCGATGACGATGGGCCCGGCACCAATGAGCAGGATCGACTCGAGGTCGTGGCGCCGGGGCACTCAGTCGCCTCCCGAACGGCGCCCGAGTCCGCCCGAGGCGACGGGTTCCGGCGTGTCGAGCCCGAGGTCATGGGTTCCGCTTTCGGAACTCATGACCTCGCCCTCCAGCCGGTGGAACCCATTGCCCCGGCTGGCGTCCATCAACGTCGCGAACTCGCGGAAGAGGTAGGCGGCGTCGTGGGGACCGGGGCCCGCCTCCGGGTGGTACTGCACGCCGAAGGCTCGCAACCACGCGCTGCGGACCCCCTCGATCACTCCGTCGTTGAGGTTGACGTGGGTGACCTCGACGTCCGCGCCCATCGATCCGTCGACCACGGCGTAGTTGTGGTTCTGGCTGGTGATCTCCACTCGTCCCGTGGCCAACCGGCGGACGGGATGGTTGCCGCCGTGGTGGCCGAACGGCAGCTTGTGGGTAGCCCCGCCCAGCGCGGTGGCCAGAAGCTGGTGGCCGAGGCAGATGCCGAAGATCGGCACCACGCCCAGGAGCTCGCGGACGGCGCTGACCGCGTAGCCGACCGCCGCCGGGTCGCCGGGGCCGTTGGAGAGGAACACGCCGTCGGGCTCGAGGGCGAGCACCTCGGCGGGCGGCATGCCCGCCGGGACGACGGTGACCCGGCCCAGGCCTGCGAGGTGCCGCAGGATCGTCCGCTTGATGCCGAAGTCGTAGGCGACGACGCGGCGGGGTGGCGGAATGGACCGAGCGGAGCCCACCCTGACCGGCAGCGTGTAGGGCCCAGTGCAGGTGACGGTCGCCACCAGGTCGCAGCCGTCGGTGCCGGGCTCGGCGGCGGCCGCCGCCTTCAGCGTCGCCTCGTCGGCGCTGCCGAAGGCCCCCGAGAGCGCGCCGAACTCCCGGATGTGGCGGGTCAATCGCCGGGTGTCGACCCCCGCGATGGCGGGCACGCCATGGCGCCGGAGGTAGTCGTCGAGGTCGCCGCTGGCGCGCCAATTGGAGCGGCGCCGGGCCAGGTCCCGCACCACGACCCCCCGGCAGAACGGCCGGCGGCTCTCGTCGTCGTCGGCGTTGACCCCGTAGTTGCCGATATGGGAACCCGTGAAGGTGATGATCTGTCCTGCGTAGGACGGGTCGGAGATCACCTCCTGGTAGCCCGACAGCACGGTGTTGAAGACCACTTCACCGGTGGCGACGCCTGCGGCTGGCTCCGCCCCGACCAGCTCGCCCTCGAAGGTCGTCCCGTCGGCCAGGACGAGCAGCCCCTCCCGGAGGGCCGTCACGCCCGCACTCCGATGCGGCGTCCGTCGTGGCGGGATCTCGGCGTGTGAGGCGCCAGTTCGCCGCTGTTCTGCATAGTCATGCAAGCTAGCGCATGACCTCCGGTCACCGCTGGGCCTCGGCGTCGACCACCACCGGCTCCCCCGCCAGCAGCGTGTGGCGGACCCTCCCGGCGAGCGTCATCCCTGCGTAGGGGGTGTTGCGGCTGCGGCTCGCCAGCGCCACCGGGTCGACGGTCCACGTCGCCGCCGGGTCGACCACGCACAGGTTGGCGGGTCGGCCGGCCTCGATCGGGCCACCATGGCGATCCCTGACCCCCAGCAGCGCCGCCGGGCGCCACGACAGCAGTGCCAGCAGGTCGACGATCGGCAGGTCGAGGTGGGTCAGCGCCAGGGCCAGCGCCGTCTCCAGGCCGAGCATGCCCGGCGGCGCCTGGTCGAACGGCTGCTCCTTGGCCTCGGGCGCATGCGGGGCATGGTCGGTGGCGATGCAGTCGATGGCCCCATCGGCCAGCCCCTCGCGGACGGCGGCGACGTCGTCGTCCGTGCGCAGCGGCGGGTTCACCTTGAACACCGGGTCGTAGGACGCGCAGCGCTCGTCGGTGAGCGTGAAGTGGTGCGGCGTGACCTCGCAGGTCACGGGCAGGCCCTCGGCCTTGGCCGCCGCCACCAGCTCCACGGACCGACGGGTCGACAGGTGCTGGAAGTGGACCCGGCCGCCGGTGAGGCGGGCCAGCGCGATGTCGCGCATGACCATCAGCTCCTCGGCCTCCGCGGGCTGGCCGGGGATGCCGAGCCGGGACGACCACGCGCCCTCGTGCATGGCCCCGCCGGCGGCCAGCACGTCGTCCTCGCAGTGCTGCGCCAGCGTGACGCCCAGGCCCCGGGCGTACTCGAGGGCCCGGCGCATGAGCCGACCATCCTGCACCCCGTTGCCGTCGTCCGTGAACAACCGCACGCCCAGCGCCGCCAGCTCGGCCATCGGCGTGAGCTGGGCACCCTGGCGCCCCACGGTGATGGCGGCCGCAGTGCGGACGTCGCAGCAGGTGCCTCGGCCGAGCTCCAGCACCTCGCGGGCCACGCCGGCGGAGTCGACGGGCGGATCGGTGTTCGGCATGGCGAGCACGCAGGTGAACCCGCCCAGGGCCGCGGCGCGCGCTCCCGTCTCGACGGTCTCCGCCTCCTCCCGTCCCGGCTGGCGCAGGTGGGCGTGGAGGTCGACCAGGCCCGGCGCCACCACGCACCCTCCGGCGTCTAGGACGACGTCGGCGGCGAGATCGGATCCGTCGGCCACCACGGCGGCGATGCGTCCGTCCTCGACGGCCACGTCCGCCACCCGCTCGCCGCCGGCGTCGACGACCCGGCCCCCGCGGATCAGCACCGACTTCAACGTTCCCCTCCCGATCCCAGCAGCTCGAACAGCACGGCCATACGCACGGCGACGCCGTTGCGCACCTGGTCGGTCACGACCGAGCGGGGCAGGTCGGCCACGTCGGCAGCGATCTCGACGCCCCGGTTCATCGGGCCCGGATGCATCACGATGGCCTTGTCGCCCAGCAGGTCGACCCGCGAGCGGGTGAGCCCGTAGCGCGCGGTGTACTCCCGCAGCGACGGCACCAGCGCCTCGGTCATGCGCTCGCGCTGCATCCGCAGCAGGTACACGACGTCGACCTTCGGCAGCACCCCGTCGAGGTCGTGGCTCACCGCCACTGGCCAGCCATCCAGGCTCGGCGGCAGCAGGGTCGGGGGCGCCACCAGGGTGACCTCGGCTCCGAGCTTGGTGAACGCCCAGGCGTCGCTGCGTGCCACCCGGCTGTGCTTCACGTCGCCGACCACGGCGATGCGCAACCCATCGACACCCCCCAGGTGCTCGCGCATCGTGTAGCAGTCGAGCAGCGCCTGGGTGGGGTGCTCGTGCCAGCCGTCGCCGGCGTTGATCACGCTGCCCGACACCCACTTGGTGATCTGGTGGGGCACGCCGGCGGAGCGGTGGCGCACGACGATGGCGTCGACCCCCATGGCCTCGATGGTCTCGACGGTGTCGCGCAGCGATTCGCCCTTGTTGACCGCCGACGCCGACACCGAGAAGCTCAGGGTGTCGGCCGAGAGCCGCTTGGCCGCCTGCTCGAAACTCAGGCGGGTCCGGGTGGAGTCCTCGTAGAACAGCCAGGTGACCGTGCGCCCCTGGAGCGCCGGCACTTTGGGCATACGGCGCCGGCTCACCTCGACGAAGCTGTCGGTCAGGTCGAGCAGGTGCTCGATGTCGTCGCCATCGAGGCCCTCGATCCCCAGCAGGTGCTTCATCGGCCTTTCACCACCTCGCCGAGCTCGACGCCGTCGAGGGTGGCGTTGACCACCTCGTCGTGCCGGGTGGGCAGGTTCTTCCCGACGTAGTCGGGGCGGATCGGCAGCTCGCGGTGGCCCCGGTCGACCATGACCGCCAGCTGGACCGCTTGCGGCCGCCCGTAGGTGTGCACGGCGTCGAGCGCCGCCCGGATCGTGCGCCCGGTGAACAGCACGTCGTCGACGAGGACCACCACCTGGCCGGTGAGGTCGACCGGGATGTCGGTCACCGCCGAGGGCAGGACCGGCCGCAGGCCGATGTCGTCGCGGTGGAAGGCGACGTCGAGCGAGCCCAGCGGCGGCCGGGCGCCGTCGATCTTCTCCAGCGCTTCGGCCAGCGCCTCGGCAAAGTTCACCCCGCCTGTCTGCAGCCCGATCAGCACCACCTGGTCGGGCCCGTGGTTGCGCTCGAGGATCTCGTGCGCCATCCGCCACACGGCCCGGCGAACGTCGTCGGCGTCGAGCACCTGGGTGCGGGCATGGAAAACGCCCCCGAACGGGGGCGTGCTACGTCGTTCGCGCTCTGCCAATCGGGGACCTCCCCGTGTCCTGTCCGTGCGGGTCTCGCAGGACCCGCTTCACGGTCAGACGGGCACGCTAGCAGCGCTGCCGGCGTGGCACGCGCATCCCCGTGCGGTGGTCAAGGCCGGGCCCACACGTCGCCGCCACCGGCTCTCCCCAGGAGGCGGAAGCCGGCCCCGGCGGCCACTCGGGCCGAGGCCGCGTTGCCCGGGTCTATCCGGGCCCACACCTGCCGCAACCCCAGCGGCGGGCCCAAGGCCCAGGCCGCCACCAGGTCGACCGCGACCGGTGCCACCCCCCGGCCCCGGGCTTCGGGGGCGAGCCACCACCCGATCTCGGCACGGCGGACGGCGAGCGTCGAACCCCCGCAACCCGACCTCACCCCACACGGCCTCGTCGTCGAGGGGGCTGATGACAAGGTCCAGCGCCAGGCCCCGGACCCGTCGCTCAGACTCGCCGACGATCCAACGCCGGGCGCCGCCGGGCGGATCGGACAGCACAGCGTTGGCGCCGACCACCGACGGATCCCGCCAGGCCGCCACCAGGGCAGCGACGTCCGCAGGGTCGTCCCGCCATCCCCGCAGCCGGATGCGGTAGCCCGCATCCGACAGCTCCGGCTCGGGCAGGCTCAGCGTGATGGGCTCATTCCGGGCGGACCTCGGAGGCCACCGAGGACAGCACGCCGTTGACGAACCGCGAGGAGTCGTCGGTGCCGAACCGGCGCGCCAGCACGATGGCCTCGTTGATCACCAGTGCCGCCGACCGCTCGGGCACCGCAAGCAGCTCGTAGGAGCCGAGCCGCAGGATCGACCGGTCGACGGCCGCCAGCCGATCGAGCGACCACTTGGGAGCGACCAGCCGTCGGAGCAGCTCGTCGATGCGGTCGCGGTGCGCGTCCACCCCGCGGACGAGCTCGACCGCCAGCTCGGCCGGCACGATGGGCTGCTGGTCCAGCAGCTCCCCGACCGCGACGTCCTTGGCCTCGGCCTCGTACAGCAGCTCGAGCGCCCGCTCTCGGGCCGCCCGACGGCTCTCCACCTCGGTCGGCTGGAGCTCGCTCATGGTGACTATGCCCTGGTCAGGTACTCGCCGCTGCGCGTGTCGACTTTGATCCGGTCGCCGGCATTGACGAAGAGGGGCACCTGCACCACCAGCCCGGTCTCCAGCGTGGCGGGCTTGCGGGCACCCGACACCCGGTCGCCCTGGATGCCGGGCTCGGTGTCGGACACCGTCAGCTCGACTGCTGCGGGCAGGTCGATGCCGATGATCTCGTCCTTGTAGAACTGCAGCACCATCGTCGACCCGTCGACGATGTACTTGGTGGCGTCCTCCAGCGCCGCGGCCCCCACATGGATCTGCTCGTAGGTGCTGCTGTCCATGAACACGTAGTGGTCGCCGTCGTGGTAGAGGAACTGCATCTCCTTCTTCTCCACGACCGCCTGTTCCACCCGCTCGTCGGCCCGGAAGGTCTTGTCGAGCTGACCGCCGGTGCGGGCGTTGCGCAGCGTGGTGCGCACGAACGCCGGCCCCTTCCCGGGCTTGACGTGCTGGAACTCGACGACGTGGAAGAGCCCGTCGGGAAGGTCGAGGGTCATGCCCCGCTTGAGGTCGTTGGTGGTGGTGGCAGCCATCGGCTCCGCTCCTGGGCGCGCAGTGGGGTCTCTACAGGTGGGGCTCCTTGGGCGCCAGCGTCAGGGTGCGGCAGCCCTCGGAGGTGACCACGACCGTGTCCTCTATCCGGACCCCACCGTGCTCGGCGAGGTACACGCCCGGCTCGACGGTCACGACCTGGCCGTCGGCCAGCATAGCGTCGGTGGTCCTCGCCACCCGTGGTGGCTCGTGGATGTCCAGGCCCACGCCGTGGCCCGTGGCGTGGAGGAAGGCCTCGTCCCAACCGGCCTCTCGGATGACCGATCGGCAGGCGTCGTCGACCGACTTGGCCTCCGCGCCGGCCTTCACGGCCGCCACCCCGGCCGCCTGGGCCTCCCGCACCACCTCGTACATGCGGGCCTGCGTGTCGCTGGGCTCGCCGATCATCACGGTCCGGGTCATGTCCGAGTGGTAGCCGTCGACCAGCGCCCCGAAGTCGAGCACCACGAGATCGCCCTCCACGATGCCGCGGGCCCCGGCCCGGTGATGCGGCATGGCGGCGTTGGGCCCGGAGGCGACGATGGTCTCGAACGAGGGACCCTCCGCCCCGAGCCGTCGCATCTGCCACTCCAGCTCGAGTGCCACCTCGGCCTCGGTCGCGCCCTCGCCCAGGCGGTGACGCACCGCCGCCAGCGCCGCGTCCGCCATTTCGCAAGCGGCCTGGATGCGGGCCACCTCGCCGGCGTCCTTGACCAGCCGCAGCGACTCCACGAGTCCCTCGGTGGGCACGAGCTCGGCGTCGGGGAACCAGTCGGTGCCGAGGCGGCGCTTCTGGGCCCAGCTGACGTTCTCGGCTTCCAGCCCGAGCCGGCCCAGCCCCCCGGCGGCGCTCGTCAGCGCCTGGCGCCGGGCGTCCTCCTCGAGGCCGATCACCGTTCGGGCCTCGACGCCGGCGGCGGCCAGCTCGCCGGTGGCCTGGTCGCGGTAGCGGCCGTCGGTCACGAACACGAGCTCGGCCGCGTGGTCGGAGGGCACCAACAGCAGCGCCGCCGACCCGGTGAAGCCGGTGAGGTAGCGGACGTTGGTCAGGTTGGTGACCAGCAAGGCGTCGCAGGGGACCTCGGCGAGCCGCGACCGCAGCCGAGCAGCCCGATCGGCTACGTCCATCGGAGGGAGCGAGGCAGGGTCGAAGCTCACCGTTCAAGGTTAGGTTGCTGGCCTGCCGGCGCGGTCAACACAGGAGGCGTCGGACCGCCTCGATCGCCAGGACGTAGCCGTAGCCACCGAAGCCGGCGATCGTCCCCGTGGCCACCGGGGCGACGACGGACGTGTGGCGCCACGGCTCCCGCGCGTTGGGGTTGGAGAGGTGGACCTCGACCACCGGTCCGTCGAACGTCGCCAGGGCATCGTGGAGCCCCCAGGCGTAGTGGCCGAACGCCGCGGGGTTGATGACGATCGCCGCGCACCGGCCCCGGGCCGCCTGGATGGCGTCGATGAGCTCGCCCTCGGCGTTGGACTGCAGGTGTTCGACCGTAAAGCCGGCGGCATCGGCGGCCTGACGTAGGGCCGCCACGTGGTCGTCGAGGGTCTGGTGCCCGTAGATCTCCGGCTCTCGCTCGCCCAGCAGGTTGAGGTTGGGACCGCTGAGCACGAGGATCACCCCCCGCTCGGTCATGCCGTGCTCGCGATCCGGTCGAGGACCAGCCTCGCCGTCCCCGGGTCCACGCCGGGTACCACGTCGATCCCGTCGGGCCCGTCGAGTACGAACGTGAGGCCGTGCACGGCCTTCTTGTCGCGGGCCATGAGCGTCACCAGGTCAGCCGGATCGGCGCCCGGGGGAAGGACCGAGGGCAACCCGTACCCACCCACCACCCGTCGGTGCTCGCCCACCCGGCCACCCTCGATGCGCCCCAGCTCGGCCGCCAGCTCCGCGGCGTAGACCAGGCCGATGGCCACGGCCTCGCCGTGGCGCACGTCGTACCGGCCGGCCGTCTCCAGGGCATGGGCCAGGGTGTGCCCGTAGTTGAGGATCGCCCGCCCCGGGGTGGCCATCCTCACGTCCTCACGCTCGTCGGCCGCCACCACGGCGGCCTTGATGCGCACACAGGCGGCGATGCGCGGCACCAGGGGCTGCGCCGACAGATCCTCGCCGGTGAGGAAGTGGTACTTGGCCATCTCGCCCAGTCCCGACCGGCGCTCGCGCTCGGGGAGGGTGGCGAGCGCATCGGTGTCGCACAGCACTGCCGTCGGTTGCCAGAACGCCCCGACCAGGTTCTTGCCCTCGGGCACGTTGACCCCGGTCTTGCCCCCGATGGCCGCGTCGACCATGCCCAGAAGGGTGGTGGGAACGTGCACGACCCCGACCCCACGGTGGTAGACGGCCGCCGCGAACCCGGCCGTGTCGGTGACCACGCCGCCACCCACGGCAACCACCTGATCGGCCCGCGTGAGGCCCCAGCGCGACCACGCCCGGCACAGGTCCTCGACCGTGGCCAGCGACTTGGCGGCCTCGCCGTCGCCGATAGTGAAGACCTCGTGCTCGCGTCCCGGATCCACCTCGAAGCCGATGCCGGCCTGGGTGACGACGGCGACCCGGCGGGCCGCGGGATCGAGCAGGGCGGCCAGGTGGGCCCGCACGCCCGCGCCCACCACGACCGGGTAGGCGCGATCGCCCAGCTCGACCTCGACGACGACCTCGTCGGTCACCCCGGGGCCTCCGCATGGACACCGACGAGCTGGGCGATGTGGCGGGCCAGCGCCTGCTTGGGCTTGTCGTCGGCGGCATGGAACGGCTCGACGTCGACGGTGGCGTCGGCCACCTCCTCGTACAGCGGCGCCCGGGCGGCGATCAGGCGGGCGAGCGTGGTGGCGGGGTCGGGATCGCCGGTGAGCAGCGGCCTGTGGGCGGGGTCGGCGCGGGCCGCGAGGAACCCCGGGGAAGCCCGCAGCCACACGACGAAGGCCCGGCGTCCCAGGAGGGCGCGGTTCTCTGGCTGGGTGACCACGCCACCGCCGGCCGCCACCACCAGGGGTTGGACCCGGCCGAGCAGGTCCGCCAGGACCTCGGACTCGAGCTCGCGGAAGGTCTCCTCCCCGTCGTCCCGGAAGATGGCAGGAATGGTCCGGCCCGCACGCAACTCGAGCTGCTCGTCCGCGTCGGCGAACGGTCGTTGCAACTCCCTGGCCAGGCGTCGCCCGACAGTGGTCTTGCCCACGCCCATCGGCCCCACCAGCACGACGTGCAGGCGCCGGGCGCCGTCGACAGCGATCGGTTCCATCAGGTCTCGCGCAACGAGGCGGCGTACGCGTCCCGGTTGCGGACCACCTCGGCGAGGGAATCACCGCCGAACTTGCGGAGGGCCTCCCCCGCCAGCACCAGGGCCATCATCGTCTCGGCTACGACTCCCATCGCGGGGACGGCGGTCACGTCGGTCCGTTCCTTGAAGCTCACGGTCTCCTGCTTGGTGACGACGTCGACGGTGGTGAGCACGGGTCGGTTGAGGGTCGCCAGGGGCTTCATCGCCACTCGGCACACGATCAGCTCCCCGGTGGACATACCGCCCTCGATGCCACCGGCCCGGGTGGTCGTGCGCCGGTAGGAACGGCGATCGGCGTCCCAGCCGATGGGGTCGTGGGCCTGGCTGCCCGGGCGCCCGGCGATGCCGAACCCGTCCCCGACCTCGACCCCCTTCACCGCCTGGATGCTCATGAGCGCCTGGGCCAACAAGCCGTCGAGCCGCCGGTCCCAGTGGACGTGGCTCCCGAGGCCGACGGGCACGCCGTAGGCCAGAACCTCGGCCACGCCGCCCAGGCTGTCGCCATCCTTGGCGACCGCCTTGATCTCCGCGACCATGGCCTCCTCGGCCGCGGGGTCGAAGCAGCGCAGAGGCGAGGCGTCGACCCGGTCGAGATCGTCGGGTGTCGGACGATCGTCCGACTTCGACCGCACCGACCCGAGCTGGATCACGTGCGAGACGATCTCCACGCCCAGCCGCCGCAGCAATTCCTTGGCCAGGGCCCCGGCCGCCACCCGCGCCGCCGTCTCCCGGGCCGACGCCCGTTCCAGCACGTCGCGGGCGTCGGTGAAGCCGTACTTCTGCATGCCGGCCAGGTCGGCGTGGCCGGGACGGGGTTGGGTGAGCGGCACCCGCGTCTCCCCCGGCTCCACCGCCATCTCTTCGTGCCACTTGTCCGAGCGCGACCACTCGGTGTTGGCGACCTCGATAGCCACCGGGGAGCCGAGCGTCCGACCGTGGCGGACACCGCCGACGAGCGTGACCTCGTCCTGCTCGAAGCGCATACGCGGCCCGCGGCCATACCCGAGCCGGCGGCGGGCCAGCTCATGGCTGATCTCCTCGACCGTGATCGGCAGGCCCGCCGGCAGCCCCTCGACAATGGCCACCAGGCCTCGGCCGTGGGATTCGCCAGCGGTGAGGTACCGGAGCACGGCACGACGATATCGACGCTGATCTGGCTACAACGAAGCCAGAACCACGACCGCGGCGCCCAACGCCAGCGAGGGGCCGAAGGGGAACGGGTCGTTGCGCCGGCGCATGACCAGCAGCGCGATGCCCACGAGGGCCCCGATGAAGCCGCCCAGCAGCGCGGCATCGAGCGCGTCCTCCACCGGCCCGAGGACCGGGTGCTCGGGCGTCCACGCCAGCCATCCCACCACCAGGCCGGCCACCGTGGCCAGGCGCACGTCTCCGAAGCCGAGCATGCGGGGAGAGATCAGGTGCAGCACCAGCAGGCCGCCGCCCAGCACCGCTGCCCCCACAATCGCCGCTCGCAGCGTGTCGGCGTCGATGCCGCTGTCGACGGCGGTCGCCGCCACGATCGTCACCCCGACCGCGAAGGCCGTGACGTGCGCGAAACGGGCAGGGATCCGCATCGCCCAGATGTCCACCGTCGACATCGCCACCAGCCCGGCGAACAAGCTGAGCGCCGGGAGCAGCGTGGCGGACCAGCCCGCCCGCGCCGCGGCCAAGCCGAACGTGAGCCCGGTGGTGGCCTCGACGCCAGCGCACCAGCGGGGCCTGCCCGCGCCACATCCGGCGCAGCGCCCCGCCGCCAGGACCCACGGCAGGGAGGGGGGCGCCAGCTGCGGCGACAGCGAATGCCCGCAGGTCGCGCAGCGCGCCACGGATCGACCCAGCTCCACCGATGCCGGCACGCGCCGCAGCAGCTGCGGCATGACCACTCGCCAGCCGACCCAGCGAAGGATGGCGTGGTTGAGCGCAGGCCCGACGATCCCGACGCCGAGCACCACCGCCCCGGCGACGAGGGCCGCCTGCGACAGGTCGCTCAGCGGACGGAAGAGAGGAAGTTGATGAGCCTGCCCCGCTGAGCCACGTCGTCACCGGTGCTGGGGCCGCGGGCCCCCGCCGCTCCCCCGGTGGGGCCGACGGCTGCCTCGACGGCTGCCCGGGCCTCCGGGCTCATGGCGGCGAGATGGGGTGCCAGCTCGCCCTCGGAGCCCGGCCGTAGCGGACCGAGCGAGCCCAGACCGGCAAACGGGGAGGTGATCGGGCCGGTGGGCCCGCCGGGCGCCTCGTCGTCGGCCGCCCAGTGCATCTCCGGGGGCAATGCTGACGACGACACCGCCCGGATCTGCCCCGTCTGGATGGAGTCGACCGGTGGGATCAGCCCACCCCCCGAGAACGGCGACGTGTCCTCGCGGAGCGGGCTGGTGTCGGGCAGCCCTGGGAGTGCGGGCGGGGAGCTTGGCACCGCCGGTAGATCGGTGGGCAAGCGTGAGCCGAAGCCCGGGTCAGCGGGCGCCGGCGAGGCCGGCGGCGGCGCCGAACGACCGCGACCCGACCGAGGGCTCGGCCGGCTGCCGTTGGTCCCGGGGGCGGCCGATGGCGGGGGCGGGCCGTCAGCCTCGGGCCGACGAGCCCTCGACCCCGGGCCGGCTGGCCGACCCTGGCCGTTGGAGGCGCGGGCCGACGGCGGGAGGCCGTCGGGCCCGATGGTCTGGTGGGGCCCACTGGCCCGGTCGGACTGGCGCCATCCGGCGCGCGGTGTCTCGCCCGTCAGGGCGGGCTCGGGAAGGTGATCCCCGCCCCCGCGGCCGCCGGGGATGCGCTCCCCGCTCCTACGGCCGCCAGGCACACGCTCGCCACCCGGGCCGGGCATCGGGAGGCCCGGTATGCCCCGAGGAGGCGTGGGCCGGGACCGTGAGCCGGCGCGGCGCGGCCGGTCGGACGGCAGGTCCGGCAGATCGGTCAGGCGGCCCGGTTCGGGGATGGGCTCCGGGCTCTCGACGTCGGCCACGCCCAACTCGACGAGGTCGCGCACCGCTCGGGAGACGTTCAGCTCACTCAGGCCCAGGGAGCTGGCGACCTCGCCCACAGAGCGACCCCCCGCCACCGCAACCAGCGAGCGCCAGCGGTCGGCACCGATCGTGACCTCGTCGCTGGACAGCTCGGACGTGAGGCTCACGCGGTGGTCCAGCGAGGGGACAACCGCCTCCAGCTCGGTCCACTCGCTGAGCAGGGCGTTGGCGCGGCGCAACAGGTCGTCGACCTCGTCGGGATGCTCGGCGTTGGGCGTGTGGTCGTCGGCGTCGAACGCGAACGAGCCGCTGCCGAAGCGAAGCAGCTCGAACACCACCTCGTCGGTCGGTGCGCCGTCGACCGAACGGTCGGCATCCGCGTCGACCACGCGCCCGTCGCGCATCCAGACGCTGCCCTGCCCGCGATCACCGTCGATGCGGAGACGTCCGGTCTTGCTGGTGGTCGCCAGCAACTTCAGCACGTCCGGGAGAGAAAACGTGTCGAGAGTCCCTTGGAGCGCCAACGCCGTACCTCCGATGTGCTTGGTCCCCGCCAACATCCCCAGCGCTGGCTCCTACCCTAAACCGCGCGTCCAGCGCGCGCCCAGCGGGGTTTTCTGCGCTCCGCGCGCACAGGGGGTGGCATCACCCCATGCGGCGTGTCAGCTCCACCACCGCAGCGGCGGACATGGCCTCCAGCGGTGGGTCCTCCCCCGTCCAGCGCCGGAATCCATGGGCGGCCTGGTGGATGAGCATGCCCAACCCGTTGACCGCCACCGCGCCCTGCTCGCGGGCCGCGGCCAGCAGCGGGGTCGTCGCCGGGTGGTAGATGAGGTCGACGACCACCTGCCCGGCGTGGAGCGCGGCCGGGTCGACGGGTAGCGGTTCCGGCGTGCCGTCGGCGCCGGTCACGACCCCCATGCCGAGGGGTGTGGCGTTGACCACCAGGTTGGCCCCCGCCACATCCGCCGGCGTACCGATCCTGCCCCGCTCTCCGGCCAGGATCGCCGCCCGGGCCGCCGGCTCCGGTGACCGATTCACGATGGCGACATCGGCCGCCCCGGCCTCGCCGAGAGCCAGCGCCACCGCCCGCCCGGCCCCCCCGGCGCCCACCACCACGCAACGCAGCCCCGCCGGGTCGACGCCCTCGTCCCTGCGCAGGGCGTCGACGAAGCCAACACCGTCGGTGTTGTCCCCCACCAGCCGGTCACCGCGCCAGGAGACGCAGTTGACGGCACCGAGGGCCGAGGCCACCGGGGTCCGCTCGTCGACGGCGTCATGGGCTGCGGCCTTGTGGGGCATCGTCACCGACAGCCCCCCGATCCCGAGCTCGCGCACGGAGGCGACCGCCTGCGCCCCGTGCCCCGCGGGCACGTCGAAGACCAGGAACACCCAGTCGGCATCCACCGCCGCGAAGGCGGCGTTGAGGATCGTCGGCGACAGCGAGTGGCGCACCGGCGAGCCGATCAGCGCCGCCAACCGGGTGGACCCGGTGACTAGCGGTCCCATGCAGACGCCGGATCAACGAACGGCGTCAGTGGCACGCACCGGCGACGCATCAGCCGCAGCCGAGGCCGGCGTCCTCGCAGCGCTGCCGAGCCTCGAGGAACTCGTCGTAGTCGGCAGTGAAGAGGTGGGCCCCGTCGTCGGCCTCGGCGTCCAAGACGTAGTAGAGCCAGTCGCCGTCTGCCGGGTTCACGGCTGCCTCGATGCTGGCCCGCCCGGGAGAGGCGATCGGTGTCGGCGGCAAGCCCTGGCGGTTGCGCGTGTTGTAGGGCGAATCCGACGCGAGGTCGGCCTCGGTGAGCGAGCAGCCTCCCGGCTCGTTCTTGACGTAGCAGCTGGTCGCGTCGATCTGCAGCGCCATCTCCTCGGCCAGGCGGTTGTAGATGACCCGAGCGATGCGCGGCCGGTCCTCGTCGGTGCCGGCCTCCTCCTCGATCAGCGACGCCACCGTCAGCACCTGGTAGGGCGACAAGCCCAGCGCCTCAGCCCGGCCCTGGATGTCCAGTTCGGCCAGCGTGCTGTCGAGCTGGGCGACCATGCGCTGGATCACCACCGCCTCGGTGTCACCCTCCTCGACCTCGTAGCTTTCGGGGAAGAGGGTGCCCTCGAGCGACCGCTGGTCCGCCGGGAGGACGCTCGAACGGGACGCCGCGTCACGGAGCGCAGCCTGCAGGCCCTCGGCCGTGAAACCGCTGACCCCGTCCTCCGGATCGGCCAGGCGGGCCAGCGTCTCGCTGAGGGTCAGGCCCTCCGGCACCGTGATCAGTATGGCGTTGGGGGGCAGGGCGCCCTCCTCGAGGGCGTCGACCGCCTCGGTGAACGACGAGTTGAGCTGCATGCGGTAGGAGCCCGCCTGGAACTCTCCCGGGTCACGGAAGCGGATGTACCAATCCCACACCGTGGCGTTGCTGATCACCCCGGCGTCGGCGAGCTCCTGGCCGACGTCGCTCGTCGATGCACCTTCGGGGATCTCGACCAGCACGGTCTCACCCGGGTCCCCCGACGGGTCGATCTCGCCTTGCGCCCACGACCACGCGAACCACGCCCCGACGCCGGCGGCGACCAGCAGCACGGCGAACGTGATGACCACGGCGCGACAGCCCCGCCGCCGGGTGAGCCCCTCACCCTCGTCGCCCTCGTAGTCGTCGTATTCGTCCTCGTAGTAATCCTCGTCGTAGCCGTCGTCGGGATAGGCGTCGGTGGCATAGGCGTCGCCCTCGTAGGGGGCGGCCGGGTAAGCGCCCGTCCGCGGCCCGGGCGCCGTCGGGCCGGAGCGGTATGCCCCCGTCGACGGGCCCGCTCCCGCGGTGCCGCCCCGGTACGCCCCCGACACCGGCTGCCCCCGGGTCGGAGTTGGCGGTGGCGACGTGCCGCCACTGTCGCGGTTGGCCGGCCCTTCCCAGAACTCCTCGAAGGCATTGCCCTTGTCGTCGTCGCCACGACCTTGACGGCGGCGGCGCTCGGGCGGGGCTGGCTCGTGTGACAGCGGCATGCGGCGAGGCGGGATGGAGCGGCGGACTTGGCGGATCACCCCCGTGGCTGGCCCGCGTCCAACCACGACTGGAGAATCACCGTAGCAGCGACCTGATCCACGACCCGGCGACCCCGACGGCCCTTGACGCCGGCTGCGCGCAGGCGCTGCTGGGCCTCGACGGTGGACAGGCGCTCGTCCCAGGTCACAACGCTCACGACCAGGCGGGCTCGCAGCTCGTCGGCCTCATCGAGGACGCCGCGGGCGGCCGGGCCGACGGATCCGTCGAGAGACAGCGGCAGCCCCACCACCACGATCTCGGCGCCGGCCTCGGCCACGAGCTCGGCGATCCTGGAGTGGTCGCGGATCCGGTCGTCCGAGCGCATGACCACCTCGTAGGGCGTCGCCAGCGTCCCGGCGCTGTCGGCCAGCGCCACGCCGATCCTCCGGGTCCCGAGGTCCAGCCCAATGGCCCGCATGGCTCACCCCGGCAGGCCGCGGCCCGAGGTCATGGGTTCCACGGGTTCCACCGACGGGAGGTCGAGGCAATGAGTCCCGGTTCCGGAACCGATTGCCTCGGCTTCGAAACCGCGGAACCCATGACCTCGGGTGCGGACGCCTCGCGTCACCTCGGGATGCCGGCGGCAGCGCGGGCCTGGTCCAACGCCTCGTCGAGCCGCGACGCGTCGCGGCCGCCGGCGACCGCAAGCTCGGGGCTCTTGCCGCCGCCGCCCCCCACGGTCTTGGCCGCCTCGGCGATCAGCTCGGCGGCGTTGAGGCCGCTGTCCTTGGTGACCGCCGCCACCAGGGCGACGCCGCCGCCGGGCGGCTCGCCGCCGAGGACGACGGCCCGCACGCCCGGTGCTTCTCGCACGGCGATCGCCAGATCGCGTACGTCATCGCGGGCGATGGCGTCGACCCGGGCCACCACCACGCCCTCGATCGCGGCGGAAGCCAGGTCACCCGCCCGGCTCCCCGCAGCCTGGCGCCGCAGGTCCTTGAGCTCGTCGCGCAGGGTCCTGAGCTCGCCGCGGAGCCGCTCCGCGGCGAGCGGCAGCTCGTCGGGCGTGGTGCCCAACACGTCGGCCGCCCTCGACACCAGCTCCTCCTCCTGGCGCAGGCGCTCGATCGGGCCGAACCCGGTGACCGCCTCGATGCGCCGCAGGTTGGAGCCGATCGACCCCTCGCTGACGACCTTGAGGGGGCCGATGTCGCCGAGGCGCCGCACGTGGGTGCCTCCGCACAGCTCCACCGAGTGCTCGCCCGCCTCCAGGACCCGCACGACATCGCCGTACTTGTCCCCGAAGAACGCGATGGCGCCCATCGCCCGCGCCTCGTCCATGGTGGTCTCGAAGTGCCTCACCGGGGCGTTGTGGAGGATCTCGTGATTGGCGAGGTCCTCGATGGCCCGCAGCTGGTCGTCGGTCACCGGCTCGAAGTGGCTGAAGTCGAACCGCAGCCGGTCCGGCGCCACGAGCGAACCCTGCTGCTTCACGTGGCTGCCGAGCACCTCGCGCAGGGCCCAGTGGAGGACGTGGGTGCCGGTGTGGTTGCGGCGGATCGCGTCGCGCCGCTCGCCGTCGATGCGCGCCACCGCCCGCTGGCCGACCTCGATCGCGCCCTCCTGCACCTTGACGTGGTGCGCGTGCAGGCCCGGGAGGGCGTAGGTCGTGTCGACCACCTCGGCCATGCCCGTGTCGGTGGTGATGGTTCCCGTGTCGCCGATCTGGCCACCCGCCTCGGCGTAGAACGGCGTGCGGTCGAGATAGACGGCGTCGCCGACGACCCCGATCACGGTGGCCTCGGTCTCGTACTCCCTGCGGCCGGTGAACTCGGTCGGCCCGTGCTCGACCAACAGGCGGTGCTGGGCGTCGACCTCCTCCCCGGTGGCGACGCCGCCGACCCTCCCCGCCTCCCGGGCCCGCCGGCGCTGCTCATCCATGGCCGACTCGAACCCGGCTGCGTCGACCCCGAAGCCGCGGAGCTGTGCCATCTCCTGGGTGACCTCGAACGGGAAGCCGTAGGTGTCGTGCAGCAGGAACGCGACGTCGCCGGGCAGGGTGCCGCCCTCGCCGAGCCGGTCGAGCTGGGTGTCGAGGATCTGCGACCCCCGGGCCAGCGTGCGCCGGAACGACTCTTCCTCGCGGGTGATGATCGGTACCACCAGGTCGCGGCCGGCGACCACCACGGGATAGTCGTCGCCCATGAGCTCGATCGTGCGCTCGACCATGGGCGGTAGCACCGGGCGCTCGACGCCGAGGAGGTATGCGAAGCGGATGGCGCGGCGGATGATGCGGCGCAACACGTAGCCGCGGTCCTCGTTGGACGGGATCACCCCGTCGGCCACGAGGAAGGTCATGGTACGGGCGTGGTCGGCGAGGAGCCGCAGGGCGATGTCACCGAGCTCGGACTCGCCGAGGCGGTGCCCGGTGACCGACTGCGCCTCTTCCACCAGGTCGCGCAACGTGTCGGAGTCGTAGAGGCTGTGGCTGCCGGCGAGGACCGCCATGATGCGCTCGAGCCCCGCGCCAGTGTCGATGTTCTTGCTCGGCAGGTCGCTGAGCTCGCCGTCGGCGCCGCGGTTGTACTGGGGGAACACCAGGTTCCAGATCTCGACGTAGCGCTCCTCCGCCTCGGGGTTGGCGGGGCCGCCCTCGGGGCCGAAGTCCGGGCCGTTGTCCCAGAAGATCTCTGACGACGGACCGCACGGCCCGGTGTCGCCCATCTCCCAGAAGTTTTCCTTGTCGAGTCGCTGGACGCGTTCACGCGGGACGCCGATGACGTCGGTCCAGATGTCGGCCGCCTCGTCGTCGCCCACATGCACGGTCACCCACAGGCGCTCCGGGTCGAGCTCCAGCACCTCGGTGACGAACTCCCAAGCCCAGGCGATGGCCTCGGCCTTGAAGTAGTCGCCGAAGCTGAAGTTGCCGAGCATCTCGAAGAAGCTGAGGTGCCGGTGCGAGCGCCCGATGGCGTCGAGGTCGTTGTGCTTGCCGCCCGCCCGCACGCAGCGCTGCACCGATGCCGCCCGGGGAGGGTCGAACGGCGGCGGTTCCTCGCCCAGGAAGTAGGGGACGAACTGCATCATCCCCGAGTTGGTGAACATCGGTGCGCTCGGGTGCGTGGGGATGAGGCCGGCCGACGGCACGAGCGTGTGCTGCCTGGCGGCGAAGAACTCGTTCCAGGCGCGGCGTAGCTCGGCAGATGTCCGCGGTGCCATAAGTGGTGTCAGCCTAGGCGGAGGCGCCAATTGCCGATGCCATGTTCCAGCTAGTGGGCGCTCCGGCGGTGGGTCGCCTAGTGCGCGCCCGGGCGCAGCTCGGCACGGAGCTCGGCCTCGCGGTCGCGCATGGCGCTGCGACCCTCCGCCACGGCATCCCGCACGCCCGCGCCCAGCCGGCGGACCGAGGCCGACGCGTCGGTCCGGACGTTCTCGGGGGTGTAGCGCCGCACGGCGCGGCGGAACCGGCGCCGCACCCACATGGCCCCGCCGAAGCCGGCCGTGGCCCCGGAGGTGAACCAGACGAGACGCCGGATCAGGAACATCAGCGCTCGCCCCCGGGGACGCCGGGATCCGCGGTGCCGTTGTCGGCGCGCCGCCCCCGGAGCCGGCGGGCCGCTTTAGCCGTGCCGCTGGCGAACGCCACGCCCTTGATCACGGGGTTGGCCACGGCGATGTAGGCGAGCCGCGAGGCCGAGTCCACCGTGCCGGTCACCGACTCGGCCGTGGTCACCAGCTGGTCGAGCCGCTCGATCTCGCCGTTTGCGGCGTCGACGGTGCTGCGCAGGTCATCCAGTACCGGGACGGTCTCGGTGCGCAGCAGGTTGGCGACCTCGCGCAGCGCCCGCAGGGTCCGGAGCAGCGCCACCACCCCCACGGCCAGCAGCACCACCGCCACCACGCTGGCGGTGGCGACGATGACCGCCGCCAGGTCCGACGCACTCATCTGCTCGCCTCCGGCTCGCCCATGAGCGATCGTCGCTTCGCGGCGATGAACACGATGAGCTGCTGGTTCGCCCGCGCTTCGTGCTCGCTCACGGTCGGCCCCGGTCCCGATCGGGATCCTCGAGGTCGGCTTGCTTGGCGAGCCGTTCCATGCGCGTGGCGATCTCCTGCTCGAAGCCGTGGTCGGAAGGCTGGTAGTAGACGGCGTCCGCGGCGTCGTCCGGAAGGTATTGCTGGCGCAGCCATCCCCGCGGGTCGTCGTGAGGATACTCGTAGCCCACGCCGTGCCCGAGCGAGCGGGCCGAGCGGTAGTGGGCGTCGCGCAGGTGTACCGGAACCTCGCCGCCGATCCCGTTGCGGACGTCCTCGCGGGCCCGCCAGACGCCGATCGCCGAGCGGTTCGACTTGGGTGCGGTGGCCAGGTGGACCACCGCCTGCGCCAGGTTGAGCTGGGCCTCGGGCAGCCCGACGTACTCGACCGCGTGGGCGGCGGCGGTCGCGACCACGAGGCCCATTGGATCGGCTTCACCGATGTCCTCGCTGGCGAGGATGACCAACCGGCGGGCGATGAAGCGCGCATCTTCGCCCGCCTCCAGCATGCGGGCCAGGTAGTGCAGCGCCGCCTGCGGGTCCGATCCCCGCACGCTCTTGATGAACGCGGAGATCACGTCGTAGTGCTCGTCGCGGCCGTAGCGGTGCAGCTTGGTGCCCAGCGCCGCCTCGGCGTCGGCCACGGTGACCCGAGGAGCAACCTCGCGGTCACGCTCGCCGTCGGTCTCGTCCTTGCCGGCGGCGGCGTCACGCCGGGCCCGGGCCAGCGCCACCGCCACCTCCAGGCTCGTGAGCGCCTGGCGGCCATCACCGCCGGCCCGTTCGGCGAGGTGGGCCAGCGCCTCCTCGTCGGCCTCGGCGCCCTCCGCCTCGAGCCCCTTGTGCAGCAGCAACCCCACCGCGACGGGATCCAGCGGCTGGAGCCGGAACAGCGTCGAGCGCGACAACAGTGGCGGGTTGACCTCGAAGTAGGGGTTCTCGGTGGTGGCACCGATCAGCACCAGCAGGCCGCTCTCCACCGACGGCAGCAGGGCGTCCTGCTGCGCCTTGTTGAAGCGGTGGACCTCGTCGAGGAACAGGATCGTCCCCTGCTCCTGCTCCCCCAGCCGCTGCTCGGCCCTGCCCAGCACCTCGCGCACGTCCTTCACGCTGGCCGACACGGCCGACAGCTGCTCGAACGCCTTGGCCGTGTGCCGGGCGATGACCTGGGCCAGCGTGGTCTTGCCCGTTCCGGGTGGCCCCCAGAAGATCGCCGAGGACAGCCGGTCGGATTCCACCAGCACCCGCAACGGCTGCCCCCGCCCCACCAGCTCGTCCTGGCCCACGATGTCGTCGAGCGACCGAGGACGCAGGCGCGCCGCCAGTGGCGCCTGCCGCGCCAACCTCTCCTCGGCCGCGGCCGCGAACAGGTCGTCCCCGACTGGCCCGGACTTGCGCGGCATCGCCGGCGAGGGTATCGGCGTTCGAGCAGGGAGTCGCCGGGCTCCGTGCCGTTCCCCTCGCCGTGTGCTCGAACCATTGCCACCCCGTGACCAGGGGATGCGACAATCTGGTCCGTGTCCGAGACGCGACGACGGGTGACGCTCACCCGCGACGAGGTTGCCCGGGTGCTGCACCGGGCGTCCGAGATCGAGGCCGCCGCCGACGGACCGACGACCGGCGACCGGTTCGACGCCGAGGCGGTCGAGCAGGCGGCCATCGAGGTGGGACTGTCCCCGGCCGCGGTCCGTCAAGCAGTCGCGGAGCTGCGCATCGGCGCCCTGCCGCCGGACGCCGCCGCCCCGACGAAGCGGGTCGACCGCAGCCGGCCCGCCACGTCGCGCTTCGTCGCCCAACAACGCCTGGTCGAGCGCCGTCCAGAGGCGGTGCACGCCGCGGTCGACCGCTTCCTGCGCAGCCAGATGCTGGAGCTCAGGCGACGCAGTGGCGACCGCTCGCTCTACCGCCCCCGCCGTGACCTGGTGGCCAGCCTCCGCCGGGGGCTCGACTTCGCCGGCGCGATCAAGCTCGACGGGATACGCACCGTGTCGCTGCTGGTGACGCCCGCCGACGAGCGCACGCTGGCGCGCGTCGAGGCCGAGCTGGCGTCCAGCCGGGCCAATGTCGTGGCGGGGGCCGCCGGCACCGGCGCGGGGGTCGCCCTGCTCATGGGCCTCGGTGGGGCGTTGGCGGCCGAGCCCGGGCTGGTCATCGCCGCGGTGCCGGCGGGCGCGGCGGTGGGGGCGGGCGGGCTGCGGGTCGCCGGTGGCCGCTGGCGCCAGCGCCGCGACGACGTCGACGAGGTGCTCGCCGCCCTCCTCGACCGGCTCTAGGGAGCCGAGCGGACAAGGCGGTTCGCGCAGCCTACGCGTGGGAATTTGGTGGTCGACGGCCAGCTCCACGGCTCGGCTCCCCGGGAACACTGACCACCATGAGCCAAGAGGACGTGCCTATCTGCTCAGGTCCTGACGCGCGCTGGCCTCCAGGTGACTCACGCCTTGGGTGGCAATGTGCGAAGGCCCAACTCGGCCAGGTGGCCGGCGTCGATCGGCGTCGGCGCCCGGGTCAGGGGATCGGCGCCCGATTGCGTCTTGGGGAACGCGATGACCTCGCGGATGTTCTCCTGGCCGACCAGGAGCGCCACCAGCCGATCGATCCCGATGGCGAAGCCTGCGTGGGGTGGGGCGCCGTAGCGGAAGGCGTCCAGCAGGAACCCGAACCGCTCCTGCGCCTGGTCCTCCGAGATGCCCAGCACTCGGAAGATGCTCCGCTGCACGTCGACCTGGTGGATCCGGACCGATCCCGAGCCCAGTTCCCAGCCGTTGAGCACCAGGTCGTAGGCCTGTGAGCGCACGCGCAACAGATCCTCGGGGCCCCCCGACGCCAGCAGCTCGAGATCGTCGGGGTGCGGCATCGTGAACGGATGGTGCGCCGGCACCGGGCTGCCGTCCTCGCCCAGCCCCTCGAACAGCGGGAAGTCGACCACCCAGAGGAAGTTGAGCCCGCCCTCGGTCACGGGCGGACGGCCGAGCTCGAGGCGCAGCAGGCCCAGCACGTGGCGGACCACCGGCCGGTCGTCGGCCACCAGGAACAGCAGGTCACCGGGTTCGGCACCCATCCCCTGGCGTAACTTGGCGAGCTCGTCGTCCGACAGGAACTTGGCCACCGGGCTGTCGAGGCCCTCGTCCGTGACCCGCATCCACACCAGTCCCTTGGCGCCCCAGCGCTTTGCCCGGTCGGTCAGGTCGTCGAGCCGCTTGCGGGAGGTCGCCTCGCTGCCGCCCCGCTGCCGGATCCCCTTGACACACTGACCGGCAAAGGCCTTGAAACCGGTGTCGGCGAACACGTCGGTGAGCTCGACGAGCTCCATGCCGAAACGCACGTCGGGCTTGTCGGAGCCGTAGCGCTCCATGGCGTCGTGCCATGTGATCGACGGGATGTCCCCCACCTCGTCCAGCGACGTCAAGGTGGCCACGCAGCGACGCACCGCGTCGGATACGAAGTCCATGACCTCGTCGCGCCCCACGAAACTGGCCTCCAGGTCGAGCTGCATGAACTCGAACTGGCGGTCGGCGCGGGGATCCTCGTCGCGCAGGCAGTGGGCGATCTGGTAGTAGCGATCGATCCCCCCCACCATGCAGAGCTGCTTGAACAGCTGTGGGCTCTGCGGCAGCGCGTAGAAGTTGCCCGGTTGCAGCCGGGACGGGACGACGAAGTCCCGTGCCCCCTCGGGGGTCGAGGCGATGAGCAGCGGGGTCTCGATCTCGATGAAGCCCTGGTCCTCCATCGACTGCCGGAATGCGGCGTTTGCCAGCGCCCGCGCCCGCAGGTTGCGCAGCATCCGCTCGCGCCGCAGGTCGACGTAGCGGTAGCGCAGCCGGAGGATCTCGTCGGCCTCGACGCGCTCGTCCACCGGGAACGGCGGCGGCTCGGCAGTGCTGAGGATCTCCACCTCGCACTCTCCGAGCTCGACCTCCCCGGTGGCCAGGGCGGGGTTGGCGGTGCCCTCGGGGCGCATGCGCACCACGCCGGTGATGCGCGCGACCCACTCGCTGCGGACGTCGACCGATCCGTCGACGACGCACTGCACGAGCCCCTCGCGGTCGCGGAGATCCACGAACGCCAGGTGCTCCCCGTGCTCGCGGCGGTGCGCCACCCAGCCGCACAACGAGACCCGCTGGCCGACGTGGGCGGGGCGCAGCTCGCCGCACCAGTGCGTGCGCAGTCCTCGCGCCGGGCCGGCGTCGCTCCGTGGGTTGCTCACGCGCCCGCGTCCTCGGGTTGCGCCGTCAGCAGTTTTCGCACCACGTCGACGACCTGGTCATGGCCGACGACCTCCTGCTCGCTCTGCGCCAGGTCGCGCACCGTTGCCGTTCCGTCGGCCGCCTCCCGTTCACCGACGATCACCGCCACGTGCGCACCCGAACGACCGGCCGCCTTCATCTGGGCCTTCATCGAGCGGCCGTCGAACGCCCGATCCGTCCGCAAGCCGGCGGCGCGCAGCTCGGCGGTGATGTCGCGGGCGGCCCGGCCGTCGGTCGTGTCCACCACGAAGACGTCGAGGCGGGATGCCGGCGCCGCGAACACGCCTTCGGCATCGCACGCCAGCAACATCCTCTCGATCCCCGACCCGAAGCCGATGCCGGGCGTGGGGGGACCGCCCAGCTGCTCGACCAGGCCGTCGTAGCGCCCGCCGCCGATGATCGTCGACTGCGCGGTGTCGAGGGCCTCGCTCTGGAACTCGAACAGGGTGTGCGTGTAGTAGTCGAGGCCGCGGACCAGGCCGGGTTCGACCTCGAACGGGATGCCGAGCGACCGCAGGCCGTCCTGGACCCGATCGAAGTGTCGGCGCGAGGCGTCGTCGAGCACATCGGCGATGTGGGGGGCGTCGGCCACGACGGCCTGGGTGGCCGCTCGCTTGGAATCCAGCACCCGCAGCGGGTGGCTGTCGACCTTCTCGCGATCCTCGGGGGCGAGGTCACTGGCCCGACCGCGCAGCCACGCAGTGAGCGCCTCGCCGTATGCCACCCGGTCCGCGGGCGTGCCCAGGGTGTTCACGACGAGCCGCCAGCGCCGCAGGCCGAGGGCATCGAGGTACGCGGCGCCCAGGGCGATGACCTCCACGTCGAGATCGGGGTCGGCCACGCCGATGGCCTCGACGTCCAGCTGGTGGTGCTGGCGCAGGCGGCCGGCCTGCGGACGCTCGTATCGGAACACCGGGGTGACACACCACACCTTCCACGGCGTCGGCGGGCGATGCTGCACGTAGGCCCGAACGACCGAGGCGGTGGCCTCGGGCCGCAGCGCCATGTGGCGGTCGCCTTTGTCGTGGAAGTCGTACATCTCCTTCCGAACGACATCGGTGCCGACGCCGAGCCGTTGAAACACGCCGAGGTCCTCGAACAACGGTCCGTGGACGAAGCCGTAGCCGAAACGCTCGGCGACACCCGCGAACGCGGCGACCATCCGCTCCCAACGCACCGACGCAGGGGGCAGCACGTCCTGCGTGCCGATGGGGGCTCGGAAGGTCTCGCCTCTCCCTTCCGGCTCTTGGGCTTCTGCCGGGCCACTCGGGCCGTCGACGCGACGGCTCGCGCCCCCACGGCCGCTCGGGCCGGGCTCGCTGTCTCGCGGTCCGGGACGCTCGCTCATGACGCGCCGAGGCTAGCGGTGCCCCATTCCGCGCCCGAACCCGGTTGTCGCGTCGGCCCCTGCTCGATGTGGTGGGGTCGTGCCGACGCGGCCTAGGCGCCGCCGGTGGCATCGACCACTGCCCTGAGCAGCTCGACGATGCGCGGGCCCCAGCGGGAGGAGATGTCGGGGTCGAGGACGATCACGTTGTCGTTCCGCACGGCCGCCAGCTCGCTCCAGCCGGGCCGGGCTGCCACCTCGGCGGGGTCCTGGCCCGTACCGTCCGTGTGGGCGAGGAAGATGAAGTCCGGGTCGGCGTCGAGGACGTATTCGGCCGACAGCTGGGGGAAGCTGCCGGCGGTCTCGTCCACGGCATCGGCGATGCTCGTCATCCCCGCCAGGCCGAGCACCTCGCCGATGAAGGTGTCCGACGTGACCGAGTACAGGCCGTCGCTGAGCTCGTAGAAGTAGCGGAGTTGCTCGTCGCGCTCGGGCACCGATGCGGCGAGCCGCTCGAGGTCTGACCGCAGCCCCGCGGCCAGCGTGGCGGCGGCATCGAGGTGGCCGGTGGCGGCGCCCAGGACATCGATCTGTCCGTAGACCTCGTCGAGGCTGGCGGCGCTGGGCAGGAGCAGGGTCGGTATCCCCAGCGTGTCGAGGGCGGCGACGACACCGTCGCGGTCGCCGGCGACGACGACGAGATCGGGCTCGTAGCCGCCGATGGCCTCGACGTTGGGCTGGAAGCCGCTGAGGTCGGTGACCGGCGTGCCGGCCGGGAAGTCGGAGTGGCGGTCGACGGCGACGACCTGGTCGCCGGCGTCGATGGCGAAGAGCAGCTCGGTCAGCGACGGCGACAGCGAGACGATGCGCCGCGGCTGGTCCGCGAGCTCCACGTCGCCGTTGTCGGCGGTGACGACGACCGGGAACGTCGCTTCGGTGCCGGCCGACCGCGCCGCGGTCGTGGCAGACGAGGCCGTGTCGGCATCGTCGCCGCAGCCGACCACGACCATCGCCCCGGCGAGCAGCGCGGCGGTCACACGGACGGTGGTGGTACTCGGCATCGGCTGCTCCTCGGCGTCTGGTGGGGTCAGAGACTTCGCAGGGCGGCTTCGAGCCGCTCGGCGCGCAGGTCCGCGAGCGGCAGGTGGCGGGCGTCCATGGTGGCGGCGAGCCGTCCGGCGAGGCCGAGGCGGGCGTGCCCGGCGGGTTCGACGTCGACCACGACGGCAGGGAGGCGGCGCCGGGCGACTATGGCCGCAGCGGCCAGGGCGGCGGCGAAGGGTTCCGGGCCGGCGGTGGCGCGGCCGTCGGTGACGACGACGAGGATGGGACGCAGCGTCGGGGTTGCCGCCCGAGCGGCGAGGTCGACGGCGGTGGTGATGCCCTCGGCGAGCGGAGTCTCGCCGCCCGTGGGCAGGTCCTCGAGCCGGTTGCGGGCGACCTCGACGCTTCCTGTGGGGCGCAGCACAACGCGTGCCCCGAGGCCGCCGAAGGTCACGAGCGCGACGCGGTCGCGGCGCTGGTAGGCGTCGACGAGCAGGCCGAGCAGCGCCCCCTTCACCGCAGCCATCCGGCTGTCGGCGCCCATGGACCCCGATGCGTCGACGGCAAGGACCAGCAGGTTCCCGGTGCGTGCCTCCCGGCGCGGCTCGCGTAGGTCGCCGGGAAGGATCCGCCGGTCCGCGTCCGGATCGATCACCCATCGCTGCGCCGCGGCCGAGACGGTCGCGACCGGTGCCACCGATTGGAGTGGTCCCGACACCGGGGACGCGCCCACGGTCCGCCCACGGTCGGCGTCGGCCGGCGAGCGGCGGCCGTTGGCCGACGGTTGCTCGGCCCGGGGCGCCCGCAGGGTGGCGATCCGGGCGATGGGCCCGGGCGCGGCGACGGTCCCCGACGGGGCAGCACCCGTCCCCCCGCCGCCGTCACCGCGATCGCGGTCGTCGTCGGCGCCATCGGCCGGGCCGTCGCCGCCGTGGCTTTCCCCGCCGTGTGGCGCCGAGTCGGCTGGGCCCAGGACCTGGTCGAGCAGGTCGTCGAGGCCGGGCGGCGGCGCGCCGGGCGGGTCGAGAGGCTGCCGGCGGGCGCGGTGGGCAAGCACCAGGGG
Source organism: uncultured bacterium (assembly GCA_963813485.1). Taxonomy (GTDB): domain Bacteria; phylum Actinomycetota; class Acidimicrobiia; order Acidimicrobiales; family VFJN01; genus DASQUK01. Next base: position 378,485 of record CAWEZE010000013.1, read on the forward strand.
GGCGACGGTTCGGAGGTCGGCGGCAGTGATCTCGTCCCGCCGCTGCCAACCGGCCAGCGCCGCCGCGGCCCGGGCGAGCACGAGGTCGGCCCGCAGGCTCTCGGCGCCGGCTGCGACACACACGCGGGAGGCCGCCCGGAGGGTGTCGTGGTCGAGCGGCGCCGGTGACGCGGTGCGGAGCCGCTCGCGCAGCCCGGCCTCCTCCTCCGTCCACGCGGCCATGAAGGCCTCGGCACCGGCGTCGAAGGCGACCCGGCGACCTACGGCGGCGGCGCGCTCGTCGGCGTCCGCCGAGGCGTGCACGTCGACGGCCAGCCCGAACCGGTCCAGAAGCTGCGGGCGAAGGTCTCCCTCCTCGGGATTCATCGACCCCACCAGCACGAAGCGGGCCGCATGCGTGTGGGAGATGGCGTCGCGCTCGACCCGGTTCACGCCGGTGGCGGCGACGTCGAGGAGCACGTCGACCAGGTGGTCCGCGAGCAGGTTGACCTCGTCGACGTAGAGGACCCCGCCGTGCGCGGCGGCGAGCAGGCCTGGCTGGAACCGAACCGCGCCCCCCGTGAGGGCCGCGGCCAGGTCCAGCGACCCGACGACGCGCTCCTCGGTGGCGCCCAGCGGTAGGTCGACGAACGGGGCGCTACCGCGCAACGCTGCGAGGCCGCGGGCCAGCGTCGTCTTGGCCGAGCCCTTGTCACCACGGAGCAGCACGCCGCCGATGGCGGGCTCGACGGCGGCCAGCAGCAGAGCCAGCTTGGCTTCGTCGGCGCCGACCACTGCGCTGAATGGAAACGCCGGCGGCTCGCTGGCGCTCGCACCGCGGGCCGGCCGTGGCTCGCTCCGCTCACTCACGTCCGCGACCTCCTGGGGGCTGCGCCCCCACACCCCATCGCCCACGGGCTCGCTGGCGCTCGCACCGCGGGCCGGCCGTGGCTCGCTCCGCTCACTCACGTCCGTCGCTCCTCCATGCCCTCGGCGGCCAGGAGCCCGTCGCGCAGGGCGGCTCGGGCGTCCTCGCTGGCGTCCCACAGGTCCCGCTCGTCGGCCTCGAGCAGGCGTTCGCACACGCTGCGGAGCGCCCACGGATTGGACCGATCGAAGAAGTCGCGCATGACGGGATCGGCGACGTAGGCCTGGGTGACCCGTTCGTACATCCAGTCCTCGACGACGCCGGCGGTGGCGTCGTAGCCGAACAGGTAGTCCACCGTGGCGGCGATCTCGAAGGCGCCCTTGTAGCCGTGGCCGCGCATCGCGTCGAGCCAGCGGGGGTTGAGGACCCGGGTGCGCACGACTCGGGCGGCCTCCTCGGCGAGGGCGCGGACCTGCGGCCGTGACGGGTCGGCGGAGTCACCGAACCAGGCCCGGGGTGCGACGCCGGTGAGGGCCTCGACGGTGGCGACCATGCCGCCGTGGTCCTGGAAGTAGTCGTCGCTGTCGAAGATGTCGTGCTCACGGTTGTCCTGGTTCTTCACCGCCACGTCGATGGCGGCGAACCGGCGGCGCACCTGGTCGGGCGCGACCACACCGGCGACCCCGCGGCGGTAGGCGTGGCCGGACCAGGCCAGGTAGACCTCCGCGAGGTCGGCCCGAGTGCGCCAAGCCCGGCCCTCGATGGCCTGGTAGACGCCGGAGCCGTAGGTGCCGGGACCCGGTCCGAAGACACGGGCGTCGTCCAGCCCCGCGGCGCGGACCGGGTTGTCGTCGGCCGGCTCGTCGAGGCCGCCGACCAGCGTCACGGCGTCGTCCAGCAGGTCGACCACGCCGGGGAAGGCGTCGCGGAAGAACCCGGAGATCCGCACGGTCACGTCGACCCGTGGCCGCCCGAGCTCGGCCAGCGGCATCGGCTCCAATCCTCGGACGCGGCCGGAATGCTCGTCCCAGAGCGGACGCACGCCGAGCAGGGCGAGGACTTCGGCGACGTCGTCGCCCTGGGTGCGCATGTTGGCCGTCCCCCACACGACCAGCCCCACGGTGCGCGGATACGTCCCGGTCTCCGCCACGTGGCGTTCGACGAGCCGGTCGGCCAGCGCGCGGCCGACGTCCCACGCCAACGGTGAGGGCACCGCCTCGGGGTCGACGGAGTAGAAGTTCCGACCGGTGGGCAGGACATGGGCGCCGCCTCGCGTCGGAGCCCCGCTGGGGCCGGCGGGCACATGGCCACCCGCGAGCCCCGCGAGCAGGTTGGCGACCTCGTCGGACGTGCGCCGCAGGTTCGGCACCAGTGTGGTGGCGACCCAGCCCAGCGTCGGGTCGTCACCCCCGGCCGACGGATCCCAGTCCCGCGCGGCCAGGCCCTCGACCCGGGCTCGGCATTCGGCCTCCAGCCTGTCGATCTCCCGGGTCACGCCGGACGCGGGGTCGATCCCGAGCTCGCCGGCGACCGTGGCCCGCAGGGAGGGAACGATGCCCTGGGGTTGGCGGCAGATGGCGAGAACGGTGTCGACGAGGTCCCGGCCGGCGGGCGCCCGCCCGAGCACGTGGAGGCCGCCGCGGATCTGGGCGTCCTTGAGCGCGCACAGGTAGCCGTCGATGTGGCCGACCATCCCGGCGAAGTCGTCGGGCCCCGGCATCGCCTCGACACCGAGGTCGCGGACCAGCTCGGAGGTGACGAGCAGGTCCCACAGCTGGCCGCGGATGGCGGGGAGCTTGGCGGGATCGAGCGCCTCGATCTTGGCGTACTCGTCGAGGAGGCGTTCGACCCGGGCGAGGTCGTCGTAGGTCTCGGCCCGCGTCATGGGCGGCGGCAGGTGATCGACCACGAGGGCGTGCGCCCTCCGCTTGGCCTGGGTGCCTTCCCCGGGGTCGTTGACCACGAAGGGGTAGAGCAGGGGCAGGTCACCGAGGGCGGCGTCGGGGGTGCACGCCGCCGACAGGCCGGCGCCCTTTCCGGGCAGCCACTCGAGCGTGCCGTGCTTGCCGAGGTGCACGATGGCGTCGGCACCCCACCCCACATCCAGCCACCGGTAGAAGGCGAGGTAATGGTGGGGCGCGGGCAGGTTGGGGCTGTGGTAGGCGGCGATGGGGTCCTCGCCGAACCCCCGTGGGGGTTGGACGGCCACCAGGGCCGCGCCGAGCTCGATCCCGGCGAAGGTCAGGTGGTCGTCGTGGACGCACACCTTGCCGGGGGCGGGTCCCCAAGTCGACTCGACCGCATGGCGTAGGCCGGCGGGCAGGGTCGCGAACCACGCGCTGTAGTCGTCGACATGGACGCGCCCGGCGGCCATCGCCTGTTGCGCCGGGGTCAGAACATCGACGTCGTACGTGAGGCCATCCGCCAACCGGGCCATGACGGCGTCGGCATCACCGTCGACCGGCGCGACGTCGTAGCCCGCGCTGCGCAGGGCGTCGAGGACCGCCAGCAGGCTGGCGGGGGTGTCGAGGCCGACGGCGTTGCCGATCCGGCTGCGCTTGGTCGGGTACGCCGACAGGACCACGGCGACGCGCTTGCGGCTCGGCGGGGTGCTCCGCAGGCGCGCGAGCCGGACGGCCAGTCCGGCGACCCGCGCGACGCGATCGGGAACCGCCCGATGGGCGGACACGGCGACGCCCAGTTCGTCGCCGTCGTCGACCACCTCCTTGAACGCGAATGCCGGCCCGATGATCCGGCCGTCGAACTCGGGGACGGCGACGCCCAGGGTCACGTCCAGCGGTGACAGGCCGGCGGCGCGGGCGGCCCAGTCGTCGGTCGACCCGGTGGCAACCACGGCCTGGAGCACGGGGACACCCAGCCGGTCCAGCGGCGATGCCCACCCCTCGCCGCGCCCCGCCGCCCGGGCGTCGCCCGACCGCACGGCCCCGCCGGCGGCCCACGTGGTCGTCACCACGACGTCGACATCGCGCAACAGGTCGAGCACCGCCGGTGCGGCTCCGTCCGGGCCCGGGCGCAGCGAGTAGCAGTGCACGGCCCGGGCGTTGGCACCCCGGGCCTCGATGGCGTCGCAGAGCTGGTCGACCGGCAGCGTGTTCCCGGCCAACACGTTGGCCCGGTAGGTCACCACCGCCACCGTGGGCCGGGACGCATCGTGGGTGCGCCGCCCGAGCAGCCCCGCAGCGGGGAGGTCGGCGGGTGGCTCGAAGCCGAAGCCCCCGAGCAGGACGGTGTCGGCTACGAAGCGCAGGAGGTTGGCGAGGTTGGCCGGCCCGCCCGCCGCCCAGTAGGCGGCTGCCTCGGTGACGATCCCAGCCGGCGCGGTCGACAGCGCAGTCAGCTCGGCGTCGATCTGGGCCTCCCCACCGAATGCGAGCAGCGCGATGCGACGCTCGACGCACTCCCGGCGCAGGGCATCGAACGGCGCCTCCCACGCCGAACGGCCCTTGTGGAGTCGAACCAGGACGGCGCGGACGCCGTCCAACGGCGGCGCCGGTGCGCCGGCGTCGAGCCCGACACCGCCGTGGGCCCGCACCGGCGGGAACCCGGCGGGGAGCGACTCGAGCGCCGCTCGGAGCGCGAGCAGCTCCAGGTCGTTGTTGGCGACGACGAGGATCATCGCAGCGAGCAGTCCTCGCACAGGGCGCCGTTGGCGGCCGAGGTCTTCCACCACAGGCAGCAGGTGGTGCGCCGGTAGCGCCGGTGGGGCACGACCCAACTGCCCAGCCGCACCATGCCGTGAGGGAGGGCGCCGGTGGCGGCGTCGATGCGATCGGCGAGGTCTGGTGAGGCGCCGTCGGCGCAGGCGACGGCGCCGAGGCACGAGGCGATCGACGCCGCCGCGTTGCCCCACAGCAGCCGACGCCCGATCTGGTGGCGCGCCCGGAGCGTTTCCCCGAGGGGGTCGAGGTGTTCGCCGAACAGGCGCCCGACCAGCGCATCGAGGTCGGCGAGCTCGGAGGCATCCGATCCGACGACGAGCGACGAAGGCCGGTCCCGGGCAACGCCGATCCCGCTCCCGGCCACCGCTGCCGGGTCCGGCGCCGAGCCCGCGACCACCCAGGCCGCCAGCGTCGTGCCGGCGGTGCGGTATGCGTACCCCTGCCACCAGAGCGACGCCAGGACCTGCCGGTCGTCGCTCCCACGCCCCCGAGCGGTCGCGGCGATCTCGGCCGCCAGTCGCTGGGGATCGGCGATCAGGTCGGCGGCGAGCAGATCCCCCGGGCCTGGCGGGCCCCGGCGGGCGCGCAGGAACGGGACCAGCTCCGCCACCTCGTCGAGCGAGGTCACGGCGCCCCCACGGTTGCTGGCACGTCAGGAGGTGGCGGTGAGCGGCACCGCCGCCGGCCGCTCAGCCGGCGACCGGCTGCGCTGGGCCTCCGCGACCAGCCACGCCAACCCCAGGGTCAGGATCGCCCACAGCGTGAGGTTCGCCCCCAGCGAGGCCACCCGGAACCGCCACACCAATGTCGCCGGCACCGACACCTCGTCAGGCGCCGGCGGCAAGAGGGCATATGCCGCGAGCATCGGCACCGCCACGCCGGCCACCACCGCCGCCAGCCGGCGGTGGTCGGGCCACCCCGCGGCCCGCAGCCGCCGACTCAGGATCGTGGCGCCCAGCCCCAGCGCCGCGGCAATGCAGATCACGGCGACGTACAAGCCCTGGCGCTCCGCCAGCGTCCCGGGATCGCCCACGGCCGGCGGGTTCGGGGGGTATTTGAGCCAGGGAGCGACCGTGAACGCCCCCGCCAGGATCACGCCGCCGAGCACCACCCGGCGAGCCGCGTCGGGCCGGCCCCGGCGCAGACCGTGTGCGGTCAGCGCCAGCAGGGCGCCGAAGGCGGCACCGGACAGTGCGTAGGCGCCGAACAGGCCCACGCCCCGCTGGTCCGAGCGCGACACCGACGCCTCGTCGTCGCTGTGGGCCGCGGGATCCTCGGGCTGGGCGGCGGCGTTGGCCTCCTCGATGGCTATGGCGTCGTCGACGGCCGGCTCACCGGCGATCGATGCGAACGTGGCGGCGACGATGCCGCCGATCATGCCCACCACCGCGGCCGCAACAGCCAGGGACCGCAGGCGCGACGGGTCTACCCGCTGCCACACGCTGCGCAACATGGCGAGCGGGATTCAGTGGCAGGGGACGCCGATGAGGTGGCGCCCGTCGTGGAACAACTCGTGGAAGAAGGTGCCGGCCTGGCCGATCGCATCGGAGACCGGGCCTCCCTCGAACGTGACCAGCCACAACACGCCGACGGCGAGCGCAAGGAGCAGGAATCCTGTCCGTGAGAGCGGCGCCGATGCGCCCCCGGGGACTGCGGTGATCGCAGCCATGTGGTGACCTCCATCCTCGTGGAGTGGGCGACCTGCCCACCGTGGTCACGGCCGGTCTCCTGACTCCCGGATCGCCGCTCCCCTCAACCTTCCCAGGCCGCAGGCCCAGTGGCACACCGCGAGGATCGCTCCCCGGTCACAGTGGCGGGACCGCGTCGGACTCGCACCGACTTCCCGGATTCGTGACCGCGTCGCACGCTACTCGGGCACGCGACGCGCCGCTAGCGTCCCGCGTCGTGCCGATTCTCGGACCCCGGCTCGTCGTCGCCGGTACCCACTCGGGAGTCGGCAAGACCACGGTGACGACCGGCCTCCTGGCCGCGCTCCGGGCGGCGGGGCACCGCCCCGCCGCCGCCAAGGTGGGCCCCGACTTCATCGACCCCGGCTACCACGCCCTCGCCTGCCGCCGACCGCCGCGCAACCTCGATCCCTGGCTCTGCGGCACCGCCGCCATCGGACCACTCGCCGCTCGTGCGGGGGAGGGGGCCGACGTGCTGGTGGTCGAGGGGGTCATGGGCCTGTTCGACGGCGCTGCGGACGGCACGCCCTCGTCCACCGCGGACGTCGCCGGCCTCCTCGACGCACCGGTGCTCCTGGTCGTCGACGCGGAGGCCATGGCCGGCTCGGTCGCCGCCGTCGTCCACGGCTTCGCGACCCTCGACCCGGCGGTTCGCCTGGCCGCCGTCGTGCTCAACCGGGTCGCGTCCGACGGCCACGAGGCCATGCTGCGAGAGGCGATCGCACCGATCGGGGTACCGGTTCTCGGCGCGCTCCGCCGGGACGACCGCCTCGTCTGGCGCGATCGTCACCTCGGTCTCGTCCCGGTCGCCGAGGAGCCCGCGAGCGTCGAGCGATCCCTCGCCACGCTGGCCGTCGCCGTCGCCGAAGGTGTCGACCTCGGCGCCGCGACCAGCCTGGCGCAGACGGCGCCGCGCCTCACGGTCGGTCGGGTGGCCGTGCCCTCCCCCGGACCACCAGTACGGGTCGCGGTTGCTGCCGGACGGGCCTTCACCTTCACGTACGCCGACACCCTCGACGCACTCCGAGCCGGCGGCGCCGAGATCGTGGCATTCGACCCGCTGGCCGACGGGCGGCTGCCCGACCCCGTCGACGGCCTCATCGTCGGTGGCGGCTTCCCCGAGGTCCACGCCGCCCGCCTGGCCGACAACGAGCCGCTACTCGTCGCCGTCCGGCATGCCGTCGCCGCGGGCGTGCCCACCTGGGCCGAATGCGGCGGCCTGCTCTGGCTCACGAGATCCGTCGACGGCCGGCCGATGGCCGCCGTCCTGCCCGCCACTGCCCGGATGACCGATCAGCTCACGCTCGGCTACCGCGATGCGACCGTCACCGTCGCCAGCCCACTCGGCCCCGCCGGCACCCAGCTGCGAGCCCACGAGTTTCATTACGCCACGGTGGATCCCCCGGGCGATGCCCTCGAGATGCGCAGCCGCTTCGGCCAGGGACGGGCCGGCTTCGCCAGCCCCACCTTGCTGGCCTCGTTCCTCCACCACCACCCCGGGGGCGATCCCTCGGCCGTCGCCGCGTTCCTGGCCGCGTGCCGCGTCCGGGCAAGGGATCAGTCGAGCGGCCGGTTCACAGCCAGTCGTGCCAACGGAACAACAGGTACAGCCCGAACGACGCGACCACCAGGGCCACCGAAGAAACGATGACACCCCAGGTCTGGCCGGAGCCCGGGTACGGAACGTTCATGCCGTAGTAGCCGGTGATCGCCGCCGGCACGGCGATGATGGCTGCCCAGCCGCTGACCTTCTTCACGATCTGGTTCTGGCGAAAGTCCCGCAGGCTCAGGTTGGTCTCCACGATCGTGGCCACCAGATCCCGGAGCGAATCCGAGGACTCGCTCACCCGGAGGATGTGGTCGTACACGTCTTGGTAATAGGGGTAGAGGTCCTCGGGCACCACGGCGTGCTCGCGGCGCATCAGTGCGCTGACCGCCTCGCGCATCGGGCCCACGAGCCGGTTGAACTTGACCAGTGCGCGGCGCATACGAAACCAATCCCGCTGTTCCGCGGGGGTGAGGGGCCGCTCGTCGAAGATGTTCTCACTGATGTCGTCGACATACTCCTCGAACTCCCGCACCACCTCGAAGTACTGGTCGATCACGACATCCAGCAGGCCGTACAGCAGGAAGCTCACACCCTGGGTGGCGAGCGCGGACGACCGGTCCCAGCGCTGCAGCACCGCGTCCATCGAGAACTGATCGTTCTCCCGCACCGTGATCAACCAGCGGTCACCCACGAACGCGTCGATCTCGGTGTCTTCCAGCTCCTGGCTCTCACGGTCGAGACGCACCGTGTGGCAAGACAGGAACCGGTGCGTGGCGTAGTGGTCGAGCTTGGGTCGCTGGTGGGGCCCCAGAGCGTCCTCGACCGCCAGCTCGTGCAGGCCCAGCTCCCTCGCCAGCTCGTGCAACTCGTCCTTGTTCGGGCCGCACAGATCGACCCACACGACCGTGTCGGGCTCGTCCAGGTACTCGGAGACGTCAGCGACGGGGAAGGCCTCGTCCTCCAAAGCCCCCTTGCGGTACATCCTCGTCTGGACTTGGCCCACAGTGCCTCCGATGTTGGCCGCACCCGGTCAAGGTCTCCGTCGCCCCCCATTCTGGCCGATTCCGGTTCCGCCGGAACGGCGCGTCGGGTCCGGGTCAAACGTCCACTTGGCGTCGGTGGTAGAGAGCTGGCCTTCGTTCACCCCCCGTGGGTGATTACCGGCGTGAGCCGGCCCGATTCACTGCGCGGATGGCTCCTGCCCAGCCCGAACCGACGACCACGTCATCCGAGACGACGACCACGCTTCCGGCCTCTACGACGACCGAGGAAACGACGACGACGTCCACGGAAGCTTCCACCACGACCGAGGCCCCCACCACTGCGTCGACGGCGGTGACGCCGACGACCGCCTCCCCGGACGACGACGAGAGCTTCATATCGTCGGGAGCTGGCCTCGCGCTCATCATCGCCGCCATCGTGGCTGTGGTGATCGCCCTCATCGCCCTGGCCGTGGGAGCCGGGCGCCGATCGAGGAAGCGCAAGCTCGCCGACGAGGTCGACGACGTCGTCGCCGACGGCGAACGGGTCGTCGCGGCGTTCGCCGTTCCGGCCACCACCGCCACGGAGGCGGCGGTACGTGACAGCGCTCTGCGCGCACAGGCATCGGGCCTGTTGCCGCGCATCGACGCCGTCCGGCAGCGAGCCGGCGCGGTCGACCAGAGGGCGGCGGCGATCCTCGGGGACGTACAGGCGCAGACCCGGCAGGTGGCCATCGAAGCCGAGCGGAGCGAGCAGGCCCATGCCGCCGCCACGGGCGCGCCCGTGGAGTACGCCGAGGCCACGCTTCGCCAGGCGGTGCAGGGGCTCGAGGCCGCGCTCACCCACGCGCGGTCGTGGCTCCGCTCGATCCCGCGCTGACCACCGGGACGGTCGCACGACGGCGCAGCTCGCCGCGATCTTCCGGCGCACGGGGAGGGCGACTTCGGCACCGCACAACCGCAGTACGCACAACCGCAGTACGCACAACAACCGCCGCCTCCCGCGCCCACTGCTTCGTCGGGCCGCGACGAGATGCTCGACCAGCTTCGCCAACTCGGCGAACTGAGGGACCAAGGGGTACTCACCGACGAGGAGTTCGCGGCGCAGAAGGCGAGAATCCTCGCGTCCTGACCGCGTCCCGTGTGTGCGTGTCGAGTTCGCCGACGACTGGCGGTGGCCTCGGCAAGGGTGGCGCCGTCTCCCCGTACGACGACGGCCAGCATGTCGGCGACCGCCGCTTTGAGGCGACCCTGCTGAAAGCACGCCGGTAGTCAGCAGCCGCGTCCCGGAACCACCCGCTAGGCGTCGTGTACCGCCGACGGTGCGCTGTTCGGATCCGTTTGCGACGAGGACGTGAGCGAAGCGTGATGGCGCAGCTGTCGCGTTCGCCGATGCCATGCGGTCCTGGCATTGGCGGGAACTCGGTGGCGGCTCGAAGCGACTTTGGATAGCGGATGAGTCGCGCGATCTGGCACGGCGTCTGATCGCTGGGGATATTCGCTCGGTTGAGGGCATGGACGGCGCGAACGAATGGGAGGGTTGGATGAGACGAGTGATCGCTTCGGGTGTGGCTGCTATAGCTGCGCTCGTCCTGGTGGCGGCCCCTGTGGCTGCTCACAATGAGTGGGAGCCCGAAACGGCGGCGCCGGGCAGCATCATCGATCTCACCCTGTTCGTGGAGGACGAACAACCCGATGCGGGAACGACCACGGTCGAGTTGCACTTCCCGGTGCCGATCACCGTGGCGGCGCTACCCGCAGTGCAGGGCTGGACCGCGACCCTCATGGACGGAGAGCTCGGCGGCCCTGCCACGGGTGTCACGTGGGCGGGAGGCCCTGCACCAGGCGATGTCGACCTACCCATCAGGCTCGGGCCGCTGCCCAGCGAACCTGGCCGCCTCCAGTTCAAGACCGTGCAGACCTACGACAACGGCGAGGTGGACCGCTGGATCGACGACTGGCCTCGCAGGCGCCGCCGAGCCCCCCGCTCCCGGTCCCGTGCTCGACCTCGTCCCCGGAGGGCCCGGCACCATCCCGGCCACCACGGCGCCGTCGACTACCACCACGGCGCCAACGACCACCACCACCGCGACTACGACCACCGAGGCCGACGAGGCAGCGTCCCAGGATGCGGACAACGACTGCCGACAGCAACGTTGTGCCCATCGTGGTCGCCGCGGCGGTGATCCTCGCCGTTGCCGGCGGCGCCTTCGCCTTCATCCGTTCCAGACGATCACCCCACACTTGATCGCGGGCCGATCGACGTCGACCTGCGATGAGTGTGCGGCGAAGTCGGGTTGCGGCCCGCGCCGAACAGCGTTCCTCGCCAGTCGGTGTCATCGGTGGCTAGCTCGACGGTACCGCCACCCCTTGTGCCAGCGCCGCCGTGATGGTGTCGAGTTGGTCGGTGGTGAGCTCGCCGGTGGTGCGCACAACTACGGCTCCGTCGCCGTCAACGGCGACGAAGAACGGATAGGCCGACAACCCGACAGCTTGGGCAGCAGTGTTGTCGCCGTCGACCAACACCGGCGCGGTCCAGCCTTCGCTGGCGAGCCATGCATCCGGCGGGTAGTTCGGCCGGCTCGCGTCGATAGCCGTTGACACCGACACCAGGTCGACTCCATTGGGCAAGCCACCGTCGTCGACCCACTGCTGCACGACCGGTACCTCGCGCTGGCAGTGCGGGCACCAATGGGCCACGAACATGATCATCGTGGGACGACCATCGGCGCCGATCGTCATCGGGTCGCCGTTCTGGTCGTTGCCCGTGAGGGTGGGCAGGGTCATGCCGACGGCGGGGTCGTCGGCGCTGTCGGTGAGCTGGGGCAGCGGGTTCCCCGACACGGTGACGGTGCCGGTCGTCGCGGCGGATGCCCCGCTGTCTCCTGCATTGGTCGCGCCGTCGTCGCCGCCGGCCGCGAGGGCTACCACCAGAGCGACGAGCATCACCGCCACGACGACGACGATCACGACGATCGGGGTGCGGCTCTTTCTCTTGGGCCTTGGGCGGGTGGCTGGCGCGGACAAGCGGGTCACGTGGTCTCCTTGGCGAGGATGAGCAGGACGGCGATCAGGGCGAAGCCCGACAGCGCCATCGTCGGAATGGTCATGTATCCGAGGCGCTCGACCCAGATGATCGAGCATGGGTTGGTGGGGTCGCACGAACCCGACTCGAGCGAGGGATAGCGCTCCACGAGGACGTGGTAGACGGACACGAGCCCGCCCGCCACGGCCAGCGGAAGTGCGTACCAGCGTACGGCCGCATCGCGGCGCCAGGCGGCGATGGACAGGATCAGGGCCAGCGGATACATGCCTATGCGCTGGTACCAGCACAGCCGGCACGGCGGGAAGTTGGCGACCTCGGAGTAGTAGAGGCTGCCCAGCGTCGACACGATCGCCACCCCGGCCGCCACCACGAGGGCGACGGGCCGCACGGCGTCGAGCAGGTCGACGGGCCAGTGGGTGGCGGGTCGAACGGCGCGCACCACCACCGCGGCGACGAGCCCCACGGCGGCACCCTGGGCGAACAGGGCGAGCAACGCCAAGAACAGGCTGACTTGGTCGGTCGACATGAGTTCCTCGCGGGTGCGCGCATCGGCGCGCAGGCTGGGCAGACATTGGGATCGCCAACCAGCCATCGGCTCACCACGCGCGTCAGCGCACCGTAGGCCAGCACCGGCCGGACGCCTTAGCGAAGCCTCGATCCACCGATCGCAGACCCTCGACACGGGACCAGGGCGCGGGCACCCGGGGCCTCGCCGGTCCTGTTGCGGCGATGCAGGGCGACGGTTCAGAAACGCCCTTGGCGGCGGTCGCGTCGGTCCTCGCGCCGGTTCTGTCGGCGGTTCACCCCGTGCGACACGACGGCGGCGGTGCCGACCACTGCAGCCGTCCTGGCGACTGGAGCCCCGATGACACCGCGCCGTGCTACTCGTGCTGGTCGGAGAGGCATGTCAGTCTCCTTCACTCATCGCAGCTTCCTCGGCCTCGATGGACGCCACGATCGCTTGGATGGGGATCCTGCCGGTGGCAATCAGCTGACCGCCAGCCCGGCGCCCATTCGGGATGACCGGTGCCGAACACCCCAGCCGACGACCCAGCCGGAACCGGAAATGGGCGAGGACCACCAGCTGAAAGATGGCGTCGGATCTCTCGACAAATGACTCCAACAAATCGCCCTACATCGCACCACGCCCGGATCCCGAATCCGGCAGGGCACCACGGCCATCGAACCCGGCGCCAGTCTCGGCCTTGTCAAGGCACAATCGACCGAGACCGCACCGCCCACGGGGGATGGTTCCGAGCGACGATCACCCGACCACCGCGGCCGGGGAGCGGGCGGGGCCTCGCATCATCCAGATCGGGTGATGTCAGCACCCGATGTGCACGACACGCTCCACGTAGCCAATGCCTAAGGAGGCGCAGGTGGAATCTGTACGGATTCGAAGTGGCTGGGTGACGTTCGCGGCGATCGTCGCCGGCGTGCTGGGGGTATTCAACATCTTGAGCGGCATCGCCGCCATAGCCGAGGACGACCAGACCGAAGCGCTGCACGACGTGCTCTTCGGGGTCAACATCACCGCGTGGGGATGGTTCTGGCTCATCCTCGGGGTGCTGCAGCTCATCACCGCGTGGCTGATCTACCAACGATCCCCGGTCGGTCAGACGCTCGGGCTCATCTGGGCCTTCGTCATCGCGTCGCTCTCGGTGTTCATGATCTTCGTCGCTCCGATCTGGGCGCTCGTCGTCATGGGACTCAGCGTCACCATCATCTGGGCGCTCACGGCGTTCCCCGAAGAGTTCGACGAAGCCTGACGGGAACGGTCCCCGGTCGCGTCAGAGGATGGCGATGGGATTGACCGGCGATCCCGTCCCGCGCTCGATTCGCAGCGGCGCAGCGACGAAGAGGAACTCCCAGCGCTTCAGCTCCTCGCATCGCCGGACGAGGTCCTCGAACTGCAGGTAGTCGAGCAGGTGGATGCCCATGGCGTTGACCGCAAGGACGTGGATCGGGAACGCGACCCCCTCGGTCGTGCTCGGGGCCGTGTCGTTGTTTCCGTCCGACCCGAGCGCGGCGACGCGTCGGTCTGCGAGGAACCGCGCCACGCTCGGGTGCAGGCCGGCCTTGCCCTTACTCGTGTCCCATGGCGGGAGCTCGGCGAGGCGCTGCGCATGCCCGGTGCGGACGAGCAGGGTGTCGCCGACTTCCACGGTGACACCCTGCTCACGCTCTGCCGCTTCGAGGTCGTCCGCGAACACGTGCTCTCCCGGCTCGAGCCAGCGAACGCTCCACGCGCGGGGTACGTCGAGCAGCACTCCGCGACCGACGAGGCCGTCGTGCAGCAGGTCGATCGCTCCGGCTGCTGCGCCTTGCGAGGTGACCTCCGTGTCGGGCGTCCCGCCGTACAGGAAGCCTTCGTACGCAACGTGGCAGAGGGCGTCTATGTGGCTGTGCCCCTCGTTGTGGAAATCGACGCCGACGTAGTCCTTGGCGAAGCGCACGCTCCCGGATCCGATGTCGACGTCGGTCAACATCGTCATCTCGTGATGCGCCGGCTCGGGGTTGTCGACGCCCCCCTGCGTGTTGAGCGGCCGGCCGAGCGAAACCGTCACCCCGAGGCGAACCAGCCGGGCGGCGGCGGCGATCCGGTTGGCGGTGAGGTAATTGAGGGCGCCCACCTCCGCCCGCTCGCTCCAGCGACCCCAGTTGGCGACCTCCCGGAAGAGCTGGTGGAACTCGCGGGCGTTGAGATCGACGCGCCGGTCTCCCTGCCAACACTCCCGAGGCGCCATCATGACCTGGGTTCACAGCCGCGACCGGCCACGACAGGAAACACATCCATTGCGCCGTAGCCGACGTCATCCGAGGCGATGACCAGGACGTTCGGCGCGTCCTCGGGCGCCTGTGGGTCCGGGAACGGCTTCCAGTCCGGTTTGGAGTCACGGATGTCGAGCACAATCGCTCCCTTGCAGGACTTCGCCATGGCACGGCTCCTCGTTCCTGTCCCTCCGTTGGGTACGTCGGATGGGTCACCCCGACGCTCGGTGCACGATTCGCCTCCTGAGCGCCCTGACCACGACGCCCGCTCGCGCGCTCTGCGTCGACGCCGGATCTCCTGCCGCCCCGACGAATCAAGAGGGGGTTCAGGCTCATCATCATGTCCCTCGTGATCCGTGTCGTCGCCCCATTCGGACGATTCGGCTGCGGGGGCGGTGGGCCTGGTCTTCTTCCCGCCAGCCGCTGACTGGCGATTCACCCGGTCGGGACGATGCGGCGGCTCTGGCTCGATGGTTCTGCTGATCGGTGGAGGCGTCATGACTACTGACCAGATCCTCATCGGCCTGGGGCTGACGGTCGCGCTCGCGGTGAGTTCCCAGATTCTGGCTTACGTCCTGAGGATCCCGGCCATCGTCATCCTGCTGCCTGTCGGTTTCGTCGCGGGGGCGCTCACCGACGACATTGTCCCCACCAACATCGTCGGGTCTGCCTTCGAGCCACTGGTCTCGCTCGCGGTGGCGGTCATTCTCTTCGACAGCGGGGTGGGTCTCGATCTGCGGCGACTCGCCGGGAGCGCCCGCCGGGTCGTGACCAGTCTGATCGTGCTCGGTGTACCGCTCACCTGGGGGATCGCTGCGTTGTCGGCCGGGCTCTTCCTGGGCATGTCGCGGGGCGCCGCCATGATGATTGGCGCCATCCTCGTGGTCTCCGGTCCCACGGTCGTCGGACCGCTGCTGTCCTTCGTCCGGCCGAACCGACGGGTTCACACGATCCTCGGCTGGGAGAGCTCGGTCATCGACCCCATCGGCGGGATCCTCGGCGCGCTGACCTTTCACGCCCTGATCGCAAGCGACCCCCGCCCATTCACCTATGAGGTCGGCCAGTTCCTCGCCAGCGTCACTGTCGGCCTCGCCGGCGGTGCGGTCGGCATCGCGCTGCTGTCGCTGCTCCTCAGACGCCTCGGCCTCTCGGAGGTCCTGGGAACCTTGGGCACGCTAGCCACCGTGGTCGCCGTGGCGGCAGCGTGCGACATCGTCCGCGACGACACCGGGCTCATCGCCGCGATCGTCATGGGCATCGCCCTCGCCAACCTGCCCGGCTTCGACGTTCCCGCCAGGCGCCCATTTTTCGAGACGATCATCCAGCTCGTCATCGGCCTCCTGTTCATCTCGATCTCGTCGACAGTCACGCCCGAGTCGGTCGGCGACGTGCTGCTGCCGACGCTGGGGCTCGTCGCCGTGCTCGTGCTCGTGGCGCGGCCGCTCGTCGCCTTCCTTGCCACGTTGCGAACCGACCTCTCGACGGGAGAACGGGCGTTCATCGGATGGATGGACCCACGCGGCATCGTTGCGGCGGCGACCGCCTCCACGTTCTCGGCGTCCCTCGTCAACGAAGGCGTGCCGGGAGCCTCGGACATCCTGCCCGCGACGTTCCTCGTCATCGTCGGCACCGTGACGCTCTACGGACTCACTGCCGGCTTCGTCGCCAGGCGGCTCGGCGTCACCCGCCCGGCGGCGTCGCTCCCACTCATCGTGGGCGGCAGCGATTGGGTGATCGACCTGGCCCGCGCATTCCGCGCACAGGGCCTGGAGGTCCTCATGTGGGCGGGCGCGCACAGGCAACGTCAGCAGATCCAGGGCGCCGGCCTGCCGCTCGCACCCGGTCGCCTTCTGGCTGAGGCCACGGGCAGCGGCGCCGAGCTCGAGGGCGTCACCTCGGTGCTGCTGCTGACCGACGAGGACGACTTCAACGCACTGGCTGCGGTGGCGCTCGAGGGCACGCTCGACGGCGGTGTCTATCGGGTCGCGGCGCCCAGCCAAGACGCCGGCGTGGTGGCGCCCTTCACCCGGGGCGACCTCCTGTTCGGCGGTCCCCTGACGGGCGTCGAGATCTCCCGACGACACCGCGAGGGAGCGGAGATCATCGTGCAGCGGTCCGATCAGTACCTCCCGGAAGGCGCGGCGCCGCTCTTCGTCGTGCATCCCGGTGGCGAGCTCGACCCCGTCACCGCCGACGCGACACCCGAGCCACAGGACGGCGACATGCTTGTGCTGCTCAGCCCGGTGCCGGAGCGGCAGACGGGTGAAGCCGCCACCCGGCGCAACAGCCACGGTGGATGAGGCTGCCGCAGACCCGTGAGCCTGCCGAGGTTCGTTCGTTCGGCGAGTCGGGGAGTCAGAGATAGTCGTGCGTTCGGAGCCAGCGGAGGGTGAAGTAGCCCCACAGGGGCGGCAGGTAGAAGGTGATCATTCGGTACGCGAGCACCGCGGACAGCGCGTCGGCCTGCGGGACGCCGACGGCCACGAGGCACGCGGTGGTCGCACCCTCGGACACGCCGATCCCGCCGGGAACCGGCATGAGACCGGCAAACAGCGAGACCACGACGTTGATCGCGAGCAGATTCACGAACGAGATGTGATGGCCGAACGCGAGGACGCACAAGCCGAGCGTGACCGAGAACAGGATCTGGGTGAGGAGGTTGCCGCCGAATAGCAGGCCCCACCGGTGGATCGAGCCGATGCCCCGTAGCGCGTCGCGGGCCTGGGTGAGGAGGTTCGACACCCAGCGGCGGATGCGCCGCACGAGGACGAGTGTCAGCATGCCGGCGACCACGGCGATCAACACGATGATCCCGAGCTTCTTGGCCGCGTCCGACGACGCCGAGCTGTCGGGCGTGAGGTCGAGCGTCGCGGAGCCGACGCCGAGCGTCAGGACAAGGATGGCTATCTGGGTGATGAACAGCGACATGCTGTCGAGCGCCCCGAATGTCAGCGCCTTGGCGGCGGCGATCCCCCGTTTCTGGTAGTAGCGCACTTCCATCGACACGCGGGCGGCGGTGCTCGGCACTGCAAGGTTGATGAAGGAGAGCGACATCTCTAGCGCGACCGTCGGCCCGTACGGGAGCGGCTCGTCGCACGCCCCTTGCGCCGATACTGCGTCTGAGAACCTCGGGAGCTGTCCGACCGGCAGCGCGACCAGGAGCCATCCCCAGGCCGCACCCTTCAACGAATCGACGATCGTGTCGAGGCCGATGTCGATGAGCCGCGAGATCACGTAGTAGATGGCGAGACTCGTGATCGCCGTCATGAGCAGCTGCTGCCAGCTGACGCGCTGGACCTGCACGAGCTCGAGCCCCCGGGCGTCCGCGGCGGCCGCGGCGTCGGCGCGCAACGCGTCGAGGTCGACGCCCGCCCGCTTCACCTTGTCCCGCAGCGTCGAGGGCAATGCGGGTGTTTGCACGTACGGGATCGCACTCGCGAGCGTCTCGCTGCCCGCGTGACGCACGGCCGTGTCGATGGCGCGCTCCTGGCCTGCGACGGTCGCTGACAGCACGAGGAGCGCGGCGAAGTCGGCGAGCAGCATCGCCTCCGACGCCTCGCAGGTGGCCATCGCCCAGTCGTCGAGTGCCACACCGCCATCAGCGGTCCCCGCGACGTGCTCGTGATCCAGGTGCCCGTGCGCGATCCGCACCTGGTGGAGGGCGCCGAGCTGTG
This sequence comes from uncultured bacterium, assembly GCA_963813485.1. Lineage (GTDB taxonomy): Bacteria > Actinomycetota > Acidimicrobiia > Acidimicrobiales > VFJN01 > DASQUK01. Next base: position 396,721 of record CAWEZE010000013.1, read on the forward strand.
ACCAGGCCGCGTCGAGGTGCTCCGGACCGAGTTCGACGCGGCCCGATCCGGCGAACCGTGGGGTGACAACGAGCAGTCGATCGCCGCTCGCGGTCAACCCGGTCGTGACGAGATCCGACGTCGTGACCCCGGCGCGCTGAGCGAGGAGGGTCACGAGCGCCTCGTGCTCGACCTGCTCTCGGCGGGTGATGGTGAGCGTCTCTCCGCCGTGGCGATACCACAGGTATCGCCATGCCTTGGCCAGCAGTTGCGCGTCGGCCGCGTCTTGCCCGTACACCTTCACGACGAGCGGCCGGCCGGTCTCGTCGGCACAGGCGAGGCGGAGCTCGCCGCGCGCGCTCGGCAGGGGCGTGAACTCGGCGACATCGAGTCCGAGCCGTTGCAGCGCCGATCTCACCCGGAACAGGGACGGCGCGCCCGCGGGTGAGCCCCAGACGATGTGGACGAGCGCTGCGATCCCGAGCCCAATGCCGAGGGCTCCGACAACGTCAGCGACGGCACCGAACCCCAACGCGATCGCGGCCGCGCCGCTCAAGGCGATCGTCGCGTAGCCGAGACGCCGCATAGGGCGAACCACGTGCGGTGCCGCGGTCATCACAACACTCGCGACCAGAGCGACGCGAAGTACCGGGAACCTCGGTCCGCCACCGTCGAAGACCCCTTGGAAGGTCGGCCAGCTTCCCTCGACCACTCGAGAGATCAGCGTCGCCACCAGGATCGTCGCGGCCGCAGCAACGAGAAGGTCGCGCACGAGACCGGGCCGGTCACGCGCGACGACCGTGACGACGATCAGTACGGCGACGTAAACGGCCGACAGCGCGAAGACACCCGCGAGCAATGTGTCGACCCAGTCCGGCATTGAGGTCAGCAGCCGGGTGACGCTGTCGCCGAACTCTGTCGGATCACGACTCTCGAGCGCGGCCGCCAGGACGACCAAACCGGCGATCACGAGAGTCAGCACGTCGGCCGATCGACGGCGGCGTTCCTCGTCGCCGGCCGATGCGAACACGGCGAACGGGCGCAGCTCGATGGCTTGGGAGAGCGCCGGACGCTGCGCGGTCGTCGTCATCGCCGAATCGTTGCACAGGCCGTGTCGGGGTTCTGGGATCGCCAATCAGCGATCGGGCACCGGTGTGGCTGGCTGGACGGGCGCGGCCACGGTCGTGTGCTCTGCTGTGCGTCGACCCTCACCGCCCTGGGAGAACCGGGCGCCGTAACCTGACAGCCCGGTTGGTGTCTCGATGAACCTCGCCGTCGCAATTCTCATCGTCGTCGCTGCAACCTGTGCCGCCGTGGCGGCGATGCTTCTCGTGCGGCGCACTGCGCCGGACGGCGGCTACTTCAACGACGGCGACCGTGCCGCCGGGGTGTTCGGCGTGCTGGCCACCGGGTTCGCCGTGTTGCTCGGGTTCGTGGTCTTCCTCGCCTTCACGAGCTACGACTCGGCGAGAGCGGGAGCGGAGACCGAAGCGGGCATCGTGGCACAGCAGGTGGAGACGGCCCAGCTGTTCCCGCCGGCCGTGGCCGGGGAGCTGACTGGCGAGCTCGTCTGCTACGCGCGGTCGGTCGCCGGCGTGCAGTGGGAGCGCATGGAGGCCGGCACCCTCGGCGAAGATTTGAACCCCTGGGGGGTCGAGCTGTTCCGGACCCTCCAAAAGGTTGAGCCCCAGACGCCCACCGAGGAGGCGGCGTACAGCAAGTGGCTCGACCAGAGGTCGGACCGCGAGAGTGCACGCAACGATCGGATCCACGGCGCCATCGGGGTGATCCCCACGCCGTTGTGGGGAGTGCTGTTCTTCACCGCTGGTGTCATCTTCATCTACATGCTGTTCTTCGCCGACCGCGGGGAGCGCGCCGTCGTCCAGGCGCTGCTGATGGGGTCCGTCGTCTCGGTGATCATCACCCTGCTGATCCTGCTCCAGTTCCTCGACAACCCCTTCCACGGGGGCGTCGGCAGCCTGAAACCCGTGGCGATGGAGCGCGCCCTGGTCGTCATCGACGAGGAGCTGCAGAGCAGGGACCAAGACGCGCCCATACCGTGTGACGCCCGCGGCAACCCGCTGTAGGCGGCGGACGGAGCACCCCGAGCGGAGCGCACGGTTACAGTCCCTGCCGGTGGTCTGGCTGACATCGCTGCCCGTCGGACTCCTCGTCCTGGGTTCACTTGCGTTTGCCCTGCTGATCGCCGGCGCCAGCCGGCTCGTGATCGCAGCGATCGTGCCGCCAGGCGAGCGCGAGCATGTGCAGGCCATCGCTGCGCCACTCATGCCCGCCCTCGGGGCCACGTTCGCCGTGTTGACCGCGCTGACGCTGGCGAGCGAGAACACCTACCTGCGATCAGCGCAGGACATCGTGAGCAAGGAGGCCGCCGACGCATCCCGCCTCGCGTGGGCGTCCACCACCCCTGGAGTCGACTCGGAGCCGACGCAGGCGGCACTGCTCGACTACCTCCAAGCGACGCGGGCCAATGAATGGCACGGCGCGAACTCGGCGGAGAGCGCCGATCCCGCCACGACACGCGCCATCGCCACGCTCGAACGGGTCGTCCGGGCCGAAGCGACCCACCCGGAACTGGGGACACCGACGAGCTCCGAGCTCCTCGCCTCCCTCGACGCCGTGACGGTCGGTCGTCGCACCCGCATCGCCGCCGCCCAGCGCCAGTTGCCGGTGCTCTACGTCGTCACGCTGGTCGCCAGCGGTGTGGCGTTGGTCAGCAACGCAGGTGCTCTGACCTTCCGCAGCACTGCCCGGACCTCCCTTCTGATCGTCGGTCTCGCCGGCGTCGTCGGACTGAGCGTGGCCCTGTTGTTCGCGCTCTCCGCGCCCTGGGAGGGGCCGCTCGTCGTGAGTGGGCAGCCGATCGACCGCGTGGTGCAGGACCTGGAGGCCGGGTTCTTCGCCCCGTAGCGCGGGGGCATCGACCGATGATCCCGAGGGCATCGCCTCGAGGCCGCTCGACGACAGCGACAGCGTGGCCAGCAACACCGATGTGAGGATGTCGTCAGGCGGCAGGCGCTTGAGGTGGCGCCGCGAGGATCTCGGCGACGGCGATGGCGGCCAGTGCCAACACGGCCACGACGATGATCGTCAGCGCGCTCGGTCCGGGCAGCAGGAGGAGGGCTCCCGCGGCGACGGCGAGGATGCCGAGGCGCACAGCGGTGCGGTGGGCGCCGAGTAGTCGGGCGAGGCCGGAGGGCTCGGCCGAAGGCTCGCTCGTGCCCCCGGGACCGAGTGATCTGACGCGGGCGCGCAACCGGACCGCGAGCCGCGAGGGTCCCGCCAGCCAGGCGCCCAGGGCGACGACGAGACCGAGCGCCACGAGAGCCGCGGTCTGCTGGAACAGGGTCTCGAACAGCCGGCCCCAGAGCGACTCGACCGCCTGCCGGCGCTCCTCGACCTCGACCCGGTTGGTGATCGCCCGCCGGGCGATGCGCAGAGCCACCGCGGTCGCGACCATGGCGACCACGATCCCGACACCCGCGCGGGCCAGCATCCGGCGCCGATCCGGGGCCAGCGCGACGGCGGCGGCGATCAACACGAGGCCCACGATCGGCAGCACGACCACCAGCCGCCTGACCAGATCCAGGGTCTCGCGCACGTCGTCGATCTGCGCGCGCCGGAGGGCGACGACCTCGCCGACCTGTTCCACCGTGGCGTCATCGATCAGGTCGATGCCGCGGTCCTCGAGGCTCTGGTCCACCCGTTCGACGGCGGGGCGCAGATCCAGTGTCACCGGCTCGCGGTCATCCCCCTCGATCAGTGCGACGAATCGGCCGTGAGCCCGTTCCACCACCTCGCGCCACTGGTCCCGAAAGCGGTCGCTCTGCATCACCGTGCGTACGGTGTTGTCGATGATGTTCTCGGCCGCGTTGGTGACCGTGGCGGCGACGAGGGCGTTGTCGCGTGGCGTCAGTTCCCGGATCCGGTCCTCTACGTCGGTTGCCGTGACGATCCGGTCCGAGAGCGTGTCGGCCACGCCGGCGATCACCTCTTCGTCGGGCTGCTCCGGCGCCAGTGTGTCGGCGAATGTGTCGGTGTCGAAGATGACGATCCTCGCGAACAACGCTACGTTCGCGATCAGCAACACGAGGCAGCCCAGAACAAGCGCCACCCATGCCAGCACACGGCGCCAGCGTGACTTGGGGCGAGGCCGCGACTCGGTCGCTTGATCGGTGGTCTGTGCGCTCAAGGGCTGCTCCGAACTTGGATGTCCCACGTTGCCGCGTGCCTTTCGCCGGTTCAGTCCCGCGAGGACGAACGGCCGCGGCGCGAGCGGCGGCCTGAGGCTGGGCTGCCGGAACGCCGCGGCCGACGGGGCAGGCCGTCCTCCCACCTCCCGACGGCACCTTGTGCCCGCCACCGGAGCTGTCGTCGCCGGGAGGAGACCCACCACAGGAGCTCGAGCAAGACGAGCCCCCCTATCTGAGTGATGACGACGGCACGCTCGAAGCGGGTGGGCGTGGACAGGGGTCGGTGCGGCTGGGTTCCGCGCGAGGACGACTCGCTACCCGAGAAGGGCGCATGCTCCGGTCCAGAACCGCTCATGGTCGCCTCCCTACTGCCTGGACATGGCGATGCGCAAGCGTTCGTCGGGGTCGATGAAGTGGTCGTGGTCGTCGTCGCCGAGATCGATCTGCACCCACTTGATCTTGCCCGTGAAGCGGCTGCCCTGGGCGGTGTAGTCGGCGCTGACGGTGGTGCCCGACTCGTAGCCGATGTCGGTCGTCTCGTCGGCGGAGAAGATCATCGGCTGGGTGGCTTCGACGCGGCCGGTGCCGGCGACGGTGCCGTCGTAGTACAGGGTGACGTCGCCTCCCTTGGCCAGGCCGCCACCGTCGTAGGCGAACTCCACGCGCACTTGATGAGTTCCCGCCGGGATCGGCTCCTCGGCCTCGGTCGCGAACTCCTGGAGGCCGAGCACGTTGTAGACGAATTTGGCCTTGCCACCTTTGGCATAGACGCACCAACCACCGAACCGGCCGCCCTGGGCGATGATCACGCCTTCGGCGCCACCGGCCGGGACGTCGATCTCGGCGGTGACGGAGAACGACTTGTTCTTGATGCTGACCACGCTGTTCTCCGACAGGCGTCCCATGCCGGGGAAGAACAGCTGCGAGTTCCCACGGATCAGGCTCGGTCGCCCCGCCATCCCTGGGTCGAACCGCTCGGCGGTGCGGTCGTCCATCGGTAGCACGTTGTACTTCGTGGCCTCGATGAGCCAGAGCCGTTGCAACTTGGCCAGCACCTCAGGCTTGTCGGCGGCGAGGTTGCGAGCCTGGCTGTAGTCGCTCGTGCCGTCGTAGAGCTCCCAGAGGTCGTCATCGAACGCCGGCAGCTCGCCGCCGACCAGCACCCACGGTGTGCGGTGCTTGGTCACCGCGCTCCAGCCCTTGTGGTAGATCCCGCGGTTGGCGAACATCTCGAAGTACTGCAAGTCGTGGCGTTCCGGCGCCGCGGCGTCGGTGAACGTGTAGAGCATGCTCGTGCCCTCCATGGGCGACTGCTGAACACCGTTCACCATCGTCGGTTCGGGCAGGCCTGCGGCCTCGAGGATCGTCGGGGCCACATCGATCACGTGGGTGAACTGCGTGCGCAACCCACCGCGCTCATCGATCCCCTTCGGCCAGTGCACGATGGTCCCATTGCGGGTCCCGCCCCAGTGCGAGGCAATTTGCTTGGTCCATTGGAACGGGGTGTTCATCGCCCAGGCCCAACCCACGGCGTAGTGGTTGTAGGAGCTCGGCGAGCCGAACTCGTCCATCTTCCTCACCATGAACTCCGGGGTCTCCAGCGCCGCCATCCCGTTGAAGTTCGCCATCTCGTTGAAGGCGCCGTTGAGGGTGCCTTCAGCGGACGCACCGTTGTCGCCGATGATGTAGTAGACGATCGTGTCGTCGAGGACTCCGAGGTCGTCGATGGCATCGATCAGGCGGCCGACGTGATGGTCGACGTGCTCGAGGAAGCCGGCGTACACCTCCATCTCACGCTCCAGCACCGGCTTGAGCTCGTCGGGCATGTCGTCCCACGCAGGGATCTCAGCATGACGAGCGGTGAGCTCGGCGTCCGCCGGGACGATCCCCAGCTCCTTCTGGCGAGCATGGGTGCGCGCTCGCTGAACGTCCCATCCGTCGGCGAACTCACCCGCGTACCTGTCGGCCCACTCCTTGGGAACGTGATGCGGGGCATGGGTCGCCCCGGGCGCGAAGTACACGAAGAACGGCTTGTCGGGCATCAGCGCCTTCTGCTGACGAACCCAATTGACAGCCCGATCCGCCAGATCCTCGGTCAGGTGATAACCCTCCTCGGCGGTCGCGGGCGGCTCGACCGGTGTCGTGCCGTCGTACAACGCCGGGTCCCACTGGTTGTTCTCCCCACCGATGAACCCGTAGAACGTCTCGAACCCGCCACCACCCGACGGCCACCCGTCGAATGGGCCCATTGGCGACGACTGCCACACCGGCACCTCATGGCACTTGCCGAACTGCGCCGTCGAGTACCCGTTCAACTTCAGGGTCATCGGCAACGGCGCCTTCGTGTTCGGACGCAACGAGCTGTTCCCGGGTGCCGACGTCGCGGTCTCGGTGATGCTCCCCATCGCAACCGAGTGGTGGTTGCGGCCAGAGAGCAGCGCCGCCCACGTCGGCGCGCACAACGCCGTCGTATGGAAGCGGTTGTACCGCAGTCCACTGGCGGCCAGCCGGTCTGCCGTCGGTGTACGACAAGGGCCTCCGAACGCGCTCGACGCACCGAAGCCCACATCATCGAGCAGAACGATCAGCACGTTCGGTGCGCCCTCGGGCGGGAGCAACGGCTCGATCGGAGGAAAAGCCGTGTCCGGATCCTTCGCGTCATAGGTCGTCAGACCCGGCGACGGGCGGTCAGGGATCGGCAACATCGCACGGGCATCCCGGTCAGGGGTGCTGGTCATCCGAATCTCCCCCTCTCGGCCTGTGCGCAGGACCCCGCGGCGGCGCCACGAACGGAGGCAGTCGCCGTCTTGGCCGAACGGACCTTCATTCCGAACCTCCTGGTAGGTGCCGGGCGGCGGGGATGGCCGACCGCCCAGATCGGCGATGGGTGCCTCTCTGAGGCCAGGAAAGCCGACGAGGCCTGCGCGCGCATCCTCCCGATGGGGTGACGTCGTCTACGCCATCAGAGCGGTTTGGGGAGGCGATCACGACTGTGACGACGATGGCTCCGCTCGAAGCGACCAGCCCGTCCACGCTGATGCCACCAGGAGAACGCAATGGCGAGAACCACGGTGACCGGACGTACCGTCGGCGGTCCCGGCAGCCTCGACCATCGCGACGACCACCGACCGACCAGCGTGACCGATCGGCTGATCAACCCGAGTTGGGTGAGGCTGTCTCCGCGGCCTCGAGTGCAAGACTCCCGCATCTTCTTCCACGGCCAACGTCGATCCCCGCACGACCTCATCGCCAGGGCGGCCGTCCTCATCTCACGGGCGGTAATGGGCGCCAGCCCGCGCCCGGCACGCGTGGCCTGATGGCGGCTGAGCAAGATACCGCGTCGGCGGTGGAGGCTCGTGGAGCCCAAGGTCATGGGCCCAACCCTGGACGTCCACCCACTCGTCGTGCTCGTCGTCACCGCCCTGGGTGGCCTCCTCGGCGGCATCGTCGGCCTCATCCTCGCCGTGCCCGCGTGGGTGATCGCCGGCAACGCCATCACCCGCCTGCGCTCCAAAGGCGTCGTCCAGATGGTCGCCAAGCGAGCCCAGCCCGCCGTGCACCACCTGCTCGGCTGACGCAGGCTGCTCGATCACGAGTGCAATCGGCAAGCCAAACCCGGATCTCTGGAGGATCATGATGGTGCGACACCGTGCCCTCGCCGGCGCCTTAGCCACCCTGCTCGTCGTCAGCGCCTGCGGCGATGACGACGACGGCGACCAGGCGGCGAACTCGACAACGACAGCCGAAGCCACCACGACATCGACGAGCGACGCGCTCTGTGCCGCGATCGATGACGCCGAGCAAGACATCCGTGCGCTCGGTGACAGCGACGTCCTCGCGCAGGGCACCGACGCGGTCGGGGCGAGCCTCACCACCATCAGAGACGACGTCGCGGAGATCAGAGAGCTGGCCCCCGACACCGCCCCGGAGGAAGCCGAGGCCTTCGACAACGCCCTGGCGTCGCTCGACGACGCGATCTCCGCCCTCGGGGACGAGCCGATTACCGCCGAATCGGCGGAGGACGTCGTCGCCGCCGGCGCGTCAACGATCGAGGCCGGACATGCCTACCTCGGCGCGCTCGACGACGCGTGCCCATGACCCGACCACAACCCGCAGCGCAGTGCGCTCACAGGACATCCCGTTGGCGGGCTGTGTCTGCGTGCGTCGTAGTACCCCCGGGCCGACGCCGATGCGGGCGTCCTCGGGCCGCCCGTCGAGGTGGGCCTATACACCGCGCTGGTTGCATCCGGGCCTGTGACGATGCCATCGCACCTTCGCCCAGTGGGCGCCTGGTACGTTGTTCCGTGGACTACAAACACGTGTTGCAGGCGATGGCAGCCGACATCGTCATCGACACCATCGGGTCGCTCGACCTGCAATGGCCGACAGTCTTGGATGAGGATCGCGACGCCAACGCGAAGGTCCGTTCGAAGTTGGAAGCCGAATCATATGACTGGCTGGAAGCACCGCGAAACGTCGCGCTGCGACCCCAAACCCTTGGAGGTATGAGTTCATGCTGGCAGCAGAGTTCGGCACCGGCCAGGTGTTCTGGTCCCTGGTGTGGTTCTTTCTCTTCTTCATCTGGATCTGGCTGCTGATCGTCATCTTCGGAGACATCTTCCGCAGCGACGACCTGTCGGGATGGGGCAAGGCCCTGTGGTCGCTATTCATCATCGTCGTGCCCTACCTCGGCGTCTTCGTGTACCTGATCGCCCGTGGACACAAGATGCAGGAGCACCAGGTGCGGGCAGCGCAGGCGCAGGACGCCGCGATGCGTGACTACGTCCAGAGCGTCGCGAGTCCGAGCAGTGGCGGTGCGGCCGACGAGATCGCTCGGCTCGCAGACCTTCGTGACCGAGGCGTGATCAGCGAGGCCGAGTTCCAACAGGCCAAGACCAAAGCCCTCGGGTAACGCGCTCGCCGCCACCCCGTCCGTCGGCGAACCGACGCGGGAGTCTGTGCCCGTGGGCCCGCTGGGCGATCCCCCTCGCCGTCGATCTGTACTGACGATCCGATGGGCGAGGGTCGCTCGCAGCGGGCATTACGTGCGGGACGCCAATCCCAACGTCACATCAGCGCAGCTCACAGCGCTATTTGGGTTAGCTGCCCCGCCCGGGTACGACCCGATATGCGTCGTGTACTAACGAAGATGCGCTGTTCGGAACGGTGTCTGACCAGGACGACGGCGAACGGTGATTCGGTAGTTATCGCGTCATCGCTGGGACTGACGGACCGGCCGTCGACAATCGAGCGCCCCGGGCACCGCTGGCACGGCTCTGGGGCTGGACACCGACCCGGCGGAGGTCGATGTCATGCCCGAGCTATCCACACCGAAGGCCGAGCCCAGCCGTTGGTGCTCGTGGTCCAGTTGTACGCCGAGACTGTCAACCGCGTCGATCCCTCAGGAGCGCGGCTTCGTGGCTGTGAAGCAGAGCTGGGTGCTCGCGAAGTAGAACTCGCCGCGCGCGCCGAGCTGTTGCTGTTCGGAGAGCCACGCCTGGGCCTGCTCGTCGGTGATCCCGTCGTGTCCGACCACGAACGCGCCCACGAACGGAAGCAGGGCGGCGCCGTAGGTCTCGGGGTCGAGCTCACTGGTAGAGAACGGATGCGCCTCCATCCGAACCTCCTCGAAACCCGCCGAGCGCAACTGGGGCCCGAGTGTGCGTGGCAGCGAAGGATGGGCGAGGTGCTGGTCCCAGGCGCGCAGCACACGCTCGGTGAGGGCGGAGTCCAGAGCGTGCATAGAGACCGTTGCCCAGTCGATGTCCCACACGACCACCCGTCCGCCCGGTCGAAGAGCTCGGCGCATCCCGGTCAGCGCCACCGTCGGGTCGGGGACGTACTCGAGCACCTGCACGCAGAGGGCGGCGTCGAAGCTGGCGTCGTCGACGGGCAGCGAGACGGCGTCTGCTGGGCGAAGCTCGACGCCCTCGAGCCCGGCGCAACGGCGGGCGGCGAGCTCGAGCATCGCCGGGCTCGAGTCGACGCCCACCACCGATCCAGAGGGCTTCACCTCCTCTGCCAGCTCGGCGCAATAGAAGCCGGGGCCGCAGCCGACGTCGAGGATGCGCTCGCCAGGGGCGGCGCCGAGCGCCTCGCGCACGATCCGGCGGCGACGCCCGGCATCGCCGACGCGGTACAGCGCCTCGACCTTTGTTGCCATGTCCTCGTCGAACTCGACCTGGGACATCGTCGGTCCTCCTTGCCTCGGTCGTTCGATGCTGACGATGACAGGCGGACCTTGGAGAAACCTTTGGTCGACGTTCAGCTCAGAGCGCCCGGATGAACTGATCGAGAGCGCGGTGCACCGGCTCGACTTCGCCGATCCACGGGTGGTGATCGACGCCTGGAAGCAAGACGAGGCGAGCCCCGGGAATGCGCTCGGCGACGTAGCGGCCGTGCTCCGCCTTGACCCACCGCTCATCTCGTCGGTGCAGAACCAACGTCGGGACAGCGATCGTGGGCAGGACCTCTGCCAGGTCGATCTCCGCGTTCATGCGCATCAGCCGGCGCGCCGTCCCGGGGCTGGCCCCGAGACGGAGGTAGCGGGCATACCAGCGGATGTACCGGTGATTGCTGGCGAGGCTCGGGTTGATCACCTCGAGTCCGGCGCCGGTCGTCCAAGCCTCGTCGAACGAGTCCAGGTAGCTCTCGAATCGCTCGGGTGTCCATCCCCACGGGTAGTCGGGTGCCCTGAGGATGCGCCTGAACGCCGCATGCAACACGAGCCCGGCCACTCGCTCGGGTTGCCGTGCCGCCGCCAGCGCACACATCGGTCCGCCCTCGGACACCCCGAACAGCACGGCCCGCTCCGACCTGGCGGCGTCCATGACCGCAAACACGTCGTCGACACGCTCGACAAACGTCGGCCACTCGACCGCGGAGTCCGACAACCCAGTGCCGCGCTTGTCGAAAATGATCAGGCGGCGGCCGACCGCGAGGCGTCGCATGAAACCCGCGTAGGTGGGGTCTTCCCAGGCGGCCTCGACGTGCGAGACGAACCCCGGGACGAAGACCAGATCGGGGCTTCCGCCGCCGAAAGTCTGGTACGCAAGGCTCACCTCGCCGTTGCGCGCGTAGCGAGTGCCCGTGGAACCGAGTGGGGCCACAGGAACGTCGCCCCCGGGCCCCAGGTGTTCAGCGATCAACGTCCGAGGGTCCTCGCGGCGCAGGATCGCGGCGTAGGCGCCGGCCGTCGCGGGCGCCGGCGTAGTGCCTAGCTCCTCGAGCAACGTCACCCTGCAGCGCTCGTGGGCGCGCAGCGCGCGGCCCTCCTCACCGAGCACGTAATAGCCCAAGATCGCCACTCGGTGCGCCCGCTCGAACAGCGGATCGAGCACAAGCGCCCGCTCGGCCAGCTCGACCGCCGCCTGGGGATCATCGAGCGCGACACAGGTCTCGGCCAGGTCGCAGGTCGCCTGCAGACGCCGTTCGGCGTACATGCGGCGAAGGTCCATCGCCCACTGGACATACGGCTCGTCCTCGAGCACCTCGCCGGTCGCGATCGCCAGCGCCGCCTCGAGCCGCCGCCGGCGCTCCGCTTTCGGCGCCCCGGCCGCGGCGCGCAGCAGCCTGTCGAACGCGTCCACATCGACCTGGACCCCACCCAGCTCCGCTCGGTAACCGCCTGTCTCGGTGGCGATGAGCGCACCGGCCGCACCCAGCCGCGAGCGCAACAGCGAAACGTAGCTCTCGATCGTCGCCGCAACCTTGCGCGGCGGCGCCTCACCCCAGATCATCTCCGCCAGCTGATCCTTGCCCAGAGGGCGACCGCGCTGAACCAGGAGCACCTCAAGCACCTGCTTGGGCTTGACCCCACCGAAGTCGCGCGGGCCCAGGCGCTGAGAGTCGACCCTCACCTCGATCGCGCCGAACAGCCGCACTGCAACCATGCCGCGTCAACTATCGCCCCCGGCAGCCGGCGTGCCGCCGCTCGAGTCCGGATCCATCCTCTCACGATCTACCAGCAATACCGGGAGCGTGTCTCCCTAGCTCGCGCGAAAACCCGATGGAGTAGCTGAGGAACCAACGCGTTTCTGCTGGTCAGCAGCTATCCGCCCCGCCCGGGCACGACTCTGTACGCGTCGTAGACGCTGTCGATGCCCCTGATGGTCGACAGCAGCGAGTCCAGGTGCGAGGGGTCGCCCAGCTCCATGTCGAAGCGCATCTTCGACACCCGGTCCGAGCCGGTCTGCGTGGTGCAGCTCAGGATGTTGACGTGGTGGTCGGCGAACGCCACGGTCACGTCCCGCAGCAGCTTGGCCCGGTCCAGCGCCTTGACCTCGACGGAGGCGATGAACACGCCGCCCGGTTCGATGTCCCAGTCCACGTCTATCAGCCGGTCGGCCTGGCCCGAGGCGAGCGACACGGCGTTGGCGCAGTCGGCCCGGTGGACGGACACGCCCCGGCCCCGGGTGACGAAGCCGATGATCTCGTCGCCCGGCACCGGCGTGCAGCAGCGGGACAGCCGCACGAACACGTCGTCGAGTCCCTCGACGTGGACCCCCGCCGGCCCCCTGGCGACCCTGCTCCGGCGGGGCTGGCGGATGGTGGTCGGGAGCGTCTCCTCCTGCTCCGGCCCGACCTCGCGCAGCGACTTGGTGATCCGGGCCGCCACGGCCTTGGCCGACACGTGGTTCTCGCCGATGGACGCGTACAGGGCGTCCAGGTCGGCGTAGTTCATCGTCTTGGCGGTGTCGCCCAGCACGGCGCCGCTCTGCAGCTTCTGCACCGGGAGGCCCTCCCGGCGGAGCGCCTTCATCAGGTCGTCGCGGCCCTGCTCGATGGCGTCCTCGCGCCGCTCCCGGGAGAACCATTGGCGGATCTTCGACGCCGCCCGGGGTGTGGCGACGATCTGCAGCCAGTCGCGTGACGGCCCGGCACCCTCGACCTTGGACGTGAAGATCTCGACGGTGTCACCCGAAGCAAGCTTCGAGTTCAGCGGCACCAACCGACCGTTGACGCGGGCGCCGACACAGGCGTGTCCGACCTCGGTGTGGATGGCATAGGCGAAGTCGATGGGGGTCGCCCCCACCGGCAGCGTCACGACCTTGCCCTTGGGCGTGAAGACGAAGACCTCGTCCTGCTCCAGGTCGATCTTCAGCCGCTGCATGAACTCGTCGGGATCGGTGGTCTCCGATTGCCAGTCCACGATGCGGTTGAGCCAGGGCAGGTCGCTGTCGTTGGGGTCGCGGTCCTTGTACGCCCAGTGCGCCGCCACCCCCTGCTCGGCCCGGGCGTGCATCTCCCACGTGCGGATCTGCACCTCCAGAGGCTTGCCCTGGGGCCCGATCACGGTGGTGTGCAGGGACTGGTAGAGGTTGAACTTGGGCATCGCCACGTAGTCCTTGAACCGGCCCTGCACCGGCTTCCAGGTGGCGTGGATCGAGCCGAGCGCGGCGTAGCAGTCCTTGACCGACTCGACCACGACCCGCATGCCCACCAGGTCGAAGATGTCGTCGAACTCCCGGCCCTTCACCACCATCTTCTCGTAGATCGAGTAGAGGTGCTTCGGGCGGCCGGTCACGTCGGCGCTGATGCCGAGCTCGGCGAGGCGCTGGCGCACCTCCTCGAGCACCTGCGTGAGATAGAGGTCGCGCTCGGGCGTGCGCACCGACACCATGTGGTCGATCTCGGCGTAGCGCTTCGGGTGCAGCGCCGCGAACGCCAGGTCCTCGAGCTGCGTCTTGACGTCCTGCATGCCCAGGCGGTGGGCGAGCGGACCGTAGATGTCGAGCGTCTCGTGCGAGATGCGCTCCTGCTTCCACGCCGGCAGCGCAGCGATGGTGCGCATGTTGTGGAGCCTGTCGGCCAGCTTGATGATCAGGACCCGCAGGTCCTTCGCCATCGCCACCAGCATCTTGCGCATCGTGGCGGCCTGCTGGGCCTCCTTGGAGTTGAACTGGACCCGCTCGAGCTTGGTGACGCCGTCGACGATGGCGGCCACGTCGCCGCCGAAGGATCGGGCGATGTCGTCGAGCGTGACGCCGGTGTCCTCGACCGTGTCGTGGAGCAGGGCAGCGGCGATGGTGACGTCGTCGAGCCCGAGGTCCGACACGATGCGGGCCACCGCCAGAGGGTGCTGCACGTACGGCTCGCCCGAGTCGCGGCTCTGTCCGGAGTGGGCGTCGGCCGACTGCAGGTACGCCCGGGTGATGAGCGCCGTGGGTGCCTTGGGGTGCCGCTGCCGGAAGGAGTTCAACAGGGGCGCGACCTCGTCCGCGGGCGGCTGATGGTTGCGCCGCCACGGCAGGACTCGATCGACCGTGGGCACCCCTGCCTCCTTCTCTTGTCAGACGGTGACCAAAGCCAGCACGTCGTATTCCTTGGGCAGTTTCGCCCTTCCTTCGAGGAATCCCAACTCGACCACGAACGCCAGCCCGGCGATCACACCGCCGAGGCGGTCGACCAGGCGGCAGGTGGCCGAGGCGGTGCCGCCGGTGGCGAGGACGTCGTCGACCACGTACACGGCGTCGCCCGGGGCGATGCCGTCGTCGTGGATCTCGAGCGCGTCGGTGCCGTACTCGAGCTCGTAGGTCTCGGTGACGGTCTTCCAGGGGAGCTTGCCCGGCTTGCGGACCGGGACGAAGCCGGCGCCGAGCCGGTAGGCGACGGCGGCGGCGAAGATGAAGCCCCGCGCCTCGATGCCCACGACCTTGTCGACCGTGAGCCCGGCGGCGTGGTCGGCGATGGCGTCGACGGCGTAGCGGAAGGCGTCGACGTCGGCGAGCAGCGGCGTCAGGTCCTTGAAGACGATGCCCGGCTGCGGGAAGTCGGGGACGTCGCGCAGATGGCTCGCCAGCCACGCCGAATCACGGCTCATGGCCAGCGACGTTACCCGCGACCAGCCCGCCACCAGCGTCGCGGGCGGGCGGGGCCAGGACTCCCCCCGAAACGTCAGCGGCCGCGCTTGGTCTTCTTCCGGGGGCGCGGCGGTATGGCCCGCCCCCCGGGCGTGACCACCCGGGCGTCCTCCCCCGACGAATCGTCGGCGGCGCCGGTCTTGGCGGGCTGGCGCGGTGGTGCCGAGCCGACGGCCGTCGATCCCGCAACCACCGCAGCGGCGACGGCATCGGCCTCTCCGCCGCGGGCGTCGATCCGCCGCTTGATGTCGCGGTAGCGCGGCTCGCGCTCCTTGAGCCACGCCAGCAAGGGGGAGGCGATGAACAGCGACGAGTACGCCCCCGAGAACAGGCCGATGAGGAGGGCGATCGCGAACTCCTGGAGCACGACCGCACCCAGGATCCACGAGCCGACGATTAGCAGCGAGGCCACGGGCAGCAGGGCGGTGATGGTCGTGTTCAACGAGCGCATCAGGGCCTGGTTGAGCGACACGTTGACCATGCCGCCATAGCTCAGGCCACCGGTCGACGACACGAGCCGGGTGTTCTCGTCGACCTTGTCGAACACGACGATGCCGTCGTAGATCGAGTACCCGAGGATGGTGAGCACCGCGATCACCGTCGCCGGCGTGACCTCCAGCTGAGTGACGGCGTACACCCCGATGGTGATCAGCACGTCGTGGACCAGGGCTACCAGCGTGGGGATGGCCATCTTCAGCTCGAAGCGCAGGGCGATGTAGATGGTGACCAGGACCAGGAAGACGATGAGCGCCCGGATCGCCTTGTCGCTGATCTCCCGGCCCCACGACGGGCCCACCGACGTGAGGCTGACGTCGTCGGATGACGACCCGGTCAGGTTGGCCAGGGCGTCCGTCACCTGGTCGCTCGTGTCGGCGGACACCGGCTCGGCCTCGATCCGCAGCTCGACCCCTTCGTCGCTCTCGAGCTCCTGGATCGTGGCGCCCGCCAAGCCGAACTGGTCGACCGCATTGCGGGCGTCGGCGACGGACGCGTCGCCGGCGGGGACCTCCCAGACCACGCCGCCCTCGAAGTCGATGCCGAGGTTCAGGCCCCGGGTCACCAGCGATCCGATGCCGATCAGGACGGCCACCAGCGACAGGATGAACCACACCTTGCGGCGCCCGACGAAGTCGAAGTCGGTCTCGCCGTGGTAGAGCCGGGTCCAGATGGAGCGCCGCTTCGCGTTCGGGGCGGCCGCGCCGTCGCCGGATCCGTTTTCCGCCGAGGCCGCGTCGGGTGCGGCCGTCTTGTCGCTCATTTCCCTGCCCCCGGAACCGGTACCGCCGCCGGTCGAGCCAGCGTTCCGCTGGAGGCCAGCCCTCGGGCCACGCCGAAGACGGGCATCTCCGTGAAGAACCGGTTGCGCGACAGCAGGATGACCGCCGGCCGCGTGAAGAACCAGGCGACGATCACGTCGAGCACGGTGGAGAGGCCGAGGAAGAACGCGAAGCCCCGCACCGACCCGACGGTCAGCCACCACAGAACGGCGGCGCCCAGGAAGGACGAGATGTCCGCGGCGAGGATAGTGCGGAACGCGCGCTTGAACGCGCGCTCGGTGGAGGTGCGCAGGGTCCGGCCGGCCTTGACCTCGTCCTTGAGCCGCTCGAAGAACACCACGTAGGAGTCGACGGTCACGCCGATCGACACGATGATGCCGGTCACACCGGCCAGCGTGAGGGCCAGTCCCCGGGTCTCGCCGATCCACGACACGATGCTGTAGAGGAGCGCCCCGGAGATGCCGACGCCGACGATCATCACCAGGCCCAGCGCCCGGTAGTAGAGCAGCATGTACACCGCCACCAAGGCCAGCCCCACGATCCCGGCGATGATGCCGGCGTGCAAGGAGTCCTCACCCAGCGACGCCGACACCGTCTGCACGCTCTGGCGCTCGAGCTCCACCGGCAGCGACCCGTAGCGCAGCACCAATGCCAGGTCCTTGGCCTCGTCCTCGCTGAAGCTGCCGCTGATGGTGATGTCGTCCTTGCTGTAGCTCGGCTCGTTGATCGTGGGCGCCGACTGGACCACCGAGTCGAGGACGATGGCCAGGCGGCCCGTGGGGCAGGTGGCGCTAGGCGGGTTGCACTGCGCCGCGATCTCGTTGAACTTGTCGATGCCGTCGGCGCCGCCCTTCATCGACAGGGCGACGAGCCACTGCCCCTGGGGGATCTCGGCGCGTGCCGACGACACGATCTGCCCGGTCGCCAACGCCGGCCCCAGCTGGAAGACGCCCTCGCCGTCCTTGCCCTGGAGCGTCACCGTGGCGTCGGCCTTGTCGTCCTGGCGGGAGGTCAGCGGCACCGGCCCGGGCTCAGCCGGTGCCCCCGGCGCCGTGGTGGCGGTCGTCGGCGGTGCGGTCGTCGTGGTGGTCGGCTCCTGCGCGGCGCCGGCGCTCTCGCCCAGCGGGAGTCCCGCGGCGTTCTCGTCGGGCGCGGTGGTCGTCGTCGTCCCACCGGCGGTCGTGGTGGTGGTCGTCCCGGCGCCGCCCTCGGCGGTCGTGGTGGTGGTGCTGGTGCTCTCGTCGGGCTGGATCACCTCGGATCCCGTGAGATCCTGCAGCACCGGGCGGAACCGGAGCTCCGCCGTCTGTCCCACCAGTTCGAGTGCCCGGTCACGGTTCTTCACCCCCGGCAGCTGCACGACGATGGCGTTGCCCTGGCGGGTGATCTCGGGCTCGGCCACGCCGAGGGCGTCGACCCGGTCACGGATGATCGTCGACCGACTGACTCAGGGCGTCGCTGCTCGCCTCCGAGGTGGGCTCGAGCACCACCGAGACGCCCCCCTGGAGGTCGAGCCCGAGTTCGGGGCTGTTGCCGCGGATCAGCGTGGCCGCCAGGCCGCCGATCGCGACCAGCACGATGAACACCAGGGGGAACCAGATCTTGCGTCGCATTGCGTTCAGGTGGGATCGGTGGGCGTGGCCACGTCACTGCCGGCCGGCTGCGGATCGTCGTTCGGCCGACCGCCGCTCGCCGAGTCCCCATTGGTCACGGCCTCCGCGGAGGGGGCTGCGTGGGCGCCTGCGTCCACTGTCTCGACGCGGCGCAGTACCGCCTGGCGGGCCACCCGCAGCTCCACGCCCGGGGCCACCTCTAGCAACAGGTCCTCGGCACCGAGCTCGGTGATGCGGCCGTGGATGCCCGCGGTGAGAACCACCTCGGCCCCTTCCTCGAGCCCGGCCACCAGCTGCTGGTGGGCTCGTACCCGCCGTTGCTGGGGAAGGATGAAGAACACCCAGAGCAACACGAAGGTGACGGCGAGGACGATCAACGCTTGCATAGGCAGCCGGTTGAGGTTAGCCGGTGCCCCCGGGTGACTCCCCATCGCGGCCGGCGAAAATGGCCCGGTCGGGCCAGTGCTCGGCCAGCTCGGCCCGCAGTGCGGCCAGCGATCCGTCGGCGATCGCCCTTCGGACCCGCCGCACCAGCTCGAGTGTCCAGTGCACGTTGTGGATGGTGAGCAGTCGGGGTGCAGTGGGCTCGTCGACCGACAACAGGTGACGCAGGTAGCCCCGCGACCAGCGAGCGCACACCGGGCAGGCGCACGCGTCGTCGATCGGTCCCGTGTCCGCCGCGAAGCGCCGATTGCGGAGGTTGAGGCGCCCGGTTGACGTGAGCATCGTGCCGTGACGCCCGAGGCGGGTGGGCAGAACGCAGTCGAACATGTCGACACCGAGCCCCACCACGTCCACGATCCCGAGGGGATCGCCCAGGCCCATGAAGTAGCGGGGACGGTCCTCGGGCACGCCCGCCAGAGCGGTGGCCAGCGCCGGGAGCATCTCGGAGCGGTCCTCCCCCACCGACAACCCGCCCACGGCGTAGCCCTCGAAGCCCACGTCCACCGTGCGCGCCGCGCTCTCGGCTCGCAGCCCGTCGTCGACGCCCCCCTGGACGATGCCGAACTGGCTGAGGTCCGGGCGCTCGTGGGCGAGGAAGGCCTTGCGGGCCCGCTCGGCCCACAGCGCCGTCCGATCCACGGCCGAGCGGATGACCGCGCGCGGCGACGGCAGCGGCGGGCAGACGTCCAGCACCATCTGGATGTCGCTGCCGAGGAGCACCTGCGCCTCGACCGCGCCCTCGGGGGTGAGGTGGTGCGGGCTGCCGTCGTAGGTCGAGGCGAAGGTGGCTCCTTCGTCGTCGACCTGGGGCTCGAGCGAGAACACCTGATACCCGCCCGAGTCGGTCAGGACGTGGCCCCGCCAGTCCGCGAAGCCATGGAGCCCGCCCCAGCGGGCAACGACGTCGGCGCCCGGCCGCAGCATCAGGTGGTAGGTGTTGCCGAGGATGACCTCGGCCCCCAGGTCCTCGAGGTCGGCCGACGACAGGGTGCGCACCGCGCCTCGAGTCCCCACCGGCATGAAGCACGGCGTCCGGAAGGTGCCGCGGGCGGTGGTGACGGTGCCCGTCCGGGCCGTCCCGCAACGGGCGTCGATGGTGAAGTCGAGGGCCACGGACTAGAGGCTCCGGTCGAGCAACATCGCGTCGCCGAAGGACAGGAACCGATAGCCGGCTGCGAGGGCACCGCCGTAGAGGTCGCGCCAGCGGGCACCTACGAAGGCGTCGACCAGCACCAGCAACGACGAGCGGGGCAGGTGGAAGTTGGTCAGCAGCACGTCGACGACGCGCCACCGCCAAGGACGGTGGATGAACAGCTCGGTCCGCCCCTCGAGCTGGCCCGAGAGCGCCGCCGACTCCAGCGCCCGCACGGTGGTCGTTCCCACCGCCACGACCCGCCCACCGGCGGCCCGGGCCGCCTCGCACGCCGCCATTGTCTCGGGGCTCACTTCGTAACGCTCGGCGTGCATGTGGTGGTCCTCGACCTTCTGGGCGGAGATCGGGCGGAACGTGCCCATGCCCACGACCAGGTCCACCATCGCGATGCGCGCCCCGGCAGCACGACAGCCGTCGAGGACGCCCGGCGTGAGGTGGAGGCCGGCGGTGGGGGCCGCCACCGAGCCCGGCCGGTCGGCGAACACCGTCTGGTAGCGCTCGGGATCGGCCAGCGGACTGGTGATGTACGGCGGAAGCGGCACGACGCCGTGCCGGTCAAGGACCGCCAGCTCGTCGGCGGCGGCCATCGACCGCAGCTCGACGAGCCTGGTGCCCTCCCCCGGCCCCGGCCCCCCGAAGCGCACGCTCAGGTCGGCCGCGACCGCCAGCTCGGTTCCCGGCGCCACCTTGCGGCTGGGACGGACCAGCGCCTCCCACTCGCCGCTGGGAAGGCGTTCGAGCAGCAACACCTCCACCGCTCCCCCTGTCGGCTTGTTGAGGAGCAGCCGGGCGGGCAGCACCCGGGTGCTGTTGACCACGACCACGTCGCCGGGGCGCACGAACGCCGGCAGGTCGGCGACCGTGCGGTGCTGGGGGGCCTCGCCGGGCCCCCGGTCGACCAGCAAGCGGGCACGATCACGTGGTTCGATCGGCGTCTGCGCGATCGAAGCCTCGGGCAGCTCGTAGGCGAAGTCGGCCACGTCCATGGGGTGTGGCAACGCTACCGGCGCCCTTGTGGGTGATCAGCCCCCGAACAGCGTGGGCGCGGCGCCGGATGGCCCCCGGGGCGGCGGTGGCGCCAGGCCCAGGTGCTCCCAGGCCGCCGGCAGCGCCACCCGCCCTCGCGGGGTGCGCATGAGCAGGCCCTGCTGGATGAGGAAGGGCTCGTAGACGTCCTCGACCGTCTCGGCCTGCTCGCCCACGGCGATGGCGAGCGTCGACAACCCCACCGGGCCCCCGCCGAAGCGCTCGCACACGGCCGACAGCAGCGCCCGGTCGACCTTGTCGAGCCCCCGCACGTCCACGCCGAAGAGGGCCAGCCCCTCCTCTGCCGTCCGCCGGTCGACGGCGCCGTCGCCCCGGACCTCGGAGAAGTCGCGCACGCGCCGGAGCAGGCGGTTGGCGATGCGGGGCGTGCCACGGGCCCGGCGGGCGATCTCGGCGCAGCCCGGCTCGTCGATGCCGACGTGGAGGATCCCCGCCGTCCGCCGGACGATGGACTCGAGATCCGCTGCCGTGTAGTAGTCGAGCCGGGCCACCAGGCCAAAGCGGTCGCGCAGCGGGCCCGTGATCGAACCGGTTCGCGTGGTGGCGCCCACCAGCGTGAAGCGCGGCAGGTCGAGGCGGATCGACCGAGCCGCCGGGCCTTTGCCCAGCACGATGTCGACCTGGAAGTCCTCCATCGCCGGATAGAGCACCTCCTCTACCGGGCGAGGTAGGCGATGGATCTCGTCGACGAAGAGCACGTCGCCGTGGTCGAGCTGCGTGAGGATGGCCGCCACGTCGCCGGCCCGCTCGAGCGCGGGACCCGACGTGGCCTGCAGGTGGGCGTCGAGCTCGTTGGCGATGATCGTCGCCAGGGTGGTCTTGCCCAGCCCCGGGGGGCCGGAGAACAGCAGGTGGTCGGGCGCCTGGCCCCGCCGCCGCGCGGCCTCGAGCACGATGTCGAGATGGGCCTTGAGCTCGGTCTGGCCGACGAACTCCGCCAACCGACGCGGGCGCAGGCCCGTCTCGGCCGACGCCTCGTCGGGCTGGGACTCGGGATCGAGCAGCTCCTCGCGCACGGCCGTCACACCTGGCGCGCCGTGGCGAGGTGTCGGAGCGCCTGGCGCAGGAGCTCCGAGGCGTCGCCGTCGTCGGGCAGCTCGGCGGTGGCGCCATGGATCTCGTCGGCCGAGTAGCCGAGCCCGGCCAGGGCCTCCCGCACGTCGGACCGCACGGAGGGTTGGTGGGGGGCGCCGGCGCCGTTGGCGTGAGGTGCGTGTCCCGGGCCAACGGCGACCCGCGCGTCGATCTCGGGAACGTGAAGGCGCGACTTGAGCTCGACCAGCAGGCGAGCTGCAGTCTTCTTACCCACGCCCGGGACCAGGCAGAGGGCGCCGACGTCGTCCTCGGCCAGGATGCGGGCCAGCGCCAGGGGATCGTGGACCGAGAGGATGGCCAGCGCCAGCGAGGGGCCGACCCCGTGCGCACCGAGCAGCGCCTCGAACGTGATCCGCTCGTCGCGGCCGCCGAACCCGTAGAGCGTGTGCGCGTCCTCCCGCACATGGTCGTGCACCCACACGAACACCTCGTCGCCGACGTCACCCACCGCCACGGCCGTGGTGGGCGCGACGATGACCCGGTAGCCGACGCCGCCGACCTCGACGAGCACCTCGCCGGCGGCCCCATCGGCGGCCCCGCGGTCGAGCAACCGACCTCGCAACGATCCGATCACCGTCCCCCCTCGGAACGTGCCGGCGCCGCCTGGGTGTCGAGGCAATACGGCCCGCCGAGACGCTGTCGAGGCAATGCGGTCCGGGGGCCGGCCCCCATTGCCTCGAGAGTTCGGGAGCGGACCCCATTGCCTCGAGTCGACGGGGTGGCGGCCGACGCCGACCGCCCCGTGGTCATCGGTTCCCCCGCACGGAGCCCGAGGTCATGGGTCCCGGATCCGGAACCCATCGCCTCGAGCTGAGTTCTGCGGAACCCATTGCCTCGGGTCGACGGGGTGGAACGAGCGCCGACCGCTCACGCAGCGGGGCGTGGGCCAGGTGGCACAGCGCCACCGCCACCGCGTCGGCGGCGTCGACCGGGCGCAGGGGCGTCGCGATGCCGAGCAGTGTCTGCACCATGCGCTCCATCTGGTCCTTGTCGGCACCGCCGTGGCCGGTGATCGTCTGCTTCACGCGGTTGGGCGAGTACTCGACGACCTCGCACCCCGCCGCCACCGCCTCGACCATGGCAACCCCCGCCGCCTGGGCCACCGGGATCGCGGTGCGGGCGTTCGCCTGGAACAGCACCCGCTCGATGGCCACCACCACCGGCCGGTGCTCCCGGAGCAACGACCGTAGGTCGGCCTGCAGGGCGGCCAGGCGCTGGGGTACCTCCGAACCGGGATCGGTGCGCAGGACGCCGGCCGCCACCGCGCGGGATCGACCGCGCCCGAGCCGCTCCACGACGCCGTAGCCGCACCGCGACAGGCCGGGATCGATGCCGAGCACGAACACGAGTTCGGAAGGTAGCCGACCCCGGCTGCCGCCCGGTGGATGCCGAAGCCCGAGCGGCCGTTGGAGCGGGCTGCACACGTCGAAGCCCGAGGGGCCGTAGCGTCGAAGGCGCCAAGAGCGGGGAAGCACCGCGTGGAGCCGGCGCCTACGGCTCTACGCCGATGCGCTGCGAACCGCCTCGACGACCTCCTCGGTGGGCCGGAACCAGAGGCCGGCCACCGCCCGGTGGGCGTAGCGAACGGCGCCCTGACCATCCACCACGAAGATCGACCGTCGATAGAACCCGACCGGCCCGAGGATGCCGTAGGCCTTGCCCACGGCCTTGTCCGAATCCGCCAGCAGCGGGAAGGCGAACCCGCCCTGGTTGGCGCTGAACCCGTCGTGGCTCTCAACCGACTGAGGGCTGATCGCCAGCACCTGGGCGTCGACCGACTCGAACTGGTCGATATCGGCCGTGTAGCTGTTGAGCTGCCGGGTGCACACCGGGGTGTTGTCGCCCGGATAGAAGACGAGCACCACCGGCCGTCCCTTGAACTCGGACAGCGTGTATTCACGGTGCCCGTCGGGTGTGCCGTCGGTGCCCGGCAGGGTGAAATCGGGCGCCGCCCGACCCACCGCCACGTTCTCGCTCACGGTGCCGCCTCCACGGTCTCGAGGATGGTGTCCGGGATGTCGAAGTTGGCGTGCACCGCCTGCACGTCGTCGTGCTCGTCCAAGGCGTCGATCAGGCGCAGCACCTTCTTGGCCCCCTCGGCGGTGTCGAGGGGGATGGTCGTCTGCGGCACCATCGTCAGGTCCGACGACTCGACGCCGATGCCGGTGCCCTCCAGGGCGGTGCGCACGGCGTGCAACTCGGTAGGTGGTGTGGTGACGCGCCAGGAATCGCCGTCGTCGACGATGTCCTCGGCCCCGGCATCGAGGGCGGTCAGCATCAACTCCTCCTCGTCCACCGAGCGTGGCACAACGATTGTCCCCTTGCGGTCGAACTGCCAGGCGACCGCGCCCGGCTCCGCCATCGAGCCGCCGTTCTTGCTGAAGATGTTGCGGATGTCGGCACCGGCGCGGTTGCGGTTGTCGGTGAGCACCTCGACCAGCACCGCCACCCCACCGGGGGCGTAGCCCTCGTAGGTCACCTCCTCGTAGGTGACCCCATCGAGCTCGCCCGTGCCCCGCTTGATGGCCCGCTCGATCGTGTCCATCGGGATCGAGCTGTCCCGCGCCTTCTGGAACATCGTGCGCAGCGTGGGGTTGGCCTCGGGGTCGCCGCCCCCCTCGCGCGCCGCCACCTCCACCTGCCGCAGGAGCTTGGCGAACAGCTTGCCGCGGGCCTTGTCGGTCGCCGCCTTCTTGTGCTTGATGGTCGCCCACTTGGAATGGCCGGACATCACATCACCTCGTCGATGAACAGCTCGTGGAGCCGGGGATCGTCGCCGAGCTCGGGATGGAACGCCGCCACCAGCACACGGCCCTGGCGGCACAGGACGGGTCGGCCGTCGACCGTGGCCAGGACCTCGACATCGTCGCCGACGGCCTCGACCACCGGCGCCCGGATGAACACTGCGTGCAGGGGGTCGCCACCGACGCCGGCCACGTCGAGATCGGACTCGAACGAGTCGACCTGTCGGCCGAAGGCGTTGCGGCGCACCGAAATGTCGATGGCGTCGAAGCAGCGCTGGTCGTCGCGCCCGTCGAGGATGTCGCGACCGAGCAGGATCATTCCGGCACAGGTGCCGAACGCCGGCATGCCCGCCGCCAACCGTTCGGCCACCGGCTCGAACAAGCCCGAGGACTCGAGCAGCATCGACATCGTCGTCGACTCGCCGCCCGGCAGCACCAAGGCGTCGACGTCGACGAGATCAGGCGGCAGGCGGCACGCCACCGGCTCGACGCCGAGCCGTGACAGCATGGCCGAATGCCGTGCTGACGCCCCTTGCAGGGACAGCACGCCGACTTTCACCTGGGGGCCTCGCTGCCTGGCACATGACGGTTCGATTGTACGGGGCACTCCCCAGCGACGAGAATCGAACACCGACTGGGACTTTGGGGAGCTCGACAGGCACTCGATCGACGACCGGAGGTTCTCCGTGCACGCCAAGACCCGCGGCATCCAGCGGCCAGAGGCGAGCGGCCGCAGCACCGGCCAGAGCGCCCGCCGTCGGGCAGCTCTCGAGGCCGAACCACACGGCGTGGCCCAGGGCCCGAGCGGCCCGGCGCGGAGCGCCGAGAGCGGAGAACACGGCGCCGAAGCCCGAGCGGCCGGCTGCGAAGCAGCAAGAGCGGGAAACACGGCGCGCAGGACCACGGCGAAGCGGTGGTCCTGGGCAGCCAGTGGATTGGCCCTGGTCGCAGGCGCCTGCGCCGGCAGTTCCAACGCCTCCTCCGACGGCGACGAATCCCACCTTCGAGCGGGCGGCGGGGTCGTCCATCGCCTACGAGGAGTCGGTGGCCGACGTGGCCGACCTGCTGGCGCCCGCCGCCGACGGCCAACCGTGGCTCATCCTGGGATCGGTGTTCGACCCCAAGTCCGGCACCACGGTGGCCTCCACGTGGTCGGCGGACGACGGCCGCAGCTGGGAGCGGTCCGACGTGGAACCGGCCCACAAGGGCGTCAGCGAGGTCATGACGGCCGGGCAGCGCGACGCCGACGGCAACCTGCTGGCCGTGGGCTGGGTGGGCGACGAGCCCGAGTCCGACGCCGCCATCTGGCGCTACCGGGCCGCGGGCGACGACAAGGGCTGGGCGCTCAGCACCCCCAAGGCCATGGGGGGCGACCACGAGCAGTGGGCCTTCGACGTTGCCACCAACGAGACCGGGACCCTGGTGGCGGGCGGCGAGAACGCCTGGGGGGAGGTGCGCCCCCGGTTGTGGTTCAGTGCCGACGGCAAGGCCTGGCACAGCGTCGACGACGGTGCCGGCGGACCGTTCGACGCCACGCGGCGACGAGTCGATCCGCGACATCGCCGCCGTGGCCAACGGGTTCGTCGCCGTGGGGTCGGCCACCGGCGACGGCCAGGACGGCGCCGCGTGGTTCTCACCCGACGGCACGACGTGGTCGAGGGTCGAGGCGCCCAGCCTGGGCGGTCCCGGCCGCCAGGCGGTGGAGTCGGTGGTTTGGACCGGCGACGTGGTGGTGGCCGGTGGCTACGCCACCGACGCCAACGGCCAGGGCCAGCCGGTGGTCTGGCGGTCGACGGACGGTGCCAGGTGGAGCAACCCCTCGGCGCCCCTGTCGCTCGACGGCGACGGACGGACGGCGGCGGCCGACTACAGCGTGACCGGCCTGTCCTTCGACGGCGCCGGGATCACCGCCAGCGGCGGCAACAACTGGCGCCCGCACACCTGGTGGTCCACCGACGGGGGCCAGTCGTGGCGGCTCCTTCCCAACCCGGTGCACGCCGGGCTGTTCGGCGACGGCGTGGCCCTCGTCGACTCCGCGGGGGCGGGCAAGGTGCGCGTCGCGATCGGCAGCGAGCCCAGCGTGCTCTACATCGACTCGGCCAACCGCTGGCAGGACGCCTCCGGCGACGCGTTCCCCAACGGTGGGACCCAGCCCTTCGCCACGTCGCTGGCGGTCGGACCGAAGGCCACGGTGGCCGCGGGGTACCGCCACAGCGCCCCCAAGGGTGCGACGCGCGAGACCTTCGGCGGGCAGATCTGGCTCGACCGGGGCGCAGGTGGCTGGGAGGCGATCGACAGCAAGAAGCTGGCCGCCGGTCAGCTCACCGACGTCGTCCCGTTCAAGGGCGGATTCGTGGCGGTCGGAACCGAGGACTTCGGCGTCGCCGCGGGCCGCCAGTTCCTGGGCGACAGCCAGCCCGACGGCCTGGTGTGGACGTCGCCGGACGGCCGGAAGTGGACCCGCCTCGGCGTCACGTTGTCCGAGGTGACCGAGGGAGATCTCGAGGTGATCGAGAACCCCGACGCCAACCAGGCACCGGTCATCGCCGGGATCCTGGCCAGCCAGCCACCGGAGACCGTGGAACCAGCGGGCGGCCCGGGCGTGCGCTCGCTCGACGCCGCCGCCCCCATCGGTGACGGCTTCATCGCCGTCGGCGTTGCCTACGTCGGAGGTGACGCCGACCCCATCGTGGTCACGTCCGCCGACGGCAAGGCGCTCAAGGGCGAGAATCCCGGGGCCGGTGGTGCCGGCACCCAGCGCTTCCGCGACGTCTGCGTCGCCAACGGCACCGCCATCGCCGTGGGAAGCGCCGGCGGGGCGGAGGGCTCCGACGTCCTCGTGCGCTACCGCGCCAAGGACGGCAAGTGGTCAGAGGTGACCGACGACGGCACATTCGGCGGCGGCGGCAACCAGCAGGCCTACGGCTGCGCCGCCGGCGAGGACGGCTTCATCGTCGTCGGCTCGGACGACCGCAGCGGTGACGCCGATGCCCGCGTGTGGACCTCCGAGGATGGGCTCGAATGGACCCGGGCCGAGTCGGGCCAGTTCGGCGGCGGCGGCGACCAGTGGGCCAGCGCTGTGGCCGCGGTGCCCAGCGGCGGTTGGTTGATCGGCGGCACAGACACGGCGGTCGGCGACGGCGACGTGGCCCTGTGGCGCCTGGCCGACAACGGCGACATCTCCCGCCGCGACCGCGGTGAGCCCGAGCTCGGCGGCACCGGCCGGCAGTCGGTCACCAGCCTCGTCGTCGACGACGGTCGGGTGCTCATCGCTGGCACCGACTACGGCCGCGTCGGCATCTGGGAGTCCGACACCATCGACCGGTAGTGCTTCGAGGGGGGAGGGAAACCCTCCCCCTCGACCTCGCCCCACCACTTGGGCCGCCGCCTTCGGCGGCGTCGAATGCTGGTCGCTCGACCGGCAAAGCACGGATCGAGCGACAGCGGGAGGCTCCGGCCGAAGCCTCTGCCCCCCGCGCGCCCCGCCTGCGCGACTCACGTCGCCGCGTGCTACCAGCCCCGATCGGCCAGCTTGGTGTCGAGCTGGGCGATCTCCTGGCCCCGCATGGCCTCACCCAGGCCCCGGCTCACCTTCGCCACGATCCCTGGATCGTCGTAGTGGGCGGTCGCCTCGACGATGGCCTTGGCCCGTCGCGCCGGGTCGTCGCTCTTGAAGATGCCCGAGCCCACGAAGTTGGCCTGGGCGCCGAGCTGCATGACGAGGGCGGCGTCCGCCGGGGTGGCGATGCCGCCGGCGCAGAACAGCGGCACCGGCAGGGTGCTGGTCTCTGCGATCTCCTGCACCAGGCCGACCGGCGCCCGCAGCTGCTTGGCCCAGTCGTAGACCTCAGCCGAATCCGCCTGGGTGATCTTGCGGATGTCGCCGAGGATCGAGCGCAGGTGGCGCACCGCCTCGACGATGTTGCCGGTCCCGGCCTCGCCCTTGGAGCGGATCATGGCCGCCCCCTCGCTGATGCGCCGCAGCGCCTCCCCGAGGTTGGTGGCCCCGCACACGAAGGGCACAGTGAACGCCCACTTGTCGATGTGGTGGGCTTCGTCGGCCGGCGTCAGGACCTCGGACTCGTCGACGTAGTCGACGCCCAGCGCCTGGAGGACCTGGGCCTCGACGAAGTGGCCGATACGGGCCTTGGCCATGACCGGGATCGTGACGCTGGCGATGATCCCCTCGACCAGCTCGGGGTCGCTCATCCGTGCGACACCACCGTCGCGCCGGATGTCGGCCGGCACCCGCTCGAGGGCCATGACCGCCACCGCCCCGGCGTCCTCGGCGATCTTGGCCTGCTCGGGTGTGACCACGTCCATGATGACGCCGCCCTTGAGCATCTCCGCCAAGCCGCGCTTGACGCGCACTGTGCCGGTGTCGTGGGCAGGGAGAGGGGAACCTGCGGGATCGCTCATACGGCCAGTCTACGGGCGACGTCACCGCAGGTCCCCGGCCACTTCCCGGTCCAATTGTGTTTCGAGGCCGGCGGTCGAGGGGGAGGGTTTCCCTCCCCCCTCGAAAACCTCAGAGCTCCCGGAGGAGGGCGATGCGTTCCTCGAGCGGCGGGTGGGTGTCGAACAGCCGGTTGAGGCGCGACAGCCGGCCCTCGCGCTCCGTCTGCGCCGACGGCTGCTCGATCCACAAGTGGGCGGTGGCGCGGCTCGTGGCGTGCACCACCGTGGAGTCGTCGCGCAGCTTCTCCAGGGCCGAGATCAGCCCGGGTGGGTAGCGCGTCATCTCCACGCCGGACACGTCGGCCAGCGTCTCCCGGCGCCGGCTGATGGTCCGCTGCATCACGGTCGCGATCAGCGGCGACAGCAACAGCAGCGCGAAGCCGACGGCCGACAGGATCACCAGAGGGCCCTGGTTGCCGCCGTGCTGGCGGTCGTAGTCGCGATACGGGTTGCGGCCCATGCCCCACCACAGCAGGCGGATGCCGATGTCGGCGAGCAGCGCCACGATGCCCACCATGGTGACGGCGAGGGTCGACACGAGGATGTCGTAGTTCTTGACGTGGGACAGCTCGTGGGCGAGCACGCCCTCGAGCTCGATCCGGTTCAGCTTCTCGAGCAGGCCGGTGGTGACCGCGACCGCAGCGTTACGGGGGTTGCGCCCGGTGGCGAACGCGTTCGGTGCGGGGTCGTCGATCACGTAGAGGCGGGGCTTGGGCAGGCCGGACGCGATGCACAGCCCCTCGACGATGTTGTGGTAGCGGGCGAACTCCTCGACGGGCGCCGGCCGGGCACGGCTCATGCGCAGCGCCACCGCGTCGGACTTCCAATAGGCCACGAAGCTGGTCCCGACGGCGATGACGACGGCGATCACGATGCCGACAGGCCCGCCGCTGATGAGGTAGGAGAAGGCGGTCGCCACCGCCGCGACCAGGATCACGAACCCGGCGACGAGCAGCCAGCTACGCCGCTTGTTGGAGGTGACCTGGTCGTACACGAAGGACCGACGGTGAGCGACGGCGCTCAGAACTGCACCTGGGTCGGGCCGCGCGACTCGTCGTCGGCCTCGAAGTACTCGCGCTCCGAGAAGCGGAAGGCGTTGGCGAGGACGTTGGAGGGAAAGCTCTGGATCTTGGTGTTATAGCGGTACACGGTGTCGTTGTAGAACTGGCGGGCGTAGGCGATGCGGCCCTCGGTGCCGGTCAGCTCCTCCTGGAGCTGGGCGAAGTTCTGGTTCGCCTTGAGGTCGGGGTAGGCCTCCGACAGCGCGAAGAGGGACTTGAGCGCCCCAGTGATCTGGTTCTCGGCCTCGGCCTGGTCGTGGGGACCGCTGGCGTTCATGCCGGCGTTGCGGGCCTCGATGACGGCGTCGAGCGTCTCGCGTTCGTGGGACGCGTAACCCTTCACGGTCTCCACGAGGTTGGGTATGAGGTCGTAGCGGCGCTTGAGCTGCACGTCGATCTGCGCCCAGGCGTTCTCGATGCGGTTGCGCAGCGAGACGAGCCCGTTGTAGCTGAACACGGCGTAGAGCCCGACGAGCACCACGATGACGAGGATGATGATCAGGGCGAGCACGGGCGCATCCTAGGCCGGGGTCATCGCCCACATGACGCAGCCGGCAGGGCGTTCCGGCTCCATTCCGGTGCTCATCGGCGCACCACCGCAAGGAAGTGACGCCGACGGAGCTCGGCGTCAGGCGACCAGGCGCTGGTATCGCTCGAGGTACAGCTCGGCCAACCGGACCATCGAGAATGCCTGGGCACGCAGTTCCGCGGCAGCGGTGAGATCGGCGCGTAGGCGGCTGTCGTCGAGCGCCCGCGACAGCGCCCGGCCGAGGGCGTCGCTGTCACCCGGCGGCGTCATGAGCGCGTCGACCCCCTTGGTCGCCACGTTGCAGTAGCCGTCGAGCTCCGACGCCACCACCACGGCACCGGCGGCCATCGCCTCCAGCAGCACCACCCCGAACGACTCGCCGTGCAGCGACGGCGCGCAGAACACGTCGGCGCCGCGCATGCGCGAGGCCACGTCTGCCTCGCTGAGCCGCCCCAGCCACTCGATGCGGGGGTCGCCGCCATAGGCGGCCCGGAGCGCCTCGGTCTGGGGACCGGTGCCGCCCACCCACACCCGCACCTCGGGTGGCAGCAGCCGCAGCGCGTCGAGCAGCACGGCCAAGCCCTTGCGGTCCTCGTGCCGGCCCACGAAGAAGATGGTCGGCCCGGTGGTGGGCGTCGGCGTGGCCTTGGCGAACCGCTCGACCTCGATGCCGTTGAACAGCAACTCGTACTCCCCGCCGAGGGCATGGCGCGCCGTTGCCAGGGCGTCCTTCGACACCGCGCACCGCAGGTCGAGCCGGCGCGCCAGCCAGCGCACCCCCGGCTTGAACGCGGCGTAGGCCGCGCTGTCCCCGGCCCGGTGGAACGTGCCGACGATCGGCGCGTTGCGGAACAGCAGCGCCGTCATCGTCGGTCCCGGGACCAGCGGCTCGTGCAGATGGATGACCTCGAAGGCCTCGTCCCGCAGGGCCCGGATGGTACGCAGCTGCGCGGCGGGGTCGGGCGCCAGCGGGGCCACCGATCCGTTGGAGGCCGTCGGCACGCTCTTCCCGAGGGGCGTCACACCGCCGTCGGGCGGCGGGCCGTCGCACGGCGCCAGCACCCGGACGTCCTCGCCGAGGCCCCGCAGGGTCCGAGCCAGGCCCAGCACCTGCGCCTGGACGCCCCCAGGCACCGTGAGGCTGTAGGGGCAGACGAGCCCGATGCGCACGTCGAGAACGTTAGGGGTCAGTCGCAGACCGACGCCATAAGGGGCCACGAGTCGGCCGCAGGCCGACGCCGCCACGGGGCGGCGGGTCGGGGTCGGGCTGGAGGGCGGGGGTCGGGCTGGAGGGCGGGGTCGGACCGGAGGGTAGGTGGGTGACCGGGGCCGGGCGAGCCGACCGCCGTGCCCTTGTCACAGCTTCACCCGGCGGGCGCCGCGGCGGTCGCTGGGCCAGTTGGGCTGGAGCATGTGCCACTGCTCGGGCGCGCGTCGGATCAGGCCCTCGAGCTCATCGGCCATGGCCTGGGTGATGCGGGCCACGTCGTCACGGAACGATCCCCGGCGCTCCGCCGGGATGGGCGGGCGCACGACCCCATGGTGATGTCCCCCACCCTGGTCGTAGACGCCCGTCGGGATCAGCGGGGCGCCCGTCCGCAGAGCGAGCACCGCCGGTCCGGAGGGCAGGGTCGTCGTCTCGCCGAAGAAGGTCACCTCGGTACCACCGCCGCCGATGTCGCGATCACATAACAGCGCCACCACGTGCGCCTGTTTGATGGCGCTGACTATCGAGCGACCGGCGTCGGGGCCGAGAGGCACGATCTGCATGCCGATGCGCTCGCGGAACTCGACGAACCAGTCGAACAGAGCCGGCGGCTCCAACCGTTCGACGACAGCCGTCACCGGTACCTTCTGGACCCGCGTGAGCCAGTAGGCACACCATTCCCAGCTCCCGAGGTGCGGCAGCACGAGAATGGGACCGACGCCGCGCGCCAACGATTCTTCGACGTGCTCGTAGCCCTCGAGGGTGAGGCCACGGTCGAGTTCCTCGGGCCCGATCGTCGGGAGACGGAACGACTCGCCGTAGTAGCGGCCATAGGAGCGGAACACCTCTCGCACCCGCCGCTGCAGCTCGGCACCTCCCAAGCCGGGGTCGACGCGGCGCTGGTGACGCTCGACAATGGCGCGCTGGTCACCCGGCCGCAGCGCCGCGAGCCCCGCCACGCCCGGCGCCAGGACGTCGATCACCGCGCCCGGCAGGACCTGGGCGATAGCGAAGGCACCTCGATATGCGGGGGTGACGACATCCATCACGGCGAGATCGGCGGCAGGATAGGTGGACGAGCGAGGCGGAAACCCGTGGTCAGCCGATGTCCTGCTCAGCGGCGACGACGGTGGCCGACCGCCTGCCGGCGCCAGGTCCGCTGGGTCGAACGGGCCACCCGGCGGGCCCGCCAGCGCACGGCCAGCGGCTGCACCTGCGGGGCCGACGCCTGCCGCCACACCCGCTCGAACCGCTGTCCCGCAGTGATCAAGGTCAGCACCAGCATCACCCACAGAACCGGCACCAGCAGGGACTCGAACAGCAGGCCGAACCCGAGGAAGATGAGCCGCTCGGCCCGCTCCATGAGGCCACCGCGGGCGTCGAAGCCCAGGGACTCGGCCTTGGCCCGCTCGTAGGAGATCAGCAGCGAGGCCGCCAGCACGGCCAGGGGCAGCACCGACACCCGTCCCGGTTGGGTGGACGCCAGGTACCAGGCGACGCCGCCCAGCAGCAGCGCATCGCTGATGCGGTCGATCACCGAGTCGAAGAAGGCACCCCGCGGCGAGGCGGTACCAGAGGCCTTGGCGACGGCCCCGTCCAGCACGTCGGGAACCGCCGTGAGGATGAGCAGCACCAGCCCGGCTCGGAGCCAACCCTGCGCGATCGTCAACGACGCCGCGGTGGCCATGGCCAGGCCCGTCAGCGTCAGGTGGTTGGCCGTGATACCCGTGCGCCTGATCTGCGCACCGATGGGTCGCAGGCCGTTCTCGAAGGTGCTCCGCCAGCGTCCGTCGAACATCGTGTCTCCCGTGTCAGCACGCGCCACTGCGTGCCGGATCAGGCTAACGCCGCGTGCCCGCTGGCAGCGACCAACCCGGGCACGCCCTGGCGAGACGACCATCGACCGGCCGCTCGCGGTCGCGCGCTGAAGTCACGTGGATGGACCGGTGAGAGGCCACGTTGCCTTCCGCGGGGGTCCGCTAGCCTCGCCCTTACGGCGCCGACGACGTCTCGTGGACACAGGGGGTCCTGGTGAAGCGGTATGCGACCGATCACATTCGCAACGTCGCACTCGTGGGGCACGGCGGCTCGGGCAAGACCAGCCTGGCCGAGGCGCTACTGCATCGCTCCGGCGCCACCAACCGCCTCGGCCGTGTCGAGGACGGCACGACGGTGTCCGATTACGACCCCGAGGAGCAGCGCCGCAGCATCTCCCTGTCGCTGTCGCTGGCGCCGTTCGAGTGGCGCGACCACAAGATCAACGTCATCGACACGCCCGGCTACGCCGACTTCATCGGAGACGTGGCAGCCGCGCTGCGGGTGGCCGACCTAGCGGTCTTCGTAGTGAGCGCGGTCGACGGCGTCGAGGTCCAGACCGAGGTCGTGTGGAAGATGGCCGCCAACCTGGGCCTGCCCCGCATGGTGTTCGTCAACAAGCTCGATCGGGAGCGATCCAGCTTCGACACCACGCTCGACCAGCTGCGGGATCGGCTGGGTGCCGGGATTGCCCCCCTCGAGCTGCCGATCGGCGAGGAGGCGAACTTCCGGGGGATCGCCGACCTGCTCACCGACACCGCCCACATCTACGAAGGCGGCAGCCCCCACACCGAGGAGATCCCCGAGGACATGGAGGCCCGCGAGCACGAGGTCCGCGACAACCTCGTCGAGGGCATCGTCGTCGCCGACGACGACATGCTCGAGCGCTACCTCGAGGGTGACTTGCCCGGCGTCGAGGAGCTCGAGCGCACCCTGCACGACGGCATCGCGTCGGCCACCGTGTTCCCGGTGCTGGTCGGCTCGGCCACCCGCGAGATAGGCGTCGACAGGCTGGCCGACTTCCTGGTGGAGATCGGTCCGTCACCGCTCGACCGGCCCACGTCGGTCACGGCCGGAGACAGCGACGTCGAGGTCGAGGCCAATGCGTCGGGCGACTCCCTGGCGCTGGTGTTCAAGACCATCGCCGACCCCTACGTGGGCCAGGTGAGCCTGTTCAAGGTCTTGTCGGGCACGCTCCGGCCCGACGACCACCTGACCAACAGCAGGACCGGCGGCGACGAGCGGCTCCACGGCCTGCTGACGGTGCGGGGCAAGGAACAGGAACCCGCCAGTGAGCTGGTGGCCGGCGACATCGGCGCAGTCGCCAAGCTGGCGGGCACCATCACCGGCGACACGCTCGCCCCCCGCGGCAAGCCGGTCGTCGTGCCGCAGATCGAGCAACCGGAGCCGAACCTGGCCGTGGCGGTCGTGCCCAAGACGCAGGCCGACGAGGACAGGCTGGCGCCGGCCCTCCACCGCCTCCAGGAGGAGGACCCGTCGCTGGTGGTCGAGCGGATCGACGAAACCCACCAGACCCTGCTCAAGGGCACCGGCGAGACCCACCTGCAGATCACCATGGAGAAGCTGACCCGCAAGTTCGGCGCCAATGTCGAGACCGAGCCGGTGCGGGTCCCCTACCGCGAGACGATCACCGGGGTCGCGAAGGGCGTCGAGGGACGCCACAAGAAGCAGACCGGTGGCCATGGGCAGTTCGGCGTGTGCGTCATCGACGTCGAGCCCATGCCACGGGGCGCCGGTTTCGAGTTCGAGAACCACGTCGTCGGCGGCGCCATCTCGCGGGGCTACATCCCGGCGGTGCAGAAGGGCATCGAGGAGACCATGCAGTCGGGCGGGGTGCACGGCTATCCGGTCGTCGACGTGAAGGTCACCCTCATCGACGGCAAGGAGCACTCGGTCGACAGCTCCGAGATGGCGTTCAAAGTCGCCGGTCGACTGGCTTTCCGCGCGGGCATGGCCAAGGCGGACGCGGTCATCCTCGAGCCGATCAGCCGGCTGGAAGTCACAGTGCCGGTCGACCTCCAGGGCGACGTGATGGGCGACCTCAATGCCCGGCGCGGACGCGTCCAGGGCACCGAGGCGGGGGGCGACGGCACGCAGACGGTGATCGCCCTGGTGCCGACATCAGAGATCCAGCGGTACGCGATCGAGCTGCGGTCGCTGACCGGCGGGCGCGGTCGGTTCCGGGCCGCGCACGATCACTACGACGTATTGCCGGGCCACCTGGTGGCCACGGTCAGGCGCGAGGTGGGCGAGGAGGCCTGAGGCCGCGCCGGTCGAGACGGCGCGCGCCAGAGGGGGGTGTGCCTTCATGGGCATGGAGCGATGCGACGAATGCGGCTTCGATCCCGCAGATCTGCGCCCTCGGAACCTGCCCGTCGCCATCCGTTCTTACGGTCGGCGCTACCGGGCGCCGCTGACGCGCGGCCTGGCCGACGAGGACCTCGATGAGATAGTGCGCCGGGCGCCCTCGAGCGACGTGTGGTCGGCCATCGAGTACAGCGCGCACGTGCGGGACATCTTCCGTGTCTACGACGACCGGGTCCGGTGTGCGCTGGCCGACACCGACCCCTCGGAGACCGTGGTCGACTGGGAGAGCAAGGTCGCGGCGGCGTCGCCGACGCTCGACCGAGAGACGGTCGCCGCCGACCTCGACGATGCCGCCGACACGTTCGCCACCGTGCTGTCGGAGCTGGCCGACCACGAGTGGCGGCTACCGACGATCACCGGCGGGGGCCAGCCGGTGACGATCGCCGAGCTGGCCGTCATCGCCGTCCACGAGGGCAGCCACCACCTGCTCGACGTGGGGCGTGTCCTGCGCGCGGCGCGTGGACGCTGAGCACAGAGGTTTCTGAACCGACGCGACCTCGGGTCAGGCCGGGAGGACCTCCTCGATGGCCGCCACCACCTCGTCGGAGGTGGGCTCCACCATGGGGTTGAAGCGGGCGACGACCTTGCCGCCGGGCGCCACGACGAACTTCTCGAAGTTCCAGCGGATGTCGCCGGTGTGGCCGTCCGCGGAGTCGGGCACGTCCACCAGCTGCTGGTAGAGCGGGTGGCGGCCCTCGCCGTTGACCTCGACCTTCTCGGTCAACGGGAAGGTGACGCCGTAGTTGGTGGAGCAGAAACTGGCGATCTCCTCGGCCGAGCCCGGCTCCTGGGCGCCGAACTGGTTGCAGGGCACACCCAGCACGCTGAAGCCACGGTCGACGAACCGCTCGTGGATCTCCTCCAGCCCGGTGTACTGCGGCGTCAGCCCACATTGCGACGCCACGTTCACGAGCAGGACCGCCCGGTCCTCGTAGTTGTGCAGGTCGGCTGGGCGGCCGTCCAGGGAGCTGATGGTCACGTCATAGATCGACCTTGCTTCCCGCTCTTGGCCTTCGGCCGGGCCGCTCGGGCCGGGCTCGCTCTCTGGTCCCTCGGAACGCTCGCTCATGCTCGGCAAGCTACCGGCCTCACACCCGGGTCGCGGGACGGCGGTCCACCGGAACCGCGGCAACGTCGGTGCGCACTCGCAGCGCCATGCCGACTCCGGCCAGGATGACCAGCCCCCCGAGCACCTGGGTCGGGCTCAGCGACTGCTCCAACCAGGCCCAGGCGACGACGGTGGCCACGACCGGCTCGAGCATGCCCACGGCACCGACCGTCGTCGCCGACAAGTGTGCGAGCGCCGCGAGGTCGAGCAGGTAGGGCAGCAACGTCCCGAGCACGATGACCGCGCCGAGCGCGACCCACACGGGCACGTCGATGCCGTCCAGCCGCCCCCCGAGCGAGGTTGCCTCGCCCAGGACCGACCCCTCGACGCGCCACAGCGGCTCGAGCGGCACCCAGAACAGGCTGGCGAAGGCGAACATCCAGAATGCCGACGCCAGGGGATCGATCGTTCCCGACGAGTGGCGGCCCACGAGCAGGAACGTCGCCAGGCAGGCTGCGGCCGCCACACCTGCCGCCAGGCCAACGGCGTCGAGCCGCGTGTCGGTCCAGACCTCGGCCACCAGCACGAGGCCGGCCAGCGACAACGCCAGCGCCACCCAGACGCCACCGCCGACCTGCTGACGCTGGAACACCCGGGCGTACACGGCCACCAGCACCGGGCCGGTGAACTCGAGAAGGATGGCGATGCCCACCGGCAGGCGGTCTATGGCCTCGAAGTAGAACCACTGGATGAGCGCCGCACCGACCACGCCGAGCACCGCCAGGTGGGGCAGGCTCCGACGTGGCACCCGCAGCCGAGGCAGCGAGCCCAGCGCAGCCAGCACGGCCAGCAATCCGACGGCGGCGCCCGTGCAGCGCAGCGCCGCCAGCTGGCGCGGTGCGATCCCGGCGTCGAGAACCGCCTTGGAGATGCTGGCGTTGGTGCCGAACAGCACCGCCGCCACGATCACCTGCGCGTAGCCCCGCGCCGCATGCGAACGAATGCTGAGGATCGGGGCGGGGGGCTCCGTCGCCGGAATCGTCATCCGGCCAGGCTGGCAAGGTTCGACGCGCTAGAACCAGCCAAATGGACCTGTCACAGCTCTCCCCGTCCGACGCCGTCGTTGCGCTACGAGGTCTCGAGCGCCGCTACCGGGGGCTCTTCGCCGGTTTGAGCGACGACGAGTCGCCCGACGATCTGGCGCATCGTCGGGCCGGGGGTTGGTCGGCGGCCGACCATGCTGTGGCCGCCGCCCGGTTCATCGCCGGGGCCAACCGAGCCCTGGCCAGGGTCCTCACCGCCGACTCGCCGTCGGTTGCGGCCGCCGACGTCGATCCCGCGGCCCCGTCGAGCCCCGGCGCTCCCCCGGGCCCGGTTGACGGGCCCCTGACGGAGCTGGGCGCCGAGGCCAACGCCATGGCGGATCGGATCGACCACGTGCCGGCCGGGGACTGGACGCGCACGGCCGTGGTGGGCAACGGCGGCGGCCGCACGGTCACCGCACTCGACATCGCCCGGGCTGCGGTCGACGCCGGCGTCACCCACCTGCGGGAGGCCGAAAAGGTGCTCGGCCGCCGTCCGCGGTCGGCCCATCGAACCGGACTGAGGTCCGTCGCCGCCGGCGTGGGACGCCCTAGGTCAGCTGAGATCATTCCTCGGGCCGAACAGACGTCACCTCTGTGCATTGGGAACGTCCTGCTCACTGGGGTCAGCCGGGCGATGCGTGTCCGCCGCCAGAGGTCACTGGGCGTCTTGTGACGTCCAGGTGTCTTTGGCTGCTGCCTCGCTGGCTTCGGGGATGATCGGTTCGAACAGCTCGACGGGGTTGCCGGACGGGTCGTCGACGAGGATCTGTTTGCCGCCGACGCCGGTCACGATCTCGTTGCGGAACTGGACGCCTGCTCGGCGCAGCCGTTGGACGACGCCTTCGATGTCGGAGACTTCGAGCGAGATCCGGTTCCACCCACCGGGCTTGGGCAGCGTGCCGTCGGGCATGGCCTGACCCCCACCGGGTCCGCCGCCGGGCGCGCTGAGCGTGAGGCGGAGGTCGTCTCGGACGAGCATGGCGAAGGCTGGCGCCGGGTGCATGGCCTCGCGGAAGCCGAGGTGCTGGCAGTAGAACGCAATCGCAGCGTCGACGTCGTCGACGATGTAGCGGACTGTTGCCATCGCCACGCCTTTCCTCGTGTCGGGAGCTCGCTAGGCGAGGGTAGTTGTAGAAGAGCGGGCCGCGGCTGCGGGCGGTGCGCCGGTTGCAGGTGCACACCGAGACGATCGGCCGGGTCGAAGCCCATGAGCTCGAGCCCCCGCAGGGGCGTGTGTCATGGCGGTGACGTTCGGCGACGACCAGTCCGTCTGCATCGTCTGGCCCGCCCGGCTGTTCGGGTAGCCAGCGAGTTGACGGTCCCCCCGGTGTCGTTCCTCCTCCCAGGGACGGTCTCGCGTCACGGCTAGTGTCGTCAGAGCAATCCTCGCGGACCAATGGTCGCGGGGAACGTCACCGGGCTGAGCGCCAGGGGAAGCTGACAAGGGGGGAAAATGGCGACACCGGAACGCCGTAGTGGAATCGCCGGCATATCGGTCGGCGGCATCATCGTGATTGTCGGGATCGTGATAGCGCTCTTCTGGAGCTTGTGGATAGGCCTGCTCGTCGTGCTCGTCGGACTCATCGCGTTCGGCGGGTTCGTTCGCGGCAAGTGGTACTGAGCAGCCTGGCCGAATCGTCCGCGGTCTTCGCGGCCGGCCGCGCCCCCCGGCCTACGGGTCGGGGGGCGGTTTCCTTCCCGGCTCTGGCCTCAGCCACGCGGGCACCCCCGCCCAGCTGAGGGCGTCAACGACTCATCCCGTCGTCGACGACCGGCCCAACTGCCTTCCGATCATGGACGGCTGGAACTACGTCGTTCGCATGTACCGCCCCGGCCAGAGATCGTCAACGGAACCTGGACCTTCCCCTCGATCGAGACCGCCTGAGGCCGGTGCGCATCGAGCGTCCGGTCCACGCGGCGACGAGCCCGACGAGGAGCAGGGTGATCTGCGGTGGGCCGTAGATCACGGCCCAGAGGCTGCCCGTCCGGCTGCCGTCCAGCGAGGCTCGCGATGTGGCGACGGTGAGGGCCGCAAACAGCGCCGCGCAGGCGGCGGCGACGACCCACGGAGACCGCCCCCAGCCGCGGCGCAGCGCGATCAGGGCGCAACCCGCGGCGAACCGGAGCCGTTCGCGCGGCGAGCCGGTGATGCTCGCGAGCTCGGCCCGCATGGCGGCACCCCACTCGTCCCGGTGTCCGCGTCGGCCGCTCGTGGCGAACGCGAGCAGCCGGGCGGGCGCGTCGACCCCGACGGCGACGCGCGACGCGGCGACGACAGCCGTCGGGGCCGCGACCATGTATGGCCAGCCGAAGGACAGGGCACCGACGAGCACCTGGACCGGTGGGATCCCCGGGTCGTCGTCGGTGGCGAGCGCGGCCCGGACCAGCAACGCCCAGGCTCCGAGAGCGACGAGGGCGGCCCCGGCCGCCAACCACGCCGTCCGCCGCGTGACCGGGCCGGAGAGTGCCGACGTCGGCGCCGCGCCCGGATTCATGCCTCCGCTCC
Source organism: uncultured bacterium (assembly GCA_963813485.1). GTDB lineage: Bacteria > Actinomycetota > Acidimicrobiia > Acidimicrobiales > VFJN01 > DASQUK01. The sequence continues at coordinate 437,243 of CAWEZE010000013.1, forward strand.
CGCGACCGCTCCGCCGCCGCGAGCTGGGCGCCCGGCGACCCGTAACCGGCGGGAGGTGTGTTGCGATTCGGCGCGGCGCAGCTCGCGCACGTGCTCGGCCCCGGCGGCCGACAGCCGATAGAGGTGACGGGGCGGGCGGCCCTGCGGCACCTCCTGCTCCCACGCGGTGTCGACGTAGCCGCGTTCGGCGAGCCGGATGAGGATCGGGTAGACCGTGCCGGCCTTCAGGCCGAGAACGCGGCACAGGTCGTAGCCATGGCTCCAGTCCGAGGCCTTCGCGGCCAGCGCATCGAGAACCGCGACCGTCTGCGGTGAGGGGCGGCGAACTCTCGTCATGCGGCGATACTCTATCTAGATAGAGTTGTGCGTCAAGCGGCTGGGCGGCATCCGGTCGCCGGCTCCTGTCGGCCACCCAGCATGACGAGGGGGTTCCGGTCCCGGGTGTCGGCGCGAGCCGCGCGCCTGGCGACGAGGATGACCCAACCGCCCATCCGAGCGCGGAACATAGGGCGACGCACCTGCAGATGAAGTGTGGGCGTCCCGGTGACGCCTCTGGTGGCCGTGGCATGTCCGGATTAGGCCGATGTTCCGGCCTGCGTGGAGTGCAGTTGCGGCCCGGGTGGCGCCGTCTTACCGTCACCGAGAGGACCCCAGAACCCATCCTTGCGGGAGGACGACATCGTCATGAACACAGGCTCACGAGTCAACAACGTGGTTCTCGTCCACGGCGGGTTCGTGGATGGGTCCGGCTGGCAGTCGGTCTACAACCTGTTGAAGGAGGACGGCTACAACGTCAGCATCGTCCAGAACCCGACCCTGTCGCTCGAGGGCGACGCTAAAGCCACCCAGCAGATCATCGACGCTCAGGGTGGGCCGGTCGTCCTCGTCGGCCACTCCTATGGCGGGGCGGTGATCACCGAGGCGGGCAACCACGACAACGTGGCCGCACTCGTCTACATCGCGGGGTTTGCGCCGGACGACGGCGAGTCCGTGAACACGCTGATCGCAGACCCGCCGCCGGGCGCACCGGTGCCGCCGATCCTGCCGCCGCAAGACGGCTTCCTGTTCCTCGACCGCGACAAGTTCCACGCGTCGTTCGCGGCCGACGTCCCGGCCGATGAGGCCGCGTTCATGGCCGACTCGCAGGTCCCGTGGGGCGTCGACGCCCTCGGCGGGTCGATCACCAAGGCTGCTTGGCGCCACAAGCCGAGCTGGTACCTAGTGACGACTGAGGACCGGATGATCCCCCCACCGGCGCAGCGCTTCATGTCCGAGCGGGCCGGTTCGACAGTGGTCGAGGCCGGCGGAAGCCACGCCATCTACGTCTCGCACCCGGCCCCAGTGGTGGCGCTCATCGAGCAGGCCGCTTCCGGGGCTGGGTAACGCCGGGCGGTCCTGCACGACGGACCGATGGCGCCGACGGGGAGCAGTCCTGCCGGTCATCAGTGCCGCGACACTTGTCTTTCACACGGTCGAGAACCGCATCGTTTCCAACTGGCGTGACCACTTCGAGTTCGCCTACATGCGACCCCGGGGGCGCCGTCGGTCCGCCTCCGGGCGAAGTCCCCGTTTGGGGGGCCGGTCCGCGTCGTCACCCGTCAGCGAGCAAGCCCTCGATGCCGGCAACGTCGATTGCTCGCCACAGCGCGTGCGACCGCTCACTGATTCGAAAGGCGATGCCTGCCGTGCCGGCCGCAGCCCGGGAACGGAGCAAGGCGGTAAGGCCAGACGAGTCGATGAACGTCACACCCTGGGCGTCGACGGCGATCGACTCCGGATGGGTCTCCAAGACGTCGACGACGCACGCCACGAACCGCTCAGCGCCGGTCATGTCCAACGCGCCGTCAAGCACGATGGTGACACCGCTGCCCTGGTAGCGGACCTCGATGCACAGCAGCTCGGCGCCGAACGACTCCACGTCGTCCGACATGCGTTCCTCCCCAGCCAATGGCACTCAGGTGCCGTCCAGCCTCGAGACTATTTGACGCGTCTACCGGTAACGGCGGGACACTCCGACGCGATCTCTAGGTGTACGGGTCAGCGGGCGGGTGAGCCGTCCGAGAAAGCCGGGGAAGGGGACAGCTGGGGGAACGACGGGCGGACCCCAGCTTCCCCTCAGAATTGGAAACCCTGACAGCGTGTCACCCGGCGGAACCTTGTGTGCGGTGTGAGAGTAAGGGCCGAGCTGACGCCCGCCCGGTTCGGCTCAACCGCTGCCCCTCGGCTTTCGGATCGGCGGGGCGGCGGTCTCTCGCTGCGCTGCGTGCGCAGTTCGCCCAGGTGGGCGGCAAGTTCTCGACCGCCGCGACCAGCGTGACCGCAGCGTTGTACTTGCACGCACACTCGGTGCTACCTGCGTAAACCCCCTACGAGAACTGCGACCAGTCCTCGGGGTTCTCCTCGACGAAGTGCTCCACCACCTCGCCGTCATGGCCGTCCACCAGCACCAGCCCCCGCTTGGCCGGCGGGTTCTCGTCTGAGTACAGCAGGATGCGCCACGTCGGCCGGCTGAGCAGGCCACGCCAGCCCATCTGGGCCGACGCGTGGCCCACGGGGAACCCGACGGTGCGCGACGCCGCCACCAGGGCGTCCTGCTCGTCGACGTCCAGGCTCCACGCCGTCACCAGCTGATAGGCCCCGACGATCGCAAGCAGGACCGCGGCGAACAGGAAGCCACCGTTGACGTAGGGCGAGTCGTCGACCAGCAGCCACACGGCCACGCACGCGGCCGCCGTCGCCAGGTAGAGGTACCCGGGGATGCGCCGCCGATTGTTGTCGGGGAACAGGTAGGGGCCGACGTAGCCGGCGGCGTGCAGATCTTCGGGCAGCTCGTCGACTACGTCCTCGTCGTGGGGGGATCGGGCCTCGTCGGGCACGGTCGAAATGAAATCACCCGGCGCCGGGCGCAGGCCAGGCGGCGCGCAGCTTGCGCCAGGTGTCGCCCAGGGCCTCGGGGAGGACCCGCACCTCCGCCACTGCGGTCATGAAATTGGAGTCGGCGTTCCAGCGCGGCAGCACATGGACGTGCATGTGCGACGGGATCCCGGCGCCGGCCGCCTCGCCCAGGTTCAGGCCGACGTTGACGCCCTGGGGTGCGTAGGCCGCCTTGATCGCCACCACTGCGTCCCGCACGGCCGCCCACAGCTCGGCCGCCTCGTCGGGCGTCAGGTCCTCGAGCTGGCCCACCTCCCGGTAGGGCATGACCAGCACATGGCCGCAGGTGTAGGGGTAGGCGTTCAGGATGGCGAAGATGCGCTCACCCCGCCACACGACGTGGGTCTCGTCGTCCGGCAGGCCCGACGCGAGGATGCGGCTGAACAGCGAGCGCTCGCCCGCTGGTTCTCCGTTCCCGGCGACCGCCACGTACGACGATCGCCACCCGGCCCACAGCCGGTCCATCGCGCGTGGCCCAGGCTCCCGCCCGCGCTCGCCGGTCACTTGTGGGCGGCGATCTCGTCGCGCAACCGCTCCACGAAGGTCGCCACCGGCAAGTCGCGCTCGACCTCTCCGCCGCGGGGGTTGTCGCCCACCGTGTCGTTGGCCACGTCGTCGTCGCCGACCACGACGACGTGGGGGACCTTGTCGAGCTTGGCCTTGCGGATACGTGCCCCGAGCGGCTCGTCGGCGTCGGCCAGGTCCACCCGGAAGCCCTCCCCCCGCAGCCGCTCCGCCAAAGACTCGGCGTACGCCTGATGGTCGGACCGCACCGGCAGCACCTGCACCTGCAGCGGAGCCAACCAGGCCGGCAAGGCTCCGGCCGTGTGCTCCAGCAAGACGCCAAAGAACCGGTCGAAGGACCCGAACAGGGCCCGGTGAATCATGTGGGGCTGGTGGCGCTGGTTGTCCGCGCCCACGTACTCGATGCCGAACCGGCCCGGCTCCTGGAAGTCGACCTGCAAGGTCGAGAGCTGCCAGCGGCGCCCAATGGCGTCGCGCACGTGGACGTCGATCTTCGGGGCGTAGAAGGCCCCTTCGCCCTCCGCCACCACGTACGGGATGCCGGCCGCCTCGATCGCCTGGCGCAGCGCCACCTCGGCCTCGTCCCAGTCGGCGATCTCCCCCACGAACTCGTCGGGCCGGGTCGAGAGCTCGGCTTCGAACTCGTCGAACCCGAAGTCGCGAAGCAGCTTCAGCACGAACGCCAACAGGCTGCTCAGCTCGCCGGCCAGCTGCTCGGACGTGCAGAAGATGTGCGAATCGTCCTGGGTGAAGCCCCGCGCCCGTAGCAGGCCGTGCACCACGCCCGACTTCTCGTACCGGTACACCGTGCCGAACTCGAACAGCCGCAGCGGCAGCTCGCGGTACGACCGCTGGCGCGATGCGTAGATGAGCACGTGCATGGGGCAGTTCATCGGCTTGGGGTAGTACTTCTGCCCCTCGTCGAGCTCCATCGGCGGGTACATGCTGTCGGCGTACCAACCGAGGTGGCCGCTGGTCTCGAACAGCTCGGCCTTGGCGATGTGCGGGGTGAACACGAAGTCGTAGCCGGCACGCTCGTGCTCGGCGCGGCTGTAGTCCTCCATGAGCTTGCGGACCAGGCCGCCCTTGGGGTGGTAGACGCGGCAGCCCGCTGCCGACCTCGGGCGGGAAGTGGAACAGGTCCAGTTCGACACCGAGCTTGCGGTGGTCGCGCTTCGCCGCCTCCTCGAGCTGGTGGAGGTGCGCCTCTAGCGCCTTGCGGCTGTCCCAGGCGGTGCCGTAGATGCGCTGCAACTGCCCGTTGTGCTCGTCGCCGCGCCAGTAGGCGCCGGCCACCCGCATGAGCTTGAAGTGCCCGAGGTGCCGCCCGGTGTCCTCGACGTGCGGCCCCCGGCACAAGTCGATGAAGCCCGGGCGGCCGCGGAACGGCGGATGCTCCTTCGGCTTGGCCGGCGGGTTCTCGTAGGTGCGTACGGCGCCGGCGCCACTGGTTGCCGACATCGGATCGGTCGAGGCGTCGGCGATGATCTCGAGCTTCAGGGGATGGTCGGCGAAGATCTGGCGGGCGTCGTCGGCCGGGATCTCGTCACGCAAGAACGCCTGCTGCTCGTCGATGATCTCACGCATGCGCGTGTCGATGCGCTCGAGGTCTTCCGGTGTGAAGGTGGCGCCGCCCGGCAGCTGGAAGTCGTAGTAGAAGCCGTCCTCGACCGGTGGGCCGATGCCGAAGGTCGCGTCCGGGAACAGATCGAGGACCGCCTGGGCCAGTACGTGGGCCGTCGAATGGCGGATCGTGTAGAGCCCACGCGGGCTGTCGGCGGTGATTATGGCCACGCGGTCGCCGTCGTGGAGCTCGGCGGACAGGTCACGCTCCTCGCCGTTGATCTCGGCGATCACCGCCGCCTTCGCGAGTCCTGTCCCGACGGCACGGGCGAGATCGGCCGCAGTGGTGCCCGACGGCAACGCGCGCGTCGATCCATCGGGCAAGGTGATCTCGATCTCGGCCATGAATGCCGAGGTTACCGACCCCCGCTGGCGGCCCCCGAAAGCGTTTGGGCGGTGCCGGCGGGCGGGCGTGCGGCGCCGTCCGCTTCCCCGTTGCCCCCGTTGGTGAGGACGGCCGGCGGCTGCGATGGCAGCGCATCGGGCTTCCGGGTGGCGTACTCGTCCACGTAGTCCTGCCCCGAAAGCTCGCGGATCTCGAACATCAGCTCGTCGGTGAGCTCGCGCAGGATGAGGTGGTCGTCGGGGCGGTCGCGGTAGTGGCCGACGTCGATCGGTCGCCCGATGCGGATGACGCAGGGCCGGAACAGCCGCGGGATGTTTCGGCCGGGTGGCTGGATCTCCCGGGTGCCCAACAGGCCGACCGGTACCAAGGGCGCACCGGTCCGCAGCGCCAGCCGCGCCGGGCCGGTGTGGCCACGGTGCAGCCGGCCGTCGCGACTGCGGGTCCCCTCGGGGTAGATGCCGAACAGTTCGCCGGTCTCGAGGACCCCGGCGGCGGCGTCGAGCGCCCGGCGGCTGGAATCGCCGCCCGAGCGGTCGATGGGGATCATTCCGAGGGCGGGGAACAGGTGCTTGGTCTTCCAGTTGTCGAGGTATTCGGCCTTGCCGACGTAGGTGATCCGCCGCGGCAGCACCGATGGCAACACGAACGAGTCGATCACCGACACGTGGTTGGGGCAGATCACGGCGCCGCCCGTCGCCGGGAGGTTGCCCGCACCCTCCACGTGGATCCGCCAGCCGAACCGGAAGACGGGCGTGAGCACGGAACGCGCCACCGGGTACAGCCACCCGTACTGGCGGTCGCCGCCACGTCTGAACACGCCCCGAGCCTACGTCTCCGAGCGTCCCGATGGGGGCACGCGACGTGAAGGCCGTGTGAGCGGATGAGGCGATGCGGCCGCCGGGCAGGAGTCGAGGCGATACCAGTCCGGGGGCAGGACCTCAATGCCTCGAGGGTCGGCGCGGATCCTATTGCCTCGGGTCGCCGCTCAAGGCCGGGTGAGGTCCACGCCGATCAGTGCGGCTCCCGCAGTGACCCCCCGGCCGGCGTCGGCCGCCTCGTCGAGCAGACGCAGGGCGCTCGGGGTATCCAGGTCGTCGTCGAGCGCCGCGCGCACGGCCTCGAGCACCGGCTGACCGGTCCCGGCTCCCTCACCGCCCGCGGCCGCCTGCCAGCGCTTAAGGCGGTGGGTGGCGTCGGGCATCACGTCGTCGTCCCAATCCCATTCGTGCCGGTAGTGATGCGCCAAAACGGCCAGCCGGATGGCGCGGCTGTCCCAGGCCTTGCGGAGCTCCGACACGAACACGAGGTTGCCGAGCGACTTCGACATCTTCTCGCCGTCCATTCGCACCATCGCCTGGTGCATCCAGTGGCGCACGAACGGCTCACCGGTGGCCGCCTCCGACTGGGCGGCCTCGCACTCATGGTGGGGGAAGATGAGGTCGCACCCCCGCCGTGCAGGTCGATGGTCGTGCCGAGCTCGCGCAGCGCCAGCGCCGAGCACTCGATATGCCAGCCCGGCCGGCCCGGTCCCCATAGCGAGTCCCACGAGGGCTCGTCGGGGGCGGACGGCTGCCACAGCACGAAGTCGAGCGGGTCGCGCTTGTGGGGGTCGTCGACGTTGCCGCCCCGCTCGGCGGCCAGGCGCAGCATCTCGTCGCGATCCAGATGGCTCACCTGCCCGAAACGCTCGAAGCTGGAGACGTCGAAGTAGACGCCACCCCCGGCCTCGTAGGCGTGGCCACGATCCAGCACCATGCCGATGAAGCCCCTGATGTCGGGAATGGCCGAGGTGGCGCGGGGTTCGCTCCACACCGGGAGCACGTCCAGGGCCCGCATGTCGTCGTCGAAGCGGGCGGTCTCGGCGGCGGCCAGATCGAGGTAGTGGACGCCGAGCTCACGGGCCTTGCGCAGGATGTCGTCGTCGACGTCGGTGATGTTGCGCACGCAACGCGTCTCGTGACCACGGTCGCGGAGCCGGCGCTGCAGCACGTCGTACGTGAGGTAGGTGGCGGCATGGCCCAGGTGGGTGGCGTCGTAGGGCGTGATGCCGCACGTGTACATCGTCACCACCGGGCCCGGTGCGAAGGGGATGACCTCGCCCCGCGCCGTGTTGTGGAGCCGCATGGGCTCGGCGCGGGCTTCGCCGGCTGTCACGCCGGGTGCTCGCTCTGCGGGGCTTCCGCGTCCGGAGCCTCGGTGGTCCCGGCGGCTTCGCCTTCACGGATGCCGGTGAGCTTGAGCGCCACCCGGGTCTTGTAGTGCGTGTTGAGCTGCATCAACACGGCCGTGAACGACTCGATCGGCGTCGCCATGGCCAGCTCACCGGCGTTGAGGGGCCGCATGTTGGGGATCTTGGCCACGATGTCGCTGGTCACCTGGATCGCCGAGGGGTGGTCGGAGCAGATGAGCACGTCGCTCTCGATCGGGTGGTTGAGGTCACCCAGCTCCCGGGCCGGCACGTGGTGCAGGGCGGCGGCGACCATGCACTGCGGCACGGCAGCCTGCACGCTGGCCGCGACCGATCCCCGGGGCGGCACGAGCGGTTGGAACTCCTTGCCCAGGCGCGTGAGCGCGTTGGCCATCGAGATGACAACCTTGCCGCGCAGCTTGTCCTCCACCGACGCCGCGGTCTGCGTGGCGCCGTCCCACGGCGTGGCGATCACGACCACGTCGGAGTCGGCGGCACCGGCGTTCTCGGCGGCGCCGATGGTGAGCTGATGCTCCGGCCAGCGCTCGAGCAGGGTGTCGACGATCTCCATCGCCCGGTACTTCGAACGGGACCCGACAACCACCTCGAACCCCACCGCCGCCAGCCGCGCCGCCAGGGCCCTGCCTGCCGGGCCGGTTCCACCGAGGATGCCGATGCGCATTGGCGACACGGTAGCGGCGGTCCCCATCCGGTCGGCGGCCGACGTGGTCATGACCGCCGCGCACGCCGCCCTCGAGACCTGGTGGCACCGCGCCATTGGTGCGGCGGCCCGGTCAGGACCCGACGAGTGCCAGCAGGCGGGGCTTCGACTGCAGGATCTCGTCGGCCAGCAGCCGCTCGACGACCGGACCGACGAGGCTGCCGCCGTATTGAAGGCGCATGGTCAACAGGCTGCCGCCGGGATCGGGTGCCACCCGCGCCTCCAGGACCCAGGGCGAGTGGCGGCGCCCGTCGTGTTCGAGCCGTTCGAACCGCACCCGTTGGGGCGCGTCGTGGACCGTGCGCACCATCCGAAGTCGCTTGGAGCGGGCGAACGGACCCAGCCGGCCCCGGAGGTCGACGGACCAGGCGGGGCCGGGATCGCCGTCCCGCGCCTCGACCGGCGTCGCCCGCGGAACGATGTCGAGCCATTCCGGGTAGTGCGCGAGGTCGTCGACCCACCCGAACAGGCGCTCCGGTGAGCAGGGGGCCAGCAGGTCCGCGGTCACGTCCATTGCGGCGATCGTGGCACGGCGGCGACCGTTGCGTCAGAGTCGGCCGGCGGTCGCCCGTCGCCAATGCGTCCCGGCCATCCCGGGTTGCACGGCAACCAGCACGCCGGAGCGGAGCCGCACCGACGCCTCGGGGGCGGCCAGCTCGTTGCTGACCCCGCGCGTCGATCCGACGGGCAGGTCCTCGTCGCGCAGGAGGTACAGCAGCCCGTCGGTGAAGATCCCTCGGGCCGGGCCGTGCAGCGGCACCAGTGACACGAGGTCGCCGGGCTCGCCCCGAAGCACCGTCAGGTCCCGGATCACGCTCAGGTGGGCGTTGCCGATCCACGCCTCCACCTCGACTCCGGCGGTGCGAGGCGACGCCAGGAGCTGGGCGAGCGACAGGGTGTGGTCCAGGCGGTCCCCGGCCCCGGTCACGACGACGATCCGCCCCGGGTGCCGGGCCAGAGCGGAGTCGAGGGCCAGGGCGAGGTCGGTGGCGTCTTTGGCCTCGGGATGCCGCTCGATCGGGATACCCGCGTCGGTGGCCGCCGCCAGCACGGCCGGGTCCACCGAGTCCATGTCGCCGACGACCGCGGCCACGTCGAGGCCGAGCTTCAGGGCGGGCTCCAACCCCGAGTCGGCGGCGATCACGGCGGCGCCCGTCCCGGCGGCGAGGGCCGCGAGCTCCCGCGCCCCACCGCCCGACGGTGCGCCCCCACCGCCGACGATCACGATGGTGTCGGCTCCTGCCGTGCTCATGTCGCGCGAGAGTACGGTCGGCCGCGTGCGGCGCACCCTGTTCGACGACGAGCACGACCTGTTCCGGGACAGCGTCCGGCGTTTCATCGCCGCCGAGCTGGCGCCGCGCAACGACGCGTGGGAGCGGGCCGGCATCGTCGATCGCGACGTGTTCCAGTCCGCGGGGAAGCATGGCTTCCTGGGGATGGCGGTGCCGACGGAGTACGGCGGCGGCGGCGTCGACGACTTCCGCTACAACCTGGTGATCGGCGAGGAGGTCCAGCGGGCCGGGATCAACGCCGCCGGCCTGGGCTGGACCCTGCACAACGACATCTGCCTGCCCTACTTCCAGTCGCTCGGCAACGAGGAGCAGAAGGCCCGGTGGCTGCCGGGGATCTGCTCGGGGGACCTGATCACAGCCATCGCCATGACCGAGCCCGGCATCGGGTCCGACCTCGCCTCGATGACGACGACGGCCGTGCGGGACGGCGACCACTACGTCGTCAACGGGTCGAAGACCTTCATCACCAACGGCATCAACGCCGATCTGGTTGTGACCGCCGTGAAGACGGACCCGAGCGAGCGGCACCGGGGGATGTCGCTGGTGGTGGTCGAGCGCGGCATGGACGGGTTCGAGCGGGGACGCAACCTCGACAAGATCGGCATGCACGCCCAGGACACCGCGGAGCTGTTCTTCACCGACGTGCAGGTGCCGGTGGCCAATCGGCTGGGCGAGGAGGGCGAGGGCTTCCGCTACCTGGTGACCAACCTCCCGCAGGAACGCCTCTCCATCGCCGCCACCGGCGTCGCTGCCGCGCGGGCGGCATTCGAGCAGACGCTGTCGTACGTCACGGAGCGGCAGGCTTTCGGCCAGGCCGTCGGCGCCTTCCAGAACACCCGCTTCCGGATGGCGGAGATGGCCACGGAGATCGAGCTGGGCCAGACGTTCATCGACCGCTGCGTGCTCGCCCTCAACGCCGGCGAGCTCACCGCCGAGGAGGCGTCGATGGCCAAGTGGTGGTGCACCGAGCTGCAGGGGCGCGTGGTGGACGCGTGTGTGCAGCTCCACGGTGGCTACGGGTACATGGCCGAGTACCCCGTGGCCCGGGCCTACACCGATGCCCGCGTCACCCGGATCTACGGCGGCACCACCGAGATCATGAAGGAGATCATCGGCCGCAACCTGGGCCTGTAGCCAACGGTGCGGCCGTGTGACGCGCCGCCGAGGCGAGGCACCCCCTCGCCCGCCGGGGCGGGACAGCACACCATCAGCGGCGGAGGAGGTCCTTGGCGATGTGGGTGATCTGGATCTCGTCGGTGCCGGCGTAGATCTGGAGGACCTTGGCGTCGCGGGCGAGCTGCTCGACCTGGAACTCCGCCATGTAGCCGTTGCCGCCGAACAGCTGGACCGCCTCGAGCGCCACCTCGGTCGCCGCCCGCGCCGAATAGAGCTTCATGGCCGACGCCTCCGCCAACGTGAACCCCTGCCCGGCGGCGGATGCCTCGACCACCCGGAAGACGAGGTTCTCGACGTTGAGCCGGGCGACCTCCATGCGGGCGAGCTTGTCCTGGATGAGCTGGAACTCGCCGATGGGCTGGCCGAACTGCACCCGGTCCCGGGCGTACGCCACGCTCAGGTCGAGGCACTGCGAGATGATCCCCAGGGCCATCGCCGCCACTCCCGAGCGCTCCTGCAGGAACGTCGCCTTGGCCGCGGTCCGCCCGCCGGCCTCCACGTCCTCGGTCTCACCGATCAGCCGGTCCCGCCCGACCCGTACGTCGGTGAGGAACAGCTCGCCCGTGGGCGACGAGTGCATCCCCATCTTCTTGAGCGGCTTGGACTGCTCCAGGCCGGGGGTGCCGGAGTCGAGGATGAAGCTCACGATCTTGCGCTCGCCGGGCGGGTTTCCCTCGTCGAGCTTGCAGATGAACACGATCGTGTCGGCGTAGGGACCGTTGGTGATGAACGTCTTCGAGCCGTTGAGGACGTACTCGTCGCCGTCGCGGCGGGCCGTCGAGAGCATCGACCCGAAGGCGTCGGACCCGGAGCCGGGCTCGGTGATCGCCCAGGCGCCGATCTTCTCCATCGTGAGCAGCGGCAGCGCCCACCGCTCCTTCTGGGCGACCGTTCCCCGCGACAGGATGGCCGCCGCGGTGAGCCCGATCGACACCCCCATGGCCGTGACCATGCCGGGGCTCCAGCGGGACAGCTCGATGATGGGGATGATCTGGAACGCGGCGGCGTTGGCGGCCTCCGCGGGATCACGGCCCTCGTCCTCGTCCGTGCCGCCGAGGTCCCCGCCCTTCTCACGGGCGATCTGTCGCTCGAACCGGTCGCGCGCCATCGCGTCCATCCCGAAGGTCGACAACAACCTGCGGATGATGTCGTACGGCGGCAGGTCGCCGTGCTCCAGGTCACGGTGGTGCGGCACGAGCTCCTTCTCGATGAAGTCGCGCACCGCCGCCCGGACCATCTGCTGCTCGTCAGTCCATTCGATCACGGCGTCAACTGTGGCAGGCGCCCCGGGAGATGGCATCCTGTAGGGACCCCCAGGGACGTTCCGAGGAGTTCTGCGTGTCGTTTCGCGTCAAGGATCGGGTGGTCTATCCCCACCACGGCGCCGCCATCATCGAAGCAACCGAGAAGCTGGCCACGCCCGAGGGCGAGGAGAAGGACTTCTTCGTCCTCCGCATGACCCACGGCGATCTGGTCCTCAAGGTCCCTGTCGACAAGGCCGAGGAGATCGGGATGCGCTACCCGATCAGCGTCGAGGACGTGGAAGACGTGTTCGAGGTGCTCGCCAAGAAGGACGTGCGCGAGCCCACCAACTGGTCCCGCCGGTTCAAGAACCACCAGGAGAAGCTCAAGTCGGGCGACGTCTACCAGGTGGCCGAGGTGGTGCGGAACCTGGCGTTGCGCGACAACGACAAGGGACTGTCTGCGGGCGAGAAGTCGATGTTCGTCAAGGCACGCCAGGTGCTCGTGTCGGAGCTGGCGTTCGCCCTCGACATCAGCGAGGACGACGCCATGGACCGCCTCGCCAAGACCATCGCCTGAGCCCTCGGCGGGGCGGATGCCCGGGAGGCGAGCCGTGAGCGACCCAGGGGACGGATCGGACGTTGCTCCTCCCTCCCCCCGGTCACACGCGCGAGCTCAACCGCGCGCCGGTGATCGTCGCCGCCGGGCTGCTCCTGACCGCGGCCGCCATCGGCGTCATCGTGGCGCGCTTCGGTGGCGACGACGGCAACGCCGCGGATCCCTCCCCCGGCAGCGACGCTCCCCCGGCAGTGTCGGAACCCGGCGACGGCACGACCACCAGCGACGCGTCGGATTCAACGAACAGCACAACGGTGGGCACCGCGGAGCCGATCGACGGGCTGGCGGTGGTGGACAGCGGCTTCTCTACCTACGAAGGCTTCGACGGCCCTGCCGGCTCGTACGGCCTGATCGTCGAGAACACGAGCGACCAGCCGATCACCAATTTCACCGTCCAGGTCGTCGTCTACGACACGGACGACACCGTCGTCGGCAGCTACGACCACACCGTGGCGGTCGTGAATCCCGGTGCCAGGCTGGGCCTGGGCGCAGAGATCAGCGACCCGCTACCCAACGGGATCGGGCGGCTCGACGTCCGGACGGAGAGGGGTGAGGGCGGCGACCCCGTCCCCAGGGGCGCCTTCACCGTCGCGGACGTGTCGACGTCCTCGGACGAGTTCGGCGTCTACACGACCTTTGTCGTGTCGTCGAGCTACGACGTCGAGTTCGAGCTCTCGCATGCCTACGCCGTGTACCGCGACGCCGAAGGCCAGATCGTCGGTGGCGCCAATGGTCTCATCGACCTCATTCCGCGCCAGGGTCGGGCGAATGGAGAGGTGACCGCGTTCGAAGTCGTCCCCAACGTCGCCCGGGCCGAGGTGTACGTCGATCCCGGTTTCTTCTGACCGTCCCGCGGATCAGCCAGCGGGCACGCCGGACGCCACGGCGGCGCGGATGATCTGCACGGCGTCCTCTACGTCCGGACGATGCGTGCGGTGCGAGATGATGCACAGGCGTAGGAGTTGCCGCCCGTCGACGCGGGTGGTGGACACATAGAGGCGCCGGGTGGCGTGGATCCGCTCCAGCAGCCGTTGGTTGTCACCGTCGGTGGACTCGTCGCCCCGTAGTCGGAACGGCACGATCGAGAGGTCGGGCCGCCACGGCAGGTCCAGTGCCGGATCGGTGCTCAGTTCCCGGTACGCCCAGGCGGCCAGATCGAGTTTCTCGTCCAGGGCCTGACGGAAGGCGCCGACGCCGTGGAGGTGGAGCGGCAACCAGACCCGCAGGCCCCGGTAGTCCCGCGTCAGTTCCGGCCCCAGCTCGGCATAGTCGGGTAGAGGCTGGTCGGCGTCGAGGTCCTGGAGGTACGCGCCGTCAACGGCGTGGGCGGCACGCACAGCCGCCGGGTGGCGCATCAGCAGGATCCCGGTCCCATGGGGCAGGAACAGCCCCTTGTGCGGGTCCAGGACCACCGAGTCGGCAAGCTCGATGCCGGCGAAGCGTGCCCGCCCCCGCTCCGTGAGCTGGAAGAACCCGCCGTACGCGGCGTCGACGTGGTTCCAGAGGCCCTCGGACCGGGCGAGCCGGGCGAGCTCCCCGATCGGGTCGACGGCGCCGGTGCTGGTAGTGCCCGCCGAAGCGACCAGGAGGAACGGGCGCAGCCCCCGGGCGCGATCCCGGGCGATCATCTCCGCCGCGGCTTCAGGGTCCATGCGGAGATCGGGGGTGGTCGGGACCATGCGGATGGCTCCGGCCGGCAGTCCCGCCAGCCGGGCCGCCTTGGCCAGGCAGCGGTGGGTGTGGGCCGTCACGTACAGGGTCCCGGTGGCGAAGTCGTCGCCGAGACGGTCGTGCCGAGCCGCCACCATGGCCACGAGCGTGGCAAGCGAGCCCCCGGTGGTGGTGACACCGCCCGCGGTGTCCGGCAGCCCGAACTGCCGGCACAACCAGCGCAGAGTGCTTTCCTCCAGCGCCACCAGGGCCGGTGCGAAGCTCGACAGCGTCGTGTACCGGTTGAGCGCCCGGGCCACCATCTCGGCCAGGGCCGAGGTGAACAGGCCGCCGCCGCCGACGTAGGCCATGTAACGGGGCCCGGCCGTCTCCACCGCAACGGCCGCCGCCTCCCCGACCCGATCGAGCAACTCCCCGAACTCGCCCGGCTCCTCCCCGGGCGGGAGCAGGTACTCGGGCAGGCGCGGCTCGACGCCATCCACGTTGCTCGCGGGCGCATCGGGCAGGCCGTCGACGAAGTCCGCGACCAGCGCCAGCGCCCGCCGCCCCATCGCCTCCATCGCCCGCCGATCGGGCTCCAACGGGTAGTCGGTCATGAACGACCGTGTCGGCCCGAGATCGAGTTCCCTCCCTGAACGGGGCGCATCCGTGCACCTCACCAGCAAGCCTTCAAGCCTTCGTGCCACCCTATGCCAGCTGGAGCGCCGCCTGGTCCAGCACCGTGCCGCGGAGCACGGTGTCATGCACCAGGGACCCGTTCCCCGACGGGCCCGGTTCCTCGGCCACGTCGTCGGAGTCGAGGTACTGAACTGGCTCAGCACGGTCGGGCTCAGCCGCCCGCGGACCCGGAGCTCGTAGGCGAATCCCACGGCGGCAGCGTGCCGCCGTGGGGCGGACCCGTCGTCACCCTCGCTGGGTGGTCAGTCCCAGCAGAAGCAGAACAGGTGGCCCACGGGATCGACGTACACCCGCCAGTTGCCGCCGGGCTGCAGCTCGTGCTTGGTCGCTCCGAGGGCGAGCACCTTCTTCTCCGCCTCCTCGAGCTGGGCCTCCTCGACCGTGACGTCGAGGTGGAACTGCTGGGGACGGTCGGGCTCGGGCCATGTCGGTGGCTGGTAGTCCGAGGCGAGCTGGAAGCTCAGCAACACGGTCTCGCCGTCACGCAGGCTGACCCATTCCTCGTCGGCGTAGGTGATGTCACCACCGACGAGCTCCCGGTAGAACTCGGCCAGCGCACGAGGCGCCGGGCAGTCGAGCACGACCGCTCGCATCTTTGCGATTCCAGGCATGGAGCCCATGTTGCCAGCGGGCAGGGGGCGGCCCGGCCAGATTCAGTTGTCAAAGAGCGCTTGTAGCGGACCGGACAACGCTGGGACCACCGGGTGTGGCTCGACCTCGTTGCCACCATGCGAGAACTCGATCCCGAGCGCCCCTGACCGGTCGACAGCCTTGGTCAGATGCACCCAGCCGCAACCTGAGCGTTGTCCGCCGTTTTCATTGCGTTCATGTGAGGATCGTGCTAGGCCCGTGTGCGGGCATGGCGCGGCACATGCGGACTGCTGCGCACCCTCCACGCGGAGGAGGATGGCGGATGCGGTGGGTCACGATTCGTTCTTGGTATGCCCGGCCGTCTCAACGCAGGGTCGTCCACCACCGGAGACGCGGCTTGGCGGCGGCCCTGGTGGCGGTCGCACTCCTATCGACGAGCGTCGGAAGTATGGAGGCGTCGGGATCGCCACCCAAGGCCGCCGCCGATCCGAAGGTCATCAGCGACTGGAACGCGGTCGCCTTCGACACGATCATCGTCGACGCCGGGAAGATGAACGCGGAAGCGTTTATATGGTTCGCGTTCGAGCAGGCTGCCGTCTACAACGCGGTTGTGGGTATCACCCGGCGCTACGAGCTCTACAACTGGAACACTCGTGGGCCGCGGGGGGCGTCACCTCAGGCCGCCGCCGCGGTGGCCGCGCATGATGTGCTCCTCGAGTACTTCCCAGCGTCGCAGGGCCGGCTGGACACAGCGTTGGTGGCGTCGCTCGCCGAGATTCCCGATGGTCACGCGAAGAAACAGGGCATCCGCTACGGCGAGCGCGCGGCAGACCGGCTCATCCAGCTCCGTGCCGACGACGGCCGCTTCGCGCCGGTCACGTTCGATGTCCCGCCGGCGCCCGGGGTCTGGCGGCCGACCCCGCCCGCGTTTGCGCCGTTCTTCGACCCGTGGATGGCGAAGATGCGGCCGCTGCTGCTCGAGTCGCCCAGCCAGTTCCGTCCGGGTCCGCCTCCCCCGTTGACCTCCCAGACATACACGGAGGATTTCAACGAGGTCAAGGCGGTGGGTTCGGCAACAAGCACGGTCCGGACACAAGAACAGACCGACACCGCGCGGTTCATCGCCGGGAGCCTCTTCTCGCTCGTCAGCTCTTCGCTGCGTGACTTGGCCGCCCGATACCACCTGGACATCAGCGACAGCGCACGCCTGTTCGCGGCGGTTGACATGAGCGCGGCCGATGGCATCATCAGCTCTTGGGACTCCAAGTTGGAGTTCGGCTATTGGCGGCCGGTCACGGCGATCCAGCTGGCCGACACCGATGGCAACCCGGACACGCTCCCGGATCCCGGCTGGCTCCCCCTGCTGGCAACGCCGCCATACCCCGACTACAACAGCGGTCTCAACTCGTCCATGGGCGCTCTCACCCGCACCCTGACCGGAGTTCACCCGCTTGGTAGGGACCGCATAGACGTGAACATCACGGTTGCGGGTGTCACCCGCCACTACGAGTTCGCGTCTCAGCTCAACCAGGACGCAATTGATGCCCGGGTCTGGTCAGGCATCCACTTCCGGACCGCAGACGTGGTCGGTATCAGGACGGGCACCCAGATAGGTGACTGGGCGGTCGACAACTACTTCCAGGCAACCCATAAGCGGTAACACGGCTCCTCCGCCGGATCCCGTGGCAATTGCGGTCGTCGGGTCCGGCCCGAGGGATGGTGGTAACGAGTGGCCAACACTCGTTCGCTATGCCTCGAACTCGTCGGCGCGTGCTGGATCGGGCCACACCATTGGTTCGAACGTCGACACGCGCCCATCGACGAAGTGGTCCTAACCGGACGACGCTCGAACCACGGGGTGTGGCTTGACCTCGTTGCCACCCTGCGAGAGTTCGATCCCAAGCGCTCGTGATCGCGATGAGTTCGCTGGCGCCGTTCCGTCAGACTCTCCGACACCACTGCGCCAGATGAAATTGGGGGACCGATGGCCTTTCGTCCGTACCTGTTCTTCGGCGGCAACTGCCGGGATGCGTTCACCCGCTACCAAGAGATCTTCGGCGGCGAGCTGACGCTGATGGCCATGAAGGATGTCCCTGGCGAGGAGCCGCCCGCCGACAAGGCCGACATGATCATCCATGCCGCCCTTACCGTCGGCGACGACCTGCTGATGGCGTCCGACGATCCGATGGCCGACAACTTCGGTCCGTCCAAGGGATGATGGTGAGCTACGACGCCGCCGACACCGCGGACGCCAAGCGCGTTTTCGATGCGCTCGCCGACGGTGGCAGCGTCACCCAGGCACTCGAGCCGACGTTCTTCTCGGAGGCCTTCGGCATGTGCGTCGACCGGTTCGGCACGCCCTGGATGGTCGTCGCCCCGCAGCCGCAGCAGTCGTCCTGACCCGTCGCATACCCGGGTTCTACGCCAAACCGAGCTCCTGCATCCGAGTGCGGACGAGCTTCTTGACGAGGCGCTTGGGGAGCGGCTTGTCGATGGCGAACTTCAGCGAACCCTTGGAGGTCTCGTAGGGCGCGACGTCGGCGGCGAGCGTCGCGAGCACCGATCCGCTGTGAGGCAGGTAGCTCAGGTGCTTCTTGAATGCAGCGAATCCTGCGACCGTCTTGCCCTGCACCTTGAACGCCGGCATGCCGTACGAGATGCACTGCTCCGCACCTGGTACCAGCTCCATGATCGATGCTCGCAGCCCCTCGAGCGTGCTTCGCTGTGGCTCGTCCAACCCCGCCAGGTAGCCGTCGATCTCGTCTGGCGCCATGGGCCGAGTTTCGCACCGTGGCTCGCGGAGATCGACGTGACTGGCGGCGGGGCCAGGATCACGGAGCGGTCGTCGTGCGGGTGCTCTCGTGGCTGCGGATGATGAGGTGGTCGGCGATCTCGCGGGCGGAAACGTGCTTAGTCGCGCCCGATCGGCGGTCTCGGACTTCCACGGTCCCGTCGGCAAGGCCCCGGCCGACGATGACACGTCTCGCGGCTACCGCAGCGGTGGTGCTTGGAGAGCGTCGGAACAAAAGGCGGCGATCGCCGCCCCGACGGGTCCGGGGGCTTCCATCTGGAGCAGGTGGCTGGCGTCGGGGATGTCCGCGTCGTGGCACTGCGGGAACCACTCGTGGAGCAGCTCATGACCTTCGACGAACAAGGGGCTCGTCTTGGAGCCGAGCACGGACAGAACCGGGCACGTGATGGCCGTGGCCTGCTCGGGTCCGAAGGTCCAGTCGGATACGGCGGGTAGCTCGCTGACGAAGAACGTGGCGGCGTCCTTCACCGCCTGCGCGATCCCTCCGGGCACCGTCCGCTCGATCGCATTGCGCCAGTCGCGATCACCGACGAGAGCCAGGAAGCCATGGACGGCACTTTCCGCGTCGCCATCTTCGTAGCGTCCGACGAGGGGCGTGACCAGGTCGACGAAGGCCGCGCCGCTCGGCACCATCATGAGCGCCGGTTCCAGTAGGACAAGCGACGACACCCTGGTGGGGTGGCGGGACGCGATCTCGAGGGCGATGGATCCGCCGCTCGAGTGGCCCACCACATGAGCACGATCGACTCCGAGGTGCTCGAGGAGCCCGACGGCATCCTCGGCGTGCACGGCGACCGCCGTTGCCCGCGCCTCGGGCGGGCAGCTGCTTCCGCCGACGCCGCGTCGGTGGTAGCGGATGCGCTGGAACCGGTCGAGGGCCGGATCCTCAACGAGTGGCCGCATGGCGTCGGCGATGTGGGCGCCGTGGATGAACAGGATCGGCTCGCCCCGACCCACGACCTCGTAGGCGACTTCGACGCCGTTGACCTTGACGTGTCGCATTGGCTTGTCCTCCGTCGAGCTGTGGACTCGTTCGGGAGGAAGGGCGCCACAGGCGCCGTCGCGTCGCGACGCGACGTGTAGCGCCTGATGCGTGGCCCGCGCCATCGGCCGCGGGTGGAGGAGCAGAATGGTGGAGCGCAACCAGGACTGGGAGAGGCAGCGATGAGCCAGCCGGTCACGCGGTACGCCAGGGCGGGCGATGTGAGCATCGCCTACCAGGTCATCGGTGAGGGTCCGGTGGATCTCGTGTGGGCCTACGGGCTGGCGTCCAACGTCGAGGTGTTCTGGGAAGAGCCGTCGCTTGCCGCGTTCTTCCGGCGGCTGGCCGAGTTCAGTCGGCTTCTCATCTTCGACCGCCGGGGCTGCGGGCTCTCGGACCGAGGCGGCGTGTTGACCACCCCGACACTCGAGGAACGCGCGGACGACATCCTCGCCGTGCTCGACGCCGTGGGCGCCGAGCGGGCCTCGATCCTCGGGGTATCGGAGGGCGCCGGGTTGGCCGCCGTGTTCGCGTCGACCCACCCGGAGCGAACCACCAGCATCATCCTGTACGGCACGGTCTGCCGCCTCCCGGACATCGAGCATCCGCTGGACTGGCACGACGAGCAGCGCGCCATGGAATTCCTCGCCGGCATGGGCGCAGGGTGGGGAACGGAGGAGGCGGCCGAAGCCGGGGTGCCCCTGTGGGCGGCGAGCATGACAGGCGACGCCGACTTCACCAGATGGCTCGGCCGCTACATGCGCCAGTCGGTGAGCCGCAACGAGATCGTGCCGCTGCTGATGACGAACTTCGCGTACGCCCTCCCCGATGTCTTCCCGGCAGTGCGCGTGCCGGCGCTCGTGCTCAACCGCCGCGACGATCCCCTGGCGCCGGTGGCCTACGCCCGTCGCATCGCGTCACTGATCCCCGACGGTCACCTCGTCGAGCTGGACGGAGTCGACCACCTCCCCTTCGTCGGCGACGCCGAGGCGGTAGCGGCCGAGATCGAGGAGTTCCTGGTCGGCTCACGAGCGCACACCGCCCGTCAGCGGCGCCTGCTCACGCTCGTGTTCACCGACATCGCCCAGTCGACCACACGGGTCGTCGAGCGGGGCGACGATGTCTGGCGTGAGCTCCTGGCCGCCCACGACCAGGACGTGCGGCGGCACCTCGCCCGCTTCGGTGGCCAAGAAGTCAAACATCTCGGCGATGGCTTCTTGGCCGCCTTCGACGGCCCCGCCCGCGCCATCCGCTGCGCCCTCGGCATCAGCGACGCTGCCGAGCGACGCGGCCTTCCCCTCCGGGTCGGCGTCCACACTGGTGAGTGCGAGATCGTGGACGGGGACGTTCGCGGCATCGCCGTGCACGTCGGTGCCCGACTTGCCGACCTGGCCGAGCCAGGCGAGATCCTGGCATCGAGCACCGTACGCGACCTCGTCGCCGGCTCGGGCGTCCGCTTCGGCGAGGGACGTGACGTCGAGCTGGCCGGGATCGCCGGGAACCGGACGGTCTTGCCCGTGGTCCGCCAGGGCGTCAGACCCGACGTCGCCCGTCGGCTCGCCAGCGAACAGGCCAACGTGTTCCGCCGTGACGGCGAGTACTGGACCGTCGGCTACCGGGGCCTCGTGGTGACCCTCCGGGACAGCAAGGGCCTCCACGACCTCGCTCACCTGCTCACCGAACCCCGACGCGAGATCCACGTCCTCGATCTCATAGCGGAGGGAACCGGTGCCCGGTCCGTGTCCGCGAGCGCGGCCGCCCAGGCGGGACTCGCCATTCAAGGCCGGGGCGAGCCAGTGATCGACCAGACGGCCCTGGCCCAGTACAAGCGCCGAATCGCCGAGCTCGAAACCGAGATCGACCAGGCGCACGAACGCGGCGACGGTGAAGCGGCGGCGGTGGCCCAGGAGGAGCTCGACGCGCTCATCACCCAGCTGACCGCCGCTTACGGCCTCGGCGGTCGCTCCCGCCGAATACCCGACCACGTCGAGCGCGCCAGGAAAGCAGTCAGCCGCCGGCTGCGCGACGCCATCACCCGGATCGCGCACGCCCACCCCCGGCTCGGACGGCATCTCGACGCTTCCATCCGCACCGGTGCGTTCTGCTCGTACCAGCCAGAGCGAGACACCGTGTGGGCGATCGAAACCCATACGGGCTGACCATCTACCCGACCGACTGGGATTGCTCGCGGCGCGGCCATTGACCGTGCCGGAGTGAAGTTGCCTCCCGCGACCAAGTCGGCAGTTCGTTCGGCAACAGACACGCCCCCATGCTCGCCCTTCTCGCGCGCCTGCCTCGCTGGCGTCCAGTCGCGGGACGCGTCGACCGTGTCCCCGAATGCGCGGCGCGGGCGGCCGGTGGGGGTAGCACCAAACGCCGGCACGGCGGCTCAGTCAGCAGTCGAACAGTCGTCCGTGGAGCTCTGGGCCAGAGTGCCAGTAGGAGGCATCTCGGTCGAGGCTCATGAACCGACGTCGGCTACCACACCGAACGCAAGGTCAACACCAAACCATTGGTTCGAACGTCGACACTCACCTGCGGAAGGAGTGGGCGTAAGAGGACTCGAACCTCTGACCTCACGCGTGTGAAGCGCGCGCTCTAACCAGCTGAGCTATACGCCCGGGAGCATTGAACTCTAGCAACGCCGCAATCCGGCACCCGTCTACACGTCCGCTCCGGGTCACTGTCCGGGTCACTCGTCCCCGTACGGCGCCAGCAGTGTCGAGAGCGAGCGCGTCCTCCAGCAGCGCCAGCGCCCGCAGCACCACGACGTCGCCGTGCTGGGGGCCGACGATCTGCAGGCCCACAGGCATGCCGTCGGCGGTGAAGCCGGCGCACACCGACCCCGCCGGCGAGCGGGTCATGTTGAACGGGTAGGTGTTCGCCACCCAGTTGACGTCGGGTTCGCCGTCGATCGTGCCCGGTTCGCCGACGCGTGGTAGCTGGCCCGCGACCGTCGGGGACAACAGCAGCGAAACCCCGTGGAACAGATCCACGAGGGCCAGGTTCAGCGTGTGGCAGGCGTCGAGCGCTTCGATCACCTGGCCCGGACCAAGCGACGACCGGGCCCACTCCACCAGCGCGACCAGCCCGGGATCGATGCGGCTCCACACCGCGTCGTCGGCGCGGAACTTGTCCAGCGAGCGCAGCGAGGCCGCGCCGACCAGCGCCAGCCAGTCCTGCACCGGGTCGGCATCGAACAGCCCATGGACCGTGACGACCTCGGTCCCCAGCTCCTGGAACCGTGCGACCGCCGACTCGCACACGGCCAAGACCTCGGAATCGACCCGGCCGTAACCCAGGGTGGGAGCCCATGCCACCTTGCGGGGCGGGTTGAGGGTCGTGAGCGACCGCGACCACGAACCGTCGGGTAGCGGAAGCGACACGAGGTCGGTCGGCTCGGGGCCCACGACGCTGTCGAGCGCCAGCGCCGCGTCCCGGATGCCACGGGTCATCACGCTCCGGGTGGACAGCATGGGCCAGCCGGGCGGCTCCCTCCCGCCCATCGGCACCCGCCCCAGCGACGGCTTGAAGCCGGTCAACCCGGTGGCCGACGCCGGGATCCGGATCGAGCCCCCGCCGTCGGACCCCGTCGCCAGCGGCACCAGCCCAGCCGCCAGCGCCGCCGCCGATCCCCCGGACGAACCGCCGGGCGAGCGCTCCAGCGACCACGGATTGTGGGTGGCGCCGAACACCTCGTTGACCGTGTCGGCCTTCCAGCCGAACTCGGGGGTGTTGGTCTTGCCCACGACCACGCAGCCGGCGGCCCGCAGGCGCTCAACCAGCGACGAGTCGCTGCCGGCCGGCGGACCGCCGGCATAGGCCGCCGAACCACGGCTGGTGACGAACCCGGCGGCGTCCTCTAGGTCCTTGACCGCCAGCGGGACGCCGGCCAACGCCCCGACGTCCTCGTCACCGGCGATGCGGGCATCGATCGCCGACGCGTCCGCCAGTGCCGCCTCGCCGTCGACGGCGACAAAGGCCCCGATCTCGTCGTCGTACCGGTCGATCCGCTCGAGGGCCGCCTGCACGACCTCGCGGGCTGACATGGCCCGAGTCGCCACCTGCTCGGCGATCTCGGCAACGGTGGTGCGGCGGAAGTCCATCGGATCCGCACGCTAGCGATCCATGGTCACGCTGGCGGCCCGCTCAGGGCGGCGCTTCCAGGAGCACCATGAGACGCTCGAGGCCCGCAATCCGGCTGCCCTTCAGCAGCACGGCGTCGCCGTCCCCGAGGCGCCCGAGCGCCGCCGGGACTTCGTCGACGCCGCCCACGACGGTCCCGCCGTAGGCCCGAACACCGACCCCTATGACCTCCACCCCCAGCTCACGGGCGACCCGGCCAACCGCCCGGTGCTCCTCGTCGCTCGACGGGCCGAGCTCGGCCATCAGGCCCAGCACCGCGATCCGGCGTCGGGCGGGCAGCCGGGCCAGGGCGCGCAACGCGGCCGCCATCGACGTGGGGTTGGCGTTGTACGCGTCGTTCACCACGAGCGCGCCGGATGCCAGCCGGACCAGGTCCATGCGCCAGCGCGACAGCACTGCGGCCCCCAGCGCCTCCGCCACGTCGGCCAATGGGGACGGCGCACACCAGCGCCGACGTGGCCGCTGCCAGGGCGTTGTCGATCATGTGCTCGCCCCGCACCCCGAGGCGGACCGAGGCGCCGCCCCAGGGCGACACCAGGCGAAACGAAGGTCGCAACTCGTCGTCCAGCGTCGCCGACTCGGCCCGGACATCGCCGCCGTCGCCGTAGGTGACGGTCTCCGCAGGTGTGCGGGACGCCATGGCCGCCACAAACGGGTCGCCGGCGTTGAGGACGGCGTGGCCGCTGTCGGGAAGGGCCTCGACCAACTCACCCTTGGCCGCCGCCACCTCCTCGAGTGTCCCGAACGTCTCGGTGTGCACTGCCGCCACGCGGGTCACAACTCCGACAGTCGGCGCTGCCAACGCGCACAGCTCGGCGATATGGCCCATGCCGCGGGCCCCCATCTCCACGACCAAGGCTTCGGTGTCGGGGCCGGCGTTCACCAAGGTGAGCGGCACGCCCAGCTCGTTGTTGAACGAGCCGACGCTGGCCGACGTTCGCCAGCGCGCGGCCAGGGCCACCGCCAGCAGGTCCTTGACGCTGGTCTTGCCCACCGAACCGGTGATGCCCACCACCCGTTCCGGGAGGCGGGTCCGCGCGAGGCGACCCACCGCGCCCAGGGCCTCCACCGTGTCGCCGACCTCGACGGCGGTGGCGTCGACGCCCTCGACCGGACCACGCGACGTGAGGTAGGCCGCAGCTCCGCCGGCGACGGCGCCGGCGACGAAGTCGTGGCCGTCACGAGCCGCGACCACGGGCACGAACAGCTGGCCGGCCACCACCTGGCGCGAATCGATGCTGGCGCCGGAGACCCCCACATCGGGGCCGGACAGCACCCCGCCGGTCGCCTTGGCGATCTCGCTCGTGAGGAGTTCCACGGCGCAGCATCATCGCAGGCCGACGCCCCCCGCCTCGTTCGTGTGCGCGGCCCGTTCCTCGAACCCCGTTACTCTCGCTGGCCATGACTCGCCCCGACCGCATCCGGCTCGTCGTCCTGTTCGGCGGGCAGTCGGCCGAGCACGAGGTGTCGTGCACCACAGCCGCGCACGTGCTGCGCGCGGTCGATCCCGATCGCTACGACGTCGTGCCCGTGGGCATCACCCGGGAGGGCACCTGGGTGCAGGCCGACGACGCTCAGACGGCCCTGACACGGGGCGCGGCCGCCCTGCCGGCGCCGCCCGACCGCCTGGAGGCCACCGGGACGGCGGTCGAGCCGTTGCGCACCGTCATGCCGTCCACCGACGATCTGCCGGTCGTGGTGCTGCCCTTGCTCCACGGTCCCCACGGCGAGGACGGCACGGTCCAGGGCCTGCTCGAACTGGCGGGCGTGCCGTACGTCGGCTCAGGCGTCCTGGCGTCGGCGCTGGCCATGGACAAGGTCAAGGCCAAGGAGATCCTCGCGGTCCACCGGCTGCCACACGTGGCGTGGGTCGCCGTACGTGACACGCAGATCGACGGCGCCGCCGCCGCCATGGACGGGGCGCAGCTGAGCTACCCGGTGTTCGTGAAGCCGGCGAACCTGGGGTCATCGGTGGGCGTGACCAAGGTGCACGACCCGTCCGAGCTCGACGAGGCCGTCGCGCTGGCAGCGACGTACGACGAGTGGATCCTCATCGAGGAGGGCGTGACCGCCCGCGAGATCGAGGTCGCGGTCCTCGGCAACGCCGAACCGCGCGCCTCGGTGCCGGGCGAGATCGTCTCCAGCCACGAGTTCTACGACTACGAGGACAAGTACGTGGACGGCGCATGCCAGCTGCTGGTCCCGGCCCCCCTCGACGAACCCCGCATCGCCCAGGTCCGGGCGCTCGCCATCGACGCCTATCGGGCGCTCCGTTGCGAGGGTATGGCCCGCGTCGACTTCTTCTACGAGGAGGACGGGCGGGGCTTCCTGGTCAACGAGGTCAACACCATCCCCGGCTTCACGCCCGTGTCGATGTACCCGAAGCTCTGGGAGGCGTCGGGCCTGGCGTACCCGGACCTGATCGAGGAGCTGGTGCGCCTGGCGGTCGAGCGGCACGAGCATCGCAGCCGCTTCTCCACCAAACGCTGAGAACCCGCTCAGCCCGCGGAGCGGATGCCAGGGTCGACGGCGTCTCGGATGCGGGCCTCGTCGCCCGGCCACAAGCCTTGGTCTGCTGGTCGCGCTGACGCTCCGCCAAGTCGTCATTCGTTCGCGGAAGATCGCGGTGGACGCGGAACCGCGGCACGCCGGCCCACAGGAAGCGGATTCGAGTAGGCCGAGGGG
Organism: uncultured bacterium; assembly: GCA_963813485.1. Classification (GTDB taxonomy): domain Bacteria; phylum Actinomycetota; class Acidimicrobiia; order Acidimicrobiales; family VFJN01; genus DASQUK01. The sequence goes on from CAWEZE010000013.1 coordinate 463,473, forward strand.
CGGTACGCGCTCACGCCGGCACGAGCGCGGCGCGCAGGAGCGCCAACAGCTCGTCGCGGCGCCGCACCAGCGACGCCAGCGTGGGCTCCTCCCCGAACGCCCGCAGCACCTCGACCTCCGCGGCCAGGCCGGTCACCATCGAGTAGGCCGCCAGGAGGATCAGGCGCGGCTCGTGACGCCGCATGCGCCCGGCGTCCATCTCGACCGCGAGGAACGCCGCGGCGCGATCCACCAGCGGCGCAACGGCGGCCAGCAGGCGCGTCGAGGCCGGTGGGCCCAGCCGGCTCACCTCCCGCAGGAACCCGAGCATCGACGGGTGGCGGGCCGCCAACCGGAACATGGCCCGAACGATGGCATCGACCCGGTCGAAGCCCTGACCGGCGCGAGCGACCGCCCGCTCGAGCCGGGTGGTGAGCTCGGCGGCCGTGCGGTCGATCGCGGCGTCGAGCAGGGCCTCCTTCGAGGGGTACCAGTAGAGGATCGTCTGCTTGCGGATGCCCAGGTCGCGGGCGAGGTCGTCCAGCGACGTCGCGCCGTAGCCGCGGCTGCCGAAGGCGTCGAGGGTCGCGTCGAGGATGCGATCTGCGGTGTTGGTGCGGCGGGACCTGAACATGCTGCCCGCGCTGGCAGCTCCGCTCCGGCCCGCGCGGGCTTCGACGCCGCGCTTCCCGCTCTTGGCGCCTTGCGCCGGGCCGCTCGGGCCCGGGGCCTCGCCGCCCGGCTCGGCCACCACGGGATTCGGCGCCGGCGTCGCCTCTGCCATCTACCAGATGGTAGACAAACGCGGTGGAGTCCGTGGCTAGGGGCCTCGAGGGGAAGCGCATCGCCATCACCGGCGGCACCGGGTTCCTGGGCACCGCGCTGATCGAGCGGCTGCTGCGGTTGGTCCCGGCGTGTGAGCTCGTGCTGCTCGTGCGGCCCGGCAAGCGCTCGTCGGCCGCCCAGCGGGCCCGGCGCGAGATCTTCCGCAACGACGCCTTCGATCGGCTGCGCTCGGAGCTGGGGCCGTCGGAGCTCGACGCGCTCGTCGAGGCCCGGGTCCAGGTGATCGCCGGCGACGTCGGCACGGACGGTCTCGGCCTCGACGACAACGGTCGGGGCGTCCTGGCGTCGTGCGACATCGTCGTCCACTCGGCCGCCACCGTGGCGTTCGACTCGCCACTGGACGGCGCCGTCGAGGTCAACCTGCTCGGTCCCAGCCGGATCGTGCGCACGCTCCAGGACCTGGAGGTCACCCCTCACCTGGTCGCCGTGTCGACGTGCTACGTCGCCGGCAACCGCCGGGGGGCGGCACCCGAGGAGCCGGTCCACGACAGCCCCTTCTTCGTCGACGTGGACTGGCGCGGCGAGGTCGACGGCGCCCGCCGCGCCCGCCGGGACGCCGAGTCCGAGAGCCGCACGCCGGAGGCCCTCGCCCGCTTCCGCAAGCAGGCCCGCCACGAACTGGGTGCCGCCGGCACGCCCGCCCTGGCGGCCAAGACCGAGCAGCGACGCCAGACCTGGGTCAAGGACCGCATGGTCGAGGCCGGGCGGGCGCGGGCGTCGTCCTTGGGCTGGCCCGACGCCTACGCATACACCAAGGCCCTAGGTGAGCGGGCGCTGCTGCAGCAGCGGGGCGAGCTGCCGGTTTCCATCGTGCGGCCGTCGATCATCGAGTCGGCCTTGGCCGAGCCCCGGCCCGGCTGGATCCGCGGCTTCCGCATGGCTGAGCCCATCATCATCAGCTACGCCCGCGGCCTGCTCCGGGAGTTTCCCGGCGTGCCCGAGGGCACCGTGGACGTCATCCCCGTCGACCTGGTGGTGGGCGCCGTGGTCGCGGTGGCGGCCGGCGGACCGCCCGAGGATCCGGCGATCGTGCAGGTGGCGTCGGGGTCGACCAACCCGCTGCGCTACCGGCACCTGGTCGACCTGGTGCGCGAGTGGTTCCTCGAGCGGCCGTTGTACGACGCGGAGGGCCAACCGATCGTCGTGCCCGACTGGTCGTTCCCCGGCCGGGGCCGGGTCCAGCGCCAGTTGGTGCGAGCCAAGAGCGCCATCGAGCGGGCGGAGTCGACGCTGCAGTCGCTGCCGCTGCGCGGCCGGCAGGCGGCGTGGTCGGCCAAGCTCGAGGAGCGCCGGGAGGACGCCGAGCGGGCCCTGGGCTACGTCGAGCTGTACGGCGCCTATGCCGAATGCGAGGCGATCTACCGGGTCGACCGCCTGCTGGCCCTGTGGGACACCCTCGGCGCCGACGACCAGGCCGCGTTCTGCTTCGACCCACGGGTGATCGACTGGCGCACCTACGTGCACGAGGTGCACCTCCCGTCGGTGGTCCGGCACGCCCGCGTGCGGACCACGCCCGGCGGGCGCAGCAGCGAGAACCGCCCGGACCGGCTGCGCCGCCAGGTGCTCGCCGCCGAGCGGCAGTTCGCCGCCTTCGACCTGGAGAACACGCTCATCGCCTCCAACGTGGTGGCGTCGTACTCGTGGCTGGCCACCCGGCGACTCCCCCGCGACGACCGCCTGCGCTACGTGCTCAAGACGCTGGCCGAGGCGCCGTCGCTGCTGGCACTCGACCGGCGCGACCGCAGCGACTTCCTGCGCCACTTCTACCGGCGCTACGACCGCGCGCCGATCGCCCAGCTCGACGACGACTCGAACGAGATGTTCAGCCACCTGCTGCTGGCCAAGTCGTTCCCGGCCGCGATTCGCCGGGTCCGGGAGCACCGACGCCTCGGCCACCGCACTCTGCTGATCACCGGTGCGCTCGACTTCGCCATCGGTCCCCTCCGGCCGCTCTTCGACGACGTGGTGTGCGCCCGGCTCGACACCCGCCCGGACGGCACGTACCGGGGCGAGCTGGTGGACGTGCCACCCACGGGCGAGGCCCGGGCCACCCTGCTCGCCGACTATGCCGCCACCAACGGCTTCGACCTGGCGGAAGCGGTCGCGTACGCCGACTCCACCAGCGACCTGCCGATGCTGGAGGCGGTCGGGTTCCCGGTGGCCGTGAACCCCGAGACGCGGTTGGCGGCGCTGGCCCGCAAGCGGGGCTGGCTGGTGGAGCACTTCGACAAGGCCAGCGGTGCGCCCGAACCGCCGTTGCCGATCGGGCCCGCGTGGCACGGGGGCGGGAAGCCCGGTCTCCTGACGCGGCTGCTCACGTCGGACGTGCTGGCGGGGAGCAACGGGAGCCGGCGATGAAGGCCCTGATGTTCTCGCGGCGGCCGGCCCGTTACGCGGCGGCGATGGTGGCGGGCTCGCTGCGACCCGGGCGCGGCGCCCGCTACGGCCCGCTGTCGCTGCGCGACATCGACCCGCCCGACCTGCCGGGGCCCGGCTGGCTGCGGCTGCGCCCGCGCCTGTCCGGGATCTGCGGCAGCGACCTCGCCACGATCGACGGCCGGTCGTCCCGCTACTTCGAACCGATCGTGTCGTTCCCCTTCACGCCGGGGCACGAGATCGTCGGCGATCTCGACGACGGCCGCCGCGTCGTGGTGATCCCGGTGCTGCACTGCGCGGCGCGCGGCATCAACCCACCGTGCGACATGTGCCAGGAGGGGCGCATCAACCTGTGCGAGCGGGTCGCGTTCGGCAGCCTCGAACCCGGCCTGCAGTGCGGGTTCTGCGAGTCGACCGGCGGCGGTTGGTCGCAGGAGATGGTGGTCCACGAGTCCCAGGTCGTGGAGGTGCCCGACGAGCTGACCGACGAGGAGGCGGTGCTGGTCGAGCCGACTGCCTGCGCCGTGCACGCCGCGCAGCAGGTCGTGGACGACGTGGTCGCCGTGGTCGGGGCCGGGGCACTGGGGCTCCTGACGATCGCCGCCCTCGGCGCCCTGGGAACGCCCCGGGGGCCGTTCATCGCCACGGCCAAGCACCCCGAGCAGCAGCGCTGGGCCAAGGAGCTCGGCGCCGACACGGTGTGCGCGCCCGGGGAGCTCGAACGGATCGTCCGCTCGGCGACGGCATCGCTGGTGCTCGATCACGGGCAGCTCACCTGCGGCGTCGATGGCGTGATCGACTGCGTGGGCACGGCGGACTCGATCGCACAGGCGATCCGCGTGTGTGCTCCCCGTGGCACCGTGTATCTGGTGGGCATGCCGGGTGTGACGACGCTCGACCTCACGCCGGTGTGGCAACGGGAGGTCGGGCTGCGGGGCGTCTACGCCTACGACGAGCACGATGATCGGGGTCACGACTTCGCCACCGCGATCGACCTGATCAGCAGCCTCGACCTCGGCCGGCTGGTGTCCGCCGGCTATCCCCTGTCGCGCTACGAGGACGCCATCGAGCACGCCGCCAACGCCGGTCGCCGCGGTGCGGTGAAGATCGCCTTCGATCTCCGGGGCGAACGACGAGGGATCGACCGATGAGCGAGCGTCCTGGAGACGTAGTCCGTGCGCTCTGGGAGCGGATGGAGGCGCGCGACTGGGACGGCGCCCGCACCACCCTGGCCGACGACTTCGTCTGCGACTATCCCGCCTCCCACGAGCGATTTCCCTCGGGCGACGCCTTCATCGCGATGAACCGTGCCTACCCGGAGGGATGGTCGATCACCGTCGACGAGATCCTCGAGGTGGGGCCACGAGTCGCGGCCCGCGTGCGCGTGTCCCACGGCGACGACCTGTTCCACTGCCTGTCGTTCGCCGACGTCGAGGACGGCCGCATCGTCCGCAGCCTCGACTTCTGGCTCGACGACGGGGGCGACCCGGCGCCCGGCTGGCGTGCCCCGTTCCGCGATCCCCCTGGCCCCGAGGAGCGCAGCTAGATGCCCCGCCCCGGTTTCGTCCTCGAGGTCGACCGCTCGACTCCGCCGATCCTGTTCCACCACGGCGAGAGCCTGCGGCTGGAGAAGCTGCCCGCCGGGCGCAGCCGAGTCCTCTACCCCGGCGAGCCGCTCGAGCCGCTCGACGACCCCGAGGGTGCCATCCGCGAGGCGCTCGAGAGCCCGCTGGGCGGCGGCCCGCCGCTCCGGGCCCTCCTCCACGCGGGCATGAAGCTCACGATCTGCTTCGACGACATCTCGCTGCCCCTGCCGCCCATGCGCCGGCCCGACATCCGCCAGCGCGTGATCGAGGCGGTGCTCGACCTGGCGGCCGAGGCAGGCGTCGACGACGTCCATCTCATCGCCGCCCTGGCCCTCCACCGGCGTATGACCGAGGCAGAGCTGCGCCATGCCGTGGGCGATCGGGTCTACGACGCCTTCGCCCCGCACGGTCTGCTGTACAACCACGATGCCGAAGACCCCGAAAACCTTGCGTTCCTCGGCAGCACGCCCCAGGGCGAGGAGGTCGAGATCAACAAGCGGGCGGCAGAGAGCGATCTGGTCGTCTACGTCAACATCAACCTGGTGGCCATGGACGGCGGCCACAAGTCCACCGCTACCGGCTTGGCCAGCTACCGCAGCCTGCGGCACCACCACAACGTCACCACCATGCAGCACAGCCGCAGCTTCATGGACCGGCATCACTCCGAGCTGCACAGCTCCAACTGGCGCATGGGCAAGGTCCTGCGCGACGCGGGCGTGAAGATCTTCCAGATCGAGACCACGCTCAACAACGACACGTTCGGCACAAACGGTCCCATGGCCGTGCTGCAGAAGCGGGAATGGGAGTGGACCGCCCGCGATCGGGCCAGCTTCGTCGCCATGAAGGCAGGGCTGGACCGCCTGCCTCCGAAGGCCCGCCGCCGGATCTTCCAGGCGTGGCAGGCGCCATACGGGGTGACCTCCGTGCAGGCCGGTGAAGTCGAGGCGGTGCACGACATGACCACCGAAAGCGTCTTCCGCCAGCAACTTGTGCCCATCGAGGGCCAGACCGACATCCTCACCATGGGGCTGCCCTACATCTGTCCCTACAACGTCGGCTCGGTGATGAACCCGATCCTCGTGATGTGCCTGGGGCTGGGCTACTTCTTCAACATGTACCGGGGCCGGCCCCTGGTGCGCGAGGGCGGCGTGGTGATCATGAGCCACCCGACCACCTGGGAGTTCCACCCGGTGCACCATCCCAGCTACATCGACTTCTTCGAGCAGGTGCTGGCCGACACCACCGACCCGTTGGAGATCGAGACCCGCTACGAGAAGCAGTACGCCGAAGACGAGTGGTACCGGCACCTCTACCGGACCAGCTACGCCTACCACGGCGTCCATCCCTTCTACATGTGGTATTGGGGCTGCCACGGCCTCGCGCACACCGGCAAGGTGATCGTCGTGGGCGGCGAGACCCGCTCGGTGCGCCGGCTGGGCTTCACGCCGGCGTCGACGTTGGCCGACGCCCTCGAGATGGCCGAGGACGTGGTCGGCCGCAACGCCACCATCACACACCTCCACAACCCGCCGCTGGTCATGGCGGACGTCAAGTAGGGCGGGACGACAATGGCCGCGCTCCCCGACGCCCTGACCAGGCGGTTGCCACGTCTGCCCTTCCCCTACTCGGCGCCGTCGGTGCCCGCCGGGGTCGACGTCCCCGAAGCTCCGCCACGGGCGGGCCCCGACTACGACACCGACTGGGCCCGCCGCTATCCAGCCCGGCTGGCGCGGGCCGCACTGGTGGAGACGGTGGGCCGCGGACTGGTGGGCGCCCTGGCCCGGCCGCGGGTGGCGGGCCTCGACCGCCTCGACGCGTTGGCGGACGGCTACCGCGGGCCCGTGATCTTCGCCGCCAATCATCACAGCCACGTCGACACCCCGGTGCTCCTCACCGCGATCCCCGACACGTGGCGCCACAAGCTGTTCGTCGGGGGTGCGGCCGACTACTTCTTCCGGACGCGGCTGACGAGCGCGGTGTCGGCCCTGGTCATAGGCGCCATCCCCATCGAGCGCACCCGGGTGTCGCGGCGCTCGGCCGACCGGTCCGCCGAGCTGATCGACGCCGGCTGGTCGATGCTCATCTTCCCGGAGGGTGGCCGCAGCCCCGACGGGTGGGGCCAGCCGTTCCACGGGGGCGCCGCCTACCTGGCACTGCGTTGCAGCGCGCCTGTGGTGCCGATCCACCTTCACGGGACCGGCCGCATCCTGCGGAAGGGCAAGCGCTGGCCAACGCCCGCCACCGCCACAGTCACCTTTGGCGCCCCGCTGGTGGCAGACCCGGGCGATAACGCCCGCCGCGTATCCGCCACCATCCAGCGGGCCGTGGAGGCACTCGCCGACGAGGCCACGACCGACTGGTGGTCGGCTCGACGCCGCGCCCACGCCGGCACGTCGCCGGCGCTGACCGGGCCGTCGGCCCCCGCCTGGCGCCGCGCCTGGGCCCTCGGCGACGCCGGCGGCCAGCGACGCCGCCAACGCCGCCGCTGGCCGGACGTGTAAGGAGCCGAGCGGAGGCGCCGGCCGCGGTCATTCCCGGCCGGAGACGCCAACCCGTAGGCTCTCCCCCCATGCTCTGGTTCGAGCGTGAGGTCGTGGCGGCTCTCGTCCAGTCCGACGATCCCGGGGTGCGGTCGTCGGTGGAGGCGTTCGTCGACGGCTCGCTGCGCGACAAGCCCGAGCACCTGCGGCTCGGGCTGACAGGGGAATCGATCCTGCTCGGCGGCTACGCCGCCGCGCTCCGCGCCCTCGGCCGGCTCGACGGTGACGACGCACTGGCGGCGCGGCTCAAGTCGTGGGAGACCGGACCCATCGGCGTCGTCCGCCAGTATGTGCGGGCCATGAGGTCGCTGGTGATCTTCGCGGAGAACGAGCTGGCATCGTCCCGGGCGGCCTGATGGAGACCGTCGACACTGAGATCCTCGTGATCGGCTCCGGCGCCGGGGGCGGCATCACCGCGGCCCGCCTCGCCGACGCCGGACGCCAGGTGGCGGTGGTCGAGGAGGGTCCCTGGGTGGACGCCGACGCCCACGAGCCGTTCTCCCTCGAGGAGATGGTCGCGAAATACCGCCACCATGGCGCATCGCTGGCGCTCGGCAACCCCAACATCGCCTACGCCGAGGGTCGCTGCGTCGGGGGCAGCACCGAAGTGAACAGCGGCCTCTACCACCGGCTGCCAGACGCCCTGGTCGCCGACTGGGAGGCGCGCTACGCCATCGACGAGTTCACGCCGGCGGAACTCGGCCGCCACGCCGACCGCGTCGAGCAGGAGCTTGGCGTGTCGACCCTGCCCGGGGCGCCTCCGCCGTCTTCGGCGATGCTCGAGCGAGGTGCGACCAAGCTCGGCTGGCGCCACGTCGAGTTCGCCCGGGTGTTCCGCTACGACGCCGCCGGCCGCGGCACCAAGCAGACGATGTCGCGCACGATGCTCCCCCGCGCGCTGGGGGCGGGGGCGACGATCGTCGCCGACTGCCGGGTTCAGCGGCTCCTGCGCGACGGCGACCGGGTCGTCGGCGTTCGGGCCCTGCGTCGCCAGGACGGCGGCGCCGTCGAGCGGCTCACGATCCGTGCCGACCACGTCTTCGTCTGCGCCGGCGCCGTCGAGACGCCAGCCCTCCTGCAGCGCAGCGGCATCCGGCGCAACGCCGGGAACGGCCTGAAGATGCACCCGACCGTCAAGATCGCCGCCCGCTTCCCCCACCCCATCGACCACGGCGACGTCCCCATGCACCGCGTCACCGAGTTCGCACCCAGCCTGACCATCGGCGGTTCGGCCAGCCGCCGCGGACACATCGCGATGGCACTGGCCGACACCGGAGTGCCGTTCGACGACGCGTTGGCCGACTGGGAGAACATCTCGGTCTACTACGCCGCCATCCGCAGCGACGGCAGCGGACGGGTCCTGGCGGTACCGGGGCTGGCGTCGCCCGTCGTGACCTACAAGCTCACCGATGGCGACCTCAGCCGGCTGGCCCGGGGGATCGTCCACCTGGGCGAGCTGCTCCTGGCAGCGGGCGCCACCGAGCTACATCCCTCGATCCTGGGGGGACCGGTGGTTCGCCGCATCGACGAGCTGGGTGCGTGGTGGGATGCCCTCACCCGGAGCCGCGCCACCGTCATGACCGTGCACCTCACCTCGACGGTGCGGATGGGCGAGGACCGCCAACGAACCGGGGCCGACAGCTTCGGCCGTGTGTGGGGCTATCGCAACCTGCGGGTCAACGACGCGTCACTGCTCCCCGACGCCCCCGGCGTCAACCCCCAGGCGGCGATCATGGCCATCGCCGCCCGCAACTGCGACGAGTTCCTGGCGTCGTGAGCGCGCCATCCGTACCCGCAGGCGCCCCGGCGCCGGTCGCCGTCGTCACCGGCGCATCCGGCTGGCTGGGTCAGAACCTGGTCCGCACGCTCGCCCCGGGCCGCGAGCGGGTGCGGTGCCTGGTGCCCGCGCCCGCCGAGGCGCCGCCTCTCGAGCTGGTCTCACCCGCCATCGAGACGGTGACCGGCGACGTGCGGGACCCGGACACCGTGGACCGCCTGTTCGATGGCGTCGGTCCCGAAGCCGCGGTGTTCCACGCCGCCGCGGTGATCCATCCCCGCAAGTCCGTCCGCGAGCTGTTCGACGTCAACGTGGGCGGTACCCAGCTCATGCTGGACCGGGCGCGGCGCGCGGGCGCCGCCCGGTTCGTGCACGTGTCGTCCAACTCCCCGTTCGGCGTCAATCCCGGGCCCGACGACGTGTTCACCGAGGAGTCCCCCTACGAGCCCTACATGGGCTACGGCCGCTCGAAGCAAGAGGCGGAGCAGCTGGTCAAGCAGGCTCACGACCGCGGCGACCTCGGCACCGTGACGGTGCGGGCGCCATGGTTCTACGGCCCATACCAGCCGCCCCGGCAGAGCCGGTTCTTCACCGCGATCCGCAAGGGCCGCTTCCCCCTCGTGGGCGACGGCACCCAGAAGCGATCGATGGTCTACACCGACAACCTCGTGCAGGGCCTGCTGCGAGCCGAGGTGTCCGACAAGGCCCCCGGCAACGCCTACTGGGTGGCCGACGCCGAGCCCTACGAGCTGCGCGAGATCCTCGCCACGGTGCGCCGGGCGCTGGCCGCCGAGGGGCTGGCAGTCTCCGGACCCGAGCGGGTGCCCCTGCCCCGGGTAGCGGCCCGGGCCGCCGAGATGGCGGATGCCCTCCTACAGGGCCGCGGGCGCTATTCCCAGGCCCTGCACGTGCTCGGCGAGCTCAACCACACGATCGCC
>CAWEZE010000014.1:0-61483 GCA_963813485.1 uncultured bacterium
CACGACGGCGGCGCGGTCCACGGTCTCCAGGCCGCGCAGCGTGAGTGCCAGTACGCAGGGCCCAGCGCTGTAACCACTGTAGACGATGGCGTCCTCGCCGAGCAGGCGGGTCAGCTCGGCATCGGCTCCGCTTCTTGCAAGTGCGTAGCGGAGCACGAAGACATTGCCGCCTCGCCGCCACCCGATGTCGTAACGGCGCAGCTCGCTCGCCACCGCGCCGCCCGTGCCGAAGTAGTCACGCAGGTCGAGTTCCTCTGCCACGAGCCCGAGCGCGGTCAGCGCATCCAGCTCCCGTTTGACGCCCTCGCTGCGGATCTCCGGTGGAGCGGCATCCATCGCATTTGCGATGACCGCAGCGCGCCTACCACCTCTTGCCAACCGGACGAGCTGGCCGGGGCTGTTGCCGACACGGAACGACGACAGGTACATCCGCACCTGAAAGAGTTGACACGAGGCAGCCGGCCGGGCACCGCTGCCGTTCGGTTCGACGGTCCGTGCCGTGGGATATTGGTTTCACCGCCCAACCACGGCCTCGGGCAGGCGGCGGTCGTCGTGACTGGTCACCGAGCGGCGCCGAAGCCGAGCGCCTCGACGGCTGCGGTCGAACCAAGCTGAGACATGGACAGCCTCATCGCTCGCAGCGAGTACGCAGCCCTTGACAGCTGCGTCTACCTGAACCAGGCCGCGCTTGGACTGATCCCGACGCGAAGCATGTCGGCGATGCTCCGGTTCATGTCGGAGGTGGCCCAGTACGGCAACCTGCGGCTATCCGACGAGGACGAGGTACGCGTACTCGACCAGCTTCGTCTGGCCGCGGCCTCGCTGTTGGGTACCCCGCCAGCTTCGGTGGCCATCACCGGGGGTGCGAGCGAAGCACTGGGGCAAGCCGCCGCGCTCGTCGGCACGATCGATGCCTCTGTCGTGCTCGTGTCCTCGGACTTCCCAAGCGTTTCTTACCCGTGGCTGTTGGCGGCGCAACGGTCCCCGACTCGCATCGTCACCGTCGACGACCGTCGGGGTGAAGACCTGACGGCCTGTCTCGTCGACGCCATCGACGAGACCACGACTGCTGTGTGCTTCGAGCGCGATCCAGTACGGCACGGGAACCAAGGTCGACGTTCGAGCGGTGGCCGATCGCGCCCACGAGGCGGGAGCGCGGGTGATCGTGGATGCCACCCAGATCGCAGGCGCCGCGCCGGTGGACATGGCCAGCTGGGACGCTGACGCCGTTGTCTGCAGCGGGTACAAGTGGCTCTCGTCTCACGGTGGCGTTGCACTGTTCGCGTTGGATGCCGAACTGGTGGACGAGACACCGCAGCTGGTCGGGTGGAAGGGAACGGAGCACCCGTTCGCGTTCGACGCCATGTCGCTGTCGCTAGCCCCAGACGCGCGGCGCTTCGAGATGTCCACGATCGCCTACGCGTCAGCGGTCGGACTGTGCGAGTCCATCACGATGCTGTCCGACCTCGATCCCCGCCGCATCCAGGCGCACGCTCGGAGCTTGGCGACGAGCCTCGTCGAGCGAGTGGCACCGCTCGGCTGGTCGCCCTTCCGTGACCTGTCCGACCCCGCCTCCAGCGGCCACATCGTCGCTCTGATGCACCCAACGCTGTCGTCTGGGACCGTGCAGCGGTTCCTGGCGGCCAAGCACCGCGTCATCTGCAGTGACCGCAACGGGTGCCTCCGCGTATCACTCCATGCGTACAACGATGACAGCGACATCGAGGCGCTCGTCCACGGGTTGGCCGAGGTCGGCGCCACCGCTCGAGCCGGCCAGGCGTAGCCCTCGGGCGGCCAAAGCCCCGCCGCCGCTCGTTCTGTGCTGCCGATCCGGAACCCGGTCTGCGCTCGGTTCGGTGCCATTCTGTGCGCATGACTACCGCCGGCGTCGACAACGCGGGCTGAGATTTGGCCGACGCACTGGGGTGGGGGGCACTCGCTGCATCGTCGCTGATCGTCGGCGCGCTGCTTGGACTCGCACGGCCGTGGCCGGACCGCTCGGTCGGCGTCGTGCTCGCCTTCGGCGCCGGCGCGCTTATCAGCGCCGTCAGTTTCGACCTCGCCCAGGAAGGCGTCCAGCTCGGCGGCGGCGACTCCGTTGCGCTCGGCCTCGCCGCTGGCGCGCTCACCTACTACCTGGCCGACCGCGCCGTCGACCGCCTTGGCCAGCCCAGCGCGCCGGACCGTCCGCCGCTCAGGCGCAGACCTCGGAGGCCGGGACCGCGCTCGCCCTCGGCGCTTTCTTGGACGGCATCCCGAACAGATGGTGCTCGGCATCGGCCTCGCCACCGGCGGCGGTGTCAGCGTCGGCCTACTGGCCGCCATCTTCATCTCCAACCTGCCCGAAGCCATCGGTTCTGCCACCGAAATCCGCGCCGCGGGTCGAACCCCCGCCACAATCACCCGCCTCTGGACCGTCGTCGCGCTGATCTGCACGCTCGCCACCGTTGCTGGCTACGGGATCGCCGACAACACCTCCGGCGATCTCCAAGCCGCCATCAATGGCTTCGCCGCCGGGGCGCTACTGGTCATGCTGATCGACTCCATGATCCCAGAGGCGGCCCGGCAGGCCGGCAAAGTGGCAGGCCTGGTCACTGTCCTCGGCTTCGCCATCGCCGCCGCGCTCTCCAGCGTGAGCTGACCGACATGCGTCTGTGAAAGCTGACGTTCTGGTCGCGACGAAGGTACTGGTCGACTCCGCTCGCATCGGGCATGCACCCGAAGGCGTGACCACGGCGACGGTTTGGCACTGCAAGTATCGGAGCTCCCCTGTCGCGGCTGACCAAGCTGAAGGGCTTGTCGATTGCGACCTATCCCGACCACACGCTCGAGCCCCTTCGACCTCTGGCAGAACTGCGCTACCTCGCGACACTCACCTTCCGAAGATCGCCGACCTCTCACCGCTGGGCAGCATGCTCTCGCTGGAGGTCCTGACCCTGCGAACCCTGCCGTCGTGGGACTCGTTCAACAAGCGAACCCGCATCCGCTCGCTGGTTCCGCTGGTTGGTCTGCCGCCGGCTACAACACGTCGAACTGCTGAATGTAGTGCCGGCCGCCGACTCGCTCAACGCACTTGCGACAAATCCAATGCTTGCCCGACCGCTCGACACGACTGCATGGCTACCGCGCCTCCAGAGGTCGCTGCGGTCTTCCAGCGATCGCGTGCCTCGAACGTCCAAGCCCTAGAGCCCTACTCTGACGTCGCTCCTTCGGCACCGCACATAGCTGCTCGATCAGCTCGACGCCATGTTGCATCCCGGATCTGCGAGGTCAGCCTGCCTTCGAAACGCCCCGAAGTCGCACTGATACGACCGCGGCTCGACCGAGCTGTCACAGACGCGGATCGATGCCCGCGACTCCCGCGCACCGGGGAGCTCGAAGCGAGAGGAGTGGCTGCCTTCGAGCTCGGGGTGCTCGGCGGTGACGGCCTGGCCGCATCGCCCAACCGATGTCGTCACGCATCGTCGTCCGACGTTAAGCCGAGTTGCTCGAACACCGCGAGTTCGTCCCAGTACTGCCGAAGTGAGCAGATCCGGTCGCCGCGGAACTCTGCGACCGTTGCGCCGTTCAGGGTGATCCGCGTGCCTGTGGGCTCGACAATCTCGCCCTCGGCAAGCACCAGCGGCCCGGTATGCGTCATCGTGGCGCACCACTCGGCGCAGGCATAGTCGCCGCCGACGTCGAGCGGTGCAACCTCGAGCTCGATGCCGGAGAACACATTGTCGCGGCGGTCGAACTGGGCCGCCGAGCTCGGCGACCGACGAGGCTGACAGCGCCGGCGTCCAGCCTTCACGTCCTCGGTGTACAGTCGCGGATCACGGTGCTGTCGCCTTCGAGGCCAGCGCGCAACGCTCGCATCAGCGTTGTCGCCCGCCGGCATTCGACGTAGTGTCGCGTTGCCTTCGCCGAGCACCTTGGCCTTGGCAGCTGCGAACTCGGCGTCGGTCAGCGCGCCGGACTCACGGAGCTGTCCGAGCTCCTTCAGGCGGGCAATGGTGTCGTCGGCCGCCGGCGGGGCGCGGCTGCGGGGTGTACGGTGCGACCTGGCGGGTCGCTGCGTACGCCTGCTGGAGTGGAGGTTGTACGAGGTCCTGTTCCGTGCGGCGCCTGGGCGGCCGGTAGGGCATCCATGTTTGCCGGGGCCGATAAAGGAAGAGCATCGCGTGCTCCCCCGGAACGTCACGACGCGAGGATCTTGGCCTTCTGGGCCTCGAACTCGGCCTCCGTGAGGATGCCCTGGTCCTTGAGCTCGGCCAGTTCCTTCAGCTGCGTGATCGGGTCGGGCGCGGGTGCCGGAGCGCGGTTGGGGCGCGGCGTACTGCTGCTGCTCGTACTGCTGCTGCGCTATTGCTGCTGCTGCGCGTACTGCTGGTCCTCTTCTGTGGCCCAGCGGTTGGCCTGCCTGCGGGAGACGCGGTTCGACACGGCGGTCGCCGTACCCGCCACCACCGCGGTCCGGGCGACACCTCGAAGGAGTCCGGGCATGGTCGCGTCCTCCCTGGTCTGCTCAGCGGCCGCTTCGGCGGCGTCGAGCGACGCCGGGATGGCGTCCTGCGGGATGTAGCCGGCGGCCACCAGCTCGCCCCGCCCCGCCGCAACGCCTGCGTGAAGGACGTCGCCCAGCGATTCTCGAAGATCAGGATGCCGGCCGAGGAGCCGGGCTCGATGACCGAAGCGGCATCGGCCAAGTCGGTGTCGTCGAGGAGGCCCGACGATGCCCCTTCGAAGACGGCCAGGTCGATCTCCCGTCCCGGTCGAGGTCGGGCAGCTGCATGGCGCCGCAGCGAGCCGTCCGCCTCCCGGGTGACGAACAGGAGGTCGAGGATACGGATCAGTCCCGGTCGACCAGGTCGACCAGGATCGGGAAGCCTTCGCCCGTCATCCGGTTGTCCGGGAACTCCACGATCAGGTAGCTGATCGGGCCCATCGCTTCCTCGTCATCTGTCATTTACCCGGCCCCCTCTGTCGAGCGAGCTTCCGTGGAGGAACCACCGCGAATCCATCGTTCCATCAGTGTCTCGGAGAGGCGATCATATGCAGTCTCCGAGCTGCTGGTCGCCCCTCGCGGAAGCGCTTCGTTGGACGCCGACGGCCTCACATCAGACTCGGCGGATGTCCACAACCTCACACGTCGTCTCCGAGGTGGCGGGTTTCGCGCTCGATGAGAATGACAACGTGACCGGGACCACGCCCGGTGTCCCCAAGCCTGCCTGCGACCGCGGCGGCGGGAGGCAGGAGACCCGCGGCGATCGGCGTCGTACCGAAGGGCCCACCGGAGGATCGACCCGATGACGTGACCCGGATCACGGTTGCGGCGATTGGTCGTCGTGCTCCGCCGCGTTCGGCCTCCCGGAGAGCCCCCCCGGCCGCCTCGCTCCGGGGTGGTCGCGGATCACCGGCGAGCGGTGACGTCGCCTCGACCGGTGTCATCGTGGCACCGGAAGGGTCGTGGACACGCTCAAGCAAAGGGGACAAGGCGCCGGACTTCCCTCCTGGACCAGAACGGCGAGCCGTTCACGTTGTCCGAGTCGCTCAAGCGCCGGAAGGTATGGCACTTGGTCTACTTCTACCCGTAGAACGAGACCCACGGCGGACGCCGTGCGCTGGTTGCCTAACCGTTGCACCTGCATGGGGGGGGGCTTGCGGGTGCGGCGGCCACGAATGGCTTCGACGCAGCTACCGGTCCGGTGATGCTGTGGCCCGGGCGCCGATGCGATCGGCGACGGCCCTCGTGCTCTCCGGCATGGCGTGGGCGTAGACCTTCATGAGCATGTCGGGAGAGTGGCCGAGCAGATCCGCGATCGCCCGCAGCTCGCCCACGTCACCGGCGCCTCGCACCATGTGCGTCGCCGCGGTGTGGCGGAGGCCGTGGGAGGTGAGGCGGGGGAGCCCGGCCACGGCGATGAGGACCTCCAACGCCCGGTCGAGGCTGCGGGGCATCACCGGGCGGCCGGCGTGGGTGGCGATGATGAGATCGCGGTCCTCCCACTTGTTGCCGGCCGCGAGCCGCTCCTGGGCCTGCGCCTTCCGATGGCGCGCCAGCACCCGGAGGGTTTCGTCATCCAGAGGGATGACGCGCCTCGAGCGAGCGTTCTTCGCGTTGCTCCACGCCGCCCCCTGCCGGACGGCGACGAGGCCCTCGTCGATCCGCAATGTGCTCTTCTTCGCGTCGAGGTCGTCCCATTTGAGCGCCAAGGCCTCGGAGCGGCGGAGGCCGTAGAGCACGCCGAGGCGGAAGGCGACGGCCCAGCGATGGTCGGCGCTGACCGACAAGAAGCGCGCCACCTGCTCGTCAGTCCAGGCGTCGACCTCCTTCTGCTTGGGCGGCTTGGCCACCGCCCGCGGCATGGGCACCCGGGCCGCCGGACTCCGGCGCAGCAGCCCCTCCTCGACGGCATCGGCCAGTGCGGCGCGGAG
Source organism: uncultured bacterium (assembly GCA_963813485.1). Classification (GTDB taxonomy): domain Bacteria; phylum Actinomycetota; class Acidimicrobiia; order Acidimicrobiales; family VFJN01; genus DASQUK01. Next base: position 6,418 of record CAWEZE010000014.1, read on the forward strand.
GACCGTCCGGCAGATCTGGATCGAGCGCCACGACAGGTGGCCGGCGCTCGCCAGGTCGTCCAGCCAGCGAGCAACGTCCTCTCGGTCGAGACGATCGAGACGGATCGCGCCGAGCCCGGCCTCGATGTGCGGGATCGCCCACTCGTACTGCTCACGGGCCTTCAGCGTCACGTCCGACCGCGAGCCGACGTAGCGCCGCACGAGCCAGCCGACCGTGTCTCGGGTCGCGACGCGCGCCTGCACCGAGACCGATCGAGCGGCCTTCAGGGCCGTGCGCTGCGACGGGTAGGTCCCGAGCTGCCGCGGCCGGTGCTTGCCGGTCTCGGTGTCGATGCCGTCCACCCGCACGGCCCACTTGTCGCGCTGCTTGCGGACCGTCGGCTGCCCGGTCGCCTTCCATCCCATCGGCTCGTCTCCTGATACATCGCTGATACATGGCCTGATCGGCGAAGTCCAGGAGACCGTATCATCCCAGCTCAGACTGGTCGGGGAGGGGGGATTTGAACCCCCGACCTCCTGCACCCAAAGCAGGTGCGCTTCCACTGCGCCACTCCCCGTCGACCGGCGGACAGCGTACCCGCAGGGCCCGTGGGCTCCCCCGAGTGGATGGGGTCGCCACCTCACCGGCGGTCGGTGCGTGCGAGAGCGGTTCTGGCGTTCGGATGTGACGTGTTCCGGCGTTTCTGAGCGCCGGTTGGCGGGGGGTGCGTCGGGGGACCCCTTCCTGTGGCCGCCACCCCACCGGCGGTAGTACTGGGGTTCCACACCCCGCCGTTACACTCACGCCCCTGTGAAGACCACCGTCTCGCCCCTCGAGGGGAACAAGGTCAAGCTCTCCGTCGAGGTCGACGAGGACGAGTTCGACAAGGCGATCTCCAACGCCTACCGCAAGATCGCCCGCGAGGTTCGCATCCCCGGCTTCCGGCCCGGCAAGGCCCCGCGCAAGGTCCTCGAGCGCCGCCTGGGCTTCCAGGTCGGCCGCGAGCAAGCGCTCAGCGACGCCCTGCCCGAGTACTACGCCCAGGCGCTCGTCGAACACGACGTCGACGCCATCGATTCGCCGGACATCGACATCACCTCGGGCCAGGAAGACGGACCCGTCGCCTTCGACGCCGTGGTCGAGGTGCGTCCCGAGGTCCAGGTGCCCGGCTACGGCGGCCTCCGGGTCGAGATCACCCGCCCGACGGTCTCCGACGAGGAGGTCGGCGCCCAGGTCGACCGCATGCGGCAGGTCCAGTCCACCTTCGCCGACGTCGACCGTCCCGCCCGCGACGAGGACGCCGTGGTCATCGACATCAGCGGCACTCTGGGACGGCGAGCCCCAGGCCGGGTCTCAGCGCCGACGACTACAGCTACACCGTCGGCAGCGGCGTCATCACGTCCGAGGTGGACGAACAGCTGCGGGGAGCGAAGGCCGGAGACATCCTCGAGTTCGACGCCGAGCACCCCGACCCCGGGGAGGAACGCGACCTGCGGTTCCGGGTGCTGGTGAAGCAGGTGCGGGAGCGGGTCCTGCCCGACGCCGACGACGAGTGGGCGGCCGAGAACTCGGAGTTCGAGACCATCGACGAGCTGCGGCAGTCGATCCGGGACCGTGCCCTCGTGGTGCGCCAGGCGCAGGCGCAGGCCCAGCTCCGCCAGGCGACCGGTGAGGCCCTGGCCAAGCTGGTCGAGGACGAGCCACCCGAGCCCCTGGTCAACCACGAGATGCAGCACCGGGCGCAGGACCTGGCCCTCCGGCTGCAGGCCCAGGGCGTGGACCCGGAGCAGTGGCTGGCGGCGTCGGGCACGACCAACGAGCAGTTCACGGCGGAGCTCAAGGACGCGGCGCAGACCGCGGTCAAGGTCGACCTGGCCCTGCGGTCGGTGGCCGACGCCGAGGACATCGAGTGCACCGACGAAGACCTCGAGAACGAGCTGACGAGCGTCGCCGAGCGGGTCGGCGAGAAGGTCGAGGACGTGCGCCGCGAGTTCGACCGCGGGGGCCAACTGGCGGCGGTACGCTCCGATGTACGCAAGCGCAAGGCGCTCGACTGGCTCCTGGAGCGGGTCGAGATCGTCGACGAGGACGGTCAGCCCATCGATCGGGCCGAGCTCGAGATCCGGCCAGCACCCGATGAATCCCAAGACAATTCCGACGACGAGGACACGAACGAGAACAAGACGGAGAGCGACGCCGAGTGATCCAGAACTACCTCGTTCCCACGGTGGTCGAGCAGACCAACCGGGGTGAACGGGCTTACGACCTCTACAGCCGGCTGCTCAAGGAGAACATCATCTTCCTGGGCACGCCCATCGACGACACCATCGCCAACCTCGTCTGCGCCCAGCTGATCCACCTCGAGTCCGACAACCCGGACAAGGACATCAACATCTACATCAACAGCCCGGGTGGAGACATCACCGCGCTGTTCGCCATCTACGACACGATGCGGTTCATCAAGCCCGACATCAGCACCATCTGCTTCGGGCAGGCCGCCTCGGCCGCGGCGGTGCTGCTCGCCGCCGGGGCCCCGGGCAAGCGCCTGGCCCTGCCGCACGCCCGGGTGCTGTTGCACCAGCCCTGGGGGCAGGCCGGGGGACAGGCCACCGACGTCGAGCTGGCGGCCAAGGAGGTCCTGCGCATGCGGGAGCTCCTCGACCAGATCCTGGCGCACCACACTGGACAGACCGAGGAGAGGATCCACAAGGACACCGACCGCGACTACGTGATGAGCGCCGAGGAGGCCCGCGAGTACGGCATCATCGACGACGTCATCTCGTCGCGGCAGGCAGCCGACATGACCGGCCCGATCACTCGGGCGAGCTAGCACGCCAAACGGGGGAGCGACCGACGTGGCCAAGTTCGGAGACGGTGGCGAGCTGCTCAAGTGCTCGTTCTGCGGCAAGTCCCAGAAGCAGGTGAAGAAGCTGATCGCCGGTCCCGGCGTCTACATCTGCGACGAGTGCATCGACCTCTGCAACGAGATCATCGAGGAAGAGCTGGCCGAGCCGAGCGAGCTGCGCTTCGACGAGCTGCCCAAGCCCGTCGAGATCTACGACTTCCTCAACGACTACATCATCGGCCAGGACCACGCGAAGAAGATCCTGTCGGTCGCCGTCTACAACCACTACAAGCGGGTGCAGTACGGCGGCACGCCCTCGGGTGACGTCGAGCTGACCAAGTCCAACATCCTGCTCATCGGGCCGACAGGCTGCGGCAAGACGCTGCTGGCCCAGACGCTGGCCCGCATGCTCAACGTGCCCTTCGCCATCGCCGACGCCACCGCGCTCACCGAGGCGGGCTACGTGGGCGAAGACGTCGAGAACATCCTGCTCAAGCTCATCCAGGCCGCCGACTACGACGTCAAGAAGGCCGAGACGGGCATCATCTACATCGACGAGATCGACAAGATCGCCCGCAAGAGCGAGAACCCGTCGATCACCCGCGACGTCTCGGGCGAGGGCGTGCAGCAGGCGCTGCTCAAGATCCTGGAGGGCACCTCGGCGTCGGTGCCGCCGCAGGGGGGTCGCAAGCACCCCCACCAAGAGTTCATCCAGATCGACACCACGAACATCCTGTTCATTTGTGGTGGGGCGTTCGCGGGTCTCGAGAAGCTCATCGAGAGCCGGATCGGCCGCAACGGCGTGGGGTTCACCGCCGACGTGAGTCGCTACGACGCCAAGGACCTCGGCGTGCTGCTCGAGCAGGTGCAGCCCGAAGACCTGCTCAAGTTCGGGCTGATCCCCGAGTTCGTCGGCCGCCTGCCGGTCATCGGGGCAGTGTCGAGCCTCGACCAGGAAGCGCTCGTTCGCATCCTGGGCGAGCCGAAGAACGCCCTCATCAAGCAGTACCGCAAGATCTTCGAGTTCGAGGACGTCGAGCTGGAGTTCGCCGACGACGCCCTGGAGGCCATTGCCGAGCAGGCCCTTCTGCGGGGGACCGGCGCCCGGGGCCTGCGGGCCATCCTCGAAGAGGTGCTCCTCAACCTCATGTACGAGCTGCCCAGCCGCAGCGACGTGGGCAAGTGCGTGATCGACCGGGCGGTCGTGCTGGAGCGGGTCAACCCGACCCTCGTGCCGCGGGCCGAGGCCCCGAGGCAGCGGCCGCGTCGGGCAGCGTCCTGACCTCTTTGGACTTCGACGAGGCCCAGGCCTACCTCGACGACCACATCAACCTCGAGAAGACGGCGGCCATCTCGGCCGGCCACGTCGAGGGGCTGTCGCTCGACCGGATGCGGCGGGTGGTCGAGGTGCTGGGCGACCCCCAGAACGACTACCCCGTCATCCACCTGACCGGCACCAACGGCAAGGGCTCGACTGCCCGCATGATCTCGGCGCTCCTCGCCGCCCATCAGCTCTCCGTCGGCAGCTATACGAGCCCCCACCTCGAGCACGTCACCGAACGGATCGCCCGCAACGGCGAGCCGATCGAGCCCGAGGAGTTCGCCCGGGTCATGGGCGAGCTCGAGTCGCTGGAGCACCAGAGGTTCTTCGAGGAGCGGCCGTCGTACTTCGAGCTGCTCACGGCCGCCGGCTTCGCCTGGTTCAGCCAGGTGGCCGTGGACGTGGCCGCGGTCGAGGTGGGCCTGCTCGGGCGCTGGGACGCCACCAACGTGGCGGACGGCCAGGTGGCGGTCGTCACCAATGTGGGCAAGGACCACACCAACGGCCGGGGCGACTGGCGGCGGCGCGTCGCCGAGGAGAAGGCGGGCATCGTGAAGGCCGGCAGCCACCTGGTCCTCGGCGAGCCGGATCCGGCGTTGCTCCCGCTGTTCGAGGCCGAGGGACCGGCCGACGTGTGGCTGCGGGACCGGGACTTCGGCGTGATCGCAGACCGGCTGGCCCTGGGCGGCCACGTCGTCGACCTGCGGACGCCCAACGGGGTGCTCGAGGACGTGTTCCTGCCGGTCCACGGCGCCCACCAGACCGACAACGCCGCGGCCGCGGTTGCGGCCGTGGAGGCGTTCTTCGGCCGGCCGCTGGCGCCCGACGTGGCGGCGGAGGCGTTCGCGGGATTGCGACTGCCGGGGCGGTTCGAGGTGGTGCACCGGGCGCCACTGCTGGTGCTCGACGGTGCGCACAATCCCGACGGCGCCCGGGCCGCGGCGGCGACGCTCGCCGATGAGTTCGACGTAGCGGGGACGCGGCGTTGGGTGTTGGGGCTGCTGGGCGGGCGGGACCTCGACGAGATGCTCGATGCCTTCGGGGTGGGTGCCGGCGACGAGGTGGTCACCTGCACGCCGCCATCGCCGCGGGGGATCGCCGCCGGCGAGTTGGCCAAGGTCGTCGCGGCGCGGGGTGTCCGGGCCGAGGCGGTGCCCGACGTCGGGGAGGCGGTCGAGCGGGCGTGGCGCGCCGCGGAGGCCGGGGGTGGAGCGGAGGACGTCGGCGGGGCCGGACTGGTGATGGTCACCGGGTCGCTTTACACGGTGGGCGCTGCCCGGACCGCGTGCCGCCGCCTGGGCCTGCTCGGCTGACCGGCGGCGCCGTCGGGCCCTTGGCGGGAGTCCGGAGGCGATAGGGGCCGCGGCGCAACTCCCGAGGCAATGGGGACCGGCCCCCGGACCGTATTGCCTCGAGAGCGTTCCATCGGACCGTATTGCCTCGGGCCAGGAACCGGCCGCGGCGAGTTTCATCCCGTCGCCCGGGTCCACCTACCCTCCGGCCGGTGAAGAACCGCACCTTCGTCATGTGCAAGCCCGACGCCGTCGAGCGCGGCCTGGTGGGCGAGGTGGTCAGCCGGCTCGAACGCAAGGGGCTCACGCTGGTGGCCGCGGAGCTCCGCCAGGTCGACGAGGCGCTTGCGGTGCGGCACTACGCCGAGCACCAGGGCAAGTCGTTCTATGGCGACCTGGTCAGCTTCATCATCCGTTCGCCGGTGTTCGCCATGGTGGTCGAGGGTCCCGACGAGAACACCTACCTCCTGGTGCGGAAGATGGTGGGTGCCACCAAGGTCGAGGACGCCGAACCGGGGTCCATCCGCGGTGACTTCGCCACCATCACCACCGAGAACCTGGTGCACGCCAGCGACGGGCACGAGTCCGCGGCGCGCGAGATCGCGCTCTGGTTCCCGGGGCTCGCCTAGGAATCGCGCACGACCCCGCCCAGCGCGAGACTGGGGCGCTCATGCCGGGCGCGCAGACGTACGTCACGGCGGAGCTCGACCCCGGGCGCTACGTGGCGATCTGCTTTGTGCCCGTGGGACCGAAAGTGCGACGCGATCGCAACAGGGGGGTCGCTCGCTGGCCGATGGGGGTTCGTTAACCTACGTCGAGCTTTCCGTGTGCGAGCCGACGAAAGCGCAAGGACCGCGAGCCCATGCCCGACAACTTCTTCTCTTCGCTGACGGGTCGAGACATGGCGGTCGACCTCGGCACCGCAAACACGGTGATCTACGTGCGCGGCAAGGGGATCGTGCTCAACGAGCCCTCGGTCATCGCCGTCAACGTGCGCGACGGTCGTCCGGTGGCGGTGGGCATCGAGGCCAAGCGGATGGTCGGCCGCACGCCGAGCCACATCGAGGCGATTCGGCCACTGAAGGACGGCGTCATCGCGGACTTCGAGATCTGCGAGAAGATGCTCAGCTACTTCATCCGCAAGGCCCACAACCGACGCTGGGGCAAGCCCCGCATGGTGATCTGCGTACCCTCCGGCATCACGGGCGTCGAGCAGCGGGCGGTGCAGGAGGCGGCCGAGTACGCCGGGGCTCGCAAGCCGGCCTACATCATCGAGGAGCCGATGGCCGCCGCCATCGGTGCCGGACTGCCCGTCCAGGAGCCGACCGGCAACATGATCGTCGACATCGGCGGTGGCACCAGCGAGGTGGCGGTCATCTCGCTGGGAGGCATCGTCACCAGCCAGTCGATCCGCGTGGCGGGCGACGAGGTCGACCAGGCGATCGTCAATTTCGTGAAGAAGGAGTACGGCCTGGCCATCGGCCAGCGGACCGCCGAAGAGGTGAAGATCGCCCTCGGCTCGGCGTGGCCCTTGCTCGAGGAGCTGCGGGCCGAGATCCGCGGCCGTGACCTCATGACCGGACTGCCAAAGACGATCGTCACCACCACCGACGAGGTCCGCGAGGCCATCGAGGAACCCGTGTCGGCCATCATCGACGCCGTGAAGGTGACGCTCGACAAGACGCCACCCGAGTTGGCGGCCGACATCATGGACAAGGGCATCTGCCTCGCCGGCGGCGGCGCCCTGCTCAACGGGCTGGACGCCCGGCTGCACCACGAGACCGGCATGCCCATCGTGATCGCCCCCAACCCGCTCCACGCCGTGGCCGTTGGTTCCGGGCAGTCGCTGGAGGAGTTCGACGCCCTCAAGAGCGTCCTGTTCTCATCGACGGGTTACTGACCCCCCATGGCGATTTCTCCCCCGACCGGATCGCGCACCCGGTTCGCCGTCCTCGTCCTGGCGTCGGTCACCCTGCTGACCGTCGGCCTGCGGGACGCCCCCGTCGTCCGTGAGGTGCGTGAGGGCGCGTCGGTGGTGATCGGCCCGGTCGAGGGCGCGGTCGACACGGTCACCGCGCCGGTGCGCAACGCCTGGCACGGCGTGACCGACTACGACGACCTCCAGCGCGCGAACGACGAGCTGCGCGCCCAGGTCGAGGCGGCCGATGCCGAGGGTGTGCAGGCCTCCGACGCCGAGCGGCAGCTCGCCGAGCTGTCGGCGTCGCTGGACCTCCCCTGGGCGGGCAACGTGGAGACGGCCACGGCTCGGGTCACTTCGGGGCCGCGCTCCAACTTCAGCCACGCGATCGAGATCGACAAGGGCACGGACGACGGAATCGCGGTCGGCATGCCGGTGGTGACCGGAGCCGGCCTCGTGGGCCGCGTGAGCCGGGCAACCGGCGGACGCTCGACGGTCGAGCTGCTGACCGATCCCGAGTTCCGCGTCGGCGTGCGCCTGTCCACCACCGGCGACCTGGGCACGGCTCAGGGACAGGGGCGCGGCGACCCGCTGTCGGTCGACTCGGCGATCAGTCCCAGCACCAAGGTGCCCAAGGGGACCGGCGTGGTGACCAGCGGCGTGGACCGCAGCGCCTACCCGCCCGGTATCCCGGTGGGCACGGTGGCGTCGTCGCGTCAAGGTTCGGGAGGGCTGGCGCTGGATCTCGACGTCGATCCCGTCGTGGACGTCGACCAGCTCTCGTACCTGAGCGTCATGCTCTGGACGGACGGGGGCTGAAGGCGTGAGGCACTCGTGAGCGCTCGCCGCCTGACACCGCTGCGGGGCGCTCTCGTGCTAGTCGTGGCGCTCGTGGCGCAGATCGCGATCGTCGCCGACTTGCGGGTCGTCGGGGCCGTCGGGGACCTGATGCTGGTGGTGACGGTGGCGGCGGCGCTTACGGGCGGACCGGACCGGGGCGCCACCTACGGCTTCTTCGCCGGGCTGATCTTCGATCTGGTGGTCGACAGCCCGTTCGGGCTCTCGGCGCTCACCTACGCCGTGGTCGGCTACGGCGTAGGCCTCGTCTGCGGCGGACTGTTCCGGCCCACCGGATTGTGGCCGCTCGCCGTCGCCGCGGTGGCGGCGCTCTTGGCGACAGCGTTCTACACCAGCGTCGGCCACCTGATCGGCGCTCCCTATCCCTGGGCGGACCTGCCGGCCATCACCGCCGCGGTCGCGCTGTGGAACGCGGCATTGGTCCTGCCCGTGATGGCGGTCATGCGCTGGGTGCACGGTCCCACCGAGCCCGACCGACTCGAGGTGGTGCTGAGGTGAGCCGGCTCGACGGAGATTCCGCCTCAGTTGGCCTCCGCGAGTGGCGGCGGAACCTCCATCGATCGCCACCCGCCCGACGCCGGAGGCGAGACGTGGCCCCGGCCTTCGGCCGAGTCGGGGATCTCCCGTGAGCCTGCCCGTCGGCAACGGTGCCGGGGTCAACGGTCGCGGTGGCGGCAACAAGGTGCCGCGGCTGCGGTTGTCGATGATGGCCGTGGTCGCCATGGCCCTGTTCGCGTCGCTGTTCGCTCGCCTGTACGACCTCCAGGTGGTCGGCTCGTCCGACTATCAGCTGCAGGCCGAGGCCAACCGGGTCCGGACCGTCCAGGTCGAGGCGCCCCGAGGGCGGATCCTCGACCGCAACGGCAAGGTGCTCGTCGACAACCGGGTGGCGGTGGTGGTGGCGATCGACAGGAACGCCTTCGGAGATCTCACCCGGGCCGCCCAGGCGGCGCTGCTCCAGCGGATCACGAGCGAGCTGACCGCCGCGGGCCAGCCCATCAGCCCCGAGGAGATCACCCAGCGGCTCGGCGACCACCGCTACAGCCGCTACGCCCCGGTGCCGGTGGCCACCGACGTCCCCGAGGAGCTCAAGATCTATCTGGAGGAGCACGCCGAGGAGTTCCCCTCCGTGGTGGTGCGAGCGCACCGCCGTCCGGCACTATCCCTACGGCACGCTCGCGGCCCAAACGCTCGGGTACGTGGGGCAGATCGCCGACGACGAGCTGACGTACGTCCAGGCGGCCGGCGATACCACCAAGCCGTACTCGCTCAACGACCACATCGGGAAGGCCGGCGTCGAGCGCACCTTCGAGCCGTACCTGCGGGGCTCACCCGGCGTTCGGCGCATCGAGGTCGACGCCGAGGGCGACCCGGTGCGGGTCATCAGCGACCGGGAGCCGCGGCCGGGCGACGACCTGGTGCTGTCGATCGACATCGATCTCCAGGCCTTGGCCGAGCAGGCGCTGCAGCAGGGACTCGCCGACGCCCGGGCCCGCCCGCCGAGGAACGGCAACCCGCCCAACAACGCCACCACGGGCGCCACGGTCGTCGAGGACCCCAACAACGGGCAGTTGCTGGCCCTGGCGTCCTTCCCGACCTACGACCCCAGTGCCTTTGTCGACGGCATCGACGCCAACGAGTGGAACTTCCTCAACGACCCCGTCAACGGCCAGCCGTTGAACAACTGGGCGATCCAGGGTCAGTGGGCTGCGGGTTCCACCTACAAGCTGTTCATGGGCTACGCCGCGCTGCATTCCGGCCTCATGGCGCCCGACACCGTGTTCCACGATGGCGGCGGCTACCTGATCCCGGGTTGCTCGGGGCTCAAGTGCTACCGCAGCAACGCCGGCGGGGCGGCGTACGGATCGGTCACCATCCGCGATGCGCTCACGGTGTCGTCCGACGCCTTCTTCTACAACGTTGGCGCCCAGTTCTGGCTGCAGCGCGAGCGCTTCGGCGAGGAGGGCCTCCAGGGCTTGCTGGCGCCGTGGGGGATCGGGGACGAGACGGGCGTGGCGCTGACGGGCGAGCGTCCGGGACGGATTCCCGGGCCCACCTGGCGGCGCGAGTTCTGCGTGGCCACCAACTGCAACGACCCCGTGTGGCGCACCGGTGACAGCGTCAACGTGGGCGTCGGCCAGGGCGACGTGCTGGTGACGCCGCTGCAGCTGGCCAACGGCTACGCGACGCTCGCCAACGGCGGCACGCGCTACGTCCCGCAGATCGCGTTGCGGGCCCAGGCCTACCAGACCGGCAAGGTGACCCAGGAGTTCCAGCCCGAGGCCGGCGGCAAGGTCGAGATGACCCCCGCCGAACGTCAGGCCCTGCTCGACGGGCTGGCCGGTGTGCCGGTGCGGGGTACGGCCGCCCGGGCGTTCGCAGGCTTCCCGCTCGACGCGTTCCCGATCGCGGGCAAGACCGGCACCGCTCAGGTCGACAACAAGGCCGACACCGCACTGTTCTCCGCGTTCGGGCCCATCAACGCGCCGCGGTACCAGGTGACGGCGGTGCTCGAGGAGTCGGGCTTCGGCGCCACGTCGGCCGCCCCGGTGGTGCGGCGCATCTTCGAGGTGGTCGCCGGCCTCACACCCAAGCCGGTCGCCACCCCCAACGGGCTGCCGGTCAACCTCGGGGGCGGTGGCCTCACGGGCGGCGGCCAGGGAGCGTACGACTGAATGCCGATTCCACGGACGACCGGAGGACCACCGGTGAGCGGGCCCGAGCGGCGAGCAACGGGCGGAATCGGGGTTCGCTGATGGCCAGGGGCGTGCTCGATCTCCGACGCATCCCGGCGCGCGAGCGCGTGTTGGGTGGGCCGCGGTCGGGTCGCGGTCGGAGGCGGGACGACAGCCTGTTCCATCCCCGGGCGCCGGCCGCCTGGAAGCATGTCGATCTCGTGCTGCTGGGCTGTGCCGCGGCCGTGTCTGCGCTCGGCGTGCTGATGATCCTGTCGTCGACCCGGGGAACCGACCCCGACGCCTACGACCTGTCCTTTCTGCGCCGGCAGGTGCTCTTCATCGGCATCGGCGTCGTCGGGATGGTGCTGGTCACGCTCGTGGACTACCGGCGCCTGCGCGACTTCGCCTGGCTCCCGTACGTCGCGATGGTGCTGGTGCTCGGTCTGGTGCTGTCGCCGCTGGGGACCGAACGGCGGGGCACGCAGGCGTGGTTCCAGCTCGGCCCGTTCCAGCTCCAACCGGCCGAGCTCGCCAAGGTGGGGACGATCTTCGCGATGGCGGCCCTGTTGGCCCGCTTCGAGCCACCGCTCTCGGTCCGGCGGCTGGGACTCGGCCTGGCGCTGTGCGCCCTGCCCGTGGCGCTGATCCTCGGCCAGCCCGACCTCGGGACGGCGCTGGTGTTCGTCGCCATCATCACCGGCATGGTGTTCGTGGGGGGCGCCCGGGTGCGGCACATCGTGGTGCTGACGGCATTCGGTGTGGTGGCGATCGTCGGCGTGCTCAACTCGGACCTGCTGGAGGACTACCAGCGCGATCGGCTCACCGAGTTCCTCGACCAGGACCAGGGCCTGCAGGCGGAGACTTACAACCTCGACCAGTCGAAGGCGGCCATCGCCTCCGGCGCGGCGTCGGGCAAGGGGCTCTTCGAGGGGACGCAGACCCGACTGGGATTCGTGCCCGAGCAGCACACCGACTTCATCTTCACGGCGCTGGGCGAGGAGCTGGGCTTCGCCGGGTCCGCCACGCTCCTGGCGCTGTTCGCCCTGATGTGCATACGCATCCTGCGCACGGCCCAGATCGCCCACGACCGGCTGGGAACGCTCATCTGCGGCGGCGTGCTCTCGTTGCTGGTGTTCCAGGTCTTCCAGAACGTGGGTATGACCATGGGCATCATGCCGATCACCGGCATCACCCTGCCGTTCATGAGCTACGGCGGCTCGTCGGTTGTGGCTTCGTGGTTGGCGCTGGGCCTGGTGCTCAACGTCCACATGCGCCGCTTCGGCTGACGGCCGGCGGCCGCCGGACCCGGCCCAGGGGGGGCCGCTGATAGGTTTCCCGAACATATGGAAGCCGCCTTGCTGATCATGCTCCGTGAGGGCTTCGAAGCGGCCCTCGTTGTGGCGATCGTCTTCGCCTACCTACGTCGCATCGGTCGCCTCGACCTGGCCCGCTCGGTCTGGCACGGGGTGGCGCTGGCCACGGGGGCGGCGTTCGCCGTCGGCATCGTCGTCCGCGTCAGCGTCGGCTCGCTGGAGGGCGACGCCAGGCTCCGCGCCTTCGCCGCCATCTCGGGGGTGGCGGCGGTCGTGCTCACGTGGATGGTCTTCTGGATGCGCCGCCAGAGCCGGCTGATCAAGGGGGACCTCGAGCACAAGGTCGACGCCGCCATCCGGTCGGACAACACCCGTCGCGCAATCGTCGCCGTGGCGCTGGTGGCGGTGCTGCGCGAGGGCATCGAGGCGGCGCTGTTCCTCATCGCCGCCGGCACGGACGAGTCGGGCGGCGCGGTCATCGTCGGTGCCCTTGTCGGGTTGGTGCTGGCGTCGTTGCTCGCCTACGTCGTCTACTGGGGTGGACGGTCGATGCCCATGAAGGCGTTCTTCACCGTGACCGGCCTGGTGCTCATCGTCTTCGCCGCCGGCCTGGTAGCCAAGACCGTGCTCTTCCTTCAGACCTCGGGAGACCTCGGGTCGTTCAACCTCAACGGGGTCTACGACCTCACTGCCTATCGCTGGCTGACCCAGCAGACCGAGGAGGGCAAGTTCCTGGCCGCGATGTTCGGGTGGGATCCCCGCCCCTCCATAGAGCAGGTGGTGGCCTGGACGGCCTTCGCGGCGCCGGTGACGTGGCTGTTCCTGCGCCGCAGCCCGGTCCGACGGCCGGCGCCCGTCCAGGCGTCAACGCCTGAGCCGCGCGTGGACGCCGCCTGACTGCTGCCCCGCGCCTGCCCATCGACCAGACTGGTTCGGTGCTGGGCACGGCCCCTGAACCTCCCCTCCCGGCGGCTGATCCACCGCCGAGACGCTTCCGATGGATCGGACTGCCGACCGTGGTGGGGGTGGTGCTGGCGCTCGTGTGCCTCGGCTTCGTGGCCGCAACGCTGGTCTCGCAGTGGTCCGAGGTGCAGGATCGGATTGCCGATGCTTCGCCCGGATGGCTGGTGCTGGCGGTCCTGTCCGCCGCCGCCGCCATGACGTGGATCGCCTGGTGCTGGGAGGACGCGTTGGCGCTGCTCGGGCATCGCCCGGGCCGGCGGCGGGTCATCGCCTGGTACTACTCGGGCGAGATCGGCAAGTACGTGCCCGGTGGGGTGTGGCCGGTCGTCGGGCGGGGCGAGCTGGCCCGCCGGGGCGGGGTGCCCGCCAGCCGGGCCTATCCGAGTGTCGCGCTGTCGCTCGCGACCCTGTACCTGGCGGGGCTCACCGTTGCCACGGTGCTGGTACCGCTCGACCTCGCCAAGCAGGCCGAGTCGCCCGCGGCACTGGTGTTGCTGTTGCTCCTCCCGCTCGGCCTGGCGGCGCTGCATCCCGCCGTCCTCGGCCGGGCCCGCAGGCTGGTGGTGCGGCTCACCGGCCGGGGCGGTGATGTGCCGCTGCCAGAGTGGCGGGCGACGGTCACCGTCATCCTCCGCTACGTGCCGGCGTGGCTCTTCATCTGGGCGGCGACGTGGCTCGTGGCCCGGGCACTGGTGCCGGACCCGCCGATCCTCCGCATCGGCATCGCCACCACCCTGTCGTGGGCCGCGGGGTTCGCAGCGGTCCCCGTGCCCGCCGGGGCCGGGATCCGGGAGGCGGTGTTCGTCGCCTCGTCGGGCATGGCCGGAGGCGTCGCCGCCACGGTGGCCGTCGCCTCTCGGCTGGTCTTCGTGCTCGTTGACGCCGGCGGCCTGGTGCTCACCGCCCGCTGGCACCGCGCTTCACCACGCAACGACGTTCCCTGACCGCTCCCAGCGCGGTTCGGGGCACAGAGGGGCGTCCCGCTACCCTTGATCGAACATGGTTTCCGTGTCTCCTCGGGGGCTGCGCCCCCGCACCCCATCGTCTCCCGGCTCGCTGGCGCTCGCGCGGCCGACCGGTCAAGAGCTCCGCTCATGACCGTGTCTCCTCGGGGGCTGCGCCCCCGCACCCCATCGTCTCCCGGCTCGCTGGCGCTCGCGCGGCCGACCGGTCAAGAGCTCCGCTCATGACCTCGGTTTGGACGCAGCTCGAGCCGCATCTCGCCGATGTGGAGAAGCCGGCCCGCTACATCGGGCTGGAGCTCGGTGCGCAGCGCCCCGAGCACCGTCCGGGCAGGGTCTCCTGGCTCCTCACCTATCCCGACACCTATGAGATCGGGCTGCCCAACCAGGGCCTGCAGATCCTCTACGAGATCCTGAACGAGCGCGACGACGCCGTGGCGGAGCGGGCGTACGCACCCTGGGGTGACCTCGAAGGGGTCATGCGGCGCGAGCGCATTCCCTTGTTCTCGGTGGACACCCACCGTGCGGCCGGCGACTTCGACGTGCTGGCCTTCAACCTGTCGGCCGAGCTCACCTACACCAACCTGCTCAACTGCGTCGACCTGGCCGGCATCCCGGTGAGGGCGGCCGATCGGCGCCCGGAGCACCCGCTGGTTGCCGCCGGAGGCCATTGCACCTACAACCCCGAGCCGCTGGCCGACTTCCTCGACTTCGTGGTCCTCGGAGACGGCGAGGAGGTCGTCTCCGAGATCACGGCGGTGCTGGCGGACTGGAAGGCGTCGGGGCGCACCGCCGGTAGTCGAGCAGCGATGCTGCGAGAGCTGACCCGGGTCGAAGGCGTGTACGTCCCGTCGATGTACGAGGTGGACTACGAGGGGCCCGCCATCCGGGCCATCCGGCCGCGCTATCCGGACGTGCCCGAACGGGTCGAGAAGCGCACCATCGCCGACCTGGCGGCGTGGCCCTACCCGCGCCACCAGCTCGTGCCCCTCACCGAGGTGGTGCACGACCGGCTCAACGTCGAGGTCTTCCGGGGCTGTACGCGGGGCTGCCGGTTCTGCCAGGCGGGCATGATCACCCGGCCCGTGCGGGAGCGTCCCGCCGAGCAGGTCCGCACCATGGTGACCGAGGGGCTGCGCCGCACCGGCTACGACGAGGTGGCGCTGACCAGCCTGTCCACGGCGGATTTCTCGGGCATCGAGTCGGTCGTGCAGGGCATCGTCGACGAACCCTCGACGTGCGGCCAGGTGTCCGTCAGCCTTCCCAGCCTGCGGGTCGACGCGTTCACCGTGGGCATCGCCGCGCAGATCCAGAAGGCACGCCGGACCGGCCTCACGTTCGCTCCCGAGGCCGGGACCTGGCGCATGCGCCAGATCATCAACAAGCTCATCCGTGAGGAAGACCTGTATGGCGCGGTCACCAGCGCCTTCAGCCAGGGCTGGCGCAGGGTCAAGCTCTACTTCCTGACGGGGCTGCCCTCGGAGACCGACGAGGACACGCTGGGCATCTACGAGCTGGCGCGGAACTGCGTCGAGATCGGGCGCACCTACACCAAGGGCGTCTCCGTCAAGGCGTCTGTGGGCGGCTTCGTGCCCAAGCCGTTCACGCCCTTCCAGTGGTTCGGGCAGAACACGGTCGACGAGCTGTACCGCAAGATCGGGCTCCTGCGCGACGCCTCGAGGCGTAGCAAGGGCCTGCAGCTCACGTGGCACGACCCCCGCGCGACCTTGGTGGAGGGGCTGGCCTCGCGGGGCGACCGACGGCTCGGTCCGGTGATCGAGCAGGTGTGGCGGCGGGGCGGGACGTTCCAGGAGTGGAGCGAGCACTTCCGGCTCGAGCTGTGGCTGGAGGCGATGGCCGACCAAGGTCTCGACCTCGACTGGTACGTCTACCGGCACCGCACCGAGGCCGAGGTGCTGCCGTGGGACCACATATCCGCCGGATTGCACAAGGACTTCCTGTGGCAGGACTGGCAGGACGCGCTCGCGGAGGTCGGACTCCCCGATTGCCGCTGGACGCCCTGCTACGACTGCGGCGCCTGCACCGGATACGGGATCGAGCACGTGGTGGCGTCCGCAGTGGCACCCGCGGGCGGCAGCCAGGGGACCGGGCAGGACTTGTCGACCGGGCACCTCACCGGCACCTCCGTCCCTGTCGAGCTGCGCTCCCTCAGGAAGCCCGTGGGGGTGGGGTCGTGAGCACCAGCATCCGCGTTCGGTTCTCGAAATTCGGGAAGATCAGGTTCACGAGCCACCGCGACGTGGCTCGCATCTGGGAGCGGGCGCTGCGCCGGGCCGAGCTCCCCATCGCGTACACCGAGGGCTATTCCCCCCGACCCAAGCTGAGCTTCGGGCTCGCCCTTTCGACGGCGTACGAGTCGCACGGCGAATACCTCGACGTGGCCCTGCGTGAGGCGCTGGGTGACGTGGAGCTCCACGAGTTGCCCCGACGGCTCGCTCCGGCGTTGCCCGAGGGGATCGAGGTGCAGGCGGTCGTCGCCACGCCGGCGGGAACCGAATCCCTCCAACAGGCCGTCACCAGCTGCACCTGGCACATCGAAGTGGGAGCGGCCCTGCCGTCCTCCGTCGCGCACGCGACGGCGGTGGCGCTGGCTGCTTCCGAGTTGGTCGTGACCCGGCAGCGCAAGGGACGCAGCGTCACCGACGACGTGCGCCCCGCCATCCTCAGCGCCGAGGTGCTCGGTGGGACGACGATCAGGGCCGAGCTGGCCACCCAGCCCCGAGGGCTGCGGCCGGCCGAGTTCCTGGTCGCGGTCGATCCCACCTGGCGTGCCGATCGGGTCACTCGCATCAATCAATGGACGCAGGTCGGCGGCGCCCGGCGCGAGGTCATCGACCTCCCGCCGGCAGCGACGCCGCCTCCGCACGCCGCGGTGCGTGCGTCATGAGAAGGGACCTAACCCATGTCCGAGAGAACTGTGCCCGGCGGCACGGAGGCGCCAGAACCGGCACCTGAGGCGCCGAAGACGCCCACCGCGGCCCCCGACGCCGCGGGCCCTGCCGCCTCGCCGGCGTCGACACCGCCGGCAGGCGCGTCGGGAACCAGCTCGGGTGACGGCAATGGCGCCGTTCCCGGCACCGCCGGCTCCCCCGCGGGCACGGCCCGCAAGCGGCGGCGCCGCGGTTCCCGGGGTGGACGCAAGCGCAGCAAGCCCGTCACCGACGGCACGGCAACCGGCACCGACGGGTCCGATCCGGCAGGGGTCGACGGCGCCCCGGCGATCCGTGCCGTGGCGGGCTCGTCCGCAACGGCGGCCGCTCCGGCCGAGCCGCCCGCCCCGGCCGGCGGCGCCGACGACGACGATCGCGTGCCCGAGCTGCCGGACCTCCACCGCGAGGGCCGGCCGGCGTCGGTCGAGGCCGCCGCCAAGGCCGTCGTCCGCAAGGCCCCGCCACCCGGGGCGCCGGCCAAGCCCAAGATCGGCGACACGATCCCCGCCGACGCGCTGCGGACCGCGGAGCCGACCAAGCAGGCCGAGGACGACGGCGGCAAGCGGCGCCGGCGCCGGCGGGGCGGCCGCGGGCGCTCGTCGGCGTCCGGTGGCACCCAGGCGTCGGGCAGCCCCATCGAGGCGGTGATCGCCCACGATCCCGTCGAGCTCGACGAAGAGACCCTCGAACGCCGCAGGGGACGCGAGCGCAAGGGTCGCCCGGTCGGCCGTTACATGATGACGGTCCACGTCACTCCCAAGGCCACGCAGATCGCCGTGCTCGAGGGGCGGTCTCTGATCGAGCACTACGTGTCCCACCCGTCGGACGACGTGTCGCAGATCCACGGCAACATCTACCTGGGTCGGGTGCAGAACGTGCTGCCGGGGATGGAAGCGGCGTTCGTCGACATCGGCACCCCCAAGAACGCGGTGCTCTACCGCGGCGACGTCCACTACGACCCCGAGGACATCGAGGGGGGCACGACGGCGGGTCGGCCTCGGATCGAGGACGTCCTCAAGGCCGGCCAGACGATCCTCTGCCAGGTCACCAAGAATCCCATCGGGGCCAAGGGCGCCCGCCTGACCCAGGAGGTGTCGCTGCCGGGTCGGTTCGTGGTGCTGATCCCCAACTCGTCGACCTATGGCATCTCGAAGCGGCTGCCCGACGACGAACGGAAGCGGCTGCGGGCCATCCTCGACCGCGTGAAGCCGGCCCAGCACGGCGTGATCGTGCGCACGGCGGCCGAGAGCGTCACGACCGAGGAGATCGAGGACGACGTGCGCCGGCTGCTCTCGCAGTGGGGTCAGGTCGAGGGCCTGGCCAAGCGGTCCAAGGCCCCCGCACTGCTCTACCGCGAGCCCGACATGGCGGTGCGCGTCATCCGCGAGGAGTTCAGCCAGGAGTACCGCAGCGTCCTCATCGACAACCGCGACCTCTACGTCGCCGTGCGCGACTACGTGGCGTCGATCAGCCCCGAGCTGGCGGACCGGGTGGAGTACTACGACCCCGAGACCGAGCCGCTGCCCATGTTCGAGCGCCACCACGTGCACGAGCAGCTTCACCGGGCCCTGGACCGCAAGGTCTGGCTCCCATCGGGCGGATCGCTGATCATCGAGCGCACCGAGGCGCTCACGGTGATCGACGTCAACACCGGCAAGAACGTGGGTCGCTCGAGCCTCGAGGAGACGGTGTTCAAGAACAACCTCGAGGCCGCAGTGGAGATCGCCCGCCAGCTCCGGCTGCGCGACATCGGCGGCATCATCGTCGTCGACTTCATCGACATGGAGCGCAGGGACAACCGCGAAGAGGTCGCCAGGGTCTTCCGCGACGCCCTGTCACGGGACAAGACGCGCACTCAGGTGTTCGAGATATCCGAACTGGGACTGTGCGAGATGACGCGCAAGCGCATCGGCGAGGGGCTGCTCGAATCGTTCGCCGAGCGCTGCCCTGAGTGCGACGGTCGCGGCGTCCTCATCGACAAGGAACTGCTGCCCGACTGAGGAGCCGAGCGGATAGGGCGGTTCGTGCAGCCTACGCGTGGGAATTTGGCGGTCGACGGCCAGCTCCACGGCTCGGCTCCCCGGGAACACTGACCACCATGAGCCAAGAGGACGTGCCTATCCGCTCAGGTCCTAAGGGTCGATTTCGCGGGTGGTGCGCCTCGCGCGGGCCGGGCTTGTCCGATCCGGCCGCGCATGGGGCGGAATCGACCGTCCCTGAGGCCGACGAGGTGGCAGCTGTCGCCGGGCGGCCGGTAGGCTGACCCGTCCCCGTCACGAGGCAGATCGTATGTACGCAGTCATCAAGACCGGCGGCAAGCAGTACCGGGTCGAGAACGGCCAGCGGCTCGATGTCGAGCTGGTGGGCGGTGACGACGGCGACGACGGCAAGGTCGAGCTGAAGCCCGTCCTGCTGGTCGACGGCGACACGGTGCTGGCAGGACCCAAGGCGCTCAGCAAGGCCAAGGTCACGGCCAAGGTCGTGGGCGAGAACAAGGGGCCCAAGATCACCGGGCTCACGTACAAGAACAAGACCAACAGCTCTCGCCGCTGGGGCCATCGTCAGCGCTACTCGACCATCGAGATCACCGGCATCTCCAAGGGATAGGTGACGACATGTCCAAGACCAAGGGCGCCGGTTCGACCAGGAATGGGCGCGACTCTCAGGCCAAGCGGCTCGGCGTGAAGGTGTACGACGGCACCACCGTCAACGCTGGCACGATCATCGTCCGCCAGCGCGGCACCCGCTTCCACCCCGGCGAGAACGTCGGCCGGGGCGGCGACGACACGCTTTTCGCCATGGCGAGCGGAACCGTCAAGTTCGGCCAGCGCAAGGGCCGCAAGCTGGTGGACATCGTCCCGGCCGACTAGAGCCGAATTTCAGATCGCGACGGGCCCCCTGGCGACAGGGGGCCCCTTTCGCGGTTCGCACCTGCTGATGAGGGCCGTCATACTCCCGAGGCAGTGTCGCAATTCGTCGACGAGTGCAATCTGCACGCGAAGGCCGGGGACGGGGGCGCCGGGTCCGTGTCGTTCCGGCGGGAGGCGCATGTGGCCAAGGGGGGACCGGACGGCGGCGACGGCGGGTCCGGTGGCGACGTGTGGCTGGTGGCCGACCACAACGTCGCCTCGCTGCTGGCGTTCAAGGACCATCCGTTCCGGCGGGCCGGCGACGGCACCCACGGCCAGGGCAAGCGCCGCCACGGCGCCGCCGGGCGGGAGCTGCTGGTGGCGGTCCCGGAGGGGACGGTGGTGTTGGACCGCGAGGGCACCGTCCTGGCCGACCTGGTCCGCGCGGGCGACCGCTACCTGGCGGCCGAGGGCGGACGGGGCGGGCGCGGCAATGCCCGTTTCCTCTCCAACCGGCGGCGGGCACCGGCGTTCGCCGAGCAGGGCGAGGAGGGCGAGGAGCGCTGGCTCCGCCTCGAGCTCAAGCTGCTGGCCGACGTGGCGCTGGTGGGGTTCCCCAACGTCGGCAAGTCGACCCTCATCAGCCGCATCTCCGCCGCCAAGCCCAAGGTGGCCGACTACCCGTTCACGACGCTGGAGCCGCACCTCGGCGTGGTGCGGCTCGACGACGGCTACGAGTTCGTGGTCGCCGACATCCCCGGGCTCATCGAGGGCGCAAGCGAGGGCCGCGGGCTGGGCGACCGCTTCCTGCGCCACATCGAACGCGCCCGCGTCCTGTGCCTGCTGCTCGACCTCGCCCCGGTGGCCGAGCGGCCGCCCGCCGAGCAGCTCGAGGTGCTGCTGGCCGAGCTGGGTGCCTACCAGCCCGACCTGCTCGAACGGGAGCGGGTCGTCATCGGTAGCAGGGCCGACCTGGTTGCGCCGAGCACCGACGGCGACCGGACGGGCGACGTGGAACTGGAACTGCGGGTGTCCGCGGTGACCGGCGCCGGGATCCCGCAGCTCACGGGCCGGCTGGCGGACGCCGTCCGCCGGGCGCGGGCCGCCCTGCCGGAGCCGAGCCAGTTCGTGGTCCACCGCCCGGTCCGGGCCGGCTACGAGGTGGTGCGTGAGGGTGGCGGCTGGGCGGTCGAGGGTCGCGAGGCGACCCGCGCGGTGGCGCTGTCCGACCTGACACGGCCCGAGGCGCTCGCCGAGGCACACCGCCGGCTCCACCGCCTCGGCGTGGACCGGGCATTGGCGCGGGCGGGGGCCAGGCAGGGTGACCCGGTGCGCATCGGGACCCTCGTGTTCGACTACGAGGACGACGACGAGGCGACGTGAGCCGGCTTCGCTACCCGCCCTTCGCCGGATGCGCCAGGGTGGCCTCGGTCTTCGGCCGAGTCGAGGCTTTCCGATGATCGTCGTGGCCAAGGTGGGCTCGTCGTCGATCACGACCGAGTTCGGCGAGATCGACGAAGCGGCCATAGGCAAGTTCTGCGCCGAGGTGGCGGCGCTGCGGCGCATCGGCCACCGGGTGATCATGGTGACCAGCGGCGCCATCGCTGCCGGCCTGCCGGCCCTGGGCCTCGAGTCCGCCCGCCCCCGCGACGCGGTGTCGCTGCAGGCGGTGTCCGCAGTCGGGCAGAGCCGGCTCATGCGGGTGTATGACGCCGCCCTGGCCCGGGACGGGCTCATCGGCGGCCAGGTCCTGCTGGCGCCGCTGGACTTCACCGTCCGCCAGCAGTACCTGCATGCCCGCTCGACGATCACCCGCCTACTGGAGCTGGGCGTCGTGCCGGTGGTCAACGAGAACGACGCAATAGCCGACGACGAGATCCGCTTCGGCGACAACGACCGGCTGGCGGCGCTGGTGGCCCACCTCGTGGCCGCCGACCTGCTGGTGTTGCTCACCGACCAGCCCGGCCTGCTCACGGGCGATCCGCGGCTGGACGACGGGGCGTCGCTGATCGAGGAGATCGTCGAGGTCGATCACACTCTCGAGGCGATGGCCGGTGGGACCGGAAGCGAACGGGGGAGTGGCGGCATGGCGTCCAAGCTGGCCGCCGCCAAGATCGCCGCCTGGTCCGGCGTGCGGGCGGTCATCGCGCAGGCCGACCGGTCCGACGTGCTGGTTGAAGCTGTGGCGGGAACGGCCGGGATGGGGACGGTGGTCGTGCCCCGGCGCCGCCGCCTGCCGGCCCGCAAGCTGTGGATCGCGTTCGCGGTGGGATCGTCGGGCACCGTGGTCGTCGACGACGGCGCCCGCCGGGCGCTGCTGGAGCGGGGCGTCTCGCTGTTGCCTGCCGGGGTGACGGGCGTGAAGGGCAGCTTCGAGGCCAACGAGCCGGTGGAGATCGCCGGCCCCGACGGCCGGATATTCGCAAAGGGCCTGTGCCGCCTGGACGCCGCCGGCCTGCGCGAGGTCGCCGGTCGGCACACGTCGGAGCTGCCCGAGGGCGTGACCCACGAGGTCGTGCACCGCGACGACCTCGTCGTGTTGCCCTGATGGGTGCGCTAGTGGACCCTCGCGGAAGTCATCGTGGCGTCTCGCCGGACAGATCCATCCACGGAACTTCCGCGAGCGCCCCCTAGTGCGGTGACCGCCACCCAGCCGCAGGACGGTGCCGTGCGACCGAGCGTCGGAGATCAGCGGGCCCTCACGGGACTGGTCTTCCTGGCGTCCGCGGTCGTGCTGGCGGCGGTGCGGGCATGGCAGATCGCGGGCCGCGAGGCGTTGTGGTGGAACGATTCTGCGGACTTCCTCGCCAGCGCCCGTACGGGGCTGTTCAGTCTCGAGCGCTGGGCCGGCCTACGGACCGCGGCGGCCCCGCTCGTCCTGTCGCTGGCGCGGTTCGAGCCCGGAACCTACGTGACCTGGCAGGCCGCCGTCGCCGTGGTGTGCTGGGCGGCGCTGGCGACCTCGGTGTGGACGGTGATGGGCGAAGGACGGGCCCGTTGGGTGGGGGCGCTGGCGGTGGTGGCGTTCGCCTGCACGGTGCCGGTGACGATGTGGGAGCGCTCGGTGCTGTCGGAGTCACTCGCGACCTCGACCCTGGCGTTGGTTCTGGCCGCCGTTCTGCAGCTGGCCCGGGGGGTACGAGAGTGTGGATTCCGCGGATCACGGAGGCTCGCAGATGCCGCGTCGGCTCACACCGTGCGACCGGCGGAATCGACCCTCATTGGCCGGCGGGTTGCCGCCGTGCTGGCGGCGTCGGCGCTGTGGCTCATCACCCGTGACAGCCACGCATCGGCGGTGCTGGTCGCCGCAGTGACGCTGGGAGTGGGTCTCGTCGTCGCGGAATTGCGGAGTCGGGGCCGGTCAGGGCGTGACGACGCCCCAGAACGGGACCGCGCCGTAGGTGCCTTGATCCTCCTGGCGTGTTGGCTGTTCACCCTCGGCGCCGTGGCGTGGGTGGTGGCCTCGCACGGGAACCGGTACGTGTACCCGCTGCGCAACGTGTTCGAGGTCCGGGTGCTCCCGTATCCCGACCGCGTGGCCTGGTTCGCCGACCACGGCATGCCCCAGGCCGAGCGGTTCGCGGGCCCGGACGCGTCCCCACCTGTCGCCGGCGGCGGGGGCGATGCGCCGGTGGTCTATGTCGCCGACGACGACCCCGACATGCAGGAATGGCTGGCCTGGGTGGCGCGGAACGGCCGGGGGGCGTTCGCGGCCTGGATGGCAACCCATCCTGCATACGTGGTGACCGAACCGCTGCGGAACCCCGAGCGGACGTTCAACAACGCCCTGGGTGACCGCGGCTCCTACGCGCCCGCCGATCAGCGCGCGGTGCCGCTGGTGACGGACGTGTTGGTCCCCGACCGCTGGGTGGCGCTGGCGGTCGTGGTGGCCGTGGCGGCCTGGGCCACGCGGCGGCGTCGCTGGGGATCGCCGCTGTTGCTGGTCGGTGCCGGCACCGTGGCGCTGTCCCTGCCCCACGCCCTCGTGTCGTGGCACAGCGACGGCATGGAGACGGCGCGCCACCTGGTGGTGCCGGCACTGCAGCTGTATCTCGGGGCTCTGCTCATGGTGCTCGGCGTCCTCGGCGCCCGGCCGGGCCCAGATGTAGCGTCCCAACGATGAGCGACGAGACCCCGCTATCGATCCGTCATCCCGCTGAGATCACGATCGGCGGCGTGGTGGTGGTACAGGAGGCGTTCGGCGTGACCGAGCACATCGAGGACGTCTGCCAGCGCTTTGCCGACGCTGGCTGGCTGGCGGTCGCGCCCCACCTGTTCCACCGCACGGGCGATCCGGTGCTGGACCACACGGACTACGACGCCGTCCGGCCGCACATGGAGGCCGTGACCGCCGAGGGCATCGCCATCGACGTCGACGCCGCCCTCGACTACATCGAGGGCGCCGGGTTCCCGCCGGACGCGGCCGGCATCGTGGGCTTCTGCATGGGCGGCTCCGTCGCCCTCGCCACTGCGGCGCGCCGCCAGCTCGGCGCCGCGGTCACGTTCTACGGCGGCGGCGTCAGCACGGGACGGTTCGGATATCCACCGTTGGTCCAGCTGGCCCCCGAGCTCCGCTCGCCGTGGCTGGGGCTGTTCGGCGACCGCGACCAGAGCATCCCGGTGGAGGACGTCGAAGCCCTCAGTGCCGCCGCAGCCGACGCGGCCGTGCCCACCGAGGTGATCCGCTACCCGGACGCCGGGCACGGGTTCCACCGGGACGGCAGCGCCGCCTACCACGCCGAGTCGGCGGCCGACGCCTGGCAGCGCACGCTCGACTGGTTCGCCAGGTACCTGACCACGGGAGCTGCTGAAGTGATCTGACCCGGGGTTGGCGATGCCGCCGCCTTGACCGGTTCTGTGGGAACATGTGTTCGTGGTGCGCGCGGCCACGATCCTGCACGCCGACCTCGACGCCTTCTACGCGTCGGTCGAGCAACGGGACGATCCCCGCCTGCGCGGGCGTCCCGTCATCGTCGGCGGGGGCGTCGTGCTCGCCGCCAGCTATGAGGCAAAGGCGTTCGGGATTCGTACGCCCATGGGCGGCGCCGAGGCGCGCAGGCTGTGCCCCTGGGCGGTCGTCGTGCAGCCGCGCATGTCGGCCTACACGGAGGCCAGCAAGGCGGTGTTCGAGGTGTTCGACCAGACCACACCCTTGGTCGAGGGCTTGTCGATCGACGAGGCATTCCTCGACGTCGGCGGGCTGCGGCGGGTCTCGGGCACGGCTCGCGAGATCGCGGTGCGGCTGCGCCGGGAGGTCGCCGAGCGCGTTGGGCTGCCCATAACCGTGGGCGTGGCCCGGACCAAGTTCCTGGCCAAGGTGGCGAGCGGCGTGGCCAAGCCCGACGGCCTGCTGCTGGTGCCGCCCGACGGGGAGCTGGATTTCCTTCATCCGCTGCCGGTCGAGCGCCTCTGGGGGGTCGGCCCGGTCACCGCGGCCAAGCTGCGCAGCCGCGGCATCGCCACGGTGGGCGAGGTGGCCCGGCTGGCCGAGGCGGCGCTGGTCGCGATGCTCGGCCGGGCGTCGGGCCGGCACCTCCACGCCCTGGCGCACAACCGCGATCCGCGGCCGGTACAGGTGGGTCGGCGCCGGCACTCGATCGGATCGCAGCACGCGCTGGGCCGCACACCAAGGTCGCCCGAGGACATCGACGCCGCGGTGGTCGCGCTCGTCGACCGCGTCACGCGCCGGATGCGGGCCGCCGGTCGGGTCGGCCGCACCGTCGTGCTCCGGCTCCGGTTCGGCGACTTCTCGCGGGCGACCCGCTCGCACACGTTGCCCCAAGCCACCGCCGCGACCCGGATGATCCTGGACACCGTGCGGGTCCTGCTTGCTGCGGCCGCACCCGCGATCGAGCACCGGGGCCTCACGCTGGTCGGGGTGGCCGTCGGCAACCTCGCCGACGCCGACGCCATCCAGCTCGCCCTGCCGTTCGACCACCACGGCACGACCGCGCTCGACACGGCGCTCGACGAGGTGTGCGACCGCTTCGGATCCGGAGCCGTGACCCGGGCCGTGCTGCTCGGACGCGACCGGGGCTTGGAGGTGCCGCTGCTGCCCGATTGAAGCCACCGGGAGATCCCGGCGCTAGTGGGCCATTAGGACGTGAGCGGATAGGCACGTCCTCTTGGCTCACGGTGGTCAGCGCTGCCGGGGAGCCGAGCCGTTGAGCTGGCGGTCGACCGCCAAATTCCCACGCGTAGGCTGTACGAACCGCCCTATCCGCTCGGCTCCTTAGAGGGCGTGTTGACGGATCCAGGTGTGCATGGCGATACCGGAGGCTACGCCGGCGTTGATCGAACGAGTCGAGCCGAACATGGTGATGGAGCACACCTGCGCGCAGGCGCCCCGCGCCGCACCGGACAGGCCAGGACCCTCCTGGCCGAAGAGCAGGACGCAGCGCCGCGGCAGCTCCACCGTCTCGAGCGGTGCCGACCCGGGGAGGTTGTCGATGCCGACGATGGGGAGGCCGTCGGACTCGGCGGCGTCGCACCATGCCCGCAGGTCGTCCACGGCCGGGTGGTGGATCACGTGCTGGTAGCGCTCGGTCACCATCGCCCCCCGTCGGTTCCAGCGGCGCCGACCGACGATGTGGACCGCCGACGCCAGGAAGGCATTGGCGTTGCGAACGACCGTGCCGATGTTCAGGTCGTGGCGCCAGTTCTCGACAGCCACGTGGAACGGGTGCCGGCGGAGGTCGAGGTCGGCGACGATGGCGTCCACCCGCCAGTAGCGGTAGCGGTCCACCACGTTACGCCGGTCGCCCAGCGCCAAGAGCTCGGGGTCGAGACGAGGATCGTCGGGCCACGGCCCCGGGTGGGGCCCGAGCCCGACCTCGGCCTCGCCTGCGCCCTCAGCCGCTGCCGTCAGCTCCGGAAGTCCCGGTACCGGTGGCCGAGTCACCCGCCGCCAGCCCGAGCTCGGCCCGGATCTGCGACAGCCGGGCCTGAGCCTCGCTGTTCATCGACGCCTGCTCCACCTCGAGCATGCGCGACTCCACCGACGACTCGGTGAGCTCCGACATCCCCTTGGCCCGCGCGTAGCGGGACTCGATCTTGTCGCGCACCTCGTCGAGCGTCGGCACGTCCTGGCCCACCGTCTCCGACAGCGACGCCATGGCCGTGTTCATCTGCTCCTGCATCTTGGCCTGGTCGAGCTGTGACAGCAGCTTCTGGCGCTCGCCCAGCTTCTGCTGCAGGGCCGTGGAGTTCTGCTGGACGGCCGCCTTGGCCTGGTTGGCGGCGTCGGTCGACTGCAGGTGGAGCTGCTTGAGGTCCTCGACCTCACGCTCGAGCGCGATGAGGCGGTTGGCGAAGCTCTCGGCGGTCACCGTGTACTGCATGGCCTTCTCGGTGTCGCCGGTCTTGGTCGCCTCGTCGGCCATGAGCACCGCCTGGCGGGCATTGCCGTTGACCTTCTCGAGCTCGCCCATGGTGCGGTTGAGCCTGATCTCGGTCTGCTTCTGGTGGGCGATGACGTTGGCCGCTTGCTCCTTGAGGCGCCGATGCTGGTCCTGGGCCTCGGCGATGGCCTGTTCGAGCTGGACCTTGGGGTCGGCCTTCTCTTCGAAGGAGGACGTGAGCCGGGCCGTCAGGTAGCGCCACCAACGCCGGAACAGTTTGAACATGACCAGCAGGTTAGGCCCCCGGCGGCGGGGCCGGGCCCGGCAGCACATCAGCGGCGGGCGCGGTCGGCCAGTCCGGTCACCCGGCGCACCATGATCGTGGCCTCGGGCACACCCAGGCGGCGCGTGATGACCACGTACACGAGCCCGGCCGGGCCCAGAACGAGCACGAGCGCCACCAGCGACGGCAACTCGCCGAACAGTGCCTCGGCCACGACGGCGACGATGGCGGCGGCGGCGCAGCCCGCGGCGATGGGGTTGAGCCAGCGCCCGGCCAGCCGCGTGCGGCCGATGCGCCAGGCCAGGGCGCGGCTGAGGAGCCGGTACTCGAACCAGCGGGACACGGCGGCACCGATAGCGAGGCCGACGATCCCCAGGTGGGCGACGTCGGCGGCGTTGTCGCGCGCCGCCTCGGCGAGCGGGCCGACGGCGAAGACGTCGCTCCAGCCCTCGATGCCGTCGGGACCGACGACCAGCCGGTCGAGCGGGAACATGAAGGCCAGCCCGATGATCGCAGCCAGGATCACGCTCATGGCCGCCACCCGGGCGGGGGTGCGGGCGTCGTCGAGTGCATAGAGGCCGTTCTGGAGCAGCCGCGACGACGTGGAGGCCGGCAGGCTCATGGAGAACACCGCCAGGGTCAGCCACACCACGATGGTGTCGGCGGACGTGAAGTTGCCGCGCTGGAACACCCCCCGCACGATCACGTCGCCGACGACGATGAACAGCGTGGCCGTGGGCGCCACGTACCACGCGATGCGGGCCATGCCCTCCTCCAGCCGCAGCCGGAACCGGCGGCGAGTCTCGGGGTCGTGCACCTCGACCTCCGACAGCTCCGGCAGCTCGGCGGCGGCCACGCTCATCCCGAACAGGCCGATGGGCAGGAGGTAGAGGACCAGGGCGTACTGGAGCGACGCCACCGAGCCGGTCGCCAGGTAGCTGGCCAGCAGCAGGTCGACGTAGCCCATGATCTGGACGACACCCCGCCCCATCACGACCGGCCCGAAGCGGGCCAGCACGCTGCGCACGGAGGCGTTGGCGGTGTCGAGGCTGAGGCGCACGCCGCCGAGCAGGCGACTGACCGGGCCGATCTGGACGCCGAACTGCAGGATCCCGCCAATCAGCACGCCCCACGACAGCGCGTAGGCGAGGGTGCGGGTGTTGGTGGTGGTCAGGCCCACGGCCACCACGGCGGCGATCTGGGCGGCGTTCCACAGCACCGGGGCCACATAGGACAGGAAGAACCTGCGGTGGCTGTTGAGGACGCCCAGGCACCATGCCGAAAGGACCAGGAAGCCGATGCCCGGGAACATGATGCGGACCAACTGGACGGTGAGGTCGAACCGGTAGGCGTCGTTGAAGCCGGGGACCAGCACGCGCGTCAGCGGCCCGGCCAGCACGACGCCGACCAGGCTGAGCACGCCGGTGAGGGCGACGAGCAAGCCGGCCACCGCCCCGGCCACGTGTCCGGCCTCGCTTCTCCCGACCCTCGGCGCGGAGCCGGGCGTAGACCGGGATGAACGACGCCGACAGCACGCCCTCGCCGAGCAGGTTCTGCAACAGGTTGGGGATCCGCAGCGCCGCCCGGAACGCGTCGCCCGCCGGGCGCCGTCCCGAGGTAGTTGGCGATGACCGACTCGCGGACGAGCCCGGAGCAGCGGGACAGGAAGATCCCGGCCGCCACCAGCATCGAAGACCGCTGGCTGCTGGGCAGTGCCTCCCGCTCGGCCTCGGGCCCCGCGTCGACCGCCGACGGGGCGGCAGGGACTCCCAGGCCCTCCGGTGCGCCGGGCGCGACGTCGGGGCCCGTCGGCTCCGGCTCGGGCTCGACGTCGACCCGGGCGTGCTCACCCGTGAGCCACGGCGCCAGCGGCTGGTTGGCCACACCCGGGGACTCGGCGGTCAGGCCGAAGACATCGTCGACGACGGGGAGCTCGACGGTGGCGGTCTCGGGCTCGTACCAGCCGGGGACGGGGGTCGGCTCCGGCGCGGCCGGGGGACGCCTTGCCCTCCCCGACGCGAACTGACGGGCGTGGCGCCGGTTGGCCTCGCCGTAGTCGCGGTCGGGGTCGGGCGGCACGCGGCGACGCGGGCCCCGCCGCTGAGGCGGCTCGGCGGGCGGCTCGTCGGCGGGGGCGCCGCCGCCGTCTTCCGTCGGGTGGGGCTCGGCGATGCGCTCGTCGGCAGGGCGACGGTCGCGGGGCACAGTCACTCGGTGGCGCCGCCGGCGGCGAGCCCATGGTGTGCCGTGCGGCTGGTCTCCTCCAGGGCCTGTCGCAGCGACTCCATCTCGGTCACCAAGGCGTCGACGTCGGTCCCCAATCCCTCGACGGTGGCGTCGGCGGCGGCGTGGGCCGACAGCTCGAGGGTGCGGGCCACGGCCTCGTCGAGGCGGGCGTCGAGCATCCGCAGCTCGCTGTGCGCCTGGCCGATGACCCGGTCCAGGCGCTTGGCCGTCGCCCGCTGAGCCTCGAGCGACTGGGCCACGCGGGCCAGCGACGGGTCCGGCGGCGAGGCGGTGCTGGCGTCGGAGCCCGTGCCCTGGGCGTCGGCGACCTCGGCGAGCTGCCGATCGACGTCGGCCAGGTCGATGCCGCGGCGGGCCTCGACCAGTGTCTGGCCGCGCTTGGCGATTAGCCAGCACTCCTCGACGCCGGTGTGCATCCGGTCGGCGATCTCGGCCAGGTGGTCACGCAGGGGCCCGGGGCGGGTCCGGCCCACGGCTTCGTCGAAGCGGTTGCGTGCCTGGAGGGCTTCCTGGACGTAGCGGCGCCAGGGCTCCTGAAGGGTGAACGGGTCGATGCGCTCACCGCGCCGACCGCGGGGGATCGACAGCGCCACCTTGCCGGCCCAGGCCGCCACTCCCAGCGGCAGGGCGGCCAGCAGTGGCACTCCGGCGACGATCGTGGCCGCAGCTACGCCGCCACCCAGCAGGATCCCGACCGGGGACGTAATCGCCCGGGCGACCTGGGGAGTGAAGAACCGGTCACGCAACGAAGTCCCGGCCATAGGTGCCGATCAGGCTAGGCGTCCTCACCCGGCAGTCCAGTCATGGCCGGCCACGCGGACACGCGCTCGAAGCGCCGGAATCCCGGCACCGTCGAACGCAGCTGCCGGCCCAGCGCCTGAGCGCTAGTTGCCGGCGTAGCGGTCCAGTGACGCAGTGACCTCGTCCTGGGCCGAGGCCAGCGCCTCCTCGACATCGGCGCCGCTGAGCAGCACCCCCTCGATGGCGTTCTGGAGATGGTCGGTGAAGTCCGTGTAGGGACCGATCAGTGGGCCGGGCTCGTCGGGGTCGGCGTTGGCGAGCTGGTCGACGGCGGGCTTGAGGAGCACGCCAGCGACCTGGTCCTTCCAGAAGGCCTGCACGTCGGGTTCGTCGCCGACCGACTTGACGATCGGCAGGTAGCTGCCCCTGATGTGCCACTCCTTGGCGTTCTCGGGCTGGAGCATGAACTCGAGGAACCGCCACGAGCCGGCCTGCTCCTCGGGCGGCGCGGTGTTCACGATGAAGAACCCGCCCCCGCCCGGGTGGACCTGCCCGGCCGCCTGCAGCCCCGGGAACATCCCGGTGCCGGGCACCAGCTGTGTGCGGTCGACCAGCGAGGCGTCGAAGTCGACGCCCACGTCGGCCGCGGTCAGGTTCCCGCCGAGGGCCTCGGCAATGTTGACCGCCGCCCCCGAGGTCTCGATGAGCATGGACGACTGCTGCGTCGCCAGCGCCAGGTACTGATCGACACCCCCCTCCGTGCTGGCGAACACGTTGACCAGTCCCTCGTCGTTCATCCGCTTCAGGAGGGCGAGCGCGTCGCGGGCCTCGGAGGTGTCGAACGTCGCCTCGGTGGCCTGGCCGTCGTGCCCGTTGTTGTTGTTGACCACGTCGACGCCGTCGCCGCTCAGCCAGTTCTCGAAGACCGCGGCGCTGATCTTGAACGCGAAGGGCTTCTCGGAGACCCCTGCCGCCTTGAGCTTCTTGGCCTGCTCGTAGATCTCCTCGAGCGTCTGCGGCGGGGCCGCGGGGTCGAGGCCGGCCTCCACCCAGTGGGCCTTGTTGTAGTAGAGGACCTGCGACGACACGTTGGCATAGCCGGGGTAGAGCACGCCGCCGACCGAGTAAGCAGAGCGCACCGCGGGCTCGATGTCCGTGATCTCGTAGCCCGCCGCCTCCATGCACGACTGGGCCGGCAGGATCAGCCCGCCGTCCGCCAGCACCTGCAGCTGCGTGTTCTCCAGCAGCACGACGTCCGGCAGCTGGTCGGTGTTGGCCGACGCCGCGCTCTCGAACTTCCGGTAGACCTCGGCGTAGGAGCTGCCCTGGTCGCTGGCGGTCACGTGCACCGTGTCCTGGCTGGCGTTGAAGGCGTCGACCATATTTTCCATGGTCTCCTTGGTGACGCCACCGATGCCGCCGTACCAGAGCGTGACCTCGACGGGGCCCGTTGCCTCGTCCAGGGTGTCGAGCGGGCAGTCGGGCAGTGCCGCCTCGCCCCCACCGGCCTCGACATCGGCCTGTTCACCCGATCCCGAGGTCGGTGGCCCGCTGCAGGCCGCCGTCAGTGCAGCCGCCGCCACCGCCACGAGCATTGCCTTGCGTTGCCGCGCCATCGGTCCCTCCGGTCCCTGCTCCGGGGATCAGTCCCCTGCGTAGCGCTCCAGCGATTGGGTCACCTCGTCCTGCGCGTGAGCCAGCGAGCTCGGCCACGTCCTGGTTGTCGAACAACACGGCGTCGAGCGCGTTCTCGATGGCGAGAGCCTCGTCGACGTACGGCCCGATCAGGGGACCCGGCTGGTCGGGGTCGGCGTCCGCCAGTTGGTCCACGGCGGGCTTGAGCAGCACGCCCGCGAGCTGGTCCTCCAGAATGCCTGCACCTCGGGGTCGTCCTCGACGGCCTTCACGATCGGCAGGTAGGCGCCGTTCGAGGTGCCAGACCTTGGCGATCTCGGGCTGGAGCATGAACTCGAGGAACTTCCACGATGCCGCCTGCTGGGCGGGCTCGGAGGTGTTGAGGATGTAGAACGCCCCCCGGTGGGGAACACCTTGCCCGCCGACTCGATGCCGGGCATGGCCGCCGCGCCCGGCACCAGCTCGGTCTTGTCGAGCACGGAGGAGTCGAAGTCGATGCCTGCCTCGGCGGCGGTGATGTTGCCGCCCAGAGCGTCGGCGATGGTGGTCGAGGCCGTCGGAGGTCTCGATGAGCATCGAGGACTGCTGCGTGGCCAGCGCCAGATATTGGTCGATGCTGCCCTCGGTGTTGGCGAAGGCGTTGAGCAGCCCCTCGTCGTTCATCTTCTTCAGCCAGCCCACCAGGTCGTCGGCCTCCGGCGTGGCGAAGGTGGCCTCGGTGGCCGGTGCCTCCCGGCCGTCGCCGTTGTTGACGATGTCCTCGCCGATCCCCGTGAGCCAGGTCTCGAAGAACCAGCGGCTGGTCCGGAACGACAGCGGCTTCTCGGACACGCCCGCGGCCTTGAGGGCCTTGGCCTGCGTGTAGATCTCTTCCAAGGTCTGCGGCGGGTCGTCGGGGTCGAGCCCAGCCTTCACCCAATGGGCCTTGTTGTAGTAGAGCACCGGCGTCGACGCGTTCATGTAGCCGGGGTAGAGCACGTCGCCGACCGTGTACTTCGACCGCACCACGGGCTCGATGTCGGTGAGGTCGTAGCCGGCCGCCTCCATGCAGGCCTGCGCGGGCAGCACCTGGCCGCCGTCGATCATCGCCTGCAGCTGCGTGTCCTCGAGGTAGATGACATCGGGTAGCTGCTCGGGCGTGGCCGAGGCGCTCTCGTACTTGCGGAAGATCTCCTCGTAGGCCGAGCCCTGGTCGTTGGCGGTGAGCCGCACATCGTCCTGGCTGGCGTTGAAGCGGGCGACGATGTCCTCCATGGTCGCCTTGGCCGACCCCGCGAGCCCGCCGTACCAGAGGTTGATCTCCACCGGGCCCGAGGCCTCGTCCAGTGCGTCGAGCGGGCAGTCGGGCAGCTCGGCCTCGCCCCCGCACCGGTCTCGACCGCATTCCCGGATCCCGTCGTCGGCGGTTCGCTGCAGGCGGCCGCCACCAACGCGGCGACGGTCAGGGCGGCCAGGCCGAGGTGGCGCCGGGTCATCAATCCTCGCTCATCCCTTCACCGCGCCGGCGGTGAGGCCGCGGATGATCTGGCGCGAGAAGGCGATGAGTAGCAGCAAGCACCGGCAGCGTCACGATCAGTGCGGCGGCGATGGCGATGTTGGCGTTGGTGATGTCGGTGCCCACGATCGTCTTCAGCCGGATCTGGGCCGTCTGCTGAGCGC
Source organism: uncultured bacterium (assembly GCA_963813485.1). Taxonomy (GTDB): domain Bacteria; phylum Actinomycetota; class Acidimicrobiia; order Acidimicrobiales; family VFJN01; genus DASQUK01. The sequence goes on from CAWEZE010000014.1 coordinate 40,253, forward strand.
TCGTCGTCGATGATGGCCTGCGGCCACAGGTACTGGTTCCAGGCCCCTAGCGCCGCGATGACGGTGAACGACGCGATCACCGGCCGGGTGAGAGGCACCGCGAAGCGCCATAGGAACCCCATGTGCCCGTAGCCGTCGAGGCGGGTGGCGTCGTGGACCTCGGGCGGCACGCCGCGGAAACCCTGGCGGATGAGGAACGTGCCGAACGCAGTCGCCGCGAAGGGCAGCACCAGCCCGGCGTTGGAGTTGATCCAGCCCAACTCACGGATCGTCTGCACGTTGGCCAGGAGCGTGACCTCGAGCGGGAGCAGCAGCGTCGCCATGAAGAAGGCGAACACCAGGGTCTTGAACGGAAACCGCAGGAAGGCGAACGCATAGGCGGCCAGGATCGAGGTGACCACCTGGGCCACGGTGATGAACAGCGTGATGGTGAAGCTTCGGCCCAGCGCCGGACCGAGGTTGCCCCGATCCCAGCCCTGGTTCCAGACGGCGGCGCCGAAGGCGACGACCACGCAGGCGGTGACGGCCACGCTCACCAGGACGGCGAGCAGGGCGGGCTTCCAGAGGGGGCGCCGGGCCGAACCCGACGAACTGGGTCGCGGCGAGCACGACGATGGCCAGGAGCCACCACCACGCCGTGGCCGCCGAGCGCTCGGCCGAGGACTGCCAGATCTGGCCGGCGAACACGGCGATCGCCACAACCCCGGCCACCACCGCCAGCAGGCGCCGGGGCGACGCCAGCGGCGCCAGGTTGGTCAGGCGGCCGCCGGCCGCCCGGAGCTGGATCCAGGCCAGCGCCAGCGCCACCACCAGCGTGCGCACGACGACCGAGAACGCGCCGCCGTCGAGCCAGCCCTTGTCCTTCCAGTCGACCGCCACCGGGTGGAGCGGCTTGCCGGCGTCGAAGTAGGGGAACGGCGGCGACAGAGCCTGGATGAGCGCGAACCCGATCGGCACCAGCACCAGCGACGCCAGCACGACCAGCGCCGCGTACTGCCCGACGAGGCCGAGGGTGCGGCGGCTCGACGACTTGCCGATGGTGGCGGCCGTGAGCCCGCGCTCGGGGGCACCCAGCACCCGGTCGCCCGGCATGGCGACGGCCGTCTCCTCGGGGGGCGGCTCGGCCACGTCGACGACGACGTCAGCGGGCATAGTGCACCCTCCGCTCGAGGATGACGAACTGCACCGCGGTGACGGCCAGCGTGATGAAGAACAACCCCACGGCGTAGACGGCACCGATGCCGATGTTGTCGGGCCGGACCAGCCGGTTGATCTTGAACACGAGCGTCTCGGTGACTTCCTGCCGGTCCGCCACCGGTGAGGATGTCGACCTGGGCGAAGGCCTGCAGGCCGAAGATCACCAACACGACGAGCAGGAACATCAGGACCGGTGAGATGAGCGGCAGGGTGATCCGCAGCAGCCGCCGCACCGGGCCGTAGCCATCGAGGGTCGCGGCCTCCATGACCTCGTCGGGGACGTTCTGCAGCCCGGCGAGGACGATGATGAATGACAGGCCCATGTTCTGCCAGATCGACGACAGCGACACCGCGAACATGGCCCGGTCGGGATTGGTCAGCCAGTCGACCCGGAACACGCCCACCACCGGGTGGAGCAGGTACAAGAAGATCACCGACGTGACCGCCACCGAGCTGGCCAGCGTCGACGCGAAGATGGCCTGGAACGCCCTGATCCCCCGCAGCCGCCGATGGGCCGCCACCGCCAGCAGGATGCCCAGCAGCAGGCCAGCCGGCACGGTGTAGAGGACGAACTCCACGCTGTGCCACAGGCCCTCGCGGAAGTCGTCGCTGGTGAGCTGCTCGCGGTACTGGCGCAGCCCCACCTTCTCGAAGAAGGCACCGTTGGCCCGGCTCTCGAAGGTCCCCCAATACAGCAGGTTGAGGAACGGCCGGAAGAAGAAGACCACGAAGACGGCGATCGACGGTGCCAGCAGGAGCAACGCCATCGCGGTCTCCTTGGCCGAGTAGCGCGGGCGGTCCCGGCGCCGGCAGCAGCCTGGCCGCGCGTGCTCACGCGAGCCGTTCCGTGGTTTCGGGATCGAAGAGGTGGACGTTGGCCGGGTCAACCGCGAGCCGGATGGTGCCGCCGGCCGCGAGGGGCGCCATGCCCACCTGGCGGACGACCACCGGCGACGATTCGACCGATCCGAACACCAGGCATTCGTGGCCCAGCCATTCCACCGCCCGCACGTCGTGGGCGATCGTGCCGTCCTCGGACACGTCGAGGTGCTCGGGCCGGGCGCCGACGATGACCGCCTGGCCTTCGTCGAGGCGGGTCTTCAGGTCGGCGGGCACCGGGAAGCGGCTCCCGCCCACGACGACCGCCGGTCCGCCCTCCGTGGTGAAGGTCCCGTCCAGGGTGTTCATCGGGGGTGTGCCGATGAACTGGGCGACGAACAGGTTGGCCGGGGCCTCGTAGACCTCCTGGGGCGTGCCCACCTGTTGGAGGCGCCCGGCGGACAGGATGGCGATGCGATGGGCCATCGTCATGGCCTCGACCTGGTCGTGGGTGACGTAGACGATCGTGGTCTCGACCCGGCGGTGGAGGTCCACGAGCTCGAGCCGGGTCTGGGCGCGGAGCTTGGCGTCGAGGTTCGACAGCGGCTCGTCCATCAGGAACGCCTTGGGGCGGCCGACGAAGGCGCGGGCGAGCGCCACGCGCTGGCGCTGGCCCCCTGACAGTGCCGCCGGCTTGCGCTTCAGGAGGCCGTCGAGGCCGAGCACACGCGCCGCCTCGTCGACGCGCTCGCTGCGCTCGGCCCGGTTGAGCTTGCGCGCCGGCTGGTCGGGGCCGTCGGCGTGGTAGCGGCGGACCAGCAGCGGCGACTCGATGTTCCGCTGCACCGTCATGTGGGGGTAGAGCGCGTAGCTCTGGAACACCATCGACACGTCCCGTCGGGCGGGGTCGATGTCATTGACCACCCGGTCGCCGATGAGGAGCTTGCCGTCGGTGATGTCTTCCAGCCCCGCGATCATCCGCAGGGCGGTGGTCTTGCCGCAGCCAGACGGCCCCAGCAGGACCATGAACTCACCGTCATCGACCGCAAGGTCGAGGGCATCGACGGCGATGACGTCGTCGAAGCGCTTGGTCACGTTTTCGAAGGTGACGCTGGCCAAGTGCGACCTCCCGATGGAGCCGGCTGGTGCCGCACACCAGTGCGGCAACCCGTGCGCCCGGTGCCGGCAATCCGCGACGCTAGGCACGCGCGATGGCGTCAAGGTAGCCGGGCGGTGGCAACGTGGCGTCTCGTGGGCATCGGCCGGCGGGCGACTCGGGCTCCAGCCGCTCTGCATAGAAGCAGGTCGTACGCTGAGCGCTCATGACCGACTTCGGGTGGCCGGTTGAGCGGGAGGGACTGGAGCGGGCCTCATCGCGCTGGTGGTTGTTCCTCCTGCTCGGCGTCGTCTCGGCCGTACTCGGCGTGCTCCTGATGTTGGACCTGTTCACGGCCGTGCGCACGGTGGCATTGCTGGCCGCGTTCGGCCTGATCGTCACCGGGCTGGGGGAGCTGATCTCGGCGGGCCGCTACCGCAGTGCCCTCGGCATGACGGCCGGGGTGGCGTTGCTGGTCGCTGGGGTGCTGGCCGCGCTGTGGCCGGACATCACGCTGTGGGTCCTGGCGGTGGTTGCCGGCATCGGCCTGATCGTCTCCGGTGCCGTCCGGATCATCGGGGCCCTGGCGTTGCGGGTCGAGGGCTGGGGTTGGCTGTTGGCCGGCGGCGTCCTGAGCGTGGTCGTCGGGTTCCTGGCCATCGCCTGGCCTGACGTCACGGTGCTCGCCCTCGGGCTGCTGCTGGGCATCCGCATGCTGCTCTTCGGCATCTCCGAGATCGCCTTCGGCTTCGCGCTCCACGACCTCCGAGGCTCGCTGCCGCAGTAGCGGGTCGTCGTCGAGACCGTTCCTGGCGCAATCTGGTTGCTGCGCAACCAATTCGGCGCCCAGAACCCTGGCCGGACACCGCCGGCCAGGCAGCCGGCCCGCCGGTGGGACCCGTGTCAGAAGTTGCTGACGACTGCGGTGAAGACCTTGTCGATGCTGGTGGGATCCGACGAGTCGTAGACGGCGGCGGAGGTGGCCTCGGCGATCTGGCGGAGCGTGGGCAGGTCGGCGTCGTCGCCGTAGGCGATGGGGAAGACCCGCACCGCCCGGCTGGCCTGGCCCTCGCTGCCCGCCTGGAGCGTGTCGATGAGCTCGGTGAGCTGGTCGCGGTCGTCGGCGGAGTCGTCGTCCTGGTTGCGGCCGTCCGAGAGCAGCACCACGGCGTTGATCCGTGACGGGTCGTAGGCGGCCAGCGCATCCTCGTAGGTCCGCTGCGTCACCGCGTACAGCGGCGTGTTGTTTGTCGGCACCAGGTCGCGGATCTGGTTGGCGAGCTGCTCCCGCACGTCGCCGACCCGCGAGGTCGGGACCAGGTCCAGCACCTCCTGGTCGCCTTCGTCGCCCAGCTCGGTCGAGAAGATCGACAGGCCGACCTGGTCGTCCTCCTTGAACTCATCGAGGGCGGTGATGGCGGCCTCCTTGGCCAGGTCGAGCTTGGTGGCCCCGGTCTCGGGATCGCCCGGGTCCCCCATCGAGCCGGACACGTCGATGACGATCTGCACCCGCGCCGACTTGCGCTGGGTCCCCCAGTCGTCGAGCAGTCGGGCCAACACCTCGGGCTCGGGAACGTCGAGCAGCGTCTGTGGCGTGGCGGGATCGACGCCGTTGGCCTCGCTGATCGGCGCCGCCACGGGCACGTCGTCGATGCCGGGACGGAAGCCGTACTCGAGCACCCGCTCCTGGTTCTCTGGCGTCTGCACGTAGCCGACGAAGGCGGCGGCCGCCTCCTGCTGCTGGGCGTCCACCCACTCGGCGTCCAACACCATCAGGGGGTTGTCGCTGTAGACGGTGCCCTCCTCGGGATAGATGGCAACGAGTGGCACCCGGGGCTCCCGCGGCTCTTCGCCCTGGTCGAGGATGCCGTCGGGGTTGCCCGAGTTGTAGTCGATGAGGGACTTCTCCTCGACGGCGACCGCCGAGACGTACTGGTAGGGGTTGCCGCGCTGGTCCGCCCGATACCAGTTGTTGAGGAACGTGAGCGTGGTGTCGCCGTAGTGCACGACGGCCGACTCGACGCCGCTGGCGAAGCTGCCGACGGCCGGGTCGGCGAGGTCCTCGAGCGACAACCCACTGGTCTTGCCGGTGGCGGCGTAGGCCTGGGCGATGAGCGCCGACAGCCCGCTGGTGGAGAAGTTCGGGTTGGTCTTGCCGAGCCGGAATGCGCCCCACTCCGGGTGGCCCCGCGAGCTCCAACCGGCGCCGTCGCGGGCCAGGGCCAGCACGTCTGCCCAGCCGAGGGGCGTGTCGGGCCAGCCGAGCGCCTCGGCCATGGGCCGGGGCATGGCGATGACCAGTGGCGTGAGCATGAAGCTGGCGGCGTCGGCGGGCGCCATCGCCGGCTGCCCGGCCTCGGACAGGTGCTGATTGAGCACCTGCCCCCAGGTAGAGGCCGCCGGCGACCAGATGACCGGGCGGGGCCCCTCGATGGACTCGTCCCAGCCGCTGGCCAGCAGCTGCTCGGCCGCACCCGACGACTTGTTCTGCACCCGCACGAACGCGCAGTCGTCGTTGGACAGCGTGGCGGCGTCGGATCCGTTGAAGCTCTCGGCCAGGTCGCCGAGCAGCTCGAGCTTCTCGGGGGAGCTGGCGACGTCGACGACCACGCAGTCGCCGGGATCGGCGAGCGCGGCCTCACCGTTTCCGCCCCCGTCGTCGTCACCGGAGCAGGCGGTGGCGGCGACGATCAAGCCAACCACCAGCGCCGCCGCCCACCTGGTCTCCACGCTTCCCGTCCTGCCCCTCATCCCGTCACCTCGTTCCACCGGGCGAGCAGCGCACCCAGCACGCCACCGCCCGGCAGGGAGTCATCGCCCGGCAGATCCAGCTCGCCGTCGACACCCGCGGCCAGAGGCTCTCCGTCGACCCGCCAGCCGCCTTCGGCCAAGGCCCGGCGAAGGTCGTCACTCCCGGCGATGTCGCCCGCAGCCCCCTCTTCGTCGCCGATGGGGATGGCCACCAGGTCGGCCGTCGCCACGGGCGCAGGGTAGATCACACGCACGCTGTCCCGGTCGGCGGCATCCAGTGCGTCGGCCTCGACCGCGCCGACGGCGCTGAACTGACCCGGCCCCCTGGTCAGCATCTCGTTCACCACGTCGGCGGCGGATGCGCCGGCCTGGGCGGCGAGGGCACCGAGCCACCCGGAGAACTCGCCGTCGAGGTCGTTGGCGGCGTAGTCGGCGGTGCCGAAGTATCCCGACGCGGCTCCGCCGAGGACGACGAGGCCGGTAGCGGCATCGGGGTTGGTCAGGCCGACGTTCACGCGCCCCCACCCGGTCTCACCGCCGACGGTGTCCCAGGGACGGTCGGCGGCGTCACCAAGGCAGCGCCATTCGACCGGCCCGCCGCACGCGCCGGCCTCGAGGGCGGCGGCCCGGTCGTTCCACATCACCAACACGACGGGGGACCGCCCGATCACGGCAGACGGTTCACCCACCAGCGCAGGGGCGCCGGCCCGCTCCCTGGCGTCGGCGACCACCGCCGCCCAGGGCGCCGGCGCCAACCACACGTCGACGTCGGCCTCGTCGGCATCGGCCGCGGCGGTCAACCGGTCCGCGGTGACCGACGCCGCCTCCACACGGACGGTCACATCGTCCTCCAGCTCGGCGCAGGCGTCGGCCAGCTCGGTCGGGCAGACCACGGTGGTGCCGCTCCCGGCCGAGGAACCTCCGGCGCTGTCGCCGTCGTCGTCGAGGGCGTCGCGGGCGAGGATCGCTGCCACGATCAACCCGACCGCGGCGGCCAGGGCGGCGACGGCCTTCACGCCGGGGCCCTCCGCTCCGATCGGCGGGTGGTCGCCGACGCGGGCGCCGGGGCCGGGATGTCGGCGGCGGTGAGCGTGGTGAGCTCCTCGTCGCTGGGCTGGTCCCGGGCCACCAGCCGGGTCGCCTGGTTCGCCACCGCCGCCTCGAAAAGGTTGCGCGCCAGCCGGCCGTTGCCGAACCCGGCATCTCGCGGTTGGGCGGCGAACCAGTCCAGCACCGCCCGGCGGCCCCCGTCGTCGAGCTGGTAGCGGCCCTCGCTGCCGATCGCCTCGAAGATCGCGAGCAGCTCCTCGTCGCTGTAGTCGGGGAAGTGGATCGTCCGTGAAAAGCGCGAGCGCATGCCCGGGTTGGCCTCCACCAGCGCCGCCATCTCCTCCGGGTAGCCGGCCAGGATCACCACCAGCCGGTCGCGGCGGTCCTCGACGAGCTTGACGATCATGTCGATGGCCTCGCGGCCGAAGTCGTTCGCGCCGCCCCGGGTGAGGCTGTATGCCTCGTCGATGAGCAGGACCCCCTCGTCCGCCCGGTCGAACGCGGCCACCACGCGGCCGGCGGTCTGGCCCACGAACCCCGCCACCAGGCCCGACCGGTCGGTCTCCACCAGGTGGCCGCGCTCGACCACGCCCAGGGTGCGGTAGATCTGCGCCAGCAGGCGTGCGACGGTGGTCTTCCCCGTCCCCGGGTTGCCCGTGAAGATCAGGTGGCGACCGGCCTCGAGCACGGGAAGGTCGCGCTCGCGGCGGATCTGCTGCACCCGCAGCAGGTTGGCCACCAGATGTACCTCGTGCTTGACCTCGCGCAGGCCGATGAGGGCGTCGAGCTCGGCCAGCAGCTCCTCGAGGGGCCGGGGCGGGGGCAGAGCTGCGGCGGCGTCGGGTGACGGGCCGCCAGCCACGGCCCCGACGACGGGAGCCGGCGCCACCGGCGGCCCGGCGTGGCCGGCGTCGACCGGGCGGCGTCGAGCGTGCGCTGCACCATGGCGCGGAAGCGCTCGACCGCGTCGAGCTCGGTGCGCGACGGCAGCAGGTCGAGGGAGGCGATGGCGTGGCCGATCTGGGCCGCTCGGCGGGCGTAGATGCCGGCGCGACCACCGCCGTCGCGGGCGTCCGACCGAACCAGGATGTCGAGGAGGGTCGACGGCTCCTCGAGGTACGAGCGCCTCCCGGCGACCAACCCGGCGTCGCGCAGCGCCCGGGGCGTGGCCCGGGCGAGATCGGACTTCATCTGGTGGCCGAACGCCCGGATCAGCGCCCACAGCTCGTCGTCGGTGTGGAGCCCGTCGGCGTCGATGAACCCGCAAGCCAGGTTGTACGCGTCGACAACCACGTCGGACCGCAGGCGCGAGGTGTCGATCCGGGGCACGCTGGTGGCCAGCGCCTCGACCTCGGGGACCAGGTCGGCGACGAAGGCGGACACGGCCTCGTCGAGTGCAGCCGAGGCGGTTGCGTTCACCGTGGGTCGCGCCACATGGGCCACACCGGGGGACCGGACGGCAAATCGATCTGTCCGGTCACGCTGAAGCCGAAGCGCTCGTAGTACGGGACGTTCGTCGGCTTGGACGACTCGAGGTAGGCGCCGAGGCCCTCGCGGTCGCAGCGCTCGAGCACGGGATTGACCAGCGCCGCGCCGACGCCCTTGCCCTGGTGCGGCGGATCGGTGCCGAGCACGGCCAGGTACCAGTGGTGCTCCCGGGGATGTGCGCGATCGATGAGGTCGAGGGCCTTGATCGCGCGGGGTATCCGGGGTCCCATGGCGGGCAGCATCACCGGGGCCGAGCGCAGCACCTGCGGCCACGTTGCCCGCCACAGACCGGGCGGGTCCCAAAACGCCGCCCCGGCGTGGTCGCCGCTCGTCAGCACCTGGCCGTGGCGGCCGTGGCGGCGGGCTTCGGAGGCGAAGTAGCGCCGCAGGCGCCGGAGGCGGGGACCGAGCCGCTCGCCGAACAGCCAGGTCATGACCGGGTCGTCATGGAAGGCACGGGCGAGGGCGCTCGGCCAGGGACCGGACGTCGCGATCGGTGGCCTGCCGCGCCTCCATAGGACGCTGAGCCTGCCACGCGGCCACCGTGGGCGGCGACGCGGCGTGACATGTCCGTGTCAACCGATGATGATGGACAAGCGTCTGTAGGGGATGATGACGGTGATGAGCGTCCCGCCTGGCGGGGTCGGACGGCGCAGCTTCCTGCGAGCGTGGCAGGGAGACCCGGTCCACCGCCGACCTCCAGCGTCCGGTCGTCGAGATCGACGGCCTAGCCCCCGGCATCGGCCGCCGGGCGCGTCTCGACGCCGACCCCCTGGCGGTTCTGCACCGTGAGCACTACACGTCGCTCGTGCGTCTGGCGTCGCTGGTGCTCGGCGACGTGGGGCTCGCGGAACAGGTGGTGCAGGACGCCTTCGTCAAGCTCCACCTCCGCTGGGGTGGGCTGCGCCAGCTCGACCGGGCGCCCGCCTACCTCCGCAGCTGCGTCCTGAACGGCGCCCGGTCGCAGCTGCGTCACCACAAGGTGCGTGACCGTCACGACGCCCGGCGTACCGTCGCCCCTGCCTCCGGCACGCCGGAGGCGTCGGCCGTCGCCGCCGAGGAGCACGAACGGGTCGTGGCCGCCCTCCGCTGCCTGCCCGAGCGCCAGCGCGAGGCGCTGGCCCTGCGCTACTTCCTCGACCTACCCGAGGCCGAGATCGCCGCCGCCATGGGCGTGTCGGCCGGTTCGGTGAAGACCCATGTCCACCGGGGCCTGGCCGCTCTCGCCCAGCTTCTCGGGGAGAAGGAAAAGTGAACGAGCACACCGAGCTCGAGGACCGACTTCGCACCGCCGTGCACGCCCACGCCGCCGGCGTGCAGGCCGACGACCGCAGCCTGGACACGATCCGCACCCGCGCCCGGGCCGCCAAGCACCGCCGACGGGCCATCGTGGCGGGTGCGGGCATCGCCGCTGCCGTGGCCGTGGCGGTCGCCGTGCCTCGCCTCGGCGACGAGAGTCGCATCCGCACCGTCGAGAATCCGATCACCACGATCCCGACGCCCCCGTCGACCACGACCCCGCCGGGGGGCTCGGCAACGACGGTGGCCCCGCCTCCGCCGACGGCCGACCTCGACCAGGCGATGTGGCCCGATCCCGCAGGCTCCGACCGCTACGCCGACCCGGTCGACGCCGCGCGCTCGTTCGTCGAGGGCTTCCTCGATGTCGCCGACCCGCCACTCTCGGAGTTTCGGGCCGGCGAGCCCGGCGCCGGTGATATCGACGTGTTCGCCCGCAACGAGAGCGGGCAGGCGTCGGAGCGGGTGGCCACGACCCTCAGCCTGCGGCAGCTCGACGGCCAAAACTGGTGGGTCACCGCGGCGGCGAGCGGCAACGTCCAGATCGAGTCACCGCAGCGACTCGCCGACGTGTCGACCCCGCTGCGCGTCAGTGGGAGCGCCCGCGGATTCGAGGGCACGGTGGTCGTCAAGGTGCGCGATCGGTCCGGGTCGTACGGCGAGCTGGGCGAGGGCAACGACACCGCCGGCTCGACCGAGACGATGGAACCGTTCTCGGTGGACGTGGCCTTCGACCAGCCGACGGGGACACACGCGATCCTGATCGCGAGCACCGATTCGGGGATCGCCGGCGGCCTGTCGGACGTGACGGCGTTCCCGGTGCGCTTCTCGGCCGACAGCTCGGACGAGCAACCCGCCGACTCGAACGGCGATGCCGGTGCCGAGTTCCGGTACCCGCCGCTGTGGCCCTTCAGCAGCCAGGCCGAGGCCGATGCCTGGCGCCAACAGCACGCGGCCCAGGGCACCCAGCCCTGGCACCTCGACGCCGATGCCACGGCCCTGTCGTTCACGACCGGTTACCTCGGGTTCGAGGAGATCGACCAGGTGGTCGGCAGCGATGTGCAGGACCGCGAGGCTTGGGTGAGCGTCGGCTTCGACTCAGGCTCGCGCGTCCTGACCGCCGCGGTCGTCCACCTCGTGCGGTTCGGCCCCGGTGACGATGCACCCTGGGAGGTCGTAGGCACCCGAGACACCGACCTCACACTGGAGACGCCGAGCTATGGGGCGGACGTGTCGTCGACGGTCACGGTCGGCGGCCGCATCACGGGCGTCGACGAAAACCTGCGGGTGCAGGTGCGCCAGGCCTCGTCGGAGGCGCCCATCGGCGAGACGTGCTGCCTTCCCGCCGGCGGTGACGACGCGCCGTGGCAGACGACGGTCTCGTTCTCCGGCGCCACGGACCCGGCGCTGACGATCGTGGTGTCGGCTGGCGGGGCCATCCAGGGCGTCGAGCGCTTCGCGATCACGGCGGTCCGCCCCTAACCGCTAGCCTCTCCGGCGGCGGGGCCCGTGTGGACCGGCCCGTAGCATGTGCCAATGAGCGAGCGTCCCGTAGGGCGAGAGAGCGAGCGTGGCCCGAGCGGCCCGGCCGAAGGCCAAGAGCGGGGATCATGGTCCGCCATACCCGACCTGGGGCGTCGCGCCCGGGCCGCCAGCCGGCCGCTGGCCACCGCCTCCACCGCCGCCAAGGACGCCGCCCTGCTCGCCGCCGCCGACCTGCTCGTCGAGCGGGCGGGCGACCTGATCGCCGCCAACGCCGCGGACGTCGAACGTGAGCAGGCCGCCGGTGTGGGCGCCACCGTGGTCGACCGCCTGCGGCTGACCCGGGCCCGGATAGACGGCATGGCCGGCGGGCTGCGGCAGGTGGCGGCGCTCGCCGATCCGGTGGGCGAGATCACGCAGGGGTGGGTCCGGCCCAATGGGCTCCGGATCCACAGGGTCCGCGTGCCGCTCGGGGTGGTGGCGATCATCTACGAGAACCGGCCCAACGTCACCAGCGATGCATTCGGGCTGTGCCTCAAGTCCGGCAACGCCGCCTTCCTCCGAGGCTCGTCCGGGGCGATCCGATCGAATGTCGCCATCGCCGGCGTGCTGCGCGAGGCGCTGGCCAAGGCGGGCCTCCCGGAGGATGGTCTGGTCCTGGTCGAGGACACGTCCCGCGACGCCGCCGTCGAGTTCATGCGGCAGCGCGACACGGTGGACTGCCTGATCCCGAGGGGCGGGCCGTCGCTGATCCGCTCAATCCTCGACAACGCCACCGTCCCCTACGTGATCGATGGCGAAGGCAACTGCCATGTCTACGTCGACGCCCACGCCGACCTGGCCATGGCCGCCGACATCGTGGCCAACGCCAAGACCCAGCGCCCGTCGGTCTGCAATGCCGCCGAGACCATGCTCGTGCACGAGGCCGTGGCGGCCGAGTTCCTGCCCCGGGTGGCGGCGCAACTCGACGGGGTCGAGCTGGTGGGCGACGATGCCACCCGGCGCGCGCTCGGCGCCCAGCGCGTCGGCAGTGCGACCGAGGACGACTGGGCGCACGAGTTCCTGGCCCTCAAGCTGGCGGTGCGCGTCGTACCCTCGCTCGACGGCGCACTCGATCACATCGCCCGCTACGGGACCGGCCACAGCGAGGCGATCGTCACCGACGACCTGGAGGCGGCCGAGCGCTTCACGCGTGAGGTCGACGCGGCGGCCGTGCTGGTCAACGCATCGACCCGGTTCGTCGACGGCGAGGAGTTCGGCTTCGGCGCCGAGATCGGCATCTCGACGCAGAAGCTGCACGCGCGGGGCCCGATGGGCCTACGCGAGCTCACCACCGAGAAGTACGTCGTCCACGGTGACGGCCAGACGCGAGGCTGAAGTGCGAGCGAAGCGAGCGCTGCAGGCCGACGGCGCGAGCGCCAGCTCGCCCGGTGGCGATGGGTGTGGGGCGCAGCCCCACCGGAGATGCTGAAGTGCGAGCGAAGCGAGCGCTGCAGGCTGACGGCGCGAGCGCCAGCTCGCCCGGTGGCGATGGGTGTGGGGCGCAGCCCCACCGGAGAGGCTGATCGACATGAGAGCTGCGGTGTACGACCGGACTGGCGGGCCCGAGGTGTTCCGCTACGACGAGGTCCCCGATCCCGAGCTGCTCGCCCGGCGGCGTGATCGTGGAGGTCCAGGCGGTGGGCGTTCAGGGGGGCGACCTGCTGCACCGCCAGCGGGGCGAGATCCCGTCGGCCCCGCACATCGTGGGTTACCAGGCCGCCGGCGTCGTGCGCGAGGTGGGCGAAGGGGTCGAGGGCCTGGCGGTGGGCCAACCGGTGGTGGCCACCATGCCCGCGGGGTCGCACGCGGAGTTGGTGAGCCTGCCCGCCAGGTCCGTCTGGCCGCTGCCCCAGGGCCTCTCGGTCCGCGACGCGGCGGCGGTGCCGATCGAGTTCGCCACGGCCCACGACTGCCTGTTCGAGTTCGGCCACCTTCGGGAGGGTGAGACCGTGCTGGTGCAGGCGGGGGCGGGCGGCGTGGGGGTGGCCGCGATCCAGCTCGCCAAGGCCGCCGGGGCCACTGTGGTGGCCACCGCCTCGAGCGACGAGCGCCTCGAGCGGCTCCGCGACTTCGGCCTGGACCATCCCATCAACTACGCCTCCTCGGACGTCGTCCACCAGGTGATGAACGTGACCGAGGGCCGCGGCGTAGACCTCGTCGTCGACCCCGTCGGCGGGCGGGTGCTCGAGACCAGCATCGCCTCCCTGGCGTACAGGGGGCGGGTCAGCTGGGTGGGACGAGCGGGGCGCGACGACACCGTGCCGGACGTGTGGCCGCTCGCCATGAAGAACGCCACGTTGACGGGCGTGTTCCTGGGCGCCGAGATGATGATGATGCCGGAGCGCACCGGGCCCCTGGTGGCCCAATTGCTCGAGCGGGTGGCGAGCGGCGAGTTGCGCGTGGCGATCGACCGCACCTTCCCGCTGGCCGACGCCGCCGCGGCCCACAGCTACATCGAGAGCCGGCAGGCCTTCGGTCGCGTGCTCCTCATACCCTGAGCCACGGCGCCCTGACGGCGCCTACAGGAGCAGCCGGTGGGCCTCCGCGAGGCGGGCGACCGCGGTGGGCAGGAGCAGATCGTTGGGACGGGCCGCGGCCACGGCCTGCTCCAGGATCTCGACGTCGAAGGGATGGACCTCGGCGTAGCGCAGCAGGGCGGCGGCCGACCCGTCGCGCAACAGCGCCGTGCGCAGCGCCACGTCGATGTGGTGCCGCCGCTCGACCACGAGCGGGGCGTCGCTGGCCGGAAGCAGCTGACCGTTGTACAGCTCACCGGCGCCGTCGACGTCGCCCACGTCGAGCCGCTCCATCAGGCGCAGGGCGTCGGCGCGGCAGGGCACGGCGAGCCGGTACGGCCGCGATGCGATGTGGCCGCCGAGGACCCGACGCAGGCGGGAGACCTCGGCCTTGAGGGTCGTGGGCGCGACGGGCCGGTCGCCGTACAGGAGGCCGTGAAGCTCGTCGAGGGTTGCCGTGCCGACCACAGCGAGGATCGTGAGGATCTCGATCTGGCGCAGCGACAGGGCCAGCGGGATGTCGCCCAGGGTGGCTCGACCCCGGCCGAGGAGTCGAAGGTGGAGGACCGGTCCGCCGCGCGTCGTCGCCCATTCGCGCTCGACGGCCTGGAGCTCGTGCTCGATCAGCCGGGCCACGGCCGTCACCGTGGTGAGACCCAGCGGGTTGGCGTGGTCCCACTTGGTCGACAGGTTGAGTGCGCCGACCTGCGACCCGTCGGCGGCGTGCACGGGGGCGGCGTAGCAGACCCAGTCGCGGAAGGGGGCCAGCCAGTGCTCGGTGGCGAACACCGAGACGCCAAGGTCGGCGGCGAGCGCGGTGGCGACCCCGTTGGTGCCGGTCGTGGTCTCGTTCCAGACTCCACCGGGGACGAGGCCGATGCGCTCGGCACCATGACGCAGCCACTTGGGCGTCCACCCCCACAGGAGGCGCCCGTGCGGATCGTTCACAGAGGCGATCAGGTCACCGTTGGCCGCCAGGGTCTCGAGCTGGACGGCCAGCGTGGGGACGGCGCGGCGTATCGGCGAGGCCTCCCAGCGCTCGCGCGTCTCGTCGGCGGGCTCGACCGGTGCCGACTCGCGTTCGGTGTCGAGCTCGTGGGCGCACCTGCGCCACGACGCCCTGATCACGGGGCTGACGACGGAGGGGTTGGACGCGCCGGCCGCCGCGCCGCCGGCCGCGACGTCGCGGCCTGCAGGCAGTTCGCCTCTCGCCCGCTCGATGGCACGCCGTCGCTGAACGAGATCGCGGTCCACAGCACCCCTCAACCTGCCCGTTCCTTGCGTGCGAGTCTACGCACCGAACACGCCGGGGGTCCGATCCCGATGCCCCGCAGCGGGGTCGGGGACAGCGGGCGGGCGGACATACCGACCCCGACCCCGCGGCTGGGGTACCGGGGGAGACGCGGCACTGCCTGGTGCGCCGCAGCACTAGTTTCGCGGATACGAGGTTGGCGAAAGGTTGGTCTCGCAGCTTGGTCTCGCAGCTCGTGCCGCGGGGTTTACCTGATTGACCGTGTGGTCAAGGCGACCGGTAGCCTGACGAGATGAGCGAGCGTCCCCAAGGGCGAGAGAGCGAGCGAGGCCCGAGCGGCCCGCTGCGAAGCAGCAAGAGCGGGGAACAATGAGCGAGCGTCCCCAAGGGCGAGAGAGCGAGCGAGGCCCGAGCGGCCCGCTGCGAAGCAGCAAGAGCGGGAAGCAATGACCGACGCCTACCGGTTCGAGTCCGTCGCCGCCGTCCGCGAGTCGCTGGGGAAGGTGGACTACCTGGCCGATGAGGGCATCGCCGGCGTCGTGTACCTCGCCGATCGACTCGGTAAGCCGGTACTCGTCGAGGGCCCCGCCGGCACCGGTAAGACGCAGCTGGCCAAGTCGGTGGCCGAGATCACCGGGGCCCGCCTCATCCGGCTCCAGTGCTACGAGGGGCTCGACGAGTCCAAGGCCCTCTACGAGTGGAACTACAAGAAGCAGCTCCTGCGCATCCAGGCCGAGCGCAACGAGGGCACCACGTGGGAGGAGCTCGAGGACGACATCTTCTCCGAGGAGTTCCTGCTCACCCGCCCGCTGCTGGAGGCGATCCGCGCGGACCAGCCCGTCGTCCTGCTGATCGACGAGGTCGACCGGGTCGAGGTCGAGACCGAGGCCCTGCTGCTCGAGATCCTGTCCGACTACCAGGTGTCGATCCCCGAGCTGGGAACGGTCCGGGCGACGCAGGTCCCGCTCGTCTTCCTGACTTCCAACAACACCCGCGAGCTGTCGGAGGCGCTCAAGCGGCGTTGCCTGTTCCTGCACGTCGACTATCCCGACCTGGAGCGCGAGCGCCAGATCGTGCTGGCGAAGGTCCCGGGCATCACCGAGAGCCTGGCCGACCAGGTGGCGCGCATCGTCCGTTCGATCCGCCAGCTCGAGCTCAAGAAGCCGCCGTCGGTGTCCGAGTCGATCGACTGGGCGCGCACCCTGCTGCTGCTGGGGGTCGACCAGGTCGATGCGGCCACCGCCACCGGCACGGCCAACATCCTGCTCAAGTACCAGAGCGACATCGCGAAGGCCACCAAGGAGTTCGAGCAGGACACCGCGCTGGGTGGGGCCGAGTCTGCCGGGGCGGGTGCCGGTGCGGCCAAGCCCTGGCAACGGAATGCCTGAGCGAGCGGCCCGGAGGGCGATAGAGCGAGCCCTGGGCCCGAGCGGCCCGTCGCCGGAGGCGACAGGAGCGGGGAGCAGCGCGTCGCAGCCCGAGCGGCCCGGCCGAAGGCCAAGAGCGGGAAGCAGGGTCTCGGCGGCGCCGGACGTCAACGTCGACGGGACAAGGCACCGGCTGGCGGAGGTCGGCGCCGGGGTGGCGCTGACCGAGCTCCTGGCGGGGTTCATCAGCGAGCTACGCGTCGCCGGCCTGCCGGTCAGCCTCACCGAGAACCTCGACGCGATGGCGGCGGTCCAGCACATCCCGCTCGAGGACCGCGATGCGTTCAAGTACGCCCTTGCCGCGACGCTGGTGAAGAACGCCGCGCACTGGCGAGTGTTCGAGACGGTCTTCGAGGTCTACTTCTCGCTGCGTGGACGCGAGTTCGCGCTGACCGACGAGCAGATGGCCGAGCTGCCGGACCTCGACGAGCTGCTCGGGGAGCTGGCCGAGCAGCAGCAGGGCGAGCGGGGCGCCGGCGGCATGGGCGAGCAGTTGACGCCCGAGGAGCTCGCCGAGATGCTGTACAAGGCGCTGGCCCAGGGCAACGAGGCCATGCTCAAGGCGCTCGCCCGCCAGGCCGTGCGGCGCTACGCCGGCATGGAGCCGGGGCGGCCGGTGGGCGGCACGTACTACCTCTACCGCACACTGCGGAACCTGGATCTCGACGGCGTGCTCGACCGCCTCATGCAGCAGGCCCGGGAGGACGCGTCCCAGCCCTTCACGCCGCTGGAGGAACGGCTGGAGCGTGACGAGTACGAGGCCCGCATCGACCAGCTGCGCAAGGAGATAGAGGCGGAGATCCGGAGGCGCCTGGTGGCCGACCGGGGCGTCGAGGCCATGGCCCGGACGCTGCGCAAGCCGCTGCCCGAGGACGTGGACTTCATGCACGCCAGCCGCGAGGAGATGGCCTCGCTACGCAAGGCGATCTACCCGCTCACCCGCAAGCTGGCGGTGCGGCTCGCCCGCAAGCGGCGCCACGGCCGCAAGGGCCCGCTCGACTTCCGCTCCACGATGCGCCACTCGCTGTCGAGCGGTGGCGTGCCGGTGGACCCGCAGTTCCGCTACCCCCGACCCTCGAAGCCCGAGATCTTCGTCGTCGCGGACATCTCGGGATCCGTGGCCGCCTTTGCCCGGTTCACGCTGCACCTCGTCTACGCCATCAGCCACCAGTTCTCGAAGGTGCGGTCGTTCGTGTTCATCGACGGCATCGACGAGGTGACCCGCATGTTCGAGGGCGTGGAGGACATCGGGGACGCCGTGCACCGGGTGAACACCGAGGCCGACGTCGTCTGGGTGGACGGCCACAGCGACTACGGCCACGCCTTCGAGGCGTTCTGGCAGCGCTGGGGCAAGGAGGTGGGGCCCAAGACCACGCTGCTGCTGCTGGGCGATGCCCGCAACAACTACCACGCCTCGCAGTCGTGGGTGGTCAAGGAGATGCAGCACCGGGCCCGGCACGTCTACTGGCTGAACCCCGAGCCCCGCAGCTACTGGGACACAGGCGACTCGATCATGGGCGAGTACACGACCTTCTGCGACGGCGTGTTCGAGTGTCGCAACCTCCGCCAGCTGGAGCGCTTCGTCGACAACCTCGTGTAGGTGTCGATCCCGAAGCAGAGCTTCGGGATCGAGACTTTGGCCGCCGCCCTTCGGCGGCGTCGATTGCCGGTCGCTCGGCCGGCGGAGCCGGACCGAGCGACGGTGGGGGCTCCGGCGGAGCCTCTGCCCCCACGCCCCCGCCAGTCACTGCGCGCAAGCGCCCACCCGCGTCCGGACCGGCTTCGGACGTCACGGAACTGTCATGGATGTGTGGAACCGGTTCCATTGACATGGGATGGGACCGGGCTTAGCTTGCTGCCAACCAGAGTGGAAGCGGTTCCACAGACACTCGGATGGTCGACACCGAGAGGGGGGTGGTGGTCACCATCGCTGACGTCGCAGCTCACGCCGGGGTCGGTGCGGGCACCGTGTCGCGGGTGCTCAACGACAGCCCGCGCGTCCGCGACACCACCAGAGCCCGCGTCCTGGCCGCGATCGAGGTCCTCGACTACCGACCTAACCCGCTGGCCCGGGGCCTCTCGCGGGGCCGGTGCCAGACCCTGGGCGTCGTGGTCCCGTTCTTCACCCACGCCTCGGCCGTCGAGCGGCTGCGCGGCGTCGCCGCGGCCCTCGATGGCAGCCGGTACGACCTGGTGCTGTTCAACGTCGAGTCGCCAGTCCACCGCGACGAGCACTTCGCCACGCTCACTCGCCGGGACCGCGCCGACGGCCTGCTGATCATGTCGCTCCCCACGCCGCCGCGCAGCCTGGCGCGCCTGGCCGACGCCGGCGTGCCGGTGGTGTTGCTCGACGCCTCCGGGCGCGGGGTGCCCGCGGTCGTGACCGACGACGTCGAGGGCGGGCGCCTGGCGACTCGCCACCTCCTGGCACTCGGGCACGAGCGGATCGCCTTCATCGGAGACGATCCCGACAACCCGCTGGCCTTCACCTCCGGCAGCAGCCGCGAGGCCGGCTATCGCCAGACGATGGCCGACGCCGGCGTCGAGTTCCCTCCGGGCTACGTGTGCCATGGCCCCCATGTCCGCGCCATCGCGCGCCGGCTCACCGAGCGGCTGCTGGCGCGGCGCGACCGGCCCACCGCCGTGTTCGCCTCGTCCGACGTCCAGGCGCTCGGCGTGCTGGAGGCGGCTCGGGCGGCGGGTCTCGACGTGCCCGGCGACGTGTCGGTCGTGGGCTTCGACGACGTCGAGGTCTCGGGCTACGCGGGTCTCACCACCGTGCGCCAGCCCCTGTTCGAGAGCGGCAAGGTGGCGGCCCGCATCCTGCTCACCGCCCTGGAGGAGGGGCACCTCCCCGAGGCGCATGAGCACCGCCTGGGGCTCGAGCTTGTGGAGCGATCCACCACCGGCCCGCCGTCCGGCAGATGGGATCACCGGTCATCGGCGATACGAAAAAGTAACGTCCACGCGGTGAAGGGGTTGAGGAAACCCGCCAGAGGGTGAACGGTAGGGACATGGCACAGATCGTTCTCGAAGACGTGTGGAAGGTGTTCCCCGACGGGACCGAGGCCGTGCGGTCGTTCGACCTCGACATCGCGGACGAGGAGTTCATCGTTCTCGTGGGTCCGTCGGGGTGCGGCAAGACCACCGTGCTGCGCATGGTCGCCGGCCTGGAGACGATCTCGAAGGGGACCGTCACGATCGGCGACCGGGTGGTCAACGACGTGCCGCCCAAGGAACGCGACATCGCCATGGTGTTCCAGAACTACGCGCTCTACCCGCACATGAGCGTCTACGACAACATGGCCTTCGGGCTGAAGCTCCACAAGATGCCGCGCCAGGAGATCGAAGAGAGGGTCCAGGACGCCGCTCGCATCCTGGGTCTCGACGAGCTCCTGAAGCGCAAGCCCGCCGCCCTCTCGGGCGGCCAGCGCCAGCGGGTCGCCATGGGCCGGGCCATCGTCCGCCATCCGCAGGCCTTCCTCATGGACGAGCCGCTCTCCAACCTCGACGCCAAGCTGCGCGTGCAGACACGGGCCGAGATCGCTCGGCTGCAGGACGAGCTGGGGGTCACCACCATGTACGTGACGCACGACCAGATCGAGGCCATGACGATGGGCGACCGCGTGGCCGTGATGCGCAAGGGCGTCTTGCAGCAGGTCGATACCCCGCAGTCGCTCTACGAGCACCCCACCAACCTGTTCGTGGCGGGGTTCATCGGTTCCCCGGCCATGAACCTGCTCGAGGCGAGCCTCGTACCCGCCGACGGTTCGCTGGCGATGAAGCTCGCCGGGTTCCAGCTCCCGGTGCCCGACGACGTCATCGCCGAGCGGCCCGATCTGCGGCAGTTCGAGGGGCGTAAGGTCATCGTCGGCATCCGGCCCGAGGACATGGAGGATGCCTCGCTGGTCTCGGACGCACCGGCGGAGCGGCGCATCTCCTCCACCGTGGAGCTGCGCGAGGCGCTGGGCTCGGACGTCGTCGTCCACTTCCCGATCGACGCAGCCCCACCGGTGACCGAGGACGCGATCGAGCTGGCGGCGGACGTCGGCCAGGAGGCCATCGAAAGGGTGCAGGAGACCGCCGAGGCGAGCCGGTCGAACGTGATCGCCCGCTTGAACCCCCGCACCCGCGCAACCCAGGGGGAGCCGATCGAGCTCGTGGTCGACACCCAGCGCCTGCACTTCTTCGATCCTGACACGGGGCTGGGGATCTACGGCAAGGACGAATAGCCCACAAGTCACGACAGCAAAAGGAGAATCACATGCGAATGCGCCGGTTATTGGCGGTGCCAGCCGTCGCCATCCTCTTCCTCGCCGCCTGTGGCGACGACGACGATGACGGCGGTGGCCAGGCCGAGGAAACGAGTGACGGCGGAGGCGAGGCCAGCGGCGAGAACACGGGCGAGGTGAACGTGTTGAACGCCATGGAGCCCGAGGAGGACGAGGCCGTCCAGTCCATCGTCGACGAGCTGATCAACACGGACGCGGACTACGAGGCCGACGCTGGAGGCTATCGGGAACTTCGAGGAGGACTTCCAGATCCGCTCCGAGGGCGGCGACCTCGACATCGCGCTGGTGCCCCAGCCCGGAGCGGTGCCGACGGCGTCGATCAGGGCGCCGTCTCGCTCGAGGACCTCGGCTTCGACATCGCCGACCTCGAGGACAGGTTCGGCGAGTACCTCATGTCGCTCGGCGAGGTCGACGGCGAGCACTACGGCTTGCCGACCAACGTCAACCTCAAGAGCATGGTCTGGTATCCGAAGGACGACTTCGACGCCGCCGGCTACGAGGTGCCCGACGACGTTCGACGACC
>CAWEZE010000015.1:0-47524 GCA_963813485.1 uncultured bacterium
ACCTCGTCGAGGTGGCGCAGCAGGTCGCCAGGGTCCTCGTACACCCTGAAGGCACCGGCGCGCTCGAGCTCGTCCGTGCCGTACCCGCCCGAAAGGAGGCCGATGCCCAGCGCCCGGGCGCGGCGAGCGGCGAGGAGGTCCCACACGCTGTCTCCGACGACGACGCAGTCCTCGATCGCCAGGCCGAGGGCCTCCGCCGCGGCCAGGAACAGGTCGGGATCGGGCTTGGCCCGGGCGACTGCGTCCCGCGTGATGATCGGCACCCCCTCGGGCACGCCCAGTGACGCCAGGTTGGGCGCGGCCGTCGCCAGCCTCCCGCTGGTGGCGATCGCCCAGGGGGTCCGGTAGGCCGTCAGCCGTTCCAGGAGCTCGACGGCGCCAGGCAAGGGGCGCACCCCACCGCGGTAGCGCTCGAAGGCGTCGTGATGACGGGTCTGGAGGCGTTCCGCCACCTCAGGGCTGATGGGCGCGCCGACCTCGCGCAGCAACGCCCGAGCGAACAGGCCGCCGCTCATGCCGATCTTGCGGTGGATGGTCCATACCGGGATGTCGATGCCCTCGGACTCCAGCGCCTCCCGCCACGCGAGCACGTGTTGGTAGACGCTGTCGACGAGGGTGCCGTCGAGGTCGAAGAGCATCCCGGTCCGGCGCACGCGTCGCAATTCGTTCACGCGACCAGCTTGACGGTGTGACCGTTTACACGTTGCCAAATACTTGATTCAGAATATATGGTTACGGACATGCCTGCGAGGAAGCGGTCGAACCCCTTGGCCCTGGCGGTCCTCACCTGCCTCTACGAGCGGCCAATGCACCCCTACGAGATGGCGCAGACCCTGCGCAGCCGCGCCAAGCACGAGAGCGTGCGGCTCAACTACGGCTCGCTCTACGGCGTGGTGGAGTCGCTGGAGCGGCAGGGGCTCGTCCGTGCGGTCGAGACCTTCCGCGAGGGCCGGCGGCCACCGCGCACGGTCTACGAGATCACCGACGCCGGCGGCACCGAGATGTACGACTGGCTGTCGGAGCTGCTGTCGGTCCCGATCAAGGAGTTCCCCCAGTACGAGGCCGCCCTCTCGTTCCTCCCGGGCATTCCCCCCGACGAGGCCGTGACGCTGCTGAGGCAGCGCTGCGAGGCCATCGAGGTCCGCCTCGACCAGATGCAGGCAGCCCACGACGTGGAGACCAAGCGGGGGCTCCCGCGCCTGTTCTCCGTCGAGGGCGAGTACGAGATGGCGCTCGTGCAGACCGAGCTGGATTTCACCCGCTCGCTGGTCGCCGACATCGAGTCCGGCTCGCTGTCCGGCGTCGACGAGTGGCGCAGTTGGTACGAGCAGGGATTCGTCCCGCCCGGCAGCGGCCCGCCCACCCCGCCCCCAGCCTCCCCCGACAGCGACGACACCAAGGAGTGAAACCGATGGCATCACCCATCGTCGAGGCCCACGGCCTCGCCAAGCGGTTCGGAAAGGTCGAGGCCTTGGCCGGTCTCGATCTCGTCGCCCACAGCGGCCAAGTGGTCGCCGTACTCGGCCCCAACGGCGCCGGCAAGACGACATTCGTGCACACCATCGCCACGCTCGTGCGGCCCGACGCCGGATCGCTGCGCGTCGACGGCATCGACGTGGCCCGCCAGCCCGACCAGGTGCGTCGCATCATCGGCCTGGCCGGCCAGTACGCCGCGGTCGAGGAGGCCATGACCGGCCGCGAGAACCTCGACATGGTGGCCCGGCTCTTCGGCCACGACCGGACCACCGCACGGTCCAACGCGGACGCCGTGCTGGCGCAACTGGACCTGACCGACGCCGCCGACCGGCTGGTGCGCACGTACTCAGGTGGCATGCGGCGCCGGCTCGACCTCGGCGCCAGCCTCGTGGGCGCGCCCCGCCTGCTGCTGCTCGACGAGCCCACCACGGGCCTCGACCCCCGCAGCCGCATGGACCTCTGGGATGCCATCCGCGGGCTGGTCGCCCACGGCACCGACGTGCTGTTGACGACCCAGTACCTCGACGAGGCCGACCAGCTCGCAAGCCAGGTGGTCATCATCGACCACGGCCGGGTGATCGCAGAGGGCACGCCGAGCGAGTTGAAGTCACGCGCCGGGCGCGACGTCATCGAGGTCCACGCCCACCGGGCCGACGACCTGGGGAGGTTGGCAGGCGCCCTGGCACCCATCGGTACCGGGTCACCACGTCTCGACCCTGCCACGCGCCGCGTGACGGTCCCCGTCGTCGGTGGCCGGCGGGCCATCAACGACGCCGTTCGGGCCCTCGAAGTGCTCAGCGTCGAGGTCGACGACGTCGCGCTGCGCCGTCCGACCCTCGACGAGGTCTTCCTCGTGCTCACCGGCGCACCGATCGACGGGCGATCCGACAACACCGACAGCGACGACCCGCTGGCACCAGCCGTCCCCGCTGGCGCCGCCTGATCCAAGGAGCTCGATGCAATGACCGTCACGACCCTCGACCGCCCCGCCGCCCCGCTGGCGCCGGCCATCGCGCCGCCCCCGGCGCCTGCCGGCCCGCTGACCACCGCGTGGTCGGTCGCCCTCCGCACCGTGCGCAAGTTCAAGCGCACGCCCCAACTTGTGCTCATCGGCACGATCCAGGGCGCCATGTTCCTGTTGATCTTCCGCTACGTGTTCGGGGGCGCCATCAGCCCCGGTCCGGTCCCCTACGTCGACTTCCTGGTGCCCGGCTTCGTGGTGACCAGCGTGCTGTTCGCCGGGATCGGCACGGCCGCCGGCGTGGCCGAGGACGTCGAGCACGGCTTCTTCGACCGGCTCCGGTCGCTGCCGGTGTCCCGCGGCGCGTTGCTGGCCGGGCGCACGCTGGCCGACACCGGCGTGCTGGCCTGGGGCCTGGCCATCACCACTGCGATCGGCTTCGCCATCGGGTTCCGCATCCACGGTGACGTGTCCATGGCGCTGGCCGCCTTCGGCCTGTGCGTGGTCTACGGCTTCGCGGTGACGTGGCTGTTCGTCTGGATCGGGCTGGTCGCGGGCAACGCCCAGGCGGCGCAGGGCATGTCACTGCTGGTGTTCCCGATGACGTTCGTGTCGAGTGCCTACGTGCCGGTCGACTCGATGCCGGGGTGGATGCAGCCGATCGCCGAGAACCAGCCGATCACCGCCATGACCAACGCGGTGCGTTCCCTGGCCCTGGGTGATCCGTCGCTCGCCGGCCTCAGCGGGACCACCGCCCACTGGGTGGTGCTGTCCCTGCTGTGGTCGGCGGGACTGGTCCTGGTGTTCGCGCCGCTGGCCGTCGCTCGCTACCGCCGCTCGTAGTCGGTGGCACGCTGAGACTATGGACCGATCCGACGTGGAGCTGTGGGTCGAGGGCTACGAGCGGGCCTGGCGGGCAGCCGGCACCGACGGGCTCGGCGACCTGTTCTCGCCCGACGCCTCCTACCTGCCGTCGCCCTGGCGGGAGCCCGTCGAGGGGCTGGCCGCCATCGCCAGCTTCTGGGACGACGAGCGCGAGGGCCCCGACGAGCCGTTCACGATGGCCCGTGAGATCCTCGCGGTCGACGGCACGACGGCGGTGGTGCGGGTGAGCGTCGACTACGACGGAGGCCAGTCCACGCCGGCACAGCGCTGGCGGGACCTCTGGGTCATCCGCTTCGACGATGACGGCCGCTGTGTCGCCTTCGAGGAATGGCCGTTCGCGCCGGGGCAGCGCGGATGGCCACGAGCATCCGGCCTGACGGCACGGGGGCCTGGCATCACTTGCCGGTGGTCGACGCGAACTTGCGGGTTGCCAGCAAACCGAACACCAGGGCGATGCCGATGGCCCAGGCCCATGCCAGCCACAGGTCCGACCCCGGGTCGCGGCCGTTGTAGAGGGCCCGGGTGGCGTTGGTGACGATCGTGAACGGGTTGTGCTCGGCGATCGGCTGCAGCCACCCGGGCATGGTCTCCACCGGCACGAAGGCCGAGGACACGAACGTGAGCGGGAACATCCAGATGAAGCTCGCCGAGTTCGCCGCCTCGACCGACCCGGCCGACAGGCCCACCAGCGCCTGGATCCAACTGAAGGCGTAGCTGAAGGCGAACAGCAGCACCGTCGCGCTCACCGCTTGGGCCATGCTGCCCTCGATCCGGAAGCCGACCGCGAAGGCCACGCCCAGCATCACCGTGAACGTGAGCAGGTTGCGGACCACGTCTGAGAATGTTCGCCCGACCAGCACCGCCTCCTGGTACATGGGAAGCGACCGCAACCGGTCGATGATCCCCTTGGTCAGGTCGTCGGCCAGACCCACCGCCGTGAACGATGAGTTGAACAGCACGGTCTGAGCGAAGATGCCGGGGAGCAGGTACTGCTTGTAGTCGCTGTAGCCCGGCGCCTGGATCGCCCCGCCGAACACGAACACGAACAGCACGACGAACATGATCGGCTGGATCGTGGCGTACATGAGCAGCTCGGGGCTGCGGCGCATGCCCCGGAGGTGACGCAGCGCCTCGGTCCAGCTGTCGTGCAGCAGCCAGACCCGGCCCGTCGGGACGTCGTGCTCCGGGGCGGGGGTGAGGAGGACCTCGTCGACGGTGGTCGCCATCAGCCCTCGGCCTCCTTCAGGACCACGCGATCCCCGTCGGAACCCGCCTGACCGTCGCCCGCGGCTCCCGCCTGCCGACCGTCGCCCGCACCGTCGCCGGACTCGCCGGTCTCGCCGTTGGGCGACTCGTCTTCGGCAGAGTGGCCGGTGAGCGCGAAGAAGACGTCGTCGAGCGTTGCCCGCCTGGCGGCCACGTCGTGCACCGGGATCCCGGCCGCGTCGAGCTCGCGCACCGCGACCGGGACCATGCCCTCGACCCGGAACACCGGCAGCGACACCGTCCGCCCGTCGTCGCCGACGTGGGGATCGCCGCAGGCATGGTGCGCCAACACGTCGATCACCCGTTGCGCGTCACCGGGATCCTCGACCACGACCTCGATCAGCTCGCCGCCGATCTGCTGCTTGAGCTCCTCGGACGTGCCGCGGGCGATGGCCTTGCCCCGGTCGATCACGACGATGTCGTCGGCCAATCGGTCGGCCTCGTCGAGGTACTGGGTGGTCAGCACCGTCGTCGTCCCGCCCCGCACCAGCTCGTCGATCAGCGCCCACACCGACTGGCGGCTGCGGGGGTCGAGGCCGGTGGTGGGCTCGTCGAGGAACAGCACCGAAGGCCGGGCGATCAGGCTCATGGCGATGTCGAGCCGGCGGCGCATGCCCCCGGAGTAGCCCTTCACGACCCGGTCTCGGGCGTCGACCAGGTCGAACCGTTCGAGCAGCTCGGTGGCGCGCTCGCGGGCGACGGCCGTGCCCATGTGGTACAGGCGGCCCACCTGCTCGAGGTTCTCGTGGCCGGTGAGGGCCTCGTCGACGGCCGCGTACTGCCCCGTGAGGCCGATGCGGGCACGGGCCCGCTGGGGCTCGTTCAGGACATCGATCCCGTCGATCTCGGCGCGGCCGGCGTCGGGCCGGAGCAGCGTGGTCAGGATGCGGACGGCGGTGGTCTTCCCGGCTCCGTTCGGCCCGAGAACTCCGAGGATCTGGCCCCGCTCGACGTCGAAGTCGACGCCACAGAGCGCCTTGGTGTCCCCGAAACTCTTGGCCAGTCCCTCGGCGACGACGGCAGCAGGCACGGGAACTGAACCTATCGGGGGCCGACGCCGCGGCTCCTACCCGATATCCGCGATTCACTAGCCTGACGCCGTTAGCCACCCAGCCGCACCGGAGGACCCGATGGCCACAGCGCCCCCGTCCAACCCGCCCGTCGCCGTGCTCGACGAAGTCGCACGCGGAGAGTTCCTCATGCGGGTCTACCAGCACCTGCTGGCGGCGCTCCTGGCGTTCGTGGCGTTCGAGGCCCTGCTGATCAACCTGGGGGCGGCCGAGTCGCTCTACGACCTCGTGTTCGACAGTGGCGGCCGCTGGATCCTGCTGCTCGGCGCGTTCATGCTGGTGAGCTGGCTGGCCACCAGTGCCGCCCACGACATCCTCAACCCGTCGCGGCAGTACGCCGGGCCTGTTCGGGCTGGCGGCCGCCGAGGCGGTGATCTTCGCGCCCTTCCTCCACTACTTCTTCGAGGTCCAGGGCGACGGCACCACCACCGTGCTGGCGGCCGCCGTCATCACCGGCCTCGGCTTCGTGGGGCTCAGCGCCGTCGCCCTGGTGACGCGGGCCGACCTGTCCTACCTGCGCCCGATCCTGCTGTGGGCGGGCGTGTGCGCGCTGGTGCTCATCGCCGGGGCGCTCCTGTTCGGCCTCGACCTGGGCGTGTGGTTCTCGGTCGCGATGATCGGTCTGGCCGGCGGCTCGATCCTCTACCAGACCCAGACGATCATCCGGCGCTACCCGGCGGAGGCCTACGTCGGCGCCGCAGTCCAGCTCTTCGCCTCGGTGATGCTGCTGTTCTGGTACGTGCTGCGCCTGCTGGGCCAGGTCCGCCACTGAGCGGGCGGGCCTGCGTGAGCGTCCACGGCACCGAGGAATCGCCCGACGCCGGCACCTACCGGCAGCTCCGCTTCCTGCGCCCACCCGGGGCCTGCGAGCTGCTGCTGGTGCGCCACGGCGAGTCCGCCCCGGCACGCGACGGTGAACCGTTCCCGCTGGTGGACGGGCACGGCGACCCCCCGCTCGACCCCGTCGGCCGCGACCAGGCGGAACGCGTCGCCGACCGGCTGGCGCACGAGCCGATCGCGGCCATCTACGTATCGAACCTGCGTCGGACCGCCGAGACCGCGGCGCCGCTGGCGGCCCGGCTCGCGCTCGAACCCCACGTGGAGCCCGACCTCCGGGAGGTCTACCTGGGCGAGTGGGAGGGCGGGTCGTTCCGGAAGCACGTATCCGAGGGGCACCCAGTGGCGCTCCGGATGTACGCCGAGCAGCGCTGGGACGTGATCCCCGGCGCCGAGCCGGGCGAGGCGTTCGCCGCCCGCGTGCGCGGCGCCATCGGCCGGATCGCCGCCGCCCACCCGGACGAGACGGTGGCGGTCGTGTCCCACGGCGGCGTCATCGGCCAGGTTCTGGCCGAGGCGAGCGGGGCGAGGACCTTCGCGTTCAGCGGCTCGGACAACGCCGCCGTCTCCCAGCTCGTCGTCAGCGACGATCGCTGGGTGATACGCCGCTACAACGACACCGCCCACCTCGGCCTGGCGTTCACGACCGCCCCGGAGCCGCTGACCTGACGGCGGTGGCACTGCCCGTTCCTGGCGCCGAAATGGTTGCTGGGCAACCAATCCTGCGCCAGGAAGCGGAGTGTGCCTCTGAATGAATCAGTGACTGCGGCGCAGCGGCTCGAGGGCGTCGATGTAGTCGGTGAGCCGCAATGCCACCTGCACCGCGAGGTCGGGGTCGTCGAGGTCGGGGTCGGGCCAGGCCTCCGAGACGCGGCGCCAGTCCGGGAAGCGGCCCAGGAACGGGCCGACCACCGCGTCGTCGCCGAGCGCCGCTCGCCACCGGTCCTGGCCCGCCATCAGGCGTGCAATCGCCGCCTCGTTCTCCTCCGCGTCGGGGTGCTCGGCGTGGAACCCGATCTCGAGGGCCGAGACCGTGGCGCCGGCGACCCCCTCGGCCGCGATCAGCTGGGCCTCGTAGTGCTCACGGGTCGGTCGCTCGGCGCCGAACCACGCCTTGAGACCCCACCGGCGCGCCTGCTGGCGCATGTCGTCACGGTCGCCCGCGGCCAGGCCCCGTACCGCCTCGGCCACCTCGTCGAAGAACCCGAGCTCCACGACACCAGCATGGCCCGGCGTGTCGGCGTGGGGCGGTGTCGTTCCCGAGGCAATGGGTCCGGAGGCCGGCCCCCATTGCCTCGGGAGCAGCCGGCTACTCGAAGCAGAGGTCCCTCAGGTCACCGACGTTGTCCGGGCTCACCTCCGTCGGGGGCACGACGATCTGGGACGGAACCTCGGGCTCGACCAGGTCCGAGAACCCCCGGCCCTGGGCGATCAGCCGGGCCATGTTGACCGCCGAACCGGCCATGGTCGGGCTGTAGAGGTAGGTCGCGGCGTACAGGCCACCGGACTCGATGCGGTCGAAGGCGGCGCACGAGCCACCGGCGCCGGTGAGGATCATCTCGTCCTCGCGGCCGGCGTTCTCGATCGCGGCAACGACGCCCTCGGCCATGTCGTCATCGTGCGTGTACACGGCGTCTATGTCGTCGTTGGCCTGGAGGATCGCCTCCATGACCTCGAGCCCCAGGTCCGGCAGGAAGTCCGCCGGCTGTTGGGCGACGATGTTGATGCCGTCGCCACACAGCTCCTCGATCGTGTCCGCGAACCCCTGCGTGCGGTCCGTCGTGACCGAGATGCCGGCGATGCCCTGGATCTCGACCACGTTGCCCTCGCAGTCGAGCTGCTCGGCGAGGAACTCGGCCGCCTTGACGCCGATCTCGTAGTTGTCGCCGAGGATCGTCGCACGGGCCGCGTCCGGGCTGGCGAAGAGCCGGTCGACGTTGATCACCGGAATGCCCGCCTCCATCGCCTGCTCCGCAACCGGGGTGAGCTGTTCACCGTCGTAGGGGAGGACGACGAGCGCATCGGGCTCATCGTTGATCAGGGTCTGGATCTGCGACGCCTGACTGTCGGCGTCGGCCGCCTCGACCAGCCTGAACTCGACGTCGTCCCACTGGTCCGCCGCCTCCTGTGCCTTGGCCGCGATCTGGCCGAGCCAGCCGTGGTCGGTAGGCGGCACGCTGGCGGCGATCGTCACCGTCTCGCCGGTCTCGCTGCTTTCGGTCCCCGTGTCCGCCTCGGTCTCGTCAGCCTGCGCTTGCGCTGCTGTCGTCATCGTCGTCGGAGCATGCCGCGGCGACGAGGGCTAGCACCGCGAAGCCGGCCATGAGCTGTCGTGTGAGTGACATTTCGAAGGTCCCCTCCTCCTTGGTTGTGGGATCCGTTCCCGTGATGGACGAGCAAGGAAAGCCGCCACAGGGCGCGCAGCGGCAAGCGAACGTCTGGCCTAGATCCGCTCGGGCCGCTGGATGAGGACCGCCCCGAGGATGATCGCTCCCTTGACGATCTGCTGCCATTCAGTGGCGAGGTCGAGCTGGGTGAGAAGGTTGAACATGATGGCGAAGACCATCACCCCCAGGAAGGTGCCGACGATTGTGGCGCGGCCACCCGCAAGGCTCGTGCCCCCGATCACCACCGCGCCGATGGCGTCCAGCTCGAGGAGCTCGCCGGCGACCGGGGAGGCACTCGCCAGGCGGCCGGACAGCAGGACCGCGGCCAGCCCGGCGAGGAGACCGCTGACGCAGTAGACGCTGAACACGACCCGGCGGACGGGGACACCGGCGATGCGGGCCGCCTCGCGGTTGCCTCCGACTGCCACCACGTGGCGGCCGTACCGGGCGCGGTTCAGCACGACCCAGCCGCCGATGGCGATGCCGGCGAAGATGACGATCGACACGGGGACGCCCAGGATCTCGCCGGTGCCGAACCAACGCACGCCGTCGGAGCTCAGGAGGCTGATCGGGCTCTTGTCGCTCATCAGGAGCGCCAAGCCCCGCGCCATGGCGAGCATCGCCAGCGTGGCGACGAACGGCACCACCTTTCCGTAGGCGATCGCGGTGCCGTTGACGAGTCCGAGGCCGAGGCCGAAGCCGATCGCAGCGGCGACGAACGCCACGGCGCCCGAGTCCACGACGAGCCCTCCGGCGACGCCCGCGGCGGCGACCACCGAACCGACCGAGAGATCGATGCCGGCGGTGGCGATCACGAAGGTCATGCCGATCGCCAGCACGCCGACGACACTCGCCTGGGTGAGGATGGCACGCAGGTTGTCGGCGGTCGGGAACGTGTCGGGCTTGAGAATCGCGCCGATCACGACGAGCGCCAGTACCACCCCGACCAACGCGTACTCCTGGAGCTTGATGCGCGACGGCAGGGCCAGGCGTCCCAGGCCCGGCGGCGGGCCTGGGACGTCGACGCTCCCGGTGACACCGCTCACCTGCTCTGTGGGGGTCGTTGGCATCAGCCCTCCTCCTGGCGCTCGTTGGGTGCATCGCCGCCGGCCGACACCGCCGTGTGGGCGAGCATTTCCTGGGTGTCCGGCATGGCGTGGCGCAGCAGCTCGAGCTCGGTCGCCGCTGCGCCGTCGACCTCGGCGACCAGCTCGCCCTCGCGCATGACGAGGATCCGGGTGCAGAACCCGCACAGCTCCTCGAGCTCGGACGACACGACGACCACGCCCAGCCCCCGCGCCGCCAGCTCGGCGATGAGGCGGTACAGCTGGGCCTTCGTCGCGACGTCGACGCCGCGCGTCGGCTCGTCGAGCAGGAGCACGCGGCACTGGTGGAGCAACCACCGGGCGAGCACGACCTTCTGCTGGTTGCCGCCGGACAGCTCCCGCGCCATCCGGCTCCCGTCGTCGGGAACCGTGTGCAGGGCCCGAAGCTGCTCCTCGGCGGCGGCGCGTTCGGCTCGCGTGCGGATCAGGCCCCGCTGGAACCGACCGACGTCCGCCAGGGTCACGTTCTTGATCAGGTTCCAGTCGAGCAGCAGGGCCTGCGACTTCCGATCCTCCGGGGCCAAGCCCAGGCCGGCGGCTATCGAGCGGTCGGGCCGGCCGGGCGGCACGGGCCGCCCGTCCAGCAGCACCTCACCGGCATCCCGGTCGTCGACGCCGTAGATCGCCCGCAGGAGCTCGCTGCGCCCGGCGCCGACCAGCCCACCGATCCCGAGCACCTCACCTGAGCGGACCTCGAAGCTCGCATGCTTGACGTCTGGGAGCCGTCGGACCCCCTTGACTTCCAGGACGACCGTGCCGTTCCCGCGCCGCCGCTCGGGATAGAGCTGCCCGACCTTGCGGCCGACCATGTGCTCGACGAGCTGCTCGGCGGGCGTGGTCGCCGGCAGGCCCGAGGCGACCGTCCTGCCGTCGGTGAGCACGGTGACGCGATCGCCGAGCCGTCGGATCTCGTCTAGGCGATGCGAGATGTAGATCACGCCGACGCCCTCGCCGGTGAGTCGGCGCACGACCCCGAACATGGTCTCGATCTCGCTGTCGTCGAGGATCGCCGACGGCTCGTCCATGATCAGGAGCCGGACGCGGCGGGACAGCGCGCGTGCGATGGAGACCACCTGTTGACCGGCCGGGCGGAGCTCGCGGACGTACGTGCGCGGCGAGATGCCTTCGTGGTTGAGGCGGCGGAGGATCTCGACCGTCTCCCGCCGCATCCGCCCGCGGTCCAGGAGCCCCCAGCGCCTCACCTCGTGGCCGAGGAAGATGCTTTGTGCCACCGTCAGGTCCTCGACGAGGTCGGTCTCCTGGTAGATGGTCGCGACGCCGTTCTCGAGGGCCCTCGACGGGTCGCCGGTCGCCACGGGCTGGCCGTCCATCAGGATCTGCCCGGCGGTGGGCTCGACCGCCCCCGAAACGCACTTGATCAGGGTCGACTTCCCGGCGCCGTTGGGCCCGACGAGGCAGTGCACCTCCCCCGGCCTGACCTCGAAGTCGACCCCGGCCAGGGCCCGGACGCCCGGGTACTCCTTCACCAAGCCTCGGACCTCGAGGACGGGGGTCGCCACCGCCACTGTCAGGCCGCCAGCAGTGGGCGCAGCGTGCGGTGCGCGATTCGCAGGCCGATCTCGACCTTGTCCTCCGTGCCGCCCCACACCGGGTCCTCGTGCTCGACCGACAACACGCCGCCGAAGCCCCCCTCGTACAGCGCGTCGATCAGCCGCACCCAGTCGACCTGGCCGAGCCCCGGCACCCGGTAGCGCCACCAGCCCACGTCCCACGGGTCGTCGCGCACCGCGGCCCGTCCGGGCCAGCCATACCGGTTGCGCGCCACAGCGTCGACCTCGATGTCCTTGGCCTGAGCGTGAGGGATGCGGTGGATGTAGGGCCGCAGTGCCGCTATCGGATCGATGCCCATCCACACCAGGTGCGAAGGGTCGTAGTTCAGGTACAGCCCGAGGTCGAACATCCACTCCCACAGCTCGGGCGAGTAGGCGAGGTTGCCGGGGTAGCCGTCGGGGTGCCAGCCCTCCATGACGCAGTTCTCGACGATGAGCTTCACGCCCGACTCGTCGGCGCGATCCACCAGTGGACGAAAGACGCCCTCGGCCTCGCGGAGGTTGTCGACCACGGACTGGGTGGGATCTCGGCCCACGAACGTGCCGACGGTGGGACAGCCGAGCAGGGCCGCGGCGTCGATGCACCGTAGGACGTGCTCGTTGATCGCGGCCCGCTCGGCTCTGTCGGGATGGAGGTTGTTGTCGTAGAAGGCAAGGGACGAGAGCTCGAGCCCGTGCTTGGCGAACAGCTCCCGCGTGGCGTCGGCCTCGGCGTCCCCGAACCGTTCGACCGCCAGGTGGGTGGCGGTGAAGGGCCGGTCACCGAGGTCCGGCCAGGCGGCGACCTCCAGCGCCTCGTAGCCCTCGGCGGCGGCCCACTCGCAGAGCTGGGGCAGCGTGCGCTTGGGCAGGCAGGCCGTGATGAATCCGAGCTTCATGGGACCTGCTCCCAGCGGCTGGTGCGGGTCGAGCTCAGGACGGCGGCGGTGATGTCGGCCGCCCGCGCGCCGTCGGCGAAGGTGGGCAGGCCGTCGACGGCGGCGACGCCACTGCCGGCCCGAATGGCTCGATAGGTGTCGGCCACGAACGCGTCGAAGCAGTCCTGGTAGCCCTGGGGATGGCCCGGCGGCAGCACCGCGTAGCGGGCCGCCGCGGCGGCGAGGTGGGCCGGGTCGCGCGCCACGACCTCCGACGCCTCGCGCCGGCCGACCCACAGCAGTTCAGGCTGCTCCTGGTCGAAGCTCAGCGTGGCGTCGGCACCGGCGATCTCGAACTGCAGCCGGTTCTTGCGCCCCGGCGACACCTGGCTCACCACCACGGACCCCGACACGCCCTGGCGGGTCCTGAAAAGCACGACCGTGATGTCCTCGGTCGTGACGGCACGGCGGATGCCGTCGGCGCTGGCTCGCCCGTGGGCCTCGAACGCATGGCTGTCGCCGGCGCTCACGCGCTCGGGGACCGCGGTCACGGCCTCGGCGCAGACTGCCGCCAACCGGTCACCGGTCACGAACTCGACCAGGTCGCACCAGTGCGAACCGATGTCCGCGAACGCCCGGGAGGGCCCACCCCGCTCGGGATCGACCCGCCAGTTGTCGTCGTTCTCGGTGGCGAGCCAGTCCTGGAGGTAGCAGCCGTGCACCAGGCGGAGAGGACCGATGGCGCCCGAGGCGATGCGAGCCCGGGCCTCGCGCACCAGCGGGTAGAAGCGGTAGACGAACGGGACGGTGGCCACCACCCCGGCGGCTTCGGCGGCCTGGACCAGTTCGGCCGCCTGGGCGCGGTCGACTGCCAGCGGCTTCTCGCAGATCACGTGCTTGCCGGCCGCCAGGGCCGCACGGGCGAGCGGGGCGTGCAGATGGTTCGGGGTGCAGATGTGGACGACATCGACGTCGGGAGCGGTGACCAACGACTCGGCGTCGGCGAAGCCCCGTTCGGCCCCGAGTGCCTGGGCTGCCTCCCGCGCACTCGGGGCCGACGAGGCGGCGACGCCGACCAGGCGGGCGCCGGCGCGGCGGGCGGCATGGGCATGGACCACCCCGATGAAGCCGGTCCCTGCGACGGCGACCCGGAGCGCCACGTGGTCGCCGGCGGCGGGGCCACCCGCGGGGCGAGAACCGGTCGACGTGCTCGCGGCGCTCGCGAACGCTTCGGTCGCCCCCTCCATGGCTGTGATGTTTGCCACACACTTATGTCGGCTGTCAATCAAAAGCTTCCGGCATAAGGATCGAACCAGGCCGATCTTGCGATGCTTTGACACCCCGAAGTCCCGCTGGTTCACTGACCGCCGTGTCTGCGGTCCCGACGCGCTCCCCCCAGCCGGCCGTTCCGGCTCCGGGGGCGGGGGCGATCCTCCAGCTCGTCCGCAGCGGCCAGGCCGCCACGCGGGCCGATCTGGCGGCGCTGACGGGGTTGGCCCGATCGACCGTGGCCCAGCGAGTGGACGCCCTCCTGGCCATGCGGCTGCTGGTCGCTCGGGGCGACAGCCAGTCGACCGGCGGGCGTCCGCCGACGATGCTGGCCTTCAACCACGACGCCGGCGTCGTCCTCGCGGGCGACCTCGGCGCTACGCATTCGCGGGTGGCGGTGACCGATCTCGGTGGCGCGATCCTGGCCCAGACCCGGAGTGACATCGCCATCGCCGAGGGGCCCGAGGCGGTGCTGTCGTGGCTGGAGTCGGCATTCGACGGCTTGCTCGACGAAGTCGGGCGTAGTCCCGAGGCCGTGCGCGGCGTGGGGGTCGGCCTCCCCGGCCCGGTGGAGTTCGCTACCGGGCAGCCCGTGAACCCGCCGATCATGCCGGGCTGGGATCGCTATCCGGTGGGCGACCGGTTGGCCCAGCGCTACGGCGCGCCCGCGCTGGTGGACAACGACGTGAACATCATGGCGGTCGGCGAACACTGGTCGAACTGGGGCGACGAGGCGTTCCTGCTGTTCGTCAAGATCGGCACCGGGATCGGGTCCGGCATCGTGGCGGGTGGCCACGTGCACCGCGGCGCCGACGGAGCCGCCGGCGACATCGGGCACATCCACGTGCCCGACCACGACGACATCGTCTGTCGCTGCGGCAACCGCGGCTGCCTGGAGGCGTTCGCGGGCGGTGGCGCGATGGCGGTGCGGCTGCGCGAGCTGGGCCTGCCGACAGAGACCAGCCGCGACGTGGTCGACCAGGTGCGGGCCGGCCGGCCGGAAGCGGTGCAGCTCATCCGCGAGGCCGGGCGCACGGTCGGCGGGGTGCTCGCAACGTGCGTCAACATGCTGAACCCGGCGGTGATCGTGATCGGGGGCGATGTCGCCCGCGCCGACGAGCCGCTCATGGCCGGCATCCGGGAAGTCGTCTACCGGCGTTCGTTGCCCCTGGCGACCGGGCGGCTGCGCATCGTTCGCAGCCAGCTCGACGACGGTGCCGGCGTGATCGGCGCCGCCGTCATGGTGCTCGAGGAGGTCCTCGCCCCCGCGGCCGTGGACGCCGCCCTCATCGCCGGCTGAGGTCGAGGAAGCGCACCACCCGAGGTCATGGGTGCCGCCTCCGCGGACGTGAGGTCACGGGTCCCGGATTCGGAACCTATGACCTCGCCCTGGCGTCGGCCGAACCCAGGACCTCGGGCCGCTCTCGCCTCGCCGCCATGGCGACGAGCGTCGATCCGATGGCGGCCGCCAGTAGTGAGGCGGCCAGGATCGCGACCTTGGCCTGGTCCTCGAGCGGATCGCCGCCGAATGCCAGGCCGGTGATGAAGATCGAGACCGTGAAGCCGATGCCCGCCACCGCGCTCACCCCGACGATGTCCCACCATGTGATGTCGTCCGGGAGCCTCGCGATCCGCAGGCGGACGGCGAGCCAGCTGAAGCCGGTGATGCCGACGACCTTGCCCACCACCAGTCCCACCACGATGCCGCCGGCCACCGACGAGGTGAGCGCATCGTCGAGCGTGGCGCGGCTCAGCGGTATGCCGGCGTTGGCCAGCGCGAACAGGGGAACGACGACGAAGCTGGTCCACGGGTGGAGCAGGTGCTCCAACCACTCCACCACCGAGACCGATTCCCGCGCCGCGGTGACCGTCTGCCGGGCCGCCTGATACGAGGACACGTCGGCGAGCTCGGCGGCATCGATCAACTCGGGCCGGCGGATCGGTTGCGTCGGCGTCATCAGCCCGAGCACGGCGCCGGCGAGCGTGGCATGGATCCCCGACTCGTGCAGCGTGAACCACAGCACCACGCCGGCGACCACGTACGCCGCGGTCGACCGCACCCCTGACCGCCGCATGACCGCCATGGCCAGGACGACGCCGACGGCCGCCAGCAGGGCGGCACCCTGGGTGTCGTCGGTGTAGAAGACGGCGATCACCACGATGGCGCCGATGTCGTCGACGATCGCCAGGGCCAGCAGGAACAACTTGAGCGACGGAGACACCCGGCTGCCCATCAGGCTCAACACGCCCACCGCCATGGCGATGTCCGTCGCCATCGGGATTCCCCATCCCTCCGAGCCCCGGCCGCCGGCGTTGAACGCCGTATAGATCAGCGCCGGCGCCAGCATCCCGCCCAGTGCCGCGCATACCGGAAGCATCGCCCGGCGCCGGTCGCGCAGTTCGCCCTCGACGAGCTCCCGCTTGATCTCGAGGCCGACCACGAAGAAGAAGAGCGCCATGAGACCCTCGTTGACCCATTGGCGCAGGTCGAGGTCGAGCTCCCTGCTACCCAGCGATACGACGAGCTGGGTGCCCCACAGGTCGTTGTACGAGGCGTCCCAGGGAGAGTTCGCCCATACCAGCGCCACGATCGTGGCGACGACCAACGCCACGCCACCGGCGGCCTCGGTGTGGAGGAAGTCGACGAGCGGCCGGATGAGGCGGTGCCTCTCGCTGAGGTCCAAGCCTGTGCGCTCTCGGGACATGTCGGCTCCTGCGGGCGATGGACCACAGAGTTGCCGACCAGACTTCCCGGCACGCCGAATGGGCCAGGCTAGCCGCCCGGTTCACGTGGCTGGAGTCGAAGCGGGCTGCTTGGTTGGGATCCTGCGTGTGAAGAACAGGGCGATCAAGGCGATGACGGCGAGGACCGACAGCGACGCACGAAGCGCGTCGAGGCGGGCGGTGGCGTTCTCGTCGACGACGGCGTCGGCCGTTGCCGGGGGCACCCCGGCCTCGTCGAGGGCGGCTTGCAGGTCAGCATCGGAGACGAACGGGATACCTTCAGCGAGCTCGACGGTGGCGTTGGAGGTGACCTCGGCGGGAACTGCGGGGTTTTGCTCGATGCCGGTCAGGAACGACGTGGTCAGGGTGGAGATGAGCACTGCACCCGCCAGCGCGGTGCCGATCGAGGCGCCGA
This sequence comes from uncultured bacterium, assembly GCA_963813485.1. Taxonomy (GTDB): domain Bacteria; phylum Actinomycetota; class Acidimicrobiia; order Acidimicrobiales; family VFJN01; genus DASQUK01. Next base: position 16,825 of record CAWEZE010000015.1, read on the forward strand.
GGTTGGTGCCCGTGTTCTGGAGCCCGCCTACCTCACTGCTCTGCTCGTCGGGTACCGACGACACGGTGACGGCGCCGAGCTGGGAAGCCAATGCCCCGATGCCGAGGCCGGCGAGCAGCATGGGCCAGGTCACGATCTCCGGCCCGGCGCCCGCGTCGAGGGCGGCGACCATCACGACGATGCCGGCGAAGAGCGCCAGGACCCCAACCTGGGCCACCCGGCGGGGTGAGGCGTTGGGGAAGACCTTGGGGATGCCGGCGGCGGCCAACAGCAGCGTGATCGACAGCGGCAGGAGCCGGACCCCCGTTGCGACCGCCGAGAGGCCGAGGGCCACGGACAGGAACAGGGGCACGGCGAAGAACAGCCCCGCCTGCAGCAGGTATTGGAAGAAGAACGCAGTGAGGCCGCCGCGCAGCACGGGGTTCTGGAGGATCGCCGGATTGACGAGGGGTTCGGCACCCTGGGCAAGCCGCCGGTTCTCCCATCCCATGAACAGCCAGAGCACGACCCCGCCGCCGAGTATCAGCCATACCGACGGCGACAGGCCGAGCCATTCGGGGGCGGACGGCTTGGGCTGGACGAAGCCCCACTCTCCCGAGCGGAGGATTCCGAACACGATCAGTCCGAGGCCGAGGGCCGACAACGCGGTTCCCCCGAGGTCGAGCCGCACTCGCGTCTCGGGCGTCACGGTCGGTCATGCGGCGGGTCAGGGCGAGGATCGCCGCGACCATGAAGACTTCGCCCACGAACACCCAGCGCCACGACAGGTAGGTCGTGAAGAGACCACCGATGAGGGGCCCGGCCGCGACGGCGATGGCGCCGGCCGATGCCACCAGCCCATAGGCCCGCGGCCGCTCGGCGCGAGCGAAGTTGGATGCGACGAGCCCGACGATGGCCGGCAGGATCAGCGCCGCCCCGATGCCCTCCAGGAACGACCATCCGACGATCAACACACCGAGATTCGGTGCGATCGCGGTGACGAACGACCCGCAGCCGTAAATGACACACCCGATCGCGAATGCCCGCTTGCGGCCGAGGATCTGACCGACCTTGCCGCCGGTGATCATCAACGACGCCATCACCAACGTGTACAGCGTGATCGCGGTCTGGATCCCGGTCACCGTCGTGCCCACGTCCTTGGCGACCGTCGCGATCGACACGTTCATCACCGAACTGTCCAGCGTCATCAGGAACTGCCCCGCCGCCAGGGTGGCGAGAACCGTCCCCGCCGCAGCCGCGGCCGGACCCGGCCTGCTGGCCGAATCTGTCTGGCTCACGCGAGTTGCACCGAGAAGTGCTCAATCTCGATCAGGCACGCCCCACCCCAGTCGGTCCCCCGGCACCCGTCACCACATTTTGTGCCATCTTGTCAGACGCAGCCGGACCCATCCGCGATCGACGGCGCGGCGTACGCAGTTCTCAGGACTAATGCCACGATGGCGAGCTTGTCGACGATCAAGAGGCTGACCGTCGAGGTCCGCACGAACAAGGACCTGAGGCGTGAGGCGTATTCGATGTCGATATACGTCTCGATCGTGCTGCTCAGTGCCCTGTCAGTCTTCGACGACGATCATCCGCCCGATCAGGGCGAGGTCTTCCTGCTCGAATTGGGCACAACCGTCGGACTGGTGCTCGCTCACGGTTTCGCCTCCTGGTTGTCGACGACCATCATCGGCGAGGCGTCGCATGAGGTCGATCCGTGGGACCTGCTTCGGGTGCAACTCGGCGGGGCGTTCGCCGTTGCGTTACTGGGGATGCTCGCGGTGATCCTCACTCCTGCCTCAAGCGAATTGACGGCTGCCCGCTTCACCGTGGCGGCCGCGATCGCCGCCCAGGTCTTCCTGGAGAGCCGCACCAGAAACTCGGCACTACGGGCAGTGGTCTACGGCTTCCTCGCGCTCGTCGCGGGTGTGACCGTCGCCGCGCTCAAGTCGTTACCTCGTGCACTGAATTCGCCACGCGGCGTAACTCCCAAACGGCATATACCCGTCGATGCCACGCGGTACGCTCCACTGGGCGACCGTCGCCCTGATGGCTTGACCAGACGCGCATCTGTCCCACCGAGAGCTCTCGGTGGGACAGGCAGCGCTGCTCAGCCGGTCGGCAGCTCGCCCAGGGTGACGTCGGTGGTCTTCTCGTCACCGTCACGGGTGTAGGTGATCTTCACCTTGTCTCCCGGCTCGTGGGAGCGAATGGCCGCCGTGAGGTCGGAGCCGCTCGTGATCTTGGTGTCGTCCACCTTGGTGATGACGTCGCCCTGTTCCAGCCCCGCCTTTGCTGCGGGCTGACCTTCGTCGACCTGGGCGACCACGGCCCCGCTGCCGGACTCGGCGTCGCCGATCCGCACACCCAGGAAGGCGTGGGTCACCTCACCCTTCTCGACGAGCTGCTCGGCGATCGAGCGGGCGGAGTCGATCGGGATGGCGAACCCCACGCCGATGTTGCCGTTCTGCGAGCCGACGCCGCCGCCACCGGCCAGCGAGGCGATGGCCGTGTTGATCCCGACCACCTCGCCGCCGGCGTTGATGAGGGCGCCACCCGAGTTGCCGGGGTTGATTGCCGCATCGGTCTGGATGGCGTCGATCACGGCCGAGGGCGTCGCCTGGGGTTCGCCGCCGTTGCCGAATGGCGACTCGGGCAGGTCATTGGACAGGGTGATGGAGCGGTCCAGGGCGCTCACGATGCCGGCGCTGACCGAGCCGTCGAGGCCCAGGGGGCTGCCGATGGCGAGCACGGTGTCGCCAACGTGCAGGTCGGCGCTCTTGCCCAGCTTGGCGGGCGTGAGCCCGTCGACATCCTGCGCCTGGATCACGGCCAGGTCGGTCGCCGGGTCCCGGCCGAGGATCCGGGCGTTGGCCTTGGCACCGTCCGCGAACGTGACCGACAGCTTGCCGCCGTCGGCCGCCTCGGCGACGACGTGGTTGTTGGTCAGGATCTGCCCGTCGGAACTGATGATCACGCCGGAGCCCTGGCCGGCGCCGAGATTCGACTCGAACGTGATCGAGACGACGCTAGGCAGGACCGCGGCGGCGGCCTGGGACAGGGGCTCGTCGGGCGCGTTCTCCTGGCTGCCGCTGGTCGGCGCGGCAGAGAGGCTGGTCGTGGCCGTGCCGGCGTCGTCGTCGTCGAGGTTCACCGCGAGCAGCGCACCTCCGGCCGCCGACGCCGCCACGAGCCCGGCGGCCGCGACGACGGCAAGGGCTCGTCGGCCCCGCCGAGAGGGAGACGGCGGGGCCGACGAGCCGACGGGCGCCGGACCGGCCGGGGGCGGGGTGGGGGGCATGGGAGGCGCGCCCCGGCCGGACAGGTCGCCCGCTCCCACGGCCGCTTGGGCCGGGGGTGGGTCGAAAGGAGCGGATGGAGCCGATGGATCAGAAGGCTGGGGATGCTCGCCACCAGGAACGGGCGCATGCGGCAACGTCGACGGTTCACCGGGCACCGATGCGTGCGGTGCGGTGATCTCGTCGGGGCTCGCCACGTAGGGTCCGGGCGGCGGGGGGACCGCGAACTGGGGAGGCTCGGGAGGCGTAGGTGCGGGGGTTTCGCCGACGGTCGTAGATGTCGGGGCGGACTGCCCACCGGCCTCCGTGGGGGTGGTCTGTTCGTCGGTCATGTGGACAGCTTGCCCACTTAATCTGCACACGCCCTGGGTGACGTCTGAGAAGTTCCTGAGAACCGACCGCCCAGGGGGCGTCCAGGCCGCATCCAGGTGGCTTCCAGATCGGGGCGCCATCCTGCGTAGTGACGCCCCGTGGCGGCGATACCGTCGCGTTGCACTGATCGACACGAGATGATGACCGACGTCCTTCCCCCGACCAGCGGCCGCACGGCGGAGGCGCGCCTCCTGGTGGTCGACGACGAGCCCAACATCGTGGAATTGCTGTCGGCGAGCCTCCGCTATGCCGGCTTCGAAGTCGTCACGGCCATGAACGGTGCCGAGGCGGTGTCGGCCGTGGAGCGCCATCGGCCCGATCTGGTGGTGCTCGACGTGATGCTGCCCGACGTCGACGGATTCGTGGTGCTCCGGCGGCTTCGGGCCGGGAGCCATCCCCTGCCGGTGCTGTTCCTGACGGCACGCGACGCCAACGACGACAAGGTCACGGGATTGACGCTCGGCGGCGACGACTACGTCACCAAGCCGTTCAGCCTCGAAGAGGTGATCGCCCGCATCCGCGCCGTCCTGCGGCGTACCCGGGCCGCCACCGCCGACGCCGGCGCCCGGCTGTCGGTGGGCGATCTCGACCTCGACGAGGACAGCCACCAGGTCTGGCGGGGCGGCCGCGAGGTCCAGCTCTCCCCCACCGAGTTCAACCTGCTGCGGTACCTGATGATCAACGCCGCGCGGGTGGTGTCCAAGTCGCAGATCCTCGACCATGTGTGGAGCTACGACTTCGACGGTGACGCCAACATCGTCGAGTCGTACATCTCCTACCTGCGGCGCAAGCTCGACGACGGCGGCGAGCCGCTGATCCACACCGTGCGGGGCATCGGTTACGTGCTCCGGCCGCCCCGACCGTCGCCATGAGCCTGCGGCCCACGAGCGTGTGGCGACGCACGCCGCTGTGGCTGCGCTTGATCACAACGCTGTTGGCGTTGTCGATCGTGGCCCTCACGGTCATGGGGGTCTTCGGCGCCCGGCTGTTGCGGCAGTATCTGGTCGACCGTGTGGACGCCCAGCTCGTCACCACAGCGAATGCCGTGGCCGAGGTCATCAACGAGAGGCCCGTGTGCTGGTGGCGCTCCGGGCCCAGTACCACATCAATTGCAGAACGAAGCCGGTGTTCCCGTGCAGCGATGGGCCGAGCAAGCTCCTCGGCGCCTCGGCTCCCGATCTCTCCGCCGTCACGCCCGAGCAGGCCCGAGCCCGGGGCGGCAAGCCCTTCACGGCGAGGGCACTGCACGGCGGCGGCTCCTGGCACGCGGTGGCGATTCCGCTCGACGACGGCTCGCGGCACGATGGTGGTCGCTACGCAGTCTCCACGACGTCAATGCCACCGTGCACCGACTAGTTCACGATCAACCTCATCGTGGGCGGGGCGGTGATCGCCGGATTGGCGCTTGCCGCCTACACGATGGTGCGCGCCGCGCTCCGGCCCCTTACCAAGATCGAGCAGACCGCGGCGGCGATCGCCGGCGGTGACCTGTCGCGCCGGGTGGACGACGACGACCCGAACACCGAGGTCGGCCGCCTCGGGCTGGCGCTCAACACCATGCTCGAGCAGATCGAGACCTCCTTCCTTGCACGGCAGGCGTCGGAGGCCACCGCCCGCCGGTCCGAGGAGAAGATGCGGCGCTTCGTCGCCGATGCCAGCCACGAGCTGCGCACACCGCTGACGTCGATCCGGGGGTTCGCGGAACTGCACCGGCAGGGGGCGGTCACGGACCCTGCCGAGGTGTCCCGGCTGCTGAACCGCATCGAGGACGAGGCCAAGCGCATGGGCCTGCTGGTCGACGACCTGTTGCTGCTCGCCCGCCTCGACCAGCAGCGACCGTTCGAGCGCGGGCCGGTCGACCTGCGGGTGCTGGCCATCGACGCCGTGGAGGCGGCCCGGGCCATGGCCCCGGACCGGGAGATCGCCCTCGAGCTGCCCATGGACGACGAGGCCGACGGCGACCTCGTCGTGGCGGGCGACGAGCCGCGGCTGCGCCAGGTGCTGTCCAACCTGCTCGACAACGCACTCGCCTATTCGCCCGCCGACGCTCCCATTGCCGTGCTGGGCGGTCGCACGCGGCGCGACGGCCGGGACCTCGCCTTCGTCCAGGTGCGTGATCGCGGGCCCGGCTTGATCCCCGAGCAGGCGGAGCGGGTCTTCGAGCGCTTCTACCGCACCGATCGGGCCCGCAGCCGAGCGCACGGCGGTACCGGCCTGGGCCTGTCCATCGTCGCCGCCATCACCGCCGCCCACGGAGGCTCGGTTGAGCTGGACACCGCGCCCGGCGAGGGTGCGACCTTCCGGGTCCTCCTGCCGAGGCTGAGCGAGACACCCTCCACGCCCGCGGCCCCCTCGACACCGTCCACGCCCTCGAGCGATGTCCCACCCGGCGGCCTTTCCGACGAGCTGGGTTCGGGCGAACCGAGCCTGAGTTCCTAGCGGCGGCGGGTACCTTTGTTTCCGGCGCCGGGACGTGGCTCCTCCTGTCCGGACCGGGATGTCCTGCGCACGGCCGGGGCGCTGGCTGGGCCCAGGTCACGCCAACGGGTCATGTGGACACGAAACACAGGTCAGGGGCCATGAGATGAAGAAGTCCATCGACTTCGCGTTCGACGACCACCCCGACGGCGACGAGGACAAGGCGCGGGTCGCATGGGCGGTGGCGGTGCTCGACGACTGCGAGGGCTGCGCCGACATCAGGGTCGAGCTGACCGTCGAGGACGCGGGCGCCAACGGCACCGGTGTCGTCGGGCACCTCGCCCCGGGGACGGTTCGGCGCCTGCGGGCGGCTCTGGCGGCCGCGCTTCGGGCGGTGGGCGAAGAGCCCGGCACCTAGTACGGCTCCCGACGCACGTAGCGGAATACCTGCACCAAGCGCAAAGTTGCAGTTGACGCAATTTTCTCTAGAGTGTCCGGTAAGCCGGTAACCCGCTCCGGACCCACCGCGCCCAAGGAACTGCATGGAAGTGACGTCCCCGATGTCCGTCGCCGCGCCCGCGGCCGCCGGGCTTCCGCGCCGGCAGGTGCTCATCGTGTTCTCCGGGATCATGCTCGGCATGCTCCTGGCCGCGCTCGACCAGACGATCGTGGCCACGGCCCTGCCGACGATCACCGGCGAGCTCGGCGGGCTCGACCACCTGGCGTGGGTCGTCACCTCGTACCTGCTGGCCGAGACGATTGCCACCCCGGTCTACGGCAAGCTCGGCGACCTCTACGGCCGCAAGCGCCTCTTCCAGTCGGCCATCGTCGTGTTCCTGGCCGGCAGCGTCCTGTCGGGCGTCGCCACGTCGATGGGCATGCTCATCGGCTTCCGGGCGGTGCAGGGCATCGGCGCCGGCGGACTCATCGTGCTGGCCCAGGCGCTCATCGGCGACATCGTCAGCCCACGGGAACGCGGACGCTACATGGGGTACTTCGGCGCCGTGTTCGGTGCCGCCAGCGTCGCCGGCCCTCTGTTGGGTGGCTTCCTCACCGACCACCTGTCGTGGCGCTGGGTCTTCTACATCAACGTCCCGCTCGGCATCCTGGCTCTCGTCGTGACCAGCGCCGTCCTGCCCGCGACGCGCTATCGCCACCAGGCGCGCATCGACTGGACCGGCATCGCCCTGCTGTCCGGCGCGATCTCGGCGCTGGTGCTCCTGACGACCTGGGGCGGCACCGAGTACGCCTGGGGTTCGGGCGTCATCGTCGGCCTCGGCGTGGTCACCGCCGCCCTGCTCGCCGCGTTCGTGGCGGTCGAACGGCGGGTTGCCGACCCGACCCTGCCCCTGCGCCTGTTCCGGCTCCCCACCTTCCGCATCGCCGCGGTGGTGAGCCTGATCTTGGGCGTGGCCATGTTCGGCGCAATCACGTACCTGCCGACCTTCTTGCAGGTGGCGAACGGCGCGTCGGCCAGCAACTCCGGGCTGCTGATCGTCCCGGTCATGGCGGGCCTGCTCAGCGCGTCCATCACCGCCGGTCAGATCATCACCCGCACCGGCCGCTACCGGGTGTTCCCGATACTGGGCATGGCGGTGGCGAGCCTGGGTCTGTTCCTCCTTTCCACGCTCGATGTGGCCAGCAGCCGCTGGGAGTCCGGCATCTACATGTTCTTGCTGGGGGCGGGCATCGGGCTGGTGATGCAGGTCATGGTGCTGGCCACCCAGAACGAGGCGCCTATCGCCGACCTGGGCGTTGCGACCTCGACCGTCACCTTCTTCCGGACCATCGGCGGCTCCGTCGGCGTCTCGATCTTCGGTGCGGTGTTCACCAGCCGGCTCACACACCTGCTCGGCGGCGCCGTGCCCGAGAACATGACGCCCGCCGCGATCAACCAGCTGCCCCTCGAACAGCGGGCGCAGACCGCCAGCGCATTCGCCGACGCCATCACCACGGTGTTCCTGTGGGCCGTGCCACTGGTGCTGGTGGGTTGGGCCCTCACGTGGCTGCTCAAGGAGAAGGCACTGCGTACCTCGTCGGGACACGTCGCGCGGGAGGCCGAGATCGCGGACAACGGCCATGGCGACGTGGTGGACTTGATGCCGAGTACCGCCCGGAACAATGGGAACGGACATGCCGCCACGACCACGAACGGGGACGGTGACCGTGAGCTCGCACGAGAGCACGCGTGAAGGCCTGCGTGAGCGGAAGAAGGCCGAGACCCACCAGGCCCTGGCCAAGGCCGCCCTCCATCTCGCCGACGAGCTCGGCCCCGAACGGGTGACCGTCGAGGCCATCGCCGACGCCGCCGGCGTGTCGCCCAGGACGTTCTTCAACTATTTCTCCTCCAAGGAGGACGCCATAGTCGGGATCGCCCCGGCCCAGTCCTCGGCCCTGCTCGCCGACCTGCTCGCCCGGCCGGACGACGAGCCACCCCTCGACGCTCTTCGGGCCGTGGTGCTGGCCGCCGCGGAGCGGCTGCAGGCCGGGGGCGACGACTGGGTCATCCGCCACCGCCTGATCCAGAAGCACCACTCGCTGGCCGTCATCCGCGCCGCCTGGTTCGCCGAGGTCGAGCGGCGCATGGCCGACGAGATCGCCCGCCGGACCGGCCTGGATCCGGGCCTCGACGTCTACCCGGCGTTGGTCGTGAGCGCGGCGCTCGGGGCCCTGCGGGTGACCATCGACGTCTGGCAGGAGCGCGTGCGCGTGGGCGCGCTCGAAACCCTGATCGACGACGCCTTCGACGTCTTGGCACACGGGCTTCGGCTCCCCCACACCGTCGGCAGCCAAGCCGTCTGATGACGTCGCGGAAGTTTTCTCGGTGCGTGGCGAAAATCGCGCCTATCGTCGTGTCTGCGTGGCGCCCGCGTCTCCCCACCCGGCGACGTCCTGGGGACGTCAGGACGATAGAGGTACGTCATGCACCTCGAGTTCACTGACGAGCAGCTGGCGCTCCGCGACAGCGCTCGCGCAATCCTCACCCGTGAGTGCCCTCCCCGGCTAGTCCGGGAGGTCGCCGTCAGCGGCGCCGAAGCCGAAGGGTTCCGCACCCAGCTCAACTGGCTGGGCTGGCCGGCCCTCACCATCGACGTCGACCTCGGCGGCCTCGGTCTTGGCTTCGCCGAGTTGGCGGTGGTGCTCGAGGAGTTGGGCCGCACGGCGGCGCCGGGGCCCTTCCTGGCCACGATGACGCAGTTCGTGCCCGCGGTGCGGGAGGCCGGCTCCCCGGCCCAGGTGAACCGCTTCCTGTCGGCCGTGGCCGCTGGCCAGCTCAATGGCAGCCTCGCGCTCCACGAAGGCGGACGCTGGGATCCCTTCAGCATCGGCGCCACCGCCGACCGCGACGGCGACGGCTGGGTGCTGAGCGGCCACAAGCGGCAGGTGCTGTGCTGTGCCGAGGTCGACGAGATCGTCGTCGCCGCCCGCCGCGGCTCGGGCACGCTGGCCCTGTTCGTGGTGCCGGCGGCGGAGGTGACCTTTGCCCGGGTCGAGAGCGTTGACGGCACGCGGTCCCTCGGCAACCTCGAGCTCGACGGCGTCTGGGTCCCCGATGCCCGCATGCTCGGCGATCCCGATGTCACGGTCGACGCCACCCCGGCGGTGGCGGCCACGATCGCGGAGGCGACGGTCGGGATGGCGCTCGACACCGTCGGCGTGTGCGGCGCGCTGTTCCAGTCATCACTCGAGGCGGCACTCGACCTTCCGGTGCGGTCGTTGGGAGCCGAGCCCGGGGGCGACGAGGCCAGCGGCGACGGCTCGGCCGGACCCAACGGATCCAACGGAGCCGCCGGATCTGAGCCGGTCGACAGTCGGAACGGCGACCAACCCGTTCCCGCCGTTCCCACCCCCGTGCGGACACCGCCGCAAGCCGTCAGGCACAGCCTGGCCGAGATGGCCGGGGCGCTCGAGCGAACCCGGGCCATCGTCTACCAGGCCACCGCAGCCGTCGCCGAGCGTCACGAGCGCGCGACGGTCACCGCCTCCCAGGCCAAAGCCGCCGCCGGCGCGTGCCAGCGGCTGATCGTCGCCAGGAGCCTCGAGATCCACGGGAGGGGCCCCCGGCGGGCCGATGCCCAGCTCTGGGTGCGGCGGGCGCAGTCGGGCGAGCTGCTGCTCGGGTCCTCGGCCGACCATCGCCGCGTGGTCGCCGACGAGATGTTCCGGATACCGAAGCGGCAACCGGCCAGCGCCGGCCTGGCGGCGGTGCTCGGGCTGTAGACGATCCGAAGCTCTGGTGGTCGGAGGGGGCCACGACCCCCTAACCGCCGCGCGAGCGCCAACTAGCGGCCCGGCGGGAGGCCCAGGACGCGCGCCGCGACCCGTTCCTGCTCGGTCAGGGCATTGACCGTGGCGGTCTCGGCCAGCGCCGCCAGCCACTGTGCCGGCCACGCGCCGCTCGGCCACGGGAATGGCCCGCCCTGGGCGAGATCGAGCCCGTCGTTGCCCAGCGCCTCGGTGCCGGCGAGGTACACCCTCTGGCAAAGCTCCTGGGTCATGAGCGGCAGCATCGTCAGTTCGGGCGCCGGGCGGCCCGACGCCTCCTTCGCGAACGCCCGGTACGCCAGCGCTCGCGCGCTGTCGCAGTCGACCCGCAGCGCCGCCACCGTGTCGCGGAACACCGGGTCCTGCCCCAGGCCGCGCGCCTGGCTGGCGGCCACCAGCGCCTCGAGCGCTCGCTGCGCCTCGAGCAGGCGCGTGGTCCAGCGCGCCGTGCGTTCGTGTGCCCGCGCAGCCTCCAGGACGCCCGCCCCACCGGCGGCGTTGACGACGGCGTCGGCACCCAGCACGACCTCGTCGAAGATGAGCTCGTCGGGATCGTGCGCGGCGTCGGTCACCTCAGGCCTGAGCGGGCGCACGACACCCGTCGCCCGCAGGTCCACCACGAGCACGGCCAGGTCCTCGGGACCGCCCCGGATTCGGCCGACGACCTCCGCGGCACACAGGCACCAGTCGGCATGTTGGGCACCCGGCGGCGCCGGCTCACGGCCGCTGACCACCAGCTCGCGGTCGCGTTGGGTGAGCCGGAAGCCGGGGCGGACCACCTCTCCGGGCACCACGCTCTCGTGGCTTACGGCCAGGCACCAGGTGATGTCGCCCCACAACGTGGGCAGCGTCCAGCGCTCCCGCTGTTGGTCGGTCCCGTGCTCGACCAGCACCGGCGCGCAGACGTCGAGCCCCTGCGGGTTGAGCGACCGGGGCACCTGCCGGCGCGACATCTCCTCCAGGTAGACCAGGTGCTCCACCGGCCCGGCGCTCCGACCCCCGAGCCCCGCCGGCCAACGGGGCATCAGCCAGCCGGCGTCGAACAGGGTCCGCTGCCACTCCCGGGCCCACTCGGGCAGGTGTCCGCTCGACAGGGACGGATCGATGGCGCGGGCTCCCGGCGGCAGATGCTCGTCGAGCCAGGCCTCGAGCTCCGCCCGGAACCTCGCTGTCCCTCGGTTGTCGCCCAGGCGCATCCTTGCTCCCGCACTAATGCTCGGGAGCGGCTGCTCGGCCTCCGGGACGCTCCCTGGGGACGAAGCTAGCCGCGCCGGTCGTCGCCGTCGGGGCGGAGCAGGAGGGCGAGCTCCTCGGCGACGGCCCGCAGCAGCTCGGGACGGATGGTGGCGATGATCCGCTCGGCGACCGTGGCGGCGATCGCCTGCGCGATCTGGCGTTCGAGCCCGTCGAACGCGTCCCGCGCTATGGCGGCATCGATGGGGTCGAGGGTGTTGCTCTCGGCCGACCCGATTGCGGCGGCCTGGCCGAGCGCCTGCGCGAGGTCCACCACCACAGCGCCGGCCGGCTCGTCGTCGTCGACGACCGAGAGGTTGACCACGACGGCGGTGGATTCGTCGTCGCCCCGCCCCGCCAGGTCCACGACTACACCGTCGCCCTCGTGCTCCGCGTCGGTCTCGGGAGCCGGGGCCTCGGATTGGTCCGCAGTGAGACCCAGCACGTCTGGCAGCGGTTCGGCGTGCACGATCGCCAGCCGGCTCGTGCATCGGGTGAGGGCGACGAACAGGGATCGCAGCCCGTGCTCGGCCTCGGCAACGATCTGAGCCGGTTCGACCACCACCACGCAGTCGAACTCCAGGCCCTTGACCTCGTCGGCCCCCAACACCACCACGGGCGACGTCGCCGCCCGGAGCTCGGGCGACCACGCCAACCCGTCCGCATCGAGGCGGTGGGCCAGCTCCGCGCGCACGGCCGCCGGGCAGACCACCCCGATGAGGCCGGTGCCCAGCAGGTCGCGAATCGTCGCCACCGTGGCCGTCGCCAACTCGGATGCGGCGGTGGGCGTCACCGTCACGTCGTGGCCCGTCCGCCGCACCGCCCGCGGGCTCTGCAGGGTGGGGGCCACCTCGGGCAGGAGGCGCATGGCCACCTCGTGGACCTCGGCCGGCAGGCGGTACCCCAGCTCGAGCTCGATCGTCTCGTTCGCCACGCCGTTGTGGCGGAGTTGCTCGACGACCTCGTCCCAGGACTCGTGGGCCCAGGGGCTGGTCGCCTGCGCCAGGTCGCCGAGGACGGTCATGGAGCCCGAGCGCGACCGGCGCCGAATCGAGTCGAGCTGCAGGGGTGACAGGTCCTGGGCCTCGTCGACGACGATGTGCTCGTAGCTGGCCGGGCGGCCGTTGAGCAAGGCGTCGGCGGCATCGAGCAGCGGGATGTCGTCTACGGACCATTGCCAGGTGCCGACACGGGTCCCGGAGGGGAGCGCCAGCAGGTCGATCTCGGTGTCGCGCAGGGTGCCCAGCGCCGCCGTGACGAGTTGCTGGCGGCTGGACAGCAGGTCGACGAGGAACGACTGCGGGGTCAGCTGCGGCCACACCCGCTCGAGGTAGTTGTCGATCTCCCGACCGGACTCGCCCCGGCCGCTGATCTCGAAGGCTCCGAGGTCACGCACACCCGCCCGGGTCAGCTGGCGGCGCGCCTCGTCGATCAGGAACGCCCGCAGCTCGCGGTGGGCCTCGTTGTGGGGCCGCCCGAGGAGCTGGCGGGCCCGGGTTGCGATCCGTCGCCCGTTGAGCGAGACCTGCCGCCCCCCGACGCGCAGCTCGACATCGTCGGTGGTGACGCGCTGCCGGTTGCGTAGCCCCCGCTCCAACAGCCGCAGCATCCGTCGGTCACCCTTGAGGCGGCGTACCGCCGGCGGGTCCACGCTACCGATGCGGACCCGCGGCCCGAGCGCCGACAGCGGAAGCTGCACCACCGCCTCGTCACCGAGCGACGGAAGGACGGCGGAGATGTAGCGGACGAAGGCGGGGTTCGGGCCCACGATGAGGACGTCGTTGGGCTCCAGCCGGTCACGGAGGTTGAACAGCAGCCACGACACCCGATGGAGACCGACCACCGTCTTGCCGGTGCCCGGCCCGCCCTGCACGACCAGCAACTGATCGACCTCGCGGCTGACGACGTCGTACTGGGCGGCCTGGATCGTGGCCACGATCTCGGCGAGCTCGCCTGAGCGGTCACGCCCGAGCGAGTCGAGCAGGGCGTCCGAGAGCACCGGCCCGGGCTCGCGGCCCTCGGCGATCGCCTCGGCCAGGTCGCGGAACATGATCTCCTCGATGGCCTGGATCTGGTTGCACTGGCAGCGGTACACGCGCCGGGCGTCGAGGCCCTCGGGATCGTGGGGCGTCGCGGTGTAGAAGGGCGCCGCTATCGGCGCCTGCCAGTTGACGACCACGAGGTCGTTGTCGTCGTCCCAGATTGCGCCCTTGCCGATGTACCAGCGCTGGCCGCCGGCGTCGATCCGCCCGAAGGCAACCGCCTCGTCGGGATCGACCACGCCCAGCCCGCTGACCCGCCGGCGTAGCTCGAGCACCGCTTTGGGGTGGGCCGACAAGCTCGGCGCACGCTCGAGCACGGCATGCTGCCGGTCGCGCAACGCGAGGGCGCGATCGAAATAGGCCTGCTCCTGCGGCAAGTCCGGATGCATCTAGCTCTGTGCCCTTCTCCCGGTCGGGCGCCGCGCCGATCCCAGGCTGGCGCGGTGGCGCGAGAGATTACCGAAGCCGAGCCCCCGTGTGGTTGCTCTCGCCTCCGCCCGCCGCCGTGTCGGCGTCGGTCTGACGACCGACTCGCTGCCGTTGGTCAGGCGGAGAACTCGGCTGAGCACCACACCCAGCCGTCGCCGTCGAGCACCGAAACGGTGGCCACGTCGTCGGCATCGCCCTCCAACGACACCTCCCACCAGGTCGCATCGGTGCCGATGTGGGTCATGGTCCGAGAGCCGTCGTCCATCTCGACGGCCACCCAGTAGGTGGCGCCTGCGGGCACTGCCTCGTCCCAGCCGGGCACGTCGACCGCTACCGTCGCCGGGTTGCCGCTCCGGATCGTGGCCGTGCCGACCACCTCGCCCACGCCGGTCGTCATCTCGGCCCGCTCTGCCGTGGGGGTCGCCGGGTCGTCGCTGATCGCGAGGACCGCGGCCACCAGCACCAGTGCGGCGGCCCCGGCCGCCAGGGTGGCGCCGACGGCGAGCCGGCGGCGGTCGGGACGGCGACGGCCCGCGCGGCCACGCAGGTGGGCGGGCCCCCCGCGGCGCGTGAGTGACGGCGCTTCCACGGCCCGCACCTCGGTGAGGCGGGCCAGCACCCGGCGATCGAAGCCGTCAGGGGGCGTGGCCTCGGGTCCGGTGAGCAACAGCTCGTCGGCGACACCCGCGAGCGCCGCCACCTCGGCACGGCATGCGGCGCAGCCTTCGAGATGCGCCAGCGCGACGGCACGCTCCTCACCGGTGAGGAGGCCCAGCGCGACCTCAGGGGCCATGTCGCGCAGCTGAGAGCACCGCAACGGCGTCACTGGATCGGCGCTCCCATCTCGTCGCGCAGCTTGCGCAGCGCCAGGCGCACTCGGGTCTTGACTGTGCCCTGCGGGATCCCCGCCATCTCGCTGACCTCGCGGGTGCTCAGCCCCCATAGCGTCACGGCCACCAGCGCCCGGCGCTGCGGGTCCGGCAGCGACCGCATCAGGTCGGCCACCCGCCGGGCGTCGGCCCGGCGCTCGATGGCGCCGGCAACGTCCAGCGGGTCGACGATGATCTCCGGGGCGGGGTCGGCCATCGGTTCCGGGCGCCGGCCACGACCCCGCACCATGTCGAGCGCCACGTTGCGGGTGATGCCGAGTAGCCAGGCCGCCACCGACCCCCGGCGCGCGTCGAAGCTGGCCGCAAACCGCCACGCGCGCACGAATGCCTCCTGCGCCACCTCCTCGGCGTCGACCGGGACGCGCACGATGGCGACCGCCAAGCCGTAGACGCGGCGCTGGAAGCGGTCGACGAAGTGGGCCGCCGCCTCAGGATCGCCCGAGGCGTAGCCCGCGAAGAGCGCCTCGTCGGACACCTCCCACACACCTTCTGTACTCCGCCCGAGTGCCAGGGGATCTCGCGCCACCCCGCCAGCACAGCCAATCGCGTGCCGAGGAGCAACCCCGCGAGAAATCCGCGCGAGGTTCGTACACGTAGTCGAAGCATGGCAATCATGTCTTCCCCCCGCACGGGCTCACCCGGAACGACACCGGCGAGTCGGCGTCATCCACGGCACCCACTCGTCACCCTGGGAGCGGCGTTGGCGGCGTTGGCCCTGCTCATGGCCGCCTGCAGCGACGACGACGATGACACCGTCGCCGGCGATCCTGCCGCCGAGACCGGCGGCGGCAGCGACTCGGGAGGCGGAGGGGGCGGCGACGGCGACCTGGCGATCTCGATCGCCGATCCCGCCGACGGCGCTACGGTCGAGGCCGGGTTCCAGCTGGAGGTCGACCCCAGCGTCGACGTCGGCGAGCCGGACACGGGGCTGCACCACGTGCACCTCTACTACGACGGCGAGCAGTCCGACGGCGAGTACGACATCGTCTACAGCGTCGACGAGCCCTGGACCGTCGATCGCGACCTCTCACCAGGCGAGCACACCATCGAGGCGTTCATCGCGAATGCCGACCACAGCCTCACCGACGCCAGTGACGAGATCACCGTGATGGTCGGCGAGGGCGCAGGCGGTGGTGGCACCGACACCACCGAGTCGGACGACGGTCCCTACGGGTACTGAGGCCGCCACGGGTGGCCCGGTCGTCAGGAACAACCGGGCCACCCGCTGGTTGCACACCCTGCTGTACCTGGTGACGTTCGTCCTCCTGGCCACCGGCTGGTGGCTGCGGACCGGTCACGAGGGGCAGCCGACCCTGCTGGCCGATGTGCTGGACACGCCCGACACCGAGGTGCACCGGACGGCCGGCTGGGTGCTACTCGGGGTCGCCGTCGGCGGACCGATCCTGGGGATTCGGGGAACGCTCACATTCCTCCGCGAGACGCTGCGCATCAACAGGGGCGATGGTGGGTGGTTCTGGCACTGGCCCCGGGGCGCGCTGACCGGCGCCTTCGGCCGACATCGTGGCCACTTCGATCCCGGCCAGCGCCTGCTCAACGTCGCGCTGGTCGGGGCGCTCGGCACCGTGATCGTCAGCGGTGTGTTCCTCATCTCGCTCTCGGGCGGCCAGACGTTCGCCACGATGGTGCGGGTGCATCGGGGTTCGACCTACGTACTGACGGGTCTCGTCGTCGGGCACCTGCTGGTCACCCTCGGGATCCTCCCCGGCTATCGCGGCGCGTGGCGGGCGATGCACTGGCGCGGCCGGGTTGCCGAGGCGACGGCCCGCCGTCTGTGGCCGGCTACCGTGCCGGCGTCGGACGACGGACCGCGGCCCGAGGGGACCGAGGACGACACCTCCGGGACGGCCGTGCGGACGGGTTCGCACGTGGAGACGGCGCGCGGCGATCCTTGAGCCGATGCGCGACGACCCCGCTGAATCCACGCCCATGGCGACCGTGGAGGTCGCCCGGATCCTCCCGGTCCCCGACTGCGGCAAGCCGCCCGAGAGGCGCCCAAGTCGGCGCCCGAACTCCGCGTCGCCGGCTGCCAGCAGCTATGTCGTCCTAGCCTGGCAGATCCTCGGGCCGCTTCTTGGCGAGTTTGCCGGTGAGCAGTCCCGTGGACTGACCGACTTCGATCAGGTAGCCGTCGGGGTCCCGCATGTAACAGCGAATCTCAGCACCGCGATCGATCGGCGGCGTCACAAACTCGGCCCCTCTTGAACTCCACTCCTCATAGCACGCCTGAATGTCGGCCACGCGCAGGTTCATGAAGGTGGAGATCGTGTTGTCGGACTCGTAGTTGACGACCGAGATGTCCGGCTTGTCGGGGGTGGGGCCACCGCCCGGGTTCATGATCACCCAAGAGTTGGAGAGTTTGACCATGCACGGGTTCTCCTCCATCACGACCTGGCCGCCGAGAACCTCGGAGTAGAAGGCACGGGACCGAGCAACGCTTCGCACGGTGATGAACAGCGTGACGAGGAAGCCCTCGCTCGGCGCGGGCAGGTTTTCGAAGTCGATGTATGGCGTGTGCTCGGTCACGGTGACCTCCTTGCCGAAGCTCCGTCCGGGCTCTGGATTGCGGCGGGCATGACTGCATTGTCCACCACGGCGAGATGAGCCGTCCGCGTCCGGATCGGACGATCTGGCTAGATGCGAGAGTGCGGTGGAGCGTCGCCACCGTGTCCAGCCCTCGCCCCTCACCGGGCACACTGGGCCGATGCCTGCGACGCCAGCCCCGAACATTGGTGTCTTCCTACCCAGCATGAGCGGGCCGAAGGACCAGCCGGGCGACATGGCCGCCACGGCCCGGCATGCCGAGGACCTGGGCCTGGAGTCGGCATGGGTGGTCGACCAGCTGGTCGCGGGCACCGGCGCGCCGTTCATCGAGAGCATGGTGTCGCTCGCCGCCGCAGCCGGGGCCACGACGCGGATCCGCCTCGGGCTCGGCGTCGTCATCCTGCCGCTGCGCCCCGTCGTCTGGGTGGCGAAGCAGGTGGCGTCGCTCCAGCACGTATCACACGATCGGCTCATCCTCGGCGTCGGCGCGGGCGGCGACCGCCACGATCGCTCCTGGGTCGCCGCCGGGGTACCCCGGCGCGAGCGCGGCCGCCGGACGGATGCGGCACTTCGGGTCCTGCCGTCTCTCGTGTCCGGCCTACCCACCCGGCTCGACGGCGGGCCCGACTCCCCACCGATCCGGCTGGCGCCCGCCGCGACCATGCCGCCCATCCTCGTCGGCGGGATGTCGGAGGCGGCCATGGTCCGCACCGCCGAGCACGGCGACGGCTGGTTCGTGCTCCCCGTCTCTCCGGCCGCCCTGGCGGAGGGCCATGCACGGCTGGCGGATCTGGCGGCCGCCCGGGGACGGCCCACCCCGTCGGTCACCGCCAGCATGGTCGCAGCGCTGAGCGGCGATCCGGCGTTGCCCGACCACGATGGACTGGTGCGGGTGCTGACCGATCCCGACGGCATGTTCGGCATGCCCGCCGACGCCGTCCTCGGCACGCTGACGCTCGGCGGCCCCGCCGAGGTCGCGGCCCGCATCGCCGAGTACGGCGAAGCCGGTGCCGAACGCGTGGTGGTCACCCTCGCCGCCGGTGACTGGATGCGCCAGTCCGAGTTGCTCGCCGAGGCCGGCGCATTGCTCGCTTGAGGGCCAAGGTCTCCGTCCATGTCCCACCTCGCGCTGGTCGCGGTCGTCGTCGCCGACTACGACCCCGCCATCGTGTTCTTCGTAGATGGGCTCGGCTTCGAGCTCGTCGAGGACTCCCCGTCGCTGACGAACGACGGGCGGCCCAAACGCTGGGTCGTCGTGCGTCCCCCCGGGGCCGAGACCGGCATCCTCCTCGCCCGGGCCGACCGCGACGACGAGGCGGCGGTCGTGGGGAAGCAGGTAGCCGGACGCGTCGGCTTCTTCCTCCGCGTCGACGACTTCGACGCCGCCTACGACCGCATGCACGCCCGCGGTGTCGCGTTCCTGACCGTGCCGCGCACCGAGCCCTACGGCCGCGTTGCCGTGTTCCTCGACGTCGCAGGCAACCGCTGGGACCTCATCGGTCCCGCCACGGTGTGATCACCGCCGGCTGGCAGCCACCACGTGACACTCGAACGGTGCCTCCAAGCTGCCGTCGTCGGTCGTGAACGGGGCCAGCACCTCGTGGGCACCCCGCCGGATGCGTTCGTAGACGTCGTCGGTTATGCGCTCCCGCAGCGGTGTGCTCTCCACCTCGGTGGCCATCGCCGCGTCCACGGACGGGAACCTGACCGTGCCAGTGTGTGCGTACGTATTCGTCACCCGCAGCCCGGCCGATTCGAAGAGCCTGCGAAGCTCGTCGAGATCGCCGCAGGCGAAGTAGGTGCTCATCAGCGAGCGTGCCTCGGGGCCGGCGTGGTGTGCGGCCATGTCGACCAGCGGGCCGTATGCAGGTTGCGCATCCAGGTCACTGGGGACGAGGACGGCGATCGTGCCTCCCGCGGCGGTCACGCGGCGCATCTCGCCCAACGCCGCCGCCCGCTTGGGAAAGAACATCAACGCCATCTGGCAGAGCACCGCGTCGAACCCCTGGTCCGGCAGTGGGAGCGCGCCGGCGTCGCCCGGCCGCCAGTCGATGTCCGGCCGAACCCTACGAGCCACGGTCAGCATCGCCTCGTTGATGTCGACGCCCACGACGTTGGGAGCTCCGACGATGTCGGCGGCGGTCCGGGCGACGATGCCGGTCCCGCACGCGACGTCGAGGACCTTCTGGCCCACGGTGATGCCCGCGGCATCGCAGAGTACGGGCGCCCACTGAGAGAAGAAGGCGGGCACGAACGCCGCCTCGTACGCCTCGGCGGCCTCGAGGGGGATCTGGAACGACTCGGAAGACTCGGTGGAGCTGGTCATTGCCCGATCGTGCGACCGTGCCGTCGCCGGAGCATCGGGCAGCTGACCCATTTACCGATCGGGTGCGCCCAGGATCACGCCCGCCTGGACTGCGGCCTCGGCCCGATTGCGGAGGTTCAGCTTGGCTAGGATGCTGCTGACGTGGTGTGACGCAGTCTTGCGACTCACGTGGAGCCGCTGGGCGATCTCCGGATTCGAAAGCCCAGCGCCCAGCAGCCGCAGGACCTCCCGCTCTCGGACCGTCAGCAGCCCGACCCGCTTGGGGCCGACGCGGGGAACGACGCCGAGCGAACGGAGGAACGCCGCCGCCTGATCGGCGTCCACCGACGCGCCCAGGTCTGCGAAGGTGATGAGCGCTCGGCGGGCCTCGTCGATGGCGGCGTCGGGTTCGCTGGTGGCGAGGGCGCGTGCGCGCTCGAACCGCGCCCGCGCCAGCTCGAACGGGCGGTCCAGGGTCGACCATGCCGTGAGCGCCGTGCGGAGGTCGCCGACGGCGCCGGCCAAGTCACCGCGGGCGATCGACACCCGGCCCCTCGCCGCCGCCGCCATCGCCCCCAACTGCTCGTCTTTCGCACTGGCGGCGATCCCGCTCAGGCGCTGGGCCGCGGTGTCGGCGGCGTCGGGATCGCCGGCGGCGATGTGCGCGTCCACCAGGAGGTCGAGCGCGCCCGCCAGGTGCAGCCGGTGGTCGACGAGATCGTGCAGCCGCTGAGAGAGGGCTCGGCTCGCCCCCGGGGCGTCGCCCCGTGCCAGCAGCAGCGTGGCGCGCCACAGCGACGCCTCGGCTTCGGCATCGACGCCGTGGCCAACTTGGTCCAGCAGCTGGTCGGCCTCTTCGAGCCGTCCCTGACGCACTCGCAGTCCCGCGAGACGACTCAGCGCCCGGCCGTGGAGGCCCGGGCAGGCCCGGTCGGTGATCCGCAGCCCCGCAGAGAGCTCTTGCTCGGCGTCGTCCCACCGGCCCTTGGCGGTGAGGACACTGCCGTAGTAGATCCGACACTCCGCGTACAGGAACGGACAGCCGTAGGTCTTCACGAAGTCGTCGGCGACCTCGCACCACTGGGCAGCCCGCTCGACGTCCCCGGCCAGCTCACAGGCATTGAGCATGTCGCAACACGTGTAGACGACCGTGTCGAGCGTCGATCGCTCCCCGCCCAGCGCTGCGGCCATCGCCTCGTCGATCAACGCGAAGCCCGCGGCCGTTTCCCCCTGGCCCACCCGGATCAGGCCGAGCTGCGACAGCGCCGTCAGCTCGAGGTCCACGTCGTCAGCGGCGCGGGCGACCGTCAGCGCCCGGTTGGTCAGCTCCTCGGCGGCGCGGAGATCCGGCATCCGGTAGGCGCGTGCGACCCAGCTCTGAGCGTGGAGCGGACCCTGATCGAGCGATTCCAGCAGGCGCTCCGCTCGACCGATCCACCCGTTGGCCGCGACGAAGTTGGCGAAGTTGGCCTTGTAGACGATGCCCAACCAGAGTGCGCAGTGCACTGAGCCGGCGATCTCGCCCGACTGCCGGAACAGCGAGTAGGCCCGGGTGCAGTGGGTGACGCTGCCGTGGTTCTCGCCGAGCCACCACAACGCAGCCGCCAGCCCGAAGTGCCCGTCCCCCGTCTCTCGGGTGGCGACCGCGTCCTCGAACGCAGTGCGGGCATCCTCCCAACGCCCGGCCGCCAATGCGGCCGCACCCATAACGAGCGACTGCTGCGCGGCCACGTCGCCCATGCCGATCGTCAGTACAGCCCGTACGTGTGGTGCACCTCGAACTCGTAGATGAGCCGCCTCTCGTCGCCCATCGCTCGGAGGAAGTCGTGCTCGGCGAGCTCGCCACCGAACCAGCTCAACGGGCCCGTCGGCCGGTCCTGCATGACGCGGAACAGGCGCAGGTTGAGCTCCTGGGCATCCGGCCCGTCGAGGATCGTCACCGAGGTCTCGAGTGCCAGCCAGGCGTAGCCGGTGTCGTAGACGTACAAGGTGCAGCGGGGGTCGCGGCGCAACCGACCGGTACGGACGCGGTCGGCCGTGCCGCTGCTCCAGAGCTTGCCGTCCACGAGCGCCACGCCGACCCGTGCCACCTTCGGGATGCCGTCACGTCCGACGGTGATCATCGCCCCCGAGTGGTTGTTCGTCAGGAAGTCGATGTCCCGCTCGGAAAGGCTCATTGGTGCAGGCTAGGCACGGCGCCGGGCCGCGGCCGAGGCACAGGCCGATCGACGGCGGCGTCACGTCGGCGAGGCCGTACTCCTCGCCACGGTCGTGTAGATGTTCAGCTCGTTGCCCTCGAGGTCGGCCAGGCGCGCCAGGCGGTAGCCGTCGTCCGAGTCGTCGACCACATCGAGGATCTGCACGCCACGCGCCCCCAGGTCCGCGAGCGTGGCGTCGAAGTCGTCGACCGCGATGTTCGGAACACAGCGGTTGCGATGACCAGGCTCGCGGGTCTCGTCGCCGACGAGGTGGAGGACGGGCCCTCCCCCGGACAGCGCGAGCACAGCGAAGCGATGATCGTCCTCGACGTACGCGCCCACGAAGCCGAGCTTGTCCCGATACCAGGCGAGCGCGGACGGCCAGTCGCGCACGTACATCGCCACCATGTCGATCCGCTGCAGCACGGTGCCCACCTCACGAGCCGCGACGACAACGTCGAGGACGCCGCGACAAGGTAGCGCAACGCGTTCGGGCCCCCGGCGCAGGAAGCGGGGTGGTTCGGCCGCGGGCGCCTGGGCAGCCGTGCGGGGATATCCGCCCCGACGATCGCGGCCAGCGCCACCGCGGCAACGGCGGCGACCTGGAGCCGGAGCCCGTCGGGCGATGAGGTGGCAAGCTATCCGACATGTCCGCGGACGACCCCCTCGACCCGGCTGAAGGCGGAATCGTCGCGTCAACGGCGGCCGTGCTGGCCTTGCGGGACCTGCTGGTCGAGAAGGGCATCATCACGGCCGACGAGTTCGTCGAGGCGCTCGACCGGCACAGCGCGTACATCGTCGAGCAGCTCCGCCAGCGCCGCGAGGCCCAGGGCGAACCCGCGGACGGTCGCTCGTGGACGCGGTGGCGGCGATGACCGAGCAGTAGCGACGTCTGGCTCGGGGTCCATCTGGGTATCCGGAGCGGGCGACAGCTCCTTTGGCCTGCCCGTCGGGGGGCGGTTGCGCGCCAGCCCCTCGGCCGATGGCCGGGGGGCGGCACCGCGTCGGCTGCCGGGTATCGCCCCTGTGTGTACCGGGTACGAGGCCGGAGGCGACCGGTCCCCGGGCAAAATTCCCCCCTGCCTGGGGGCCGGCGCGCCCTCCGGCCGAACCCTCGTGCGAGACGATCGCCTGGTGGTCAGCGCGTCGACCGTGACGGGGCTGCCTCGGCGATGAGCTCGGGCCCGTTGTTGCGCACGCTGTTCACGAGGTCCGAAACCGGGTACGCGGTCAGCAGCTCGGCGGGGGCCGGCACGAGGAGGCGGGCCAGCGTGACCGTGTCCCAGTTGGCGGGATCGAGCCACGCATCCCAGGCGGACGGCGCCAGGATGACCGGCATTCTGTCGTGGAGCGGCGCAATGGCGTCGTTGGCCTTGGTGGTGACGATGGAGCAGGTGCGCAGCCGCCCGTCGTCGGGGGTGCGCCAGATCGCCCCCAGCCCGGCGAAAGCCATGGGGTCGCCGTCGGCGCGGCGGATGAAATAGGCCTGCTTCGACTTGCCGTCGTCGAGGACCCGCCACTCGTAGAAGCCATCGGCGGGGATGATGCAGCGGCGCTTCTCGAACGCTTCTCGGTAGGCGGCCTTGGCCACGAGGGTCTCCGCCCGGGCGTTGATCATCCGCGCCGCGCTCCGGGTGTCCTTCGACCACCAGGGCACCAGACCCCAACGCAGGACGTCCAGCCACCGTTCGTCCTCGGCCTCGAGCACGGCATGCACGCCGTCGGTGGGCGCCACGTTCCACGACGGCTCGGCCAACGTCTCCCGGATGGCGGCGTCGAAGTACGCGGCGACGACGTCGGGCGGGGACGAGGAGGTGAACCGGCCGCACACGGGCGCGCACGATATCGGTCTTGAGGCGACACAACTACGAACGTACGTTCGTAATGTGGGCCTGACGTGGAGCCGGAAGACGTTCCGGGACGGGTGGGAGGGCAGCGACGCCACCGGCTACTCGTTCGCCCACGTCGTACCGGGGTGGGACGGCCGCTGGGGTGCGTTCATCCCCCTCGAGGCTTGCGGCTATCCCGACGGGCTGTGGCTGGGAGGCTACGAGACTCCCGACGAGGCAATGGACGCCGCCCATCGTGTCGTCACCGCGCACGTCGACGCGGTCGGCCTGGCGGCCGTGCGCGAAGCATTACGCAAGGCCCGGCTTCGCGGCCGCCGCTGAGCCCTCCCCGTCAGTCGTCGAGAATGGTGAGGTCGAGGTCGTCGAGGCTGTCACTGGCGGCAAGCATGTCGATGTGCACGATCTTCCCGTGGCTGATCGTGAGGTCCCACGCCACCTTGGGCCGTCCCTGGACGGCCCACACGACGCCCACGACGCCGTCGATGAGCGCGGGCCGTGCCGCCAGGGCCCGACCGGAGAAGGTGCCGGCCACGGCCACGGCGCCTCGGACCTCTGCGGGCGAACCCATCCGGATGGCCGCAGCGTCGGCCTCGAGCACGACCTCGGGATCGAGCAAGCCCACGAGCGCGTCGAAGTCACCGCCGCGCGACGCCGCCAGAAACGCGTCGACGACCGCCCGCTGGCGGGCGGGGTCGGCGTCGTGGGCAGGGTCCGTGCCCTGCACCTTGTGGCGAGCGCGGCTGGCGAGCTGCTTCGCCGCGGTCGAGGAGCGGCCGATGATGGGGCCGATCTCGTCGAATGGCACGGCAAAGATGTCGTGCAGCACGAAGGCGAGCCGCTCGGCCGGGCGCAGTGTGTCGAGGACCACGAGCAACGCCGAGCCCACCGTGTCGACCAGAAGCGCCTCGTCCTCGGGGTCGCCGCCGGCGCTGGCGCCCTCGAGGTGGTCGGCCCGGTCGGCACTGGCGGAGTCCTCGCGCCGGGAGGCCCGCGAGCGCAACATGTCCAGCGACACCCGCGCGACGACCGTCGTCAACCACCCGCCCAGATTCTCGATCTCGCTCGCGTCGGTCCGGCTGAGCCGGAGCCATGCCTCCTGGACCGCGTCGTCGGCCTCTGCCCGGGACCCCAACATCCGGTACGCCACTGCTCGCAGATGAGCGCGGTTGGCCTCGAATCGATCCACCAGCCAGTCGTGGTCGGGCACCGTTACCTTCTTCCCTCGCGATCCGTCATGCCACTGACGATCCGAACCCGATCGACGTAACAGCGACACGACCCAAGGAGCATTCAATGGCGTCAGGCATGAAGACGATCACCTACCCCGTCAAGGACCTCGCCGCTGCCAAGCAGCTCTACGGCCAGCTCTTCGGCGTTGAGCCCTACATGGACGAGGCGTACTACGCGGCCTTCGACGTCGGCGGCCAGGACGTCGGGCTCGATCCCAACGGCCACAGCAAGGGCATGACCGGCCCGATCGCCTACTGGCACGTCGACGACATCACCAAGTGCCTCGAGGCGCTCGTCGACGCCGGTGCAGAGGCGGACCAAGCGATCCAGGACGTCGGTGGCGGAACGCTCATCGCGACGGTCAAGGACGGAGACGGCAACGTCACCGGTCTCTTCCAGGCACCCACGGGTTAGGGCCCTCGAGCCCTGAGGGCGCCATGCGCTACGCGCGACGCCTCGGGAGCCTGACCGTCAAGACCGTCTGGCCCGGCTGCGAGGCGATCAAGATCTCGCCGTGATGGCGGTCCACGACGATCCGGCGCGAGATGTCGAGCCCGAGCCCTGTGCCCTTGCCCACGTCCTTCGTCGTGAAGAACGGCTCGAAAGCCCGGTCCTGCACGTTGGGCGGCATGCCGGACCCAGTGTCGGCGACCTCGACGACGACGTGGTCATCGTCGGGGCGCGCCGACACCCGAAGCGTGCCCTTGCCCGCCATGGCGTCGATGGCGTTGTCGATCAGGTTCGTCCAGACCTGGTTGAGCTCGCCGGGAATCGCCTCGATGTGCGGCATGTCGTCGGCGTAGTCACGGACGACCGTGATGCCGTCGTGGAGCTTCTCGCCGAGAACCACGAGGGTGCTGTCGATCCCTTCGGTGACGTCGATGTCCTGGAGCGACGCACGGTCGAGCTGTGAGTAGGTCTTCACCGTCGCCACGAGGTTGGACACGCGACCCGTGGCCTCCTTGATCTCCGACAGCAGCGCCGACGTCGACAGCGCGCTCGCCGCCCACTCCAGGCCGGGCCCGAGGGAGTCGGCATCGAGCAGCTGCGAGACCTGCTCGCACCACGCGACGTCGACTCCGGCCGATGCCAGGGCGGGCGCCATCTCCCACGGGCGGGGGACGTCGTGGGCGTCGAGCCAGTCGGTGAGCGCTTCCTCCCGGTCGGCGAGTGCCAGGGGATCGGTGCCGGGCGGCGGCGACGGGTCGATCCCACGGCGCAGCGCATCGAGCGCCAGGAACTGCTCCGACGACATCGACGCCTCGGCGAGGTGCACCAACGACGTGAGCAGCCGGTCGCACGTCGCCTGCAGCTCGTCGACCGCGCGCGTCGCCGCCGACGCGGGATTGTTGAGCTCGTGGGCAAGGCCGGCGGCGAGCGTGCCAAGGGCGACGAGAGCCTCACGCTGACGCGATTCCGCGTCGATCATTCTTACGGTCCGAAAGAACCCCTCGATGATGTGGACGCCAAAGGGGAACGAGGTGAGGACGAACTCCCGAAGTGCCGAGGCGGGCACGCGCAGGACGCGACCGGAACCCGAGGCGCGGGACGTGCCGAGGTAGCCGAACGAGTCGGTCCAAGCCAGGAAACCGCCCGCCCAGAGCCCCGGCCGGTCCATCACCGCGATGACCGACTCCTCGTGAGCTGACCGGCGAAGGATGTCGATCCGGCCGGCGAGCAACACCCACCAGTAGGCGGAGGGCTCACCCTCGTGGAAGAGCACATCGCCGTCTTGGAAGGTCACGATGGTGCTCGCGTCGTCCAGCTGTCGCAATTGCTCGTCGCTCAGTCCGGCGAACAGGAACAGCGACCGGAGTTCGTCGAGGGCCATCAGATCGTCGCCAAGCAACGATGCACGAGATGCACCGTCAGAATCGCCGGCTTTGCCACTGCACCGCCCTCCTCGAACAGCCCTGTGGAGCGTATTCGCCTGGCACTGGGCGACGCACCGATGCGGCAGGCAGTGAGCAGGTCGAACGCTGGGCCGGCCGGGCCGCGTGTACATGAGGCGCCCGCAGACCTAGCGTGGTCCCGGACCAGGGAGTAGCCGAGTGCGAGTGCATGTCGATCCTGAGAGGTGCCAGGGCCACAACCGCTGCTATGCGCTGGCACCCGAGCTCTTCGACGTCAACGACCTCGGTAACGCGTCCGAGCTGAACGACGGGATCGTGCCCAAGGGCCTCGAGGACAAGGCCCGCAGCGCGGCGGCCAACTGTCCGGAGTACGCGATCTCGGTATCGGAGTGAGGCGATGACAACGCAACGTGCACGCGTGTCCGACTGGGCCACCGACTTCGACCACACCGACCCGCAATGGGTCGCTGATCCCTACCCGATCTGGGACGAGCTTCGTGCCACCTGCCCAGTGGCCCACTCCGACCGCTATGGCGGCACCTGGTTGCCGGTGGGCCACGAAGACGTCACTGCGGTCGCCTACGACACCGAGCACTTCACGTCAAGAGCCGTCGTCGTCAGCGAGGTGCGTCCCGGTCCGGACGATCTGCCCGCGCCGATCGGCCTGGCCCCACCCATCACCTCCGACCCACCGTTCCACGCCCTGGCGCGGCGCCTGTTGCTGCCCGCGTTCTCGCCCAAGCCCATCCAGGCGTTGGAACCGTTCACGCGCCAACTGTGTGTCGAGCTGCTTGACGCCACGGACGGAAAGCCGCAGATCGATGCCGCCGTTGACTATGCCCAACACATCCCGCTGAGAGTGATCGTCAGGATGCTCGGCTTCCCCCAGGAGGACGCCGATGTGTTCCGCCGCTTCATCCGGATGGTGCTCGAGGACGTCGACCAGTCTGCCGAGGAGCGCCAAGCGATCGTTGACGAAGGCGAGCTCGACAGCTACATGGACGCCCGCATTGCCGAGCACCTCGCAGACCCACAGGACGACCTCACCAGCTTCCTGCTAAATGCCGAGCTAGACGGCAACAAGCTCGATCCCGACCACGTGCGGGGCACGATGGTGCTGCTGATGATCGCGGGTATCGACACGACGTGGTCCGCCATCGGCGCGTCGCTCTGGCATCTCGCCCAGAACCCCGCCGACCGCCAGCGCCTCGCAGAGGAGCCTCAGCTGATGGCCACCGCCGTCGAGGAGTTCCTCCGCGCTTACGCACCGGTCACGATGGCCCGACTCGTGGCGAAGGATTTCGACTTTCACGGTTGCCCCATGAAGGCGGGCGACTGGCTGCTCCTGCCGTTCCCCGCGGCGAACCGAGACCCGGAGTTCTTTCCCGACGCCGACGAGGTTCAGATCGATCGGGCAGAGAACCGTCATGCCGCCTTCGGCCTCGGCATCCACCGCTGCATCGGTTCCAACCTGGCACGCATGGAGCTGCGTGTCGCCCTCGAGGAGTGGATGAAGCGGTACCCCGACTTCGAGCTCATCGACCCGACCGCGGTCACATGGTCGGCAGGCCAGGTGCGCGGCCCGCGCACCATCCCGGTACGGATCCCGTAGGTCGGGGCGCGACCGGAGACCGCATGGTGCCGACGCGTTCCGGTCGCTTCGCTAGGTGAGCGTGTTCGGGGGACGAGTAGGGCGCGCCGGCTCGGGATGGGGGCGACAGGCGCGTCGTCGGCGTCAGTCGGCCAAGCTCAGCGGAAGGTCGAAGCGTGTGAGGACGCTGGCGTCGAAGCGGGTGAATGCGCTCACCCGGTCGCCGGCCAGCGTGACGACGATCAGGCCGGTGGCGTGGAGCGGTCCGCCGCGGGGATCACGGACGTAGGTGCCGAATGCCGGCTGGCCGTTGGCCCGGGTCTCGATGAGGCGGAAGGTGCGACCGTCACGGAAGGTGATGGCGGCGAAGAATCGCGCCGCTTGCTCGCTGCCGTAATACTCGAGCGGCATGGGCGGCATGGTCACCGCGACGTCGTCGGTGAGTAGGGCCACGAGCGCGTCGATGTCGCCGGTCTCGTATGCGTGAGTGAGGCGATGGACGAGCGCGTGTTCCTCGGGCGAGCCCCGACGTGGCGGCAGCTCGTGTTCTGCGGTCGGGGCGAGCCGTTGCTGGACAATGGCCCGCGCCCGTTTGAGGGCACTGGTAACGGACTCCTCGCTCGTGCCGAGCATGGTGGCGACCTCGCGGGCGCGGTAGCCGAGGACGTCGCGCAGAATGAGGACAGCTCGCGGGCGCGCCGATAGCGCCTGGAGGGCGGTCAGGAAGGCGATCGAGATCGCTTCGCTCGCCTCGTAGCGGCCCTCGGGTCCTGGCGGCTGGTCGGGCCCACCCAGCAGGGCGTCGGGATAGGGCTCGAGCCAGAGCACGTCGCCGGTGCGGCTCGGCTCCGGAATCGCAACGCCTGGAGGCAGCGGGTCCACGACCGGCCGTCTCCGATTGCCGCGCAGGATGTTCAGACACCGGCTGGTTGCCACCTGATACAGCCACGTCCGCAATGACGAGCGCCCTTCAAAGGCGGCGAGGCCACGCCACGCGGCGAGCAGGGTGTCCTGGAGCGCGTCCTCGGCGTCCTGGACCGACCCGAGCATCCGGTAGCAGTGCACCTGCAGCTCGCGGCGATGGGGCTCGGCGACTTGGCGGAACGCCTCGCCGTCGCCCGCGCGAGCTCGATCGACCAGATCTGTGCTCACCGGTGGCCACCTCCTTGCCGCGGTCCATCCCCTGGTGAGACACCGGTGGCATTGGAAAGTGGGCGCGGCATGGACGCCCAGTTTCGCGGCCGTCCGGTGTCTTCCTCTACCAGGCGCGGCTACCGCCGCAGCCCGACCATTCCCAGAGGAGGAGCCAATGAGCAAGTCAGGAATGCTTCAGGACAGGCACGCGGTCGTGT
Source organism: uncultured bacterium (assembly GCA_963813485.1). GTDB lineage: Bacteria > Actinomycetota > Acidimicrobiia > Acidimicrobiales > VFJN01 > DASQUK01. The sequence goes on from CAWEZE010000015.1 coordinate 46,697, forward strand.
TCGGTGGCGGAGGTTCCATCGGCGCAGCCGTCGCCATGGAGCTCGCTTGCGAGGGCGCAGAAGTGTTTCTCGCCGGCCGCTCGCCCACGACCGTCGATCTGGCCGCGAAGCAGATCACGGCTGCCGGTGGGCGAGCCCACTCAGATGTGGTCGACGCCCTGGATGCGGCAGCGGTCGACGACTACCTCGAGGCCGTCGTTCAGCAGGCAGGGAGCATCGACATCGAATTCAACGCGACGGGACCCCGCGTCAGCGAGTACGGGCACGGCAAGCCGGTCCTCGAGTTGGCCGTCGAGGAGTTCATGACACCCGTCGCCACGGTCTTGCGGTCCCAGTACATCACCGCGCGCGCTGCGGCTCGCCAGATGCTCGAGCAGGGGTCCGGCGTGATCATCTTCCTCACCGCTATCCCGGCCCGGGCCCCCGTGCCGGGCTCGTCCGGCATCGGCGCCGCCTACGGCGCCGTCGAGACAGTCATGCGGACCATGGCGATCGAACTCGGCCCGGCCGGGGTCAGGGTGGTCTGCCTGCGGACCACGGCGAACCCGGACACGCGGACGATCCAGGACACGACCGAAGTGCGTGCCAGGATGCTGGACATCACGCCCGAGCAGGCCATGGCCCGCCTCGCAGAGGGCACGATGCTGAAGGTCTTGCCGCAGACAGCCGACACCGCGAGGGCGGCCGCGTTCCTCGCGTCGGACCGGGCACGCATGATGACCGGCACCGTCCTCAACTCATCAGCCGGAGCGGTCACGGACTGAGGGCCAAAGCCCAGGCCAGGGGTGGGCCGTGAGGGACTCGAACCCCCGACCCCTTGCGCGTCAT
>CAWEZE010000016.1:0-29507 GCA_963813485.1 uncultured bacterium
GGCGATTCCGCTCGCGTCGTCGACGACCGACCATCGGTCCTCGCGCAACGGATTCTGCCCACTATTGGCCCACTGGGAGGACCGAACAGGGCACAACAGAGCCCAACAGGGCGGTACGCGGGCCTTTCCCGGCGAGGCCTCTGACCAGGGTAAAAGCTCTGATCAGGCCATCTGAGCTGAAAGCGCCCTCGGCGGGATTCGAACCCACGCACACGGCTCCGGAGGCCGATGCTCTATCCCCTGAGCTACGAGGGCAGGAGGAGACAGGGTAGCGCCGACCCGCTCCGCCGCCGAACTGGCCGAAGGTCCTGATCCGGCTCGGGCGTGCGCCTCGAATGCGCGGTGACCACCAACACAGGAGTCACGTCATGAACCGACCCTTGCACTTCATCGCCGGCGTCGTCGCCGCGGCGGCGACCGTCACGCTCGTGTGGATGCCCACGGCGATCTTCGCCGGGCTGACTGCCACGGCCGTTGACTGAGGAGGACCGATGACCCGATCACTTCGACTCATCATCGCCACCGTCGTCGCCACGGCGGCCATCGGCGCCGCTTGGCTGACCCCAGTGGTCTACGCGGGCATCACCGCCACCGGCGCCGACTGACCAGCAACCCCGGCGCGACACACGGTATTCAGCGAACACGGATCGCCGGGCAACCCGTGCGGGCCCGGCGAGTCGTGTCGCTACGATCGATCCACCCCGTCCCTCCAACGACGATCCGGTGGACCATGATCCGCGACGTCCTCGAAGCGTCCCTACGCAGCGCCCTCGACAAGGTGGGCCTCGAGCCGCCGGACAGCGTCACGCTCGAACGCCCGGCGCGTCGGGAGCACGGGGACTGGTCCAGCAACGTGGCCCTCGCCACCGCCAAGGCTGCGGGCCGCAACCCACGCGAGCTCGCGACCCAGATCGCCGAGGTCCTCGACGCCGAGCCGCCGACGCACGTGGAACGCGTCGAGATCGCCGGCCCCGGCTTCGTCAACTTCCACCTGGCGCCCACCTGGCTGTACGACGTGCTCAGCGAGGTGGTCGACGCCGGCGTGGACAAGTACGCCCGGCTGACCTTCGGCGCCGGGGAGCGGGTGCAGGTCGAGTTCGTGTCCGCCAACCCCACCGGGCCCATCCATGTCGGCAACGGGTGGTTCGCCTCCTATGGCGACTCGGTGGCCCGGCTGCTCGCCCGCTGCGGCTACGACGTCAGCCGGGAGTACTACGTCAACGACACCGGCGGGCAGATCCGCCGCCTGGGCGAGAGCGTGGTGGCCCGCCGCGCCGGGGCGCCGGTGCCCGAGGGCGGCTACCCCAGCGGATTCGTGAAGGGACTGGCCAGCGCCTACGACGGTCCCGACGACGTCGACCACGCCGGCCGTTGGGCGGCCGAGCACATCCTGAGGTTCATCCAGACCCAGATGGCGTCGGTCAACATCGGCTTCGACGAGTGGTTCAGCCAGGCGTCGATCGAGGAGAGCGATGCCGTCGTCGAGACGATCGCCGAGCTGCAAGACCGCGGCCTGGTGTGGGAGGAAGACGGCGCCCTCTGGCTGGACACCGCCGCCCACGGTGACCCCCGCGAGAAGCGCGTGCTCCGCAAGTCGGCCGACCAGGGCGGGGACTACACGTACCTGGCCGGCGACCTCGCCTACCACCGCAACAAGTTCATGGTGCGGGGCTTCGACCGGGTCATCGACGTGTGGGGTGCCGACCACCAGGGCCAGGTGTCCAGCCTGACTGCCGGGGTCGAGGCCCTCGGCGTCGAGAAGGGCCGGCTCGACGTGCGCATCGGGCAGATGATCAGGCTCGCCGGCGGGCGCATCGGCAAGCGGCTCGGCAACGCCGTCGACCTCGACGACCTGGTCGACGAGATCGGCGCCGACGTGATGCGCCTGCTGTCGTTGGTCAGTTCCATCGACCAGTCGCCCACCATCGACCTCGACAAGGTGCGCGCGGAGTCGAAGGAGTCGCCCGTCTTCTACGTCCAGTACGCCAATGCCCGGATCTACTCCATCGGCAAGAAGGCCGACGAGCTCGGTGTTGTCCGGGCGCCGCTCGGCGACGTCGACCTGGCGTCCCTCACACACGAGCGCGAGCTCGACCTACTGCGGACCCTGTCCACGCTTCCCGAGGTGGTGGAGCTCGCCTGCGTGGAGCGGGCGCCCCACAAGGTGACGGCCTGGGTGCGCGAGCTCGCCGACCGCTTCCACGGCTTCTACCACGACTGCCGCGTGCTGGGCGAAGACGTGCCGCCCGGGACCACGCAGGCGCGGCTGTGGCTGGTCGAATCCACTCGCGTCGGCCTCGCCATCGGCCTCGACCTCCTGGGCGTCTCCGCCCCGGAGTCGATGTGAGCCGCTTGCCCGAGATTCCTGCCGCGGATCTGGTGCCTCCGGCCACCGAAACCGCGGCGGGTTTCGAGGAGGCCACCGATCCGCTCCCGCGACGCCTGCTTCCCGACTCGGCCGAGCTGCTGCCCGACGGGTCGCTGGCCATCGCGGGGTGCGCCGTCGCCGACCTGGCCGCCGAGTTCAGCACGCCCCTGTTCGTCTACGACGAGGACCACATGCGCGCCCGGTGCCGCGAGGCGGTGGCGGCCTTCGGCAACGGGGTGTCCTACGCCACCAAGGCGTTCCTTTGCCTGGCCATGGCCCGGCTGGTCCACGAGGAGGGGATGCACCTCGACGTGGCCACCGGCGGCGAACTGCATGTCGCGCTGGCGGCGGGGGTTCCGCCCGACCGGCTGGTCCTGCACGGCAACAACAAGAGCGAGGCCGAGCTGCGGCGGGCCCGCGAGGTCGGCGTCGGCCGCACGGTGGTCGACAGCTTCGACGAGCTCGATCGGCTCGACCGGCTCCACGCGGCCGATGGCCGGGTTCCGCGCGTGCTGGTCCGGGCGACGCCCGGGGTCGAGGCCCACACCCACGAGTTCGTACGCACCGGGCAGATCGACTCCAAGTTCGGCTTCGGGGTGGCGTCCGGTGACCTGGCCAAGGCCGTCGAGCGCGCCTCGGGATCACCCGCCGTCGAGCTGCTTGGCGTCCACGCCCACATCGGCAGCCAGGTGTTCGTGGCCGACTTCTTCCACCAGGCGATCGACGTCATCGCCCCCTGGGTGCGCCACCTCGACCTGCCGGAGCTGTCGATCGGCGGCGGGCTCGGGGTCCCCTACGTCGTGGGGGAGGACGCCCCGTCGATCACCGAGTGGGGGCGGACGGTGGTCGACGCCTGCCGCAACGCCGGCATCCGCAGCCGGGTGACGGCCGAGCCAGGCCGGGCCATCGCCGCCCGGGCGGCGGTCACCCTCTACACCGTCGGCACCGTCAAGGACGTCCCGGGCGTGCGCACGTACGTCGCGGTCGACGGTGGCATGAGCGACAACCCTCGGCCGGTGCTCTACGGCAGCGGCTACGAGGCGTTCCTGCCCCGAGCCGTCGAGGCCCCCCGCCCGTGGACCGCCACGATCGTGGGCAAGCACTGCGAGTCGGGGGACATGTTGGTGCGCGACGCCCAGTTGCCGGACGGCGTGCGGGTCGGTGACCTGCTTGCGACACCGGTTACCGGTGCCTACGGCCACTCGATGGGGTCGAACTACAACAAGGTCACGCGGCCCGCGGTGGTGTTCGCGTCCGGCGGCGACGCCCGACTGGTCGTGCGCCGGGAGACCGACGACGACCTGCTCCGCCACGACGTCTGAATCGAGTCGTCGGCACCTGCGCTCCTACCATGACTTACCCATGAATCCCGAACCGGTACGTGTCGGCCTCCTCGGCTGCGGCAACGTGGGGGCTGCGCTCGTCGAGCTGATCCGCACGCGGTCCGACGACATCGCCGCCCGCACCGGCCTCGCCCTCGAGGTGGCGCGCGTCGCCGTGCGCAGCATCACCAAGGAGCGCTCGGTGGCGCTGCCGGAGGGCGTGCTCACCCACGACGCCGCCGGTGTGGTGACCGACCCCGGCATCGACGTGGTCGTGGAGGTCATCGGCGGGATCGAGCCCGCCCGGGAGCTGACGCTCGACGCCATCAAGGCCGGCAAGCCGGTGATCACCGCCAACAAGGAGCTGCTCGCCAACGTCGGCGCCGAGTTGTTCGCGGCGGCCGACCACGCCGGCGTCGATCTGTTGTTCGAGGCCGCGGTCGGGGGTGGCATACCCGTGATCCGGCCGCTGCGGGAGTCGCTCGCAGGCGAGCGCATCCACCGGGTGATGGGCATCGTCAACGGGACGACCAACTACATCCTCACCCGCATGACCGAGGCCGGCGCCTCCTACGCCGACGCCCTCAGCGAGGCGCAGAACCTGGGCTACGCCGAGCGCGATCCGACCGCCGACGTCGAGGGCTACGACGCCGCCGCGAAGGCCGCGATCATCGCCTCGATCGCATTCGGGGTGCGGGTGGTGGCCGGCGATGTGACCAACGAGGGCATCGCCCACATCACCCGGGCCGACATCGACTACGCCGCCAAGATGGGTTACGTCATCAAGCTTCTGGCCATCGCCGAGCAACGGGAAGGTCCCGAGGTGGGAGTGCGGGTGCACCCCGCGATGGTGCCGGCCGAACACCCGCTCGCCTCGGTGCGCGACAGCTTCAACGCCGTGTTCGTCGAGGGCGCGGCCGTGGGCGACCTCATGTTCTACGGCCGGGGCGCCGGCGGGTTCCCCACTGCCAGCGCCGTGCTGGGCGACCTGATCGACGCCGCCGTCAACCGCGCCCGGGGCAGCCACGCCAGCATCGGCGTGCTGGGCAAGGCCCGGATCCGCCCCATCGACGAGGTCGAGACGGCCTACTACCTCAACATCGACGTCTTCGACCGTCCCGGCGTCCTGGCGGCGGTGGCCGGGGTGTTCGGAGCGCACGGGGTGTCGATCCGCTCGATGGAGCAGGAGGGCCTGGGCGACGAGGCCCGCCTGGTGTTCATCACCCACATCGCCCGGGAGGCCGCCATGCAGGCAACGGTGCGGGACCTCCACCACCTCGACGCCGTGGATCGCATCACGTCGGTCCTACGCGTCATCGGCGAGTAGGCGGGTCGCCCGGTGAAGTACGTCTCGACCCGGGGCCAGGCACCGGTCCTCGACTTTTCCGACGTGTTGCTGGCCGGGCTCGCCGCGGATGGCGGGCTCTACGTCCCCGAGTCGTGGCCGGCCCTGCCCGATGGTTGGCGGGACCCGCGGTCCTACGTCGACGTGGCGGGCGACGTGCTGTGGCCCTACGTCGAGGGGTCGACGCTGCCCCGACAGACCCTCGACGAGCTGGTGGCCGAGGCGTACGCGACGTTCGACCATCCCGACGTGTGCCCGCTGGTCGAGCTCGAGCCGGGCCTGTGGGTCGTCGAGCTGTTCCACGGACCCACCCTGGCGTTCAAGGACGTCGCGCTCCAGCTCGTCGGTCGCCTGTTCGACCGTGAGCTCCAGCGGCGCGGAGAGCGGCGCACGATCGTGGTCGCCACGTCGGGCGACACGGGTTCAGCGGCCATCGCCGCCTGCGTCGGCCGCCCCACCCTCGACGTGGTGGTGCTGCACCCGGCAGGGCGGGTGTCCGACGTGCAGCGGCGCCAGATGACGACGGTCGACGCGCCCAACGTGCACAACGTGGCGGTCGAGGGCACGTTCGACGACTGCCAGGACGTCGTGAAGGCGCTGTTCGCCGATCCCGCGTTGCGGGACAGGGTCGGGCTCTCGGCCATGAACTCGATCAACTGGGCCCGGGTCGCGGCCCAGATCGTCTACTACGTCACCGCCGCCGCGACCTGCGGGCCCTGCGAGGTGACGGTGCCCACGGGGAACTTCGGCAACATCCTCGCCGGCTGGATCGCCCGGCGCTCGGGCGCCCCCATCGAGGGGCTCGTCATCGGGTCCAACCGCAACGACATCCTCACCCGTTGGGCGCGGACCGGGTCGCTCGTCGCGGACGAGGTCGTGCCCACGCTGAGTCCCAGCATGGACATCCAGGTGTCCTCCAACCACGAGCGCCTGCTGTTCGAGCTGCTCGGCCGGGACGGCGCCGCCACTGCCGAGCTGATGGGTCGGTTCCGTACCCTCGGCTCGGTCGAGGGCCCCCGCGACCCTGTGTTCGCGGCCGCCAGCCTGGACGACAACGCCACACTGGCCGTCATTGCCGACATCCACCGCCGGACCGGCTATGTGGCCGATCCCCACACGGCCGTGGGGATCGGCGCCGCCGAGACGTGCCGGCGGCGCCCCGACCTGCCGATGGTGTGCCTGGCGACGGCGCACCCAGCCAAGTTCCCCGACGCGGTCGAGCGGGCCACCGGAACCCGCCCGGCATTGCCCGACAGCCTCGCCGACCTGTTCGATCGACCCGAGCGCTACGACGTCGTCTCCGCCGACGTCGACGCGGTGCGGCGCTACGTCGAGGGGGCGGTGGCGGCACACTAAGGTCCCGCCGGTTGGGGAACCACCTCGGGCTGGGGGAGGATTTGCGATGCGCCGGATGATCCTGGCGGTGGCCGCGCTGGTGATGGGCGCCGTCGGGGGAGCCTGCGGCGGCGACGACGGCGGTGAATGCCGGATCCGGTGGCGAGTCGTCCTCCGACGAGGGCCAGGAGTACGTCGACGCGATCGTCGCCAGCAACGACGACTCGGAGCTGACCGACGAGGAGAACGAGTGCTTTGCCCGCGCCTTCGTCGACGCCGTGGGCGTCGACCAGCTCCTGGGCGTGGTGAGCCCCGACGAGATCCGCGACAACCCCGAGAGCTCCCCCGAGGAGTTCGGGATCACCCTCGACGACGACCAGGCCGACGCGTTCTGGGAAGACGTCAACGAGTGCATGGACGTGCGGGCGGCCTTCGTGGAAGGCCTCACCGAGGGCGAGAACATGTCCGAAGAGACGGTCGACTGCCTCGAGGACGCGATCGACGACGACCTGCTCAAGCGGGTGCTGGTGACGAGCCTGATGGAGGGCGAGGACGCGCTCCAGGAGGACCAGGACCTGATGAGCGATCTCATCGGCGTGCTCAGCGACTGCCCGGGCGTCGTCACGGAGGGCTGAGTCTTCGAGGTTGTGCCAGGAATCCGCCGGCACCACACCCTCTGACCAGCGGAGAGCCGGCCACCCTCGACCTCGACTCGACGTCGAGGGTTGTGTCTGTGCGGAAGGTCGCCTGGCGCCGGCCGCCGTCGGAGCGGCCGCAGGGCGTGGACCAGCCGCGTGGGGGCGGTCCAGGCGCCGCGATGTCGTTCGGTGCTCAGACCCCCACCTGCGAAACTGAGCGGGTGAAGTATGTGATCTGCGTCCCCGACGGCTGCGCCGACGAGCCGTTGGCCCGGCTCCGGGGGCGCACGCCGCTCGAGGTGGCGTCGATGCCGACGCTGGCCCGGCTGGCAGCCCGGGGCGAGGTCGGCCGGGCGGCGGTGATCCCCCCGAAGATGGCGCCGGGGAGCGACGTCGGCAACATGTCGATCCTGGGTTACGACCCCGCCCGCTACCACACCGGCCGCGCACCCATCGAGGCCGCCGCCCTCGGCCTGCGCCTGGGGCCCGACCAGGTCGCGTACCGCTGCAACCTGGTGACCATCGGGCCGGACGGGACCATGGTCGACTTCGCCGGCGGCCATCCGTCGTCGGAGGACGCCGCCCGGGTCGTCAGGGACCTCGACGCGCGAGCTGGGATCGGGTGCCGGCACCGGGGTGGAGTTCCACGCCGGGGTCCAGTACCGGCACATCCTGGTCGCGCCCGCCTCGTGGTCCGAGGCGCACTGCGTCCCGCCCCACGACCTGACCGGCCACCCCGCCCTCCTGCCCTACGGGCCGGCGGCGCCCCGGCTCATCGAGCTGATGGACGCCAGCCGCGCCATCGTCGGAGCCTCCCCCCTGGCCGCCACCCAGGTCTGGCTCTGGGGCCAGGGCGCCCAGCCGCAGCTCCCGTCGTTCGCCGAGGCCACGGGCAGGCACGGGGCGCTGGTCACCGCCGTCGACCTGGTGCGGGGGCTCGGCGTCCTCACCCGCATGGACATCGTCGAGATCCCCGGCGCCACCGGCTGGTTCGACACCGACTACGAGGGCAAGCGCGACGCCGCCTTACGCACCCTGGGCGACGGCGCCGACGTGTTCCTGGTGCACGTCGAGGCCACCGACGAGGCCGGCCATGCCGGCGACCTCGACGAGAAGATCAAGGCGCTCGAGGCCTGGGACGCCCGGATCCTCGACGGCTTGGTCGAGGGCCTCGATGCGCTCGGTCCCTGGCGCCTGCTGCTGCTGCCGGACCACGCCACGCCCATCGAGCTGCGGACGCACACCACCGATCCCGTGCCGTACCTGCTGGTCGACAGCGAGATCGAGGGTCCCGGCGGGGTGTACACCGAGCGCGCGACCGCGGGCAGCCCGCCGATCCCCGGCCACGAGATGCTCGGCCGACTGCTGGCGCGCGAGGGCAGCTAGGCGGCGTCCCGACCCTGGTGCCGGCCGTCCGCCTTCACCAGCAGCTCCACCGGCAGGTCATGGCGGTCGGCATAGCGGGGCGTGAGGAAGCGGCCGTACCGGGAGCTCCCCTTCAGCTCCTTGGTGAGGAACGACACCACGTAGAGGTCGGTGATCCGGTGCGCCTCGTCGATCGGGAGCAACTCGGGCGCGCAGCCGTCCTCGGCCTGGTCCTCGACGAAGCCGAGGATCGGCTGGCCCACCCCTGCAGCCACGTAGGCGTCGCGGATGTCGCAGACGTTGGTGAAGGAGTTGTGCCCGGCTGCCAGCAGGTCGACCCGGTACTCGGGCCGGCCGGATATCAGGTCCCAGGCCCGGACGATGCCGGGCTCGATCGGGACCACCGTGTCCGACGTCCCGCCCATCAGCAGCGTGGGGACGTCGATCGAGGACAGCTGCTCGTCGGTGAACCCGAACGTCGCCGGCGCGATCGGCACGATGGCGTCGACGCGCTGGTCGGGCTGGTAGTCGACGAACCCACCGGCGGACGCCAGCGCCGTGAACCCGCCGAACGAGTGGCCGGCGACCGCGATGTCGTCCTCGTCGATCCGCCGGTAGAGCGGATCCGCGGCGTCTCGGTCGCGGGCGACCATCTGGTCGATCACGAACGAGACGTCCCGTGGGCGGTTGGCCGCGGCGACGCCGATCGGGTCGGACGTGCCGGCGATGGCGTCGAGCGCCGTGTTGCCGGCGTGATCGGGCGCCGCGACCACGAACCCATGGCTGGCCAGGGCCTGCATCAGGAACCACGACTGGAACCGGACGCCGCCGTTCCCGTGAGAGAAGACGACGAGGGGGAACGAACCCTTGGCCGCCTCCGCGCCGGCCACCACGCCGGGGAGCGCGAGCCGGGTGAAGACGAGGTCGAGCGAGGCGGTCGGGGCATCGGAGCGCCTGTCCGCCGGGTACCAGATGTCGACCGTCAGCGTGCGGTCGGCGCGGGCGGGATCGACCATCCGGACGGTGCTCAGGCCGACGGCGTAGCGCCCGGGGGCGTCCGGCGGTCCCGCGTGGAGGCCGTGCGACTGACCGTGGAGGCCGGGCGCCGGGGCGGCGACCGCGCCCGAGGGCGCGAACGGGCCCATCAACAAGGCCGTCGCGGGGACGATGGCCCCCAACGTGACTACGAACCGGCGCATGCGCGTCCCCTCCCGGGTCGTGGCTTGTGGCCAACCTACGGCACGCCCGCGACCACGTGCCCAGGTTTCGATCGACCGGGGCGCTGCGCTAGAGTGCTTGTCGTTCTGCCGGGGGGGCACCGCAGAATCCAGAGCGGATGACCTAGCGGCCCCGATTCAGCGGAGCGGTTCCTACCTCCGGGCCAGATCGACTTCTGCACGCCCGGCGCCGACCCGCCGGCCCCCACGGTCGCCACCCCGGTCTTCCCCAGAAGTGAGGTGCCAGCCCCGATGAGCGTGGACTCGACCACCCTCGAACGGTCCGCCCTGGAGCGCAAGGATCGCGAGGAGCTCACGACCATCGCCCAGGCACTCGGCGCCAAGCCGTCGTCGCGCGCCCGCAAGGCCGAGATCGTGCAGCTCATCCTCGAGCTGACCGGAGTGGCGTCCTCCGAGGCGCCGGGTACCGAGGACGGGGGCTCGAAGCCCAAGCGTGCCCGTGCCGGCAACGGCGGGTCGAAACAGGAGGCCACCGTGGACGAATCGGACAGCGCCACCGACACCACCACCAGCACCGACGCGCCGACCGCGCCCGCTGAGCCGGCGGCCGCCGACGAGCCGCCGGCCGAGTGGGAGGCTGCGCTCACCGACAAGGCGGAGGCCGGCTCCGGTTCCGGAACTGCCACCGACGACGACCGATCCGGTGGTTCGAACGGACAGGCGCAGGCCGTCGAGACCGAGCGCACCGAGCGCGGCGGTTCAACCGGGACGTCCACCGAGGGCGAAGGGCGGGGAGGCGGCCGCGAGCGCCGGTCGGGCGACGGTCGCCAGCGGGAGCCCGAGCGGGCTGGGGAGGAGTCCCAGGGCGATGGCCAACAGGTCGACGTCAACGAGCCGGGTAATCGCCGGCGCCGGCGGCGCGGGCGGCGGGGTGGCACCGAGACCCACGTCGAGGAGTACACCGGTGAACCCGTGGAGGTCGAGGGCTTGCTCGACCTGCGCGACGAGGGCTACGGCTTCCTTCGGGTCAAGGGCTCGCTGCCCTCCAAGGACGACGTGTACGTGTCGGTCAAGCAGGCCCGCCAGTTCGGGCTGCGCAAGGGCGATCACATCAAGGGTGGCAGCCGTCCGGCGCTGCGCAACGAGAAGAACCCGGCTCTGCTGCGCATCGACCTGGTCAACGGCAAGGACCCCGAGGAGGCTCGCCGGCGACGGCGGTTCGAGGACCTGACGCCGCTGTTCCCCGACGAGAAGCTCGCCCTCGAGACGACCGAGGGGTCTGACATGACGGCCCGCATCGTCGACCTGCTCTCGCCCATCGGCAAGGGTCAGCGCGGCCTCATCGTGTCGCCCCCCAAGGCCGGCAAGACCACGATCATGAAGCAGATCGCCCGGTCGATCGAGGCCAACAACCCCGAGGTCAAGCTCTTCGTGCTGCTCGTCGACGAGCGGCCCGAAGAGGTGACGGACATGCGCCGCTGGCTGCGCAGCCCCGGTAGCGAGGTCGTCGCCTCCACGTTCGACCGCCCGTCCGAGGAGCATGCCCAGGTGGCCGAGCTCACCATCGAGCGGGCCAAGCGCCTGGTCGAGGAGGGCGAGGACGTCTGCATCATCCTCGACGGGATCACCCGCCTGGCCCGGGCCTACAACTTGGCCGCGCCCGCCACCGGGCGGATCATGTCGGGTGGCGTCGACTCCGGCGCCCTGTACCCACCCAAGAAGTTCTTCGGCGCCGCCCGCAACATCGAGGAGGGTGGCTCGCTCACCATCCTCGCCACCGCGCTCATCGAGACCGGCTCGAAGATGGACGAGGTGATCTTCGAGGAGTTCAAGGGCACCGGCAACATGGAGCTGCGGCTCGACCGGCGGCTGTCCGAACGCCGGATCTACCCCGCCATCGACGTCGATGCCAGCTCGACCCGCCACGAGGAGCTGCTGTTCGCTCGGGGCCAGCTGAACCTGGTGTGGGCGCTGCGCCGGGTCCTGTCGGGCCTGTCGTCCACCGACGGCGGCAATGCAGCCGCCCTCGAGCTGCTCATCGACCGCATGAAGACCTTCCGCACCAACGAGGAGTTCCTGGCCGAGGTGGCCAAGAACCGGTTGGCGGCCGGGTAAACTGTCTTACCTTTCGCCCAGTTCTGAATTTGGAGACCGCAATGAAGGCTGGCATCCACCCCGACTACGTCGTCGCCAAGGTGCGCTGCTCCTGCGGCAACGAGTTCACCACCCGCGCCACCAAGGCCGATCTGCACGTCGAGCTGTGCAGTGAGTGCCACCCCTTCTACACCGGCAAGCAGAAGCTGGTGGATACCGGCGGCCGTATCGACCGGTTCGAGCGCCGCTACGGCAAGCGCGGCAAGTAACTCGCCGCGGCGGAGGACATCGAGCCGGTCGAAGACCGACTGGTGATCGCCGCCCTCAGTCCCGAGCGCCGCGCTGCACTGCGTGGCGCCAAGCTCGCCGCCCTCGTGGCCGGCCATTGGGGACCGGCCGACCGGACGAACCACCCGCTGGGAACGGCGGTGGCTCTCGCCGGCCCCGGTTCGGCCGCGTGGGTGCTGGCGGACGACGTGCCGGAGCGCACGCTGGGCCCCGCCCTGGTGTGGGCCGACCGCGAGCATGTCGAGGAGCTCCACATCGTCGTGGAAGGACCGGCCGACGCCGCCGCCACTGTGGCCCGCCAGGCCGGATTGTTCGCGCCGCCGGCGCCGCAGGTGTGGATCGTGGCCGGGACCACGCTGGTTCCCGCAGCCGCCGCACCGCCGGTACGCCAGCCCGATGCGCCGGCGCCGCCGGAGCTGGTGGATCTCCTCATGGACGCCGGCGTCGAGATCGTCGCCGAGGGCGGCCTGGTCCGGGGTGAGGTCAACGGGCTGGAGGTCGCCCGCATCGTCCACGGAACCACCACGTCCGGCGTCCCCATCGCCGAGCCACAGCTCGAGGTGGGCGTGGGGAAGGCGGACCGGGAGCTGACGGCAATGGTCCACGGCGGGCTGGCCCCGGTCGACCAGCTCTCCCGCGTGGTCGACATCGTCCGCGAGCACCGGCGGCCCGGCGTCCCCCGGCATCCGCTCAACCAGCTGGTGCCGGAACGCTGGCTGCGGGCGGTCCTCTGCCGCAACCCGGGCATCGTCGGCCTGGCCTCGCTTCGCCCGGCGCCGGGCGTCCGCGCCCGCGCCAACCTCACCGAGCGCGACATCGCCATCGCCGCCGGGGCCGCCGCCGACGGCGCGCCTGTCGTCGTGGCCTGCTCCGTCGGCATCGCCCTCGACCTGGTGCCCACTGCCGCCGACGCCCGCGAGGCGATCGACCCGTTCGGCGCGCCTGCTGCTGGCGGTGCCGGAGCGCGACGATCACCCCGGCACCCGCCGGCTCGCGGCCCGCCTCCGTTCGCCGGCGGACGTCGTTCCTGTCCCCGGTGACTGGCGGGCCGCCGGATAGGCGGCCCCCGCCTGCCCGTTGGGCGATCGGGGTCGCTACCCTCGCTCGTCGTGCTCGACCGCCTCGCTGAACTGGACCAGGAGTTCCGTGATGCCGAGGCGCGCCTGGGCGATCCCGACCTCATCGCCGACCAGCCCCGCTTCCAGCAGGTGGCAAAGCGCTACCGCGAGCTGGCGCCGATCGTCGAGCGGTCCCGCGAGCTGCGCACCCGCCGTTCCGACCTCGACGTGGCCAAGGGGATGCTGCCGGATGCGGCCGGTGACGAGCGCGACATCCTCCGGGCCGAGATCGACGCCGCGGAAACCGCGATCGCCCGGCTCACCGACGAGCTGCGCGTTCTGCTGCTGCCCCACGATCCCAACGACGAGCGCAACGTCATCGTCGAGATCCGCGGGGCCGAGGGCGGCGAGGAGGCCAACCTGTTCGCCCGCGACCTGTACGAGATGTACCGCGCCTTCGCCGCCCGCCAGGGTTGGTCCGTGGAGGTGCTGGGCAGCGATCCCTCCGACCTCGGCGGCCTCAACGAGGTGACCTTCGCCCTCGAGGGCGAAGGCGTGTGGGCCCGCATGCACAACGAGGCGGGCACGCATCGCGTGCAGCGGGTGCCGGTGACCGAGAGCAAGGGTCGGGTGCACACGTCGTCGGCCACGGTCACAGTGCTGCCCGAGGCCGAGGAGGTCGACGTCGACATCGACCCCAACGACCTCCGCATCGACGTCTACCGGTCGTCGGGGCCGGGCGGCCAGAGCGTCAACACGACCGACTCGGCCGTGCGGATCACGCACCTGCCGACCCGGCTCGTCGTGTCCATGCAGGACGAGAAGAGCCAGATCCAGAACCGCGCCAAGGCGCTGCAGGTGCTGCGCTCGCGGCTGCTCAAGGCCGAGCAGGACCGCCAGGCCGCCGAGGCATCGGCGACCCGCCGGGGCCAGGTGGGTGCGGGCGGCCGCTCCGACAGGGTGCGCACGTACAACTTCAAGGAGAACCGGGTAAGCGACCACCGGATCGACCTCACCGTCTACAACCTGGACCGGGTGCTGGCGGGCGAGCTCGACGAGATCAGCGACGCGCTGGTGGCCGACGAGCAGGCGCGCCGCCTCGCCGAGGCGACCTGAGCCTGCCGGGCCGGCTGGGGATCCACGGTGACCGAAACCGCGACCGGAGGCGTTGCCTGGCAGACGCTGCTCGACGAGGCCACCAACCGGCTGGCGGGAGCGGGCTTCGAGAACGCCGAGCAGGAGGCTCGCTGGCTCGTGCAGCGGGCCAGCGGTCTGGAGGGGGCGGAGCTGATCGTCGGGCTCGAGGAGCCCGCGAGCCTGAGCAACGCCACGTTCTTCTACGACATGCTCGAGCGACGCCTGCGCGGCGAGCCGCTGCAATACGTGCTCGAGCGCTGGGGCTTCCGGGTGCTCGACCTTTACGTCGACAACCGGGTGCTCATCCCTCGGCCCGAGACCGAGGCGCTGACGCAGATGGCGTTGGAGGAGTGCCGGCGGCTCGAGGCACGGCTGGCGGTCGATCTCGGCACCGGCTCCGGGGCGATCGCCCTGGCGCTGGCGGTCGAGTGGACCGGCATCGAGGTGTGGGCAACTGACATCTCGCCCGACGCGCTGGCCGTGGCCGGGGCCAACGTGGCCGGCATGGGGCGGATCGGCGCCGCCGTGCGCCTGGCCGAGGGATCGTGGTACGAGGCGCTGCCCGCCGAGCTGGCCGGGGCGGTGGACGTGATCGTGAGCAACCCGCCGTACGTAGCGGAGTTCGAGGTCGAGGACCTGCCCGACGAGGTCCGAGCGTGGGAGCCGCTGGGGGCGCTGGTGTCCGGGCCCACCGGGCTCGAGGCCATCGAGCGGATCGTCGCCGAGGCGCCCCTTTGGCTGGCCCACCCGGGCTCGCTGCTGGTGGAGATCGCGCCCCACCAGGCGGCCGAGGCCGAGGCCATGGCCCGCGCCGCCGGGTTCGGCTCCGCCGCGGTCTGGCCCGACCTCACCGGCCGGGATCGCATCCTGTTGGCCCGTGCCTGACACCCCTGGATTCCTGCCGCGGCAGGTTTCGCAAAGCAGCCCGAACGCGGTCACGCTGGCGGTCGACGCCCTGCGCGCGGGCGAGGTGGTGGCCCTGCCCACGGACACCGTCTACGGCCTGGCGGCGCTGCCGACCATGGCTGCGGCCACCGAGCGGCTGTTCGCGCTCAAGGGGCGGGCGGCCGACATGCCCATCGCCGTCCTGTGCGCCGACCCCGCCCAGGCGCTCGCGCTGGCGGCGCCCGATGCCCTGACCGACGAGGTCCGCCACATCGCCGAGCACCTGTGGCCGGGCCCGCTGACGCTGGTTCTGCCTCGCCGGCCGGGCCTGGGGTACGAGCTGGGCGAGCTGGCCGACACCGTGGGTGTGCGCTGTCCGGACCATGCGCTCGTGCGGGCCCTCGCCGCCGCCGTCGGGCCTATCGCCACCACCAGCGCCAACCGCCACCGGGAGCCGACGCCGCCGACTGCCGAGGGCGTGGTGGCCACCTTCGGCGCCGGCGTGGCGCTGGTGCTCGACGGCGGACGCTGTGAGGCGCCGCCGTCGACCGTCGTAGCCGTGGCCCGGACGGGGTGGAAGGTGCTCCGCGAGGGCCCGATCCCGCTGGCGGAGGTCGCGGCCGCGGCCCGCGGATGACGTTCCGGCCCGACCCCCACCCGCCGCCCCGTAAATGGCGTCGGTCTTCGACCGACCGTATCTTTCGGCCGATGGTGAGTCGGGGAGACCTTCTGGCGCTGGTGGCAACCGCACCGGGACCGCTGCGCACCATCGAAGCGGCGCTGACCCGCTGGGTCGACCTGCGGCTGGTGGCGGCCGTGCACGAGCACCTGGCCCGCGTGTCCGGACTCGACGGCGACGGGCCCATTCCCCGGCCGGGGGCCGAGAAGGCCGCGGAGACCGACGACCTCACCCAGGACGGCTTGGCTGGCATCGACGAGTCCCTGGCGTACGTCCTGGTCGCGCTGCCCGACCGCTGGCGGGTGGTCGGGCGCGGCCATATCGCCGTGAGCGACGGCCACCAGAGCTGGGTCGGCACCGGGTCGCTGGTGACCGAGCGCGACTCGACGCGAGCGGCGCTGCACGATGCCGGTCCCATAGGGGCCTGCCTCTATCCCGGGCCGCTGCCCGGATGGCTCGACTTCGGCGATCCCGAGCCCGACGAGCGCGCCGGGCGCTTCTGCTGGACCGTCGATGCCTACCCTCGACCGCTCGGTGGTGTGGCCGGCACCACGGAACCGGCCGCACCCGTTGCGGCCGCGTCGCGGCTGCCCGAGGAGTTCCTGGGGATCGAGCACCGCTTCTGGTTCGAGGCCCGGACCGGCATCGTGCTCCGCCACGAGGGATTTCTCGAGGGACAGCCGTGCTCGAGGACCGAGCTGACCGACGTGGTCATGGACGACCCCATCCCGCCGGACGAGTTCTCGCCCCCACCAGATGCGATCGTGCGGTCGAGCCACGAGCTGCTCCGCGATCACCTGACCGAGCTGGGCGTCGACCCCAATACCGTCGACCTCGACGACCCGGGACAGGTGCGCCGGGCCCTGCGCCAGGGCGCCGGCTTCCGGCCGGTGGACGGCTCCGATTCGTTAGCCTGATCAAGGCACTGTGAAGCACTCATCAGACCCTCCATCGGGCTCGACGCCCGGTCCCACCTCGAGCTCGTCGTGAGCGGGCTCTGGCTGCAGCTCGGGCTGGTCTTCGTGCTGGTGCTGATCAACGCCGCCTTCTCGGGCACCGAGATGGCGCTGGTCTCGCTGCGAGAGGGCCAGCTTCAGCAGCTCGAGCAGCGCTCGTCGACCGGGGCACTGGTGGCTCGCCTGGCGCGTGACCCCAACCGCTTCCTGGCCACCATCCAGATCGGCATCACGCTGGCCGGCTTCCTGGCGTCGGCGGCCGCCGCCGTGTCGCTGGCCGAGCCACTCGAGGACCCGCTGAGCTTCCTCGGCGGTGCCGCCCGCGCCATGTCCATCGTCGTGGTCACACTGTTGCTGTCGTACGCCACGCTGGTGATCGGCGAGCTGGCGCCCAAGCGGGTGGCCATGCAGCGGGCCGAGCGCTGGGCGCTGCTGGCGGCGCGCCCGCTGTCGGTCATGGCGATGCTGACCCAGCCCGTGGTTTGGCTGCTGTCTCGGTCCAGCGACATCCTCGTCCGCATCATGGGTGGCGATCCCTCGGTCCAGCGCGAGGCGGTCACCGAGGCCGAGCTGCGCGAGCTGGTGGGCACACAGGCGTCGTTCACCGCCCAGCAGCGGCTGATCATCGACGGGGCGTTCGAGATCTCGGAACGCACGCTCGACGAGGTGCTGCGCCCGCGGCCGGACGTGTTCGTGCTCGACTCCGACCAGCCCGTCGCCGAAGCGCTCCGGGCGCTGGCCCGCAGCGGCCACTCCCGGGCGCCGGTGGCGCACGACGGGAACCTCGACGAGGTCGTCGGCATGGTCCACCTGCGCGACTTGCTCGACGGCCCCGACGACCGCCCGGTGCGCGAGCGGGCGGGCGAGCTGGCCGCCTTCCCCGAGACCGCCGGGGTGCTCGACGTGCTCCACGAGATGCAGGCCCGCCGGCTGCAGCTCGCCCTGGTGGTGGACGAGCACGGCGCCGCCGCCGGCATCATCACCGTGGAGGACCTGCTCGAGGAGCTGGTAGGCGAGATCTACGACGAGACCGATCGCGACGTCGTCGGCGGTGCGCCGCGAGGCCGACGGATCGTTGGTGATGCCGGGGCGGTTCCCCGTGCACGACCTGGAGGACGTCGGCGTGCACGGCATGCCCGAGGGCCCGTACGCGACCGTGGCCGGTCTGGTGCTCGACGTGCTCGGTCGCGTTCCCGAGGCGCCGGGCGACCGGGTGACCGTGGCCGGGCGCACGATCGAGGTCCTCGCCGTCGACGGGCGGGCCATCACCGAGGTGCGGATCAGCCCGCCCGCGCCCGAGCCGGCAAGCACCAACGGCGATCCCGAGGCAATGGGGTCCGCGGCCGAAGCTCTCGAGGCAATAGGGACCGGCCCCCGGACCGTATTGCCTCGAGGTGCTCCGGGCGGGCCGTATTGCCTCGCCCGCGTCGCCGGGCACGATCCGCTCAGGTCCCTAGAGGAACAGGGCGCCCTCGCGGCCGATCTTGACGAGGCGGCCGACCTGCTCGGCGCCGGCGCGCATCTCCGCCACGGTGTCGGCATCGTCCGACGACGCCCAGGCGCGCCGACCGTCGTCGAGCAGGCAGGCCGCCAGCACCCCCTCGGCATCGCCGTCGCGTCCGTGTTGGACCACCCACGACTCGACGGTGGCCGTGCCGTCCACCGCCTCGGCCAGCTCGCGGCGCGGCGTCGACTCCGCCTGTTCCTGCGCATCCGCCCACCGGAAGCCGTCCGGCGGTGGTTCCGTCGAGTACAGCCCGAGGGTGTGCTTGGTCAGGTAGCCACCAACGCCGGTCACCAGTCCGAGGCTCCCGGGGTCCATCCGGAGCACCTCCGCCATGGTGGCGATCGCGTGGGTGCCGTAGTTGTTCCAGGGACCGCCGGCGAACGACAGCCCGCCGGTGACGGTCAGCTGCCGGTCGAGCCCGAGCCCGATCTCGTCGGCGCCCACCTCCACGGCGGACGGGAAGCACGAGTAGAGGTCGACGTGCGCGAGCTCGTCGGCCCCGGTGCCGGCCAGCGTGAGCAGTTCGCGCGCCGCGGCCCGCAGCGCCGGCGCCGAGTGCAGGTCGCGGCGGTGCGACACGATGTAGGTGTCGTGCGCCTGGGTGGCCGCCCGGGGGAACACCCACCGGTCGCGGGGCACGCCCAGTGCCGTGGCGCTCGCCGCCGAGCACAAGATCAGCGCCGCCGACTGCTCGACCGCACTGTTGGCGTTCATGACCTTGGTGTAGGGCCACCAGATCCAGCGGTTGTCGGGTGTCGGTGTGCGGATCTGCTCGGCGGTCAGCGGCTCCCGGATCCAAGCGTGGGGATTGGCGACGGCCACCGCGTTGAACGCGGCCCACAACTCGCTGACGCGCACCAGGTGATCGTCGATCGACCGACCGGCTGCGGCCCGGAGGGCCTGCTCGAACAGGGCGTACACCTGGGACGGCGCGAACACCTGGCGGGCGATCTCCGCTGGGTGGTTGAGCTGGAAGTCCGGGGCCGTCTGGCGCGCCGGCGGGACCGTGTCGTCCTGCGTCGTCCAGCCGAGCTGCTCGCGCTCGTCACGCGGGGTCGCCGAACGGGTCCGCCACGCCTCGGCGCCGCAGATCAGAACGATGTCGGCGTCGCCGGCGGCGATGTCGCGGCTGGACTGTGCCACGAGTCCCTGCGGCTCGTTGCCACCTATGGGGGTGACGGCCTCGTCGCGGGGTGTGGCGCCGACGCGCTCGGCCACGAGGCGGGCCGGGTTCCGGTAGTGACGCGACAACGATCGGGACACGCGCACGGCATCGGCGCCAACCAGCGTCTGGGCACCGGCGCCGCTGTCGTCGGCGGCGCGGCGCAACGCCTCGGCCATCATGTCGGCGGGCTCCACGGCCGGTGCGCCCCGGTCCACCCGGTTGCTCCACTGTCCGACGCCCACCAGGACCGGGGTGCGCGGGTCGAGTGCCATCGGCCCCTGTCTACACTCCCCCCATCGACATTCTCCTCATGTGCACTGCCAACCAGTGCCGTTCCGCCATGGCGGAGGGCATGTTGCGCACCCTGCTCACCGACAACGGTGCCCGCGCCGACATCGGCTCCGCCGGACTGTTGCCGGGTGGGGCGCCCGCCACGCGCAACGCCGTCGCGGTCATGGCCGACCGCGGCATCGACATCAGCGGCCACGTCAGCCGAACGATGGACCCCGAGATCGTCCGGTCGACGCCGCTGATCATCGGCATGGCCCGGGAGCACGTGCGCGAGGCGATCGTCGGCTACGGAGCCGACATCGAACGCACCTTCACGCTCAAGGAGTTGGTGCGGCGGGGCGACGAGTCGGGTCCCCGCCGGCCGGACGAGACCGTGTTCGACTGGTTGGCCCGCGTCGCTGCCGGCCGGCGCAGCGCCGATCTCATGGGCGACGATCACGAGGACGACATCCCCGATCCGGTGGGTCGGTCCCGGGCCTACTACGAGGCGACGGCCCGCGAGCTCGACTTCCTGTTCCGGCGGTTGGTGGCGTTGATGATCGGCGGGCTGCCCCGGTCAGCCGCCGATGCCAACTCTTCGCCCTCACGCGCCGTGGGCGGCGAGACCAGATACGCGACGGGAGGGGCGTAAGGTGCGGGTCGCCATCGGATCCGACCACGCCGGGTTCGCCCTCAAGGCGCACCTGAGCGAGACGCTGATCTCCCTCGGCCACGAGGTCGACGACCTCGGAACCGACAGTGAGGAACCCGTCGACTATCCGCCCATCTGCGCCGCCGTGGGACGCGCCGTGGTCAAGGGCGAGGCCGACCGGGGCATCGTGCTCGGAGGGTCTGGCCAGGGCGAGCAGATGACGGCCAACAAGATCCGCGGGGTGCGCGCGGCGCTGTGCAACGATCTCTACACGGCACGGATGTCCCGCGAGCACAACGACGCCAACGTCCTGTCGATCGGCGCGCGGATCGTCGCCTCCCCGCTCGCCGACGAGATCCTGACACTGTGGCTCACGACGCCGTTCGAGGGCGGCCGTCACGAGCGACGTATCGCCCAGATCGCCGAGATCGAAGAGGCATGAGCATGGGTTGGCCCACCGTCCCCGACGACGAGCTGTTCGGCCTTATCGAGCGCGAGGTCGAACGTCAGAACACCACGCTGCAGCTCATCGCGAGCGAGAACTTCACGTCTCCCGCGGTGCTGCGCGCCACCGGCTCGGTGCTCACCAACAAGTACAGCGAGGGCTATCCCGGCAAGCGCTACTACGGCGGGAACGAGGTCATCGACCAGGTCGAGGACCTCGCCCGCGAGCGCGCCAAGGCCCTGTTCGGGGCGGAGCACGCCAACGTGCAGCCCCACTCGGGGGCCAACGCCAACATGGCCGTGTACCTGGGGCTGCTCGAGCCCGGTGACACGGTCCTCGGGCTGCGGCTCGACCAGGGTGGCCACCTCACGCACGGGTCACCGGTGAACGCCAGCGGCCGGCTCTACCACTTCGTGTCCTACGGCGTGACACCGAGCGACGAGCGCATCGATCTCGACCAGGTGCGCGACCTGGCGCTCGAGCACAACCCCAAGCTCATCGTCACGGGGGCAACCGCCTACCCGCGCATCATCGACCCGGAGCCGTTCCGCCAGATCGCGGACGAGGCCGGCGCGCTGTTCATGTTCGACGCCGCCCATGTCGCTGGGCTCATCGCCGGCGGCGTCCACCCGAATCCCACGCCGCACGCCGACATCGTCACGTTCACCACTCACAAGACGCTGCGGGGGCCGCGGGCGGGCGCGATCCTGACCCGTGCCGAGCTGGCAGAGAAGATCGACAAGGCCGTGTTCCCCGGTCTGCAGGGGGGGCCGCTCGACCACGTGATCGCGGCCAAGGCGGTGGCGTTCCACGAGGCCGCACAGCCCGAGTTCGCCGACTACGCCCGTGACATCGTCGCCAACGCCGCGGCGCTCGCCGAGGGCTTGGCGGGCGCCGGCCTGCGCCTCGTGTCGGGTGGCACCGACAACCACCTCATGCTGGTCGACCTGCGGAGCTTCGACGCCGACCTGTCGGGCAAGAAGGCCCGCCTGGTCCTCGACCGCGCCGGGATCAGTCTCAACGAGAACACAGTCCCCGACGACCCCCGACCTCCCTATATCAGCAGCGGCCTGCGCATCGGCACGCCGGCGGTCACCACCCAGGGCATGCGGGCCCCCGAGATGGCCCAGGTCGCCTCGCTGATCCACCAGGTGCTCACCCACCGCGAGGACGAAGGCGCCGTCGCCGCGATCCGCGACGAGGTCCTCGCGCTCTGCTCCAAGTTCGCCCCGTACCCCGGTTGACCGCGGGGGAGCTGAGGCGGTGATCGGCTACCTCATGGTCATCGGGGCGGCCTTCGTCATCAGCACCGCGTCGATGCCGCTGCTGCGGACCCTTTCGTTCCGCATTGGCGCCGTCGCCTACCCCGATACGCGGCGCATGCACACCCGGCCCACGCCGATACTAGGGGGCGCCGGGATCGTGGCCGGCGTCCTGGTGGGTTTCACGGTCGCCTGGTTGAGCGGCGAGTTCGCAGCGACGTTCCGCACGATCACCCAGCCGTTGGGCGTCGTGCTGGCGGTGGTGACGATCTACGTCGTCGGGCAGCTCGACGACCTGCGTGAGGTGTCGGCGCCCGCCAAGACGGCAGGGTCGGTGCTCGCGGGCAGCGTCCTCGCGATCGCCGGCCTCACGATCGTTTTCTTCCGCATCCCCTTCGTCGGCCTCGTGGCCCTCCCGCCCGACCTGGCCACGCTCATCACCGTCCTGTGGGTGGTCGGCCTGGCCATGGCGGTCAACCTCATCGACGGGCTCGACGGGTTGGCGGCGGGCGTGGTGGCGATCGCGGCCGGGGCGATCCTGATGTTCGCCGAGTTCCTCGACAACAACGACGCCATCATCCGCGACGACAACCTGGGCGCCCTGATCGCCGCCTGCGTGCTGGGCGCCTGCCTGGGCTACCTACCGTGGAACTTCCATCCGGCCAAGCTGTTCATGGGCGACGCGGGGGCGCTCAGCCTCGGGGTGCTCATGGCCGCCGCCACCATCGCCATCGGCGGCAACACCGACGCCGAGGTGCGGGGGCAGACGTTCTTCTTCTTCGCTCCACTGTTCCTGCCGCTGGTCATCCTGGGCGTGCCCATCCTCGACACCGCCTGGGCGCTGTTGCGGCGGGCCAAGGGTCGGGCGGGACTCACCATCGCGGACAAGGGCCACCTCCACCACCGGCTCCTGCGCCTGGGACACGGGCACCGGCGGACGGTGCTGGTGTTGTGGGCCTGGACCGGGCTGTTGTCGTCGCTCGTGCTCATCCCCGTGTACACGGGTAAGGGGACGTCGTTCGTGCCGCTCGGCGTGGTGGCCCTGGCGCTGTTCCTCTACACCATCTTCGGTCCCGGGATGGTGGCCAGGCGCAACGGCGACCCCGAGGACGGCCACAGCTCGCCGCAGGCCGAGGGCCACCGCTTCACGCGTCCCGCGAGGCGGTAGGGTCCGGCGGCGTGGGGTTCCGGAGGCGCTGAGGACGCTGTTGCGCCGAGGCGGTATGGCCTCGCAGTCCGGACGGCGACAGGACCCGTGATGCCTCGGGCGCGGTCGGGCGTACCGGCTCACACCTTGGTGGCGCGGCCCTGCCAGTGCTCGTCGCGCAGGAGCCGCTTGAGCAGCTTGCCCGACTCGGTGCGCGGCAGCTCGTCCCGGACCTCCCAGGACCGGGGCCGCTTGTAGCCGGCGAGGTGCTCGACGGCATGGGCCTCGAGGGCGCCGAGGTCGACGGTGTGCCCGGCCTTGGGCTGGACGACGGCGTGGACCGATTCGCCCCACTCGTCGGACGGCACCCCGAACACCGCGGCGTCCATGACGTCGGGATGGGCGTGCAGCACCGCCTCGATCTCCGCCGGGTAGATGTTCATCCCGCCGCTGATGATCATGTCGTTCTTGCGGTCGCAGATGTAGACGTAGCCCTCGTCGTCGACGTAGGCGATGTCGCCCACCGACTTCCAGCCGTCGCGGTCGCTGATGGGCTCGGCCGTCCGGTGGTAGCCGTCGAGCGCCAGGGTGCTGCGGATGAACAGCTCCCCCGGCTCCCCGGCGGGCAGTTCCTCGCCGTCCGGGCCCACGATCTTGACCTGGACGGTGCCGTAGGTTCGGCCGCACGAGCCCGGCTTCCGCAACTGGTCCTCGGGCGGCAGGATCGTGTCGACGCCCAGCTCGGTCGAGCCGTAGACCTCGAACAGGAAGCCGTCGCCCAGCTTGGCGATGACCTCCTGCTTCAGCGCGTAGGGGACCGGCGCGGCGTTGGCGACGAGCGACCGCATGGACGAGAGGTCGGCACGCGCCAGGACCTCGTCCGGCAGCGACACGATGCGCTTGAGCTGCGTGGGCGCCGAGAACGTGTTGGTGACCCGGTGCTGGCGCACGAGGTCGATCCAGCGCTCGGCATCGAAGTGGCGCAGCATGACGATGGTCCCGCCCAGGGTGTGGGTGAGGACCGCCCAGGCCAGCGGGCCCGAGTGGTAGAGGGGGCCGGAGGTGATGTGGACCTCCTCGCCGGGACGCAGCCGCAGCTCCTGCAGCAGCGTCATGACCAGGGCGGGGTCGGTCGACGTGCGCAGCGCCCCCTTGGGCTTGCCGGTGGTGCCCGACGTGTAGATCATCGTGGCTCCGGCGGTGTCGTCGCCGCCGGTGGGGGGCTCCGCGTCGCCAGCCTTGCCCTCGCCGCCGGCGCCGGCCAGCACCTCGTCCCAACTCAGGGCGCCCGCGAACGAGGGGCCGCCGAACACCACCACGTGGCGGACCTTTGCGAGTTGGTCGCGCACCGCCGCCACCCGGTCGGCCTGCTCGGCGTCGACGACCACGAGCACGGCGTCGCTGTTGTCGATGACGTACTGCATCTCCTCGGCGGTGAAGCGGTAGGCGAGCGGCACCGCCACCAGGCCGATCTTGCGGGCGGCGTGGAGGAACGTCAGGACGGGCACGCTGTTGGGACCGCACCACACGGCCCGGTCGCCCGGTCGCACGCCGAGTGCCAGCAGACCGTTGGCCACCCGGTTTACGGTGCGGTTGAGCTCGCCGTAGGCGATAGCTGTGTCGCCGTCGATGATGGCGACCCTGTCGGGTGCGCTCTGGGCGTGGCCGGCAAGGAGGTCGGTGGGCACGGCCGGCAGGTTATGTGACGCGGGAGTACGTGAGCCGGTCGCTGGACCGACCGATGGGGTCGGCCGAGCACGTCAGAGCGGCATCGCGAACGTGACGGTCACGCCGTCGTCGTCCAGCTCCGTGAAGCCGACGACGCGATAGAACGCCTGGGCCTTGGTGTTGGCGGTGGCGACCCCGAGGTGGAGGCCGGGTGACCCGGCGGCGCGCAGCCGCTCGACCAGCGTGTCGATCAGCCGCCGGCCCCAGCCCTGGCCCTGCAACCGCGGCAGCAGGTCGATGTGCAGGTGCGAGGGGTAGGTCGCCACCAGGTCTGCCCGCGTGCGCGCGGGCGAGTGCATGAGGGCGATCAGCAGATCGTCGAAGACGGCGTCGCCGGACATGCTCTCCGCTCTTGGCCGTCGGCCGGGCCGCTCGGGCCCCGCTCGCTCTCTCGCCCGTTGGGACGCTCGCTCAGGCCGATACTCCGGGTAGCGCCGCCGCAGCTCGGGCCACCACTCGCGCTCGAGGCGATCCTCGAACTCGGCCGTGTCGGCGGCGCCGAGGACGTAGCCGGCGACCCCGTCGTCGTCCTCGACCACGAAGGCCAGGTCGGGGGCCAGCGTCAGGTAGGGGCCGGCGTAGATGTGCCCCAGGAGGGCGGGGTCGCGAAGCAGATGGGTAGCGTCCTCCCCGGCCGCTCCGGTGCGAACGCAGATGTCGTAGACGGCGTCGTGGTCGCCGGTTCGGTAGCGGCGGAGTCGGGGCACGGACGCCAAGTTTGCCGGGTGGCAAGCCTGACTCGCGAGGTTGCTAACCTGCCGCGCCGTCCCCTGCGGATCCCTGATTTGCCCGGGGATAGACCCTGTCTGGTAGATTGCGAAAGAATTCACAAGCTCCCGAGCGGAACTTGCGAGGGGGCCCAGGGTGCAAGGAGCGAGGGGTGGCCGATCTGTCCGCCAGGCGTGAGTTGAACCGAAGCGCTGGCGACGCGCTGTCGACGGCGTGCGAGCTGGCGGTGACCCCGGCCTTGTTGGCCCTCATCGGCTGGCGGCTGGACGCCTGGCTCGGAACCTCGCCGTTGTTGCTGCTGGTGCTGTTCCTCTTCACCATGGGTTACGAGATCTGGAAGCACTTCGCCCGGTACGACGCCCGGATGCGCGAGCACGAAGGGCGGGTCCCGGGGTTGGCCAAGCGAGCGGGGCCGGAGGAGCCGGGGTCATGAGGGCCACGAGGGTCAGCGCCGCCGACCTACGTGCACCCGTGCCCGACGCTCCGGCGGTGGAGCGGGAGCTGGCGTTCGACATGCTCAAGCGAGGCGTGTGGTTCGCCCCGCTCGTCGTGATCGCTGCCACCGCCATCTGGGGAACCGCCGGGGCGTCCTCGGCCGGGGTGGCGATCGCGCTCGTGGCTGTCAATCTCGTCCTAGCTGCTGTTGCCCTGTCCTGGGCAGCACGCCGGTCGCTGAACTTGCTCATGGTCGTCGCCCTCGGCGGTTTCGCTGTGCGGATGGGGTTGGTGACCGTCGTGTTGCTGCTGGTCAAGGACGCGCCCTGGATCGACCTCGTCGCCCTCGGCGTCACCGTGCTGGTCACCCACCTCGGGCTCTTGTTCTGGGAGCTGCGCTACGTGTCCGCGTCCCTCGCCTTTCCGGCTCTCAAGCCGGTACCTAAGGAGGCAACGCACCGGTGATCCTCGGGCTGGAGTTCCCGCCGATCAGCCACGTCATCGAGTGGCCCACGCTCTTCGGGGGCGACGTCTTCGGCGTCAACAAGGTCGTGCTGTTGATGTGGCTCTCGGTGGCGCTCGTGTTCGGGCTGTTCTACGTCGCCACGCGTGAACCCAAGCTGGTGCCCACCGGCGCCCAGAACGTGGCCGAGAGCACGGTCGAGTTCGTGGACGAACAGATCATCTTGCAGACGATCGGGCCCGACGGCCGCGGCTACATGCCGTTCCTGCTCACCCTGTTCACGTTCATCTTCGTCTGCAACATCTGGGAGCTGATCCCCCTGGTGCAGATGCCGGTGAACGCCCGGATGGCCCTGCCGATGTTCATGGCGATCGTCGTGTGGTTCGTCTACATCATCACCGGCATCAGGCATCAGGGGTTCTTCGGCTACTTCAAGAATTCCGCCATCCCACCGGGCGTTCCCAAGGCGATCCTGCCGCTGGTGGCGTTCATCGAGCTGCTGGGGATCCTCATCACGCGGCCCTTCGCGCTGGCGGTCCGGCTCTTCGCCAACATGCTCGCCGGGCACCTGCTGCTGGTGACGTTCGCCGTCATCACCCAGGCGCTGTTCGCATCGACGATCCTCGGCGGGGCGCTGCCGCTGGCGCTGCTCATCTTCCTGATGGGGTTCGAGCTCCTGGTGTCGTTCCTGCAGGCCTACATCTTCACCATTCTCGCTGCCGTGTACATCGACAGCTCCATGCACCCCGAGCACTGAGCACAACCCAAGGAGACGAACCCCGTGCTTCACGTCCTAGCCCAGCAGGCCGAAGGCGAACTCGAGGCGGGCCTCACCGCCGTCGGCCGAGGCATCGTCTACGGCGGCGCCGCCATCGGCCCCGGCATCGGCATCGGCCTGGTGGTGGGCAACGCCATCACCGCCATGGCCCGCCAGCCCGAGGCGGCCGGCATGGTGCGGACCACGATGTTCCTCGGTATCGCCTTCACCGAAGCCCTGGCGCTGTTCGGCTTCGTGCTGGCCTTCATCATCTCCGGCTGAGGAGGCCGTCGTGCGAACTCGAACCCTGGTCGCGACCCTGCTGCTCGTTTCCGGCGCGCTGCTCGTCGGGGCGTCCCCCGCGGGCGCGCAGGAGGGCGGCGATGAGCCGCAGCTCTCCGAGGACACCGAGGAGTGCATCCACCTCGCCGAGGAGGCCGACGACCCCGATGCCTGCCAGGAAGCCCCCAACCCGATCCTGCCGGCGACCAACGAGCTCGTGTGGGGCTCGACTCAGCTTCGCGGCCCTGCTCTTCCTGCTCTACAAGTTCGGCTACCCGCAGGTCAGCCAGATGATGGACAACCGGACCGAGCGCATCCGCTCCGACCTGCAGGCGGCCGAGGCCGCCAAGGCCGACGCCCAGGGGTGCTCGACGAGTACCGGGCCCAGCTCGAGCGACGCCCGGGCCGAGGCCGGGCGGATCATCGAGGAGGCCCGCCAGGCCGCCGACCGCATCAAGCGCGACCAGGAGGCCCGGCTCCAGACCGAGCTGGCAGAGCTGCGGGCCCGGGCGGTGGCCGACATCGACTCGGCCAAGGCGCAGGCGGTGTCCGACCTGCGGGGCGAGGTGGCGCAGCTCGCCATCGGCGCTGCCGAGACCGTGGTCCAGCGCAGCCTGGACGAGGCCACGCAGACCCAGCTGATCGAGGACTACATCAACCAGGTGGCGGCGCAGCGCTCGTGAGGGCGGGCGCCACCACTCACTCTCCTAGGAGCAACGCCAAGATGGCAGAAGACCGCACGCTCGCTTACGCCGAGGCCCTCTTCGAGGTGGCCCGCGCCGAGGGATCCCTCGGCGAGGTGGAGGACGAGCTGTTCCGCTTCTCGCAGACCCTGCAGGGCAACGACGAGCTGCGGAGCGCGCTCACCGACGCCGGCATCCCGGCGGCCCGGCGCCAGCAGATCGTCGAGGACCTGCTGGGCGGCAAGGCGTCGCCGACCAGCGTGGCGCTGGTGTCGATGGTCGTCGGCACCGGCCGGGCCCGCGAGCTGCCCAGCATCATCCAGCTACTGGTGGAGATGAGCGCGGCCGAGGCCAACAAGGAGGTCGCCGAGGTGCGCTCGGCGGTACCGCTCACGGACGACCAGCGCGACCGGCTGGCCAAGGCCCTCGAGGACGCCACGGGCAAGCAGGTCGAGATCAAGGTGGTGGTGGATCCGTCGGTGCTGGGCGGAATCGTGGCCCAGGTTGGCGACACTGTCATCGACGGGTCGGTGCGTCACCGGCTCGACCAGCTGAAGAACGCATTCTGAGAGGCCGAGAGGCCACGTCTCCACGACAGGACGCGAGGACGACACCGATGGCAGAGCTGACCATCAACACCGCCGACATCGCCGAGGCGCTCCGCAAGAACCTCGAGGACTTCAAGCCCGGCGTCGAGACCGCCCAGGTGGGGCAGATCACCGTGGTGGGCGACGGCATTGCCACCGTGGCGGGCCTGCCCGGCGCGGCGGTCAACGAGCTGCTCGAGTTCGAGAGCGGTGTCCTGGGACTGGCCCTCAACCTCGACGAGGAGTCAATCGGCTGCGTGGTGCTTGGCGACGCCGCCGAGGTGAGGGAGGGCGAGTTGGTCAAGGCGACCGGCCGCATCCTGTCGGTGCCCGTCGGCGACGGTCTGCTCGGGCGGGTGGTCGACGCGCTCGGCAGCCCCATCGACGGCAAGGGCGCGCTGGTGGGCGTCGAGGACCGCCGCATGGAGATCCAGGCGCCCGGCATCATGGGCCGCCAGCCGGTGCACGAGCCGCTGCAGACCGGCATCAAGGCCATCGACGCCATGACCCCTATCGGGCGGGGTCAGCGCGAGCTGATCATCGGCGACCGCAAGACCGGCAAGACCACCGTGGCTGTCGACACGATCATCAACCAGCGTGGCCTGGGCATGAAGTGCATATACGTGGCGATCGGCCAGAAGGAGTCGACGGTGGCCAACACCGTTTCGACCTTCGAGCAGTACGGGGCCCTGGACTACACGGTCGTGGTGGTGGCCGGCGCCTCCGACCCCGCGCCGTTCAAGTACC
>CAWEZE010000017.1:0-130276 GCA_963813485.1 uncultured bacterium
GAACTTGCTCATGATCGTCGCCCTCGGTGGTTTCGCTGTGCGGATGGGGTTGGTGACCGTCGTGTTGCTGCTGGTCAAGGACGCGCCATGGATCGACCTCGTCGCCCTCGGCGTCACCGTGCTGGTCACCCACCTCGGGCTCTTGTTCTGGGAGCTGCGCTACGTGTCCGCGTCCCTCGCCTTTCCGGCTCTCAAGCCGGTACCTAAGGAGGCAACGCACCGGTGATCCTCGGGCTGGAGTTCCCGCCGATCAGCCACGTCATCGAGTGGCCCACGCTCTTCGGGGGCGACGTCTTCGGCGTCAACAAGGTCGTGCTGTTGATGTGGCTCTCGGTGGCGCTCGTGTTCGGGCTGTTCTACGTCGCCACGCGTGAACCCAAGCTGGTGCCCACCGGCGCCCAGAACGTGGCCGAGAGCACGGTCGAGTTCGTGGACGAACAGATCATCTTGCAGACGATCGGGCCCGACGGCCGCGGCTACATGCCGTTCCTGCTCACCCTGTTCACGTTCATCTTCGTCTGCAACACCTGGGAGCTGATCCCCCTGGTTCAGATGCCGGTGAACGCCCGGATGGCCCTGCCGATGTTCATGGCGATCGTCGTGTGGTTCGTCTACATCATCACGGGCATCAGGCATCAGGGGTTCTTCGGCTACTTCAAGAATTCCGCCATCCCACCGGGCGTTCCCAAGGCGATCCTGCCGCTGGTGGCGTTCATCGAGCTGCTGGGGATCCTCATCACGCGGCCCTTCGCGCTGGCGGTCCGGCTCTTCGCCAACATGCTCGCCGGGCACCTGCTGCTGGTGACGTTCGCCGTCATCACCCAGGCGCTGTTCGCATCGACGATCCTCGGCGGGGCGCTGCCGCTGGCGCTGCTCATCTTCCTGATGGGGTTCGAGCTCCTGGTGTCGTTCTTGCAGGCCTACATCTTCACCATTCTCGCTGCCGTGTACATCGACAGCTCCATGCACCCCGAGCACTGAGCACAACCCAAGGAGACGAACCCCGTGCTTCACGTCCTAGCCCAGCAGGCCGAAGGCGAACTCGAGGCGGGCCTCACCGCCGTCGGCCGAGGCATCGTCTACGGCGGCGCCGCCATCGGCCCTGGCATCGGCATCGGCCTGGTGGTGGGCAACGCCATCACCGCCATGGCCCGCCAGCCCGAGGCGGCCGGCATGGTGCGGACCACGATGTTCCTCGGTATCGCCTTCACCGAAGCCCTGGCGCTGTTCGGCTTCGTGCTGGCCTTCATCATCTCCGGCTGAGGAGGCCGTCGTGCGAACTCGAACCCTGGTCGCGACCCTGCTGCTCGTTTCCGGCGCGCTGCTCGTCGGGGCGTCCCCGCGGGCGCGCAGGAAGGCGGCGATGAGCCGCAGCTCTCCGAGGACACCGAGGAGTGCATCCACCTCGCCGAGGAGGCCGACGACCCCGATGCCTGCCAGGAAGCCCCCAACCCGATCCTGCCGGCGACCAACGAGCTCGTGTGGGGCTCGACTCAGCTTCGCGGCCCTGCTCTTCCTGCTCTACAAGTTCGGCTACCCGCAGGTCAGCCAGATGATGGACAACCGGACCGAGCGCATTCGCTCCGACCTGCAGGCGGCCGAGACCGCCAAGGCCGACGCCCAGGGTGTGCTCGACGAGTACAAGGCCCAGCTGAGCGACGCCCGGGCCGAGTCCGGGCGCATCATCGAGGAGGCGCGCCAGGCCGCCGACCGCATCAAGCGCGACCAGGAGGCCCGGCTCCAGACCGAGCTGGCAGAGCTGCGGGCCCGGGCGGTGGCCGACATCGACTCGGCCAAGGCGCAGGCCGTGTCCGACCTGCGGGGCGAGGTGGCGCAGCTCGCCATCGGCGCTGCCGAGACCGTGGTCCAGCGCAGCCTGGACGAGGCCACGCAGACCCAGCTGATCGAGGACTACATCAACCAGGTGGCGGCGCAGCGCTCGTGAGGGCGGGCGCCACCACTCGCTGCCAGAGGCCAAAAAGAACCCCTCGGAATTTGGCCCCCTTCTTCCCCCCAAAACACACCCACCCGGCCCCCCCCACTTTCTTAGGAGCAACGCCAAGATGGCAGAAGACCGCACGCTCGCTTACGCCGAGGCCCTCTTCGAGGTTGCCCGCGCCGAGGGATCCCTCGGCGAGGTGGAGGACGAGCTGTTCCGCTTCTCGCAGACCCTGCAGGGCGACGACGAGCTGCGGAGTGCGCTCACCGACGCCGGCATCCCGGCGGCCCGGCGCCAGCAGATCGTCGAGGACCTGCTGGGCGGCAAAGCGTCGCCGACCAGCGTGGCGCTGGTGTCGATGGTCGTCGGCACCGGCCGGGCCCGCGAGCTGCCCAGCATCATCCAGTTACTGGTGGAGATGAGCGCGGCCGAGGCCAACAAGGAGGTCGCCGAGGTGCGCTCGGCGGTACCGCTCACGGACGACCAGCGCGCGCGGCTGGCCAAGGCCCTCGAGGACGCCACGGGCAAGCAGGTCGAGATCAAGGTGGTGGTGGATCCGTCGGTGCTGGGCGGAATCGTGACCCAGGTTGGCGACACTGTCATCGACGGGTCGGTGCGTCACCGGCTCGACCAGCTGAAGAACGCATTCTAGGACGCGAGGACAACACCGATGGCAGAGCTGACCATCAACACCGCCGACATCGCCGAGGCGCTCCGCAAGAACCTCGAGGACTTCAAGCCCGGCGTCGAGACCGCCCAGGTGGGGCAGATCACCGTGGTGGGCGACGGCATTGCCACCGTGGCGGGCCTGCCCGGCGCGGCGGTCAACGAGCTGCTCGAGTTCGAGAGCGGTGTCCTAGGACTGGCCCTCAACCTCGACGAGGAGTCAATCGGCTGCGTGGTGCTTGGCGACGCCGCCGAGGTGAGGGAGGGCGAGTTGGTCAAGGCGACCGGCCGCATCCTGTCGGTGCCCGTCGGCGACGGTCTGCTCGGGCGGGTGGTCGACGCGCTCGGCAGCCCCATCGACGGCAAGGGCGCGCTGGTGGGCGTCGAGGACCGCCGCATGGAGATCCAGGCGCCCGGCATCATGGGCCGCCAGCCGGTGCACGAGCCGCTGCAGACCGGCATCAAGGCGATCGACGCCATGACCCCTATCGGGCGTGGTCAGCGCGAGCTGATCATCGGCGACCGCAAGACCGGCAAGACCACCGTGGCTGTCGACACGATCATCAACCAGCGTGGCCTGGGCATGAAGTGCATATACGTGGCGATCGGCCAGAAGGAGTCGACGGTGGCCAACACCGTTTCGACCTTCGAGCAGTACGGGGCCCTGGACTACACGGTGGTGGTGGTGG
The DNA here is from genome assembly GCA_963813485.1 of uncultured bacterium. Classification (GTDB taxonomy): domain Bacteria; phylum Actinomycetota; class Acidimicrobiia; order Acidimicrobiales; family VFJN01; genus DASQUK01. The sequence continues at coordinate 3,295 of CAWEZE010000017.1, forward strand.
CCGGCGCCTCCGACCCCGCGCCGTTCAAGTACCTGGCGCCGTATGCCGGGTGCGCCATGGGCCAGCACTGGATGGAGAACCGCGAGCACGCCCTCGTGGTCTACGACGACCTGTCCAAGCAGGCCGAGGCCTACCGGCAGATCTCGCTGCTGCTGCGGCGGCCGCCGGGCCGCGAGGCCTACCCGGGCGATGTGTTCTACCTGCACAGCCGGTTGCTCGAGCGCGCCGCCAAGCTGTCCGAGGAGAAGGGCGCCGGCTCGCTGACCGCGCTGCCGGTCATCGAGACCAAGGCCGGTGACATCTCGGCCTACATCCCCACCAACGTGATCTCCATCACCGACGGCCAGATCTACCTGCAGGATGACCTGTTCAAGTCGGGTGTGCGGCCCGCGTTCGACACCGGCCTGTCGGTGTCCCGGGTGGGCGGCAATGCCCAGGTCAAGGCCATGAAGACGGCTGTGGGCACGCTCAAGGGTGACCTGTCGCAGTTCCGAGAGCTCGAGTCGTTCGCGGCCTATGGCTCCGAGCTCGACAAGGTGTCACAGGCCCAGCTCGACCGCGGCTACCGGCTCGTCGAGCTGCTCAAGCAACCGCTCAACAGCCCCATGCCGGTCGAGGAGCAGGTCGTGTCGCTCTATGCAGCCACCAACGGCTACCTCGACCCCGTGCCGGTCGAGGAGGTGCGGCGGTTCGAGTCCGAGCTGATCGACTGGTTCGAGACCCGGCACCGCGACGTCCTCGATGCCATCCGCACCGACGGCGACATCCCCGACGTCGAGACCTTCGAGGCGGCGATCGCCGCGTTCCGCGACCAGTTCGAGGTCGGCGGCGTCGCCCTCGGTGAGCCGACCGCCGAGGCGCAGGGGGCCGAGGAGCGCGAGATGGCGGGTGGGCGCCGCGAGGGCATCCTGCCGGAAGAGGAGATCTCCCGAGACGAGGCCGAGGCGTAGTGGCCGGGGGACAGGAGCGGGCGCTGCGGCGACGTATCCGGAGCGTCCAGTCGACCATGAAGATCACGAGAGCGATGGAGCTGATCGCTGCCACGCGCGTAACGGCGGCCAACCAACGGGTCGCCGCGGCGCGGCCCTACAGCGAGTACATCACCAACGTGATCCAGAACCTTGCCGACCTCGGCGGGGTCGTCGACCACCCGCTCCTGCGGCCCGTGGAGAACCTCCGCAAGGTCGCCTTCGTGGTCATCACCAGCGACCGTGGGCTGGCCGGTCCCTACAACACCAGCGTCATCCGCGCTGCCGAGCGCGAGATCCAGGGTCGCCGGGCCGAGGGCGCCGACTACTCCCTGGTGCTCGTGGGAAAGAAGGCCGAGAGCTACTTCCGGTTCCGCGGCTACCAGATCGACGCCGCCTTCACCGGGATGAGCGACAGGCCGACCTACGAGAACGCCCGCGAGGTGGCCACGGTGGTGCGACGGGCCTTTGAGGAGGGGGACGTCGACGAGGTCCTGCTCATCTACACCCGCTTCCTGTCCGTGGCGTCCCAGCGGGTGGTCGTCCGCCAGTTCATGCCGCTGACTGGTGTCGGGGCCGAGGAGCCGTCCGCGGGACCCCACGCCGACTACGAGTTCGAACCGGCTCCGGATGAGATCCTCTCGCGCCTACTCCCGCGCTACGTCGAGGCGCGCCTGTACGCCGCCATGCTCGATGCCGCCGCCTCCGAGCATGCCGCCCGCCAGCGGGCCATGAAGGCGGCCACCGACAACGCCGAGGAGCTGATCACGAAGTACAGCCGGGCCATGAACCGGGCCCGCCAGGACGCCATCACTACCGAGATCATGGACATCGTGGGCGGCGCCGAAGCGATGCGCGCCGCCAAGGTTACCGGCGGCGACCTGCTGGTGGACCACGCGCTCATGTCCGCCGACGTCCTGTCCGACCGCCTCGAATCCTCCCGTTCGTAGGAGCACCCAATGACCGTCACCGACACCAGCACCGACACCGGGGCGACACTCAAGGATGGCCGCGTCGTCGCCATCACCGGCCCGGTGGTCGACGTCGAGTTCCCGCCCGACGCCGTGCCCGCCATCAACACCGCCCTCGAGATGACCGTGACCGTCGACGGCGAGGGCATCGTGGTGCGTGCCGAGGTGGCCCAGCAGATCGGCGAGTCGCGGGTGCGGGCCATCTGCCTGAAGCCCACCGACGGCCTCACCCGGGGCACGCCCGTGCGCAACCTGGGCACCGGTCTGGCCATGCCGGTGGGCGACGGTGTGCTCGGCCACGTGACCAACGTGATCGGCGAGCCGCTCGACGTGCCCAAGCTCGACGCCTCCAAGATCGACGCCTGGTGGGACATCCACCGCCCGGCCCCCGACTTCGACGCGCTGGAGCCCAAGAAGGAGGTGTTCGAGACCGGCATAAAGGTCATCGACCTGCTCACCCCCTACCTGCGGGGCGGCAAGATCGGCCTTTTCGGCGGCGCCGGAGTGGGCAAGACCGTGCTCATCCAGGAGATGATCCGCCGGGTTGCCGAGCAGTTCGGCGGCGTGTCGGTGTTCGCCGGCGTGGGAGAGCGCACCCGCGAGGGCACCGACCTCTACCTGGAGATGAAGGAGACCGGCGTCCTCGAGAAGGCGGCGCTGGTGTTCGGCCAGATGGACGAGCCACCGGGCGTCCGGCTGCGGGTGGGCCTGTCGGCGCTGACCATCGCCGAGTACTTCCGCGACGTCAAGGGCCAGGACGTCCTGCTGTTCATCGACAACATCTTCCGCTTCGTGCAGGCGGGCTCCGAGGTGTCGACGCTGCTCGGCCGCATGCCCTCGGCCGTGGGCTACCAGCCCACGCTGGCCGACGAGATGGGCGAGCTGCAGGAGCGCATCACATCCACCCGGGGCCGCTCGATCACCTCGCTGCAGGCCGTCTATGTGCCCGCCGATGACTACACCGACCCGGCGCCGTTCACCACCTTCACCCACCTCGACGCCACCACCGAGCTGTCCCGCGACATCGCTGCCCTGGGCATCTACCCGGCGGTCGACCCGCTGTCCTCGACGTCGACCATCCTGCAGCCCGACGTGGTCGGGGAGCAGCACTACGACATCGCCCGACAGGTGCAGGAGATCCTGCAGCGCTACAAGGAGCTGCAGGACATCATCGCCATCCTCGGCCTCGACGAGCTGTCCGAGGAGGACAAGGTGACGGTGGCCCGGGCCCGCAAGATCCAGCGGTTCCTGTCGCAGCCCATGTTCGTGGCGCAGAACTTCACCGGGTTGGAGGGCATCTTCACCCCCGTGGACGAGACGGTGGCGTCGTTCGAGGCGCTGGTCAACGGCGAGCTCGACGAGCTGCCCGAGCAGGCGTTCCTCAACGTCGGCGGCGCCGACGACGCCCGCCGCAAGGCCGACCAGCTGCGCCAGCGGACGGGCGGCGAGTGACGGTGGGGAGCCCCTCGTGACGCTCCAGGTCGAGCTGGTATCGCCCGAGCGCGTCCTCTACTCGGGCGAGGCCGACATGGTGATCGCCCGCACGGTCGGCGGCGGCGAGCTCGCCTTCCTCACCGGGCACGCACCCTTCCTGGGCGCGCTCGACATCGCCACGGTCACCGTCAGATCGTCGTCAGGCGACGAGGTGGTGGCGGTGCACGGCGGGTTCGTGGAGGTCTCCAACGACCGGGTGACGATCCTGTCGGACGTCGCCGAGCTGGGGAGCCAGATCGACGTCGAGCGGGCCCGGCGGTCCGCCGAGGAGGCCGAGCACCGTCTGCGGCAGGCCGACGACGCCGAAGCCGAGGCCACCGTCCGGCGTGCCCACGTCCGGATGGCCGCCGCGGGCGGCGCTCGTGGTGTCTGAGCCCGTCCATCGCCGGCTGCGATCCTCGAGGCAATAGGTTCCACCGCGGCAAGCCCGAATCGAGAAGAATCGTCCTCGATGTGACGGAACGTAGCGCCTCGGGAAAACTGGCGGCCGTGGGTAGGAGGATGCGCAGATCGGTTGGGTTGCTCGTGCTCGCCGGGCTGATCGCGGCGTGCTCCGGGGGCTCGGACGGATCCGGAGGGTCGGATGAGTCGGGCGCCGCCGACGACGAGTCGGCGGCGGCCGCGGAGCGCCAGCCCGAGGAGTTCGACGGCGGCGACTTCTACGCCGCGCCCGACCCGGTGCCCGACGACGAGCACGGCACGCTGGTGCGCTACCAGCAGGTCGATGGCCTCGACGTGGGCGGCGCAACCGCCTGGCGGATCATGTACGTGTCGGAGTCGCTCGAGGGCGAGCCGATCGTGGTGACCGGGATGGCGCTGGTGCCGCCCGGCGACGCGCCGGCCGGGGGCCGTCCGGTGCTGACGATCGCCCACGGGACCAGCGGCATCGCCGACGAGTGCGCCCCGTCGAAGCACCCGGTGGCCACGGAGCTGTCCCTCATGGGACCGTTCATCGATGCCGGCTACCTCGTCGTGCTGAGCGACTACGAGGGGCTGGGAACCCCGGGCCGCCATCCCTACCTGGTGGGCGAGAGCGAGGGCCGGGGCGTGCTCGACGGCGCCCTCGCCGCCCGCCAGCTCCCCGACGCCGAGGCCGGGGACCAGCTCTCGATCTTCGGGTACTCGCAGGGCGGTCACGGCGCACTGTGGGCGGGCCAGCTGGCGGCCGACTGGGCGCCGGACTATGAGCTGGTCGGCACCGTGGCCGGCGCACCGGCCACCGAGCTGCCCACCATCTTCAGTGCCGCCGGGTCGCTGCCGATCGCCGGGTTCCTCTACATGATCATCGCCGGGTTCGCCGAGGCCTATCCCGAGGCCGATCCCGGGCTGGTGCTCACCCCCGCGGGCGAGGCGGAGCTGCCGCAGGTGGACCAGGGCTGCGTCAGAGAGGTGATCGAGCATTTCGCGGTCACTCCCAACGCCGAGCTCCTGAAGCCCGGGCTTGCAGAGGTGGAGCCGTGGGCAGACCTGGAAGCCGCCAACGACCCTGGGCGCGTGGCGACCGACAGCCCGATCCTGATCGTGCACAGCGCCGCCGACGACGTCGTGCCGGCCACGCTGAGCCAGGTGCTGGTCCAGCGCATGTGCGCCGAGGGCCAGGTCGTCGAACGCCGGGTCTACGACAAGGGTCAGGGTCACGTCGAGGCGGTGCCCGACGCCGTGAGCGACGCCTTCGAGTGGCTGCAGCGGCTTGCCGCCGGTGACGAGCCGGTGTCGACCTGCGCCGCCGGCTGAGGAGCGAGCGCCGATGCCCCGACGCCGGTTGGGGGTCGTGTTGCTGCTGCCCGACCCGGCGGCGACCGAGGTGGACGGCCTCCGGCGGGCGCTGGGCGACGGCTCGCTCGGGCGCATCCCGGCCCATCTCACCCTCGTTCCGCCGGTCAACGTCCGAGGGGACGACATGGCGGCGGCCCTCGACCTCCTCCGGCAGGCCGCGACGCAGACCCGCCCGTTGGACCTGCGGCTCGGCCCGGCCACCACGTTCCATCCGATAACGCCGGTGGTCTACCTGGGCGTCCACGGCGACGTCGCCGCGCTGCACGCGCTCCGGGGTCGCATCTTCCACCCGCCGCTGGAGCGCCCGCTGACGCGGGCGTTCGTCCCCCACGTCACGCTGGCCGACGAGTTCGACGCGGACCGCATCCCGGCCGCGGTGTCCGCGCTGGCGGACTACGTCGTCGACGTGCGCTTCGAGGCGGTGCACCTGCTCGAGGAGGGACGCGGCCGGGTGTGGCGGCCGATCGCCGATGCGAGGTTCAGCACCCGCTGGCTACCCGGGTGAGGTCTACGCTGCCCGGCCATGCCCGATACCTCGCCGCGGTCCACCGGCTGGCGCACCGCACTGGTCACCGGGGCGTCGTCGGGGATCGGCGCCGCGCTGGCCCGCCAGCTCGCCGCCGACGGCACCGACCTCGTCGTCGTGGCCCGGGACAAGGCCCGCCTCGACGCCCTCGCCGCCGAGCTGGGCGGCGCGGGGCGTGCCGGCGGCGATGTCGCCGTCGAGGTGCTGCCGGCGGACCTGGCCGACGAGACGTCGCTGGCGGCGGTCGAAGCCCGCGTGGCGGACGCGGAGAGGGCCATCGACCTGCTGGTGAACAGCGCCGGGTTCGGCACCTACGGCCCGTTCGTCGACGCCGACATCGACACCGAGACGCAGGAGATCGCCGTCAACGTGACTGCGCTGGTGCGGCTCACCCACGCGGCAATGCGGGCCATGGTTCCACGGGCCCGTGGGGGGATCATGAACATCTCGTCGATGGCGGCGCTCCAGGCCACCCCCGGCAACGCCACCTATGGGGCGACCAAGGGGTTCGTGGCGATGTTCGGCGAGGCGGTGTCGAGCGAGCTCGCCGGCACCGGCGTGACGGTCACGACCGTGCTCCCCGGGTTCACCCACTCCGAGTTCCACGAGCGGGCCGGCGTCGAGCCCCGGCGCCCCCTGGGGATGCCGTGGCAGTCGGCCGACGACTGCGCCGCCGAGGCGCTGGCCGCGGCCCACGCCGGCAAGTCGTGGGTCGTCACCGGCAGGGTCAACAAGGTCGCGGCCGCAGCCGCAGGACCGGTGCCCCGCGGCGTCCGCCGGTGGGCCGCGGCCCGCATCGCCAGCCACATGTGAGCCCGGCGCGCGGGCCCTCGCGCGAAGGACTCAGGCGAAGTCGATCGAGGCGAAGTGGGCCAGCTTCGAGAGCTTGTGCTGGGCGCTGATGAGGCGGACGGTTCCCGACTTGGAACGCATGACCAGCGACTGGGTCGACGCGCCCTGGTTGTTGTAGTGGACGCCCCGCAGCACCTCGCCGTCGGTGATGCCGGTCACCGCGAAGAAGCAATTGTCGCCGCCCACGAGATCGTCGGTGGCCAGCACCTGGTCGAGGTCGTATCCCTGCGCGATCGCGGCCTGGCGTTCCTCGTCGTTGCGCGGCCAGAGGCGGCCCTGGATCTCGCCGCCCATGCACTTCATCGCCGTGGCGGCGATCACGCCCTCCGGGGTACCGCCGATGCCGAACAGCACGTCGGCACCCGACTCGGGCCAGGCGGTCGACACGGCGCCGATCACGTCCCCGTCCTGGATGAGCCGGATCCGGGCTCCGGCGGCCCGCACCTCGGCGATGAGATCGCCATGGCGCTCGCGATCGAGGATGACGGCCGTGACGTCCCGCACCGACTCGCCCTTCGCCCGGGCCACCGCCTGGAGGTTCTCCGTGGCTGACTTGGTGATATCGATGGCGCCGGCCGACTCCTGGCCGACGGCGATCTTCTCCATGTAGACGCAGGGGCCGGGGTTGAACATCGTCCCCCGTTCCGACACGGCGATCACCGAGATGGCGTTGCCCCGCCCCAGGGCGGTGAGCGTCGTGCCCTCGACCGGGTCGACGGCGATGTCGGTGAGTGGCCCGGTGCCGTCGCCGATCGTCTCGCCGTTGTAGAGCATCGGGGCTTCGTCCTTCTCGCCTTCGCCGATCACCACGATGCCGTCCATGGGAACGCCGTCGAGCACGATGCGCATGGCGTCGACCGCAGCGCCGTCGGCGCCGTTCTTGTCGCCTCGGCCCATCCACCGCGACGCGGCGAGCGCCGCCGCCTCGGTGACCCGCACCAGCTCGAGGGCAAGGTTGCGGTCGGGTGGCTGCCTGGTGGCCATGCGGGGAAGATAGTCGCCTGGTTGAATGGGTTCGTGGGCCAGCTTTCCGACCCGTATGAGCAGGCCGAGGACGAGGGCCTCGGCATCACCATCTCGGGACTACCGGGCGAGCTCGACGAGCCGGATCCCGATGCCGACGCGGTGCCCGGCAGCGAGCCCGAGGCCGGCGACGCAACCGACACCGAGGTCGTCTACGACCTGGACGACTGGAGCGAGATCGAGCGCGGTGCCGTCACCGACCGCCTGCGCGAGGCGGGCATCCCCCACGGGTGGGAAGTCAGCTCGCTGCACGTGGCCGAGGCCGACGAGGCGGCGGTCGAGAACATCCTCGACATCGTCGAGGGCGACAGCGAGGCGGCCCTGACCCTCGACACCGAGCAGGACCAGGTCGCGTACGACCTGTCCGACTGGGACGACGATCGCCTGGCCGCGTTGGTCGACGAGCTCGACGCCGCCGGCATCGCGCACGGCTGGGACGAGGACGAGCTGTTCGTCTACGCCGCTGACGAGCAGGCCATCGACGAGTTGCTCGATCGGGTCGCCCATCCCCACGAGCTGCCACCCGAGACCGACGACGGGCCGGCCGGGGCCGAGCTGCTGGGCGAGGTGTTCGTCGCCGCCGACCGGCTGCAGCACGACCCGGACGACCACGAGGGCACCGTGTCGATGCTCGACCTCGGCCACGCGGTCGACGGAGCGGACCCGCCCTATGGCCTCGGGCCCAAGGAGTGGGACCACCTTCGGGGCCGGGTCGGCGCGCTGTGCTCGCAGCTGCGGGCGCCGAAGGTCGACGAGGACGCCGTCATCGACGCTGCCCGCGACCTCCGCAACGCCCTCCGGTCGTACGTGTGAGCTTCGCTTCGCAACCAGAGGTTGCGACAGCAGGGGGCTCCGGCGGGAGCCTCCGCCCCCCGCACCCCCGCCGCCTGGCGGGCCGGGCCCCCCGCACCGTTAGCATCAGCCCGTGATCCTGGCTGAGCTGGAGGTGTTCCACTCGCGGCCCATCGCTCCCACCCGGCGGGTGGCACTGGGGCACCGCGACCTTCCCTGCAGCCCGGCACCCGGGTTCGGCGGCATCCTGCTCGGCGGCATCGTGGCCGCCTACATCCCCGCCCTCGACCCCGAGTTGTTCGACGACCTCCATCGCCTGACCCTGCACCTCGAGGCCGGCCGCCGGATCCCCCAGCCACGGCTGCGTCATCGCCTCCAAACCGACCGGATCGGCTTGCAACGCAGCGTCCACCGGTTGCGCGGGGAGGGCGAGGACCTCGCGTTCGAGCTCGCCGACAAGGGCTCGCCCGCGCACCACATCCTGGCCGCCGTCTACGCCGCCGGCGAGCTCCCGCTCGGTCCCCGGACGCGGGTGATGGACGCGATCCGCCGGGCGATGCGCTGGACTGGGGCGATCGACGGATCCCTGGTGGCGTACCTCTCGGGCCTGAGCCGCCGCCAGGACTGGTCGGCCGACGCCTTCCGCGACCCGGTGGGCTGGGCCATCGGCGTGCTCGACCTCCGCAACGGCAACGGCAACCGGCCGGACCGCAAGGCGGTCCAGGGCCGGTTCCGCTATCTGGTCCGCCGCGCCCATCCCGACCACGGCGGCGACACCGCCGCGGCCGCCGCCCGCCTGGCTGAGCTGGCCGAGGCCCGGCGGATCCTCCTCGCCGGTGCCTAGTGAGCCGCCCCACTAGCGGGGTACCGGCGCCGTGAGCGGCGCCGCGGGCGCAGGGGCGGTCCTGTTGTTCCCGGGGGCCGCCAGCGGCAGGGAGCATCCGGCGCTGGTGGCCATCGAGCGGGCGCTGGCCCCCCTTCCGGTCGCGCGGGCCGATTTCCCCTATCGGCGCGAGGGGCGCAAGGCTCCCGATCGGCCACCCAAGCTGATCGCCTGCGTACGCGACGAGGCCGCGGCCCTGGCGGACAAGGCTGGGGTCGATCCCGCGGCCGTCGTGCTGGGTGGACGATCCATGGGTGGGCGCATGTGCTCGATGGCCGTGGCCGAGGGCCTGCCCGCCGCCGGCCTCGTGCTCATCGCCTACCCACTCCACCCGCCGGGTCGCGCCGAGAAGCTGCGCGTCGAGCACTTCCCGCACATCACGGTGCCGTGCCTGTTCGTGTCCGGGACCCGCGATCCGTTCGCCGCCCCCGACGAGCTCGAAGCCCGGACCGCCGCCATCACCGGCGAGGTCACGCACGCCTGGATCGACGGTGGGCGTCATGAGCTGAAGGGCGCCGACCAGCAGGTCGCCGAGACGGTGTCGGCGTGGGTCGGCGGCCTCTGAGCCCGGCTACTCGACGACGTCGACGGGCGTTCCCAGTGGGAGCCCGTACGTCTCCACCATCCGGGTCATGACGTCGGGAGCCACCGCGATGGATCCGACGGGCACGTCGCGGCCGAGCGTCGACGGATCGGCGACCCCGTGGATCGCAACCACGCCGCGACCGGCCTGGAACGCGGCCAGGTCGTTGGCGGACCCGGACAACCCGTAGGCGTAACGGGCGTAGGGGCCGGCCGGGTTGGGCGGCTTGACGAGGTCCTTGATGAACAGCGTCGTTCCGGCCTCGGGACTATCGGCGGCGCCGATGGCGACGCGTGCGTCCAGCGCCTCGGCCTCGCCGGTGTGCAGGGTGAGCGTGTGGTCGGAGAGGGAGACCTCGATCCGGAAGCGATGGCGGCTGAGCGTGACGTCGGCTCGCTTGACCCAGCCGGTGTGACCGGCAGGCGCAGTCGGCAACTCGACCTCCAGCCAGTCGCCGGGCCGCTCCCGAACCACCAGGCAGACGACCTGGCCACTGATCTGTTGGTCGGCCCGGAGCGTCTCGACTGCCCGCTCGCGGTCGTCGGGTGATTCCCACACCTGCAGGTCCTCCGTGCTCGCTGCCACGAGCACGGCGTCGTCCGTGCCTTCGCCGCTGGCGTCCGACTCATTCGACGAGGGGCCGTCGTCACTCGGTGGCACCGCGATCTCGGGCTCGTCCGCCGAGCACCCCAGCACGACCATCAGCAGCGCCACCACCGCGGCCGAGAGCGCCGTCCGCCCGTGGGACATGGGCGGGCATCGTAGTTGTCCCCGCCCGATCCTCCGGATTGAGGTCCTCGAGCTCGCGCCGGGCGGTCTCGGGGAAGAACATCAGGACCACGGCGGCCATGATCAGCGGGCCGATGGCGAGGAGGCCGAGAGCGAGGCCGAACGAGTCCAGCTGGTCGATCAGGAAGCCCGCCAGCACCAGGCCGATGACGCTGCCGATGGTCGCCACCGTGTTGATGATCCCGTTGGCCCGGCCCCGCAGGGACGTGGGGAACAGCTCGGGCCCGTACACGCTGAGCGCCGGAACCAGGGCGGCGGCGAAGATGGATCCGACGGTCGCGGTCAGCCACATGGCCGGGCCGTCGAACGTGAACGACAGGGCCAGGAGGGCGGAACCGACTACCGCGCCGACCGCGCCCACCACCCGCCGTCCCCGGGTGTCGGCCAGGCGCCCGCCGACCACGATGCCGATGCTCGCCGGCGTCGACGTGACCAGGATGAAGAGCGACACCACCGCCGCCGACATCCCCCGCTCATCCCGCAGGAACTCGGTGCGGAACTGCGACTGCGGGGTCGTGAACAAGAGCAGCAGGAACGACGCGCCCGCAAGGAGCGCCAGCCGGTGGTAGTGACCGGCCAACCCCACGGTGCGGTGCGGGCGCACGTAGCGCCGGCTCTCGGGGATGAGCCGGCCGAACCGCAGCACCAGCGGGATGAAGAGCAGGGGGATCACGTACAGGATCCGCCAGGCACTCAGGCCGACGTCGGCCACCGGCAGCACCCACAGCACCATGCCCGCGCCCAGGGCCCCGGTCATCGCCAGCAGGCTCAGCGCGTACGCCCGGGCGCCGGCCGGCATCTCCTCCGCGGCGATGACGACCAGGAGCACGCTGGCAGCGGACACCGAGCCCCGGTTCACCACCTGGGTGGCCGCCAGGGTCGCCAGGTTGGGTGCCAGGGCCCCGGCGACCGTCGATCCGATGGCGCCCAGCAGCGACACCACCAGCAGCCGCCGCCGGCCCCGACGGTCGGCCAGGGCGGCGAGCAGGATGGCCAGCAGCGCCCCGGCTCGCACCGCGGCGAATGCCCCGCCCTGCGCGGTCGTCCCGGCGTCGAACTCGTCGGCCGCGAAGCTCATCGTCTGGGTGAGGAGCGTCCCGTGGTAGCCGACGACGAGCGACAGCGTGGCCAGCATGCCCAGCACCGCGGCTCCTCGGGCGTCCGGCCGCTGTGGCGGGTACCACCAGGGCAGTCGCCCGTCAGGGCGGGGTGGGCGGCGCAGCGCGTGTCGCATCGGGTGGTTCATGAGGAACCGCCACGTGCCCGCCGGGAGGCGGTAGTCGAACTGCTGCGTCACCGAGTAGCGACCGTTGTCCGGGGTCACCTGGACGGTGCGGGTGTATCGCTCGAAGGGGCCGTGGTCGAGCACGTACCGGTCCCCGCCGGCGGCGCGCTCGCCGACGACGTCCTGGCGAGGGGAGCGGATCCGATCCAGCGTGGCCTGGTCGACCGACTCGCTGACGATGAACCGCGGCACCGCCGTTATCCAGGCTCGTCGCCTGGCGGACCTTCGCCGCTCGGTGGCTGCTGCCGCTCGATGCGTGAGGCACGCCGGTTGGCGACCGCGAGGAGGCTGCCGAAGATCACGATGGGCACGGCGACGAACAGCATCTCGTCCCAGCCACCCTGGTGTGCGATCAGCAGCGCCGTCACCGCTTCAGGCTCCCAGACGGGAGCCGCATCCGCTAACCGGGGGGCCGTGCCGGCCGGCGAGGGAACATGACGAGCGGGCGGGGCGTTGTTGCTCTCGCCGGTGCCGTTTCGCGAGCATGCGTCGCGCATCGCTGCCCGAGGAGTTTCGTGGTCGATACCGACAAGGTGTCCGAGGTCATCGAGGTGATCCGTCCCGCCATCCAGGCCGATGGGGGCGACATCTTCCTGCGCGGCGTCGATGCCGATGTCGGCGTGGTGTCCGTCGAGCTGGTCGGGGCTTGTGTCTCCTGCCCGGCGTCGACCGTCACTCTCAAGGCCGGCATCGAGCGCATCCTCAAGGATCGGGTGCCAGGTGTGACCGAGGTCGTGGACGTGGGCGCGCCCACCGAGACGTCGGTCGGGCTCGGTCTCTAGTGGGGCGTCTCGCAACACAACGCCGATAGTCGTCGGCCAGATTCGCCGACGAGCGTTACGAGACGCCCCATAGCTTTCCGTTCGTGCCTGCTGCCGCTGCCGATGACCTGCTGGCTGCAGCGCGTGCGGGTGACCGCGGCGCGCTGGCCCGCCTGATCTCTGTCATCGAGCGCGGCGGCGAGGACGCCCGCCAGGTCGGACGGGCCGCCCACGGGCTCGGCATGGACGCCACCACGGTCGGCATCACCGGTGCGCCCGGGGCCGGCAAGTCCACCTTGACCAGCGCGCTGATAGAGGCGGTGCGGTCGGGTGGCGACCCGATCGCCGTGCTGGCGATCGACCCGTCGTCCCCGTTCTCCGGGGGTGCCCTGCTCGGCGATCGTGTGCGCATGGGCGAACACGCCCTCGACGACGGCGTGTTCATCCGGTCCATGGCCACGCGGGGCCACCTCGGGGGGCTGGCGGTCGCTGCCCCCGAGGCGGTGCGGGTCCTCGCCGCCGCCGGCTACGGGTGGGTGATCCTCGAGACCGTCGGGGTCGGTCAGGTGGAGATCGACGTGATGGCTCAGGCCGACACGACCGTGGTGGTCGTCACGCCCGGCTGGGGCGATGCCGTGCAGGCCAACAAGGCCGGTCTCATGGAGATCGCCGACGTGTTCGTGGTCAACAAGGCCGACCGCCCCGGCGCCGAGGACGCAGCACGCGACCTCGAGCGCATGCTGAACATGTCGTCAGGGTCCCGCTGGCGTCCGCCGGTGCTGTGCACGACGGCGACGACCGGCGCGGGCGTGCGCGAGGTGTGGGAGGCGGTGGTCGACCATCGGGCACACCTGGCGGCCGGTGGGGAGCTGCAGGACAGGCGCCGACGTCGGGCGGCGGAGGAGGTCACCCGGCTGGTCGCGGCGCGGCTGCTGGACAAGGCCCGTACCGTGACCTCGGGGCCGCGTGCCGCCGAACTTGCCGAAGCGGTCGCCAGCGGCAACGTCGACCCCTGGACCGCGGCCGAGGAGTTGCTGGGCGAGTAGCAGGCCGCCCGGGGCCTCGACCGGCACAACCCGGGTGCGGGACGCCAGAAGTAGGGTCACGGCCCATGCCCACCGACACCCCGCTCGTCCACGTCGATCGTCGCGACGACGGCGTCGCGCTCGTCACCCTCGACAATCCCAAGGTGAACGCGCTGTCCCGCGAGCTGCTGCGCCAGCTGGAGGCGGCGGCCGGGGACCTGACCGCCGATCCGCCCGGGGCCGTCGTCGTAACCGGTGGTGACCGCATCTTCGCGGCCGGCGCCGACATCGCCGAGTTCGGTGGTCCCGAGGAGGCCCGGGCGGTGGGCGGCGGCTTCCGGCGGGCGCTCGACGCCGTCGCGGCCATCCCCCGTTGCGTGATCGGCGCGATCTCCGGGTTCGCCCTGGGCGGCGGGTGCGAGCTGGCGCTGGCCTGCGACCTGCGGATCGCCTCGGAGCGGGCCAAGCTGGGCCAGCCCGAGATCCTGCTCGGGATCATCCCCGGCGGCGGCGGCACGCAGCGGCTGGCGCGCCTCGTCGGTCCCGCCAGGGCCAAGGGGCTCGTGCTCACCGGCCGCCAGGTCGCCGCCGACGAGGCGCTACGGATCGGGCTGGTCGACGAGGTGGTGTCGCCCGACGAGTTGCACCCACGGGCGCTGGGGCTGGCGGCCGAGTTGGCACGCGGCGCCGTGGTCGCCCAGGGCCTGTCGAAGCGGGCGATCGACCAGGGGCTGGATGGCACGCTGGACGCCGGGCTTGCCCTGGAACAGGACCTGTTCGCGGAGGTGTTCGCCACCGAGGACGCCCGGATCGGCGTCGCTTCGTTCCTCGAGCATGGCCCCGGCAAGGCCACGTTCGTCAAGCGGTAGGAGCGGGAGGCACCGATGGCCTAAGCCCAGGCCGCCAATCCGAGCTCGGAGTTGCCGACCAGGTCGGGGTGCCGGGGGACGATGCGGACCGTGAACCCGTAGCGGCCGGCTCGCTCGCAGTAGAACGAGCCGACATAGCGGGCGTGGTCCTCGTCGGTGGCACCGGCGGGGTGCATCGACGCCGAGGTGCGCTCGGTCAACTCGTCGCCCTGGCCCACCGGGCCATGGACGAGCTGCACGTCGACGTCGTCCGCCGACAGCGTGCCCAGCGACACCACCGCCTCGACGGTTCGGGATCCGCCGAGTTCGGCGGCGGCGCCGTCGCCCTCCACCCGGTCGACGTGCACGCCGTGCCACGCCTCGGCGACCCGCTCCTTCCAGGCTGCCAGCAGCCGCGCCCGAGCGAGTCCGTTGGCGGACAACGTGTTGGCGCGGGCGGCGGTTGGCTCGTACAGGCGCTCGACGTACTCCGCAACCATGCGCGAGGCCGTGACCTTGGGCCCCAGGGATGTCAGCGACTTGCGGACCTTCTTGAGCCACCGCCGGGGCACGGGTCCCCCGTAGGTCTCGTAGAACAGCGGCACCACCTGGCGCTCGAGCAGGTCGAACAGGGCGCCGGCCTCGAGCTGGTCGCGCCGCTCGATGTCGTCGACATCCTCCGCCGACGAGATGGCCCAGCCGTTCTCGCCATCGAACATCTCGTGCCACCAACCGTCGAGGATCGACAGGTTGAGCCCGCCGTTGAGCGCCGACTTCATCCCTGACGTGCCGCAGGCCTCCTGCGGCCGCCTCGGGTTGTTCAGCCACACGTCCGCCCCCTGGTACAGGGCGCGGGCCACGGCGATGTCGTAGTCGTCCACGAAGACGAAGCGGTGCCGCACCTCCGGGTCGGACGAGAACGCCACGATCTGGCGGATCATCTCCTTGCCGCCCTCGTCGGCCGGGTGCGCCTTGCCGGCGAACACGAGCTGGATGGGCCGGTCGGGCGACAGCAACAGCGCCTTGAGGCGGTCGGGCTGCGACAGCAGCAGCGTTGCCCGCTTGTACGTGGCGAAGCGGCGGGCGAACCCGACGGTCAGCACCCGGGGGTCGAGCACCTCGTCGGCCCACGCGACGTCCGACCCCGCCAGGCCCCGAGCGCGGGCGCCCTCCCGCAGGCGGCGCCGTGCGAACGCCACCATCCGCTCCCGCCCCTGCTCCCGGGCGCGCCACAGCTCGTCGTCGGGCATCTCGAAGATCTGGTCCCACGCCGCCGGGCCCGCCTCGTCCCAGTCGGGGAGCACGTGGCGGGTGAAGACGTCCGCCATCTCCGGCGACACCCACGTGTGCGCGTGCACGCCGTTGGTGATCGAGATGATCGGAGCCTCGTCGGGGGGGATGTCGGGCCAGAGATCGCCGAACATCTTCCGGCTGACCTCGCCGTGCAGCTGGGCCACGCCGTTCGACCGGCCGGCCAGCCGCAGACCCATCACCGCCATGTTGAAGCGCTCGTCGGGCGCGTCGCCGGGCCGGTGGCCGAGCGCCATCAGGTCGTCGACCCCCACGCCCACCTCGGCGCACCAGGCGCTGAAGTACTTGTCCATCAGCTCCCGGGGGAACCGGTCGATGCCCGCGGGAACAGGTGTGTGGGTGGTGAAGATGCAGCCGGCCCTTACCGCCTCGATGGCTTCCTCGTAGCTCAGGCCCTGGTCGGTCACCAGCTGGCGTATCCGTTCGAGCCCCAGGAAGCCGGCGTGGCCCTCGTTGGTGTGGAACACCTGCGCCTCGACGCCGACCGCCTGCAGGGCCCGCACCCCACCGACCCCCAGCAGGATCTCCTGGCGGAGGCGGTGCTCGACGTCGCCGCCGTAGAGCCGGTCGGTAACGGCCCGGACGTCATCCGGGTTGTCGTCGACGTCGGCATCGAGGAAGTACAGCGGGACCCGGCCGACGTTCGCCTGCCATACCTGTGCCACCAGCGGCACCCCGGCGATGTCGACGCTGATGCGGACATCGGTGCACGGGCGGAGCGCCATCACGTGGGGGTCGAGCAGCGGATAACGCTCCTGCTGCCAGCCGTCGGCGTCGAGGCTCTGGCGGAAGTAGCCGTGCCGGTAGAGCAGCCCCACGCCCACCAGCGGCACGCCCAGGTCGCTGGACGACTTGAGGTGGTCGCCCGCCAGGACTCCCAGGCCCCCCGAGTACTGCGGCACGGCCTCGGCGATGCCGAACTCGGGGGAGAAGTAGGCGACCAGCTGCAATGGGCTCTCGCCTCGCGACTGGAACCAGCGCTCGCCGTCGAGGTAGCGCTGCAGCTCGTCACGCACCTCGCCCAGGAAGCGCCTGAAGCCGGCGTCGTGGGCCAGCGCATCCAGCCGCTCGCGGTCCACCAACCCCAGCATGCGCACCGGGTCGTGGACGCTGGCGTCCCACTGGTGGGGATCGACCCAGCGGAACAGGTCGCGGGTCTGGTCGTCCCATGACCAGCGCAGGTTGAATGCCAGCTCCTCGAGGGCGGCCAGCTCGGGGGGGAGCGACGGGCGGACCGTGAAGCTGCGCAGGGCCTTCATCGAGGCGCACCGTAGCGGGCCTACCCGGTCATTCGGATACCCCGGGGTCGCCCAGTGCCACCTTGCCGGCGTAGGCCAGCGTCGCCTCGGGGGTGAGGGGATGGAAGGTGCCGGCCCGCACGTCGCGGTAGGCGCGCTCCAGCTTTGCGCTGCGGAAATAGGCCCGCCCGCCGAGCACGTCCATGGCGAGGTCCACCACGGTGATCGCGTCGGTCACGGCCTGTCGCTTGGCCACCATCACCGTCGCCAGGGTCGGCGGGTCGACGGCGTAGTCGTCGCCGAGCTCGTCGAGCGCGCCCAGCAGCGCCCACCAGGCGACGCGCAGCGTGGCGTCCATCAGCCCGACCTGGCGGTGCACTCGGGGCAGCTGGGCCAGCGGGTTGGGGCCCCTCGACGTCGCCGTGGACTTGGCGACCGCCGCGTCCCGGGCGCCCATCGCGATCCCCAGGTAGGTGGCGCCCACGACCGGAGCGAAGTGGACGGCGGCCGCCGCCAGCGGCACGCCGAACTCGCCCCAGGGGCGCCGACCCATCACCCTGTCGGCGGGGACGAACACGTCCTCCAGCATCAGGTCGTGGCTGGCCGTGCCCCGCATGCCGAGCGTGTCCCACGTCTCGTCCAGTCGTACACCCTCGGCGGCGAGCGGCACGGCGAAGTGGATCACCTCGGCGCCTTCGCCGGGCTCGCCCACCACCGCCGTGGTGGCGACGACCGTCGCTCCCGGGGACTGGCTGCAGAAGCCCTTGCGGCCGCTGACCAGGAAGCCGTCGGGCCTCCCGCCGTCGCCGTCCCCGTCGACGGGGACCGCCGTCGTGTTCGGCCACAGCCAGTCAGACCCGCCACTCGTGGCGATGACCATTCCCTCTTCGGCCACCCGGCGGAGCACGGCCTCGGCGTCGGCCGCGCCCTTGCGGCGGCGGAAACCCTGCATGAGCGTGAGGTACAGGTGCATCGCCACCGCCAGCGCCGTCGCCCCGTCGTGGCGGGCGAGCTCGGCCTGCGCATAGCAGACCTGGCGGATCGAGGCGCCGAGGCCGCCGAGCTCCTCGGGCACCGCGAGCCGCAGGTAGCCGTTGGCCCGCATGGCGTCGTAGGCCTCGCTGACGAACGTGGCGTCGCGGTCGTGCTCGTCGGCGTGTGCCGCAGCGACCGCACCGACCTCGGCCGCCAGCGACACGAACCGATCGTCGCCGGGCCGCGCTGGTGTGGGGTATGTGGCAGCAGGGGCGCGTGTCGCCGGTTGGGTCATGCTCATGGATCCCGCCTTTCATCCGTTTCGAGGACCGTACGACGTACCGTCGCGTACGGGTAGTTCAAGAACTGAACCGCCAGCCATGCTCGTGGGAGACTGGCGGCGTGCGGACATATGCCCAGTACTGCCCCATCGTCCGGGCGGTCGAGGTGCTCGGCGAGCGGTGGACCCTGTTGATCGTGCGAGAGATGCTCAACGGCGTCGGGCGGTTCAACGAGCTGTCCCGGGGGCTGCCCGGCCTGTCGCGGGCGCTGCTCTCCCGTCGCCTGCGCCAGTTGATCGCGGCCGGTCTCGTGCGCGCGCACCGACGACGGCTACGAGCTCACGCAGGCAGGCGAGGACCTGCGGCCGCTCGTCTTCGGCCTGGCGGAATGGGGTGCGCGGTACGCCTTCGGCGACCCTCGACCCGAGGAGCTCGACCCCGAGGTGCTCATGTGGTGGCTCCACGGGCGGATCGACGCCAGCGAGGTCGACCGGCGGGCGGTGATCCAGATCGAGGTCGCGGATCGCGGCCGGCGCTTCTGGCTCGTCGTGGAACCCGGGGACGTATCGGTCTGCTACGCCGATCCGGGCTTCGAGGTCGACGCGCTGCTGCGGTCGGACCTGGCGACGCTCTACCGGATGTGGGAGGGCGAGGTCGAGCTGCTCGACGCCGTGAAGGCCGGCTCGATCGAGCTGACCGGTCCCCGCTGGATCACCCGCGGCCTGCCCCGCTGGCTCCAGCTCAGCCCGGTCGCCCCGTACGTGCGCGCCGCCCGGGCGTGATCCGCTCACGTACTTTGAAGATTTTCGGGGCCTGTGGCCCCGAAAATTTCAAGGACTGGAGGCGGAACGGCGTCCCGGCCCGTCTGCCTACGCTGGGTAGGTGCTCGGACGCATCACGATCGACTCGATCAGCCCGGCGACGCCGTCGCGGATGTTCCCGACCAAGGCGATCGTGGGCGAGCGGGTGACCGTCTCGGCCGACATCTTCCGCGACGGACACGATCTTCTCGGCGCCCGGGTCCGTTGGCGCCGCGTCGGCCGGGATGGCAAGGGCCGCTGGAGCACGGCGCCCATGGCGGATCGCGGCAACGACCGCTGGGAAGCCGTCATCTCGCCGACCCAGATCGGTCGCCACGAGATCGTGGTCGAGGCGTGGCGCGACCGGTTCGCCACCTGGCGGCGCGACATCGAGATCAAGGCCGGCGCCGGCGACGACGTAGAGCTGGAGCTCGAGGAGGGCGCGCGCATCCTCGAGGCGCTGGCGGCCGGCGTCGGGGCCCGCCACCAACGGCGCGTCCTCGACGCGGCCGCTGGTTTGCGGCGCGCCTCATGCAGCGTGCACGTACGTCTCAACGCCGGCCTCGACGACCAGGTCGCCCGGTTGGTGGCAACCGTCCCTGACGCCGACCCGACCGAGGCGCCGCCGCTCGGGCTGTGGGTCGATCGCCCGCGGGCCCTGTTCGGCGCCTGGTACGAGCTGTTCCCCCGCAGCGAGGGGGGCTTCGATGGCGCCGTGAAACGCCTGCGGGCCGTTGCCGACATGGGATTCGACATCGTCTACCTGCCACCGATCCACCCCATCGGCGTCACGGAGCGCAAGGGTCCCAACAACACGCTCGGCGCAGGGCCCGACGATCCCGGCAGCCCCTGGGCCATCGGCTCGGACGACGGTGGTCACACCGCCATCGCCCCCGAGCTGGGCACCATCGAGGACTTCCGCCGGTTCTGCGGTGAGGCGCGGGACCTCGGGCTGGAGGTGGCGCTCGACTATGCCCTCCAGTGCTCGCCCGACCACCCCTGGGTCCATGAGCACCCCGAGTGGTTCTGGCGCCGGCCCGACGGGTCGATCCGCTACGCCGAGAACCCACCGAAGAAGTACCAGGACATCTACCCGATCAACTTCTGGCCGGAGCGCGATGCCGACCGGGAGGCGCTCTGGTCGGCCTGCCACGACGTCCTCGACTACTGGATCGAGCAAGGCATCCGCATCTTCCGGGTCGACAATCCTCACACCAAGCCCATGGCGTTCTGGGCGTGGATGATCGAACGCGTACAGCGTGATCACCCCGACGTCATCCTGCTGTCCGAGGCCTTCACGCGCCCGAAGGTGATGGCAAAGCTGGCCGAGGTCGGGTTCTCCCAGAGTTACACGTACTTCACCTGGCGCAACGAGCCCTGGGAGCTGCGTGACTACGTCAACGAGCTCGCATACGGGCCGACGGCCCACTACATGCGTCCCAACTTCTGGCCCAACACGCCCGACATCCTCTCGGGGCCGCTGCGGCACGGGCCGCCTGCGGCATTCCGCATGCGCTTCGTGCTCGCTGCCCTGCTCGTCCCGAGCTATGGGATCTACAGCGGCTACGAGCTGTACGAGAACGAGCCCGCCAGCGACACCAACGAGGAGTACCTCCACTCCGAGAAGTACGAGATCCGCCAGCGGGACTGGGGTCGCCCCGATTCACTGGCGCCGTTCATCGCTACCGTCAACGACATCCGGCGCCGGCACCCGGCGCTCCAGTGGCTCAGGAACGTTCACTTCCACGGTTCCAGCAACGACCGCTTCCTGGTCTGGACGAGAGGCCACCGCGACGAGGGCGACCTGGTGCTCGTGGTGGTCAACCTCGACCCGCACAGGGCCCAGGAGACCGTCCTCGGCCTCGATCTGGGGGCAATGGGCCTGCCCTGGCAGGGTCCCTACACCGCCACCGACGAGCTCACCGGAGACGTGTACACGTGGGACGGGGCCAACCCGTTCGTGCGGCTCGACCCGTGGCAGGGCCAGGTGGCCCACGTATTCGCTCGGCTGAGGAGCCGAGCGGATTGGGCGGTTCGCGAGCCTACGCGTGGGAATTTGGCGGTCGACGGCCAGCTCCACCGCTCGGCTCCCCGGGAACACTGACCACCGTGAGCCAAGAGGACGTGCCTACCGCTCGGCTAAGGAGCCGAGCGGATTGGGCGGTTCGCGAGCCTACGCGTGGAATTTGGCGGTCGACGGCCAGCTCCACCGCTCGGCTCCCCGGGAACACTGACCACCGTGAGCCAAGAGGACGTGCCTACTCGCCCAGCTAAGCGCCGCGCACTCGGCGCGCCAGCCGGCGGACCTCGTCGGAGGGCTCGACACCCAGTTCCGCCAGGGCCGACTCGCAGCGCTCGAGCGCTCGACGGGCTGCGACCCGATCCGACCGAGCCAGCGCCGCGGCGACGAGCACGGCGTAAGCGTCCTCCGCCCAGGGGTCGGCGCTTATCGCGCAACGCGCCACCGCCTCGGCCCGGTCGACGTCGCCTATGCCGACGAGCAGCTGGCCGGCCCTGGTCGCGGCCGTGACGAACTGGCGGCGGTAGTTGTCGCGGTCGAACGCCAGCCACTCGGCCTCGGGTACGTCGGCGAAGAGGTCGCCGCGGTAGAGCTTCACAGCGGCGAACAGGTGGTCGAGGGCGACCGAGGGCGTCCCCTCGGCCTCGGCGTTGCGGGCCGCCAACACGTGCTCCTCGAACTCGTCGACGTCGATCTGCAGGGCCCCGCCGGTCACCAGGCGGACGTCCTGACCGTCGATGCGGACCGTGTAGGCCGGCTCGCCCGGTCCCCGGTCGGGCTCCAGCAGGCGCAGCAGGTACGTCAGCGTGACCCGCAGGTTGTTGGCGCCAGACCGCTCGTCGAGGTCGGGCCAGAGGGAAGCAATGATGGCCCTGCGGGTCGCCTTGCGGTGCAGGACGAGGAACGCGAGCAATTCGCGGACCCGTTCCCGGCGTAGATCACCTCCGGTGACGTCCTCGCCCCCGTGCCGCATCGCCAACGGGCCGAGGACCGCCAGGTCCACGGCCTGCGGCGGCGGGGCGGGCACCGCCGCCAGCAGTGCTCGGGCCGCTGTCGCCCTGGGGGTGCGATGGCGGGCGAGGTCCCGGGCCGCACGCCGCCCGGGCGGGCCGAGGGCATCGAGCAAGGTCAGGGCCTCGGGCCTCCCCACCCGATGGAGAGCCACCGCCAGCTCGGCCGCCAATCGGTGGTGCAGCAACGAACGGATCACGTCCGGCGACAGGTGGCTCGAACTGGTGGAGGTGCTGCGTGCCGCCACCCTCCCGGACGGCGACGACCGCCGCCGCCAGCGAGCGGGCCGTCGCCAGGTAGCCCTTCAGCTGCATGCCGTCCCAATGGGATCGGGTATCCGGGGCGAGCACATACGTGAGCGACAGCGCGTGCCGCCACGGCCGGCGGTCGGAGCCCCATTCCAGGCCGCTCGTCCTGGCCCTCTCGGCCAAGATGCCGCTCGCGGCGGCCTCCTCGCCTTCTGCGAGCGCCAATGCGGCCCGGGCGATCGCCAGGACCACCGCAGGGGAGCCGACGCGGGGCGCCTGCGCCTCCGCCTCGTCGAGGTACGGCCGGGCGGCCTCGACGTCGCCGACGAACGCCAGCGCCAAGCTCGCGTTCGCGAGGCTGAGCATGATGTTCTGGGCTTGCCCGGCCGCCTGCACCCCGCGGAGCAGCTCGGGCAGGGCGGCGATCGCGTCGTCCACCCGGCCGAGGCACCACCACGCCGCGACGCGGAGCGCGTCGGTCGTCCGCTGGAATGCCACGTCGGGCACCCTGCCCACACCGTCGAGCACCTCGAGCGCCCGCTCGGCATCGCCCGTACCGAGCAGCACTGCCGCCTCCAGCCACTGGGCCACCGCCCGCCAGGTGTCGTCGAGCACGGCGGGGTCGAGCATCGCCAGCTCGCGGAGCACGGTGGCGTCGTCGCCCGCCACGTCGGCAGCGACGGCCCGGCCCAGCGCAGCCAACGCCCGGGCGAGGGGATGCCCGGCCTCCGCCAGTTCGGCGATCCGGGGCGCGATCTCCGCCAGCAGGGCCATGTCCTGGTGCCACCACGCCACGCGGCCGAGCAATGCCAAGGCGTTGATCTCACAGT
The DNA here is from genome assembly GCA_963813485.1 of uncultured bacterium. GTDB lineage: Bacteria > Actinomycetota > Acidimicrobiia > Acidimicrobiales > VFJN01 > DASQUK01. The sequence goes on from CAWEZE010000017.1 coordinate 26,585, forward strand.
CGACGTCGCCCGCTTCGTGGGCGGACCGGGCGGCGTCCCGCAGCAGTTCGGCGGCGTTGGCCGGCGACGCCACCGCCGCTCGCAGCCCCACGGCCAGTTGCGCAGCGGGTGTGGCGCGCGCCGCCGGCGGGAGGTCGGCCAGCCACCGGTCGAGTTGCCGAGCCGTCGGCCGCTCACCGCTCAGGCATGCGGCGCGGAGGACGCCGGTGGCGGCGTCCCACTCCCCGGCTTCGGCCGCCAGGCTGTAGGCGTCGTCGAAATGCCCGCGCGCGGCGAGATGGGCGGCGGCCCGCCGGCGGATCACCAGGCGGTCGGCGGCCGGAAGCGCCAGCCGCCCGGTGGATCGCCACAGCGGATGGGGCGCCCGCCAGCCGTCGCTGCCGCGCGCCACCAGGGGGACGCCGTCGAGCGCCTCGGCGACGACCACTGGGCGTTCGAGCACGTCGGTCGCCAGGGCATCGTCGGCGCCCCCGAGGTCGGAGACGACGGCCAGGACGTGCCGGCGTTCCGCTCCGAGCGGCTCGAGCACCTCCTCCCAGACGTAATCCCCGGCTCGCTGGCCGTCGACGCTGGCCGCCAGTTCGGCCATCGCCGCCCAGCCCCCGGTGCCGGCCAGGCGGCCGCCGTCGACCCCCCGGGTGGCGGCGAAGGCCTCGAGCTCCTCGTCGGTAAACCGCAGGTCGTCCTCTGACAACTCGAGCAGAGCACCGTGCGTGGTCCATCGGGCAAGGGGGATCGGCGGAGCGGTCCGGCCGGCGAACAGCAGGTGCCCGTTGGCCGGGAGTGCGTCGGCCAGGGCCGCCAGCCAGGCGGCGCCCGGAGAGGCGGAAGGCACCGCGTGCACGTCGTCGAAGACGAGGCACACTGGCGTCGGCGCCCGTCGCCACATGGCGTCGGCGACGGCGCCCGCGTCCACGGTCGGGTTCGGCGTCCTCGGCGGCGCGGGAGCTCGGGCCGCGCGTCGGATGATGCGGTGCTGTCCGCTCCTGGCGCGGCGATCGACGAACGGCGCGCGAGGGCGGCGGCCACGTCACGGGCCAGCGTGTCGCCGTCCGCGTCGGCGGGCTCGACGCCGAGCCAGATGTCGTCGCCACGGGGCGCCAGGCGGTTCTCGGCGATCGCCTGGGCCATGAGCGTGGTCTTGCCGAGCCCCGGTCCCCCGACCACCGCCGTGACCCGGTGGTCCCAGCGTCGGAGCAGAGCCCGCAGCAAACGAGGCCGGATCAGCGTGCCGGGCCGAGGCTCGGGAGGCTCGAACCGGAACGAGCGAGGCATGTCGCCCCTACGGTACGCGACTGGCGTGAGCTGGGCGTTGCCGACCGGGTGTTGCCCGCTTCGACGTCGTTAATGCCACCCGGTGACACTGCCCCCCAGCCCCCGCCACCCCGGCGCGGGGCGGTGGGCTGGGTCGGCGGCGGGCGGCGACCTCCCACCCCACAGGTGGGGCGCCCGCCCGGCGGTTGCCGGTCCCGACATCGAGTCGCCCGGCGGCGGCGTCTCCCCTGCCACCGCCGGGTAGCGACATCGACCCCGGTTCTGTCAGACCTCAGGCCCCAGATTGCGCCTGAGGTCTGACAGAACGGCAAGGGGTCAGGCGGCGGCGGCCGCCCCGCTGGTCAAGTGTACGAAACAGCATCCGCCGCGGGTCAGGTGGCGGGAACCACCACTCACGCGGCAGCTTTGTCGCATGTTCACGAGTGCCGAGTCGACGCCGGTGTTCCCTGCCCGGCCCCATCCCCCGCAGGGCGCGCCCCACGTGCTGGTGATCGTGCTCGACGACCTGGGGTTCGCTCAGCTCGGCTGCTTCGGAAGCGACATCGACACCCCGACCATCGACGGGCTCGCCGCCGGCGGGCTGCGGTACAACCGCTTCCACGTCACCTCCCTGTGCTCGCCCACGCGGGCATGCCTGCTCACCGGCCGCAACCACCACGCCGTGGGCATGGGCTTCCTCACCGACCTGCCCACCGGCTTCCCCGGCTACAGCGGGCGGATCCCGCCGTCGGCGGCCACGCTCGCCCGCATCCTGCGCGACGTGGGCTACGGCACGTTCGCCGTCGGAAAGTGGCACCTCACGCCGCGCTGGGAGGAGAGCGCCTCGGGTCCCTTCGACCGCTGGCCGCTGGGGCTCGGCTTCGAGCGGCACTACGGCTTCCTGGGGGGCGACACCAACCAGTGGACGCCCGACCTGGTGTCCGACAACGGCTTTGTCGATCCGCCGCGAACCCCTGTGGAGGGCTACCACCTGACCGAGGACCTGGCCGACCGGGCGATCCGCTTCATCCAAGACCAACAGCAGGCCACGCCCGGGCGCCGCTTCTTCTGCTACTTCGCGCCCGGCGCCGTGCACGCTCCCCACCAGACCCCCCGGTCGTTCATCGACGCCTACCGCGGACGGTTCGACGCCGGCTGGGAGGCGTGGCGCCAGGCGACGTTCGCGCGCCAGTTGGACGCCGGGGTCGTGCCCGACGGGACCCGGATCAGCGAGCGTCCTTCCTGGGTGCCGGCCTGGGACGAACTGCCGGCAGACGAGCGCCAGCTGTACGCCCGGATGATGGAGGTCTTCGCTGGCTACCTGACGCACACCGACGCACAGATCGGGCGATTGCTCGACTTCCTGCGGACCGCCGGGCTTCTCGACGACACGCTGGTCCTGCTGATCAGCGACAACGGCGCCAGCGCCGAGGGCGGGCCCACCGGGTCGCTGAACGAGCACCGCTTCACGCACGACCGCCTCGACGACCTGGCCGACACGTTGACGCACATCGACGACCTCGGCGGCTTCCGGGCCTACAACCACTATCCCTGGGGTTGGGCATGGGCCGGCAACACGCCGCTGCGGCTGTGGAAGCGCTACGCGTGGCTGGGTGGTGTGCGGACCCCCCTCATCGCGCACTGGCCCGCGGCGATCCCGCCGTCGGCGGCCGGCATGGTGAGAGACCAGTTCTGCCACGCCGTCGACCTGATGCCCACCGTGCTCGACGCCGTGGGCATCGACGCCCCGGACGTGGTCGACGGCGTCGACCAGCAGCCGATCGACGGCGCCAGCCTGCGGCCCACGTTCGACGATCCCGGGGCCCCGAGCCCGCGCCAGACGCAGTACTTCGAGATGGTCGGGTCCCGCTCGATCGTCCACGGCGACTGGAAGGCCACGACCGACCACATCGGCCGGCAGCTCTCGGTCGAGCGCGAGCGGGTCCCCGGCAGCCACGACTTCGCTACCGACCGATGGTCGCTGTTCGACCTGTCGTCCGACTTCGCCGAGGCCGTCGACGTCGCCGACCAGCACCCGGAGCTGGTGGCCGAGCTCGAGGCCCTGTGGTGGCACGAGGCCGGCCGCAACCAGGTCCTACCGCTCGACGACAGCCTCATCGGTCGCGCCGTGGCGATGGAGCCGTCGCCCAACCTGCCCCGGCACCGGAGCGTCTTCCGTCCGGGTGGTGGCGGCGTGGCCGAGGACCTGCTGCCGCCGCTGGCCGGCGGCTTCGAGCTGACCGCGCACCTCGATGTCCCCGAGACCGATGGATCCGGCGCGTGCGCGGGTGTGGTGTGCGCGCTGGGCGACTGGAACAACGGCTGGGCGCTCTACGTCGTCGACGGCCACCCGGCTGTGGCGTTCAGCCTCTTCGGGACGCTCCACCGCGCCGTCTCGTCCGTGGTCCTGGCGCCCGGCCGCCGTCTGGTCCGGCTCGGCTACGAACGGGCGCGGGATCGCCGGGAGGGGGGTGGCGCCGTCCACCTCGCCGTCGACGACGGGCGCGTCGCCGAGCTCGAACTACCCCACGACCTGCCGTTCCGCTGGCAGATCGGCGGCGCCGGGCTGCACATCGGGGCCGACAAGGGCTTCCCGGTGTGCGACGACTACGAGCCGCCGTTCCCGTTCGCGGGCGCCGTCGACCGGGTCGAGATCGAGATACCCCACTTCGCCCCCCGCCCCGACGACGCCGCCCGCTCGGCGGCCGACGTGGCCCAGGCCCTGCGCCACGAGTGAGGCGCGCCGGCCGGCCGGGCCACCAACCCAAGCTGGTCGTAGGTGTGCGGCACATGACCGCATCGCTCCGACCAGAACTAGTGGACCCTCCAGCCCGGCCACCCGGCGTAGCATCCGGGCCATGAACGAGCGACCCGAGGACGATCCGGGCGCGGACACCGGCATGTTCCGTGCCTACGTCGAGCACGACGACGACGCCGACGCTCCCACCTCGCCCGGGGTCCCGCCAAGAGTCCTGGCCGGCGTCGCGGTCGTGCTGATGATCGTCGTGGTGGTGCTGATCCTCCTTCTCATCTAGACGAACCGCACCCGCCCGGGGCGCGCACCAGGCCCCCGGTCATGTGCCAGCCTGGGCGGAATGGCGACGCCGATCGACACCGGAGAGGCCCGTTGGTACCAACGTGCCGTCTTCTACGAGGTGGCGGTGCGGGGGTTCGCCGACTCCGACGGCGACGGGTTCGGCGACTTCCGGGGGATGCGGCAGAGGCTCGACTACCTCGAGTGGCTCGGGATCGACTGCCTGTGGCTGCTGCCCTTCTACCAGTCGCCCCTGCGTGACGGGGGCTACGACATCAGCGACTTCTACACCGTGCTGCCGGAGTCGGGCACCGTCGAGGACGTCGACATCTTCCTCGACGAGGCCCATCGCCGAGGGATCCGGGTCATCGCTGATCTCGTGGTGAACCACACGTCGGACCTGCACCCCTGGTTCCAGGAGTCGCGCGACGACCGGACCAACCCGAAGGCCGATTGGTACGTGTGGAGCGACGACAGCGACCGCTGGAGCGACGCCCGGGTCATCTTCGTCGACTCCGAGCCCTCCAACTGGACCTGGGACCCGCAGCGGGAGCAGTTCTACTGGCACCGGTTCTTCCACCATCAGCCCGACCTCAACTACGAGAACCCCGAGGTGGCCGAGGCCATGCTCGACGTGGTGCGGTTCTGGCTGAGCCTCGGCCTCGACGGGTTCCGGCTCGACGCCGTGCCGTACCTGTTCGAGCGGGACGGCACCAACGGGGAGAACCTGCCGGAGACCCACGAGTACCTCCGGCGCATACGCAAGACGGTTGATGCCGAGTACCCGGGCCGCGTGCTGCTGGCGGAGGCCAACCAGTGGCCGTCCGACGTCGTCGACTACTTCGGCAACGGCGACGAGTGCCACATGTGCTTCCACTTCCCGCTCATGCCGCGCATGTTCATGGCGGTCCGCAAGGAGCAGCGCCACCCCATCACCGAGATCCTGGCGCAGACCCCCGAGATTCCCGATGCCTGCCAGTGGGGCATCTTCCTGCGCAACCACGACGAGCTGACCCTGGAGATGGTCACCGACGAGGACCGCGACTACATGTACTCCGAGTACGCCACCGATCCCCGCATGAAGCTCAACCTGGGCATCCGGAGGCGCCTGTTCCCGCTGCTCGACAACGACGAGAGCATGGCCGAGCTGTTCCACGCCATGTTGTTCTCGATGCCGGGTAGCCCGGTCATGTACTACGGCGACGAGATCGGCATGGGCGACAACATCTACCTCGGCGACCGCGACGGGGTCCGCACCCCGATGCAGTGGACGCCCGACCGCAACGCGGGCTTCTCGACCGCCGACTTCGCCCAGCTGTTCCTGCCCCCGCTCATGGACCCGGTGTACGGCTTCCAGGCCGTCAACGTCGAGCAGCAGCAGCGGGACTCGTCGAGCTTCCTGCATTGGCTACGGCGGATGATCTCGGTGCGGCGCCAGCACCCGGTGCTGGCCGTCGGCCAGTTCGAGATGCTGCACGCGCAGAACCCGTCGGTGCTCGCCTACCTGCGCCGGGGAGTCGGCGACGACGGCGAGGAAGACATCGTGCTGTGTGTCAACAACCTGTCCCGGTTCCCACAACCGTGTGAGCTCATGCTCGAACAGCTCGCGGGCAAGGTCCCGATCGAACTGACCGGCCGCGTGCCGTTCCCCCCGATCGGTGAGCTGCCCTACTTCGTGACGCTCGCCGGCCACGGCTTCTACTGGTTCGAGCTGGTCGACCAGCACCATGACGAGGGGCAGGGATGATCCGCGTGCGTTCTGTCGCCAGGCGGGTGGAGAACCTGGCGTAAACGGCAGCCAAACGGAAAATCCGCGCGCGACTCGCCTCGGGTACACAGGGCGTCGAAGGGGAATAGTGTGCGCTGCCCGTGCTCGGACCGCCATCGGCACCGACGGCGTTGACGGTCCCGATCAGGATCAGCAGGACATAGACATCGACAGCGACTTGTGGCGGTTGGGGAGGCCATGGCCGCTCCAACCGCCGCAGGTTCGCAGGGTGAGGTGGGCGTGCTAGGCAGGTGGTGTGCCCAGTCTCGACGAGTTAGGCGAGGCGCTGGCACCGCTGCTGGGAGGCTTCATGCCACGGCAACGGTGGTACGCCGGCAGCGAGCCGCCTGCCGACGTGGCGGTCACCACCCTCGATGCCCGCGAGGGCGATCCGTTGCTGGTATGGCTACTGGTCGACGCCATCGGCGCCGACGGTGGTCGCGCCACCTACCAGATCGTGCTGGGCGGGCGCCCGGCGCCATGCGACGCCGAGTTCCTCCAGGGCAAGGCACGGGTGACCCTCGGCGAAGTCGACGGCTGGATCTACTACGACGCGCTCGTCGACCCCGACCTGGCGCTGTTGGTGCTCGAGAGGGTGGCACCCGACGAGTCGGCGGAGGTCGCGCGACCTCTCGTCGTCGAACAGTCGAACACGTCTGTGGTCTACGACGAGCGGCTCATCCTCAAGCTCTTCCGCCGGGTGTACCCGGAGCCCAATCCGGACGTGGAGATCACCAAGCTGCTCGGGGAGCGTGGCTTCCGCCACGTCGTCCCCCAGCTGGCCGAGCTGCGGTACGAGGGGTGGGACCTTGCTGTCGTGCGGCAGTACCTGCTGGGATCCACCGACGCGTGGGATCTGGCGCACACCTCGCTGCGCGATCTGCTCAATACCCGGATGCCGCCCGAGCAGGCCGGCGGCGACTTCGGCCCCGAGGCCCTGACACTCGGCGACGTGACGGCGCGCCTCCACTTGGCGATGGCCGAGGTGTTCGGCACCGAGCCGGGGTCACCGAAGGACTGGCTCGACGGCTTCCGCGCCCAGCTCGAACGGCTGCCGGACGTTGCTGCCACGGCGGCGACGCCGGTGGCCGATGTCGTCGACGCCGCCGCCGTTGGCGCCGCGCTGGCCACACTGGCCGACGTTGCCGACGCCGGGCAGGCCACGCGGATCCACGGCGATCTCCACCTGGCGCAGATGCTGCTGGCCGACGCCGGCTGGTTCGTGCTCGACTTCGAGGGCGAACCGGTCAGGCCGGTCGCCGAACGCGTGCGGGTTTCGTCGCCGCTGCGGGACGTGGCCGGCATGGTCCGGTCCTTCCACTACGCCGCCCGCACCGGCCTCGCCGAGCGGGGTCGCGACGTCGACCCCGAGCTCGTGGAGTTGGCGGAGCAGTGGGAGTCCCGGGCCGCGGACGAGTTCTGGCGGGGCTACCAATCGGTCACGGGCATCGACGGGCTCTTGCCGGCGTCGGCGGCCGACCGCGAGTCGCTGCTCCGAGCCTTCGAGCTCGACAAGGCGCTGTACGAGATCATCTACGAGCTTTCGCACCGGCCTGACTGGGTGGACATCCCGGCATCCGCAGTGCGGCGCACGCTCGCACTGGTGGCCTAGGCAGGACCCGCCTGTGGCCTCGGTCCCCCGCACCGCCGAGATCGAGTCGCTCGTGGCGGGAACATGTCGGGACCCCCATCGGTTCCTGGGCGTCCACGAGGACGGCGGGCGGCTAGTGGTCCGGGCGTGGCGGCCGGAAGCGTCGTCAGCCACGCTCGAGGGCCAGCCGATGCGCAGGATCCACGATGGCGGGGTGTTCGAGGCCGAGCTGGACACTGCGCCAGCCCCCGGCTACCGGGTCACCTACCGCTGGGGTGGGGCTGCCGGAGACGAGCACACGGTCGTCGAGCCCTGGAGCCTGTTGCCCACCCTCGGAGAGCTCGACATCTACCTGGTGGGCGAGGGCCGGCACGAGCGCCTCTGGGCGGTGCTCGGGGCCCACCCCGGGGTGCATCAGGGCGTGGAGGGAACCGCGTTCGCCGTATGGGCGCCCTCGGCCCGGGCGGTGCGGGTGGTGGGCGAATGGAACGGCTGGGACGGCCGGGTCCATCCGATGCGGACGCTCGGCGTCTCGGGCGTGTGGGAGATCTTCGTGCCCGAGGCGCGCGCCGGGCACAGGTACAAGTTCGAGGTGCTCGGCGCGGACGGATCGCTGCGCCTGAAGGCCGATCCCCTCGCCACCGCCAGCGAGGCGCCGCCCGCCACGGCCAGCGTGATCTTCCGATCGAGCTTCGAGTGGGGCGACGGCGAGTGGATAGCCCGCCGCGCCGCCGCCAGGCCCTGGGACGAGCGGATGGCGGTCTACGAGGTGCACCTCGGCTCGTGGCGCCGGCACCCCGACGGCAGCTACCACGGCTACGACGAGCTCGCCGAGGGCCTCGCCGACCACGTGGCGGACCTCGGCTTCACACACGTGGAGCTGCTGCCGCCCACGGAGCATCCCTACGACCCGTCGTGGGGCTACCAGGTGTCGAGCTACTTCGCACCCAGCGCCCGCTTCGGCGATCCCGACGGCTTCCGGTTCCTGGTCGACCACCTGCACCGCCGGGGGATCGGCGTGCTCATCGACTGGGTGCCCGCCCACTTCCCCCGTGACGACTGGGCGCTGGCGCGCTTCGACGGCACCGCGCTGTACGAGCACGCCGACCCCCGCCAGGGCGAGCAGCCGGACTGGGGCACCCTGGTGTTCAACTTCGGCCGCAACGAGGTGCGCAACTTCCTCGTCGCCAGCGCCCGCTACTGGCTGGAGGAGATGCACGTCGACGGCCTGCGGGTCGACGCGGTCGCCTCGATGCTCTACCTCGACTACTCCCGCCGCGACGGCGAGTGGGTACCCAACCGCCACGGCGGGCGAGAGAACCTCGAGGCCATCTCGTTCCTGCAGGAGATGAACGAGCTGGTCCACCGCGACTTCCCGGGCGTGCTCACCGTGGCCGAGGAGTCGACGGCGTGGGGCGGGGTTTCCCGACCGGTGGACGCGGGCGGCCTGGGATTCAGCCAGAAGTGGAACATGGGCTGGATGCACGACACCCTCGAGTACTTCGGCCACGAGGCCGTGCACCGCCGCTGGCACCACGACCTGCTCACGTTCGGGCTGACCTACGCCTGGACCGAGAACTACGTGCTGCCGCTGAGCCACGACGAGGTCGTGCACCTCAAGGGCTCCCTGCTGAACAAGATGCCGGGTGACCCGTGGCAGCGCTTCGCCAACCTGCGGGCGCTGTACGCCTGGATGTGGTCGCATCCCGGCAAGCAGCTGCTGTTCATGGGCGGTGAGTTGGCGCAGGAACGGGAGTGGAGCCAGGACCGCGAGATCGACTGGTACCTGCTGGCCGATCCGCTGCACCGGGGCGTGCGCGACCTGCTCCGCGAGCTCAACGCGGTGGAGGCCGCGCAGCCGGCGTTGTGGTCCGGCGATACCACGCCCGCGGGCTTCGCCTGGCTCGACGCCAACGACCGTGACACGTCGGCGTACGCCTTCCTGCGCTTGGGCTCGGGGGACGGATGGCGGAGTCGTCGCCTGCGTCGCCAACCTCACGCCAGTGCCTCGTCACGGCTACCGGATCGGCTTGCCCTTGTCTGGCCGTTGGGTCGACGCACTCAACACCGACGAGGAGCGATGGGGCGGCAGCGGGGTGGTCCAGCCGGAGGTGCACACCGACGGCACGCCATGGCAGGGGCAGCCCGACTCGGCGGTGTTGACGCTGCCGCCGCTGGCGGTCCGTTGGCTGGTTCCCGGGGGCTAACGGGGTGGTGGCCGCTGGGACCCAGGTGGGAAACTGGATGTTCCTGTGCCTGCCGACGTCCCCCCGGCTCCACTAGACGACGACGAGAAGAGCCTGCTCACGCCGCAGTTCGCGGTGGTGATGCTGGCGGCGTTCGCGTACTTCATCGCCCTCGGTGCGCTCATCCCCACGGTGCCTCGGTTCGTCGAGGGCGAGCTGGGCGGCGGGCGGCGTACAGGTGGGCGTCGGCGTCGGCTCGCTGGCGGTGACGGCGGCCCTGCTGCGCCCCTGGACCGGGCGCATCGGGGACACGCGTGGCCGGCGCGTCCTGGCGGTGTCCGGAGCCACCGATCGTCGGCTGTCTCGATCCTGCTCTATGGCGTCGCCACCGAGCTGTGGATGCTCGTGCTCGCCCGGCTGCTCACCGGCGCCGGCGAGGCGGCCATGTTCGTCGGGGTGGCCACCGCCGCCCAGGACCTGGCGCCCGACCACCGCCGGGGCGAGGCGGCGTCCTACTTCTCGGTCGCGCTCTACGGCGGCCTGGCCGTCGGACCGCCGATCGGCGAGGCCCTGGTCACCTACGGCTTCGCCACGCTGTGGATCGCGCTGGCGGGCTGCTGCGCCTGCGCCGCGGTCATCAGCCTGTGGATCCCCAGGGGGCCACGGTGGCGGTGGCGCCCCATCGCAGCTTCCTGCAGCGGGACGCCTTGTTGCCGGGGGTGATCCTGTTCCTCGGGCTCGTCCCGTTCATCGCGTTCTCGTCGTTCGTGCCGCTGTTCGCCGAGGACCTGGGCCAGGAAAGCGTGGGCGGCGTGTTCGGCCTGTACGCCGGGCTGGTCCTCGTCGTCCGGATCGTCGGGGCCCGCCTGCCTGATCGCCTGGGCTGGCGCACGCGGCTCGACCATCGCGCTCTGCGGTGTGGGGCTCGGCGTCGGGCTGGTGGCGGTGTGGGCATCGGTGCCCGCGATCTGGCTGGCGGCCGTCCCGCTCGGGATCGGCATGTCGCTCCTGTACCCGTCACTGTTCACCGCCGTCATGGCGGCGGCGCCCGAGAGCGAGCGCAGCCACGCGGTGGGCACGTTCTCGGTGTTCTTCGACCTGTCGAGCGGGTTCGGCGCGACCCTCATCGGCGTCGCGGTGTCGTTGACCAGCTACCGCGGCGGGTTTGCGGTCGCCGCCGCCATCGCCGGCGCCGGGCTCTGCGCCCAGTGGCTGCTGCGCGACCGGATCGGCGGCCGCCGCCTCGCATGCGTTCCGGACGTCGCCGTCAGGGGCGCCGGGTCGGCCGACCCGTCGGCCGCCTGACCGGCCGAATCAGGTGCCGCGCCGGTAGCCTCCAGCAGTGGCCACGAGCGTGCAGACCTGCTACCGACACGGCGACCGCCGCGCCGGCGTGCGCTGCCAGCGCTGCGACCGGCCCATCTGCCCGTCGTGCATGAACCAGGCCTCGGTGGGGTTCCACTGCCCCGAGTGTGCTCGCTCGGGCCGGCAGCGCACGGTCCCACTGCGGTCGCTGGCCACCCGCCCCGTCGTCACGATGGCGCTGGTCGCCGCGAACGTGGCCATCTTCATCGGCGACATGGTGTCGGGGTCGAACCAGCTCGGCGACCACAACTGGACGGCCGACGGCGCGCTCTACGGCCCGGCGGTGGCGGCCGGCGATTGGTGGCGACCGGTCACGGCCGGGTTCCTGCACGCCAACCTGCTGCACATCGGGTTCAACATGTTCCTGCTGTGGCAGCTCGGCAAGCTGCTGGAACCGGCGATCAAGCGCTGGGCCTTCGCAGCGCTCTACTTCATGTCCCTGCTCGGCGGGTCGTTCCTCACGCTGATCCTCGACCCCAACGCCCTGACGCTCGGCGCCTCCGGAGCCGTCTTCGGGCTCATGGGCGCCACCTTCATCGCCCTGCGGTCGCGGGGCGTCGACCCGTTCAGCACCGGCATCGGGCCCCTGCTGGTGCTCAACCTGATCCTCACTTTTGCGATACCCGGGATCTCCATCGGTGGGCACATAGGTGGGCTGATCGCCGGTGCGTTGGGCGGCTGGATCCTGTGGGAGTGGGGCCCGCGCCTGGGCCGCAACACGCCGCCGGTGCTGCCGGTCGTGGCGTGCGGAGCCATCGCGGTGGCCCTCTACGCCGGGTGCCTGGTCGTCGCCTGAGCGCTCACGAGCGCGAGGTGAAGTCCCAACGGGTCGGCGAGCCCTCGAAGTCGCTCTCCATCAGCCCGAACGCCCAGCTCGGCGCCACGCGGTAGGTGCCGTTGACGTCGGGGTCGAAGAAGTCGATGCCGTAGTCGGTCTCGTACTTGGCGCCGAGCCGCTCGGCAAAGCCGCGGATGGTGTCCGCGTCTCGGACCTGGGCGGCGGTGCCCTCCAGCACGACGGGCTCCTGCGCGTTGTCGGTCGTGATCGCGCAGCGGGGATCGGCGGCCAGGTTGCGGGCCTTCGAGGATCGCAGGCCGCTGCTGAACCACAGGGCATCGTCCCACCACACGCCCCAGACCGGCATGACGTGGGGCCGGCCGTCGGGCCGTGTGGTCGCCACCCAGTAGTCGTGGGAGCGGGTGAGCCGTTCCGTCGCCCACGACCAGGGGAGCAGCCCGGTGCCCTGGGCCGGCTCCTTGGTGCCGTAGCCGGGCATGTGTGGCCGGCTGGCGCGCGGTTCCTCAGCCATGGGCCCGATTCTCCACCAGTGAGGCCAGTCGCCGCAGGTTGCCTCGACGTTTATGACAGCGTGAGCGCCGCCGCCTCGAGCAGGGCGCCGGTGGCCAGGAGCAACGGCTCGCACCCGCGCGGTCCCACCAGCTGGACGCTGGCCGGCAGCGGCCCGTCGGCGGGCGCGGGCAGGGCGAGCGCCGGCAGGCCGGCCAGGTTGACGGGCACGTTGGTGGTCCGGCTGTCGGGGGGCGGCTCGTCCAGGCGCGTGGCCAGTACCGGCAGGGTCGGCAGGGCCAGCAGCTCGACACCGGCGAACACCGCGGCGAGCTCCTGACACCAGAGGCGGGCGTGGGCGCGGGCCGCGGCGAGATCGGCGGCGGGGATGGCTCGCCCCTGCTCGAGCCGATCCCGCGTTTCGGCCCCCAGGCCGGCGGCGTCGGCCTCGTAGACGGCTTGGTCCGTCAGCCAGGCCTCGCCGAAGAGCACCGTGCCACCCGCCCGGGCGGCCGCCGCCCACCCCGGCAGGACGAGGTCGACCACGTCGAGGCCGCTGGCGGCCAGCAGGTCGTCGACGGCCCGGTCGACGACCGGATCGACCGGAGTCGGCAACCGGACCCGGCCCACGATGGTCGCGCTCGGCGCCTGCGCCGCGAAGCCTGGATCCAGGAGCTGCATGCCGAGGGTCACGCCGGCCACATCCCGCGCCATCGGGCCGACCGTGTCCAGCGACGGCGCCAGCGGCCAAACGCCGGTGGTCGGGATCCGGCCCCACGTGGTCTTGAGACCTACGGTGCCGCAGCAGGCCGACGGGGTCCGAACCGACCCGGCGGTGTCGGTGCCGATGGCGACGTCGGCCTCCCCGGTGGCGACTGCGACGGCGGAGCCGCTCGACGACCCCCCGGGGATGCGGGTGGGGTCGAGTGGGTTCACCGGGGTGCCGAAGTGGGGATTGATGCCGGTGCCGCCGAACGCCAGCTCGTGGAGGTTGGTCTTGCCGACGATCCGGGCCCCGGCGGCCCGTGCCGCGGCGACGCAGGGGGCGTCGGTGGGGGCCGGTTCCGCGTTGGCGGCGACCACGGCGGAGCCGGCGGTCGTGGGCGTGCCGACCACGTCGAGCAGGTCCTTGACCGCGAGGCGCGGGCCGCCGAGCGCCGGCGTCACCCGGGTCGTCGAGGCGGAGGATGAAGGTAGCCATGGGCGGCCCCAGCATGGCATCCGGTCCCGGCCACCGACCCGGCTGAACGCGCAACCCCGAGGCAATACGGTCCGGACGGGCGAGCCCGAGGCAACCGGGTCCGGGGGCCGGTCCCCATTGCCTCCAGAGCCTCGCGGCGGTCCCTATTGCCTCGGGCGCTCCGTTGGCTAGCCGGTCGTGGTGGTGGTCGCGTCGCCGCTCTCGTCGGCGGGCGGCTCGGTGCCGGTGGCATCCAGGACCTTGGGCACGAGCCAGCGGGCGGCGGCATCCGCCCCTGCCTCGGTGAGGTCGCGACCCTCGAGCCGGTAGTCGGCACCGAAGGCGCCGCCGGCCGGCAGGTCCTGGGTCCAGGCGTCGAGGTCGATCACCGAGAAGCCGTCGCGACCCGCCACCGTGTCGTGGATGATCTCGTTGAGCCGCTCGACCCGCAGCGGATCGTTGTCCGCAACCGTCGTCCAGTCCCCCTCACCGTCGTTGCCGGGGGCGAGTCGAACGTGCGGATACGTGGCCCACAACACCGGCACGTCCTGCCCGGCCAGCCTGTCGGCGAGGTCGTCGTAGCGGTCGCCGAGCCAGTCGTCGAACACCGGGTCCCCGATGTGGCGCCACTCCCGGTCGATCTCGCGTTCGCCGAGGTCGGCCAGCCCGCCGACCACGACGATGGCGTCGGCGCCGGAGGCGTCGAGCAGCTTGGGCAACCGGGGCCCGAAGCCCACGCAGGCGATGTCGTCGCCGATGGTCTCGCCCGCCAGCCGCACCGGGCCGGGAGTGCTGATCGGGCAGCCGGCGGCCACGTGCGTGTCGACACGCACTTGTTGGTCGGTCTGCTCGGCGTTCCAGGTCTCCAGGCCCGATGTCATCGAGCCGGCCAGCCCGTCGCCGACGAGGGCGATGCGCACGATCTCGTCGTCGCCCGCGGCCGGCGTCACGACGTCGAGGTCGCCGGGCCCGTCGCCGTTGTCGACGGTCAGGCTCACGTCGCGTGGTGGCTGTTCGGGGAGGACCAGCGCGACGGCGGCCACCAGCGCCAGGCTGGTGCCGAGCGCCACGCCGAGCTGGCGCCGGGGGACCGCGAGGCGATAGCGGATGGGCCGTTCGATGGCCCATGTCAACAGCGCCGCCACCACCAGCGTGACCGCTAGGCGGGCCAGGAACAGGAGGTGCGAGTCGAGCCCGGTCCGGTCCTCGTCGAGCAGCAGGAAGATCGGCCAGTGGACCAGGTAGGCGGCGTAGCTGATCGCGCCGATGGCGCTCAGGGGCCGCCACCCGAGCGCGGTGGTGGCCGGACCTGGGCTGGTCACCGCCAGCAGAACGAACGCCGTGAGCAGGGCGTTGACCGCGGTCACCCCGCCGAAGAGGTTGGTCGAGTACAGGCTCGTCGTGCTCCAGAGCCATGCCAGGCCGGCCAGCGCCACGAGCGGGCCGTAGCGCAGGACGGCCGCGCCGCGGGGCGTCTCCATGAGCCGGCGGAACCAGGGGCTCAGCACGGCGTAGGCGAGGACGACGCCCACCAGCAGTTCGCCGATCCGGGTGTGGGTGCCGTAGTAGGCGACCCCGTCGTTGCCGGCCCGGTCGGCGGTCATGGACGCGGCCACGAACGACGCGACGGCCGCCAGGCCGAACAGCGCCCCTGCCGCCCGCCAGCGGGTGCCGACCATGCGCATGATCCCGACGAACGCCAGCGGCAGCAGCACGAAGGCCTGCACCGCCAGTGACACCGCCCAGATGTTCTGGACCGGTGACGGGTCGGTGAGCACGCTGGCGAAGCCGTCGCCCCCGAAGGCGAAGCGCCAGTTGAGGACCTGGCCGGCGGCTGCCAGGACGTCGCCCCGGAACCCG
This sequence comes from uncultured bacterium, assembly GCA_963813485.1. Classification (GTDB taxonomy): domain Bacteria; phylum Actinomycetota; class Acidimicrobiia; order Acidimicrobiales; family VFJN01; genus DASQUK01. The sequence goes on from CAWEZE010000017.1 coordinate 42,111, forward strand.
GGACCGGCGCCGACCCGCAGAGTCGCCTGCAGCACGACGACCGCGGCGAGCACGAACGCGAGGGCCGGGATCAGGCGCCGGGCCCGCCGCTCCCAGAACCGGCCCAGCGACACCCCGCCGTCCTGAGACCACTCGGCCAGGAGCAGGGTCGCGGCCAGGAACCCCGAGAGGGTGAAGAAGCTGGAGATGCCGAGGAACCCGCCCCTGACCAGGTCGTATCCCTGGTGGAAGGCGAGGATCGCGAGTAGTGCTACGGCCCGGAGCCCGTCGAAGCCGGGGACGTGCGGCAGCCGGGGCCCCCGATCCACGGTGCCTGGCGCTGGGCGTTCGCTTCGCCGGGGCGCCGCCCGGCGCGGTCGCCTGCCGCCGCCGCCGTCACCGTCCGGCGCCCGTCGTGGGGGCGACTCGACCGGCGCGGTGCGGAGCCCCACGCCGTCGTCGGCCCAGTCCTCCGCGAGGGCGACCGGCGGCTCGTCCCAGATGGACGGGGCGGTGGGCGACGCAAGCGGGTGGTCGCCACCCAGGGCCTCCGGGGTGCGAAACCGCGTGTCCTCGTCCCAGTCGTCCGATGGTCGGGCGACACCCGGGTCGCCCCATTCGGCGGGTTGGCGAGGCTCGCTGGGGGCGGGGTGGCTCCAGTCCTGGGGAATGGGGCGTGGATCGTCCCACGACCGCCGCGGGGCCGCCGGCGCCGTGTTGCGCCGGGCGGCCGGCGGCGCCGTGCTGTGCCTGGCGGGCGGGGCAGCACCCGGGGCCCGCCCGGCTGTCCGGCGGGCGACCTCCTCCCGCCACGCCCGCGGCGAGATCGGGGTCACGCCGTCGCTGGGCGGGCGGTGCTGGACAGCGGCGCCGCGGGTCGCGGCCGCGGCGGCCGCGGCCTCCTCCCATGGTCGAGGCGACGTGTCCGCGGCGGGATGGACGGTGGTGATCCGCGGGATCTCGGCGTCGTCCGGCTCACCCGGTGCGTCGGGGCCACGGCCTGGCGGCCAATCCGACAAGCGCTGTGCGTCCCAGTCGTCGGATTGGGGGGCGCGGCCAGCACCTCGGGACGGCGGCTGGTCCCGGCCGAACTCGTCGACAGGGCGGACCTTGCGGCCGGCACGGTCTCGCTTGGCTCGGTCGGGCCTCCGTCGCGGCGACGGCGGTCGAGCAGGGCTCAGTGTCTGTCCTCCAACAACATCCCAGCGGGCGCCTCTGGGCCGAAGCTGGCCGCAACGACCTACTACGGCGGCCGAGCCACCCTACCCGCCCCGCCGGCACGGGGGGATATCACGGCCGGGTCGGTCACTACGGCCAGTAGCCTCGGCATGTGGTCCGCTACTACGTGACGACGCCGATCTACTACGTCAACGACGCCCCCCACATCGGCCACGCGTACACCACCGTCATCGCCGATGCCCTGGCCCGCTGGCATCGCTTGCTGGGCGACGACACCTTCTTCCTCACCGGCACCGACGAGCACGGCCTCAAGATCCAGCGGGCGGCCGAGGCGAACGGCATCAGTCCCAAGGAGATGGCCGACAGGACGTCCGAGCGCTTCCGCGACGCCTGGAAGCTGCTGGACATCTCGAACGACGACTTCATCCGCACCACGGAGCGTCGCCACCGCGTCGCGGTGCAGGCGTTCCTCCAGCGCGTCTACGACAACGGCCACATCGAGCTGGGCATCTACGAGGGCCTGTACTGCGTGTCGTGCGAGGCGTACTACACGCCCGACGAGCTGGTCGACGGGTTGTGCCCGATCCACCACCGTCCGGTGGAACAGGTGAAGGAGGAGAACTACTTCTTCAAGCTGTCCCGCTTCCAGCAGCCACTGCTCGACTGGTATGCGGAGCATCCCAACTTCGTGCACCCCGAGAGCAGGCGGAACGAGGCGTTGGGTTTCATCAGGGGTGGACTCGCCGACTTCTCGATAAGCCGCACGTCCATCTCCTGGGGCGTACCGCTGCCGTGGGATCCCGCCCATGTCACCTACGTCTGGTATGACGCGCTCATCAACTACGTCACGGCCATTGGCTACGGACAGGACGAAGAGCGGTTCGCGACGTGGTGGCCGGCGGTGCACCACCTGATCGGCAAGGACATCCTGCGGTTCCACTGCGTGTACTGGCCGGCAATGCTCATGGCGGCGGGGATCGATCCACCGGCCGACATCTCGGTCCACGGCTTTCTGCTTGTCGGCGGCGAGAAGATGAGCAAGACCAGCCTCAACCAGATCGCGCCGGGCGACCTTGTCGACGACTTCGGCGTCGACGGCTTCCGCTACCACTTCCTGCGCGACACGCCATTCGGGCCCGACGGCGACTTCAGCTACGAGCGCATGGTCGAGCGGTACAACAGCGACCTGGCCAACAACTTCGGCAACCTGCTGTCGCGCGTGGCGACGGTGGTCGACCGCAAGAGCGACGGTGTCGGACCCAAACCCCGGAGCGACAGCCCGCTGGCACCGGTCGCTGCCGAGGTCTACGCGGCGGCGGAGGAGGCGTGGGCCAACGGCCAGCCGGCGGCCGCGCTCGAGGCCACCTGGCGATTGATCCGTGAGACCAACAGCTACCTCGAAGCCAACGAGCCCTGGAAGACGGAGCCCGGCCCAGAGGTCGACGCGGTGCTCGGCGATGCCCTCGAGGCGCTGCGGATCGTGGCGGTGCTGGCGAGCCCGGCTATTCCCAACACGGTGCAGGAGGCATGGCGGCGTATCGGCCTTCCCGGATCCGTCCTCGACCAGCGCCTGCCCGAGGCCGCCAACTGGGGTGGCTACCCCGGCGGTCTCCCCGTGGCCAAGGGCCCGCCGCTGTTCCCCCGCCTGCCGGCGGAGTAGCGACCGCGGAGCAGACCGGTGTCGATCCGCTGGACCGACGACCACTGTCACCTGGGCTGGGACGTCAACGAGGAGGTCGACGCCGGCGAGGTCGACGCCATGGTGGCGGAGGCCCGCGACGCCGGCGTCGAGCGGCTGGTCACCGTGGGGACGGACGCTCTGCGCTCGGCCGAGGCCGTGCGTGCTGCGGCCCGGCACCCAGGTGTGGTGTGGGCCACGGTCGGCCTGCACCCCCACGAGGCCCGCCGCGGGCTCGACGGGGTCGTCGACCTGCTGGACGAGGCCGGGGTGGTGGCCGTGGGCGAGTGCGGGCTCGACTACCACTATGACCATTCACCCCGCCCGGTGCAGCGGGACATGTTCGCCGCCCAGATCGCCCTGGCGCACGAGCGCGACCTGGCCCTGGTGATCCACACGCGCGAGGCGTGGGACGACACGTTCGCGGTTCTCGACGCCGAGGGCGTGCCCGCACGCACGGTGTTCCATTGCTTCACCGGCGGGCCCGACGAGGCCAGGGCGTGCCTAGACCGGGACGGGTACCTGTCGTTCTCCGGCATCGTCACGTTCCCGTCGGCCGACGACGTGCGGGCGGCGGCGGCCGTGTGCCCGCTCGAGCGGTTGCTCGTGGAGACCGACAGCCCCTACCTGGCGCCCGTGCCGTACCGCGGCCGTCCCAACCGCCCGGCGCTGGTGCCGCTGGTGGGCGCCGCGGTCGCCGACGTCATGGGAGTGGCGGTGGACGCGGTGGCCGCGACGACATGGGCCAACGCCGAGCGGGTGTACGGCCTCCGGTGAACCCGCCGCGGCGTCGGTGGCACCAGCAACCAATCCCGCGGCGGGACTTCGGATGACCCTGACCCGCCGTCAGGTGCGCGACCTGCTCAGCGAGCACGGGTTGTCCCCCAGCAGGGCGCTGGGGCAGAACTTCGTGGCCGATCCCAACACCGTGCGTCGCATCGCCCGACTGGCTGGCGTCGGTCGGGGTGACCGGGTGGTCGAGGTCGGCGCCGGCCTGGGGTCGCTCACGGTGGCGCTGGCCGAGACCGGGGCCGAGGTGACCGCCGTCGAGCTCGATCGCCACCTGCTGCCCGTGCTGCGGTCGGTCGTCGAGCCCCTCGGGGTGCGTGTGGTGGAGGGCGACGCCATGACCCTCGACTGGCACGAGGTGCTCGGCGGTGACGTTTCCGGCGGTGGCGACGATCGGTGGGCACTGGTGGCCAACCTGCCTTACAACGTGGCCACGCCACTGGTGCTCGACCTGCTCGCCCGCGTGCCGGCGATCGACCGCATGCTGGTGATGGTCCAGCGCGAGGTGGGGGAGCGGCTGGCGGCCGGGCCGGGGAGCAAGGCCTACGGCATCCCCTCGGTCAAGCTCGCGTACCGGGCCGACGCCGAGGTGGTGGGCCGAGTGCCGCCCACGGTCTTCATCCCACAGCCGCGAGTGGAGTCCGCTCTGGTGCGCGTGCGGCGGCTGCCCGGGCCGCCGGTCGACGTCGACCCCGAGCGCCTGTTCAGCCTGGTCGAGGCCGGGTTCGGCCAGCGCCGCAAGATGCTTCGGCGCTCGCTGGCATCGCTCGTCGACCCCTCCGCGTTCGAGCGGGCGGACGTGCGCCCCGACGCCAGGGCGGAGCAGCTCAGCCTGGAGGATTGGGCCCGCCTCGCGAACTCCGTGTGACATCAGCTGACGTCGGATGTGGCGAGCATTTGCTGCGCTTCCCGCTCTTGGCGCTTCGCGCCGGGCCGCTCGGGCCACGGCCATGCCCGTAGGCACGGCCTCAGGCGCCGTGTGACAAGGTGACGGCCATGAGTGACCAGACTCCGCCGGACCCGTACGGCCAGGTACCGCCGCGTCCGCAGCAACCCGGCGGCCCGCCGCCGCCCGACACGCCGCCGCCGGGCTACCAGTACCAACCCTCCGGCTACGGCCAGCACTACTCCGGCTATGCGCCTCCGGTCCGCAAGCCCCTCGACCTGCCCAAGCTCGTGTTCGTCGCCGCCTGGACCGTCCTCGGCTTGTACGGGCTCTGGTTCATCTACACGCTGACGCAGGACGACTTCGGCGCCGACTTCGGCGACCGCCTGTTCGGCAGCCTGCAGAACCTGGCGACCGGGATCTTCTATGCGGCGGTACTCCTGGCCGTCAGCGTGTGGCTGGGCAAGCAGAAGACCACGAACTGAGCGTCATCCTCGCTCCAGCCAAGCTCACCCTCTCGCTGCGGGTGACGGGCGTGCGCGCCGACGGCTACCACCTGCTAGACGCCGAGATGGTGAGCATCGACCTGGGCGACGAGCTGGCATTCAGTGCGGGCTCGGGACTCGAGATCGTCGATGCCCGACCCGGTGCGGACACGCCGTCGGTGCCCGCGCCGGCGGCCGGCGGTGATACCGGGTTGAAGCCCGGCGTGCCCGCGGCGCCGGGGCTGCCGCCGGGCGTCCCGGCCGGCGACGACAACCTGGTGCTGCGCGCCCTGCGTGCGGTGGGCCGCGAGGCGCACATACGACTGATCAAGCGCATCCCGGCGGGCGGCGGGTTGGGCGGTGGATCGGCGGACGCCGCTGCCGTCCTCCGCTGGGCCGGCAGCGACGACGTGGCGCTGGCGGCGACGCTCGGTGCCGACGTGCCGTTCTGCCTGCGGGGCGGGCGGGCGCGGGTGTCGGGCATCGGCGACCGGCTCGACCCGTTGCCCTTCGTCGAGCGGACGTTCACCCTCGTGACGCCGCCGTTCGGGTGCTCGACGGTGGCGGTGTACCGGGCGTGGGACGCCCTGGGCGGACCGACGGGGGCCGGCCCCAACGACCTCGAACCGGCGGCGCTGAGCGTCGAGCCCGGCCTGGCCCGCTGGCGCGACCGCCTGGGCGAGGCCACGGGGCAGGCGCCGGTGCTGGCCGGCTCAGGATCGACCTGGTACGTGGAGGGGGCGTACCCGGCCGCCGGGAGGGTGGTCGCGCGTACCGTCCCTGCGTACGGCTGATCGGCGCTGGCTACTTGCCGGCGGCGCGGCGCTGCCAGCGGGTGCGCTTGAGCATCTTCTTGTGCTTCTTCTTGCGCATGCGCTTGCGGCGCTTCTTGATCAACGAACCCAAGACCCAATGTCCTCCTGCGCGCTGTGTGCTCTGCGCTGGTGGTCAGACCGGCGGTACACCCTAGCGAGCGCGCCGTCGGATCCCCGCATGCGGTGACTCCGTCTTCCACCACGCCAACCCCCGACCGTAGGGTTGTCCCTTCTCTCGTGAACTGTCGCAGGTAACCTCACGTCCGGACGTGGCGGACGTGGAGGGCTGGAATGGGCGGGACGGTCGGGCGGCCGAGGTCGGTTGCGGCGACGCAGCGCACGCGCAAATGGAGGCGCGGCCTCGTTGCCCTGCCGTTGGTGGCGGCACTCCTCGGACTGTCGGGGTGCAACCTCCGTTCGGGCTTCACGGATTATGTCGTCTTCAGTGGACTCAACCGCCCGACGGCCATCGAGTTCGCACCCGACGGGCGGGTGTTCGTGGCCGAAAAGCGGGGTGTCGTCAAGGTCTTCGACAACCTGACCGACCACACGCCCACCGTCTTCGCCGACCTTCGCACCCAGGTCCACAATTTCTGGGACCGCGGGCTGCTGGGGCTGGCACTGCACCCGGACTTTCCGGTCAACCCCTCGGTGTATGTGCTCTACACCCGCGACGCGGAGCCCGGAGGGGCGGCGCCCCGCTGGGGTAGGCCCGGCGCCGACATTGACCCGTGCCCGACACCGCCAGGGGCCACGGCCGACGGCTGCGTGGTGACCGGCCGCCTGTCACGCCTCACCGCCAACGGCAACGTGTGGACGGGTAGCGAAGATGTGCTCATCACCGACTGGTGCCAGCAGTACCCGAGCCACTCGATCGGCACGATCGAGTTCGGGGCCGACGGGGCGCTGTACGTGGGCGGGGGCGAGGGTGCCAGCTTCAACTGGCGTGACTACGGCCAGGACGGCGACCCGCTCAACCCCTGCGATGACCCGCCGGGTGGTGCCGGGGTCGCGCTGACGCCACCCACGGCGGAGGGCGGGTCGCTTCGCTCCCAAGACGTACGCAGCCCGGCCGACCCGACCGGGCTCAGCGGAACCATAATCCGCATCAACCCCGAGACGGGCGAGGCAATGCCCGACAATCCAATGGCTGCATCGCTTGACGCGAACACGCGTCGGATCGTTGCCTACGGCCTGCGCAATCCCTTCCGGTTCGCGCTTCGACCGGGCACCGACGAGCTCTGGATCGGAGACGTCGGCCAGGACAGCTGGGAAGAGATCAACCGCTCGATCGGTGGCGACAGCCAGGTCGACAACTTCGGCTGGCCCTGCATGGAGGGTCCCGGCCGAATGCGCGGGTTCGACCTCCTGGACCTCGATCTCTGCGAGTCGCTGTACGTGACGGGTGGCGCCGTCCCGCCGTTCTTCGCGTACCGGCACGACCAGCCGATCAACAACGAGTCCTGCACGGCCAACGGCGGCTCCTCGATCACAGGCGTCGCCTTACCGCCACCCGACGGCGCCTACCCCGACTTTTACGACGGCGCGCTGTTCTTTGCCGACTCGTCGCGAGGGTGCATCTGGGCGATGCGGGCGGGAGCGAACGGGCGGCCGGACCCCACCAAAGTGACGTGGTTCCACCAGGCGGCCGAGACTCCCGTCGAGCTGGAAATCGGACCCGGCGGGGAGCTCTGGTACGTCGACCTGCTCGGCGGTGGCGTCCACAGGATCGGCTATTCGTCCACCAACACGCCGCCGGACGCCGCGTTCACCGCCACGCCGCCCTCGGGTGAGCCACCCCTCACCGTGTCATTCGACGCCGCCGCTTCGTCCGACCCCGACCCCGGCGACGGGCTGACCTACGCCTGGGACCTCGATGGTGACGGAGACCTGGACGACGCGACGGGCCCGGAAGCCACCATGACCTACGACACCATCGGTACACGAACCGTCCGGCTCGAGGTCACCGACAGGGCCGGGGTGACCGACGGGGCCCAGACCACGATCCGGGTGGGCACCGAGCCGCCTGTGCCCATGATCGACACACCGGCCGAGGTGACGACGACCGCGGTCGGCGAGATCGTCGGCTTCTCGGGCCATGCCACCGTGTCGGGCCAGGAGCTCCCGCCCTCCGCGCTGTCGTGGTCGGCTGACATGCTGCACTGCAGTGATGCAGGTTGCCACCGACATTCCGACATCTTCGGCCTCGTTGGGGCGGCGTCGGGCTCGTTCGCCATGCCCGACCATGCGTACCCGGCGCATGTCGAGCTGCATCTGACCGCTACGTGGGAAGGCGAGACGGCTACGACGACCACCCGCATCGACTATCGCACGGTCGACGTCACGCTCACCGCCAATACGGCCGGGGCCACGATGACGCTCGGCGAGCACACGGGCTTGCCGCCACTCACACGCGCACTGCCCGTCGGTTCCCGCGTGACGATCTCGGCGGCCGACACCGTGAGCGGCGAGCTCGGTCAGATCTCGTTTGCGAGTTGGTCGGACGGCGGTGCGCGCACGCACGACATCGCGGTACCGGCCGAGCCGACGACGCTGACCGCCAGCTACACGAACTAGACCCCTCATCTGGCCGGGACGTCCCCCGAGACGCCCCCGGAGCGCGTCCACCCAGGGCAAACCAAGCGGCAGGTCGGCGTCGACCGGGTACCGTGATGACCCGGTCGGGGGTAGTTCAACTGGTAGAACGCCGGCCTTTGGAGCCGGTTGTTGCAGGTTCGAGCCCTGCCCCCCGAGCTACAAAAGTCCTGCTAGATCGGCCACGATCGCGTGAATGATCGAGTGGACAGCAGTGGGTGTGACGGCGACTCGGGGGACGGAGCGGTGAACGCGCAGGTGAACGGCCCGTCGAATGCTCGGCTAGTGACTCGAGATCTTTTTCGTGCCGCGGCCGTCATCCGCTCTGAGCGATGCGCCGCTTCAGTCGGCCATTGACAATCACGGCGGTCGGCGCACCGCCGCTGGTCGCGCCATTCACATAGGCAGGTGTTACCGATGTTGCTCGCCGAGTGGCAAGTAGGCGAAGTGTTCCTGGCCACGGTGTGGTTCAGTCTCTTCGTCCTGTGGATCTGGCTAGTGTTCGCCGTCTTTACCGACATCTCCGCACTGGGGACTTGAGCGGATGAGCTAAGGCGCTCTGGTGCCTCTTCGTGATCGTCGCGCCGTACCTGGGCGTTTTCGTGTACCTGATTGCGCGGGGCGGCAAGATGCGCGAGCGGGCGCCCAGGCGCAGGCGGGGGCGCAGCGCGCGTACATCCAGGAAGCGGCCGGCACGGCGTCGAACCCCGCGGCCGAGATCGAGCGACTGGCCAACTTGCGCGACCAGGGCGCCATCGACGACGCCGAGTTCCAGGCCCTGAAGGCCAAGGCTCTCGTCTGACCCCAGGCAAACGGTCCACCTTGCCCGCGACTCGACAGCAGCGTCACCCCGTTCGGATGAGGCGCTCAGGCCATGTGCCGTCGGTTTGGAGCGATGTCCCGGTGTCGACAGGGGCCGAAGTGGGTCGCTTGGCACGGTGCGCCGGGCCATGGCGGTCAGTGATCACTCCGTGCGCGCGGGCAGCATCGGTGGCGAGAAGAATCGCGACTCCATCCCGAACGGATGAGGCGAGTTCCCTGCCCCGCCGCAAGGCTCACAGGTACCAGATCCCGGTCGTTGAATTGCACGGACCAATGTCCAAGCCGAGAGGAGCGCGAGCGTCCTGGACCACTCCATGCCAAAGGAGAAGTCGGATGACTCCCGAAGTTGAACGCAGGACGACGAGGTCGTGATCTGGGCCATCCTGGCCATGCTCGGGATCCCGCTGTGGCTGTGCGCCATCGGCATCCTGACGGTGGTCTTCCAGAACCGCAGGCTGCGCAAGCGGCCCGGCAACGTTCCCATCCGGGTCCTGCGGCCAGGGAAGAGCAGATGGACGTTCGGCCACGGCGTCTGGGTGTCCGATGTCTTCGCATGGCGGGGGAGCCCGGCGGCCTGGCGCGAGGATCTCGTCCAGGTCAGCGGCGCATCACCCCGTGCTGCCGACGTCGAGGAACGGAAGAAGCTTCACCGCATCGGTGACCAACCCGTCATTGCCACCTTCGAGCTCGCCGAAGGTGGGACGCTCGAGGTCGCCACCGGGGCTGAGCATCGCTCAGCCCTCCTGGGTCCTTTCGCTGACGTTGCGACAGACGCCTGAGCCGCCGACATCACTCGCGCCCCGATGCTGGTGCTGAGCGGGACCGCCACCCTGTTGTCATGTGGGGTGAACGGCCGTCATGGACCGGCGCGAGGACGGGCGCGACCGCTGCCAGGACCGGCGCCGGCAAAGGTCGCTGCTGACGGCGTTCCCGCGGTGGAGGCATCCTCCCGCAACTCGGTCGTCATTCTGCGCCTGCGAGGCAGGACGGACCTCGGCGGGACGTTCACCAACGTGGTGCGGAGGTACGCCGAGTCACTGCGTGCCGTCGGCAGCAAACTCGTCATCGTCTCCGCCAACAATCGGGTTGTCGAGCAACTGGCCGCAACCCGTGTGCTCGACGTCGTCCACCCCGACGACGTGTACGCCGGCGACGAGTGGGTCGGCCGCACCGTGCGGCGAGCCCACGACGACGCGCTCGACTGGATCGAGGCGAACCGCCAGCCATGACACGATCGCGGTGCCAACGAGAGCCAGCAGCTCGTCCAGACCGACCCTGTTGCCGGGCGACTGCCGGATCGAGGGGGAGCTGACGTCGATGCACTACGAGGAGTTGATGGAGAACGTCGTCAAGGCGTTCGAGGTGGCGGGAGTTGCCCTGCTTGCGATCGGCTCGATCCTGGCCCTGGTTGATGCGACTGCCGCACTGCGACGGGGGGAGCGCCGGTCGGCATATCAGCGCGCTCGTCAGGGAGTTGGCCGATCGATCCTGCTCGGCCTGGAGGTCCTCATCATCGCCGACATCATCAAGACGATCACGATCGATCCCACCGTCGAGAGCGCGCTGACGCTCGGGCTGATCGTCCTGGTTCGAACCTTCCTCAGCTTCTCGCTGGAGATCGAGTTGGAAGGTGCTCTGCCCTGGCGACGACAGCAACGGCCGACGGAGGAGTGAACCGACGGGATCGCCGACGGCGTCCCCCAGGGTGAAATCCACCGTGATCTGGCGGCGGTGGGCATGATCACCCGGGGGAGCGTGACCGTCAGTTTCGCTCGGCGGCGCTGACGGCCTCGAAGTCACGCTCGTTCTGGTCGGCGTACGCCACCGCGAAGTCGGCGATGGCGCGCTCGAAGCCCACACCGGTCCCGAGGTACCCCGCGATGGCGATCCGGTCGCCGGACCGTGCGTGACCACGCGCGAGCGTCCAGCCACAGAGCTGCGCGTAGATCTTCAGGATGTCGGGAGTCATCACTTCTATGGGGGGCGACACCTTCCAGTCCCACAGTTGCCGCACATAGAAGTCGCGTTCGACGCCGTCGATCCCCTCGGCACGCGTCCACCCGAGCAGGATGTCCCCCGCCGTCTGCAGCAGGCGTTGCCCCTCCACCACCCGTTGACCATGGTTGGCGAAGCTGCTCTTGCCGACGTACGGCTCGAGCACGGAGGCTTCGGCTTCCTTCACCTGCAGGAAGAGCGGATCGGCGTCGTCCTTCCCGAGCAAGAGCGCGATCCAGCACCGCGTCCCTACGCTCCCGACACCCACGACCTTGCGCGCGAAGTCGACGAGCCGGTAGCCCTCGAGGAGGTGCCGGCGATCGTGTTGCAGGCTACGGCGGTACACCCGATAGCGCTCGTGCAACCAGGCCAGGAAGGGCTCAGGGTCGGTGTCGCCGGCGAGATCGGTCACCGGCACCAGCGTCGGCGGGTCGCTAACGATCCGGTACGCGCCATCGACCCGCTGCGTGAGCCGCGACAGCGCCTTGAGGCTGTCCTTGCGCTGGGCCTTGGCGGCGGTGCGCTCGAAGCGCTTGACGTCGTCGGGGCTGACATGGCTCCGCCAGCGGTCGAGGACGCCCTGTACGTCGAGCCGGGAGTACCAGACGTCGAGGTTCGTCATCGTCGCGAACTGGGCCATCGCCTCTCGGTACGAGCGCGCAACCCGTCGGACGACCGCGCGCGCCGTCTTGGACGAGAACTCCCGCGACCGGGCCGCGATCTCGAAGCTTGCGGCCAGCCGCTTGACGTCCCATTCGAACGGGCCGGGCACGGTCTCGTCGAAGTCGTTCATGTCGAAGACCATCGAGCGATCGGGTGCCGCGAAGCCGCCGAAGTTGGCGAGGTGGGCGTCGCCACACGCCTGCACCCGCAGCCCCGAGCTCGGCACCGTCGCCAGGTCGGCAGCCATGATCACCGCCGCCCCGCGGTAGAAGGTGAACGGCGACTCGAGCATGCGCTCGTGACGAAGGGGCACGAGCTCGGGGACGCGCGTGGCTTCCTGGGCGCGCAAGAGGGCGACAGGATCGGCCCGCTTCGTGCCGGCCGCCCACTCGGCATGCGCGGAACGCGGCACCGCCGCACGCGCCGCGCGCCCGAGCGCCGCCCGCTGCGCGGGGTCGAGGTGGACCACCGCCTTCGGGCGGTCGGCGGTTCGGGTCGGCCGATCCGAGCCGGACATCAGACCTTGAGTGGGCCGGTCAGGAGTGTCGCCATCGCTCCTCCTCGCGTCGCGGACGGGCTGGCAAAGGCCGGTGTGGATCAGCGGCGGAAGCCGCGATCCTGGCGACGGTCGCGACGATCCTCGCGACGGTCCTGGCGTCGATCCACGCCGTGCGAAACGACGGCGGCGGTGCCGACCACCGCGGCCGTTCTGGCCACCGGCGCGCCGATGACACCGCGTCGTGCAGCTCGAGCAGGTCGAAGGGGCATGTCAATCTCCTTCACTTTGCGCGGCGTCCTCGGCCGCGATGGACGCCGCGATCGCCTGGGTGGGAATCCTGCCGGTGGCGATCAGCTGGCCACCGGCGCGGCGGGCCGCCGACGCGAACGGGGCCGCCCAGGAGTTCTCCCAGACGACGACGCCGGCCACGCTGCCGTTCTCCATCGCCTCGGCAAGGTGCACCACGTCCTCGGCGGCCAGAATCTCGGCGATCTCGGTCTCCAGGCCGAGCAGCTCGCCCGCCTGGTCCTCGTCGAGGTCGTCGATCTCGAACGCCTCGACGGTGCCGTCGTTGGCCTTGTGCATGATCAGCAGGTCGAGCACACGGACGGTCCCGGACTTGACCAGCGAGGCGAGCTCGGCCGCCATCTCGCCCGAGAAGTTGCTCTTGCCTGCAGGAAACTCGACGACGAGGTAGTCCACCGGGCCCAGCTCGTCGATCTCGGTCGCACTCATCGGGAGCTCCTATCTCACGTGGCCGTGTCGGCCTCCCCACGTCCGGACGGTGCCCTCGCGGGTTCGCCGGACGACGGCGGGAGCCTCCGGCGCACGATCTCGCGATCGGCGACATCTGTCGTCATCCGTTCCGGATGATCAACGCCGGGAGCGGCGAGCGGGATCCAGGTCACGATGTCCCACCAACAGCTCCTCGGCGGGCGAACACGGGTTACGTCGCCACATCGTCGGCTCGATCAAGCTCGCTCGCGCTGCGGGTCATGCCGACAGGCCGTGCGCGGCGTGCCCATGGTGCTCGGCGGCATGGAGCTCGAGCTCGTCCTGGTCCGATAGGTGCGGCTTGATGTCGAACACCACCTTCTTCACCGTGCCGGTGAACGGGAAGGGCTTGTCGCGCTCGTAGCTTCGATCGACCACGCCACCGTTGTCCCGTCCGATGTCCATCCCCGCATAGCCCGAGAATCGGACGGGCACCGTGTGGTCCATGCGGCCCTTGCCCACGGGACGGCCATCGATGAACAGGGTGACGTTTCCGCCGGTCGCCGGTGTGGCCCCGTCGGCCTCGAACTCCATGCGGACGGTCACGTCGCCGGCCGGGAGGTCTTCCTCCGCGACCTGCGTGAAGACGAGCACGCCCATCATCGAGTAGGTGTGCGTGAGCTTTCCGTCCTTGACGTAGAGGGTGAACCCCCCGAGGTGGTCGGCCTCCGCGACGATCACGCCCTCGGCGCCGCCGTCGGGCACGACCAGATCGGCGGTGATCGCGTACGAGCGGTTGTAGATCCTCGGGATCATGCCCGGCATCACGTTCTGGACGTCGCCCCGGAACTCGAACGTCGTCTCTCCGGTGAGCGGCGGCAGGATGCCGAAGAACGTCGACAAGGTCGCGAGCAGCGGCAACACCTTGTAGCGTTCGGCCTCCTGCCAGAACAGGTCCTTGAGCTCCTGGACCTTTTCGGGGTGCTCGGCGGCCAGATCGTTCGCCTGGGTGAAGTCGTCGGGCAGGTAGTACAGCTCGGCAGGGCCCGAGTCCGGATCCCAGACGCCCGGGGCGAAGGGCGCGAGCGCCTCCGCGGTGAGCAACCACGGGATGCGCTCGGTCTTCATCGCGAGCCACCAGCCGTCCTTGTACATGGCGCGGCTGCCGACCGTCTCGAAGTACTGCTGCGTGCGGTGCTCGGGTGCCGCGCCATCGGTGAGCGAGGCGACGAACGAGGTTCCGTGCATGGGCTCCTGCTCGATCCCGTCGACCGTGTCCGGCACGGGGATGCCCGCGGCCTCGAGGATCGTGGGTGCCACGTCGATCACATGGGTGAACGGCGTGCGAAGCGCACCGGCGTCGCTGACGTGAGCGGGCCAGTGCAACGACCATGGGGTCGCGCGTCCCGCCGAGGTGTGAGCCGACCTGCTTGCCCCACTGGAACGGCGTGTTCCCCGCCCACGCCCAGGCTGCTCCGTAGTGCGGCGCCATGAGCGAGGAGCTCCACGCGTCGAGCCCGCCGTGGAGCTCCGTGAGCTGGAGCTGCATCTCGTCGGTCAGCGGGATGCCGTTCTGCATCGTCAGCTCGTTGAACGAGCCGGTGATGGTCCCCTCCATGCTGGCGCCGTTGTCGCCCCAGATCCAGATGATCAGCGTGTTGTCGAGCTCGCCCAGGTCCTCGATCGCATCGATCACGCGCCCGACGTTGTGGTCCGCGTTCTCGGAGTACCCCGCATAGACCTCCATCTGGCGGGCGTAGAACGGCTTCAGGTTGTCGGGCACGTCGTCCCAGGCCGGGAACGCCTCGTCGCGGGGGGTCAGCTCGGCGTCGGCGGGAATGACCCCGAGCTCCTTCTGGCGGGCGAAGGTCTGCTCGCGCAGCCGGTCCCATCCCTGGTCGAACTGGCCCTTGTACCTGTCCGCCCACTCCTTCGCGACATGGTGCGGGGCGTGGCTGCAGCCCGTCGAGTAGTACACGAAGAAGGGCTTGCGGGCGTCCTGTGCACGTACCCCGTGGAGCCACTCGATCGTTCGGTCGGCCATCGCGTCGGGGAAGTAGTACGGATGCTCCTCGTCGTAGAACTCCTCGGGAGTGCCGATGATCTTCTGGTTCTCCGCGAGACATGGGTCCCACTGACTCGACCCGCCGCCCAGGATCCCGTAGAAGTAGTCGAATCCCCAGCCGTTCGGCCAGCGGTCGAACGGCCCCGCGGGACCTTGCTCGCCGTCGGGTGTCAGGTGCCACTTGCCGAACGCCGCCGTGCTGTAGCCGTTGTCCCGCAGGATCCGGGGCAGCGGCGCGCAGTCCCGTGGAAGGGTGGCGCAATAGCCGGGGAACCCACCCGCGAACTCGCCGATCGAGCCGAACCCCACCGCGTGGTTGTTCCGCCCGGTCAGCAATGCCGCCCGCGTCGGAGAGCACAGCGCCGTGACGTGGAGCCGGTTGTAGCGCAGGCCGCCCTCGGCCATCCGCGTGTAGTTGGGTGTCCGGATCGGCCCGCCGAAGGTGCCCGGGTTGCCGAACCCCGCGTCGTCGATGAGCACCAGCAGCACGTTGGGGGCCCCGTCCGGCGGCCTCGGGTGCTCGATCAGGTTCCAGTCGGGCTGGGAGCCGTCGAGAGTCCTGTCGACGACTCCCGAGAACGTCTCGCGCCGGATCGGGAGCCTGCTGCGATCGGGTTCACTCATCGTCTCCGTCTCCCTCGTGTCGCAACGGCCGGGTGTGCCCGACTCGGCACGTCCATGGCCGGAAGCATGCGACGCGAGCTGCGACGCCCGTGCTCTCCCGCTGATCGTGGACCGTGGCGACGCGTCTTGCCTCATCCCATCGGGACGATCAACCGCAGGCGTTGTCCAAAAGGGGTGGTCCTGCGGCATTGGGGTCAGACGAGCTGCAACGCCGTGGCGCGATGGACCGCTGCGGACCGGTGGGGTACGCCGAGCTTGCGGTAGATGGCTCGGACGTGCGTCTTGAGGGTGTTGACCGAGACGTAGAGCTGGGCGGCCATCTCGCGGTTGGACATGCGCAACGGCAGCATGCGCAGGACTGCGAGCTCGCGGGCGGTGAGCTGCTCGACCGGTCCGGCCTGTCGGCGCGTGGGTGCCACCGTCAGCTCGTGGCAGGCCAGGGCGGCCAGGCGGCCAAGGGTCCGATCGGTGTGGTCGAGCGCCAGCTGGGAGAGCCGTCGGCTCAGTGCGGATCCCTCGTCGAGGAACGTCCTCACGAGGCCGAGCGGCCCGCCGACCGAGATCGCCTCGATGATGGCGGCCGACTCGTCTTCGGGGTTGGCGTCGGGCAGTTGGGCGCGCAGCAGCAGCTCCTCGACTGCGTGCCGGGGTACGCACGCGTTAACGGCCTCCAAGAGCTGTCGGGCCTGGGCCGGGGCGTGCTGCAGTGCCACGCGCGCGGCCAGCAGTTGCGTGTCGGCTCCCGGTGGTGCGTCGCGGAGCGCGGCCTGCGCTCCGGCGACGTCTCCCTGGTCGAGCCGCACCTTCACTTCCGTGCTGCGAAGATGGGCGTCGACGGTCGGCGGCATGTCGGGGTGGGCGGCGCGAGCTGACACCACCAGTTCCAGCGCCTTCATGTGCGCGCCCGTGACTCGGTGACAGCGGGCGAGTTCGCTTGCTGCGAGCGCGGTGACGACGTGGTGAGAGGACGTGGAGGCGAGGGTGTGGGCGTCGTCGAGGAGCGACACTGCTTTGGCCAATTGGTTTCGCTCACGGTGAGTCGACCCCGCCAACAGCGCGAGCTCGGCGGAGGACGAACCGTTGCCACCGACGGCGGGCTGGGCAGCTGCGACGTTCTCCGTAGTGCCCGACATATCACCGTGCAACCAGGTGACCCAGGCCTGCGCCAAGGCGACCTCAGTCGCCGCCTCGGGTGCAGATCCGACGGCGACGTCGCGCAGCTCGCTCATTGCCGCCCTCGCACGCGTCGCGTCACCGGCCCACACCAGGGCGCGCATGCGCCAGCCATCGGCGCGCGCGACCGCGCACTGGCTGGTGCCGGTTGGCTCGACGAGCGAACGCAGACGATCGGCGCAGGCGAGCAGGCCGGTGACATCGCCGACGTGCTCCGCCACCACCCCCCGCGCCATCACAAGATCCGGACTGTCGGCCGCGCCTACCTCGTCGGCCGACGTAGCGGCCACTGGTGCCTGGTCCAGGAGGCGGCACGCCTCGTCGACCCGTCCTGCCGCGACCGCGGCTCGGATCCGCCAGACCAGCCACCGCGAGGTGGCGGGCGTGATGCCGGGGCCTCGCCGGAGTAGCTCATCGACGCGGCGTAGCGACGACTCGTTCGTGGCTGCGAGGTCCGCGCAGGCGTCGGCCGCCTCGTCGGCGCAGGCGGCTTGCAGGAACAGCTCGATGGCGGTGACGAGATCGCCTGTCTCTCGACAGGCGTGTGCGGCTCGGCGGCGGGCGGTCAACGCGGCCTGTGGGTCACGCCGGCAGAACTCCTGCTGGAGGACGCGAGCCAGGATGGGCGGATGACGGAATTCGCCCGGGCGGCTGGTGACCGGGAGGATCGGGAGCGCCTCGGTGTCGGGCCGGGTCAACGGGACAGGGCCGCTCGTGTGACCCGCGACCGCAGCGCACAGCGGCTCGGTGAGCGCCGGCAGCCAGCAGGCCACCTCGAGGAACGAGCGCGTGCTGGCAGAACACCGATCGATCACCTCCTCGCGGATGTACTCGCTGGCGATGCCGTCCGAATCAGGCCAGGTTGGCGACGGTGTGTCCTGAGTCGAGGCGTCGAGGTGGGCGAGCCGCAGTCCCGCGGCCCAGCCCAGAGTCGCCTGCTCGAGCTCCGCAGCATCGCGCTGCCGGCCGGTCCACGTCGAGGTCAGGAGGTCGATCTCGGCGCGTTCGAACCGCAGCTCGGCGGGGGTGATCTCCACCAGGTCACCGCGCAGCCGGGCGCGTTCGAGCGAGAGCCGTGGTTTGGATCGGGAGATGAGCAGGACCCGAACGTCGTCAGGGGGATGCTCGACGAGGAGCTCGAGAACGTGGCGCCCGGTTCGATCGTGCACGCGATGAACGTCGTCGAGCACGAGAGTGATGCCCGAACCGAGGAGCTGGGTCACCGAGTGGAGGAGGTCCCGCAGCACGCCTTGGTCGAGGCCTGCTTCGACGGTCCGTCGACCGACGACGGGACCCTCCGGGGAGAGCTGCTCCACTGCCTCGACCAATTGCCGCAGCAGAACGGTCTCGGTGTTGTGGGTTGGGTCGATCGTGAGCCAAGCGCACGGCTGGGTGTGTGCTCGCGCCCATTCCGCGACGAGGACCGTCTTGCCTGCGCCTGCCGGGCCGCGCACGAGGACCACGTGACGGTCGGGGTGATCGTCGAGGCGTTGCTCGAGGCGCGGCCGGCGGATCGCGAACGACGGCACGGGCGGTGGCGATCCGCGTGCCAGCGCATCCGGGCGCACCCTTGCCAGTGGAGGCCCCGGCCGGTGGAGTGCCGATGGTTCGGTGGCGGTTCGAGCCAGCGAACGATGCGACAAGGCCGAGCGCTCGATCACGGTCATCCGCCCTCCTCATGTGCCCTCGGAGGGGCGGGGCTCTCGGGTCTCGCCGGGATCAGCCTCGCGGCTAACGCCCACCAGCTCGATCCCGAGGTCGGCCACCCGCCCGAGGAGACCGTGAAGCCCGGCCTGATCGAGATCCGCGGACAGCACGGTCACCCCTGGGGCCCGGCGCACCGTTACGTCGCTGAACGCTCCCAGCAGGACGTCGCCAGGCTCTCCCACGATCGTCACGTCGTAGCGCACGGACACGGCATCCCCCGGACCAGAGACATGGTTGGTGGGACTGCTCTGAGTAGTAGTCTGGTCACTCCCCGGGTGATGCGTCATCGTCCTGCCCAGGGTGATTTCGCGTCACTCGGTTGCCAGCGTCCACAACCCCAGCACCACAACCCCATGTAGGCGGCGAGGCGATGGCGCAAGCAGCCCCGCGACTCGCGGTCACCAAGTTTGGACCGCCCGTGCCTCCACGGACGGTCGTGCCGCGCGCCCAGCCCGTGGCGGCGCTCGACCGGCTCGTCGATGGCCACCCGGTGACGTTGGTCGCGGCGCTGGCCGGCGCGGGCAAGACGGTGCTGTTGACCGAGTGGGTCCACCATCGGCCGGAGGGGTCGTGGGCCTGGCTGACCTGCGACGTCACCGACGCCGACAGCGCCCGGTTCTGGACCTCGGTCATCGCCGCCTGCGCGCACTTGGGCGACGGCATCGGGCACGACGCCCAGGCGCTGCTCGCCGAGGACCCGCCTGCGTTCGATGACGTGGTGCCGTCGCTCGTGAACGACCTTGCCAGGCTCGACGGGCGTGCCGCCCTGGTGATCGATGACCTGCACATGGCCCCAGCCGACGCCGTCGCGCCGCTCGGCTTCCTAGTCGAGCGGCTCCCACCTGCTGTGGCGCTCGTGCTGGGTAGCCGATCCGACCCGCCGCTGCCCCTGTCTCGGTGGCGGGTCAACGGGCTGCTCGGCGAGCTACGAACCGACGAGCTGCGGTTCTCGGCCCGGGAGACCGCGCAGGTGGTCGCCGCGAGCGGCGTCGAGCTCAGCGCCGACGACGCCGACACGTTGACGACGCGAACTGAAGGTTGGGCCGCCGGGGTGCACCTGGCGGCGCTGGCGCTGCGCGACCACCCCGACCCGGCCGCGTTCATGCGGGCTTTCGCCGGATCCGATCACAACGTCACCGACTACCTCGCAAGCGAGGTGCTCACTCAGCTCGACGCGGAGAGCCTCGACTGCCTCCTCGCGCTTGCCACGCTCGACGAGTTCGACGCCGACCGGTGCCGCGCCCTCACCGGACATCACGACGCAGCGGACAGGCTCGAGGCATTCGAGACAGCCAACCTCTTCCTGGGCCGTGTCGGCACCGACACGGGGACCTATCGCTTCCACCAGCTTTTCCGCGATGTCCTACGAGGCTGGCTGTCGGCACGAGATCCCGACCGGGTCAAGGCGCTGCACGCCGCCGCCTCGCGCTGGTACGAGCAGCACGACGACATCGCTCGCGCGGTACGCCACGCCATCGACGGAGCCGACGCCGACCGTGCCTTCGCCCTTGTCCGCGACCATGCCGCCAGCGGGTATTTCGGTGGCGGCGCCGGGATCAGCTCGTGGATCTCCGAGCTCGGGAGCGAGGTACTCTCCGCGCGCAGCGACCAGGTGCTCGACTACATCGTTGTGCTCCTCCTGGCCGGCTGGATCGACGAGGCCGGACGTTGGCTCGCCTACTTGGACACCCTCCCATCCGCCGAGCCCAGCCCCCGATTCGCGGCGCGGCACTCGATGGCGAAATCCGTGTGGCTCGGCTCCCGCGGGGAGATCCACGCGGCCGTCACGCACGCCGAGGATGCCGTGCGACGGTCGGTTTTCGGCGAGGATCCCTTCGTCGACGCAGCCCCACTCAATCTCATCCGGATGTACGACTTCCTGGATCGGCCGGCCGACGCTCGAGCCGCCTATCGCGACGCGATCGACCGGTGGGCACCCAACCCGTTGATGCAGCAGGTAATGCTTGCGGGCGCGATCGGGGCGGTCGAGCTCGAGTACGGCAACCTGCGGCTCGCCGGCGAACTAGCTGGGCACGCGGCCGCGACGGCGCGGCGACTCGGGGCCGAGCGGCACTACGGAGCCTCGGATGTGATGCGCACGCTCGGCGCCATCGAGGCCGAGGCCGCTGACCTGACCACCGCCGAACGGTACCTCGAGGCCGCGCTCGACATCGCCACACCCGGTCGGCCGCCGTTCGCGCTGTTGAGCCTGGTGGAGCTGGCCCGGGTCGCGTTGCGGCGCGGCGAGCTCGACGAGGCGCTCCACCGGTTGGACCGGGCACGGGGTTTCCTTTCCCCGGACCTGAAGTCCCCGCTCGTCATACACGTTGATGCACTCGAAGTACGGGTCCAGGTCGCGGCGGGCTTCGAGGTCACCGCCGACCAGCTGGCCCGGCTGGGCTCGGGTCGCCGTCGCGTGATCGCCGAAGCCGAGTACCACGCCCGGAGGCGCGACCCCAAGGCCGCGGCCGCATGCCTGGAGACGCTCGACCCAGGCGCCGAGCCGAGACAACAACTCGAGCGCTGCCTCGTCGAGGCGCAGATCGGGCTGCTCGAAGGCGATGCGACCCAGGTCGACCACCAGCTCGACAGGATCCTCGACCTGTCCCGATCGCAGGGCTTCGCCGCGCTCCATCACTGACGCAGGCATGGAGGTCACCCTGGCGCTCGACGCCCGGCTTCGCCGAAGCGCCCCGGAGCCGCCCCTCCAGGCGCTGGAGCGTGCCGTCGCCGAGGCGAGCAGCCGGCCCATGCCCGTCGGGCGCGGCGCGTCCGCCGACGACGCCGGCTTGACCACCCGCGAGCGCACTGTGCTCCGCTACCTCCCCACCCGCCTGAACAACCGCGAGATCGCGTCGGACCTCTACGTGTCAATGAACACACTCAAGTCCCACCTGCGGAGCACCTACCGCAAACTCGGCGTCGAATCCCGAGCGGCGGCGGTCGAGCGAGCGAGGCACTCCGGTCTCCTGTGACAGCAGCGGCAGACTGGCTGCCACCCGCCCGTTCACGCCGACCGTCGAGCACCGCGAGGAGTCGTCCACTCCGCGCCCGCTGGATCATCCCTCAAGGATGAGGACACGGACGGCGACGTCAGCCATGGTGCGCGGAACCGAGTGTGTGCAGCGGGATCGCAAAGCACACGCAACCTGGAGGGAGCGTCATGGGATTGATGTTCCGTCGTCGTCGACCCGTGGCTCGCCTTGCGGTCGGCGCCGCAACCGCCGGTGTCGCCTACAGGGCGGGAAAGCGACGGGCCGAGCAGGACCAGTACAACCAGGAGGCGGCCGGGGCGTACGCAGCCAGCCAGGACCAGCCCCCGCCGCCCCAGTACGTCGCTCCGCCTCCTGCCTCGACCGGCGGCGAGGTCGACGAGCTCAGCCGGCTCGTGCAGATGCACGACTCGGGCGCGCTGACCGACGAGGAGTTCGCGGCCGCCAAGGCCCAACTGCTCGGCACGTGAACGACTGCAGCGAAGGGAGACTGGCATGGCTTCGACCGCCTCGGCCCAGGCGAGCGCCATGCGGCGCCTGCTCGACGCCACGGTCACCGGCGACCGCGCCGCGATGGCCGATCTGGTGACCGCCGATGTGACAGGGTGGTCTCCCAATCTGTTCGTGACGTCACGCGACGAGCTGCTGGCGGCCGTCGAGCAACGAGAGGATGCGTTCTCCGGGATCGAGGTCCGCGTCCAGGCGCTCGACCAGATCGGCGACAAGGCGGTCGCCGAATGGCACGTGGCGGTCGACCATACCGGTCCCTTGGCGGTCGATGACGACCTGGTGATCGAACCGACGGGCAGGCGGCTCCACGTCTCGGGGGCCACGGTCGCAGAGTTCGACGGCGACCGCATCTGCGCGTTCCGCAGCTACTTCGACGACCTCGCACTCATCGAACAGCTCTTGGTCGACGAATGACCCGATCTCATCCCGTCCGGCTGACGACGCGACTGGGCACCCTTCGTACCGTCGGCTCGACCGATCCCATGTGAACCCGGCAGTGGTCTGGTCGGGAGAAACGACAGAGAGGGACGCGAACATGGCAACGACAGAGAGCGGCCAGCAGATGTCGGCGTCGTACGACGAACCGACCGGCTGGACCGGATGGATCACGTTCGCCGGCGCGATGTTGATCATCGGCGGAAGTCTCAACCTCCTGTACGGCATCGTCGCAGCCGTCAACGACGACTGGGTGGTCTGGACCAATAGCGGCGCCGTCTACCTCGACCTGTCGGAGTGGGGCTGGGTCCACATCATTCTGGGCAGCGTCGTGTTGCTCAGCGGGTTCGGGGTGTTCACCGGCAACATCCTCGCTCGGACCGTCGGGGTGATCGTGGCCGGCATCAGCCTGCTCGTGAACTTCTTCTTCATCCCCGTCTACCCACTCTGGGCACTCACTGTGATCGTCATCGACGTCCTCGTGATCTGGGCCCTCACCGCTCACGGCGGGGAGATGCGGCAGGTCTGAGGCGCCGTGATTGTGGATACCCGTCCCGGGATGGAACGCCCCGGACCTACAGACATTTTCGAGGAGGACGTGATAATGCAAAGTCATCTCGTGATCGATTTCCCGATCAATGGTCCCGCCAACGCCGAGGCGCTTCGCGAAAAGCTGCCCCCGTTGATGCCCGATCTCGCGAAAGTGCAGGACGACCTCAATACCGTGCATTTCTCTCGTTTCATGATCGAGGGAGACGAGAAGCTTCTCTTCGTTTCGGACATCGACGGCGCGGGCGACCAGCACATCGAGCGGCTCGTGGAACGCGCGGGTCTCGTGTTCGACGCCATCTTCGAACACGTGGACGACCCTCCTGCCACGCCCACGACGGGCAAACCTCAGCCGGTCGTCAAATGGCTGAAGGATCATGTCCGCGACCCTGTCGAAACGTACTTCGCTTACGAGGACGCTACGGTGCAGGACATCAAGGCGTGCGCGCGTGCGGCGGGCTTCACGGGCAATACGTCGCAGGACACCTTGCTCACGTACATGTCCATCAAGTCAGGGCACAGCCTTGCGTTGATGGAGGCCGCAGAGGCCGTTCGAGACGAGGCCTATGCAGCGACGGATGCTGTTGGGACGCTGCACTTCTCCGATTGGGTGTTCTTCGAGGACGAGCACTTGGGCTTCTTCACCATCTACGACGGTGCTTGGGACAAGTACATCCAGGACTTCGCCGAGAAGCTTACGATCGCCTTCGATGCGGTCTTTCCCCATATCGTTGGCGCGCCGCCCACCCCAGTAGCAAAGAACGCCCCGGCGTTCCATAAGTGGGCCTTGGAGAACAACTATCCGTCCATCGGCTTCTACAGCGCCTATCCGGGCCTCGGGGTGCTAGATATTCGAGCCCTGCTCGCCGATCGCTAGTCACACACGACGACGACTTGATGGTCTTGGTGTCAGATGGCCTCGGGGCTTGTCCACCGGTCGCTTCCTCGACAGCGTCATGACCGCCGAGAGATCGAAGGCGATTCGGAGGACCTGAAGGGGTCCGCGCTCGATCTCGCGGACATTCAGGGGTTCGTTCTCCGCGGTTACAGCATGCCGATGGTGCGGCACTTCTTGTTGGCGGTAGGGGCTCCGTCACAAGCGCGCAGGCAGCTCGGACGGCTCGTGAGCGGCGACGAATCCGAGACCCCACAGATCACCACTGCCGAGGACTGGCACGTTGGATTCGCGCCCGGACCGGGAGACAATCCCGCCGATGCCCCGCGTCGCACGCCGGACTATTGCCTCAACATCGGTATCACCTGGCTCGGACTGATTGCGCTAGAGGTTCAGGAACGCGTCCCAAAGCTGTCGTTCAAGTCATTTGGCGCCTTCGTCGAAGGAGCCGCGGAACGAGCGGAGCTCGTTGGAGATACCGGTGAGAGTTCGCCCGAGAACTGGATCGGCGGCTTCGGAACGGGGAACGATCACGTGCTTGTCACGCTGCACGCCATCAGCCCGGAGGCGATGGCGACGTACAGCGACCGGTTGATCACCTGGTTTTCCGAGCGAGGCGCCTTTCGGGAGATCTGGCGCCAGGATGGGATGGCGTTGATGGAGATGCAGAATGGCCAACCCGTACCGACCTTCAAAGTCCACTTCGGCTATACCGACGGCCTCACCACGCCCACCATTCGCGGCGGCCCGGAGAGTTATCAACCCGATCACCAGCAGCCGTGTGAGCCATGGCTGTTCGTCCTGCGCGAAGACGCTGGGAACTACGTGGTACCCGAGCCACGAGCTCTGGGGCGGAACGGCAGCTTCGCCGTCTTCAAGAAGGTCGAGACGGACGTCGTTGGCTTTGAAGACTTCTTGCAGTCGAACCGAGACAAGATCGATCCGGAACTACTGGCCGCAAAGCTGTGCGGGCGGTGGCGCAATGGCGTTCCCCTCGCCTTGTCACCCGAGACAGATAGCCCTGCGGGAGGGATCTCACCCGAACAGTTGAACGATTTCGAGTATGTCGCTTCGGATGGTGCGGGTGATCCGAAGGGGATCCGCTGCCCTGTCGGCGCGCACATACGCCGTGTCAATCCACGAGGCCAACCGGTCGTGGGCCAAGGGCGACCCGGCGGCAGCAACAACTCTCACCGGTTGATTCGCCGCGGGATGCCGTACGGACCGACCTACGATCCAGGGAAGCCGCACGATGGGGTCGAGCGCGGGATGCTCTTTCATTTCATCGGCTCCAACATCGAGAACCAGTATGAGTTCGTGCTGCGACGTTGGGTGAACGACAGCGAGTTCGCCGGGGGCGTCAGGCTCGACCCGAGGTCGAAGGATGCGCTGGTCGGCACCCAGGACCCGGCGGAGAGCATCTTCGTCATACCTCAGGCTGGTGGGCGTCCGCCGATCGAGGTAACAGGCTTCTCGAGCTTCGTGACGACCAGGGCCGCTGCGTACGTGTTTCTGCCGAGCATCACAGCCATCAGCCTCATCGCCAACTTGGGAGAAGGCCTGTGATCCGCCACCGACTCGCCATCCGCCAGGCGGACCACCTTCCGGTCACCGCGCTGGGCGGCGATGAAGTCGAGCACGTCCACCGAACGCACCTCGAGCGGATCCCTCGCCACCACGCCGAAGAACGTCTTCAGATCGAACGCCGTCGCCCGCACCGTGTTCGGTCGGGCCCGTCCAGCCACGAACATCAGATAGCGATCCACCAGCGGGTGGCCCAGCTCATAGCGGACTCCGCCGGACGGATCGGCGGCACGGATCAAGCACGGAGACGACGTCATCCCCGCACGCTCCCAGCCCCCGGTGAGATGCACGCGGATACCAGATGGATCACCCGTGTATTAGGCGATCTGTCGTGGCTCGACCAGACGGTCTCGGCCGCCCGAATCGGTGATCTGGACAGGCTGTAGGACGTGCCTCCGAAGCGCCCGGCGTCGGCGTCGGGATGCCGCCCAGAGCGATACTCGCCTCTGAGGCACGTGCCTGTCCCGGAAGCCAGGCCGGAGGATGGGCGAATCACTTCGCCCATGGCCACGTCAGCGTGAACGGCGACCCGCACACGCGACTGGTTGCCCCTGTTGCGGTGAGTCCACAGAGGTGCCAGCGAGACCGACCATGGCGAGCCGCTGGTGCTTATCCGGGTGCCTAACGGGTGCTTATGTAGGCGAACTAGACACGACGTCATGGACTCGCGGGAGGACAATGTCCTGCTAGACGGACTGAATGACACCGACTGGACGATCAGGACTCGCCTTTGGAGCCGGTTGTTGCAGGTTCGAGCCCTGCCCCCCGAGCAACAAAGGCGCTGCTATATAGCTCACAATCCGGCGGCAGTTGCGCATCGACACCGCCATCTCGGGCAAGCGGGTGAAGACGACCAAGACTCGCAAGGAGCGTGGGATCTTCCTGGATGCCCAGACGGTTGCGATGCTGCAGCGCCCACTGTGAGCAGATGGACGAACGGGCTGAAGCGTGTGGCGTCGAGATCCGCTCGAACGGGTTCGTCTTCAGCCTGGATCCGGACTGTTCGCGGCCGATGCCCGCCGAGTACTTGACGCAGCGGGTCGCGGTGCTGAAGGAGCACGTGGGGATCTCGAACGAGCCGCCCGAGACCGTCGAGCTGGAGGACGAGGCGTTGCGGCTGTTCCGCCAACCGGCCGCGCCACGACGACCGGGCCAGACGGGTCCCGCGCCCAAGGGCGGGATGTCGGTTCCCGAGATCGGGCGGCGGCTCGGCCGGTCCCGGCGCTGGGCGGAGCTGGCGGTGCGCTCGGCGCGGCGCCGGGAGGCCGCAGCGGCGGCCGGTGGAGTCGAGTACTTCGATGGCTCGATCTTGGCGCTGCGGAAGTTCACGTCCTCGGAGCTGCTCGACGCCGGGTTCAACATCAGCATGGTGGCTCAGCGCCAGGGCCACGGACCCCAGGTGGTCGTCAAGCACTACGCGAAAGCCCGGCCCTCGGCCGATCGCAAGGCGGCTGACCACTTGGGTCGGGTTGTCCACGGCGGGGCACGCCGGTCGACGCGGCGCTAGGCCGGCGGTTGAAGCTCGGCCACAGAGTTCTCGATGATCCGTTGGATTCCGACTCGCGGGATCATGATCCGCCGGCCGAGGCGGACGGCCGGGAGCTCGCCACACACGACGAGCTCGTAGGCGAACGCCCGGGACACCCCGAGCAGTTCGGCGGCTTCGCTGACTGTCAGGACAGGACGCTCATCCACTGGACGGACCTCCGTTGTCGTGGTTCCCTGCTTGTCGAACTAGGCCCGTCAGCGCCGCGAGGGGTCGCGCCTGCTCCTGCGAGTTCCGTCAGCCCAGAGCGCGGACGAACAGAGCCGTCGCCAGCCGAGTCGTACTCCCACGATCAGACACCGATGGCCTCGATGTCGCACCGCAAATTTCGCGGGTGCGGGGTTGGAGGTAGCGGACGATGGCGTCGACGATCTTGGTCACCGCCCGGCCGGCGCGCCCAGCGGGTGATCGTGAACCTCACCGGGTCACGCTCGGGGGACGGCCAGCAGGTGCCCCGCAGGGGCACCTGCAAGGGTGTGCGCGCCGGATCTGGGGGTCGGAGACGACGGGTCGGGCAGGGCGGGGGACGATGTCGGAGGACGGCCGGGCGGTCGGGGGACGGTCATGGTTGCCGAAGGGCACGGGAGGGGCGCGGGGTTGGAGCTGGTGGTGGCGGGCGGTGATGTGGGCGATGTCGAGGGTGGCGTCGGTGTCGGGGGATCGGTCAGGCTGGGCGGCGGCCAGCTGGTCGAAGACGTGGCCCGGGCGGGCGCAGCTTCCGCGCCTTCAGCGGCGCCACCTGGGTACACACACCCAACTCGGTCAGCGCCATCCCGAGGCGCACCACGGGTTGGACGCCCATTTGGGCTGCTCGCTCAGGTGGTCGATGAGCGAGCCCAGCTGCGGCCCACGACACAGCGGTCAAGCGGTGTCACGGCAGGCCCGGCAGGCGTTGGCAATCATGACGGGAGGACGGCAAGGGGAACGCTCGGGTGCACGTACGCGTGAATGGCGGTTGCAGGAGCACGTCAGGGGCGTCCGGTGGGGGACGAGGAGGTGAATGCCGAGGGGATCGCTGCGTGTTCATATCGACGCAAGCGGGACAACTCCAAGTCCGGACCGGCGCCGTTTGGCGGTTGTCCGGTCCGGGAGTGGCGTCCACCGCTCTAGAGAACGCAGCCCACGGGCAGTCCGTCGCCGCCGCTCAACACAGATCGGATCCGCGACGGGTGGTCCCGTGGTGCGCGCGTGGCAACGAGTGCCATCAGATGGGACGCGGCGGCGTCGGTCTTGGCTGGAGCTATCGGCGCCTCGGCTTCAGGCGAGGGCGCTTCCGATGTCGTCGAACGCTGCGGCGAGCAGCTCAGAGTACAGCGGGTGGGGAGTTCAAGGCCGTCAAGCTCGTCCCTACGGAACCACCGCAATTCGCTGTCTCCTCCGGGGCCCGATTGGCGATGGCTCCCTCCCATTCGGTCACGAGCCAGATGGTGAGTTCGATCGGCACCGACTCGTCTTCGAGGTGTCGCCACCACTCACTTGTCGTGGATACGTCGACGCCGAGTTCTTCCTTGAGCTCTCGCCGAAGCGCCCCGGCGAGGCTTTCGTTTTGCTCGACATGTCCCCCGACCATGTCCCAGACGCCGGCGAACTGAGCTCGCGTCTCGTGCGATAGCCGAGCAGTACACGGCCGTCCTTGAAGACGAGTGCTCCGACCATGCGGTTCGAGGACATCACCCTTCCTGTCGGGTTCCGAGGAGCCGACAGCCCTCGCGGGTCCGCCGGCGGAGAACCCTGCTAGGCGTCCGTCCGAGAGGGCATACGCGCCGCCGCAGTGAAGGAAGTCACCGAGCCCACACGAGTCCGTAGTGCCGAGAAGCTCGCATACACCATGACCTATCGGCTCCTAGTCCTCGAAGACGGGATCGCGCTTCTCGAGCTGTGCCATCACGGCCTCGATCTGGTTCTTGCTCCCGAGGAGCGGCCTGATCGTCTCCCGCTCGTCTCGGAACTGCTCGGCGAGCGGCGCGTCCCTCGCCCGGTTCAGGGCTCTTGAGCCGCGATGGCCTGCGGGCTCCTGCGGGCGATCTCCTGAGCGAGCGCAACGCGTCGTCAAGCGGCGAGTCGCTGACTCGGGTCACGAGTCCGATCCGTGCCGCTTCGTCGGCCGAGACCATGCGGCCGGTGAATGAAAGCTCCTTGGCGACGTCCAAGCCCACGAGCAGCGGGAGCATCGCGGTGCCAGTCATGTCGGGCACGATCCCCCATCGGATCTCGAGCACCGAGAACCGAGCGTCGGGGGAAGCCAGCCGCATGTCCGCGCAGAGCGCGATCGGGCAGCCGCCACCGAGCGCGACGCCATGGACCGCGGCGATGACTGGGCACTGCAGCTCCTGCCACACATAGGCAGCCTGCTGCCCGAGGTGTGTGATACGGCCGTCAGTGTTGCCGATCTGGTGCAGGACGCTGTTGGACGGCTGGCTGTCCACGTCGCTGCCGGACATGGCTTGGAGGCTGCCGACGTCGAGCCCAGCGCAAAACCCTCGCCCCTCGCCGGACAAGACGACTGCGCGCAACTGGACGTTGTTGTGTTTCAGTTGCTCAACCCGCGTCGACCAGCGTGGTCGGAACATCGGCACGTCGAGCGTGTTGAGCTTGTCGGCGCGGTTTAGCCGGACGTCAGCTACGCCACCATCGATCGAAACAGCTACCCGCTGGGTACTCAGAGAGGCGTGATCCACGCTACCGTCCTTGTTCGTTGACTTCCGGTCCTCGACGGGTGCCGACCGCACCGTGGGCGATGCCCGGCTTTGACGTCGTCCCACGGCCGAGGGTGCGAAGATCGGCATGGAGAGCGCCTCGTGTCCCCGTGCCCTTCCGTGCCACCGGTTCACGCCCTCGTGCCGGCTGCGGGCGCGGCCGCCCGGCTCTCCGTGTTCGTCGAGCGACCGTCCGGCCGCGTACGTGAGTGTGTCTGTGGAACGAGACCTCGGGACAGGTGACCGGGTGCGGCGACCCAGTCCCACGAAATCCTTCATGGCAACTCCTGACTCGTCTCGGTCACCTACAGAGACGAGATAGGGCCTCCGCCTGTGACACTCCCCCAGGGACCTGACGACTGCAACCGACGATCCGCGAACATCGCGGTCAACGAACGGCGCTCGCGCCGAGATCAGCGCCTGTAGCGCCGGAGGAACCTGGGCTGTGACGCCAAAGGGGACGTACCGATTCTGGCGATCTGTCACCGCGCGACATGCCGCCGGACAAGCCTCACGGGTCAATGGCCACGGAGTCCTTTCCCGTCCATCTGGGACACGCGGCCGGGCGATACCGGACGGTTCTGGGACGCCAGGCGCGCATCGTGGAGCGGTCGAAAGTGGCACGTCTGTTCCGCAATCCCCGGCGGCGTGTTCACGCGAGCTGAGAACAGCGCCGACTGCTATCTGCCGGTGCGCTCGCGGTGCTTGCAGCCTGGCCAGCAGCAGGGCCGACGCTGGCCTTCCTCCAGCTCCTCCTGGGTCCGGCGAATGCGGCGTTCTCGGGTCATCTCCTGCTTGGCATCCTCGACCCAGCAGATGAACTCGTTGCGGGCCAGAGGCGTGATGTCCTTCCAGGCATCGAGTGCCGTGGGGTTGGCGATCAGCGCCTTGCGCAGGTCTCCTGGAAGCTTGTGCACCACCCCACCGGGCACTCGCGGGCTGCTCACACGACCACGGTAGCGGGCAGGACGGCCCCTGCCGGGTGCGCGGAAATGCCCGTTCCATCGCGGACGCGGCTCGATGGCTGACCCGCTCGGTATCGCTCCGAATCGGCATCTGGGTCACGGCGACAGGCTGAGCACGCGGGCGTTATGGCGCGCCCGTACCCCGCACGCTCCTGCTCAAGAGGTCGCGCCCAGTCGTCCCCCGCCCTCAGCAGGTGTGAGCGGGGGCGATCAGGCAACCTGTTCCCGTGGAATGGGGAGCGGGTGAAGGATGATCGAGGTCCACCGACTCCACCTCGCGGATGTCACGCCGGCGCCGCACCTGCCTTGGGCTCGGCCAACGTTTCCGGTGTTTGCGTACCTAGTGCTGCACCCGGCGGGGCCAATCCTGGTCGACAGCGGTGTCGGTGTCGGAAACCCCTTCATCGACGAGCTGTACTCGCCGGTGCACTACGACCTCGACGAGGCGCTACGCGATCACGGGATCCGTGTCTACTACATCGAGACGGTCATCACCTCGCATCTTCATTTCGACCATTGCGGCCAGAACAACCGCTTCCCACACGCGAAGGTCTTCGTGCAAAGAGCTGAGGTCGAAGCAGCAAAGGCAGAGCTGTACACCGTGCCGGAATGGGCCTTCCCGCCGAAGGTCGAGCTCACCATCGTCGAAGGTGACCACGACGTGGTGACCGGCGTCCGGGCGATCGCCCACCACCGTGGCACACACCTGGACACCAGTCGGCGGTCATCGACGATGACGATGACGGGCTCCGCACCATCCTGTGCTGCCAAGCTTCCTGGACGGCGAGCAGCTTCGACGAGGTCAGCCTCGGCGATGATGGCTGGGACGACGCCAAGGGCGCTGCATCTCTCAAGAAGTTCTCTGGCCCCTCGGTCCCAACTGTGTGTCGTTCAGCCACGACCCCCAGGCATGGCGGCCACTCTGAGACATCGGCACGAGGTCGTGGAACCGGTGTCCGGGGTCGGGACGCGATTGCGTGATCTGTCGCGCCCGATCGGCGACCAGAGCCGTCGATCGGTACGCGCTCGCCTGCACGTCGAAGTCGGTAGAGTGTGCTCGGCTGCTCTTCCGGAGGCGGGTTCTCGCGTTCTCGTCATGTGCGGGGTTGGCGGCGCACTCCGCCGGTACTCGCGCGTCTCCTGTGGGTGCCGGTGAGCGTGATTATCGAGTGGTCGGTCGAACGTCGCTTGCGCGGTCCAGGCCGTCGGAGTTCGGAGTGGATGGATGCTGCGAATCCTGGATCGACCCGAGCGCCAAGTTGCCTGGCGGCCGAGCTGACGCCTCTCGCCGTTAAGCCATCCGCCGGACGGTTTGCGGAGAGGTCAGCCATTCTCGCCGACGGACGCCATCGCTGCACGCAACGGTCACCCAGCAGGGCGAGTCGCTCGACGGGCTCGTTGCTGAACACGAAGCGGACGTGACGATCTGCGATCTCGCCGCCCCAGCCGCGCATGGGGGTGGCCGCCACCTTGTGCTCCAGCAGGCGGTCGGCGACCTCGACGCAGTCGTGCCCGAGCGCGGCGACGTCGACCAGAAGCGACCAGGCCCCTGTTGGGCGTACCACCGGCAGGCCGTCGAGTTCGCGGAGCATCGTGTTGCGCCGACGCTCGCATTCCGCGTTGGCGGCGGCCAGGTGGTCATCGGGCAACTCGAGGGCGACACGTGTCCCGATCTGGGCGAAGCCGCTGGGCACCAGACCGTTATAGATCTGGACCCGCGACACGTCGTTGACCAGCCCGCCCGGTGCGACCACCCAGCCGACCCGCCAGGCGATCATGCGCTGCTCCGACGACGGGGCGCCCACGGTCACGGTGCGATCGCGGATTCCAGGAAGCGCCGCCGGATGCCGGATCGGATGGCCGTCAAACAGGACGCCTTCGAACCCCGCCCAGTACAGGAGCCACAGGTCTCGCTCCCGGCAGACCGACGCCACCGCCTCCCACTCCTCGTCGTTCGCCACCCAACCGGACGGGAACGACGCGTTGTTGACGAACACCACCCGCTGTGCGATCGGTCACCGTGGCCGGCAGTGCATCGACGTCGAGCCGCCACTCATCCCGGGCGACCCGCAGCGGCACAAGCCGCGGGACCGCCCCCACCAGGCGAACCCGGTTGAGCATGCCGGCATAGGTCGGGTCAGTGAGGACGACCTCGTCCCCCGGATCGGTCAGGCAGAACAGCGCATCGAGCATCGCGTCGCCCTCACCGCTGGTAATCACGATCTCCCGGCGCCCGTCATACCGCGGCCCACCCCGACGCTCGATGTACGCCGCCACCGCCCCCTTGAGATCATCGCGGCCCGTGAACGGCAGCCAACTGTTCGCCTCGTCCTCACCGAGCGCCGCCCGAGTGGCCTCTACCGCCTCGGCCGGCGGCGGGATGTCGGTGTCGAGGTTCTCCAAGCGCAGAACCTCCGGGTCGTCGGCGGCCGCCGCAGCGACCCGATCGATGCCGAAACCCGGGA
Organism: uncultured bacterium; assembly: GCA_963813485.1. Taxonomy (GTDB): domain Bacteria; phylum Actinomycetota; class Acidimicrobiia; order Acidimicrobiales; family VFJN01; genus DASQUK01. The sequence continues at coordinate 75,417 of CAWEZE010000017.1, forward strand.
TGTGCTCGAGACGCCGGACGCTCATCGGTCCCCTCCCCTCGTTCCACGGGAGAATCAAACCATGGTTACAGGCGACCGGCGGATGACAACGACGGGTCGCACGGTGGCCGACCATCACCCGCCGACGAGCCGACGCGCCGAGTGATCGATGACCTCGACACGGTGCCGAGGCCGCAAAGGCAGACCCGTCTGATCAGCCAGCACGAGGAGATTCCGCCGTCGCCGGGCCCCCGGCAGGATCGATCGGGTCCACCCGCCGTACCAGCGGCGGGCCGTGGCGGGCTGGTCTGCACGTATGCGTGGGGCGCTGTCTGTGTGGCGTCCGTCACACCTGCGCCTGATACATCAGCACGATGTCGGAGACGACGGCCGAGCGGGGCCCGCCTGTTCGGTGCCGTGATCTCGCTCATCACCGAGGTCGCTGCCGTGGTGCGCCCGCGGGCACGGGGAGGCGATCACCTCCGGCCGCCGGTCACGGCATCGGCCGCGACCTGGAGGCCGCCGTCGACCTCCTCGCTCGGGAGACCGACGGGAACCCCTTTTTGCTCGTCGAGCTGTGGCTGCACCTCATCGACACCGCCCGGCTGGCCCGGCGCACGATCGGTGGACGGTGGTCCGGCCGCTGACCGACGCCGTTGACCGCATCGCCTCCCCGTCTGCCGCCAGAGCTGCGGGAGCTGTTCCTGACCAAGGGCCGGGTCGCGGTCGCCCTCGACCGGCGAGCCTAACCGGGATCAGACCCGGCGGCCGAGGCCGAGCACCAGCCGGGCACGCCACGGGAGCTCGGCCGGCGACAGGGTAGCGATGGCCGCCGCCACCTCCCGACGCACATGGGGTTGATCGTCGTCGCTCACCAGTCCCGCGGCGGTCGGGATGCCGAGGCGGTAGGCCAGCCACGCATCAACACCGGGCCAGGGAACGTCGACCTCGATGACCCGCGCGTCGGACCGCAGCCCGGCGCCTCGGAGCAGGTCACCGACTGCCTCGGCGGATCCGACGGCGTTGCCAGGTCGTCGAGCAACGAGCCGACGTCGGTGCGGGCACGACCAGCCCGTCGGCCCAGGACGTCGTTGACGATCTGCTTCGGGGCGTAGGGCGGCTCGGGCCGGACCCAGGTGAGCAGGCCGACGACCGGTGCGACGCGTCCCATCTCTGCGGTCGCCGCGACGGGGTCGGGGAAATGGTTGATGCCGAAGGCGCACCCGGCCGCGGCGAACGCGCCATCGCGGAAGGGAAGCCACTCGGCGTCGCCGCGCACCTTGAGGGCCGTCGGGTTGTGGGCAAGCTGCCCGCTGGAGATATCGACGGCGACGGTCGCGGGCAGGAGCCGCCCCAGTGCCCCCGAGCCCGCGGCAACGTCGAGGGTTCGCCCTGAAAGGCGTGCGAGCGCGTCTGCGAGTGGGCGGTTCAGCAGGGCGTACACCGGGTCGGCGTCGTCGGCGAAGGCAGGAGCCGCTCGATCGTACGCCGACGCGAGCTCGTGCTTGACCAGCCGTGGCCGGCTGGGGCTCACGCGGAGGTCCACAACGCCAGCGGATCGCGAGCTCGGGCGGCCCACCAGACCAGACCGGCTCGTCCGCGCTCGCGCCGTCGCGTACGGCTCGTCGGTGGCCGACAGCGCCATGTCCCAGCCAAGCTGTGCCGCGCGCCTCGCGGTTCCAGCTGCAGGGCATCCTCGTCATGCTCGTCGCCGCCGCCAACCTGATGTCGTCGAGGAGCTCGTCGGCGCAGCGTCGACGCGGCGGCGTTGATGGCCACGTACCAGGCGAAGTCCACGGCCCCGGGGGCGACCGGGTCAGGTCGCCCCAGTCCAACACCAGCACCCGGCCGTCGAGCAGTCCAAGGTTGGCCAGCTTGAGGTCTCCGTGGATGACCGTGGTCGAGTGCTCGAGCAGCGCCGCCGCGAACACGGAGAGGTCGGTGTGAACCGCGCTCACCGCGGCGACGACGTCCGGCGGCACCACTTCCGCGAACCTGTTCCAGCCCTCGACGATCAGATCCGGGATCGGGCTCCCCTCCGGTGTCCGCAGTTCGGCGGCGACGAGGGCGAAGAGCCCGTACAAGTCGGCCAAAGGACACAGGCCCCCGACTGTGCGAGCCGGAGGTTTGAATGCAACGTGCATGGCGGCCGCCGTGTCGAGCAGGCGCCGGCTGGTTCCGCGCGACAGCCGGCCCGGCGCGAACAGCCCTGCGGCGACGTCGCGCATGATCACCAGCCAGCCGTCGTCCTCAGGCTCCACGGCGATGACAGCGTGTTCGACCGTCGGTGGGACCAGAGCGAACAGGCCGGAGTGCCACAGGGTCGCGACACGGCCGCCGGCGTGGGTCCCCCGCCCGATCCAGTCGCGTCCTAGCCGCACGTGCTTGACGACGAGGCGGGAGCCGTCGGCCAGCACCACGCGCTCGAGTTCGCTTCCGGACTTCCCGTCAGCCACCATTGGACCGCGCTCGACAAGCAGTGTCGAGCACTGAGGAGGTCACGGGCGTACCAGCGGAGAGGCGGCGGCCATCTCCGCCCGCAGCGCTGGTCCCCATTTGCCGGCGCAGTACACGACGTGCGACACCACCTGGCCGGCCTCGACGCGCAACCGGTGCAGCTGCCGGCAGTTCACGTCGTCGTCGCTCTCCCGCCACCACCGCTCGAACTGCACCACCACGTATCCATCCTCGCTGGTCGTCACCTCCCAGGCGGCGAGCCGGCCCTGCACCGGCCACCAACTCCGCAACTGCCCGGTGATCGCCTCGGGGCCTTCGAGCTGGAAGCGCCAGCCCGGTGCGTGAGCATCAAAGAGCGCGTCAGGCGCATAGGCGCGGGCGAACGGAGCGAAGTCCCCAGACTCCAGGCAGCGGGCGAGCCTCTCGGTCACTATCTTCTCCTCCTCCGTCTCTGGCATTGCCTGATCGTGGCCGCCGCTGACAGTCAGCGATCACCGCAACCGCCCCACGCTTCATCGCGGAGAGCCGCTATGCCGGGGACGGCAGCACCCCCAACGCCGTAGAGTTCGGCCATGGCATTGTTCCTGGTCGAGCGAGACTTCGCCGAGGCGCTGGACCTCGATGCCGACTTCGTCGAGAGGATCGTCGCCGTCAACGACGACGTCGGCGTTCGCTGGGTGTACTCGTTCCTGAGCGCGGACAAGCGCAAGACGTATTGCCTCTACGAGGCCGAGTCCGAGGACGCCATCATCGAGGCGGCCCGTCGCAGCGACTTCCCGGCGGACGTCATCATTCGCGTCGATCAGTTTCAACCCGAGGCGTTCCTCGCCGCCCCCTGACGGTCCGCCGGCACCGTCCGGCGCAACGCCCACGCCGCCGCCTCGGTGCGGTTGGCACACTGCGTCTTCATGAGGATCGATCGCACGTGGTTCGCCGCGGTGTGTTGGCTGATGTGCAGGCGCTCACTGATCTCCCGGTTGCTGCGACCCTCGGCGATCAGGGCCAGCACGGTGACCTCCCGGTCGGTGAGCCCGGCGGCGTCCGGCTCGGGCCGATGGGGCTGACCCCCGTTGGCGTCGAGGGCGGCGCGTGCCGACGCCGCGACGGCGCCCATGCCGACCCGCTCCGCCGTCGCCAGCGCCGCCCCGAGTAGCTCGATGCCCCGGTCGACTTCCGCCTGCCGTGGCCGGCCGACGAGGAACGTGCCGTAGTCGAGCTGGCTGTGGGCGAGCCAGACCGGCATCCGAGTCGACTCGTCGATCCGCAGCCCGGCCTCGAAGTGGATCTCCGCCTCGCGCTCGTGGCCCAGCACGGCGCCCAGCTTGCCGAGCAGGCGGTCGACGGCGCCGTGGGCGGCGAGGAGGTACCCGACCTGCACCACGAGGCCGCGCCACCCGATCAGCTCGTCGTAGACGGCGGCGGCCCCGGCGTGGTGCCCGACGGCGCAGCAGGCGTCGGCCAGGTATGACAGCGAGCCGGGCCAGAGCACGTCGCGGGGCACCACCGCCAGCTGGTCGGCGACGAGGACATCGATCTCGGCGATCGCCTCGTCGCGCAGGCCGAGCTCGGCGTACATCACGGCGAGCGCCGGTCGCCACGTCGACCGGGCGCGATCGAGGCGGGCCACGGCCTCGACGATCGGCCGGGCCTCGTCGAGGCGGCCCTGCTCGCGCCGGATGCTGAACAGCTGGACGCCGTACCCGCCGGTCGCCGCGCCGGACAACGAGCGGGACAGCTCCTCAGCAGTCGTGGCGAGGGCTTCGGCCTCGGCGAAGCGGCCCTCGCCGACGGCGAGCAGGACGTGCGCCTGGCAGTCGAGCGCCTTGAACAACGGCTGGCCGGCGCTCGTCGAAACCTCGCGGTGCCGCCGGGCCGTCCTGCGAGCGGCGTCGAGGTCGCCGGCGAGGATCTCGCCGTACAGGGTCTTGCCAAGAGCTTGGTCCTCCCACTCGAGATCGAGCAGTGCCCGCGCCGAGTTGGCCGCCTCACGCATCTCGGCCAGTCGGGCGTCGAGTGTCTGCGGCGTCCATGGCACGACCGACATGGCCTCGAACGCCAGCCGACGGGCATCCGGGTCGTCGAGGGTTCGGGCCGATGCCAGCGTGTCCTCGCCGAGCACGCGGGCCGCGTCGCCCTCACCGGCGAGGGCGAGGGCGCGGGTCAGCGATGCCTGCAGCCGCACGCGGGTCGTCTCGTCGTCGGCCAACGGGAGCACGCCCCGCAGCAGCCGGGCTGCCGTCGTCCCGTCCCTGGCGTCGCGCCATGCGGCTTCGCCATAGGCGAGGGCAGCGGCGATCCGGCCGGCCGGGTCGGTCGTCCGCTGCGCCAGCTCATGCGCCTCGAGGCAGCGCTCCTTGGCGCGGGCGACATCGCCGGCGCGCATCGTCGCATCGGCGATGCGCAGCAGAAGCTCGACCCGGCCGTTCGGGGCGATCGACGCCGCGGCCTCGAGGAACCGCGCCGCGTCGTCGTAGGCGACGGCCGCCGTCGCCGCGTCGGCAGCCTTGACGGCGGCGGACACCGCTTCCTCCGCCTCGACGAGTGGCACCGCTGCGCCAAGGTGCTGGGCGATCGCGGCGATCGGGTCGGAGGCCGCCCCGGTGTCGAGGGCCCTGGCGACTGCGAGGTGCAGGCGGCGGCGCTCCGCGCTGCCGAGGCCGTCGCGGATCGAGCGGCGGATCAACTCGTGGGCGAAGCGGTAGCCGCCCGAGCCGTACTCGCTGACGATGCGCGACTGCACGGCGACGTCCAGCGTGGTCATCACCGTGGCCACCGGTTCGCCGGCGACGGCAGCCAGGACCACGGCGTCGAACGTCGGACCGATCACGGCCGCCATCGCCAACGTGCGCCGCGCCGGCGGGGCGAGTCGGCCGAGGCGGGCGGCGACCACGTCACGGACGCCCTCCGGGCTGGCGACGTCGGTCAGCGGCCGGACCACCGTCCACCGATCGTTGCGCCGGGCCAGCCGGCCGGTGTCGATGAGGTGCAGCCACAGCTCGACGAGCAAAAAGGGGTTCCCGTCGGTCTCCCGAGCGAGGAGGTCGACGGCGGCCTCCAGGTCGCGGCCGACGCCGTGACCGGCGGCCGCCTCGACGAAATCGGCGATCTCCTCGGTGTCGAATCCCCCGAGCCGGACCCGCGTCACGCCGGGTGAGCGGCGCAGCTCGGGCAGCGCGGAGCGCAGCGCCTCGCCCGTGTCGGCGGGCGCCGACCGGTAGGAACAGACGATCAGCACGTTGCGCAGCGTCTGGTCGTGGACGAGCTCGCCGAGCAGGTCGATCGTCGGCCGCCGAGCCCAGTGCAGGTCGTCGAGGACAAGCAGCAGTGGCCGCCCGTCGGCGACCTCGGTGATGAGCGAGATCACGGCACCGAACAGGCGGGCCCGCTCGGCGTCGGGGTCGCCGCGCCCGACGGGCACAGGCAGCCCGAGCCCGGCGGCTCGCCGGGGTACGAGCCGGGCCAGCTCGGCGGCGCCGGTGCCGAAGTAGCGGCTCACCGTCACCGGGTCGAGGCTGGCGACGACGTGGTCGACGGCCTCGGCGAACGGCTGGTAGGGAACGGTCTGCTCCTCCGAGCACGTGCCGTAGAGCACGGCGGCGCCGTCATGGTGGACGTGGCGGGCGAACTCGGTGACCAGCCGCGTCTTGCCCGCCCCCGCGTCGCCCGGCATCAGGATGACCTGGCGGGCACCGGAGGTTGCCTTCGTCCATGCGTCCTGGAGCGCGCGCCACGGACCGACGCGGCCGACCATCGGGATCGAGCCGACAAGGGTCAGCAGCGGAGGTAGCGGGATCGGCTCACCAACGCGCGCCCGCCGTTCAGGGGCAGCATCCACCGCCGTCGATGGTAGGGCGATAGTCATTATTGGCCACCCTCGATTGCTCGGCGACGGCCGAAAAGGGCGAGTTCTGGTCATGCGCACACCGCCGCCGCGTCTTTAGGTTGGACCTCCTCAACGAAACGATTGGAGATCGAGATGACCCTCACCGGGACCGGGCGGGACCTGCTGGACGACGAGCTGCTGGCCGACTTCGACGGGCGGGCACCCGTGTACGACCGTCACAACGCCTTCTTCAACGAGGACTTCGAGGACTTGCGCCGGCGGGGCTACCTGTTGGCGTCGGTGCCGGAGGCTTTCGGCGGTGCCGGTTTGAACCTCGCCGAGATCAACCGGTTGCAGCGGCGCATCGCCTACGTGGCGCCGGCCACGGCGGTCGCCGTCAACATGCACCACTACTTCGTCGGGCTCTGCGCTGATCTGCACCGTGCCGGCGACCCGTCGGGTGACTGGGTGCTGGCCAATGCGGCCGACGGTCACGTGTTTGCCGCCGGCCACGGCGAGGCGGGCAACGACATTCCCGTGCTGCTGTCGTCGTCCAAGGCTGCGCGGGTCGCCGGCGGCTGGGAGTTCACCGGACACAAGATCTTCGGCAGCCTGTCACCGGTGTGGACCTACCTCGGCATCCACGGCATGGACACCAGCGACCCCGACAACCCCACGGTCGTCCACGGGTTCCTCCACCGCGACGCATCGAACTACCGCATCGAGCAGACCTGGGACACGGTGGGGATGCGGGCGACGATGTCCAACGACACCATCCTCGAACGGGCCTTCGTGCCCGACGAGGCGATCATCAGGGTGTCCCCGGCCGGCTTCGCCGGTGCCGACATGTTCCACGTCGCCCTGTTCGCCTGGGCGTTGCTCGGCTTCGCCGGCGTGTACAGCGCGATCGCCAAGCGGGCGTTTGACGACACGGTCGTCCAGGTGCACCAGAAGAAGTCGGTGGCTCTGAGCCGCTCGATGGCCTACCACCCCGAGGTCCAGCACCAGGTCGCCGAGATGCGCATCCACCTGGAGGCGATGAACGCCCACCTTGACCGGGTGTGCGACGACTGGGCCGGCGGCGTCGACCACGGCATGGACTGGCCGGCCAAGATCGTCGCCTGCAAATACGACGTGGTCATGCGGGCGTGGGACGTCGTCGACCGAGCCCTCGACCTCACCGGAGGCGCCGGCATCTTCCGCCGCAACCGTTTCGAGCAGCTCTTCCGCGACGCTCGGCTTGGTCGCATCCACCCTGGCAACAGCCTGCTCACCCACGAACTTGTCGGCAAGTTGAGCCTCGGGATCAACCCCGACGAACAACCACGGTGGGGCTGAACACCGCGTGCCGCTGCTCTCACGGGACGTGTACAACGTCCCCGACATCCCGGGCACGAGGGTCCGAGTGGTCCACGCCCACCTGAGCCACCGACCGCCCAACCGCATCGAGTGCGCGGGATCGACGGTTCCGAGCACTATGGCATCGTCGTCGCCGCGACGGGTCGCGTGCGGATCATCGTGGACGGGTTCACCGGCCCCGAAAGGAACAACGAGGTCTGGCTCGAGCATCCCAACGGTGAGTGGACCAAGTTCAGGGTGCCCACGGGCCGACCAGGAACGTCGCCTCACTGACGATGCGATCGACGTCCTACGGGGTGCGACTCTCGCCGACCGAACCCCGAATCGGTGATCGCCGTACGGACCCTCGGCGGGGCGACCGACCGGGTCACTGAAGCGCTACCCGCACCGAGGGGACGGTTCAACGTGAGCTTCGACGCCCCAAGAGAGAGGAGGGAGAAGGTGAGGAGAGGGGGGGATCGCCGGCTTCGACGACGAGGCCGACATCTTCACCACCGACACTCTCGGCACCGCCGCCCGCCTCGCGGAGGTGATGGCCACGTTCGACTCCGATGGCGTCTGCACCCCCGCCTCCAGACGCCCATGACCTCAACGTCCGCGCTCGCCGACCTTGCAGCCTTGGTCCTCCTGGCCACTGCCAGCGTCGGCCTGTGGACCCTCCGCGTCGTGGTCACGGCCAAGGGCCGCAACACCGCGGCCGCAACCATCGCTGCCATCGAAGCCATCGTCTTCCTCGTGGCCTTCTCCCGGGCGGTCGCCGGGCTCACCGCCCCCGAACGCGTCGGTGCCTATGCCGTCGGGGTCGGCCTCGGCACGTTGCTCGGACTCGCCGTCGACAGACGCTTCAACCCAAGGCACGCCCAAGTCGAAGTCGTAGCACCGGGGCCGGCTAACGAACTCTTGGGCGCCCTCCACGAGCGAGGATGGCCCACCACCAGTTCCATGGGATACGGGCTCTCGGGCGACGTCGTCATCGCCTCGGTGACCGTGGACGAACACCGCCTCCACCCTCTCCTCGACGACCTCCGACAGATCGCCCCAGACGCCTTCTGGACCGTCAGAACCGTCCGGACCGCCAAGGCGGTGCCCCTGCCGGCGGCTTTCTTACAGATCGGCAGGCGAACCCAAGCCCCCGGCGGTCAGCCACCACCCGCCGCCCCCAGGAGAAACGTTCAGCCATCCGAGACGGCCAGCACCCCGGGCTGCGCCAACCTCCCGTCACTTACAGGAGCCGTCGCCGCTCCACCGCTCGACGCGGCGTGTTGTCGTCAGGGAACAACCCGATAAACGCGTCGAGACTCCCCAGATGGACCGTGCGACAACGGCCCTTACAGGGCGCGCCATGACGACGCCCTCCGACCGGTCGTCGAGGCTGCCATCGCTCGAGGTTCGTGGTCAACCACACGCGCCCATACTCGGCGTTCTGCGCGCTGGACGGGTGCACAGAAGGGCGGCGCAGAACGCGCGCCGATCACCTCAACCGTCCGATCCGGTCCCGATCTCGACGCCGGCGTCCTCGGAGCGGATCACGGCGCCCTCGGCAAGCAGCGATCCCTCACCCAGACGGGCCGTGCCCACGACGACTGCGGAGGAGGCGATCTGCGGGGAGCGGGCTTGCGCCTCGCCGAGCGCGCTGGCGGGTCCGGCGCTCATCGGTGGGAGAAAGACGGTGCCACCTCGAGCGACGCGCGGTCCCAGCCGGCGAGCTCGGCGGCGGCTTCGTAGGTGGTTTGGAAGAACGACAACAGCGCCGCGTCCGGGTCCGGCGCGGTTCGCACCGCGGCATAGGGCAGCAGGAACTCGCCGAGCTTGTCGTCGTAGTAGGCGGCAGCCGGTTCGACATGCCAATCGGGGAACCCGTCGGGCTGAGGGTAGGCGTAGGCGTAGAAGGAGCCCTCGTCGCTGCCGCTGGGCCAGTAGCCACAGCTGGAGACCTCGTGGCTGTAGGCCAGCTCCTGGACCCAGTCCGGGCAGTTGGGGACGCCACCTGGATGCTTTGGTGCGCGCCGGCCAGAGAAGCGGGTGGTAGCGAGGTCGGCTCCACCCCAGAAGAAGTGCACGGGGCTGGCCTTGCCGATGAAGCCCGCTCGGAACTGAACCATCACCCGATGCGCCTGGACGAGCAAGAGCCAGAAGCGGTGCGCGGCGTCGGGGTCATACGGCGCGGTGCAGCTCGTCCTGGTCGAAGGGGATCGCATCGACGACCTCGGAGGGGCGGGCGAACAGCCGGACCGTCACGCCGAGCTCGTCCAGCGCCGCCATCGTGGCGGCGTAGAAGCTCGCAACCGATCGGGGCTCGAGCGCAACACGTCGCCGCTCGCCGTCGGTGGTTCGAAGTTCGAGGACGTGATCGACGAAGTCGAACTCGATCTCCACGCCGCGGCCGCCGGCGTGCATGAGCGACGTGGTGAGCCCACGCGAGGAGACGTAGAGGGGGACCTGCCACCAGTGGTTGATCATCGGCGTGAGGCCGAGGCGGACCTTGCCGACGATCTGGGTCCAGAGGTGCAACGTGTCGCGGGTGTCGTCCCATGGCAGCAGCGTGAGGTTCGGCCAGGCTGCGCTGCGCCCAGGATCGGTGGCGGCGCTCATTGCTGGTAGCCAGCTCTCATGGATGGGCGAACGATGGTGCGTCGTCGACCGCGAACGCTAGATCGTCGACGTAGCAGTACCACCAGTCTTCGCCAGGTTCGTAGGACTGGATGATCGGGTGGTGTTGCGATCTGAAGTGGGCGGTGGCATGCCGGTTGGGCGAGTTGTCGCAGCAACCGACATGGCCGCACGACATGCACATGCGCAGGTGCACCCACTGGCCGCCGATGCGTAGGCAGTCCTCGCAGCCGGCGCTGCTCGGCGCCACGTCGCCGACCTGGTCGAGGTGACCGCAGGATTGGCTCATCGCACGCTCCTGTCGGCGGGGCGGCCGCCGCCGTCACGCGTTCAGCACCGCTTCGATCTCGAGAAGGATGTCCACCTTGTCACCCACGACCACGCCACCGGCTTCGAGGACGGCGTTGAAGTCGACCCCGAAGTCGCTGCGGTTGATCTGACCGATCGCAGTGAATCCGGTGCGCGTGCCGCCGTACGGGTCCGGACCGAAGCCCCCGAGCTCGAGGCGAAGCGAGATCGGCTTCGTGATCGTCTTGAGGGTGAGCTCTCCGTCGACCACGTAGTCCTCGCCGTCCCGGCGCACACCGGTCGAGCGGAAGCTCATCGTCTTGTGCTTGTCGACCTCGAAGAAGTCGGCAGACCGGATGTGGTTGTCGCGGTCCGGATTGCCGGTGTCGATCGAGCTCAGGTCGATGGTGGCGGTGACGCTGGAGTCGAGCGGGGACTCGCCGGTCACGATGTCGCCGCTGAACGTGGTGAACCTGCCGCGCACCTTGCTCACCATCATGTGGCGGACCGAGAAACCAATCTCGGAATGGACCGGGTCGATCGTCCAGGTACCGGCGATGTAGTCGGGAATGGTTGGGTCGCTGGTGACGCTCATGGCTGCTCCAGAGGAATGATTTGGAAGTCGGCGTTGATCTCAGGTGCCTGGCTCAGTCGGTTTTCGGCATCCCGGCGTCACCAGTGCCCACAGATTCTCTCGGCGCTGGGACCGGCTCGCTAGCGTCAATTGGCGTAGGACATACGCCCCGGCGTCCATGCGCAGGTCACCGACCCCGCAGGCCGATGATCCCGTAGCTCACGGCCTGGCCCGTTCCGGCCGGGGCGTCGGACCGGCGACCCGATTGGTATCTGGCTCGATACCGTCAAGCCACGCGAGGAGGCGAGCCGTGACCAGCGCTCTCACACCGCTGCTCTCAAGTCAGATTCCTCATCGAGGAGTACCACGACTATGACCGATGCCTTTGTTCTCGGCGGCGTGCGGACCCCGGTCGGGCGCTACGGCGGATCCCTATCGCATATCCGGACGGACGACCTCCTCGGCCAGACGATGGTCGCGGCATGCGAGCGAGTCGACGTTCCGCTGGACCGGATCGAGGACATAGCGGCGGGTTGTGTCAACGTGGCGCACGAGGGGATGGGCGACATCGCGCGCTGGGCTGCGCTGGCGGCCGGCTTCCCGGACTCGGTCCCCGCGGTGACCGTCAACCGGTTCTGCGCGTCGTCGCTGACGTGCGCGATCCAGATCGCGCACGCGATTCGCTCTGACGAGCTCGGCGTGGGCCTGGCGGGCGGGGTCGAGTCGATGTCACGATCGGGTTGGGCCCTGATGAAGGGCGACGCGCCGTTCATGCCGCGGGGACCGGTGCTGATGCTCGACACGATGTGGGCCGGCGCCGGGGGCCCCCCGAACGCGGCGCTGCTCGCCAGAAACGCCTACATCGACATGATGCGGACCGCGCAGAACGTCGCCGACCGCTACTCCTTGTCCCGTGAGGAGATCGACGCGTTCGCGCTGCGCTCCCACCAGCACGCGGCGGCCGCGCGCGATTCGGGACGGCTCGCGCTGGAGATCCATCCGATCGAGGTCGCGGCGAGCCGCAAGCAGCCCGGCCGCACGTTCGAGCATGACGAGGGCATCCGCGACGACACGACGGCGGAGAAGCTCGCCGCGCTCCCGGCGCAGCCGAACACCACGCAGATGACGGCCGGCAACTCCTCGGCGCTGAACGACGGCGCGAGCGCGGTCGTGCTCGCGAGCGCGGTGGCGGCGCAGGAGCTCGGCGTGGCCCCGCTCGCGCGCGTGGTCGCGTCGGCGACGCACGCGCTCGACCCACAGATCATGGGGATCGCGCCGGCATTCGCGATCCCGAAGGCGCTCGACCGAGCCGGCCTGACCCCGGATCAAATCGATGTCTGGGAGATCCACGAGGCGTACGCCTCGGTCGCGGTCGCGATCCTGCGCGAGCTGCCCAAGCAACTCGACGGGTTCGAGGTCCCCGACGAGCGCCTGAACCCGAACGGGGGCGCGGTCGCGATCGGCCACCCGTTTGGGTCATCGGGTACCCGCTACGTGCTCACCCTCGCGACCGAGCTGCGCGAGCGCGGAGCACGCTACGGGGTGGTCGGCGTGTGCGTCGGCTCGGGCCAGGGCGTCGCGTTGATCCTCGAGAACCCATCGGCATGACAGAAGCCGGGCGCTCTCGGCCCGTGGCCTCGAGCGCATCGGTGGAACGAGTGAGGAGGTAGGGCATGGCTTCAGAGCCTGTCGAGGCGGGGCGAAGGACAGTCGCCCGCGCGGCGGCGACCGCGGCGGAGCGCTTTGGCGATCGTGTCGCGCTGCGGCATCGCGAGGGTGGCGAGTGGCGGGAGCGCACCTTTGCGGAGGTCGGCGAGCTCGTGGACGAGCTCGCGCTCGGGCTCGTCGCGCTCGGACTCGAGCCGGGGGACCGGGCGTGCATCCTGGCGAACACGCGTCCGGAGTGGACCTTCACGAGCGCGGCGATCTCCCGCGCCGGAGGAGTCGTGGTCCCCATCTATTCCACCGACTCGCCCGAGGAGTGCGAGTGGGTGGCTGGTAACTCGGAGGCTCGGATGATCGTCTGTGAGGACGCCTCCCAGGCGGACAAGATCGCTCGGGTCCGGGACCGCCTGGAGCGCCTGGAGCACGTGATCGTCATGGATCCTGACGGCACCGAGGGCGCGACCTCCCTGGAGGGGTTGCGCGAGCTGGGCCGCGGCGGCGCGGACCGTTCCGAGCTCGAGCGCCGCTGCCACGAGGTGTCCTCGGACGACCCGTACACGGTCATCTACACGTCGGGCACGACCGGGCCTCCCAAGGGCGTGGTGCTCACGCACGGCAACTGCGCCTCGGTTGGCGTGATCGATCAGGAGATCGGGTTCGTCACCGAGGAGGACGTGAGCTACCTCTACCTGCCGCTGGCGCACGCCTTCGCCCTGACGGTGCAGCTGGCGACATTCGACGTAGGCGGCTCGATCGTCTACTTCGGCGGGCGACACGAAGCGGATCGTCGCAGAGCTGCAGGAGACGAAGCCCACTTTCCTGCCGTCGGTGCCACGAATCTTCGAGAAGATCTACGCGTTGGCGACCGCCGCCGCGGAGGACCAGAGGCGGCTGCGCCAGGCCGTCGAGCTCGGCGTGCGGGTCCGCGGGATGCAGCAGCGCGGCGAGGAGGTTCCGGACGCTCTGCGAGTCGCGTTCGAGGAGGCGGACGAGGCGCTCTACCGGAACGTCCGCGGGCTGTTCGGCGGCAACGTCAAGCAGGCCGTGTCGGGCGCCGCCCCGATCTCGGCCGAGATCCTGGAGTTCTTCTACGCCTGCGGTGTTCCGGTGCTCGAGGGCTGGGGGATGACGGAGACGACGGGCGTCGGTTGCGTGAACACCCTTGACCAGCTCCGCTTCGGCACCGTCGGCAAGCCCCTTCCGGGCGTCGAGGTCAAGCTCGCCGACGACGGCGAGATTCTGACCAGGGGGTCGAACGTCTTCCGCGAGTACTGGCGCAACCCGGAGGCGACACGCGAGACGTTCACCGCGGACGGATGGCTGCGGACCGGAGACCTGGGCTCGATCGACGAGGACGGATTCGTCTCGATCACCGGTCGGAAGAAAGACATCATCATCACCGCCGGCGGCAAGAACCTCACCCCGGCGAACCTCGAGAACGACCTCCGGCAGTCGCGCTGGATCTCGCACGCCGTCATGTACGGGGACCGTCGCCCCTATCCGGTCGCGCTGATCAGCCTCGACGCCGAGGAGATCCTGCCCTGGGCCCGGGAGCGCGCGCTGCCGGAAGACATGCCGTCGCTCATCGGCCGCGGCGAGGTCCGGGAACTGATCCAAGGCGAGCTCGACGGGGCCAACGCGAAGTACGCGCAGGTAGAGCAGATCAAGAAGTTCGAGCTCCTCGACCACGACCTCTCGCAGGAAACCGGCGAGCTGACGCCAACGGGAAAGATGAAGCGCAACGTCGTCAACGAGCGCTATGCGCACCTGCTCGAGCAGATGTACGGCTGAGGACCGACGGCCGCGCCAACGCGAGCTCGGTCGACGGCAAGCCCGCCGCTCCGCGGACGCTCGCCCCGAAGGAGAACGAGCGTGAGCGTACGAACGATCGATCCGGCGACAGGCGAGCACATTGCGACGCACGAGGAGACGAGCGCGGCCGAGCTCGCGGGGATGCTCGATCGCGCCCGCGAGAGTGCCGTTCGGTGGGCGGCGGTTGCACCGGAGCGGCGCGCCGAGTCGCTGCGCGATCTGGCGGTCGCGCTGCGGTCGGACGCGGGCGAGCTCGCGGCCCTGGCGACACGTGAGATGGGAAAGCCCCTGGCCGAGAGCCAGGCCGAGGCGGAGAAGTGCGCGGTGGCCTGTGACTGGTTTGCCGATCACACGCCTGGCCTATTGCGCCCCGAGAAGGTGAGCACCGGCGCGATGCGCAGCCGGTTGGCGCACCAGCCTCTCGGCGTCATCCTCGCGATCATGCCGTGGAACTTCCCGTACTGGCAGGTGATTCGCGCCCTCGTACCCGCGCTCGCAGCCGGCAACGTGGTGGTTCTCAAGCACGCGCCGTCGACGACCGGGTGCGCCCTGGAGTTGGCTCGTACGGCGCTGCGCGCGGGACTTCCCGAGGGCCTCTTCTCGGCGGTCGTGGTGAGCGCTGAGCGCACCGACGAGGTCGCGTCAGGACTGATCGCCGACCGTCGCGTCGCGGGCGTCACGTTCACGGGATCGACGCGCGCGGGGCGGGCCGTCGCGGCTCGCGCGGGCCAGGCCCTGAAGAAGTGCGTCCTGGAGCTCGGGGGGAGCGACCCGTTCGTAGTACTCGCCGACGCGGACCTGGAGAACGCGGCGGCCTGGGCAGCTCGTAGCCGCTTTCAGAACACCGGCCAGTCGTGCATCGCGGCGAAGCGGATCATCGTCGAGGAGCCGATCGCAGACGAGTTCAACGAGCATCTTCTGCGGCACGTCCGTGAGCTCCGGGTCGGGGATCCCTCTGAGCCCGGCGTGACGATCGGACCGCTCGCGCGCGCCGACCTGCGCGACGCGGTGGAGCGCCAGGTGCGCGAGTCGGCGCGCCAGGGTGCCCGCGTGGTGATCGGCGGGCAGGCGCCCGACCGTCGCGGCTTCTTCTATCTGCCGACCGTGCTCGATCAGGTCGAGCCCGAGATGGCCGTGCTCCAGGAGGAGGTCTTCGGCCCGGCCGTGCCGATCATGCGGGCGCGGGACGCTGAGCACGCACTGGCGCTCGCGAACCAGACCGCCTATGGCTTGGGCAGCGCGGTCTGGACGTCAGATCTCGAGCGCGGCGAGGAGTTTGCGACCCGATTGCAGGCCGGTCACACGGCGGTCAACGGGATGACGATCTCAGATCCGCGCTTGCCGTTCGGCGGTGTCAAGGACTCGGGCTACGGCCGAGAGCTGTTCCGCCACGGCGCGCTCGAGTTCGTGAACGTACACGCCATCGTGATCAACGCATCGCACGGCCCCGATGACGACCGAACCACTGCCAGCGAATGAAGGGCGGGAGATGTGATGTCGAGCGGAGAATCGGAGGGCGGCGGTTGGGCTCTTGGCGGTCCTCGTGCTGGGCGTCATCGTTGTTGTCGGCATTGAATCGCCGCGTGTTCGGCTCTGGCAACGCCGCCAGGAACCTCGACTCGCTCAGGATCGCCGGGCCATGCTCCCCGTGGCGGGGGTGTTCCCACGATGTCCTGGAGCTGTGCCCATTTCGTGGACGAAGCCGGATTCGTCGCAGCGGTTCTTCGCCGCAGGCTGACGGCACGCTCGTGGAGGCTTGCCGGGCTGTGACAGGGTAGGGATCCTGCGGCCGAGCGAGAGGATCAGGTGTGTCGACATCGAGCGCGAAGTTTCACGAATCCGCCGACGACCTGCGACCGGAGACACGTGACCGGCACCGGGGGATCGTGTCGCTCATGGAGGAGCTCGAGGCGGTCGACTGGTACGACCAACGGATCGATGCCGCCGGTGACGACGATCTGCGGGGGGTGCTGCGCCACAACCGCGACGAGGAGAAGGAGCATGCCTCGATGGTCCTCGAGTGGCTGAGGCGCCACGACGAGACGTGGGACGGGTTCCTGCGCCGTTACCTGTTCACCGAGCGGCCGATCGCGGAGCTGGCCGCGGAGGCCGAGGTCGAGGCCGCTACGCGCACGGCCCCGTCGACCGACCTCGTGAACACGGGCGACGGGTCGCTCGGCCTGCGGGGCCTGGCCGACAAGGAGATGCTGTGATGGACCATCTCCGTCGAGAGCTGGCCCCGATCAGCGACAAGGCCTGGGGCCTCATCGAGGCGGAGGCGTCGCGGACGCTGCGCCATTTCCTGACTGCCCGCGCCCTGGTCGACTTCAGCGGCCCCCACGGCTGGGAGCATGCGGCCGCCAACCTCGGGCGTGTCCGCACGATCGAGCCCGGGACCGCCGGCGAGCCCACCGCCCACGTTCGGGCGGCCCAGCCGCTTGTCGAGCTGCGGGCCCCCATCGAGATCCCACGGGACGTGATCGAGGCCGCCGACCGCGGTGCCCCCGATCCCGACCTGGCCGCCGTCGTCGAGGCGGCCCGTCGCTTGGCCGATGCCGAGGACCGGGCTGTGTTCCACGGCTGGGAGGCCGCCGGCGTCGCTGGCATCACCCCCAGCTCGCCGCACGACCCGCTGACCATCGGCGACAACTATGACGACTATCCGGGGATCGTTGCCCGGGCCGTCGCCCGCCTCCGGGCCGCGGGTGTGGGCGGTCCCTACGGCATCGCGCTCGGCCCCCGCTGTTACACCGGGGTCATCGAGACGACCGAGCACGGCGGCTTTCCGGTGCTCGAGCACATCCAATTGATCCTGGGCGGGCCCATCGCCTGGGCGCCGGCGGTCGACGGCGCGGTCGTCCTCAGCATGCGCGGCGGCGATTACGAGCTTGTCTGCGGGCAGGACACGTCGATCGGCTACCGCGCCCACGACGACGCCGTGGTCGAGCTCTACCTCGAGGAGAGCCTGACTTTCCTGGTCGCAGATGCCCGCGCCGCGGTCCACCTCGCCTACCCGGCGTGAACGGCTGCGGGGACCTCAACGTGAACGCCTCCGCCAACGGGGCGAACCGACCCCCCGACCGCTGACGGCCTGAACGGAAGGGATTGGTGCGGCGGAGTCATGTCGCACGGAGGGTGGGCAGCAGTTCCGTTGCCGCCCAGTTGATGAACTGCTCCTGGGTGTCCCCGCCGGCCTCCTCGGCGAGGGCGACGTCTCGAACCAGCTGCTTGGGCCCCGCCTGCTCGCACATCATCGTGTAGCCGATCAGGGTCATGGCGCTTCTCCTTGCTGCTCGAGCGCCCGCGTCACGACGGTGAGGTCCTGGTCGCCGAGCCCCTGATCGATGACCTGCTGCCATTCGTCGGCCAGGCAGGCGAGGCCGGCGAACCGGTCGTCCGCCGCGGCCTGCAGAGCCAAGTGCACGTCCTTGAGCGCGAGCGACAGCGCGAACTGGGCCGAGAACTCGCCCTGCGCGATCCGTTGCAGCTTGGCTGCCTGCCACGGAGACACGAGGGGGCTGCCACCGAGGGCGTCCACCACCGTGTCGGTCTCGAGCCCCAATCGACGGGCGAGGGCGACCGAAGCGGCAACCGCTTGATTCGCGAACGCGAGCCAGGTGTTGTTGACGACCTTGAGCCGCGACCCCGCCCCGACCGGGCCGACCCAGACCGTGCGCTGGCCGAGGGCGTCGAAGAGCGGAGCGAGCCGCGAGCGGGCCTTGTCGGGCCCCGACGCAAAGATCGTCAGCTGGCCCTGCGCCGCGGGGTCCTTGCTTCCCGACACCGGTGCGTCGACGAACATCACGTCAGGGCGCTCGCCATCCACCAGGGCCGCGACACGCTCGATTCCCGCCACACCGATCGTGCTCATCTGCACCCAGATCGAACCCGGAACCAGGGCGGCGAGCATGCCCTGGTCGCGGGCGATCGACATGACGGCATCGGTATCGGTCACCATCGTCACGACGATCCCGGCCCGCCGCGCCGCGTCAGCGGCGCTCTCGGCGACCTCCGCCCCGAGCCCGGCGAGGTCTCGTGTCGCCCCCCGCTCGCGGTTCCAGACCATCGTCGGAATGCCAGCGCGCAGAGCACTGGTCGCCATCCCGTGGCCCATCGCGCCGATACCGAGCACCGCAACCTGCTCCTGCGTCGGTGCCATCGGCCTCCCCTCCCTTGCCGGGTGTCTGCCCGGACGCTGGGGTTCGCTACCCAGGATCGCGCCGCTCGGCCCGCCCGGCTACCGGAGGCCTGGCGCGAAGCGCAGGCCGGCGGGGCGTGAAACGCGGCATCATCTGGTGTCATGTCGTCACCGCAGCCGTACATCAGCACGGACGAGCACTTGCCCCTTCCCGTCGGCATGCGTCGGCCCATCTGTTGCAGTGCCGTCTCGACACCAGCGCCGTGGGGTCCGTGATGACCGAGCGTGACGCGTCCGTCAGGAAGGCGCTGTCGTCGCAGGACGACCTGATCGCCCGTCGCGAACACTGCTCGGTCGACGGCCGATTGCTCGCCTCCCTGGGGGCGGAGGTCGGGCAGCAGATCCGCATTCGCCGCACGGCGACCGAGTACGCCCTGTACACCGTCAGCGAGCGTCGGGACGAAGACGACGCCGACGTCGTCCGCATCGGTCTCACGGGCCGCCGGCGCCTGGGTACGGACGACCCGTTCGACGGCGCCGTCGTGCTGCCGGCGGCCGATCCAACCTTGCCGGACGCCGACGCCGAAGCCCGCGGTGAGCTCGTGGAGCGGCTCGACCACGGCGACCACCGAGGACTGATCGTCATCGCGCCCCATGGCGGCGACATCGAAAAGCACACCGACGAGCAGGCCGAATACGTCGCGTCCCGCCTTGGCGACTACCGGGTCAGCGCCTGGCGGTGCAAGGGTTGGAAGGCCCGGCGCGCAGACGGCACCGGTGGGGCGTTCGAGTGCTGGCACGCAACGTCGACGGACATCAACCCGTCGAGCTTTCCCGGCCTCGCTTCGGTCATCGATCGTGGGTTCACCCACGCCGTGGCGTTCCACGGATTCGACGAGGCGGAGATTCTCATCGGCGGCACGGCACCGCCTGCGCTGAAGCAGGAGATCAAGTGCGCCATCGAGTCGGCCACCAGCGGTTCGGGTATTCCCGTGCGCATCGCCACACCCGACGACAAGTTCGGCGGCGACGACCCCTGCAACATCGTCAACCGTCTCACGGTCCGCGCCGCCGGCGGCATCCAGATCGAACAGAGCTCGCCCGCCCGACGCGACCACGGGACGGCCATCGCTGATGCCATCGCCGCCGTCTACGCGCGAAAGCTCCACCGGCCTCGGCCGCCATGGCGGGAGAGCATCGACGACTTCATCGAGTGGGTCCGCGACGCCGCCCGACGCGCGCTCGACTGGGGTTCGCGGCGGCGGCGCTGACCGGGGTTCAGGACATGGACGGCTGCTCCCTGCGGCCGCGGCCGACCAATTCCCGCCGAGCCAGCCGGGGCTTGTCATGGCCGTCGCTACCATCGCCGGGTGGACCGTGAACGTTTCCCCGGGCTCCGTGACGACTGGGTCCGGCTCGATGGCCCGGCCGGGACGCAGGCCCTCGACAACGCCATAGAAGCGGCCGCCGTCTGGTGGCGCTCGGGAGATCCCGCAAACGCGCACGGGCCGTTCCCGCAGGCTGCCGCCACCGATGCGCTCGTCTGGTCGACCCGCGAGACCTGCGCGGAGCTTCTCGGCGGCCAGCCGGAGAGCATCGCCTTCGGCGAGTCGATGACCTCCCTCACGATGCGTTTCGCTGCCGCCGTGGGCCGAACGCTCGGCCCCGGTGACGAGGTCGTCGTGACCCGGCTCGACCACGATGGCAACGTCAGGCCGTGGGTGGTGGCTGCCGAGCGGGCGGGCGCCACCGTGCGCTTCGCCGAGCCCGACCGAGACACGCTGGCCCTCGAGCCTGCGCACGTCGCGGCCGTCCTGTCCGAGCGCACGCGGTGGCTCGCCTTCACCGCCACCTCGAACGTCACCGGCACGGCCCCCGACGTCGCCGCCATCTGCCGCCTCGCTCGCGACGCCGGCGCCCGCACGTACATCGATGCCGTCGCCGCCACCCCCCACCGGCGCGTCGACCGCCAGGGCTGGGGCGCCGACGCCGTCGTCTGCTCCGCCTACAAGTGGTACGGCCCGCACGTCGGCGTGTTGAGCGCCGACCCGGCCCTCCTGGCCGGAGTGCACCCCGACAAACTCGTCCCTTCCCCCGACACCGTGCCCGAACGGTGGGAGCTCGGCACCCTCCCCTTCGAGCAGCTCGCAGGGGTGCGGGCTGCGGCCCGGTTCATGCTCGATCGAGTCGTCCCGCACGGCTGGGTGGAGGAGCAGGCCCTGGGCGACAAGCTCGACGCCGGGCTGCGGGCGATCGACGGCGTGGCCGTGCTCGGCGAGCGTCGCCCGGGCGATGCCCCGACACGCTGGTTCACGGTGACCGGCGTCGAGCCCGAGCACACTGCCCGGCGGCTGGCTGCGCAGCGGATCGCGGTGTGGAGCGGCACGAACTACGCGTGGGAGATCGCCCATTGGCTCGGGCTGGGCGACGTCGGCGCCGTGCGGGCCGGCCTGGTCCACTACAACGACGCGACGGACGTCGACCGCTTCCTCGATGCCCTCGCCGGGTAGCCAGGCCATGGGCCCGGACCAGGCTTCGGGACGGCGCCTGCGGATCGGCGTGCAGCTTCCCGAGGTCGAGCGGCACGTGCCGTGGGCCGAGTACCTGGCCATGGCGCGCGCTGCCGAGGAGGTGGGCTTCGACTCGGTGTGGGTTGGAGACCATCTGCTGTACCGCGGCGACGGCCGCGAGGCGCGCGGGCCCTGGGACGCCTGGAGCGTCCTCGCCGCGATCGCGGCGACCACCGAGCGCGTCCGGCTCGGCCCCCTGGTTGCGTGCACCGCGTTTGCGGCGCCGGGCCTGCTGGCGAGGAGGGCGGCCGCGGTCCAAGAGATCAGCGGTGGACGACTCGTGCTCGGGCTGGGCGCGGGATGGAACGAGACGGAGTTCCGCGCCTTCGGCGTTCCCTTCGACCACCGCGCCTCGCGCTTCGGTGAGTCGTTCGAGATCATCCGGCGCCTGCTCGCCGGCGAGCGGGTGACCTACGAAGGGCGCTTCGAGCACGTGCGCGACGCGGTTCTGCTGCCGAGGCCGGCCGCCCCGCCTCCGCTGATGATCGGCTCGACGGGTGAGCACGTCCTGCGCATCGCATTGCCGTACGCCGACGCGTGGAACGTCTGGTACGACCTGTACGGGAACACGCCGGAGGGGTTCGCCGAGGAGAACGCCCGAGTCAGCCGGCTCGTTCGGGAAACCGGTCGACGACAGTCCGACGTCGTGCGCAGTGCCACGGCGTTCGTCACCCTGGAGGGCCGCGGTCGCGATCGACCTCACACCCGGGACGTGCGTCACCTGACCGGCCCGCCCCAGACGATCGCCAACGGGCTGATGGATCTGGCCGCCGCCGGCGCCGAGGAGGCCATCCTCGTGGTGAGCCCGATCTCGGAACGCTCGATTCGAACACTGGGCGACGTCATCGCCATGGTCGCCGGCTGACTCTGCCGTGCCGGTCGGGGCGCGGCCATGGCGCCCGGAGCCGTTCGTGGTTACGTTCGGGTTCCTGGAGCGCATCCCGCACGTCATCGCCGGCGAGGTCCGGCCGGGCCGCGGTGACAGGGTCGCGCCCGTGTTCGATCCGGCCACCGGGCGCCAGACCGCCGAGGTGGGTCTCGCCGACGTCGCCGAGGTCGACGAGGCGGTCTCCGCCGCCCGCGTCGCCCAGCGGCGCTGGCGGGAGGTCCCCCTCGGCCGGCGGGTGCAGGTGCTGTTCTCGCTCCGGGAGCTGGTGGCCGGCCACGAGGACGAGCTCGCCGCGGTCATCACCGCGCAGCACGGCAAGACCCTCGCCGACGCGCGGGGCGAGGTGCTCCGGGGGCTCGAGTGCATCGAGTACGCGTGTGGCCTCCCCGAGCTGCTCAAAGGTGAGGTGTCGGCCCAGGTGGCGGCCGGAGTCGACGTGCGGTCGCTACGCCAGCCGGTGGGCGTGGTGGCCTGCATCACGCCGTTCAACTTTCCCTGCATGGTGCCCCTGTGGATGCTCCCCAACGCCATCGCCTGCGGCAACGCGGTCGTGCTCAAGCCCTCGGAGCGGGATCCGGGCGCGTCGGTGCTGCTGGCTGAGCTGTGGCGGCGGGCGGGCCTGCCGGACGGCGTCCTCAACGTCGTCCAGGGCGACGGGGTGGCGGTCGACCGCCTCCTCGAGCACCCGGCGGTGGCGGCCGTCAGCTTCGTGGGCTCCACGCCGGTGGCCCGCCACGTGTACGAGACCGGCACCGCCGCCGGAAAGCGGGTGCAGGCCCTCGGCGGCGCGAAGAACCACATGGTCGTCCTTCCCGACGCCGACCTGGACGTCGCCGCCGACGCCGCGGTCAGCGCTGCCTACGGCTCGGCCGGTGAGCGCTGCATGGCCGTCTCCGTGCTGGTAGCAGTCGGTGGCATCGGTGATGCCCTGGTCGACGCGCTGCGCCTCCGCCTCGACAAGCTCGTGATCGGACCCGGCACCGACCCGGCATCCGAGATGGGGCCGCTCATCACCCGGGAGCACCGCGACCGCGTCGCGTCACACGTGGCGTCGGCGGCCGACGCCGGAGCCCGCATCGCCGTCGACGGGCGGGGCAAGGTCGTCCCCGGTGACGGCTTCTTTCTCGGGGCGACGCTGCTCGACGACGTCACCCCCGACATGCAGGCGTACCGCGACGAGATCTTCGGGCCGGTGCTGTGCGTGGTGCGGGCCGAGCGCTACGACGACGCCGTGGACCTCATCAACGCCAACCCCTACGGCAACGGCGTGGCGATCTTCACCCGGGACGGCGGCGCGGCTCGCCGCTTCGAGCAGGAGGTCGAGGCCGGCATGGTGGGTGTCAACGTGCCGATCCCCGTCCCGGCCGCGCAGTTCAGCTTCGGCGGCTGGGGTTCCTCGCTCTTCGGCGACGCCCACATGTACGGCCCGGAGGGCGTGCGGTTCTACACACGAGGGAAGGTCGTGACCACCCGCTGGCCAGATCCCGCCACCAGCTCGGTCGACCTCGGCTTCCCCCGGAACCGCTGACGCCGGCGAGCGTACGGTCAGGCGACCCGCTGCAGCAGCGTGCCGGTGCCGAGCCCACCACCGCAGCACATGGTGACCAGCGCGTGCTCGCCGTCGCTGCGCTCGAGCTCGTGGACGGCCTTGGTCACGAGTATGCAGCCGGTGCCGCCGAGCGGGTGCCCGAGGGCGATGGCGCCGCCGTTCGGGTTCACCTTCTCCATGTCGGCTCCGCAGGCCTTGGCCCAGGCCAGCACGACCGACGCGAACGCCTCGTTGATCTCGATCACGTCGACGTCGTCGAGGCGCAGGCCGCTCCGGTCGAGCAGGCGCTCGGTGGCGGGGATCGGCCCCTCGAGCATCAGCACCGGGTCGCAGCCGACCAGGCACGTCTGCGCCACCCGCGCCCGGGCCCGTAGCCCCAGCTCGTCGGCCATGTCCTTGGCCATGACCAGCACCGCCGCGGCGCCGTCGGCGATCTGGGAGCTGGTCCCCGCGGTGTGGATCCCGTCGTCGCGTGCCACCGGCTTGAGGGCGGCGAGCGCCTCCAGGCTCGTCTCGCGCGGCACCTCGTCGACGGCGAACGTGACGGTCTCGTCCAGCCGTCGGCCGTCGTCGTCGACCTTGACGGCTTCGATCGGTAGCACCTGGGTCTCGAAGCGGCCCTCGTCGAGGGCCCGGCGGGCTCGGAGCTGCGACTCGAGCCCGAACGCGTCGGCATCAAGGCGGGTGATGCCGTACTTGGCGGCAATGCGCTCGGCGCCCTCGAACTGCGACGTGAACTCGTAGTGGGCGGCGTAGGTGCGGTTCACGGGCTTGCCGTGCCCGGCGGCGGCGCCGTCCATGGCATTGGCGCCGAGCGGGACGGTGCTCATGTTCTCGACGCCGCAGGCCAACGCAATGTCCTCGGCCCCGGAGCCGACGAGGCCCACCGCCAGGTTGAATGCCTGCTGGGAAGATCCGCACGCGCTGTCGACGGTCGTGCAGGCGACCGCCTGGGGCAGGCCGGCCGCCAGCCAGGCGTTGCGGGTGATGTTGCCCGATTGGGCGCCGACCTGATCGATGCAGCCGCCGACCACCTGGCCGACGCTCGCCGGATCGAGGCCGGCGCGATCGAGCACCGCGGACTGCAGCGGCCCCAGCATGTCGAGGGGGTGAGTGCGGGCCAGCGTGCCATTCTTGCGGCCCACTGCGGTGCGGGCGGCCTCGACGATCACGACCTCGCGCATCGTGTGCTCCTCCTCAGGGTCTGCGATTCCTGATACTCTATTCGCCCGATTAGGACCTGAGCGGATAGGCACGTCCTCTTGGCTCATGGTGGTCAGTGTTCCCGGGGAGCCGAGCCGTGGAGCTGGCCGTCGACCGCCAAATTCCCACGCGTAGGCTGCACGAACCGCCCTATCCGCTCGGCTCCTTAGCGGATCAGCGGGCCGTCAGCGGATCAGCGGGTCCCTGGGCAGGCCCAGGATGCGCTCGCCGATCTGGTTGCGCTTGATCTCGGACGTGCCGCCGGCGATCGACAGCGCCCGGTGCATGAGGACGAGCCTGCCGGATATCGCTCCCGGCCCGTCGAGGAACGCGCCCTCGGGCCCGGTCAGCTCCGCCAGGATCGCGGCCGCTTCATGGCCGTTCTCCGACAGCACCAGCTTGGTGACGTTGCCCTCGGGCCCGGGCCCGCCGCCGGCTACCGCCCGGTGTGCGCTGCGCAGGTTGAGCCCATCCATCGCCTGGCTGCGGGCGATGTAGCGACCCACCCGGCCGGCGCCGCCGGACAGTCGCTCGGCGTGGGCGTCGAGCGGGCCGATCAGCGCTGCGCCGGGCAGCGCCGCGCCGCCCTGCCCGCCACCGATGCTGACGCTCTCGTTGCCGAGCGTGGCGCGGGCCACGGTCCATCCGCCGTCGACGGGCCCCACGACGTCGTCGTCCGGCACGAACACGTCGTTGAAGAACACCTCGTTGAACTCGGACCCTCCCGTCGGCATCTTGAGTGGCCGCACCTCGACGCCGTTGGCCTTCATGTCGATCACCATGGTGCTGATGCCGTTGTGCTTGGGTGCGTCGGGGTTGGTGCGCACGGTGGCGAGGCCATAGCGGCTGAGGTGCGCCCCGCTGGTCCACACCTTCTGGCCATTCACGAGCCAGCCACCCTCCACGCGGGTGCCTCGGGTCTTGATGCCGGCTGCGTCCGACCCGGCGTCCGGCTCGCTGAACAGCTGGCACCAGACGACCTCCTGGGCGAGCGCCGGACGCACCCACCGGTCGACCTGGTCGGGGGAGGCGTGCTGGATCAGTGTCAGGATGACCCACCCGGTGATGCCGTAAGTTCGGGCGACTGATGCCGGCGGCAGCGAACTCCTGCTCGATCACGAGCTGCTCGACCGCTCCCGCCGCCCGTCCCCAGGGCGGCGGCCAGTGAGGCGTGACATACCCCGAGTCGATGAGCTCCCGGCGGCGACCGTCCTCGTCGAGGTTCTCGACGCCCGCGACGAAGGTGCGCACCTCCTCGCGGGATGCCTCGGCCTCCGGCGGCAGGTCGACGGTGCGCTCGCGGCGCACACCCCGGCGGGTCAGGTCCGTGACCGCCACCGCGGCGGCCTCGGTGTCGACGATCGCCGCGATGGCGGCGGCACGCCGCAGGTAGAGGTGCGCGTCGTGCTCCCACGTGTAGCCGATGCCGCCGTGCACCTGCATGTTGAGCTGGGCGCAGAGGTCGGCGGCGGGCACGGCCAGCGTGGCGGCGACCGCCGCGATGTAGCTGAACTGGTCGCCTCCGCCGGCGGCCGCCCGGGCGGCGTCCCACACGGCAGCGGTCGCCAGCTCGGTCGCCACCAGCATGTCGGCGCAGTGGTGCTTGACGGCCTGGAACGTGGCGATCGGGCGGCCGAACTGCTCACGGACCTTGGCGTACTCGCTGGCCGTCTCGGTGCAGGCCCGGGCGACACCGGTCGCCTCGGCGGCCAGGATCGCCCGGGCCAGGTCGAGCAGCACCGCTTGGCCGCCGACCACCACGTCGGCCGGGGTCCCCTCGAGCGTGACGTTGGCCGCCCGTCGCGTCGGGTCGAGGTTCGGGTGGGCCTCGACGGTCACACCCGGGTCGTGCACGTCGACGACGGCGACGTCGGCTCCGACCGGTACGAGCAGGACGTCGGCCAGCCCGGCGCCCAGCACAACCCCGGCACCTCCGTACGCGGCCCCGTCGCGGACCTCGACGTCGCCGCCGAGGGCGACCGCACCGATCGTCGTGCCCGCGGCGAGCCCGGGCAGGAGGCGCTCCTGCAGGTCGGCGGGGGCGGCCGCGGCCAGAACGGCGCTGGCGATGACGGTGGGGACGAACGGGCCCGGGGCCACGGCGCGTCCTAGTTCCTCGACCACGACGACCAGCTCGGGCAGCCCGTAGCCCGACCCGCCGCGCGCCTCGGGGATGTGCAGCCCGAGCCAGCCGAGTGCACGCAGCTCGTCCCACAGCTCGGGCCGATCCTCGGTCGGGGCCTCGAGGAGCCGGCGGGCGGCGGCGGTGGCGTTGTGCTTGAGCAGGAAGTCGGCGACGGTGTCGCCGAGGGCCCGATGATCTTCGGTGATGGCGATCGGCATGGCTAAACAGTAGCCTCTATTCTGGCGCTGTCCGACTAGAGGAACTGTGACAAGGCCCGGCGCGAGACGTCACAGCGTCCGCAGGGAAGAACCTCGGCGTCACGCTGATCGCCCACAGGACTCGTTCAGTGACGGAAGCCCTCGCGACCTTCGGTGCTGGGGAGCGGGGCCGGGAGCCGGTCGAGGTACTCGACGTGGCGGCGGAGGTCGGCGACGAGCATGTCGGCGAGGTCGCGGGAGACGCCGTTGCGGATGACTATCCGCAACGCGGTGAGGTCCTGTCGATTCTCAGGGAATGTGTACGCCGGCACCAGCCAGCCCCGGTCACGCAGCCGCTCGGACACGTCGAACACGGTGTAGGGCCGCGCGTTCCCGTCGAGGGTGAACGCGAACACCGGAAGCTCACTGCCGTCGGTGAGCAATCGGAACGGGCCGAGCTTGGCGATGGCGTCCGCCGTGTAGCGCGCCACGTCGCGAGCGGCCTGTTGCACCCGCCGGTAGCCGTCGAACCCCAGGCGCAGGAAGTTGTAGTACTGGGCCCCGACCTGGTTGCCGGGCCGCGAGAAGTTCAACGCGAACGTCGGCATGTCCCCGCCGAGGTAGTTGACCTTGAACACCAGGTCGTCGGGGAGGGCGTCGGGGTTGCGCCAGATGACCCACCCGACGCCCGGGTAGACGAGCCCGTACTTGTGGCCCGAGGCGTTGATCGACTGCACGCGGGGCAGACTGAAGTCCCAGACGAGGTCCGGGTCGAGGAAGGGCGCAATGAACGCGCCCGACGCCCCGTCGACGTGCACAGGCACGTCCAGCCCCGAGTCGGCCTGGAACCGGTCGAGCGCCGCGCAGATGTCGGCGACCGGCTCGTACGACCCGTCGAACGTCGAGCCCAGCACCGCGACGACACCGATCGTGTTCTCGTCGCAGTGCGCCACCGCCGGGTCCGCCGTCAGGTGGAAGCGATCGCCCTCCATGGGCACCAGCCGGGCCTCGACCTCCCAGTAGCGACAGAACTTCTCCCAGCAGACCTGCACGTTGGCGCCCATCACCATGTTGGGTTGATCGGTGGGTCTGCCGGCCGCCCGTTGCCGCTCGCGCCAGCGCCACTTCAGCGCCATGCCGGCGAGCATCGCGGCCTCGCTGGAGCCGGTCGTCGACGTTCCCGTGGCCTCGTCCTCGTCTGACGAGTTCCACAGCCGGCTGAGCATGTTCACGCAGCGCTGCTCGAGCTCCGCCGTGCGCGGGTACTCGTCCTTGTCGATCATGTTCTTGTCGAACGTCTCCGCCATCAGCACGCGCGCCTGAGGCTCCATCCACGTCGTCACGAACGTGGCCAGGTTCAGACGCGCGTTGCCGTCGAGCATCAGCTCGTCGTGCACGATCTGGTAGGCGGTCTCTGGAAGCATCTCCGTGTCCGGGATGCGGTGGCGCGGCGCGTGCGTCGCCTCCCCGCCGCGGGTGTAGACGGGGTTCACGGACAAGGGAGCCGCGTCGTCGGCGAGCTTGCGGTGAAGTGCCATGGGGTTTCCCCTTCCGTTGGGCCTGCCCCGACGATATGGAGAGGTCCAGCGCCCGCCACGTCCCCCCATCGGGGTGAATTCCGGTGTCCCCGCCGGGGCAGGCCGGGTTGCGTAGCATCGCCGGCGTGATCGGCGGCCTCACCCGTTAGCCATGCGCGCCTGGCTCTCGCGCCTGGTCCTGGCGGTCGCCCGCCTCAGCCCGGCTGTTCGCCCTCACCGTCGTCGTCACACCCGTGTTGCTCGTCCGCAATCTCTTCGGTCCCACTGCCGGTCCGCGGGTGTTGCGCTGGTACTTCGAGGCATGCGGCGGCGGCTACGTGAAGGTCGGGCAGCTGCTGGCGACCCGCTACGACCTCCTGCCGGTCGAGTACACCGAGGAGCTCGGCAAGCTCCTCGACTCCCTGCGCCCGGTCCCCACCCCGAAGATCATCCAGGAGATCGAGCGCGGGCTGGGCCGGCCGGTTCCCGAGGCGTTCGCGTCGTTCGGGCCCGAACCGATGGCCACGGCCTCGCTGGCGCAGGTGCACGGCGCGGTGCTTGCCGGACGGCGACGAGGTGGTGGTCAAGGTGCTGAAGCCGGGGATCGGCGACCGCGTCCGCATCGACCTGCGGTTCCTGCGCCTGAGCGCTCGGGTGCTCGACCTGCTGCCCGGTGCTGCGGGGCCTCGACGTGAGCGGCCTGATCGACGACCTCTCCCGCACGGCCATCGACGAGCTCGACCTGGGCCGCGAGGCGATGTACACCGCCTACCTCCACGAGCAGATGGCCGCGGACCGATCGCGCACTACGCGCCCCGCGTGTACCGCGAACTGTCCAGCCGCAACGTGCTCACCCTGGAGCGCATCCACGGCGTGACGGTGCGAGAGATGCTCACCGCCACCACCAACGGCAACGGCGGCATGCTCGAGGCGTGGGCGGCGCGGGGGATCACGCCGCGCCGGACCGCGGTGATCCTGCTGCGGTCCGTCCTGGAGCAGACGATGCGCTACCGGACGTTCAACGCCGACCCCCACCCGTCCAACCTGATCGTCAGCGATGGCGGGACCCTCAACTGGGTCGACTTCGGTGCGGTCGGCTGGATCGACGAGCGCCAGTGGGAGCTGCAGCTACGGCTCAGGGATGCGATCGCCAACGAGCAGATCCACCAGCGCGTACCTCGCCCTGCTCGAGAGCATGGAGCCGCTGCCCTTCCGGAACCTCAGCCGGTTCGAACAGGAGATCAAGCGGATCCTGAGCGACTTCCTGATCGCGTCCGCGCGACCCGACGGCGCCGCTCAGCCAGAAGAGCACGGGCTCGTTCCTGGTCAAGACGTTGGCGACCCTGCGGCGCAACCGGCTCCCCATGACGTCGAGCACGATCCAGCTCTACCGCACCATCGTCGTCGCCGACATCGTGATGCTCAGCCTCTACCCGGCGATCGACTGGAGGGGCCACCTCCGCCGCTTCCTCCGCGACCTCTCGATCGACCTGCTCCAGCAGGCCGTGCGGGAGCCGCTGACATCCCCGTACACGGGTTTCCGGCTGGCCCGCGCGCCGATGGCGGCAGCCGACACGATCGAATGGGTGGTCCGCCGACTACCCGACATCGGTCGGCAGACGCTGCGCACGCTGTCGGCCGGCGAGCGACTCATACCCCACGCACTCCGGCTGTTGCGCCGGGCCGTCGGTGCTGGCGATCATCGGCGCCCTCGGGCTGGCGGTGATCAAGCCCGACGTCTCCTCGGAGAGCGCGTTCGGGGACGGTTCGTGCTCCGCATCGCCGACAACCCCTGGCCGGCGGTCACCATTGGTGTGCTCACCGCCTTGGTGCTGAGCTCGTTCATCCGGAGGCTCGAGGCGTGACGCCGGCCCCCGTGGATCTCGAGGCGGCTACGCCTTCCGGCTGCGGCCCGCCGATTCACTGGTCGCGGCCGCCGTCTTCCGGGCGTCGATCGCGCTGAGCCGCTGGGCGACCAGGTCGGCGAGGCGCTCGTAATCGAGGTCGTCGTCGGCGGCTGCCTGCGATCGCACGCTGAGTCCGTCGGACATCTGGCGCACGACGGTCGCGAGCTCGTCCAGCAGGCGCGCATTGGCCCGAATCACGCCGGCGACCGAACGGCCCATCAGGTCGGGGAATCGGTTCGTGCCCTCCAGCTCGTGCGAAAAAGCCTCGGATGCCTCGGTGAAGCCGTCCACCACACCGCGCGTGAACCGCGTCGGCATGTCCTCGTCCAGGTGCGCTGCATACCCTTCGCGAATCGGCTCGCCATCAGGTGCGGTGTTGGTCGACATGCTCGAACCCCCGTCGCGGGTTGGGACCAGGTTTGAGTCAAGAAGCGACCCGGCGTCTGCACATCGCCCACACCGGGTGATTCCGAACGATAACCGACCTCACCATGCGGTCCGGATGACACTGAGCGTCCCTCATCCGGATCGGGTGATGTCAGCGTCTTCCTCGTGCGGCACCATCCCTCTGTTCACAGGCCCAAGGAGGCTTAAGTGGAATCTGTGCGAATTCGCAGCGGTTGGGTGACGTTCGCAGCGATCGTCGCCGGCGTGCTGGGGGTATTCAACATCTTGAGCGGCATCGCCGCCATAGCGGAGGACGACCAGACCGAGGCGCTGCACGAGGTGCTCTTCGGCGTCAACATCACGGCGTGGGGATGGTTCTGGCTCATCCTCGGGGTGCTGCAGGTCATCACGGCGTGGCTGATCTACCAGCGATCCGTGGTCGGCCAGACGCTCGGGCTCATATGGGCGTTCGTCATTGCGTCGCTCTCGGTGTTCATGATCTTCGTCGCTCCGATCTGGGCCCTCGTTGTCATGGGACTCAGCGTCACCGTGATCTGGGCGCTCACGGCGTTCCCCGAGGACTTCGGCGAAGCCTGACGTAGCGGTCACACGCCAGGGTTGCCATCGGGCTTCCCGTCCGCTGGTGGGCAACTAGGTGGGTCTCCGGGCCCACCTAGTTGCCGCTCGGATGCATCGCGATCAGGAGATCGTCGCGGCAGCGGGCGAATCGTCCACTGTGGGCGATGCGCGGACGGCGGGTGTCCTGCTGACTGGCAATCGAGGCGGCACGCTCGAGAGGAGTGCAGGATGGCCGTGGGCCCGGCGACTGCGTGGACGAACGCGCTCGATGCGCTCAACTGCTCGTCGAGCTCGTGATCGTGCGCCATGTGTCCCGAGCCGGGAGAGGCAGGCCGTGAGGGCTGAGCACGAGGATCTCCTGCGGAAACTGGCCCTCAACGACGAGGGCGCCCTGGCGTCGCTGCTCGGTGCCGGGTTCGCCGATGCCGAGCCGGGCGGGCTGGATGCCAAGACGACTGCGCTGGTACGACTCGCCGGGCTCGTAGCGGTCGAGTCCGCGCCCGCCAGCTACCAATGGAGCGTCACACGTGCCCTGGCGGCCGGGGCCAGCGACGCCGAGGTGGTGGCGGTGCTGGTGGCGCTGGCGCCCATCGTGGGCAGCGTGCGCGTGAACTCGGCGGCCCCCGAGGTGGCGCTCGCCATCGGCTGCGACCTCGACCTGCTGAGCGATGGGTGAACACCCAGTGAACGGCCGCTGAACGCGCTGCGTGCCCGGACCAGCGTCCTTTGAAGCGGGGTGGTGCCCGACTTAGCCTCATTCGGGTGGGCGTTGTCGAATCCCCCGGCGCACCGGCCGCGCAGTCCGACGCGACGAGCTGGTTCGGGCCGTCGTACCTGCTCGAGGAGTCCAAGCTCCGACCACCGTCGTCGCGGCCGGGCACGGTGCGTCGCACCGCGCTGGTGGATCGCCTGCTCGCCTCTTCCGAGGTTCCGGTGGTGTCGATCGCGGCCCCGCCCGGCTACGGCAAGTCGGCGCTCCTGAGCCAGTGGGCCGAGGACACGCCGCGTCGCGTGGCGTGGGTCTCGATCGAGGCAGAGGACAACGACCCAGCCGTCCTGCTGGCCTACATCGCGGCGGCGCTGGATCGGATCCAGCCGATCGACATCGACATCCTCCGCACGCGGGCGCCGCCGGGCACGTCGGTGGCCGCCACGGTCGCCCGTCGCGTCGCCGCCACGATGTCGGGGATGGTCGATCCGGTGACCTTGGTCCTCGACCACACGGAGCTGCTCCACAACCACCAGTGCCGTGATGCCATCGCCGAGCTCGCGATCCACGTTCCCCCCACCGGGCAACTCGTGGTCGCGTCCCGGGGCGTCCCGCCGGTCCCCTTGGCGCGTCTGCGCGCCCAGGGTGCGGTCTTGGAGATCGGCGTCGACGATCTGGCGATGGACGAGGGGGAGGCGCACCTGCTGCTCGATGGCGCTGGAGTCGGTTTGGCGCAGGCGGAGGTGGCCGAGCTCGTCGGGCACACCGAGGGGTGGCCGGTCGGCCTGTACCTCGCCGCGCTGGCTCACAAGTCCGGAACTGGGCGCCGCACCGGCGGGTTCGCCTTCAGCGGGGACGACCGCCTGATGGCCGACTACCTGCGCACGGAGCTGCTGTCGCGCGTCTCGCGTGGCCGGGTGTCCTTCCTGACCCGAACGTCGGTGCTCGAACGCATGTGCGGTCCCCTCTGCGACGCCCTCGTGGACGGAACACGTTCGGGTCGAATCCTGGAGGCGTTGGAGGGCTCCAACCTGCTGCTCGTGCCACTCGATCGCCGGCGCGAGTGGTACCGGTACCACAGGCTGTTCCAGCAGCTCCTTCGTGTCGAGCTGGGCCAGCGCGAAGCCGATGTCGTCGCCCAGCTCCATGCCCGCGCCGCCGCGTGGTACGAGTCGAACGGCCTTCCGGAGATGGCGATCACCCACGCCCAAGCCGGGGGCGACGCCGACCAGGTCGCTCGCTTGGTCACCGCCCGAACGCTGGTCGCCTATGGCGGGGGCCGTCTCGAGACGGTCGATCGGTGGTTTCAGTGGTTCGACGACCACGACCTGATCGATCGCTATCCATCGGTTGCGGTGCTCGGCGCCGTGTTGCGGGCGGTCATGGGACAGTCGGCCGCCGCCGAGCGGTGGGCGGCGGTGGCTGAACGAGCATCGGCCACCGAGACGCTCCCCGACGGCAGCTCGCTGGAAAGCTGGCAGGCACAGCTCCGCGCCTTCCTGTGTCGCCAGGGCGTGGGCCAGATGCGGCGGGACGCCGAGATCGCACGCCGCGGTCTTGCCCCCGGTAGCCAGTGGCGCGCGTCGGCGCTGGCGCTCGAGGGGATCTCGTGGCTGCTCGACGGCGAGCCCGAGCGTGCCGATCCGATCCTTGCCCAGGCGGTGGCGGTCGGGCTCGACACGCAAGCGTTGCCTGCGACGGCCGCCGCGCTCGCCGAACGCGCCATCGTGGCCATCGGGCGCGAAGACTGGGCCGATGCCGAGACGATGGCGGAGCAGGGCCTCGCCATCCTGCGGGACGGACATCTCGACGACTACGGGCCGGGCGCGATCGTCCATGCCCTCGTGGCACGGACCGCAGCACACCGCGGCGACGTTTCCCAGGCGCGGGAGAGCCTCGGGCAGGCCGCCCGGCTCCGGCCGCAGCTCACGTACGCGGTGCCGTTCCTCGCGGTCCAGACGCTGGTCGAGCTCGCGCGTGCCTATCTGGCGCTCGCGGACCCAGCGGGTGCCAGGGTGGTGTTGCGAGAGGCAAGTGCCATCCTGCGGCTCCGTCCCGATCTCGGAAGCCTCCCCCGGGAGGCCGACGAGTTGAGCTCGACGATCGACACGCTCCGGGTGGGGTCCGTGGGAGCGTCGTCGCTCACCGCGGCGGAGCTGCGCCTGGTTCCTCTCCTGTCCACCCACCTCTCGTTCCGCGAGATCGGGGAGCGCCTGTACGTCTCCCGGCACACGGTGAAGACCCAGGCGATCTCCATCTACCGCAAGCTCGGCGTCTCGTCCCGCAGTGAAGCCATCGACCGCGTCCTGGAGATCGGCCTGCTCGCCTAGCGCCGGCACACCGTTTCATCCCTTCGGGGCGATGTGACCGGGGCACTCCCACGGTGTCGGATGGACGGGTGAGCGCACGACGCGATCGGCGCGGTCAGGCCCGCACGGCTTGGAGGAGAAGACCGCCGCTCTGGCTCGTCTCGCCGCTCTGGTGGCGCTCCGTGCGGCACCCCCTCGTACCGGCGCTGCGTGGAACGCGCCTTGGCTGCCGGGGCAAGCGTCGACGACATGATCGACACCTTGAAGGTCGTCGCCCCCAGCGTCGGGCTCGCTCGGGTGGTCGTCGGCGGCGCCTGGACTGGCGCTGGCGCTCGGCTACGACATCGACAGTGCGCTCGAGACGTTGGACCCTCCTCGGGCGGACGCCGCAGCGCTCTCCGCTGTCAGCGGCGATGGGCCCGATCGGCTGGACGCTACCGACGATCCTGCGGATGCCATGGGGGAACCGGGTCTCTGAGCCGCCAGCCGTTTCACTCGTCGCCGGCGCTGTCCGCGCCCGGAGACGGGTCCCGCCAGCCCCTTGGTCGCCAGGCCGTCACGATCTTCCCCACCGCGGTGATCAGGAAGAGCTGGCCGGCGAGGGCCTCGAGGACGGCCAGGCTCTGGCCGGGGTTTACGGCGGGGACCAGGTTGCCGTAGCCGGTCGTCGTGAGCGTGATGAAGCTGAAGAACAGGTCCTGGCTCATCGTCCCCTCGCCGTCGGCTCCGAAGAACGGGCCGCCCTGCACGGAGCCCAGGAACCGGTATGTGAATGCGAAGGCCATGCCGATGAAGAGGTAGGCGGCCAGCGCGCCCAGCATGGTCTCCTGGTCGACCTCTCGGCGATACCCGATGTGCCGCACGATCGAGACCGGTGCCACGACGTACAGGGCGCTCGAGGAGATGAAAACGAACGAGCCGAGAGTCGTTTGGTCGGAGAACAGAGCCACCACCGCGCCCACGGCCGCCACGACGAAGAGCGCGTTCGCGACTGCGAGAAATCCTCGACGGGACTGCGAGGTGTGCAGCGCCAGCCGCACCGTGGCGATCTGGACGAACAGCACGATCGATGCGCCCCGACGCGCCGACAACGTCGCCGCCAGGACGTACGTCGCGATGATCATCAACAGGACCAGCCCGTAGCTGTCGGCCGAGCGGAACGAACGCAGCAGACGGCGGAGAGCGCGGGCCTCCCGTTCCTTTTCCACGGCGTCATCGGTCAACTTGGGCCCCTGACTTCGTTCGATGGCTGGGCTACGCGTGTGCCAGGAGACCGAGCTCGTGCATGCGCGTGATCGCTTCGCTGCGGGACGAGACGCCGAGCTTGCGGTAGACGGAGATCGCCTGCGTCTTCACCGTGTGCCGGGAGACGTACAGGCGGTCTCCAATCTCCCGGAATGTGAGGTGGGTCTGGAGGAGGGGCAGGAGCCGTAGCTCGGCCGTCGTGAGTGACGACGCTCCCGGGGGGCCTCCCCGGATGGTGTCGAGCTTCAGCCGTAGCTCCTCGGCCCGCTGCGGCAGGACCCCGAGGCGGGGCCGCTGCTGGAGTATGTCGTTGATCTGCCTGAGGACGGCACGGCCGCCCGCGGGATCTGCGAGGGCGACGTACACGCGTCCCATCTCGAGGAGAGCCTGGACCGACACCACCGGTAGGGCGTAGGTGAGCAGGCGCCTCAGGCGGGCGGCCCGTGCGACGTGCTCTCGCCCTCGCACGACGTCGCCACGGTGCAAGGCGACGCGAGCCATCCAGGCGTAGACCAGAGCACTGGTCCAGTAGTCGTCGAAGTGGCCCTCCCGCATGACCGCCGCCGCCTGGTCCGCGAAGGCCTCGGCCTCGTCCCAGTGATCTCGCTCCATGGCGAGGATGCCGCGCGTCGCGAGCACGACGGGAACGAAGGGTTGGACGCGTGCGGCCGTGGTGGCGTCGAGCGCGTGGGCGAGGATCGCCTCGGCCCGGTCGAGGTCTCCGTCCAGCAGATGGGACACGCCCTCGGTGTAGACCATCGTCGCCCGGTAGGGACTCGCAGGGCTGAGCCCGTTCAACGCGATCTGCGCGTCGCGTCGCATGGCGTCGACGCCGTCGCGGCCCAGGAGCGCCCGAAGGTACGCAACGGTCCCGTCCACCGTGTTTCCGTCGTCGAGCGTCCCTCCGGACGGTGCGCGTTCGGCCGCCACCGCCCACCGCTCGGTCTCCCCTGGCTGGCCCATCAGCGCGAACATCAGTGCACCGTGCACCGCGATTCCCGGGTAGCGCCCCACCAGCCCCTGGTCCTCGAACCACTTCATCCAGCGCAACACGGTGTCGGCCCTGCCGCTCGCCCACACGGGGTTGGCGACGTTCAGGACCACGCGGGCAACACGATCGGCGTCGCCTGCCGCCTGGGCGTGCTCGATGGCGGTCTCCGGCATGCCGTTCGCCTCGCACCACGCCGCCGCCCGGAGGTGGAGCTCGGGAACGAGCTCCGGCTCGCGCCGCCGCAGCTCGGTCGACAACAGCTCGCGGAAGAGATGGTGATAGCGGTACCACTCGCGGCGATGGTCCAGCGGCATCACCAGGAGGTTCCGCCCCTCCAGCTTCTCCAGGGCGTGGCCCGATCCCGTCGCTCCCAGGGTGGCATCGCAGAGCGGGCCGGACATGGCGTCGAGGATCGACGTGCGCGTCAAGAACGTCGCCTCCGCGGGCGAGACCCGATCCAGGATCTCGGAGCGCAGGTAGTCGCCCATGAACCGGTCGTCGCCGGTGAACGTCAGCTCCACCTCCGTGTGCGGACTGCCCACCGTCATCGCCAGCGCCGCGAGGTATAGGCCGACAGGCCAGCCCTCTGTCCGCTGTACCAGCTCACGCAGATCTTCGTCGACGAGCTCGACCCCTGCACCCTGGAGCAGCGCCGGCGCCTCCCCCTCGCTGATCGCGAGGTCGTCGACGCCGATCTCCACGATGCCGCCCTGGGCGCGCAGGCGTGCCGTGGGCAGGGGAAGCTCGTAACGCGAGCCGACTGCGAGTTGCGATCCGGCCGGGAGGCCGAGCGCGAACTGGGCGATCGCGTCCAGGCACGCGCGATTGGTGATCACCTCGAAGTGGTCGAGGACCAGCGAAAGGGGCTGGCCGAGTGCGGCGATGGCCGACACCAGCAGGGGCGGTGCCGAGATCGCGGCAGCGGGGGAGGCGAGCGCCCGGAAGACCGCCGGGTTGATCCGCTCGATGCGGTCGATCGCCACTGCGATGTACGTCAACAGGACCGCAGGATCGTTGTCGCGGTCGTCGGCGGACACCCATCCCGCTCGCGGCTGCCTGCGCTCGGCCCACTGCGACAGCACGGTCGTCTTGCCGTAGCCCGGCGGGGCGACCACGGCGATGACCGGCGGGGCGTAGGCAGCGGCCAGCCGGTCGACCAGGGCGGTACGGGACACGATCCCGGGACGGGCCACAGGCGCGTGGAGCTTCGGCTCCGACAGCTCGAACGCGGGCTTCGGCGAAGGACGGTCGGATCGTCCCGAGATCCCGGGATCCCGGCCCGGCGCCCTCGTTGACACGCCCAGAGCGTACCGGCCGGTGCAGCTCACCCAGCGTAAGGGCCGTCCCGCGCACGGGCGACGCGGCGGGCTCAGGCTGTGCGGTAGCAATCGCCGGTTCACCCCCTCGGGGCGATGCGGGCGGCGGGTCGGCGTGGCTCCATGGACCCGTTCCCCTACGGACGGTCGGTGCC
Organism: uncultured bacterium; assembly: GCA_963813485.1. Lineage (GTDB taxonomy): Bacteria > Actinomycetota > Acidimicrobiia > Acidimicrobiales > VFJN01 > DASQUK01. The sequence continues at coordinate 113,770 of CAWEZE010000017.1, forward strand.
CATGACCGACGACACGATGGCTGGTACGGGCAAGACGGCGGGCGCGACGCCGGCCTCCCATTCGCTCACCGGGTCCGTGCCCGTCACACGGGCCGGCATCGCCTCCGGGACCGCCGACCTCCAGCGAGACTTCGGCGGTGCGTCGATGGCCGACACCGCCCAAACGGGTTCGGCGGGGTGAGCGACGCCGACGAGTTCGCCCGCGACCCCCCCGAGGGCGGCGATAGCGACACCCGACCAGCCCTCGTCGGCCACGAGCCTCGCTGGCCCGTCCTCGCCGCCCTGCTCGTGGCGATGGCGCTGCCGTTCCTGATGCCCGCGGACTACAGCCCCGTGGCGCAGTGGCTCCTGCCGCTCGTCGAGGGTGCGCTCCTCGTGGCCGCTCTCTCGGTCGACCCGGGTGGGATCGACCGGCGGTCCGTGCACGTCCGACGCCTGCGCATCGCCGTGATCGTGATCATCGTCTTCGGGGCTGCATGGGCGACGAGCTGGCTGGCGGTCGATCTCGTGCAGGGCGAGAACGTGACGGACAGTGCCGGCGAGCTGCTGGCCGCCGGCTCCCTGGTCTGGATCGACCTGGTCATCGCGTTCGGCTTCCTCTACTGGGAGCTGGACAGCGGCGGCCCGGGCCGGCGAGCCCGCCGGGCGGCCCGCTATCCCGACCTGGCGTTTCCCCAGCACCTCAGCCCCGACGTCGCCCCGCCCGGCTGGCGGCCGGTCTTCGTCGACTACCTGTACCTCGGCTACACCAATGCCATCGCCTTCAGCCCGACCGACGTGATGCCGCTCGCCCACTGGGCCAAGCTGGCGATGGGTCTGGAGTCGGGCGCCTCCCTCGTCATCCTCGGCCTGGTGATCGCCCGGGCGGTCAACATCCTCGCCTAGACGCCTCCGACGGCTCCCGCCGGCTTTCACCCTGTCCGGGCGATGCGCGCGCGGCGCCGGCGCGACACGGTTCCTGCGTGAACGCGGGCTCGGACTCCGTAGGCGACGCCACGCCGACCGACGAGGAGGTCGCTCGCCTCGCCGAGGAGCAGGAGCCGCCTCCAGGCGGAGGTCGACGGCCTGCGTGCCGAACTCGCGACCGCTCCCCGGCGGCGGGCGGTCCGCACGCGGGGCGTCGTGGCCGTTGCGCTCGTGGTGGTCACCTCGCTCCTGTTCACGGTCTCGGTGACGGCCGTCTGGGCGCGCCGGAACGCCCTGAACACCGATCGCTACGTGCAGACGATCGGCCCCGTGGCCCAGGACGTGCGGGTGCAGCGGGCGCTCGGGCGGTACATCACTGACCAGGCCATGAGCGCGATCGACCCCGAAGAGCTCTTCAAAGAGGCGCTGCCGGAGCGCGGGCAGATCCTCGCCGCGCCCCTGACCAGTGCCCTGCGGGGGTTCGTCAACGACCGGGTCAACGCGTTCCTGGCAACCGACGAGTTCAGCCGCCTGTGGGTGCGGATCAACGAGGTTGCCCACGAGCGGGTGGTCGACGTCCTCAACGGAGACCTCCCGCCCAGCCTCCAGGTCCAGGGCAATGACGTCGTGGTCAACGTGATTCCGGTCGTCAACCAGGTGCTTGCCCGGATCGGTGAGGCGTCGCCGGAGATCTTCGGCCGAACGGTCAACCTGCCCACGGTCACGGTCGACGAGATCCCCGAGGACGCGATCCAGAAGGTCGAGAGCGCTCTGGGGCGGGACCTGCCGGAGAACTTCGGTCAGTTCACGGTCTTCGACGCCAGCAAGCTCCAGCAGGTGCAGGACACGGTGACCCTGGTCAACAAGCTCGTGGTCGTGGCGGTGATCCTGGCGATCGTGCTGTTCGCCCTGACCCTGTGGGTGTCGCCACGCCGTCGGCGCACGCTGCTCCAGCTCATGGTGGGGATCGCTCTCGGGATCGTCCTCGTCCGCCGGCTGGGCCTGCGGTTGGAGGACGACGTCGTCGAGCTCGTCAAGCCGGAGAACCGCGACGCGGTCAAGGTCGTCGTGGGGGCGTTCGTCTCGAGCCTGTTGGACGCCACCGCCTGGATCCTGGGCATCGCCGCGGTGGTCGCGGTGGTCGCCCTCCTGACCGGGCCCTACGGCTGGGCCAGGGCGCTCCGCCGGGGGACCGTGTCCGGGGGCCAGGCGGCCGTGGGCGCCGCCCGTTCCGCCATCAACCGCCAGCCCGACGACCCCGTCGTCGCGTGGGTGGGTGCACACCGGGAGGTCCTGCAGGCGGGCGGGATCGTCGTCGGCATACTGGCGCTGCTCGTCTTCGACCTGTCGTGGATCGGCCTGTTCGTGCTCGCGGCGCTCGTCATCGCGTACGAACTCGTGGTGCAGCGCCTCGCCGACATCGGGGCCGGCGGCGTGCCCCCGGAGGAGGGACCCGCCGTGCCTGCCGGAGGCGGTCCTGCCGTCGAACCTCAGTGAGCCCGCGCCACTCCTGTCACGACGCGGGCGTGGACGCGCCGGTGGCCTGCTGCGGAGTCCACGCTTTCCTCGGGAAGCAGGCTCCGCTGGTCGAGCACGTAGAGCAGGACGAGCGACGGCACGATGACGACCGCCGCGACGCCGAACACCACGAGCACCGTTGCCAGCGTGGCGGACGGAGCCGCAGCCGCCGACACCTTCAGGCTCGTGGGCAGGATGTACGGCCACTGCGCCACTCCCCAGGCCCAGATGATGCTCGCCACTGCGCCGGCGGCGAGCAGCGCGCGTGCCGCGCTGCGACTGCCGCAGCAGCAGCACGAGCGACCCGATCCCACAGAGCGCCGAGAGCAGGACGAGCGGGAGCGCACGCGCCGTCATCCCGTCGAAGACGTAGCGGGCGTCGGACCGGAGCACGAATATGCCGACGAAGGCCACAATGCCGGCGACGACCGCCGCCACTACTGCTCGCCGCCGGAAGTACTCGACCATCGAGTCGTCTGCCAATCGGCGGGCGTCCCAGATGAGGTACACGGAGGCCAGGTAGGCGCCGGCCGTCACGGCGAGCACGCCGCCGACGATCGACGTCGGGTTGATCCAGCTGGACCAGGGATCGCCGGCCTCGCCGCCTGCGGGTACGCGGCCGGACGCGATCGCGCCGGCAATGGCACCCATGCAGTACGGCACGAGGACCGAGGAGAAGGCGAAGATCGCGCCCAGCGCCCGCCGTTCGGACGTACGGAAGAGGCTCTTGCGGAACGCGAAGCTTGCGCCGCGCAGCACGATCCCAAGCGCGACGAGGGTGAGGGGAACGAAGAGCGTGAGCGTGATCGACGCGAAGGCCTCGGGGAACCCGGTCCAGAGCACGACCAGCGCGAAGATCAACCACACGTGGTTGGCTTCCCACACCGGGCCGATGGAGTGGTCGATGAGCGCCCGTGGTCGCTCGCCCCTGTCCGCTCCGCCGGCGACGAGGTCCCAGAACCCGGCGCCGAAGTCCGCGCCGGCGAGGACCGCGTAGGCACTCACCGCGGCGAACAGCACGACGGCGACGGCGTCATCCACCGACGGGCTCCTCCTCCTGCGTCGTCTCCGAGGGCAGCTCACGTGGACCGTAGGGGACGTCGCTGTCGACGAGCTCGGCTTGCCGCCGGAACCGCCGGCTCATGCTCCGGAGCACGAGGACCAGCGGTCGTCGCCAGGGTGAGGTAGATGGCCACGACGACGATGAACGTGATCCAGACGCCGTCGTTGGTCGTGGCGGCGTCCTCGACCTTCATGTGGTTGCGGACGATCCAGGGCTGGCGGCCCACCTCGGTGACCACCCACCCCGCTTCCATGGCCAGGACGGCGGCGACACCGGCACCCGAGGCGATCCAGAGGAACAGCTTGGACCTCGGCATGTCGCGCCGGAAGATCCAGGCGAGCGCGTACCAGGCCGACAGTAGGAACAGCAGCGTGGCGATGCCGACCATCACGTCCCACGCCAGGTGGACGGTGTTGACCTCCCGTGTCGTCGGTCGTTCGTCGGCGGGGAACGAGTCGAGCCCTTGTACGACCGTGGCGGTGCCGGTGCTCGGGTCGGACAGCCACGAGGCGAGCCCGGGGATCGCGATCCCGCCGGTCACGTTGCCGTCGGAGTCGATGCGCCCGAGCAGGGTCTCGGGAACGTCGCTGTCGGTCTCGGGCAAGAGCTCGATCGCCGCGAACTTGGTGGGTTCGTTGTTGTACACCCAGCGGGCCAGCGTGTCCCCGACGAACATCTGGACCGGTGTCGCGATGGCGGCGATGGTGAACGGGATGAGGAAGCCGAGCCGGTGATACCGGTCGCGGCGGCCCTTCAACATGCCGACCGCGTAGACCGAGGCGACCAGGAAGCCGCCGACGAGATAGGCGGCGACCAGCATGTGCGACGCCTCGTAGGGCCAGGCGTCGTTGAAGATCACCTTGAGTGGATCGACGTCCACGACCTCACCGGCGTTGTTGAGCGTGAACCCTGCCGGCTCGTTCATCCAGGCGTTGGCGGCGACCACCGAGAGCGTGCCGCCGATGCCGGCGAGGACGATCGGCACCCCGGTCCAGAAGTGCGGCCACGGCCGCAGCCGCTTCCAACCGAAGATGTAGATCGCGATGAAGATCGCCTCGGTGAAGAAGAACAGTCCCTCGACCGCGAACGGGATCCCGAACGCGGCACCCCAGGTGCCCATGAACTTCGGCCACAGGAGCCCGAACTCGAACGTGAGGACGGTGCCCGTGACGGCGCCGACGGCGAACGTGACGGCCATGTACTTCGACCAGCGCTGCGCCAGGAGCAACGCGTCCTGGTCGTCCCGCTTGATCGCCCGCCAGTTGGCCACCAAGGTCATGCAGGCCCACGACACACCCAGAGGCACGAGGATGATGTGGCTGGCGAGCGTGAACGCCATCTGCGCCCGCGCCCACGGCACGGGGTCCACCGCCAGCACGCCCCCTCCGAGGAGGGACAAGGCGCTCACGCCGTGGCGCCCAGCCGTTCGAGCAGGTGGTCGCCGACGCGGAGGGCGTTGGCCATTGCCGTGAGCGCCGGGTTCACGGCGCCGATGCTGGGGAAGAAGCTGGTGTCGACGACGTAGAGGTTGTCGACCTCGTGGGCACGGCAGTCGACGTCGAGCACCGACGTGGCGGGATCGGTACCGAACCGGCAGGTGCCGGCCTGGTGGGCGCAGCCCGCCACGGGGATGTCGGTCTTCAGGTAGGCGTGGCGGGGGATGAGGTGGTCCTGGTGCATGCCCAGGTGGCCGAGCATCGACTTGAGCTGGTGGTACAGGCGGTCGCTGGCCGCCTGGTTTCCCACCTCGTAGCTGAGCCTGATGCTGCCGTCACGCTCCAGCGTGACCCTGCTGTCGGGCCGGGGCACGTCCTCGGTCGACAGCCAGAAGTCGACGGCGTGGGTGGCGATGTCGCGCAGGACCCGCGTTGGGCGCGAGTTTCGTCTCGATCGGCTTCTCGCCCCGGTACATCTCCTCGGTCGACTTGCCGACCATCTGGATGTTGCCCATCGGGAACTCGAAGTCGTCGGTGCCGAAGTAGAAGTCGTTGACGCCGAGGGTCTTCTGGAAGACCGTCGGGTTCGGCTCGTGGGACAGGGCCAGCACCGCCTGGCTGTTGTGGAACACGAAGTTGCGCCCCACCTGGTCGGAGCCGTTGGCGAGGCCGTTGGGGTGCTGGTCGTTGGCCGACGCCAGCAGCAGCTTGGCCGTGTTCGCCGCGCCGCAGGACACGACGACGATGTCGGCGCCGAAGGTCTGGCGCTCACCGTCGTGGTCGACCACCACCTCGGTGACGGCAGTGCCGGAGGGGTTGGTGGCCAACCGCACGGCGGTGGCGTTGGTCAGCAGCGTGACGTTGGGGTGCTGCAGCGCCGGGCGGACGCCGTGGACCTCGGCATCGGACTTGGCGTGCAACGGGCAGGGGAAGCCGTCGCAGAAGGCACAGCGGACGCACGTGCTGTAGGGCATGTTGGCCTCGTCGAGCATGACGCCGCACGGCGCGTGGAACGGGTGGTAGCCGGCGGCGGCGAGGTCGTCGGAGAGCTGCTGGATCCGGGGTTCGTGCGACGAGCGCCGGGAAGGGGTAGGGGGCGCTCGAGGGGGGCTCGGTCGGGTCCTCACCCCGGGCGCCGTGCACCTGGTAGAGCTGCTCGGCGAGCGTGTAGTAGGGCTCCATGTCGTCGTAGGCGATGGGCCAGGCGGGCGACAGGCCGTCGTGGTGGCGCAGCTCGCCGAAGTCCTCGCGGCGTAGGCGGTAGAGCGCGGCGCCGTAGAGCTTGGTCGCTCCACCCACGAAGTAGTGGATCTGAGGCTGGAAGGCCTTGCCGTTGGCGTCGTACCACGTGTCGGGTGACACGTAGCGGCCGTCTACGAACACGTCCTGAGCCGACCAGTTGTTCGGCTCGCGTGGCAGCCAGTCGCCGCGCTCGAGCAACATGATGCGCTTGCCCGACGGGGCCAGGTGGCGTGCCAGCGTGCCACCGCCCGCACCCGTGCCGATGATGATGACGTCGTAGTGGTCGCCGGCGCTCATGTGATTTCGTCCAGACGCTCGGCGAGGACGATCCGGGCTGCGGCTTCGATCAGCGCCAGGTGCGAGAACGCCTGGGGGAAGTTGCCCAGGTGGTGGGCCGTTTCGGTGTCGAACTCCTCGGCGAATAGCCCCAGCGGGGAGGCGACGCGCAAGAGCCGCTCCATGAGGTCGCGGGCGCGCTGTTCCTCACCGATGATCGCCAGCGCGGAGACCAGCCAGAACGAGCAGATCAGGAAGGTGCCCTCCTTGCCGGACATGCCGTCGTCGGTCTCGTCGGTGCGGTAGCGCAGCACGAAGCCGTGGTCGGTTAGCTCGTCGGCGACGGCCAGCACGCTGGCGCGTAGCCGTTCGTCGTCGCCGGGCAGGAACCCGAAGATCGCCGCCAGCAGGGTGGAGGCGTCGAGGGCGTCGGTGTCGTAGTGCTGGCGTAGCACGCCCCGGCCGTCGAGGCCGTGTTCGAGGATGTCGGCCTTGATCTCATCGGCGGTGGCGCCCCAGGTGGCCGCCTGGTCGGCGTCGCCGCGGATCGCAGCCAGGTCGGACGCCCGATCCAAAGCCACCCAGCACATCAGCTTGGAGGACACGTACTGCTGGGGGGCGCCGCGGGCCTCCCAGATGCCCTGGTCGGGCTCGCGCCACACCGCCGTGGCGCACTCGGCCTGGGTCTGGACGAGGGGCCACAGGCCCCGAGGCAAGCGCTCGCTGCGCCGGGTGTGGAGCAGGATCGAGTCCAGCACCGCCCCGTAGACGTCGTTCTGGCGCTGATCCCAGGCCCCGTTGCCCACCCGCACCGGGCGGGCCCCGGCGTAGCCCGACAGGTCGTCGCGCGTCGACTCGGTCAGGTCCCGGCGCCCGTCGATCCCGTACATGATCTGCAGGCCGCCGTCGTCGACACACTCGAGCTCGGTCACGAACTGGATGAACTCGTCGGCCTCCCAGTCCAGATCCAAGAAGTGCAGCGCCTGGAGCGTGAACGTGGAGTCGCGCATCCACGTGTAGCGGTAGTCCCAGTTGCGTTCGCCGCCCGGGGTCTCGGGCAACGAGGTGGTCAGCGCCGCGACGGTCGCCCCCGTCGGCATGTAGGTGAGGCCCTTGATCGCCAACGCGGACCGCTCGATCGCCGGCCGGTAGGCATGATCCACCGCCCGCGCCCGCCCCAGCCAGGCCCGCCAGAACCGCGTAGTGGCAGCCAACTGCTCGTCGGCCGCGTCGACGTCGCCGGGCGCCGCCAGGCTCTCGGCCCACGACAGCGCGCAGTACACCCGGTCGCCCTTGCGCAGGACATGGCGGGCGCGGACCCGGCCGCCCTCGATGCCCAGCGCCAGGTCGGTCTGCAGCCTGATGGTCTGGTCGGCGCCGGAGGCGTCGGCGACGTGTCTGTCCCCGTCGGCCAGCGTCCAGGACGCCGCGGTGCGGCCGTAGTCGAACACCGGCTCGCAGATCAGCTCGATCTCGACCTCGCCGTCGATGCACTCCGCCGTCCGCACCAGGGTGTGGTCGGCGTCATCGTCGGCCGGTGGCCGGGTGTGCGGTGTGACCACGTCCTCGCCCCGGCGTGGCCCCATCGTCAACGCGTCGCGGACGACCACCCAGCCGTCCCCCGTGTTCCACGTCGTGGCCAAGATGTTGGTCCCCGGCTCGTACGCCCGCGCCGTCGGGACGTTGATCCCGAACGGCCCCAACCGGAAATACCCCGCCTCGCGGTCGAGCAGCGTGCCGAACACGCTCGGGGCGTCGAAACGCGGCACGCACAGCCAGCCGACCCCGCCGTCGGGGGCGACCAGCGCGCCGGTGTGGCAGTCGGACAGGAAGGCGTAGTCCTCGATCGGCGGGAACGGCGACGGCATCGCCGCGCTCTGGCGGTGCTCCGCGGGCGTCTCGACGGTGCTCATGGCGTGGTCCACGGGTGATGCCACACGCCGTGGCCTGCGACGACATCGTCCGCGGCCGACGGTCCCCACGATCCCTGGGCGTAGGTGTGGACGGGGGGTGGGGCATCGAGGAGCGGCTGCATGATCCGCCAGGTCTCCTCGACGCCGTCCTGTCGCGTGAAGCGCGTGCTCTGGCCGATCATCGCCGCGTGGAGCAGCACCTCGTAGGGCGTGGCGCCCTCGCCGCCCTCCTCCGAGAACTCCATGTCCATGTTGATGGCCTCCGGCCCCGTCGCCTCGGCACGCCTGGCGTCGACGAGCAGCCTGATCCCCGTCGACGGGTCGAGCTTGATCACCAGCTGGTCGGGCTCCGGTGCCCGGTCGCCGGTGAAGCCGAAGCCCAGCTTCGGCGGGCGCTTGAAGACGAGCCTGACCTCCGTCTGGGTGGCCGGCAGGTGCTTGCCGGTGCGGATGAAGAAGGGGACACCCGACCAGCGCCAGTTGTCGATGTCCAGCCGCAACGCCGCGTACGTCTCCGTGGTCGAGCCCTGAGCGACCCCGGGCGTGTCGAGGTAGCCCTCGTACTGGCCGCGCACGTAGTGCTTGGGATCGGCCGTCGCAACGGCACGGAAGACGGCGAGCTGGGCGTCCTTGATCGCGCGTGGGTCGGACGGCGCCTCCATCGCCGTCGCCGAGACCACTTGCATGAGGTGGTTGACCACGACGTCACGTAGGGCGCCCACAGGGTCGTAGAAGTGGCCCCGGTCCTCGACCCCGAAGCTCTCCGCCATCGTGATCTGCACGGACTCGAGGCTGTTCCGGTTCCACACCGGCTCGAACATCGTGTTGGCGAACCGGAGATAGAGGAGCTCCTCGATGCCCATCTTCCCCAGGAAGTGGTCGATCCGGTAGATCTGCGACTCGTCGAGGTACTGGTGGAGCTCCGCAGCCAGTGCCTGGGCCGAGTCCTGGTCGTGGCCGAACGGCTTCTCCACGACCACCCGTGCGTTGTCGGTGATCCCGGCGTCGGCCAGCCCCTTCACAACGGTGCCGAACAGGAACGGGGGGATCTCCAGGTAGAAGACCGGGTGCTCGGCGCCTTTGATCGCGGTCCTCACGCGCTCATAGGTGGCGGCGTCCGCGAAGTCGCCCTGCACGTAGGACAGCCGGGCGGCGAAGCGGTCGAACACCTGCTCGTCGAGCGCCTCGCCGGTGCCAACGATCGACTCGCGGGCGTGGTCCCGCAGATGATCCTCCGTCCAATCGTCGACCGCCACGCCCACGATCGGACACGTCAACAGCCCACGTCCCTCGAGCCGGTACAGCGACCGGAACGTCATGACCCTGGCCAGATCGCCCGTGATCCCGAAGACCACGAAGACGTCCGCTGGCTGCTGCCCCGGGCCTGCCCGGCCGTCGGGTGTTGCCATGCTCGGCTCCTCTCGCTCGCTCAGTCCTGCACCTTCGGGGGCTGCGCCCCGGTACCCCATCGCCTGCCGGCTCGCTGGCGCTCCCTCGGCTGGCCGGCCTTCGCTCGCATCGCTCGCTCAGTCCTGGTCGGTTCTCACCGAGATCCGTCCCGCGCGCTCGTGGGTGAATCCCGCCCACGTCCAGTCCACGACCGCCTTGGCCCGGTCCTCGCCGGTGGACAGGAGGGCCAGGTGCACCCCGCCCCACGCCAGGAACGCGGCCTTCCCCTTGAGCGTGTGCCCGCCACGGGTCTGGACCACGGCGGACCCACGGCCGATCGTGGCCATCGTGCCCTTGTCGTGGTACACGAACGGCTCGGTGTCCTTGCCGTCCAGCAGGCGGGCGATGTTCTCGCCGACGTGCTCGCCCGCCTGGAGTGCGACCGAGCCGAGCTGCGGCAGCACGTCGTTGGTTTTCGTGTCGGTGATCCAGGCGATGTCGCCGATGGCGAACACCTCGGGATGCCCGGCGATGCTGAGGTCGGGCTCCGTGGGGATGCGGTTGCCGTGCTGCAGTTCGACGCCCAGAAGTGCGACGGTCGGGCTCGCCTGCAGGCCGGCACCCCAGACCAGCGTGTGTGCCTTGATCACCTTCCCGGATTCGAGGGTGACACGGGTCGGCTCGACCGAAGCGACGACCTCGCCCAGCAGCACCTCGACGCCGCGCTTCTCCAGTGCCTTCTTCGTGTAGGAGCGGATGTCGGAGCGGAACATCGCCAGGAGCGCCGGGCCCGCCTCGACGAGGACGATGCGTACCTGGTCCTGCGGGATCTCGGGGTAGTCCTCGGAGAAGTTGCTGCGGTACAGCTCGGCGAGGGCGCCGGCGCTCTCGATGCCGGTGGCCCCACCACCGACTATCACGACATTGACGGCGCCGTCCTCCACCAGCGCCGGATCTCGGTCCGCTGCTTCCCACTTCCGCAGGACGTGGTCCTTGAGGCGCACCGCGTCGGCGAGCGTGTACATCGGGAACGCGTGCTTGTCCGCGCCCTCCACACCGAAGAAGTTGACCATGGCACCCAACCCCAGTACGAGGTAGTCATACGTCAGGGGTCCCATCTCCGCGAACTGCACCTCCCGTCGGGCGAGATCGATGCCCGTGACCGTGGCCTCGTGCACGGCGGCGTTCGGCTGTTCGTGGAACAGGTCGCGTAGGGGATGACCACACGCGGAGGTTTCCAGCAGGTCGGTGGCGACCTGGTAGAGGAGGGGCTGGAACGTGTGGTAGTCGTTCTTGTCGATCACCGTGACGTCGGCGTCGGCGTCCTTGAGCTGTCGGGCCGCGCCCACGCCACCGAAGCCACCACCGAGCACGAGCACGTGCGGGCGCCCGGTCTGTCCGCGAGTCGGATCCGACGTCGTGTCGCTGGGAGGTGACGCCATGAGCTCACTCCTGTTGTCGCACTCGAGACGACAGTACGAGTTGGTGTGGTGCAGAGCCTCCCCCCATCGGGATGAAATGGGTTGGCGGCGGCACCGGGTGACACGGGCCGTCCGGCGTTGCCCGGCCGGGGAGGGTCGCGAGGTCGCGAGGCAATGGGGCCCGGCGGAACCCTCTCGAGGCGATGCGGTCCGGGGGCCGGTCCCTATGCCCCGAGAATGTCGGCGCGGTCCCTATTGCCTCGGGCTCGCGGCCACCATCCACGGATCCGCCGGCGCCGGCGTCATCCCCTCGAGGCGACGACGTCCGTCGGGAGTGGTAGTCCAATGACGTGGCCATGCCGACAATGCCCGAGCCCGGCGCCGGGGTGACCATTACGTCCGGACCCCTCGATGCGACCTTCATGCCCCAGCTCGGGATGCTCGGCAGCTCGCTTCGCCACCGCGGCGAAGCTCTGCTGGCACTGCCAGGTGGGCTCGACGGCTACCGCTCGGGGACGGTCACAGGCCTGCCGCTCCTGGCACCATGGGCGAACCGCCTCGGTTCGCGCCGCTACGAGGTGGACGGAATCGTCGTGGACCTCGATGGCCTCGATCTCACCACCGACGAGCACGGGCTCCCGATTCACGGGACGATGACGGCCCAGCGGGGTTGGGAGATCGTCGCGGTGGGCCGGCGCTCGTTGGCCGCCAGGTTCGACTTCGGTGCCCACCCCGACCTCCTTGCCTCGTTCCCGTTCCCCCACGAGCTCCGCATCGAGGCGACGGTCGAGGCCACGACCCTCCGGGTGGACACGACATTGGTGCCGACCGGCGACCGGCCGGTGCCGGTCTCGTTCGGCTACCACCCCTATCTGTGCCTGCCCGGTGCGCGAAGGGAGGACGTCCGCCTCCGCCTGCCGGAACGCCGGCACCTCGAGCTCGACAGCCGCCAGCTCCCGACGGGACGGGCTGACGCCGAGGAGCCAGAGGATGAACCCGTAGGGACACGGACCTTCGACGACCTCTACGGGCTCGGCGACGATCGGCAACTCGCGTTGGAGGGTGGCGGGCGCCGCCTCGCCCTCGAGCTTGGCGAGGGCTATGGCTATGCACAGGTGTTTACCCCGCCGGGAGCGGAGACCGTCTGCCTCGAACCGATGACGGCGCCCGTCAATGCCCTGGTCGAAGGGACCTATGCGCTGGTGTCGCCCGGAACCTCGTTCACCGCCCGGTTCTCTCTGCATGTCGAGGACGAGCGCTGACGGTTCCCGTCGACACGCGGTCTCCTAACCGGCGGGCGTCCAATCACCCATTCGGCGTGATGTCGACGCCCCCGTCGGTTGCGACCCTCGGATGGTTGGCGTCAACGGTCACCGACCGAGGGTTGAAGGAGTCACGATGACCAAGCCGTTCCGGGGCACGATCAACATCGATGACCGTGATTCGGTCCCCGATTGGGAACCCTATGTGCAGCCGGTCGCGCCGGACGGCGCGCCGAACGTCCTCTACATCGTGCTTGACGACGTCGGCTTCTCCGCGATGGAGCCGTGGGGTGGCCTGATCGAGACGCCCAACATCGGGCGGCTTGCCGCCACGGGGCTCACCTACACCAACTGGCACACGACCGCGCTCTGCTCGCCGACTCGCTCGTCGCTCCTCACGGGCCGCAACCACACCACCAACGGCATGGCCTGCATCGCGGAGGCCACCAGCGGCTTCCCGAACGCCAACGGCCACATCCCGTTCGAGTGCGCAACGATCGCAGAGGTGCTCGGCGAGCGCGGCTGGAACACCTACATGCTCGGGAAGTGGCACCTGGTTGCCGCCGACGAGATGAACATGGCGTCGACGAAGCGCAACTGGCCCATCGGCCGTGGCTTCGAGCGGTACTACGGGTTCCTCGGGGGCGAGACGAACCAGTGGTATCCGGACCTGGTCTACGACAATCACCCGGTCGACCAACCGGCAACGCCGGAGGAGGGGTACCACCTCACGACCGACCTCACCGACAAGGCGATCGAGTTCATCAAGGACGCGAAGATGATCGCGCCCGACAAGCCGTTCTTCATGTACTTCTGCCCCGGTGCGACCCACGCGCCCCACCACGCGCCCAAGGAGTGGATCGAGAGGTACCGAGGCAGGTTCGACATGGGGTACGAGAAATACCGCGAGCTCGTGTTCGACCGGCAAAAGAAGATGGGCATCTTCCCCGAAGACGCCGAGCTGACGGCGCTCAATCCCTACGCGGAGGAAACGAGCGTCGAAGGGACGCCATGGAACCCGGTTGACGTCGTGCGGCCGTGGGACACCCTCTCCGGCGACGAGCAGCGGCTCTTCGCCCGCATGGCGGAGGTGTACGCCGGGTTCCTCAGCCACGCCGACCACGAGATCGGGCGCCTGCTCTCCTTCCTCGAGCAGTCGGGCGAGCGCGAGAACACCATCGTCGTCCTGGTCTCCGACAACGGGGCCAGCGGCGAAGGTGGCCCCGACGGTTCCGTGAACGAGAACAAGTTCTTCAACGGCATCCCCGACGACATCCAGGAGAACCTCAAGTATCTCGACGACCTCGGCTCACCTGCGACGTACAACCATTATCCGGTCGGGTGGGCGTGGGCGTTCAACACGCCGTTCAAGATGTGGAAGCGCTACAACTTCGAGGGCGGCGTTGCCGACCCGATGGTGATCTCCTGGCCGCGAGGCATCGACGCCAAGGGCGAGCTCCGGCACCAGTTCCTCCATGCGACCGACGTCGTGCCGACCATGTACGACCTCCTCGGGATCGAGATGCCCGAGGTCGTCAAGGGCTTCACCCAGGTCCCCCTCGAAGGCGTGAGCTTCCGGTCGACGTTCGCGAGCGACGACGTGCCCACGCCGAAGGAGACCGGCTTCTTCTCCATGCTCGGCTCCCGGGCGATCTGGCACAAGGGATGGAAGGCGGTGAGCGTGCATCCGACGATCTCCGGTTGGGGGCACTTCGACCAGGATCGGTGGGAGCTGTACGACACCGAGGCGGATCCGACCGAGAGCCACGACCTCGCGGGAGAGCATCCCGCGAAGGTCCAGGAGTTGATCAACCTGTGGTTCCACGAGGCCGGCAAGTACCACGGGCTACCGCTCCTGGACCGCACAGCTGTGGAAGTCCTGGCGGACTCCAGCCGACCGCAGGTGGCGCCGCCCCGGGACCGTTACGTCTACTACCCGGGCACGGCCGAGGTTCCGGAGACCGCAGCGGTCAACATCCGGAACCGCAACTACACGATCGCGGTCGGAGTGAACGTCGAGTCCGACGACGCCGCCGGCGTGCTCTTCTCCCACGGCGCACGGTTCGGCGGGCACGCGCTCTACGTCAAGGACCGCAAGCTGAAGTACGTCTACAACTTCGTGGGCAGCAAGGTGCAGACGATCGAATCCATGGAGGAGATCCCGACCGGCGAGGTCGTGCTGTCGGCCGCGTTCGTGAAGGAGAACGACGAGCTGCCCACCACCGGCACGCTGTCGCTCTTCATCAACGACGAGAAGGTCGGGGAGGGCCAGATCATGACGCAACCCGGCAACTTCTCGCTCGTCGGCGAGGGCTTGAACGTGGGCAAGGACCCGGCCGAGCCGATCACCGACGACTATCCCGGCACGAGCCCTATCGCGTTCACCGGGGGCACGATCAAGCAGGCGATCGTCGACGTCTCGGGCGAGCCCTTCGTCGATTTGGAGAAGGAAGCGATCGCGCTCATGGCGCGCGAGTAGGTGGCGCGCCCGGTTATCCCGCCACCGGGGTTTGACCGGTCGGCGCCGTTGCCTGGGCAGGCTCAGGAGCCGCCGGCGCGGCAGGGGATGGGGCGAGTTTCTCCGTGCCCACGTACGCGATCGCCACGGCGATGATCACCAGCGGCGTCACGTCGAGGCCGTCCGACCCCAGCAACAGCGTGGCCAGCAACACCGCGCTCAACGGCAACCCCAGCATCACGACGACCATCGCTCCCATGCCCATGGCCGCGCCGGCCACGGGATCAAGCCCGGGCAGGTGGGAGAGCGCGACGCCCCCCACGGCTCCCACGAACAACGCCGGGAAGATGGGGCCTCCTCGGAAGCTGCTCAGCGCCAATCCGTAGGCGAGGGTCTTGCACGAGAGCAACAGAACGAGCGCGCCGATGGAGTAGCTCCCGGTGTCGTTGAGGAACGGCCCGAGCGCCTCCTGCCCCGAGAACAGCACGAGCGAGGAGCTCTTGTCGCTGACCTGGCCGAACAGGATCGCCAATCCGGCGATGGCCAATCCGACGACCGGAGTGAGCACCACGATCCGCCGCTCCACATGGGGTCGCAACGAGCGCGCCAGCATCCGGGTGCCGAGCCCGATCGGAACGGCCACCATCCCGATGGCGATCGCCCAACCGAACTCGGCGATCGTCGGCGTCCCCGCGGCAGGAAGGTCGGGGATCGAGAGCGAGAATTTTCCGAGCCCGGTCAAGGAGTCCAGGCCGACGAAGATCAGGGTCCCGATGCCGGCCGCTACCAGGCCTGGGACCAACACCAATCCGAGCATCGGTCCCCCCAGGCCGATTGCCTCCATCAAGATGAACGCGGCGATCAGGGGCGAGCCGACGAGCGTGCTGAATGCCGCGAAGCTCCCTGCCGCGGCCACGACCGACAGGGTCATCGCAGGCACATCCCTGCGGGCAAGACGCACCGCACAGACACCGAGCCCGGCGCCCAGCGCGATGAGCGGTGCCTCTGGCCCGATCACGGCGCCCAGGGCGAGGCTGGTCAACGCGGCGAGGAAGATGCTCGGCAGCTCTATGGGCGTCGGTGGCGGGCCGCCGGCATGGAACCCCTCGGCCGGCGATTCGCCCCCGTGGCCGGGGAGGTACCGGATCGTCAGTGCAACCAGCACGCCGGCGAGCGCCAGCAGCGGCAGCGGCCACCACGTCGGCTGGTCGTCGAAGCCGAGCCCGCTGGGAAGGTCTGTGTAGAGCCACTCCTGCGCCTCGTTGACCAACCAGAGGAAGCCCCACGCCGCGGCCGCGATCGGCGCGCCGATTATGGCGGCGAGCACCAGGAGCTTGGTGTAGTCAGGGCTTCGCAGGACCGCGCGCGGATCGGCAGGCATCGTCATCGTCGTCCTCCGTCCTTCGCCACGCAGCATTGTCTGGCTCACCGAGGCATGCGCGCATCACCCCGTACGGGGGAAAGCAGGCGGTCGCCGCCCACGCCACATCGTCCCGAGGGGATGAATCGGTGCCGGCGCCCCGAACGCCCGCTGACACGCGGCGTCAGCGTCGCCCGGTGGATTCAGCCGGCGCTCAGCCGCCTCCCAGCATCATGCGGGGCCGGAGATCGGGCTCGTTCAAC
>CAWEZE010000018.1:0-177231 GCA_963813485.1 uncultured bacterium
GAACAGGACCGACGGATCAGCTCTGCATGAGGGTGGTGGCGACGTTCGTCGTCGGACACCGGCCGTGCCCGGCTATCGGATGGCGCGGCGCAGCCCGTCGACCCACTCGCTGGCGGCGCGCCACCGGGCCTCGGCCTCGCGGCGCCGGGCCGGTCCGTGCTCGCCGGCGGCGGGGTACGAGCCGAGGAACTTCACGTCCTCGACCTTGGACCGGAGGTCGCGCAGGCAGTCCGCCACCAACTCGTCGCCGACGTGGCCCTCGAGGTCGATGAGGAAGCAGTAGTTGCCCAGCCCCTTCTTGGTGGGACGCGACTCGAGCTTGGTCAGGTTGATGGACCGGGCGGCGAACTCCTGGAGGATCGTGAGTAGCGAGCCCGGGCGGTCGTGGCGCTGGAACACGACGATCGACGTCTTGTCGTGGCCCGAAGGCGCGGGGATGCGGTCCCGGGCCACGACCACGAACCGGGTGGCGTTGTCGGGATGGTCCTCGATGTCGGCGGACAGCACGTCCAGCCCGTAGACCTTTGCCGCCACCGCCGGGGCGATGGCTGCGGTGTGCCCGTCGTGCTCGGAACCGGCCACCAGCTGTGCGGCCTCGGCCGTCGACGGCGTGGCGACGGTGACCGCGCCCGGCAGCTCGCGGTGCAGGAACGACCGGCACTGGGCGGTCGCCACCGGCATGGACAGCACCCGGCGGACGTCGCCCAGCGCCACCCCGCTCGGCGCCAGCAGGTTCATCTGCACACCCATCACGACCTCGCGCTGGATGAGCAGCTCCGTCTCGAACGCCAGCGCGTCGACCGTGACCGTGACCGCGCCCTCGATCGAGTTCTCGATGCCGACGAAGCCGAGGTCGACCCGACCGTCCTCCACGGCGTTGAGCACATCGGGGATCGACGGCAGCGCCACCAGCTTGTGTCCCGCCAGGTCGGCCTGCGACACGAGGGCCTGCTCGGTGAACGTGCCCTCGGGCCCCAAGAACCCGATGCGCAGCGTCGATTCCGGTCCTTGCGACGACATGCCGGGGATCGTACCGACCGGTGTCGCCGGTACCCGAAGCGGTTCCCGAGCCGCTCGACGTCTGGAAGACCTGGGTCGACGAGGTCGACCGCGTCCGCTTCTCCGCCGGGCACGACTTCCTCGCCTGACGCGGCCGGCACGGAACGGGCTACCGCGCCGGTCACAGGCCCTGCCACGGCGGCTTGTGGGCCCACGTCTCGCGGTAGTAGTCGGCGAGGCGCAGCCGGGACGCCGCCGCCCCGTCGACGACGACGGTGGCATGGGGATGGAGCTGGAGCGCCGACGCCGGGACCATGGCCGTGACCGGCCCCTCGACCGCCGCGGCGATCGCTCCGGCCTTGGCGGATCCGAACGCCAGCAGCACGAGGTGGCGGGCGTCGAGAATCGTGCCCACGCCCTGGGTGACGACGTGGCGCGGGACCTCGTCGAGCGAGGCGAAGAAGCGCGCGTTGTCCTGGCGGGTCTGGTCGGTGAGCGTCTTGATGCGGGTGCGCGAGGCGAGCGACGACCCGGGTTCGTTGAACCCGATGTGCCCATCGGTGCCGATCCCCAACAGCTGGACGTCGACGCCGCCGGCGTCGCGGATGGCCGCCTCGTACGCGTCGCAGGCCGCCAGCAGATCGTCGGCGTAGACCTCGGGCCCGCGGATTGCGCCGGGCGCGAAGTCGACGTGCGCCTCGAGCTCCCGGGCGATGAACGACCGGTACGACTGGGGGTGGCCGGCGGACAGGCCCACGTATTCGTCGAGCAGGAAGGCTCGCGCCTGGGCCAGGCTCAGCCCCCCGGCGGCGCGGCGGCCGGCGAGGTCGCGGTAGACCGCGAGCGGCGAGGTACCGGTCGCGAGGCCCAGCACGGCGCCAGGCTTGCGCGACACGAGCGCGGCGATGGCGCCGCCCACCAGCTCGCCGGCCTCGTCGGAGCCGGCGACGATCACAACCTCCACGAGCCCTCGCGGTCGCTCACGGTGCGTCCGGCGTGGTTGCGCGACGGTCGAAGGCGATCCGGCCTCCGACGACCGTCGCCACGACCTCACCGGCGGGGTCCAGCAGCGCGAGGTCGCCGACCGCCCCGGGGCCGATCACGCCCCGGTCGTGGAGCCCCAGAATCGCCGCCGGCGACGCGGTCACCGCCGCCACCGCCGCAAGCAGGGGCACAGCGGCGAACGCGATCAGGTTGCGCACCGCCCGATCGAGGGACAGGTCGCTACCGGCCAGCGTGCCGTCGGCCAGGCGCACGCCGTCGTCGGTAGCGAACGCCTCCAGCACGCCCAGGGGCACCCGACCGGTGGGCATGCCAAGCGCCGCCACCGCGTCGGTCACCAGGCACAGCCGCTCCCCCAAGGCCCGTGCCGCCAGCGCCACGGTGGCAGGGTGCAGGTGCAGGCCGTCGGCGATCGCGCCCACCCGGACGCGCTCGTCGATCAGCGCCACGCCGGCGAGGCCGGGGTCGCGGTGGTGGAGCGGTCCCATGGCGTTGAACAGGTGCGTCACCGCAGTGACGCCGGCATCGATGGCGGACGTGGCCTGCTCGGCGCTCGCGGACGAGTGGCCCGCCGACACCACCACCCCGGCCGCGACCAAGTCGCCCACCAGATCGAGCGCCCGCGGCAGCTCGGGGGCGAGCGTCACCAGCGCCACGCCGGACTGGCGGCTCCAGCCTTCGTCGGCGACCAGCGACGGATCCGGCGCCTGCAGGTGCTCCGCCGGATGAGCGCCCCGCCGCTCGGGGGCCAGGAACGGTCCCTCGAAGTGGAGGCCCAGAGGCACGGCGAACGGTCGCTCACCGGACGAACCCCGGGGCGGACCCGAGCGCAGCGTCGCCAACGCCCGGGCCCTGGTGGTCGCCGGGGCGGTCACGATGGTCGGCAGCCAGGCGGTGACGCCCCAGCGCGGCAACGCCGCCGCCACCTCCCACAGGCGTTCGGGCTCGGCGGTGATGTCCACACCCATGGCGCCGTTGCACTGGAGGTCGACGAAGCCCGGAACGACCAGCAACCCGGCGGCATCCAGACGGGACCCCGCGGTTGGTGACGGGTCACCGCGGGTCGCCGGGGCTTCTCCCCCGGCGACCTCCACGGTTTCGTTCGAGGCGAACAGTCGGAGGACGGCACGCTCGGCCCCGGCACCGGCCGTACCAACCTCCGTCGGTTCGCCTGGTCCACCGCCTCCTGTCCCGCTAGTGCCAACGTCAGAACCAACGCTGACGATGCGGCCATCTGCCAGGAACACATCGCAGGCGGACAATCCGTTCGCTGTCAGCACGTTTCCGCCCGAAACGACCAGCGAATCCGGCGATCGCGTGGTCACAATGTCGCCCGGCGAGTCCCCATCATCCGCCCCCGAAGCCCATCGCCGGCACTGTCGGCGGCGGCGCGGACACTGTCTGCAGCGAGATGCGCGCGGGCCAGCAGCGCTGCCCCCAGTGCTCCGGCAGGTACGCCCTCCGGAACCAGGGCCACCCGGCCCGCCAGGTCGAGCGCGGCCAGGACGGGCGACCGCTCGGCCCTGGCGTGCAATGCGTCGACCACCGCGTCGAGCAACGGCGCACCGGCCTCCGCCACGCCGCCGCCCAGCACGATGATCTGGGGGTCGACCGTCTGGGCGATGAGGGCCACGGCGCCGGCCAGGTACGCCGCCACCTCGTCGCGCACCTCGGCGGCCACGCCGTCTCCGGCCGCGGCCGCGGCCAGCAGCGCCGACGCCGCCGATGCCGCGCCGCCAGCCGACGGCCAACGCTTGGCGATGGCGGTTCCCGACGCGACGGCCTCGAGGCACCCCCGCTGGCCGCATTCGCACAGCGGACCGCTCGGGTCGACGGGCAGGTGGCCGATCTCGCCGGCGGCGCCGTGCGCGCCCTGACGGATGCGGCCCGCGAGCACGAAGCCGGCGGCCACGCCCGTCCCCACGCTCAGGTACGCGAGATCGCCCGGGCAGCCGAGTGCCGACGCGGCCCCTACTGCGGCGACGTTGACGTCGTTGTCGACCACCACCGGCGCGCGGGCGAGGTCACCGACATGGTCGGCGAGCGCCAGGGGCTCCTCGCCGAGGCCGAGGTTGACTGCGTGGCGGACTGTCCCGGCCTCCCGGTCGACCAGGCCGGGAATGCCCATCCCGACGGCCGCGAATCCGTCGAGCGGCACGCCCGCCGCGCCCGCGAGGTCGGTGAGCGTCTCCGCAACCGAGCTGCGCACCTCGTCCGGCCCGCCCCGCGTGGCGCGCCGCACCGTGGCGACGATGGACCCCTCGACGACGGCCGGGGCGCCGGCGACAACGGCCGCCGGTACCGAAACCGCCACCGCGAGGGTCTTGGTGCCGCCGATGTCGAGTCCGGCGAGGAGCAGATCGGACACGTCCGCCTCAATTCAAGCCGCGCCAGCGGTTCGTAGCGAGGCACCCGTCTCGGCGTCGAACAGGTGGAGCCGCGCGGTGTCGACGGCCAGTTTCACCACGTCGCCTGCTGACAGGCGGCTGCGAGTGGTCAGACGCGCGACCGCCCGTCCCCGCCGGGCCGCGACCTGGCGCCAAGCGTCCGACGTGGCGTCGACCGGGGCGGCGGGATCGGCGACCGTGACGTGCACGATCAGCTCGGCGCCCAGCGACTCGACAAGGTCGACCGTCGCTTCGATCACCCGGTCGGCCGGGACGCCCGGCTCCAGCGTTACGTCCGCCAGTCCCTCCGGGCGGATGCCGACCACGACGGGTTGGCCGACCATCTGGGCGAGGGCCGGGTGACAAGCCAGGGTGGCGCCGTCGAGCGCCAGGCGGTGCTGGCCAGAGCGGAGCGCGAGCCCGCCGGCGCCGTGGGTGCCGTCGGTGCTCTCGACCGCCTCTATGCGGCCCGGGAACAGGTTCATGGCCGGCGAGCCGATGAAGGTGGCGACGAACAGGTTGTCGGGCTCGTCGTAGAGCCGCTGGGGCGCGGCCACCTGCTGCAGCCGACCCTTCTGGAGCACGGCAACCCGGGTGCCCATCGTCATGGCCTCGACCTGGTCGTGCGTCACGTACACGGTGGTGACGGCCAGCTCGCGCTGCAGCCGGGCGATCTCGGCCCGCATCTCGACCCGTAGCTTGGCATCGAGGTTGGACAGCGGCTCGTCCATCAGGAACGCCAGAGGGTGACGGACGATCGCCCGTCCCATCGCTACCCGCTGCCGTTGCCCGCCCGAGAGTTGGGCGGGGCGGCGCTCGAGCTCGTCGGTCAGCTGCAGCAGTTCGGCGGTCTCCTCCACGCGGCGATCGATCTCGTCCTTGGGGGTCTTGGCCAGCTTGAGCGGGTAGCTGATGTTCTTGCGGACCGTCATGTGCGGGTAGAGGGCGTAGCTCTGGAAGACCATCGCGATGTCGCGGTCCTTGGGCGGGAGGTGGGTGACGTCGCGGCCGCCGATCGAGATCGAGCCGGCGGTCACCTCCTCGAGTCCAGCGATCATGCGCAAGAGCGTGGACTTGCCGCAGCCCGACGGGCCAACGAGCACCAGCAGCTCGCCGTCGGCGATGTCGAGGTCGACAGCGTCGACGGCCGGCACCGCACTGCCGTCGTAGAACTTGGTGGCGCCGCGGATGTCGATGTCAGCCACGGGAGGTCCTCCTGAGGATTCCGGCGCCGGCATCGACCAGGATCGCCGCTGCCGCTTCGCCGCTGGCGCGGGAGGCGCCGAACGTGGTGATGCGCGCGGCCGACTCGGGTAGGCGCTCGACGTCCGGCCAGCCCATGTCGACGACGATGGCGTCGGGGCGGGCGGCGAGCAAAGTGTGCAGCAGGGCTGCCTGCGCCGGGCGGCGTTGGAGATCGCGCACGACGATCACCAGCGACCGGTCGGCGGCGGTGGCGAGGGTGCGGGCAACCGCATCGCCGTCGGCCGACTCGGGCAGGCGCTCGGCGGTGGTGCTGGGGTCGACGGCGGCCAGCGCAGCGGCGAGGCCCCACGGGACCGTGCCGGCGGCGATATTTGCGGGTCGATCGAGCTCCACGACGTGAGCGCCGGACAGCGCGGACGGCAGTTCGCCCTCGATGCGCAGGGCCCGCCGGGCGGCCTCGGCGCCGATCGAGGCCAGCGAGGAAACCTGCCGCGGAGGTGGCGGCTCCGACCACCGATCCCGCATCAGGAATCGGAGGGCGGCCACCCGGGCCGCCGCGTCGGTGAGCCGGGCCCCCGCTACCGCGCCGCTCGCGACGGCCTCGACCAGCGCGAACGTGCAGGCGTCGACGAGCTCCGGAGTGTTGTCCGGTCCCAGGCAACACAGGTCGGCGCCGGCGGCCACGGCCCGCACCACGTTGGCCGGGATCTCGGCGGGCCCGCCGATCCCGGCCATGTCCAGGGCATCGGTGAGGACGGCCCCGGCGAAGCCGAGCTCGTCACGCAGCAGCCCGGTGAGGATGCGGCCGCTCACGGTCGCGGGATCGTCGTCGACCGCCGGCACCCGCAGATGGCCGGTCATGACGGCCGCCGAGCCGGCGGCGATGGCGGCCCGGAACGGCACCAGCTCCCGGCTGCGTAGCAGCTCGAGCGGAGCGGTGAGGGTGGGCAGGTCGAGGTGCGAGTCGACGTCGACCGCCCCGTGACCGGGGAAGTGCTTGACGCACGCCGCCACGCCCGCACCCTGCAGGCCGACGACGAACGCCGCCGTGTGGCGGGCCACCAGCTCCGGGTCGGCGCCGAACGATCGCACGCCGATCACGGGGTTGTCGGGGGCGGTGTTGGCGTCGGCGCAGGGCGCGAGGTCGAGGTCGACGCCCGCGGCGCGCAACGCCCCGCCGAGCGCGGAGGCCACGGCACGGGTGAGATCGAGGTCGTCGACCGCGCCCAGAGCGGCGTTGCCGGGCACCGAGCTACCGGTGGCGGCCTCGAGGCGCGTGACGTCGCCACCCTCCTCGTCCAGCGCCACGAGCACGCCGGAGCGGGCCTCGTGGATCGTGGCCGCCACGGCCGACAGGTCGGCCCCGCGGTTCGATCCGTACAGGCACACGCCCCCCAGACCGCCGTCGATCCGGTCCAGCAGCCATGCCGGCACCCGCTCCCCGGGAAACGACGCCAGCAGCGTGGCGGCCGCGGCGCGCGCCAGCGTGTCGGTGCTCATCCCTTCACCGCCCCGGCGGTCATGCCGGCGACGACCCGGCGCTGGACCATCAGGAAGAAGACGATCACCGGGATGGTGATGAGCGTCGAGGCGGCCATCACGCCGCCCCAGTTGGTGCCGCGCTCGCCCTCGTTGAAGAACTGGATCCACACCGGCAGGGTCTGCTTCGAAGGACGGTCCATGATCACCAGCGCATAGGTGAACTCGTTCCACGCCTGGATGAAGGCGAATATGCCGGTGGCCACCAGGCCGGGCGCCACCAGGGGGAACGTCACGGTGAAGAACGCCCGCAAGCGGCTGGCGCCGTCGACCATGGCGGCCTCCTCGAGCTCCTTGGGCACGCCCGCCACGAAGCCGCGCAGCGTCCACACGGTGAATGGCAGCACGAATGCCAGGTAGGCGATGGTGAGGCCGATGATCGAGTTGCGAAGGTGCCAACCGTCCAGCACCTTCACCAGCGAGATCATCAGCGCCTCCGCCGGCACCATCTGGACGATCAGGATGAGCACCAGGAACGCCAGTCGGCCCCGGAAGCGGAACCGGGAGATCGCCAGGGCAGCCAGGAAGGCCATGAACAACGCCAGGGCCACCGTGAGCAGCGTGACCATGATGCTGTTACGGAACGACGTCCAGAAGAAGTCGCGCTCGAACACCGTGCGGTAGTTGGCGAGGGTGCCCCGCAGCGGCAGGAACTGGGGATCGCTGCGGATGTCGAGGTTGGTGCGGAACGACGTGTTGACCATCCAGTAGACGGGGAACGCCGCCAGCACGATCACCGCCAGGCCCACGAGATTGAGGAGCAGCCGGTGGGCGCGGATCCGGCGGCGCTGGACATCGGCCTCCGACATCCCTTCGGTCGCCACCTCCGGCGCGATCGTGTCACCGATCACCCCGCCGGGCACCGGCACCACGACCGCCGCGTGCACCGAACCGTCGGTCACAGCTCCTCCTGGCGGAACATGTTGCGCAGGTAGAAGAGGGTCAACAGGAGCGTGAGCCCCACCATGACGATCGCGATGGCGGCCCCGATGTCGAAGTCGTTGGCACCGACCGAGACGCGGTAGGCGTAGGTCCCCAGCAGGTTTGTCTCGCGGGTGATGCTGCCCGCCTGCTGCAACACGAAGATCTGGGTGAAGACCCGCAGGTCCCACAGGGTGCTGAGGGCGATGAGCACCACGAACAGCGGGCGGAGGCTGGGCCACGTGACATCGCGGAACCGCTGCCAGGCGCCGGCACCGTCGATCGACGCCGCCTCCATGACCTCGCCGGGAATCTGGGTCATGCCGGCGTAGACGGTCAGCGCGATGAACGGGGTGCCCATCCAGACCACGATCAGCGTGGCGACGAAATAGAACGACAGCGGCTCAGACAGCCACGAGTGGCCCTCGAAGTCGCCGCCCAGCCCGGTGAGGAGCCAGTTCACCACGCCGTAGCGGGGGTCGAAGATCCACTGCCAGATCACGCTGGCGGTCAGCGCCGGGACCGCCCAGGCGAACAGCAGCGCCGAGCTGACGGCGATCCGCATCCGCTTGCCGAGCCGGGTGAGCAGCAGCGCCACCAGCGTGCCCAGTGCCATGGTCAGGCCCACGTTCACGAGGCAGAACACGACCGAGCGCCGCAGGACTTCCCAGAAGTACGCGTCGCCGAACAGCTCGCGGTAGTTGTCCAGGCCCACGGACTCCGGCGGCGCCGTGCCGAACTGCTGGCGCAGGCCGAACTCCTGCGTGGACATGACCGCCAGTCGGTAGAGCGGGTAGCCCATGCCCACCCCGATGGCGGCGATCGCGGGGACCAGCAGCACGTAGGGCATGGGGCGGGGCCGCCGGCGCATCCACTCGCGCCGGCGGCCCCCCGACCGGCTACCGCCCGCCCGAGCCACCTCGACGGTGGTCTCGGGTTGGGCGATAGCGGTCACGGTTCAGGTCCTCAGCGGATCAGTTGCCGTTGAGGATCTCTTCGATGGCCGTGTCGGCGCGCTCGGATTCTTCCTGGACGTCGGCGCCGCCGGAGATGGCGGTGCCCATGTCGTGGAGGATCTGCTGGCCCTCCACCTCGGCCCAGAACTCGCTGGCGGGAACGAAGCGGGTGTTCCCACCGGCCGCTTCGGCCTGGGCGTCCGCGGCCGCCTGGACCACGGGCGCGGCGTCGGCGGCCGCGGTAACCGAGTCCAGCAACGACTTGCGAGCGGGGATCAGCCCGTTCTCGCCGTACGCCGTCTGGAAGTTGTCGCCGGTCAGCACCTTGAGGAACTCGAGCGCCAGCTCGGGGTTCTCGCTGTTGGCGTTGATGGCCAGGTTGGAGCCGCCGAGGAACACGGGGGCCACCTCACCGTCGCTGCCAGGCAGCGCGAAGGCACCGATCTTGTCGGCCATGGTGTCCGGGCAGCCCTGCTCGGGGTCGAGCAGCTGGCCGGGCTTCCAGCCGGGAGCCATCAGCATGCCGATCTCGCCGTTGCAGAAGTCGACGAAGTCGTCGGCATCGTCGGTGTCGGGCGCAGCCTGGTTGGCGTTCTGCATGATGTCCTGGACCGTCCCGAGGCCGGCGACCGACTCGTCCGAGCTCAGCTGGCCGACCCACTCGCCGTCCTGCTGGGTGGCGATGTCACCGCCGGCGTCCCAGATGAACGACAGCATGGCGTGCCAGTTCCGCCCCGGGAAGTAGATGCCGGAGAAGTTGGGCACGTCGGCGTTGTCGGCCTGCAGCGTCTTGCCCGCCTCGACGAACTCCTCGAGCGTGGTCGGGATCTCGAGCCCCGACTTCTCGAACAGGTCGGTGCGGTACACGACGATGCGGGCACCGGCGTACAGCGGCACGCCGTAGAACTTGCCGTCGTAGGTGCCGGCTTCGACGAGGCTGTCGAGCAGGTCGTCGCCGCCGAGATCATCCTTGGACCCGGTGAGGTCGACCATCGCGCCTGCCGCTTCGAAGCCCTGGGCCTGCGTGTTGCCCACCTCGAAGATGTCGGGGCCGTCCTCGGTGGGCAGCACGTTGGTCAGGCGCTCCACGAGGCCGTCCCACTGCTGCCGCTCGAGCTCCACCGTCACGTTCGGGTAGGTCTCGTTGAACTCCTGGATGGCGGCGTCGACCATCGGCTGCGGCGTGTCGTTGGCGTTGAGCCAGAGGCGCAAGGTGGCTTCCGTATCGGTCGCCGGCGCCTCCGGGGCCTCACTGGTCCCGCCGTCGCCTTCAGCGGTGGCTTCGTCGTCGTCGTCGGACCCGCAGGCCGCTAACAAGAGCGAACCCGCGAGCCCAATCGCTGCGAGTGTCCTTACTTTCACGTCGTCCTCCACAACGTTGGGCGGCGAGCCCCCCGGCCCGTCGCGTTTTTCATGCGACGCCCAGCTCTCGATCGAGAACGAGCATCGCCGCGCCGAGGAGGACGTCGTCCTCCCCGAGCGAGCTGAGCCGGATGTCGACGTTGTCGCCGACCGCCGGCATGGTCCGTTCACGGATGGCGTCGAGGGCCGCCGCCCGGAACGATTCGTCGAGAACGTCGAGGGGGCCCGAGAGCACGATCTCCCGCAGGTTGAGGGCGCTGACGACGGGAGCGAGCGCCTCGCCGAGCCGCCGCCCTCCGGCCTGCCGCTCACGATCGTTGCCGCGGCGCAGGCGGGGGGCCGCCACCGCGGTCTCGAGGCAGCCGATGCGGCCACAGGCGCAGGTCGCGCCGTCGGGGTCGACCACCACGTGGCCGATCTCGCCGGCCGCGAAGCGGTCGCCGACCACGAGGTGGCCGTCGAGCACCAGGCCGGCGCCGACACCGTGTCCGATCTTGACGAGGAAAAGGCTGCGCTCGCCGGGCCCGCCCAGCCCGAGCTCGCCGAGCGCGGCGGCGTTGGCGTCGTTGGCAACGTGGACGGGGACGTCCAGCGCATGCGCCAGGCGGGCGGACAGGTCGACCCCGTGCCAGCCGAGGTTGGGGGCCTCGAGGACGATGCCGGCGGGATCGACAACTCCCGGGCTGCCAACGCCGACCCCCAGGAGGGGACGTGCGGCGGCGCCGGCAAGGTCGACGCACAGCTCCGTCGCCAGCTCCAGGGCGGCGTCGGCCCGCCGGCCGTCCCGCGGCGCCGTCCGGCGGTCGAGGACCTTGCCGCCGAGGTCGACGAGTGCGGCGCGGAAGCGGGCATCGTCGCTGAGGTCGAGCGTGACGGTCAGGCGGGCGTCGGGGACCAGGCCCAGCAGGGTCGCCGGCTTGCCTACGCCCTGGTCCGACCGGGTCCCGAGCTCCTCCACGAGGCCCTCGGCCAGCAACTCGGCTGCCAGCTCGGAGGTGGCGGCCCGGGTGAGGTGGGTGGAGCGGGCGAGGTCGGCGCGGCTGAGGGGCCCGGAGCGGAAGATGGTGCGGAGGACGAGCGAGCGGTTGTGTCGCCGGGTGTCGCCCGGGACGGCCTTGCGCCGCGGTGCCCCCCGTCGCGCGAACGGGGAGTCGCCGCCGGGGGCCGGGGCTGTCGGGGTCCCGTTCGCCATAATTTGTTTGTGTAGTATCCAAACTAACTACGTGTCAACCGTCACGTCGCAGAATCTGTGGCGGCACCGCCCGGGCCGGGCGAGCCGTAAGGGTTCGCCCTCGTCGCCGGCGCGGGAGCATGCTGGTCACGTGGACGAAGCCGCCCTGCGCCGCCTACTCGACGCCGTCCAGGTCGGCGCCGTCACCACCGAGGACGCCCTCGAACGCTTGCGACGCCTTCCGTTCGCCGACCTGGGGTTCGCTCGCGTCGACCACCACCGGACGTTGCGCCAGGGCATGGCCGAGGCGGTCTACGGTCCCGGGAAGACTCCGGAGCAGTGCGCCGCCATCGTCGAGGAGTTGCTCAGCGCTCCGGGTGACGACCCCGTGTTGCTCACGCGCGCCGACGATGCCCAGGCCGCGGCCGCCCTCGAGCGCAACCCGGGTGGCGAACGCACCGGCACCACCCTGTGCTGGCGGCCCGCCGCCCAGCGCCCAGAGCGGGTCGTGGTGTGCACCGCTGGCACCGCCGACCTGCCCGTCGCCGACGAGTGCGCGGTCACGCTCGCCGCCCATGGGTTCCAACCGGCCCGCCTGACCGACGTGGGCGTCGCCGGGGTCCACCGGCTGCTGGCGTCGGCCGACGAGATCGCCGACGCCGACGCCGTCGTGGTCGTCGCCGGCATGGAGGGGGCGCTGGCCAGCCTCGTCGGGGGCATCACCCCAGCGCCCGTGGTTGCCGTGCCCACCAGCGCCGGCTACGGGGCGAGCTTCGGTGGGATCACCGCGCTGCTGGCAATGCTCTCGTCCTGCGCCGCCGGGCTCACGGTTGTCGGCATCGACAACGGCTTCGGCGCCGCGTGCGCCGTCCTCCGGATGCTCAAATGAGCCGGCTACGCCCGTCCTTCGCCGCCGGGCCGCTCGGGCCCAGGGGCCGAGTCGAGGACTTGTCGTGACCGGGCCGCGCACCGTCGCCTGGTTCCACTGCTTCTCGGGGATCGCGGGCGACATGGCGCTGGGATCGCTGCTCGACGCCGGGGCCGACCTCGACGAGGTGCGGAACCTGCTCGGCGCGTCTGCCGGTCGACGGCTGGCGGCTCGAGGCCGAGCCCGTGCTCCGCGGCGGCATCGCCGCCACCAAGGCGCACGTTCACGTCGTCGAGTCGGCGGTCGTGCGCACCGCATCGCACATCACCGGGATGGTCGAGGAGGCCCGACTGCCAGAACGGGTCGCCCGGCGGGCTCTGGGCGCGTTCCGGGCGCTGGCCGACGTCGAGGGGCAACTGCACCGGCGTCCGCCCGAGCAGGTCCACTTCCATGAGGTGGGGGGGCTCGATGCCATCGTCGACGTGGTCGGCACCGCCGCCGCGCTCGAGGTCCTGGGCGTCGACGCCGTCCATGCCAGCCCGGTGGCGACGGGCACCGGGATGATCCGTTCCGCTCACGGGCTGCTTCCCAATCCCGCCCCGGCGGTGGTCGCATTGTTGCGGGGCGCACCCACCCATGGGGTCGACGTCCCGGTCGAGCTCACCACCCCGACGGGTGCGGCAATCCTGGCCGCCACGGTCGTGTCGTGGGGACCGCTGCCCGCCATGCGCATCGCCGCCACTGGGTTCGGTGCCGGCTCGCGGGAGATGGACGGGCGTCCCAACGTCGTCCAGGTCGTCGTCGGCGGGGCGGTCGCCGATGCCGAGCTCGCCGATGGCGTCGGCACGCACGGACGGGCACCGGGCCAGCCGGTGGTGCTGCTCGAGACCAACGTCGACGACGCCAGCGGCGAGGTGTTGGCCCACGCCATCGGTGCGCTGCTCGAGGCCGGGGCCCACGACGCCTGGGTGACACCGATCGTGATGAAGAAGGGGCGGCCCGCCCACACCGTCAGCGCGCTCGCCGATCCGGCGCTGGCCGAACAGGTGGCGGGGGTGCTCATGACGGAGACGGGCACCCTCGGGCTGCGGGGCACGACGCTCGACCGCTGGCCCTCGGCCAGGACGATCGACACGGTGAACGTCGACGGCCTGCCGGTCCGCGTCAAGGTCAGCCCCGGCCGGGTCAAGGTCGAGCACGACGACGCGGCTCGAGTCGCCCAGCTGCGCGGCCGGCCGTTGCGGGAGGTGCTGTCCCTGGCCGAGAGCGAGGCCCGCCGCCAGGGAGCCGACCCGTCACGACCGGAGGGCGCCGGCAACGGCGACGGCGGCGAGCCGGCCTGAGCCCGACGGCCGGCGACCCAGCCGAGTCGACGCCGCGCCTGTGGCGCTACGCCGCCTCCTCGCCCGCGGACAGCCGGAGGAGGTATGGATCGGTGTGCCCTCCGCTCCGCAGAAGTACACCGGCCCGGGCACCGCTACCGCCTCGCGTTCGGGGACCCGCTCGGGGTTTCGCACCGTCGTCCATGCGACCAGGCCCCCGGCCGCCGCCAGCACCGACGTGATCAGCATCGCGGTTCGGAAGCCGTCGGAGAACGTCTCGGGCCGCAGGAAGTCGTCGCCCGTCAGGCCGACCGCCACCGGCAGCACCGCCACGGCCGCCAACTGGGCGGCGCGGGACACCGTGGTATTCACGCCCGACGCCACGCCGGCGTGGCGGTCGTCCACGGCGCCCAGGGCCGTGGAGGTCAGCGGCGCCACCGTCGTGGCCAGCCCCAGGCCCATGACGATCACGGGGGGCAGCACGTGAGTCCAGTAGCTGACGCCCGCCTCGATCCCCGTCATGAGCAGCATCCCGAGGGCGACCAAAAGCGGGCCCACCGTCATCTGCAGCCGGGGGCCGATGCGGGCGGCGAGTGCCCCCGAGCGGGCGGACAACGCCAGCATCAGCCCCGTGATCGGCAGCGTCGCCGCCCCGGCCTCGAGCGCCGAGTAGCCGAGCACCTGCTGCAGTTGGATGGTGAGCAGGAAGAACACCCCGCCCAGCGCCGCGTACACGGCCGCGGTCACAAAGTTCGCGGCCCGGAACTGCGCGGATCTGAAGATGCCCAGCGGCAGCATCGGGTGGCGGCTGCGGGATTCGACCACCACGAAGGCTGCCATCGCCACGACGCCGGCAGTGAGCGTGAACACCACGCTGGGCGCCCCCCAGCCGCGGTCGCCTGCGCCGATGAGCCCCCAGCTCAGTGCACCGAGCGAGGCCGCCACCAGCAGGGCACCGTGCCAGTCGATCCGGCGGTCGGCCCGGGGGTCGAACGATTCGGGCACGTGCCGGACGGTGATTGCGATCACCGCCGCCGACAGTGGCAGGTTGATGAGGAAGATCCAGCGCCAGGAGGCGGCGTCGACTAGGTAGCCGCCCACAAAGGGGCCCACGGCCGCGGCCACGCCCGACAGACCCGACCAGGCGCCGATGGCGCGCGGCCGGTCCCCTGGCCTGAAGCTGGCCTCGAGGATGGCCAGGCTCGCAGGCGTGAGCAGCGCGCCACCGATCCCCTGGGCCACGCGACCCAGCACCAGCGCCGCGTCGTTCGGTGCCAGCGCGCACGCCGCCGACGCCACCGCGAAGACGACGACGCCGATCTGGAACACCCGCTTTCGCCCGAACAGGTCGCCGAGAGACCCGCCCAGCAAGATCAGTGCCGACAGCGTCACCAGGTAGCCGTTGAGCACCCATTGCAGCCCGGCGACGCTGGTGTCGAGGTCCTCGCCGATGTGGGGCAACGCGACGTTGACCACCGTCGAGTCAAGGAACGCGATGCCAGAGCCGAGCACCGTGGCGGCCAGCACCCAGCGGCCCTGCGCGGAGTCGAACTTCAGGCCCGAGGTCGCCGACCGACTCGGGAGCGGTCAGGGCCCTACCCCGCCTCTCCCGATGCGAACCGCTCGAGCACGCGGCGGCCCAAGGTGGTGGCCCACTGCTCGGCCGGCGAAGCCCCGGGCGCCTCGATCAGCACGTAGAAGGCTCGCCCCGCCCCTCGCACGTACAACATCCCGTCCTGGTAGACGGCGGCGTCACCCAGGCCGGGCACGACCTCGGCCGCCCCGAGCAGCGCCACCATCCACTCGTACCAGGTGACGGGATCGAACGGGGTGTCGGAATCGACCGCGTGTCCGGCATGGACCCCGAACGACCACGAGCGCCGGTGGCCGTCCTCGGCGTCGAACCGCACGCCTAGGTCGTCGTCGGTGTAGGTGAGCGACGGGCCGCCCACGGGGACTCCCGTGAGGGCGACCACCTCGTCGTGGGTGATCAACGAGTACGGGTCCGGGGCGCCGAGCGCCATCGCCCGCCTGGCGATCTCCAGGTCATGCTCCTGGGGGACGACCGCGTGCACGCCGTGAATGGCAGCGGCGTCCTGGATGACGCCGTGCTCCTGGAGCTTGGCTCGCGCCGCCTCCGCGGCCTCCCTGAACCGTTCCGCAAACCCCACGCGCCCGCCAGGATACGGCCCGGCATCCGGGAAATCTCACGTCAGGTGACGAAATGGCCCGCTCAGCGGACCCATCGACGCGCCGCGAGCGCGTGGTCAGCGAAATCGGCGAGCGAATCGGCGTGATGGTGGTCGCCGCGACACAGGCGAAGAGGATCGACGTGCACCGCGACCATGCCCACCGCCGACGCGCCATCGGCGTCGTAGCAGCCGCTGTCGCCGACGTGGCAGATGCGTTCGGGTGCCAGGGCCAGGCCGGCGGCGGTCGTCAGGAACATCGCGGGATCGGGCTTGGCCACGCCCAGGACCCCGGAGTCCGTGATGTGCTCGACAGGGACGCCCGGACCGTCTCCGATCTGCACGACCCGACGACGGCGCATGCGTTCGGCCACCGTGCCGTCGGAGTTGCTGGTGACCGCCAATCGCAGGCCGGCAGCCGCCAGCCGGCGCCCGGCTGGGACCGCGCCGCGGATGCGCCGGCACCAGGTCGACGACAACCCGAGCACGTTTGCGAGCGCGGCGGCGCCGGCTTGGAGCTGCGCGTTCGGGGCGCCGACCGCTCGTAGGAAGGCGCGTGCGTAATCATCGAACTCCTCGGGCCGTGGCCGGCGCCGGTCGACCTCGGCCATTGCCCGGTAGTGCCCGTCGAAGAACCGGGCCGGGTCGTGCCGCACGCCGGCCCGGGCCAAGGCCCGGCTCACCATCCGCCGGTCGGGCATGATCAGTACACCGCCGATGTCGAGGCTCACGGCATCGAACGGCGGGAGCGCAGCGCGGTCGTGGCGCATCCGGCCACCCTCCCGGCTGGCCCGTGGCGCCGGCAAGCCCGAGACTCGAGGCGGCCCGGTACGCTCTCGGGCCCGACCCCCCCGCCGCCGCCGCCGATGGCGTCGGTCTGCGACCGACCCGTACCTTTGTCGATGTGAACGCACCGGACCGGCTCTATTTCCGCCAGCTGCTCTCGGGGCGCGACGTCGCCCGCAGCGATCCGGTGGCACGGCAGATGGTCAACTTCGTCTACCTGGTGGGCGACCGCGAGACCGGCGAGGCGGCAGTCGTCGACGCCGCATACGACGTGCGGGGCATCCTCGACGTCGCCGCCGCGGACGGCATGAAGGTCACCGCGGCGCTGGTCACGCACTACCACCAGGACCACGTCGGTGGCGACATGATGGGCTACCGGATCAGCGGCGTTCGTGAGCTGCTCGCACTCAACCCGGTGCCGATCCATGTCCAGGGCGACGAGGCGGCCGGGGTCCAGCGGGTGACCGGGGCCGGCGAGACCGACCTGGTGCGCCACCGCAGCGGCGACGTCGTCGACATCGGCGCGATCGGCATCGAGCTGATCCACACGCCCGGGCACACTCCCGGAAGCCAGTGCTTCTTCGTGGACGGGCGGTACCTGGTGTCGGGCGACACCCTGTTCCTCGAGGGCTGTGGGCGCACCGACCTTCCCGGCGGCGACCCTGCCCAGCTGTACGACAGCCTCACGCAGAGGCTGGCCAAGGTCCCGGACGACACCGTGCTGTTCCCCGGCCACCTGTATTCCGCCGAGCCCTCGGCCACCATGGGCGAGACGCGGCAGTGGAACTACGTTTTCAAGCCCCGTTCCGAGGCCGAGTGGCTCGCCATGTTCGGCGGCTGAGGTCAGGCACTGAGGTCGAGCGGGTCGGCTACAGGCGGGAGAGCACGGTCCGGCCCCGTGGCGACAGCCGGTAGCCCACGTCCAGGCTCTCCGTCAGGCCCAGCTGCTTCAGCTTGCGCACGTCGGTCTTGAACGGCTGCGTCTCCCGGCCCAGCGAGGCGGCGAGGTCGGCGGCCCGGACGGCCGGCTGCGCCGCGATCAAGCGCAGGACGGTCTCCGTCCAGGGACCGCGGCTGCTGGCCCGATCCAGGCGCGCCAGTCGGGCCCGGATGCTCGCCAGCTCGTCCTCGGGCAGTTCCGCATCCTCCCGCAGCGCCACCCGGGGGTCGGCGCCCGCGTGGTGGAAGGCAATGCGGTAGAGGGTTCCGTCGGGGTGGCGATCCAGCTCCGCCAGCAGCTCGGCCCGGTCGCGGTAGCCGGCCCGGTGGGCCTCGTCCTCGGTGATGTCGCGGACTTCCACGACGTCGACCGCGTCGACGGCCAGCACCCCGGCGGGCGTGAGTTGGGTGCCGCCCACCTTCACGCCGGCCCGCCGCCAGCGACGGAACGCCAGCTCGACCGATCCGTCCGCCAGCCCGGACCAGAACCGCTGCGGGAACAGCATCTCGGCACGCTACCGGCCACTCGTGAGCGCCGGCCTGCCCTGCTGACCAAGCGTTTGATTGCGTAGCCTGCGCTCGACGGCACGAGTAGGGGGACGAGCGGGATGCGCACCGAGATCTGCGAGCGACTGGGGATCGAGTTCCCGATCTTCGCCTTCAGCCATTGCCGAGACGTTGTGGCCGCCGTGACCAAGGCCGGCGGGATTGGGGTGCTGGGGGCCGTGGGCTTCGAGCCCGACCAGCTCGAGGTCGAGCTGGCGTGGCTCGACGAGCACGTGGGCGAGCGACCGTACGGCGTCGACATCGTCATCCCCAGCAAGTACGAGGGCATGGACCTCGACATGGGTGCCGAACAGCTCGAGGCGGAGCTGGCGAAGCACATCCCGCAGGAGCACCGCGACTTCGGTGCCAGGCTGCTTGCCGACCACGGCGTACCGGAGCTGCCCGCCGACCAGAAGCACCACGAGCTACTGGGCTGGACCACGGCCACGGCCGCGCCCCAGGTCGACGTCATCCTCCGCCACGACAAGGCGCGCCTGGTTGCCAACGCACTGGGCACGCCCCCGGCCGACGTTGTGGCCCAGATCCAGTCGTCGGACAGGCTGGTGGGAGCGCTCTGCGGGTCGGTCCGCCACGCCTTGAGCCATCGCGACGCGGGGCTCGACTTCGTCGTGTGCCAGGGCACCGAGGGCGGGGGGCATTGCGGCGAGGTGGCGTCGGTGGTGCTCTGGCCGCAGGTCATCGACGCCGTCGGCCCGCTGCCGGTGCTGGCGGCCGGCGGCATCGCCAACGGGCGGCAGGTGGCTGCGGCGATGGCGATGGGCGCCGCCGGCGTATGGACAGGCTCTCTGTGGCTGACCGTCGAGGAGGCCGACGTGCCCCGCGAGCAGATGCAGAGCTATCTGGACGCCAGCAGCCACGACACAGTCCGGTCGCGTTCGTTCACCGGCAAGCCGTGCCGCATGCTGCGGAACGACTGGACCGACGCCTGGGAGGGCCCTGACTCCCCGGGACCGCTGCCCATGCCCCTGCAGATGATGGTGGCGCTGGACGCCGTCCAGCGGGGTCACAGCTACCCCGCCGCCGCCAAGGACGTGAACTTCAACCCGGTCGGCCAGGTGGTGGGGATGATGAACCGCGTCGAGCGGTCCGCCGACGTCGTTCAGCGACTGGTCGACGAGTACCTCGACGCCTGTGAACGGTTGACGAACCTCAACCAGCGGGCGCTGGCCTGACTGCCGTTCACTCGCGGTCGCGGCCCCAGGGCACGCTCGACTCCGGTCCCTCGCGCAGCGGATCGAAGCCGTCCAACGCCGAGTCGTCGGCGCGGTCCCGATCGCTGGCGCCCTCGCTGCCGTTCCGACCCGCCTCGTCCTCGTCCTCGTCTTCGTCCAGGGTGGGCTGGCGGCTGCGCGCTTCGTCCCGCATCTGCCGCGGGTCGCCGTAGAGGATCGGGTCGGCGCCTTCGGGCGTCGGGCGCGGGGGCACGCGGCCGCTGCCGGGGATCCGCCGGCGCGCGACGGGCACCCCGAGCCCGGCCTCGGCGGCCCGCTGCTCGCGGCGGCGGCGCCTGACCTCCCGGACCCGGTCGCGCAGGCCGACCCGCTGCCGGGACGCCAGCCCCGCCGGTCCTGCCTGGCCCAGCTCCTCCCAACCAGGGGCGATCGGACCCTGCTTGGCCACGACCATGTCGACCAGGTACCTGTTGAACACCATCGGATTGGACACCCCGACGAGGTCGCGCAGGCCGCCCTCCTCGTTGGCGGACTCGATGTGGAGGGTGGCGTAGCCCAGCACCCGGCCCAGCCAGGTCTGGTCGAACGTGAGGTCGGTGACGCGCATCCACGGGATCGAGTGGACCCGACGGGTCACGATCCCGGAGACACGCATGATGCGGACGTTGGTGATGACGTAGCTCGTGTAGCGCTCCGACAACCGAATGAGGACCAGCACGAGCAGGACGATGGTCATCAACAGGAACGTGAGCAGAATGGCGGTAAGCGAACCGTTGAGGACCACGCCCACGAGCAAGCCGGCGGCGACGAACAGGCCCAGCACCAGGAGAATGTGCTCGGTGACGAACGCCTGGAACGACGGGTGGTCGTTGTAGATCATGCGCTCGCCGTGGCCCAGGTACTCCTCGGTGATCTCGTCCGGCAGCGGTAGCCACGCTCGCCGCCAGGTGCCCAGCCGGTTGCGCACGCGGGTGCGGAAGCGAGGCTTGCCGGTTCCCTGGTCGAGCCCCGCGTAGTCCGAGTCCCGTAGCTGCGCAGGCAGGTGGCTCGCGTACGGGTCGCGGGCGGTCGGCGGGTAGTCGGGGTCGAGCGTGCCACCCAAGGCGTCGCGTTCGCGACGCCGGCGGCTGGTCACTCCGTGACGCCCTGCACGAACTCGACGCTCTTGTCGAGGGCGTCTTCCAGCCAGGATCCGACGGTTCCGAGGAAATCGGCGAATGCGTTGGCGGTGCCGGAAGGGTTCTGCCAGATCGACACGAGCACGAACAGGCCAGCGATGAAGAGCAAGGCTCTGGTCCAACTCATTTCATCGGTCCTCCGGATCGTGGCTTCCCCCCGGGCGGGCGGGGAAAAGTCGCACCAAATCCTACCGATGTGATTCTCCATGTTCAATAACGGGATGGGTTGAGATCAATCGGGGCGAGGCGCCGTATGAAGCGTACTCCCGCTCCTGTTCGACGGCCATGGCCCGCCCGGCTTTCAACTGAAACGGGCTGATCCCACCCGATGCCCACGGGCCAACCGACCCGGCGGCAATGGCTTCGGG
This sequence comes from uncultured bacterium, assembly GCA_963813485.1. Taxonomy (GTDB): domain Bacteria; phylum Actinomycetota; class Acidimicrobiia; order Acidimicrobiales; family VFJN01; genus DASQUK01. Next base: position 20,933 of record CAWEZE010000018.1, read on the forward strand.
TGACTTTGGGCGCAGGTTGAACCGGGCGCGCACCTGGTCGTAGTCATGCGGTCATGTGCCGCCCAGCTACGACCAGTTCGAGGCCGGTCAGCCCTCCGGCCCCTCGAAGCGGTAGCCCATGCCGGGCTCGGTGATGAAGTAGCGGGGGCGGGATGGGTCCGGCTCCAGCTTGCGGCGGATGTGCGCCATATGGACGCGCAGGTAGTTCGCCTCCTCGCCGTATTGCGGGCCCCACACGTCCTGCAGCAGCTGGCGCTGGGATACGAGCTTGCCGGCGTTGCGGACGAGCACCTCGACGAGCCCCCACTCCGTGGGCGTCAGCCGGACCTCACCCTCGGGCCCGGTCACCCGCTTGGCCGCCAGGTCGACCGTGAAGTCGGGCGTCTCCACCAGGGCGCTCTCGGGCGCGGGGGCGATGCGCCGCAGCGCGGCCCGCAGGCGGGCCAGCAGCTCGTCCATCCCGAACGGCTTGGTGACGTAGTCGTCGGCGCCGGCGTCGAGGGCCGCCACCTTGTCGTGCTCGGCGCCCCGGGCCGACAGGACGATGATCGGGACCGCGGTCCAGCCCCGCAGGCCCTCGATCACCTCGATGCCGGAGATGCCGGGCAGGCCGAGGTCGAGGATGACGGCGTCGGGTCGGTGGCGCGCCGCGAGCTGCAGTGCCTCCTCGCCGGTCGGGGCCAGGTCGACCTGGTAGCCGCGCGCCCGCAGGTTGGTCCCGAGCGCCCGCAGCATGGGCGACTCGTCGTCCACGACCAGCACCCGGCTAGGTGGGGAACTGGCGACAGCGGTGTCGGCGCCTGCGGGCGCGGGGTCAGGGGCGTGATTCATGATGTGTCGGCCACCTCCAGCTCGATGACCATGGTGGTGCCGCCCGAAGGTGTGTCGTCGACCATGAGCTCGCCACCCATGGCGTTGGTGAAGCCCCGGGCGACCGCCAGCCCCAGCCCGACACCGGCACCGTGGGAGGGGCTGTCGCCCAACCGCTGGAACGGTTGGAAGATGCGATCGCGTTCGGCCGGCGGGATGCCCGGGCCGCGGTCGATGACGCGGATCAACACCTTCGATCCGATCTCACCGGCCTCGACCCGCACCGGCGACCCCTCCGGCGCATGGGCGAGGGCGTTGTCCACCAGGTTGGCGACCACCCGCTCGAGCAGCGCCGGGTCCGCACGCACCCGTGGCAGCGACTCGGGCACGTCGACCTCCACCTTGTTGGCCCGCTCCCCCAGCCCTGCCAGCGCCGCGGGGACGACCTCCTCGATGCCGACGGGTAGCGTCCTGGGCGCGACGGCGCCGGCCTGGATCCGGCTCATGTCGAGCAGGTTGCCCACGAGGGTGGTGAGGCGGTCGGTCTCGTCCTCGATGGTGCGCAGGAACTCGCTGCGGTCGACGTCCGACCAGGCGATGTCGAGCTGCCGCAGGCTGCTCGCCGACGCCTTGATCCCCGCCAAGGGGGTGCGCAGGTCGTGCGACACCGCCTGGAGCAGCGCGCTTCGCAGCTCGTTGGCCTCGGCCAGGGTGGTGGCCTGGGCGGCCTGGGCGCTGATCCGGCGTCGATCGATTGCGGCCGCCAGCTGCGCCACGAAGGCGTTGAGGACCCGCTGGTCCTCGGCCGCGAAGTCACTTCCTCGTACGGCCAGCACCAGGTCGGGACCCAACGGGCGCACCTGGTCGGCCTCGGCCGGGGTCCTGAGGGGCGGCGTCGCCCGCCACCGCCTCCGCCCGCCAGCTGTCGCCGTCCGTCCTGCGGAGGAGCGCCACGCCGCCCAGCCCGAACGCCCGCCGCAGGTGGTCGACCAGCACCGGCAGTGGATCCGGCTCGGCCACCGTTCCGACCAGACCCGCCAGGGTCTCGGCCTCGGCCGCCGCCCGGGTTGCCTCCGCCGTGCGCCGCGCAGCCGCCGACACGAACGCGCTCACCACCCCGGCGACGATGACGAACACAATCAACGCCACCAGGTTCTCGGCCTCGGCGATCGTCCATTTGTGGATGGGTGGGGTGAACAGCCGATTCACCACCAGGAATGCAGCCAGCGCCGAGACCATCGCCGGCACTACACCACCGAGCGCTGCCACCACGACCACCAGCAGCAGGTAGAGCAACAGGATCGTGGGCAGCCCTACGTCGTCGCGCATGGGGACCAGCACGGCGGTGAGCGCCGGGATCCCAACAACTGCGGTCAGCCAAGCCAGCAGGCGACGGCGCGGCGACAGCGTGACGCGCCGGCGTACCCGGGGCACCGCTCGGTCCTCCTCCTCGTCGCCAGAACTCTGCGAGATGACGTGCACGTCGATATGCCCCGACAGGCGCACCACCCGGTTGATCACCGAACCGCGGATCAGCTCCGCCCAGCGCGACCGTTGGCTGGCGCCCAGGACAAGCTGCGTGGCGTTCTCGGCCCGGGCGAACTCGACCAGCGCGGCGGCGATGTCGTTGCCCGCGGTCTCGTGGTAGGTGCCGCCCATCTCCTCGAGGAGGCGGCGCTGATGGTCGACGGTGTCGTCGCCACCGACCAAGCCGTCGTCGGACCGCACGTGCACGCCCAGCAGCTCGCCGTGCGCTCGCTGGGCGATGCGGGCGGCCCGCCGCACCAGGGCATCGACGCTCGGGGCGCCGGTGATGGCCACGACCACGCGCTCGCGCGTCTCCCACGGTTCGGTGATGCCGTGGCGCTCGCGGTACTCCTCCAGGGCGTCGTCGACCCGGTCGGCGACCCACAGCAGCGCCAGCTCGCGCAGTGCCGCCAGGTTGCCGGGGCGGAAGTAGTTGGCCAGCGCGGCATCGATCTTCTCGGGGGTGTAGATGTTGCCGTGGGCCATCCGGCGGCGCAGCGCCTCGGGCGTCATGTCGACCAGCTCGATCTGATCGGCGGCCCGGACGATCTGGTCGGGCAGGGTCTCGCGCTGCTTGATGCCCGTGATGCGCTCGACCACGTCGTTGATGGACTCGATGTGCTGGATGTTGACGGTAGAGATCACGTCGATGCCGGCGTCGAGCAGCACGTCGACGTCCTCCCAGCGCTTGGCGTGCTTCGACCCGGGCACGTTGGTATGCGCCAACTCGTCGACCAGGGCCACGTTGGGGTGCCGGGCGAGGACGGCGTCGAGGTCCATCTCCTCGAGGGCCGCGCCGCGGTAGGTGAGGATCCGGCGGGGCACGACCTCGAGGTCGCCGATCTGCTCGGCGGTGTGGGCCCGACCGTGGGTCTCGACGTAGCCGACGACCACATCGGTGCCACGCTCCTTGCGGCGGCGGCCCTCGTTGAGCATGGCGAAGGTCTTGCCGACGCCCGGCGCCGCCCCGAGGTAGACGCGCAGCGTCCCGCGCCGGCGCGCCGCGGGTACGGCGGGCAGGGGAGATTCGGATGGCACGGGTTGCATGCTCACCGTGATCAATGGTGCCGCATCTGTTTGCACATCCCCCTGTTGCGCAGACATGGCATCAGGCCTGCCGGTAACGCAGCAGCGCCAAGCCGAGTTGATCGGCGAGGGCGACGGCCGCGTGCTTGTTGTCGACAGAGGCACCGAGGCCGAACGATTCGGTCGGGAAGACGAGCACGAAATGACCGAGATCCCGACCATGGGCCCGCACCGGCAGCACCACAGCTGTCCGGGCAGCGTCAGCATCGAAGACTCCCGGCACCCGGATGGCGTCGTGCGTGAAGATGGGCAGCTCCTTCGGTGGCGGCGTGGGAACGTACCGGCAAACCTTGAGGTCGAGGAGCTCGGTCAGCTCTTCGGCGCTCTGCTCGATGAGACGTCCGGGTGGTTCGCCGCCGGCGGCGAGTTCGGCGCGTCGGCGAACGTGTTGCAGCTCGCGCTGCCGGGCGATGGCGAGGGCTTCGTTGCGGCGCGCCCGCTCCACGAGCTCGCCGGCGATGAGTCCGATCAGCCCGAGCACCACGACAGTCTCAAAGTCGTCGGTCCGCTCGATGGTGAACGAGCCGTAGGGAGCGGTGAAGAAGAAGTCGTAAGCGAGCGCCGCCGATACCGCGCCCACCACGCCTGCGACGCGGCCACCCGCGACGGCCACACCGAGGACCACCAGGACCAGTACCAGCGCGAGGTTGGCGTTGAGCAGGTGCGCTCGCAGAGGCACCAGGGCCACCGCCGCCAGCGGCGGTGCGAGCAGCGCGACACCGATCCCAACGGGCCACACACGACGCCCTTCCTGCATGACGTCGTTATAGGGCCGACCCGCGATCGCAGTCTCGCCCAGCAGTGCCAGAGGGAAACCTTCACCCCCGCTTAGCGCCGCGCACCGATGTCTCAACGATCCGTTAGCGCATACCTGGTCATCCACCAACCCCGCGCCGGGTGCTGAGCCCCCACCCCGCATCGCCACGCGGGGCCACGCCATCGGGTCACCCGGCCTCGTCGAGGGCGAGGTTGAGCTCCAGCACATTGACCCTCTTCTCGCCCAGGAACCCGAGGTCGCGGCTCGCCGTGTGGTCATCGACGAGGTCCATCACCGTGTCGAGATCGAGGCTCCGCTCCTCGGCCACCCGCGGTGCCTGCAAGCGGGCATTGGCCACCGAGATGTTGGGATCAAGGCCCGATCCCGACGCGGTCACGGCGTCGACCGGCACCTCGGCGTCGGCGTCGAGGCCGTTCTCCTCACGGTAGGCGTCGGCCCGCTGCTCGATGCCGTCGAACGTCTCGTCGACGTCGTCGGTGGCGGGATCGTCCTCTTCGCCGACCAGGAGCTTGGGGTTGGTGGGCCCGAGGTTGGATCCGGAGCTGACGCTGGCGTCGTAGCCGTCACCCGCCGCCGACGGCCTGGGGTGGAAGTACTCCGGCTCGCTGAACGACTGCCCGATGCGGCTCGACCCGACCACCTCGCCGTCGGCGTTCTCGACTTGCGACCCGTCGGCCTTGTCGTTGAACACGCCCTGGGCGATGCCGGTCACCACCAGCGGGAAGGCGAGCCCGGTGATCACGGTGAACACCACCATCATCATGAAGGCGGGGAACAGTTGGCGACGCATCACGAGACTCCCATCGCAGAGATGATCAGGTCGATGGCCTTGATGCCGATGAAGGGCGCGATCAGCCCTCCGAGCCCGTAGATCAGGAGGTTGCGGCGCAGCATGACGGCGGCGCTCTCGGCCCGGAACTTCACGCCCCGCAACGACAGCGGGATCAGTCCCACGATGATCAGAGCGTTGAAGATGACCGCCGAGAGGATCGCGGAGCGCGGCGTGTCCAGCGCCATGATGTTGAGCTCGTCGAGGGCCGGGAGGACGCCCGAGAACATCGCCGGGATGATGGCGAAGTACTTGGCCACGTCGTTGGCGATCGAGAACGTGGTCAGCGACCCCCGGGTGATCAGCAGCTGCTTGCCGATCTCGACGATCTCGATGAGCTTCGTCGGGTTGGAGTCGAGGTCGACCATGTTGCCGGCCTCTTTGGCGGCCTGGGTGCCGGTGTTCATGGCCACGCCCACATCCGCCTGGGCCAGCGCCGGGGCATCGTTGGTGCCGTCACCCGTCATGGCGACGAGCCGGCCGCCCTCCTGCTCCTTGCGGATGAGGGCCATCTTGTCCTCGGGGGTGGCCTCGGCGAGGTAGTCGTCCACGCCAGCCTCGGTGGCGATGGCTTGGGCGGTGAGCGGGTTGTCGCCGGTGATCATCACCGTGCGGAGGCCCATGGCCCGGAGCTGGGCGAACCGCTGGCGGATCCCCTCCTTGACCACGTCCTTGAGGTGGACGACGCCGAGCACCGAGACGCCGTCGGCGTTGGACTCGGCCACGGCGAGCGGCGTCCCGCCAGCGGTGGCCACCCCCTCGACCAGCGGGGTCAGCTCACCCGGCACCGTGCCGCCGAGCTCGGACACCCAATGGCGGACGGAGTCGGCTGCACCCTTGCGCACCGATTGGCCGTCGATGTCGAGCCCGCTCATCCGGGTCTGGGCGGTGAAGGGCACGAGCGTGGCGTGACCGACGTCGCGCTCGCGCACGTTGAACCGCTCCTTGGCCAGTACCACGATCGACCGCCCCTCCGGCGTCTCGTCGGCCAGGCTGGCGAGCTGGGCGGCAGCCGCGAGCCGGTCCTCGGACACCCCGGGAAGCGGCAGGAACTCGGCCGCCTGTCGGTTGCCCAGCGTGATGGTGCCGGTCTTGTCCAGAAGCAAGGTGGAGCAGTCGCCGGCCGCCTCGACGGCGCGTCCCGACACGGCCAGCACGTTGTGCTGTACCAGCCGGTCCATGCCGGCGATGCCGATGGCCGACAGCAGCGCCCCGATGGTCGTGGGGATGAGGCACACCAGCAGGGCGACAAGGACGACGACCTGCTGCTCGGCGTCCGAGTAGATGGCAAACGGCTGGAGGGTGACGACCGCCAGCAGGAAAATGATGGTCAGTCCGGCGAGCAGGATGTTGAGGGCGATCTCGTTGGGGGTCTTCTGGCGCTCGGCGCCCTCGACCAGCGAGATCATCCGGTCGAGGAAGGTCTCACCGGAGCGGGCGGTGATCTCCACGACGATCTGGTCGGACAGCACCCGCGTGCCACCGGTGACCGCCGAGCGGTCGCCGCCCGACTCGCGGATGACGGGGGCCGACTCGCCCGTGATGGCCGACTCGTCGACCGAGGCGATGCCGGCGATGATCTCACCGTCGGACGGGATCATCTCCCCCGCGTTGACCACCACGACGTCACCGACATCGAGCCGCGACGACGGCACCGGCTCGAGCGAGCCGTCGGCCAGCCGGCGGTTGGCCATGGTCTCGGCCCGGGCCTTGCGCAGGGTGTCGGCCTGGGCCTTGCCGCGGCCCTCGGCCATCGCCTCGGCGAAGTTGGCGAACAGGACCGTGAACCACAGGAACAGGGCCACGAGCCCGGTGAAGACGTTCTCCGCTGCGGTCGAGTCGCCGAGGTCGCGGAAGAACAGGATGGTGGTCAGCACGCTGCCCACCAGCACCACGAACATGACCGGGTTGCGGGCCTGGGTGCGCGGATGGAGCTTGCGGACGCTGTCGACCAGCGCAGTCCTGACGATGGCCGGGTCGAACAGCGACCGCTGCTGCATCAGCCGTTTCGGTCCACGGGGTTCCTGGGTGTCGGCCGGGGCCGTCACGGTGCTCATGTCACTCCTACAGGGACAGCTGCTCGACGATGGGGCCGAGCGCCAGCGCGGGGAAGAAGGTCAGGCCGGCGACGATGACGACGACGCCTACCACCAGCCCGCCGAACAGTGGCGTGTGCGTGGGGAAGGTGCCGGCGGTCGCCGGTGCCGGTTGCTTGCGGGCCAGCGAGCCGGCGATGGCCAACACGGGGATGATGAGGAAGAACCGGCCGACCAACATGGCAACGCCGAGCGTCGTGTCGTACCACTGGGTCGCCGTCGTCAGGCCGGCGAACGCCGAGCCGTTGTTGTTGGACGCCGACGTGAAGGCGTAGAGGATCTCGGACAGCCCGTGCGCGCCGGGGTTGTTGGTCGTCAGGGCCGAGTCGAGCAGCACCGATACGGCGGCGAAGGCCAGCAGGACCGCCGGCATGGCCAGCACGTAAAGCACGACCAACTTCATCTCCGGTGCCTGGATCTTCTTACCCAGGTACTCCGGCGTGCGCCCCACCATCAGGCCGGCGATGAACACCGACAGGATGGCCATGATCAGCAGCCCGTTGAGGCCCACGCCGACGCCGCCCGGGCTGACCTCGCCCAGCATCATGTGCATGAGGGGGATGCCACCGCCCAAGGGCGTGAAGCTGTCGTGCATGGAGTTGACGGACCCGTTGGACGTGCCGGTCGTGGATCCCGCCCACAGGCCCGAGGCCGAGGGGCCGAAGCGAACCTCCTTGCCCTCCATGTTGCCGCCGGCCTGGTCGGCCGTGGCCGCCTGATCCACGCCGAACTGGTCGAGCTCGGAGTTGCCGTTGGTCTCGAAGCCCATGGCCGCCAACGACATGACCAGCCAGATGGCCGCCATGATGGCGAACACCGCACGTCCCTGCCGGCGGTCCTTCACCATGTATCCGTAGGTGAAGGCCAGGGCGAACGGGATGATGACGATTGCGTAGGTCTCGAGAAAGTTGTTGAACGGCGTGCTGTTCTCGAAGGGGTGCGCCGAGTTGGTGTTGAAGAAGCCACCACCGTTGGTGCCGAGCTGCTTGATGGCGATCTGGCTGGCAACGGGGCCACCGGGGATCACCTGCGAACCGCCCTCGACGGTGGTGACCTCGGTGAAGCCGTGGAAGTTCTGGATCACGCCCTGGCTGACCAGGATCAAGGCGAACACGAAGCACGCCGGCAGCAGGATCCGCGTGGTGGTGCGGGTGAGATCGACCCAGAAGTTGCCGAGCGTCGACGCCCGCCGGCGAGCCAGCCCGCGGATGAACGCCGCCAAGACCGCCATGCCCGCGGCCGCCGAGACGAAGTTGTGGACAGCCAGCCCCAGCATCTGGCTGAGGTGGCTCATCGTGGCCTCGCCGCTGTACGACTGCCAGTTTGTGTTGGTGGAGAAGCTGACCGCGGTGTTGAACGAGAGATGCTCGCCAACGGCGGGCATGTTGGTGGGGTTGAACGGCAAGGAGTCCTGGATGCGCAGCTGCAGGTAGAGGATCAGCAGTGAGATCACGCTGAACGCGAGGACGGAGTAGGCGTAGACCGTCCAGCGCTGCTCGCGGTCGGGGTCTACGCGGCAGATCCGATAGATGGGCCGCTCGATCCGCAGGAAGAACCGGTCGCCGGGTGCGGGACGATCGCTGTCGTCGTAGACCCGGGCCATGTACCGACCGATGAACGGCGCGGTCACGCCGACCAGAGCGATGAGCACGACGAACTGCAGCCAGCTGGCCGTGGACATCAGAACCTCTCCGGGAACACGAGGGCGGCGACCAGGTAGGCCGCGATCAACACGGCGAGAACCAGGCCCACGATGTTGTCAGTGGTCACCGCGCTCTCCCGAGGGTCGAGTCGAGTTCACCCGCAGCGTCGCCATCGGTGTCGCCCAAGAGCTCTGCCCCGGTGTCGCGGCCCACGATGCGCTCGCAGGCCTTCACGTAGGCGACGGAGAGGGCGAAGAACGCCACGACCGCCACCACGAAGATCAGGTCACCCATGAGTCCTCCACGGGTCATCGGCGGAAAGAACCACCGGCCGGTTCTAGTTGGCGCCATGCCCAGGTCAGAGTGCCTTAGCGCCCTCTTACCGTGGGCGACGACAGGCTGTTCGGCGCGTTAACGCCGAGGCACCTGCTGTCTACCCGCGCCTCGGCACGAGATCGAGGGATCGAGGGATCGAGGGGATGAATGGCCCGGGGTACGGTGCTACGGGGCGAAACCTGGCAATCGGTGCCTCAGAGGGGGAACGTCATGGCGCTGTCACGAAGGTCCAGCTTCCGCTTTGTTGCCGTTGGTATCGGCGCGGCGCTACTGGCCGGCGCGCTCGGCGCCAGCCCTGCGGAGGCGCGGCACCCACGGCCCTGTACGCCGGGCGCGCCGGGCGTCGGCGACGCCTACTTCCCGGGCTACGGCAACGGCGGCTACGACGTCCGCAACTACGACCTCGACATCACCTACGACCCCGCGACCGACCGTCTCGAAGGGCAGGCGTCCATCCGTGCCAGGGCCACCCAGGACCTGTGCAGCCTCAACCTCGACCTCGTCGGGCTCGAGGTGCGCGACGTCGAGGTGGGCCACCGGCAGGCGACGTGGACGCGCAGCGGCCAGGAGCTGACCGTCACACCGAGCCGACCCCTCCGCGCCGGGCAGCGCTTCGAGATCGAGGTCGCCTACGACGGCGTGCCGGTCGAGTTCGTCCTGCCGGGCTTCGGCATCCGGACCGGGTTCATGACCACGCCCGACGGCGTGACGGTCGCCGGCCAGCCCGAGGTGGCGGCGGCATGGTTCCCGGTGAACGACCACCCGATCGACAAGGCGTCGTACTCGTTCGACGTGACGGTGCCCAACGCCTACGGGGTGGTCGCCAACGGCGTGCTGCGCAACCGCCACCAGCGCCGAGGCTGGACGAGCTGGAAGTGGGAGGCCCGCGAGCCGATGGCGTCGTACCTGGCCACCATCGACATCGGGTTCTGGGACGTCGACCGTGGCCGCATCGGTCGGCTCCCGGTCTACGACGCCGTCGACTCGGCGATCACCGGAGGGCTGCGCGCCGAGATCGACTCATCGCTGGCCCGCCAGGACGAGGTCCTCGATCTCCTGTCCGACGCCTTCGGTCCCTACCCGTTCAACACGGTCGGGGCCATCGTCGACAACCAGGACGACCTCTTCTTCGCGCTCGAGACCCAGACGCGGCCGGTCTACTCGAAGCTCTTCTGGCTCGATGGGCAGGGCAACCCGGCCAACGGCGACTTCGTCGTGGTGCACGAGCTCGCCCACATGTGGTTCGGCGACGATGTCGCCCTCGCCCGGTGGCAGGACATCTGGCTCAACGAGGGGTTCGCGACGTACGCCGAGTGGCTGTGGGAGGAGTACGAGGGGCGCGGCACGCCGCAGGAGATCTTCCAGGCCACCTACGACGCGATTCCCGCCGACGATGTGTTCTGGACGGTGGAGATCGGCGACCCGGGGGTCGACCTGTTGTTCGACAACGCCGTGTACGTGCGCGGGGCGATGACGCTCCAGGCCCTGCGCCAGGCGGTTGGCGACGACGCCTTCTGGCGGATCATCCGCGGCTGGGCGTCGACCAAGAGCGGGGGCAACGCCACAACCGAGGAGTTCATCGCCTTCGCCGAGCGGGTGTCGGGGCAGCAGCTGGACGACTTGTTCACGACCTGGTTGTTCACTCCCGCCAAGCCGTCGCTCGCAGGCCTTGCCGAGCGGACGCACGGCGCTGTCGACCCAGGCCGGAGCAACAGCCGGCGACTGGTGGCAGCGCGCCCAGGCCCAGCACGAGCGCGGCCGCTACTGACCTGGCGGAGACGGGGCCAGGGCGACCCGGCCGATTACACGATCTCGTAGTCGGCCGGGTCGGGCTCGCGGGTCTCGCGCCAGTAGTCGAGCAGCGAGAACGGCCAGTTCTGGGTGACGCGGCCCTTGGCGTTCTTGTACCAGGCGTTCACCGTCGACACGCCCCACACCATGTTGCGGTTGCCCTCGTCGATACGCCGGTTGTAGGCGTCGTGGACGTCCTGGCGCACGTCGAGCGCCCGACGGCCCGGCCGGCTCAGCAGCAGTTCGAGGCAGCCGAGCACGTAGTGCACCTCGCACTCCGAGAAGTACGTGATGCTGCCGTTGATGACGATGTTGGTGTTGGGCCCGTAGAGCAGGAACAGGTTGGGGAAGTGAGGGACGGTGATGCCGAGGTAGGCGCGGGCGTCGCCGTCCCAGTGCTCGTGGAGCTCGACGCCGCCACGGCCCACCAGCTTCATCGGCATGAGGAACTGCGACGCCGTGAAGCCGGTCCCGTAGACGATCACGTCCACCTCGTGGTGCACGCCGTCGACCGTCTTCACGCCGGTCGGCGTGATCTGCTCGATGCCGGCGGTGACCAGCTCGACGTTGTCGCGCTGTAGCGCCTGGGGCCACACCCCGTTGTCGCGCACGATCCGCTTGGCGAACGGTGGATAGGCGGGCAGGACGTGGTCGATCAGGTCCGGCGTCCCGGCGAACGCGAACTGGATGTAGCCGGTGAGCAGCTGGCGTGCGGCGTCGTTGAGCGGACTCACCGATGCCCCGCCCGGCCACGCAGGATCGACCTGGGCGGCCGGCAGCACGCCCTCGGCGTACTGCCAGAACAGCCAGAAGCGGTACCACTGCGTGTAGGTGGGCACGTGGCGGAACAGCCACTGCTTCTGGGGAGAGACCTCGCGGTGATAGTCCTCGGTGGGGACCAGCCACGGCGGTGTGCGCTGGAAGACCAGCAGCTCGTCGACGTCGCGAGCGATCTCGGGGATGAACTGGACCGCGCTGGCCCCGGTCCCGATGACCGCCACCCGTTTGCCCTGGAGGTCCACGTCGTGGCGCCAGCGCGCCGAGTGGAACGACACGCCCTCGAAGGCGTCACGCCCCGGGATCGTCGGGTACGACGGGCGATTCAACTGGCCGACTGCGCTGATGATGGCCTGCGCCTCGAGGGTCTCCTCGCCCTGGGACGTGCGCAGGCACAGGGTCCACGCGCCACTCTCCTCACTCCACTCGGCGGACGTCACCTCGGTGTCGAAGCGGATGTGCTCGCGCAGCCCGAAGCGATCGGTGCACGTCTGGAAGTACTCGAGCAGCACCTCCTGCGTGGAGTAGTGCTGCGGCCAATCCTCGCGTTGGGCGAACGAGTAGCTGTAGAAGTGGTTGGGCACGTCGACACGGCACCCCGGATAGGTGTTCTCCCACCAGGTGCCGCCGACCTCGGGATCCTTCTCGAGGATCACGAACGGCACACCCGCCTGCCTGAGCCGGTAGGCCGCCACGATGCCGGACATGCCGGCGCCGATGACCGCCACGCGGAAGGGCGTGTCCGGCGCCAGTTCTCCGAGGCTCCAGTCGGGCGCCCGCAGGTCGTCGCCGTGGACCGAAAGTTCCTCGATGAACAGCGGGAGGTAGTCCTCGACCACGTCGTCCCCCACGACGAACGCGAGGATCCGGCGCATGGCGTCGTCGTCCGGGGGCGGCGCGGCCACGCTGCCACCGTCCCGGAACCTTGTCACCGCGTCGAACGCCAGCTGCCGCGCCAGCGCCAAGCGGTCGCCGTCGACGCCGCCGTCGGGCTCGAGCAGGCGGGTCGGGTCCGGTCGCAGCTCCTCACGCAACACCGACATGTCGCCGGTGGCACAGGCGACGGCCGCCAGCAGCGGGATCACGCGAGCATGGGACAACGCATCGCTGATGGCGTCGTCGTCGACGTCGATCGGCGAGGGAGGTTCCGAGAAGCGCATCGCCCGGATTGTGTCATGCGGATAACGGTCGTTCTCAGTCCGCGGACGGCGCGACGGCGCGAGGCTGTCGATCCGGGCCTGGCCGTTCGTCGTCATCATGACGAGCGACGGTCGCTCGAACGAGGAGGATGGTCACGATGCGCTACCTCGCACTGCTGGGCGGCGACGAGTCGGCAAGCCCCGGTCCCGGGACACCCGAGTTCGACGCGATGATGCAGGCGTACTTCCGGTTCGGCGAGACAGCGGCCGACGCCATCGTCGGCGGGGAGGCCCTCCAGGGCGCGGCCACTGCCACCACGATCCGCCACGGCGACGCCGAGCCGCTGGTGACCGCGGGTCCCTACGCCGAGACCGTGGAGGCCTTGGGCGGCCTGTACGTCCTGGAGGCCGACACGCTCGACGACGCCATCGAGCTGGCCCGCCAGATCCCCGCCGCCCTCGACGGCTGGGTGAGCCTCCGCCCGATGGTCGAATGGTTCGACAAGGGCGCGCGAGGCCAGCGCCGACCGGCGAAGACGCCGCGCTACCTCGCTTTCATCTACGGCAAGGAGGCCGAGGGCGACCAGCCCGACACGCCGGGGTGGGACGAGGGAATGGCGGCGCACCAGCGGTTCATGGATGCGGCCGGCGACGCCGTGCAGGCCGGCGGGGCGGTGCATCCCATCGCCACCGCCACGACCGTGCAGGTGCGGGACGGCGAGGTGATCGTGAGCGACGGCCCGTTCGCCGAATCGGCCGAGGTGGTCGGCGGGTTCTACGTGCTGCGAGCCAGCGACCGCGACGCCGCGGTGGCCGTGGCGCGGCTGATCCCGGGGGAGGCGATCGAGCTGCGGCCCATCATGGAGGTCGGCGGCTGATCCCGGCGCACCGCGTCCTGGAGCGGGCGTTCCGCTCGGAGTCGGGGCGGGTGCTTGCCACGCTGGCCCGGCAACTGGGCGACCTGGACGCCGCGGAGGACGCGGTCCAGGAGGCGTTCGTGGAGGCGATGCGCACCTGGCCGCGCCGCGGCGTCCCGGACAACCCGGGTGCCTGGATCACGACCACGGCGCGCAACCGCGCCCTTGACCGGGCGCGGCGCGAGTCACGGCGGGAGGCGAAGGAGAAGGCGGCGATGCAGCAGCGGCCCGGCCCGATCCCGAACCGAGCGGAGCGCCCGATCCGTTCGACCCGGCGACCGGGGAGACGCCGGAGCTCGAGCCGGCGGACGATCAGCTCCGGTTGATCTTCACCTGCTGCCATCCCGCCCTGGCCCCCGCCGCTCAGGTCGCTCTGACACTGCGCCTCGTGTGCGGGCTCCAGACCGTGGAGATCGCCCGGGCGTTCCTCCAGCCCGAGGCCACGGTGGCCCAACGCCTGGTGCGCGCCAAGGCCAAGATCCGCACGGCCGCCATCCCCTTTCGGGTGCCACCCGCCCACCTGCTGCCCGAGCGGCTGCCCCCGGTGCTGGCCTGCATCTACCTGGTGTTCTCGGAGGGATACGCCGCGACTGCCGGCGACGAGTTGGTGCGCCGCGAGCTGTGCGACGAGGGGATCCGGCTCGGCCGGCTGGCGGTCGAGCTCATGCCCGACGAGCCGGAGGCGCGGGGCCTGCTGGCGCTGCTGCTGATGCAGGACAGCCGGCGCGACGCACGCGTGTCGGTGGGGGGCGACCTGGTGCTGCTCGAGGACCAGGACCGGAGTGCCTGGGACCACGACCGCATCGCACAGGGGACCGCGGAGCTGGAGCGGGCGTTGCTCCGGCGCCGGCCGGGGCCCTACCAGCTCCAGGCCGCCATCGCCGGGCTGCACGCCACCGCCTCGTCGTGGGCGAACACCGATTGGCCGCAGATCGCGGCGCTGTACGCCGAGCTCGCCCGGGTCGCACCGTCGCCGGTCGTGGAGCTCAACCGGGCGGTGGCGGTGACGCTCACCGAGGGACCGGCGGTGGGGCTTGGGGTGGTCGATGCCGTCGCCGACGATCCTCGGCTGGCGCGAACGCACCTGTTGCCTGCCACGCGGGCCGACCTGCTGCGGCGCCTCGGCCGGCAGGCCGAGGCCGCTGACGCCTACCGGGCCGCCCTCGCCCTGGCCCGCACGGGCCCGGAGCGAGCCTTCCTCCAGCGGCGCCTCGACGAGGTGGCCGGCTAGCGGGTGGCTGCCGCCGATCTGTTGGTCCCGGCAACCAATGCCGCAGCAGGTTTGCTCAGGGAACGACCCCGAGCCGGGCCAGGACGTCCTCGGCCGCAACGCTGCCCGGCGGTCGCCCCTCGGCCGCCATCCGGTTGGCGAGCCGCTGGAGGAGGTCGTTGACGGGGGTCGGGACCCGGTGGAGCCGGCCGAGCAACACGATCTCGCCAGTGAGGTAGTCGGTTTCGATGCTGCCCAGGCCCCGGGCGAGGCTCTGCCAGGACGATCCGCCTTGGCGCTCGTGCCCCGGCACCGGGCGGAGCTCGAAGATGTCGCCGCGGCGGGCCCGGTCGTCCTCTATGGACACCGCGTCGATCCCGGCCGCCTGCAGGCACTCCTCGCCCTCGGCGCGGGCCATCCGGGCCAGGGGCGTCGAGCGCGCCGCCTCAGGGCCGCACACCGCCTCGACGGCGTTGCCCAGGTTGAGGACCAGCTTGCGGTACTTCCAGCGCATGATGTCGGGCCGGGCCACCGATCCGAACGTGGCGGCGGACAGGGCGGCGGAGACCTCTTCGGCCGCCCCGTCGACGCCCTCCGGATAGCGGCCCAGGTCGAGCAGCCCGGTCGTCGGCGCCAGGTGGGCCACCACGACACCCGGCTCCAGATGGGTGGCCGGCAGCATGACCGCGACCGCGTAGACGTGGGGGAAGAACCGCAGCGCGACGCGCTCGTTGTCCACGCCGTTCTGGGCGCACAGCACGCGGACACCGGGCGGCGCGTGTGCCGCCAGGGCGGTCACGGCCGCCGCGCGTGTCCTGACTCTTCATGGCCAGGATCACCACGTCGCCGTCGCGCAGGTCGGCCTCGACCGGGTCGCCGACCGCAGGCAGGCGGAGCGTCGCCGAGCCGTCCGGCGACACCAGCGTGAGCCCCTCGTCCTGGAGCGCCCGCAGGTGGTCGCCCCGGGCCACGAGGGTCACGTCGTGCCCCGCCTCGAACAGCCGCCCGCCGATCGCACCGCCGATGGCACCGGCGCCGTACACGATGAATCGCATGTCGCCAGCCTGGCGTGTCGGCGAGCCGCCCGGCGACCGCAGGTGCTTCCAGCACACCCATGTACTGTCACCCGCCATGCGCGGGAGGGCGAGAGTGCGGTCTCGGCGGGTGCTCGGGGCGTCGATCGTGGCCCTGGTCGCCAACGTCGCCGTGGGGAACATCGAGGACCTGGTCGCCACCCAGGCCGAGGCGTACGCGTCCGGCGGCTGACGGCGCCGAGCTAGGCGGCGGGTTGGGCCTCGTCGCCGGTCGCAGCGGCGGTCTCTGCCACGGCCCCCGGGCCGGCGGCGAGCATGCGTTCGCGCGTCGGTATCCGCCAACCGACATACCAGGTACCGACCAGGCCGGCACCCATGACTGCGCCGGCCAGCAAGGGTGACCCCAGCGCCAGCGCGCTCAGCGAGCAGGCCGTGAGCATCATGGCGATGGCCACGACCTTGGCCCGCCGGGGCATCCCCAGGCCGGCGCGGTGGTCGCGCACGAGTGGGCCGACCTTCGGTAGGCCCAGCACCCACCGCTCGAACCGGGGGCTGGATCGGGCGAAGCAGGCGGCCGCCAGCACGAAGAAGCCGGTCGTCGGCAATCCCGGAACGACGATGCCGAGCCCACCGAGCGCGACGGCGACCCACCCGAGCGCCATCAGACCGAGCCGGCGCATTGGGTGGCCTACGCGACGAGGTCGAGGATGTCCTCGACCATCAGGACCAGCAACAGTGCGATCACGGTCAGGGCGATGGCGGTGTAGGCCCAGCGCCAGCGGTGGTCGGCGGCCCAGAAGCGGCGGATGGTGAGGATGTTGGCCACGATGGCCACGATCCCGATGGGGATGCCGACGGCGGGCCCCACGCCCGCGGCCAGCCCCAGGACCGGTGCCAGGAAGGGCAGCACGATGTAGGTCAGCAGGCACCGGGTGGCCGACACCAGGATGGAGGTCGAGAAGGCCCGCTGGGCGGCACCCTCGGGGGCGGGGGGCCCGTCGGGGATGCGGAGCAGGCGCCGGACGGCGACATCGGCGGCCGGGCGGGGGGCAGTGGCCACGTTGTGCACGCCACGAGGCTACGCGGCGCGGCCGCCGCCGGCCCAAGCGCTCTGGGCGCCGGAATTTGGGCCGTTGGACCCGAGACAGGCGGCCGGCTCGGCGGCTACCGTCACGCTGTACGGAGCAACAGCGTCGGCTCTTGTCAGGAGAAGACGAATGAGCAACCGTCACCGCACCGGCGATGTGGTCCTCCCGCATCCCGAGGAGCGTCGGGTCCACGCCCGTTCCGAACGCCATCGGGTCAACACCGCCCTGGCCGACATCACCGGCCAGATCCAGGGCGGGGTCGAGCCCGACGAGGTGGTCGAACCGGGCATCGGCTTCCGGGCCGAGCGGCACCACGATCCGGCCAAGGCCCGGCCGTCGCAGCGCCGCCGCCGGCACTGGAAGCTGAAGATGTGGAAACGGCGCACCGCCGCGCGGCGGCTCAAGGCCGCCATGGAACGGTTCACCCCCAGGTAGAGCTCGCCCTCACTTCGCCAGCGCCGCCACCCGGTGCTGGCGCGGGCTGACACCGCGGACGCGCTTGAACGCGGTGCTGAGGGCAAACGGGCTGGCATAACCGACCTGCCGCGCCACCGCACCGACCGTGGCGTCGGGCTCCCGCAGGAGGTCGGCGGCCAGGGTGAGGCGCCAACCAGTTAGGTAGCTCATGGGCGGTTCGCCGACCAGGTCGGTGAAGCGCCGCGCCAGGGCGGCTCGGGAGACGCCGATCTCGGCGGCCAGGGCAGCGACGGTCCACGGGTGGTCGGGGTTGTTGTGCATCATCCGCAAGGCGCGCCCCGCCACCGGGTCGTCGTGCGCGCGGTACCAGGCGGGCGCCTCGGCCTCCGGCCGCGAGAACCAGGCGCGCAGCACGGCGATGAGCAGCAGGTCGAGCAGGCGGTCGAGCACGGCCTCCTGCCCCGGCTCGTCCTTGACGATCTCGTCGGCGAGTAGGGGAACCAGCGGCGAGGACCAGACGTCCTCGTGCAGGACCAGCTGCGGGGGCAGCGCCGCCAGCAGCCGCTCGCCGATCTCGCCGCGCATCTGGTACGCGCCGATCAGCATCACCGTGGACCCCTCGGGGCTGTTGCCCCATGTGCGGACGCCCAGGTCCATCGCCTGGGCCAGGTCCTGCCCGTCGGGCGTGGTGCAGTGCTCGCCCGGATGGATCACGACCTGCGGTGGTGTCGCCGGATCGTCGGCGAAGGTGTAGGGATCGGGGCCCCGCGTGATCGCCACGTCGCCGGAGCCCAGGCGCACGGAGTCGCCCGGGGCATCGGGCACTACCCACGCGTCTCCCCGGACCATGGCTAGCAGGCTCAGCGGGGCCTCATCCTGGACCCGCACCGACCAGGGCGGGTCCATGAGCGCCCGGAGCAGGAAGGCCCCCCGGGCCCTCGGGCCGTCCAGCAACCCCACGATCTCGTCCATGTGCGGCCGAATCGTAGACGCATGCGCATGGAATCGAGCTTCCTGGCTATGGCCCGTCTATGGTTCGGCGTCTTTACTGACCGTATGGCTGAACCTACGCACTACTCGCCCGACCTGGACCAAGTGGCCAAGGCGGTCGCCAAGCGGTCGTTCTGCATGCTGGCCACCACCTCGCCGGGCGGCCGCCCGCACGTGGCCGGCGTCCTCTATCAGGCGATCGGCCTCACGCTGTACGTCAACATGTCGCGTGACACGCGGAAGGCGCGCAACATCGCCGACAACCCGTACGTCGCGGTGTCGATCCCGATCCGCCGGCTGCCGCTGGGCGGCCCGCCATCCACGGTGCAGTTTCAGGGCCGGGCGGAGATCCTCGGCTTCGACGACCCGGACATCGTCCGCTTGATCGAGGCCAATGAGCTGAAGAAGCTGACCAGCCACGGGGAGCTCGACTATGCGGACGGCTGCTTCGTGCGCGTCACGCCGCTGCGCCGGTTGACGACCTACGGGCTGGGCATGTCGCTGCTGACGCTCATCCGCAACCCCCTGCACGCGGGTGGCAGTGTGGAGCTGGCGGCACAGCGCGTGGGGGATCCCCGATGATCGACGGCTACCTGTTCCCGCTGACGGTGATCGCCGCCGTCGGCTGTGGCGTCGTCGCGGGTGTGCTGTACGCCTTCTCGGTCATGGTGATGAGGTCGCTGGCGCAGCTGCCCGCCCAGCACGGCATCGCCGCAATGCAGGCCATCAACGCCGCCGCGCTCCGGCCGGCGTTCCTCGGAGTATTCGCCGGGAGCGCGGCGCTCTCCGCCGCCGTGGTCGTGGGGGCGCTGGTCGACTGGGACGACGCCTCGCCGTACCTGCTGGCCGGCGGGCTGCTCTACCTGGTCGGGACCTTCGGCCTGACACTCGGGTATCACGTGCCTCGCAACGAGGCGCTGGACCGGATCGACCCGTCGAGCCCGGAGGCGGCCGGCCATTGGAGCCGCTACCTGCGTGAGTGGACGACGTGGAACCACGTCCGCGGGGCGGCCGCCGTGGCCGCCACCGCCCTGCTCACGATCGCCCTCCACGTCACCTGATCCCGACGCGTGCGCGGGCCGGCTCAGGCCGGCCGGCGCTTCCGACCCGCCGAGACCCGCACGGTCGTGCCGCCGTCCCCCATGTCCGGGTGACAGCCGGCGTTGTCCATGGCGGCGCGCAGGTACTCATCGAGCCACGGTGCCTCGAGGTCGCCGGCGCCGCTGAAGCGCACATGACGGACATGTGATCCGGTCCCGGCCAGGATCCCCAGCGGGTCGTCGAGCGACGCCCCGTCGTTGAACCCGAGGTTCACCCACTTCGTGTAGCTCGCGATGTGGACCACGCTGTCCTGCCATCGGGTCGTCGGTGTGTACGCGAGCGACACGGCGTTGGTCGCGTCCCACACGAACTCGTGCGTGTTCGGCATCACGGTCAGCACCCGTGCCCGCAGCCCGAGCGCCAGTTCGTGCACCTCGTCGGAGAACGGCGCCAGGAAGTCGATGAGCTCGGCTGGGACCGGCCGGGGCATCGCCCGGCAGGCTAACCCCCGGCGTCCGCGCGCGGTCGGCTACCGGCGCCACGGCCCGGCCGCCGGAGGAGCTCAGTCGTCGAGGCGTTGCTCCAGGCGCACGGTCACCGTGTCGCCCGCCTGCTTCGAGATGGCCTTGCGCACGTCGGCCTTGATGGGGAGCTTGTGCCTGCCGTCGCCGAGGGCCATGAACGAGCTGCGAAAGGGGTGGCCATCGACCGTGCCGCTCACCTTCACGAGGCCCCGGGTACCGAAGTAGTCCGCCGACCCCGGCATGACGACGTAGGTCCACCCGCCCTTGTTGCCGCTCTTCTCCAGCGTCGCGCTGAACTTCTTGCTCAACCTGCTCATCGGGGCTCCTCCTGGTCGCCCGTTCCTACCAGTAGGACGAGGGGGCGGCTCGGGACTCATCGTGGCTCGCGCCGGTCGATCCGGTCACCCTGCGGCGCCCGTGGTCGTACTGTCGTCCGCCATGTGGCACGACTCGCCCTCCTCGCCGGGCCCCGGCACCGTCGCCCGCAGGCGTCGGCCGGCAGCTCTCGCCACCGTCCTCGCACTCAGCCTGGCCGTCGCCGCCTGCGCCGACGACGACGGCTCGTCTAGTCGGCAGGAGGACGACGACGGAGCCGGCACCACGACCACCGGCGGGCCGCCGGGCGGGGGTTCCGGGGGCGAAGAGGGCATCGAGCGGGTGGCGCTGCAGCGCTATCTCACGCGCCGCGAGGTCACTCCGCCAGCGATCGCGATCGTGTCGTCGACCTCCCCCACGGCGGGCCTCGTTTTCCTGGCGCCCAAGCGGGCCGGGGCCCAGGCCGGGCCACTCATCGTCGACGACCGGGGCGAGACCGTCTGGTCGGCGCCCCAGGCCGCCACTGATGTGGCCGCCGACCTCCGGGTGCAGACGTACGAGGGCGAACCCGTGCTCACGTGGTGGGAGGGACAGTCGGCGGAAGGCCGGGGGGTGGGCGAGCTGGTCATCGTCGATCGCAATTACCGCGAGGTCGCCCGGCTGAAGACGGGCAATGGGCGCGACGCGGATTTCCACGAGTTCCGGCTCACCGACGAGGGCACCGCACTTCTGATCGCCTACGGACCCGAGCCCGCCGACCTCTCGGCCATCGGGGGACCCCAGCAGGGATTCGAGTTCGAGAGCTACGTACAGGAGGTCGACATCGCCACGGGTGAGGTGCTGATGGAATGGAGCGCCGGCGACCACGTGCCAGTGTCCGACACGTTCAGCGAGCTGACCGACCGTGAGGACGGCTCGGAGGACCTACCCCTCGACTGGTTCCACGCGAACTCGGTCGCACCCGGGCCCGACGGCACGCTGCTGGTGTCCGCCCGCAACACGCACACCATCTACGCGATCGACCGGGCGACCGGGGAGCTGCGCTGGCGCATGGGTGGCAAGCGCAGCGACATCGCCATGGGCCCGGGCACCACGTTCCAGTGGCAGCACGACGCCGAGTGGCTCGGCGGCAACCGCATCAGCCTCTTCGACAACCACGCGTCGACGATGGGGGGCGGTCCCTCGCGGGCGCTCATCCTCGACGTCGACGCCCGGGCGAGGACGGCCGCGGTCGTCGACGAGGCGCGCCACCCCGACGGGGTGAGCGCCGGCACACAGGGCAACACGCAGGTGCTCCCCGGCGGGGGCCTGTTCGTCGGCTGGGGAAGCGAGGGGCGCGTCACCGAGTTCTCCGCCGCCGGCGACGTGGTCTTCGACGCCACGTTCGCGCCGGCCGACTCGTACCGTGCCTACCGGTTCGAGTGGGAAGGGCAGCCGACCGACCCACCCGACGTCGTGGTCACGCCCCTCGGGGACGAGGGGGACGACGGCGGAGGCGGCGAGGCTGCTGGCGGAGGCGACGGTGCTCGCCAGCTCGAGGTCGCGATGAGCTGGAACGGGGCGACCGAGGTCGCAACCTGGCGGGTGCTGGCGGGCGACGACGCCGACGACCTCACGCCCGTGGCCGAGGTCGGCAAGGACGGCTTCGAGACGACGACCAGGATCCAGCGTGCCCCCGTCGTCGCCGTCGAGGCTCTGGACGCGACGGGCCAGGTGCTCGACCGCTCCGAGACGATCGCGATCGAACGCTGAACTCGCGGGCCGGCCCGGCCCTAGATCCGCACCGGCTACCGCGCCGGCCGCCAGCCCGCGCGTCGAAGGTGGTCGGCGCGATGCGGGCGCCGGCTCAGACGTCGTTCGGTTAACAGGGAGGGGGTACCTCGAGGCGTGCCAGTTGTGCTTGGGCCGTGACCCGGGTCTCGGCGCTCG
This sequence comes from uncultured bacterium, assembly GCA_963813485.1. Taxonomy (GTDB): domain Bacteria; phylum Actinomycetota; class Acidimicrobiia; order Acidimicrobiales; family VFJN01; genus DASQUK01. The sequence goes on from CAWEZE010000018.1 coordinate 43,210, forward strand.
GTTCCATGACGGCAGTCCTGTCGGATCGTCACCGGACGATCGCCACCTCCATAGAAGACCAGCAGATCGATGTTCCAGCCTGAGCCGGTAGAAGTCCGCCCGAATCGCCGGTCGCGCACCCTGCCTGACCTGCAAGAACCCCGTGGGCGAGGGGGGACTTGAACCCCCACGACCTTGCGGCCACTGGCACCTGAAGCCAGCGCGTCTGCCAATTCCGCCACTCGCCCGAGCGACAAGACATGAAAGATAGCGCGGTCCCTCCTGGGCTCCTACCGGCCCACAGGCCCGCCGGATGAACCAGCCGCGGCGCCGGTAACCTGCGAGGTCGTGGCGATCCGAGGGTTCGAGCGGCGGCTGGAGCGCATGGTGGAGGGGGCGTTCGCCCGTGCCTTCCGCTCCAGCATCCGCCCCGTCGAGCTGGCTCGCCGCCTCGCCCGCGAGATGGACGACGGCCGCTCGGTCGGCGTCCGCGGCACCACGGTGGTGCCCAACCAGTTCACGGTCTACCTGTCCTCCGACGACTATGCCGAGTTCGGCGAGGTGCGCGACGCGCTGCGCCGCGAGCTGTGCGATGCCGCCCGCGCCCACGCCCGCGACGAGAACTACGCGTTCATGGGCCCGGTCGACGTGGAGCTGGTGGTCGACGAGCGGTTCGGCACCGGATTGTTCGAGATCGAGGCCAGGTTCCGCGAGGGCCCGGGTGGTGCCGGGGCCGGCAGCCTGGTGCTCCCGACGGGCGAGCGCTTCACGCTGGCCGAGCACCCGATCAGCATCGGCCGGCGGCCCGAGTGCAACATCGTTCTCGCCGATCCCAACGTCAGCCGCAACCACGCCGAGATCCGTCCCCAGGGCGACGGATTCGTGCTCACCGACCTCGGTTCGACCAACGGCAGCAAGGTCAACGGCGTGCGCGTGGAGCAGCGCATGCTCGCCGACGGCGACGAGCTCACCTTCGGCAACACTCGCCTGCGGTTCGAGGCGAGCTGAGCCGGACCCTGCGGGATCCCGAACGGACACCCTCCGTGACCAGCCAAACGCTGCCCCTGGTCTGCTCTGGCCGGCATCGCGGCGACCGATAGTCTCCCGCTCGGTGACCGAGCAGCTGCTCCGACTCCTGACCGGGTTTCTCCTGGTGCTGCTGTACCTCTTCTTCCTGCGCGTCCTCCGGGCGGTCTGGACCGAGGTCAATGCGAAACCCACCGCCGCGGCCGTGCAGGCCCCGGCGGTCAAGCGGGGCAGGGTCCGCCGGCACCCGCGTCCGGGTCGCTCGAGCCACCCCCAGCTCAAGGTCGTCGAACCACCGGCGCTGCGGGGCCGCGCCTTCGCGCTCAACGAGGAGATCACGCTGGGCCGGGCGGCCGGCTGCCAGGTACCGCTCGACGACGCCTACGCCAGCCAGGTCCACGCCCGCGTGTTCGAGCGTGAGGGCCACTGGTACGTCGAAGACCTCGGCTCCACGAACGGCACCTACCTCAACCGGCGCCGCGTGGCCGGCCCGATGGTGATCAAGCGCCACGACCGCCTGCAGATCGGCAACACGGTGCTGGAGCTCACGTGAGGGGCCTGCGATGACGGCCATGGCCGGCCGGACGGCGCTGCGCTGGGGAGGCGCGACCCACGTAGGGCGCGTGCGCTCCACGAACGACGACAACTACATGGCCCGTGACGACGTCGGCCTGTGGGCCGTCGCCGACGGCATGGGCGGGCACCGGGGCGGCGACGTGGCGTCGGCGATCGCGTGCGAGGCCCTCGGCCGCAGCTTCGCCGACCACACCGTCGGCGGGCTGATCGAAGCCATCGAGCAGGCCAACCAGGCCGTGTACGAGACCGGCGCCGGCGACCCCGACCTCTCCGGTATGGGCACCACGATGGTGGCGCTGGCCGTGGTCGACGAGGAGGGTGACGAAGTATTGGCGGTCGCCAACGTGGGTGACTCGCGGGTTTATCGCTACTCGGTCGGCGACCTCGACCAGCTCACCGACGACCACAGCCTGGTGGCGGATCTGGTGCGCGAAGGCACGCTGTCGCCGGAAGAGGCGGCGGTCCATCCGCAGCGCAACATCGTCACCCGTGCGCTCGGCGTCAACGATCAGGTGCCGGTCGACACCCTCACGGTCGAGCCCGTGGCCGGCGACCGCTACCTGCTGTGCTCCGACGGGCTGTTCAACGAGGTTCCGGAGCCGGGCATCGCGGCGGTGCTGCATCGGGTGGACGATCCCCGCGAGGCGGCCGACGAGCTCGTGCGGCTGGCGATCGAGGGTGGCGGGCGCGACAACGTGACGGTCGTCGTGGTCGACGTCGTCGACGACGGAGGACGCGCCGGCGAGGCGTCCGATGCCCTAGCAGTCGGCGCAGCGTCCGGCCTCGCCGGTCGCGCCGAACCCACGGGCGTGACGGGGACCGAGGACGGGAGCGCCGCGGGCGGCGTCGCCTTCGAGCCCGTGGGGGCCACCAATGGCAGCGGGTCCGGCCGCGGGATCGAGGCGGTCGGCACGAAACCGCAAGGCCGGCGCCTCACGTGGCGGGTCCTGCTGTTCTCCCTGATCGTGCTGACGCTCGTCGGCGGCGCCTTCGCGACCATCCAGTGGTACGGACGCTCCACCTACTTCGTCGGCTTCGAGGGTGACCGGGTCGCCATATTCAAGGGACGCCCGGGCGGCGTCCTGTGGCTCAATCCCGTGCTGGAAGAGACGACCGACATCGAACGGTCCCACGTTCCCGCCGACACCCGGGACGACCTCGATGCCGGCAAGGAACAGTCCTCGCTCGGCGACGCCCACCGCTACGTCGTCCGCCTGAGTGCGCGCGCCGACGAGTTGGCGACCGACACGACCACCACCACCCGACCGACCACCACGACTAGCGCGCCTCGGACCACCACCACGCGACCGAGGACGACGACAACGCAAGCCCGATGATCGGCAACGTCCGTCGCAACACCGAGCTGGGCCTGCTGGTGCTGGGCACGATGTTCGTGGTCGGCGCCTACGTGCTCACCACGCTTCCCGACGACAGCCCCATCCCGAACACCACAGGCCCGTTCCTCGCCATCATCGTCGGCCTGCCGCTGCTGGCCCACATCGCCGTTCGTCGCCTGGCACCCCAGGCCGACGGCATGCTCCTGCCGTTGGCGAGCCTGCTCAACGGGCTGGGCTACGTGTTCATCGTCCGGATCGACGAGGCCAGGGCCGACCCCGACGGGCTCGCCGGCCTCCAGTCGATCTGGATGATCCTCGGCGTCGGCGCCTTCATCGCCACGCTGATCGTGGTGCGCGACGTCCGGATGCTCGAGCGCTATCGCTACACCGCCGGCTTCGTGGGCATCGTGCTGCTGCTCCTGCCGCTGGTCCCGATCGTCGGGCGCACCATCAACGGCAGCAAGATCTGGGTCTCGATCGGGCCCGTCAACTTCCAGCCCGGCGAGTTCGCCAAGCTGGCGTTGGCGGTGTTCTTCGCCGGCTACCTCTGGGAGAAGCGCGAGCTGCTGGCGATCAACAGGGCGTACGGACCGTTCTCGCTGCCCGACCCCAAGCACCTCGGCCCCGTGCTCCTGGCCTGGGGGGCGTCGCTCGTGGTCATGGTGTCGGAGCGCGACCTGGGGTCGTCGCTCCTGTTCTTCACGCTGTTCCTGGTTCTCATCTGGGTCGCCACCGAACGGGTCTCGTACCTCGCCGTGGGTGTGGCGTTGTTCGCCGGGGGCGCGGCCTTCGCCTTCAACGCGTTCAGCCACGTGCAGGAGCGGGTCGACATCTGGTTCGACCCCTGGGGCAAGGACCAGGGCTACCAGGTCGTGCAGGCGGCCTTCGCCATGGCTGACGGTGGCGTCTCCGGGACCGGCCTGGCGCTCGGCTCCCCGACCAGGATCCCGGTGGTCGAGAGCGACATGATCTTCGCCGCCATCGGTGAGGAGCTGGGCCTGCTGGGAGCCACCGCGGTGCTGATCGCGTTCCTGCTGATGATCGGCGCCGGTCTGCGCATTGCCCAGCAGGCGGCACGTGGCTTCGAGCGGCTGCTGGCCGTCGGCCTGACAACGCTGCTCGGCTTCCAGGCGTTCATCATCATGGCGGGCGTCACGCGGCTGCTGCCGCTCACGGGGGTGACCCTGCCGTTCATCTCCTACGGGGGCTCGTCGCTCCTGGCCAACTACGTGCTGTTGGCCCTGCTGCTGCGCATCTCCAACGACTCGGCCGAGCGACAGTCCGAGGCACTCGCCGCGCAGTCGATGACCGAGGTCGGGACGTGAGCGAGCGTCAGCGGGCGAACCATGAACACAGTGCGTTACTCGCCGCGAAGCCGAGATTGCTCATTGGCGGGCCGGAGGCACGCCGATGAGCAAGCAGATCCGCAACATCGGCGTGTTCCTCGCGGTCTGCTACGCGGCGCTGTTCTTCCAGGTCAACCGGCTGACGATCTTCCAGGCCGACGAGCTCAAGGACAATCCGGCCAACAACCGCGAGGTGGAGCGGGACTTCTCCAGCCCCCGGGGCTCGATGATCACCGCCGACGGCACGATCGTCGCCCGCTCGGTGGCCTCGAACGACCAGTTCAAGCTGCAACGCGAGTACCCCACCGGCGAGCTGTTCGCCCACGTCACCGGCTACTTCGCCTTCGAGCTCGGGTCGGCCGGCCTCGAGCGCAGCTACAACGACGACCTGGCCGGGCGCACGATCGACTTCGACCTGCAGGAGCTCTCGGACCTGTTCGTCGACCGCGAGCGGGTGGGCGATCTCACGCTGACGATGCGCAACGACGTACAGGAGGTGGCGCGCCGGGAGCTCGGCCAGCGCGAGGGATCGGTGGTGGCGGTCGACCCCCGGAACGGCGAGATCCTGGCACTGTGGTCGTTCCCCTCGTACGACCCCAACGTGCTGGCCACCCACGACTTCAACGCGGCGGAGCGGGCCTCGGCACTGCTGAACGCCGACCCCGCGAAGCCGATCCTGGCGCGCTCGTACCAGGACAACTTCTTCCCCGGGTCGACGTTCAAGATCGTCACCGCCGCCGCCGGCGTCGAGCGCGGGGGTGTCACCGCGGATCAGCCCGACTACCCGGCCCGCCAGGCATACCAGCCGGTCGGCGCCGGCGGTCGGCCCGTGGGACGGCCGATCGGCAACTTTGGCGGAGCGACGTGCGGCGGGACGCTGTTCCCGATCATGGAGGCGTCCTGCAACTCGGCGTTCGCCGAGATGGGCGCGGAGGATGCCGGAGCCGACGCCATGATCGACACCGCCCAGGCGTTCGGCTTCAACCAGGACGTGCCCATCGACCTGCCGCGGCCCGCCGGCTCGTCATTCCCCACCGACTTCGAGAACGACGCGCCGAAACTCGCGCAGTCGTCCATCGGTCAGAACGACGTGCGGGCCACGCCGCTGCAGATGGCGCTGGTGGCGGCGGCGGTCGCCAATGGCGGCGAGATCATGACGCCGCACGTGGTGCGCGAGGTGCGCGACGACCAGGGCGAGGTCGTGGACACGATCGCAACCGACGACGTGTGGACCCGGGCGATGAGCGACGGAACCGCCGACCTTCTGCGGCAGGGGATGATCTCGGTGGTGCAGGACGGCACAGCCAGCCGCCTGGACGAAGGCCTCGAGGGTTTCGAGGTCGGCGGCAAGACGGGCACCGCCCAGATCGGCTCGAGCGACAGCTCGCACGCCTGGATCATCGGCTTCGCCGGACCCCCCGGCGAGGCGCCCAGCGTGGCCGTCGCGGTCATCGTTGAGGGTCAGCCGGGCGTGAGCGAGCAAACTGGTGGCAGAGTGGCAGCGCCGATCGCCGCAGCTGTGATGCGGCAGGCCCTGGAACAGCCGGCTGTGCCGTCTGACCAGGAATCTGGGGACTCCGACTCGGGTGGAGAGCAATGAGACATGAACTCGGGCGTGGATACCCCCATCTCGTAACCTGAGGTCCACATGTCGTCGCAGCAGGGACAAGTCATCTTCAACGGGCGCTACGAACTGCACCGGCGGCTCGGGCGCGGCGGCATGGCCGAGGTCTACCTCGCGCGCGACCAGATGCTCGACCGACCGGTGGCGGTCAAGGTGCTGTTCCCGGCGCTGGCCACCGACGCGGGCTTTGTCGAGCGCTTCCGCCGCGAGGCCCAGTCGGCCGCCAACCTGCAGCACGCCAACATCGTGTCGGTGTTCGACTGGGGCGAGGCCAACGGCACCTACTTCATCGTCATGGAGTACGTCGAGGGTCACACCCTGGCCGAGATCCTGCGCGACGACGGGCGGGTGCACCCGGATCGAGCCGCCGAGATCACCGCCGACATCGCCGCCGCCCTCGGATTCGCCCACCGCAATGGCGTCGTGCACCGCGACGTCAAGCCCGGCAACGTGCTCGTCACCGCGGACGGCAGCGTCAAGGTGGCCGACTTCGGCATCGCCCGGGCCATCAGCGACCACTCCGACCAGAACCTCACCAAGACCGGCTCGGTGATGGGTACCGCGACCTACTTCTCACCGGAGCAAGCCCGCGGCGCGCCGGTCGATCCCCGCAGCGACATCTACAGCCTGGGCTGCGTGATCTACGAGATGACCACGGGGCAGGCGCCGTTCAGCGGCGACAGCGCCGTGGCCATCGCCTACAAGCACGTGCAGGAAAACCCGGTCGCCCCCCGGCAGATCGACCCCGCCCTGCCCGAGACGCTCGAGGCCATCACGCTCAAGTGCCTGGCCAAGAACCCGGCGAACCGCTACCCGACGGCGCAGGACCTGCGAGCCGACCTGCGACGCTACCTCGACGGGGCGCGCATCCTGGCCGAGCCGGTGCTGGCCCCGCCGATCGACCCCAGCGCCACCAACGTGATGGCCCCGACCGGCTACGACGGCGGCACCGCCGTGGTGACCGGCTGGTCCGGCGATGACGGCTACGGCGACTACGAGGACTACACCCCGCCCGAGGATGAGGAACCCAAGCGCTCCCGGTGGTTCCTGGCGGTGCTCATCCTGTTGCTGCTCATCCTCGCCGGGCTGCTGTTCCTGCTGGTGCGCAACTTTGCCGACAACGGCGACGACCCGACCCTCGTCACGGTGCCGAACGTCGTCGGCCAACCCGCCGACCAGGCGCAGGCGGCGCTCGAGGCCGAGGGCTTTCGCGTGACGCGGGCGACAGACACGTCGGATCGGCCGGTCGACGAGGTGATCGCCCAGGACCCGCCCGCAAACGAGCAGGCCGAGGAGGGGTCGGAGGTCACGATCACGCTGAGCGCCGGCCCGGAGACGGCGACGGTGCCCGACGTCACCGGACGCACCGTCGACGAGGCCAGCCAGCTCCTCATCGACGCGGGCTTCGTCCCCAGCCAGCGGGCCGAGGAGAACGCCGACGTCGAGCAGAATCTGGTGATCCGCACCGATCCGGCGGCCGGTGCCGACGCCGCACGCAACTCCACGGTGACCATCTTCTATTCGTCGGGGCCCAACACGATCGCGATACCCGATGTGCGGGGACAGAGCGTGAACGATGCGAGGAATACCCTCGCCGGTGCAGGCTTCACCGGGACCATCCAGGAACGGCAGGAGGCGTCCAACGACGTCGAGCAGGGCCGGGTCATCGGCACCGAGCCCGGGGCCGGTCAACAAGCGCCCGCCAATGCGACGATCACGCTGGTCGTGTCCTCGGGCCAGGGCCAGGTCGGCGTGCCCGACGTGGTCGGTCGCACCGAGGACAACGCCCGGGCGCTCCTCCAGGGGTTCGACGTCCAGACGACCGACGAGAACACCAACGACCCCAACCAGGACGGCCGGGTGCTCAGCCAGAACCCGCCCGCCAACTCGCAGGTCGACCAGGGGTCGACGGTCACCCTGGTGATCGGCCGGTTCCGGGACTCCGAGACGACGCCGAGCACCGAGCCATAAGGCGACGGCTGACCCTCCCCGATGCCCCGCACGCTCGTCCTCCTCCGCCACGGCGAGAGCGAGTGGAACCTCCAAAACCTGTTCACGGGTTGGTACGACTGCGACCTGACCGCCAACGGCGAGGCGCAGGCGGTCGCCGGCGGCCGCCTCATGGCCGAGCGGGGCCTGCTTCCCGACGTGGTGCACACGTCGGTGCTGGTGCGAGCGATCAGGACGGCCGATCTGGCGCTGTACGAGATGGGACGCACGTGGGTCCCGGTACGCCGGCACTGGCGGCTCAACGAACGCCACTACGGCGACCTGCAGGGGCTCAACAAGGCCGAGACCGCCGAGCGTTTCGGAGCCGAGAAGGTGAAGCTGTGGCGGCGCTCGTACGACGTGCCGCCCCCGGCGATGGACGGGGACGACCCGCGCAACGTGCGCCACGACCCCCGCTACGCGGGCCTGCCACCCGAGGTCGTGCCCGACACCGAATGCCTGGCCGACGTCGTCGAGCGGATGCTGCCGTACTGGTACGACGGCATCGTCCCTGACCTCACCCCCGGGAAGGTCGTGCTGGTGTCGGCGCATGGGAACAGCCTGCGGGCGCTGGTGAAGCACCTCGATGGCATCTCGGATGCCGACATCGTGGAGCTCAACATCCCCACGGGGGAGCCGCTGGTCTACGAGCTGGCCGACGACTTCCGCCCTCTCGTGGCGAAACCCACGATCGAGCGCTACCTACGCTCGCCGGAGGAGATCGCCGTCGCCGCCGACGCGGTCGCCCGCCAGGCGAGCGGCTGACCGCGGTTTGCGAACGAGCCGCCATGACGCGCCGGGGCGCGGGCCCCAACGACCCGCGCCCCCGAACGTCAAGGCTCGTCAGAACGCAATGCCGACCTGGCCGCCCGTCGCAGGGATGGGCCAGAGCACGACAGCTAGAAGGAACGTCGCGAACTGCGACCACGTGTCGAAGTGGTCGTACCCCTCGTTGAAGGCGACGATGACGCCAATGATCAGCCAGACGAGCAGGATGAGACTCGCGAGCGGGATTCGAACACCCGTACTCGAAACCATGGGTCCTCCTCGGTGATTCCTTGGCCGTCCCGGCAGCCTCGGCGAGGCCTGGCGCCGCCAATCGCGACGACGTACCGGAACAACGGCTGCACGTTGGGTACCCCGCCCGCAGCCAAATCACACGTGTACAACGGTCGAACGACGCCCACGGAGCCACCGGACCGGTCGCGATCGAGCCGCGACGCCAGCAACAAATTCCCACGCGTGGGTGCCCTTCGGCGCACCCTATGCATTGGGCCTCTAAGCTCCGCCGCCATGGCACGGGAGAAGTACCTCGACCACCTCGCAACCGTCCCGCTGTTCTCCGGCGCGACGACCAAGGAGTTGCGCTCGGTGGCGAAAGCATCGGTGGAGATGACCATCGACGAGGGCAAGCAATTCGTCACCCAGGGCGAGATCGGCCGTGAGGCGTTCATCGTCGTCGAGGGCCAGGCCGAGGTGTCTCGGGGCGGCAAGAAGATCACCACGCTGGGGCCGGGCGACTGCGTGGGCGAGCTGGCACTGCTGGACCATGGTCCCCGCACCGCCAGCGTCATCGCCAAGACACCGCTCACCGTCCTCGTGCTGGGGCCGCGGGAGTTCGCGGGCCTGCTCGACGAGGTTCCGGCCCTCAACCGCAAGATGCTTGCAGCTCTAGCCGGCAAGGTGCGCGATCTCGACAGCCAGACCTTCGGCTGACTTGGGATCCGGCTCGCGGCGTCCCGCCGGCGCCGGGCCGGATTCCGACGCCTCCGGCCGGGTTGGATAGGTTTCCGCGGCGTGAGCACCGCGACGACCGCCGACGACACCGGCGAGCGCACGAGCACGCCCCCACCGGCGCTGCGGATCCGCCCCCGGTACGTCGCGGTCGGCGTCGGGATCGCCTTCGCGCTCCTCACGGTGGCGTCCGGTGTCGTGGCCACGGCGCTGCAGTGGCACGACGACTCCGGCGTCCAGCGCGTGGTGTTCGTCAACATCCCATCGGCCTGGAAGGCGGTCTTCTACACCGTGCTGCCGGTGTTGATCGTCTACGGCGCCGTCGTGTTCTCGTGGCGGGTCCGCAACTGGGAGCGGGGCGCGCCCGACGACCGCCGCACCACCCGCGCCAACGTGGGCCGCCGCCTGGCCGACTTCCGTGCCGGCGTCTACATGCAGACCCTGCTGCGTGATCCGGTTGCCGGGGTCATGCACTCGCTCATCTACTTCAGCTTTCTCGTGCTGCTGGCCGTCACCACGGTCCTCGAGATCAACCACCAGCTCCCGGAAAGCGCCAAGTTCCTCCACGGCGACGTGTACCGGGGCTATTCCCTGGTGGGCGACGTGGCCGGGGCGTTGTTCATCCTCGGGGTCGGGTGGGCCATCGTGCGGCGCTACGTGCTGCGGCCGTACCGGATCCGCACCAAGTCCAAGCCCGAACACGCCTTCATCCTGGGCACGCTGCTGGCCATCGGCGTCACCGGCTTCGGCGCCGAGACGTACCGCATCGCCCTCGCCGGGCGGCCCGATTTCGAGAAGTGGTCGGTCATCGGCTACCCGCTGTCGGGGCTCGTCGACGACAGCGGCAGCCTCGCCGGGTGGCACCAGGGCTGGTGGGTGGCCCACGTCGTCGGCTTCCTGGTGTTCCTGTTGATCCTGCCGGTCACGATGCTGCGTCACATGTTCACGTCGCCGCTCAACATGTACCTGCGGGACCGCGAGCGTCCCAAGGGCGCCATGAAGGCGATGCCCAACCTCATGGAGACCGAGCTCGAATCGTTCGGCGCCGCCACCGTCGAGGACTTCACGTGGAAGCAACTGCTCGACACCGATGCCTGCACGATGTGCGGTCGGTGCACGTCGGTGTGCCCCGCCCACGCCACCGGCAAGCCGCTCGATCCCCGCGAGATCGTGCTCAAGACGGGCGAGGTCATGGCCCGAACCGGTACGCCGCCGGTGTCGCCGCCCATCGGCATGGACCCCGAGATCACCGTGTCCGCGGACTCGCTGTTCGAGCGCATCACGCCGGACGAGATCTGGGCCTGCACCTCGTGCAAGGCGTGCGACGAGATCTGCCCGGTCAACATCGAGATCCTCGACAAGATCCTCGACATGCGGCGCTACCTGTCGCTCATGGAGTCGAACTTCCCCACCGAGCTGGGCACCGCCTACCGATCGATGGAGAACTCGGCGAACCCCTGGGGCATGGCACAGGCCGACCGCGGCGCCTGGACCGCCAAGGTCGAGGGCGTCGCGATCGTCTCCCCCGGCGATCCCTTCGACCACGAGTACCTGTACTGGGTCGGCTGCGCCGGCAGCTTCGACGACAAGAACCAGAAGGTGACGGTGGCCATGGCCAAGCTCATGCAGCGGGCCGGCCTCGACTTCGCCATCCTCGGCCCGTCCGAGAACTGCACCGGCGACCCCGCCCGGCGATCCGGCAACGAGTACATCTTCCAGATGCTCGCTATGCAGAACGTCGAGGCGCTCAACGGCATGGGTGTCCAAAAGATCGTCACGCAGTGCCCCCACTGCTTCAACACGCTGGCGAACGAGTACCCGCAGCTCGGCGGCAACTACGAGGTCGTGCACCACAGCCAGCTGCTCGAATGGCTCATCGCCGAGGGGCGGCTGGACCTGAGCGACGCCCGGCTCGACGAGCGGGTCGTCTACCACGACTCGTGCTACCTCGGCCGTCACAACGACGTGTACCTGGCGCCGCGGCGGGTCATCGGCAGCCTGGCCGGCATCGAGATCGTGGAAGCGGGCCGCAATGGGACCAAGGGCATGTGCTGCGGTGCGGGCGGTGCCCGCATGTGGATGGAGGAGACCATCGGCAAGAAGGTCAACGACGAGCGCAGCCAGGAGCTCATCGCCACAGGGGCGAGCCGCATCGCCGTGGCCTGCCCGTTCTGCTACATCATGATCGACGACGGCACCAAGGCCGCCGGGAAGGAAGAGGACGAGGTGCGGGTGGCGGACATCTCCATGCACCTGCTCGAGGCCCTCGACGAGCGCGACGCCCGCCGGCTCGACACCCTCGGAGGCTGACGGTCGATTCTGCGGGCCAGCCGACGAATAGAACGGCTCGTCAGCGTTCCTGGTCCCGAAAGTTCTCCCAATAGCGGCTCGGCGTCGGGCCCCGCTGGCCCTGGTACTTCGATCCCACCCGCGCCGACCCGTACGGCACGTCCGCCGGGGTCGTCATGCGCAGGAAGCTCACCTGCCCGATCTTCATGCCCGGATACAGCGTGATCGGCAGGTTGGCCACGTTGGACAGCTCCAGCGTGATGTGCCCGGAGAACCCCGCGTCGATGAAGCCGGCGGTGCTGTGGATGAGCAACCCGAGCCGCCCCAGACTCGACTTGCCCTCGATGCGCCCGACCAGGTCGTCGGGCAGGGACACCTTCTCGTACGTCGAACCGAGCACGAACTCGCCAGGGTGGAGGATGAAGGCCTCGCCCTCGCCGATCTCGACCAGCCGGGTGAGATCCTCGAGGTCCTCCTTGACGTCGATGACCGGCATCGTGTGGTTGAGGAACACCCGGAACAACCGGTCGAGGCGCAGATCGACCGACGACGGCTGGATGCACTGCTCGTCCAGGGGATCGATGACGATGCGGCCGGCGTCGAGCTCCTCGCGAATGGTGCGGTCCGACAGGATCATCGGCCGCTGACCCTAGTGGCCGTCGGTGGTCTTCCCGACGAGCGCCGACGGAACGATCGGCGTCGCCGGAACTCGGTCCGCTAGCCTCGCCGTTTCACCCCGCGGGTGTAGTTCAATGGCAGAACGTCAGCTTCCCAAGCTGATAATGCGGGTTCGATCCCCGTCACCCGCTCTCCCCGAGCCGAGCCCTGGGTATCCCCGAATGACCGGCCTGATCTTGGTACAACCAGTCCGTGAGGCCGGGGACGTGGGCGAGCGTCGGTGCGGCGGTCGTGCTGCTGGCCGCCTGCGGCGCCGGCTCTTCGGGCGAAGATGCGGCGTCGAGGAGCGGCGACAACGGTTCGACGACGCCACCCACCACCACCCCGTCGGCTCAGCCGCCGCCTCCGGTTCAACAGCTCCAAGGGCTCCCCCTCACGCTGACCAAGGTCGCCGATACCCAGATGCTCACAGCGATCGCCTGGCGCGACGAGTGATCCGAACCCATACCTGGCCGACCAGCACGGCACGATCTACCGGCTCGTCGATGGCCGCGCCGACCCGGTGCTCGATCTGACGGGGGAGGTCATGGACTACCGGCCCGGTGCCGAGTACGGCATGCTCGGCATGACGTTCGACCCGGTCGACGGCCGGATCATCCTTGGGTTCAACGGCAATGATGTCGACACCCGCATTGTCTCCTACGCCGTAGGCGACGACGGCCGGCCCGATCCAGCGTCAGCCCGCGAGCTCATGCACATCGCCAAACCCGGTGTCGGGCACAACAGCGGCCACCTTGCCTTCGATGCTGACGACAATCTGTTCCTCAGCATGGGAGACGGAGGAGGCAGCCGAGGCGCCGATGCCCAGGACATGACCAAGCTCCTGGGCGGGCTCCTGCGGATCACTCCGAACCGCAATGGTCCGGGTTACAGCGTGCCCGACGACAACCCGTATGTCGGGCGTTGCGGGCATCGCACCCGAGATCTGGGCCAAGGGCATGCGCAACCCCTGGAGGTTCTCGATCGATCACGCGACCGGCGACATCTGGATCGGTGCCGTTGGTGAGTCCAGCTGGGAGGCGGTCTACCGGATCCCGTCCGGGCAGAAGGGTGTCAACCTGGGGTGGCCGGCTTACGAAGGCTCGCATGAGATCCACTTCAACGACGAGGCGGCAACGCCTGCGAACCCGATGATGCCCGTCTACGAGTACCCCCACAGCGTCGGCCCTGCGGTAATCGGAGGCTATGTGTACCGGGGCCGAGCGATCCCGCGTCTGCAGGGCGCCTACGTGTTCATGGACATGACCGGGCCCGTGTGGGCCATGGGCGCCGACGGGGTGGTCCGGCTCGACGCCGAGGCCGGAGGGGTGCAGACGTCCTTCGGTGAGGACCCCGACGGTGAACTGTGGCTGATCACCCAGCAAAACGGGGTCTTCAAGCTCGGACCGGGCTGAGCGTCGCCAACGCCCGAGCAGCCACCGTCCGCCACGTGCCGTTCCTCAAATACACTTCCGGCGAGGCCTGAGTCGTTAACGTTCGCCCCCCGTTCGGTCTCCGACCGTGGAGGTTGCTAAGTGCGGTTGACTGGTACCGGACATGCGGGCATGCGCATCGACACGTCGGCGGGCAGCATCCTGTGTGATCCGTGGGTGAACCCGGCCTTCTTTGCCTCGTGGTTCCCCTTCCCGGACAACTCTCAGCTCGACTGGGATCGACTCGGGCACACCGACTACCTGTACGTTTCCCACCTTCACCGCGACCACTTCGACGCTGCACATCTGCGCCGCTTCGTGTCGAAGTCGGCGACGGTGCTGTTGCCCGACTACCCATCCAGCCAGTTGGAAGACGAACTGCGGGCGGTCGGGTTCACCACGTTCCTGCGTACACGATCCAACGAGCCGGTCAGCCTCGGTGATGGGCTGACCGTCATGATCCAGACGCTGACCTCGCCGAACGATGGGCCCATCGGCGATTCGTCACTGTGGGTCGAACACGACGGGATTCGGCTGCTCAACCAGAACGACGCTCGCCCGACCAACCTCGGAGAGTTCGCCAAGCTGGGTCCGGTGCGATGCGCACCTGCTGCAGTTCTCCGGTGCCATTTGGTACCCAATGACCTACGACCTTCCGGAGGCAACACGGAATGAGTTGGGGCGAGAAAAGCGCTCCCGGCAGTTCGACCGCACCATCCGGTACATAGATGATCTCAAGGCCCGTTGGGTGTTCCCGATCGCAGGACCGCCCTGCTTTCTCGATGACGAGCTGTGGGCGCTCAACGACTTGCACGACGATGCTGCCAACATATTCATGGATCAGCAGGCGTTCATCGACCATTACGAGGAGCGCGGCTATGACAACGGGATGATCCTGCTGCCGGGAAGCGTCGCCGAGCTCACGGGCGACGAGTGCACGCTGAGGCACCCGGTGCGCGATGTCCGGTGTTTCTTCGCTCACAAGGCGGAACACCTGCGTGCCTACCGAGACCGGCAACGTCCGGTGATCGAGGCGGAGAAGGCGTCCTGGCGTCACCCGGAGATCGATGTCTTCGACGAGCTCCGGCAACGGGTCGAGCCGCTCCTGAGCCAGTCGACCGTCCTGGCCGACCGGGTCGGTGGGCCGGTCCTCCTACAGCTCGTCGCCGAGAACGGTGACGCAACCGAGTCCCTGGTGATCGACTTCGATGCCAGGCAATTGAGGCGATACGCGGATGAGGCGGTCCGCTATCGATTCACGACCGAGCGCACCCTCGTCGAACACCTCCTGTATACGGGAGAGGTCGACTGGGTCAATTCGTTGCTTTTGTCCTGCCGCTGTTCGGCAAAGCGCCACGGGCCGTACAACGAGGCCGTTTTCGTGTTCTTGAAATGCCTGTCTCCAGAGCGCATGCAGTACGCCGAAGGCTGGTACGCCGCACAGGCGGCCGACGACGACGACGTCCCGCTGGATGGGTGGGTCGTGCAGCGCCGCTGCCCTCATATGAAGGCCGACCTGAGTCGGTTCGCGGTCATCGACGGCAACGTGCTCACCTGCCAGATGCATGGCTGGCAGTTCGACCTCGACACGGGGCGTTGCCTGACCAGCGCTGATCTCGAGATCCGCGCCCAGCGCGCCGACTAGCTCCTGCGTCAGCTCCCCGGCAGCGCTGACCACCGTGAACCAAGAGGACGTGCCTATCCGCTCAGGTCCTAATTCGTTCGCCAAGGCCGGGCAACTTCCGCCAGAGTTCTGGGCGTATGTCGAGACGACCGAAGGGGGTGCCGATGATTGACAGCTTCCACGAGCAAGGCTCGCTGACGATGCTGCTCGGCCACGCCCTCGGTTCGATTCCTCCCGGAACCTGATCCCGGCGCACCGCCGGATCCCCGGCCACCCAGCCGAGCCGCCACCCGGGGCGATCGCGCCCCGAAGTTCCACGATCCGCGCGGCCTCGTAGCCGCGCTCCTTTCCGAGAGGTGACTGCCGTGTTTCAACACGACTACGTGGTCCAGCTGTTGGTCCGCGACAAGCAGAGCGACCTGCGCAGACGGGCACCACACCGCGTCCGGGCGCCATCGTCCGAACGTCGCTGGGCGCGTCCGCGCCGTCGCTAGCCGAAATCCAGGAGTCCCGGCGGTTGGCCGGTCCACGCGCGGGTCGACGCTACGCTCGGCCCGCATGGATCAGCCCGCCGCCGAGGCCTGGAGCATCCAACCCAACGGCCCGCTGGTCGGCGAGGTGCGGGTTAGCGGCTCCAAGAACGCCGTGACCAAGCACATGCTCGCCGGCATGCTCGGGACCGAGCCCAGCACGATCACCAATGCCCCCGAGGTCGGCGACGTGGTGATCACGGCCGACATCCTCACGTCCCTGGGGGTCGGCGTCGACATCCAGGGGGATCGCATCACCATCGAGCCGACGGCCACGCCCGACGCCAAGGTGCCGCTCGAGTTCAGCGGGCTCAACCGCATCCCGATCCTCCTGCTCGGACCGCTCCTCCATCGGAACCACGAGGCGTTCGTGCCCGTGGTCGGTGGTGACCGCATCGGCCAACGCCCGGTCGACTTCCACATCGCCGCTCTCGAGGCCATGGGTGTCGATGTCGACGTGACGTCGGATGGGATCGCCGCCCGGGCCGACCGCCTGCGCGGCGCCCGCATCACGCTGCCGTACCCCAGCGTGGGGGCCACCGAGACCGTGCTGCTCTCGGCGGTCCTGGCCGAAGGTCGGACCGTGCTCTTCAACGCCGCGGTCGAACCGGAGATCACGGAGCTGGCGTTGTTCCTCCAGCGGATGGGTGCGCAGATCAGCTTCCGGCCCGACCGGCGCATCGTGATCGAGGGGGTCGAACGCCTGAGGGGAGCGGCCACCCGGCTGCAGGGCGACCGGCTCGAGGCGTTCTCGTACCTGGTGGCCGGTCTCATGACCGGCGGACGGGTACGGGTCGCCGGCTGCGGCCAGGACCGGCTGGTCACAGCCATCGACACGCTGCAGAAGATGGGCGCCCGCTTCGAGATCACCGACGAGTGGATCTCTGCCAGCGCCGACGGCCTGCGCACGGCGGCGGTGCAGACCGACACCCATCCCGGGTTCATGACCGACTGGCAGCCGCCCCTGATCGTGCTGATGACCCAGGCGGAGGGCATGTCGGTCCTCCACGAGACCGTCTACGAGGACCGCCTGATCTACGTCGACGCCCTCACTCGGATGGGCTGCGAGATCGAGCTCTACGACACCTGCCTGGGTGGGCCGGCGTGCCGCTTCCACGACACCAACGCCGTGCACTCCGCAGTGGTGCGGGGCGTGTCCAAGCTGCACGGCGCCGAGGTCACCATCCCCGACGTGCGCGCCGGGTTCTCGTCCGTCATCGCCGCCGCCGTCGCCGAGGGGCCGTCGCTGCTGCACGGCATCCAGCACCTCGAGCGCGGCTACAACCGGCCGTTCGAGACCCTGGAATCGCTGGGGCTGCGCCTGGAACGGGCGCCGGTCGAAGCCTGACGTCTGCCCACCGGCTACGTCAGCCGGAAACCAGGCTGGCCAGTGCCCAGATGGCGGCGACCGTCCCGACCAGGATCATCACCACGCTGCGCGCCACCGGTGCCTGCGCCAGCTCGCCCTCGCGGGGCCTGCTCGGGGGACGGACCAGGGCCGTCAGGCTCCCCACCGCCATCGCAGAGCCCAGCGCCAGCACCAGCCATGCCAGGAGGTCCTCGCCGAGGAACATGGACCGAGCGTACGGGCTGACCCGGCGCGACCGGCAGTCGGCACGACCCGTCGGACCTGGCATCACCACTGGTTGTCGGCCCCGGCGGATAGCGTCCCTGTCCATGATGACGCCGACCATCGGCTGGCGGGAATGGGTGGCGCTGCCCGAGCTGGGCGTCGACGCCATCAAGGCCAAGGTCGACACCGGCGCACGGTCGTCGACCCTGCACGCCTGGGCGGTCGAGATCGTCGACCGACCCCACACCGGCCCGATGGTGAGCTTCGTGCTCCACCCCCGCCAGCGGGACGCGTCGCTGACCGTGGCCGCTGAGGCCCCGCTCGTGGGCTGGCGCGACGTCCGGTCGAGCAACGGCACCCTCGAGCGCCGCCCGGTCATCCGCACGCCGGTGGTCATCGCTGGCGAGCCGCGTCCCCATCGAGCTGACGCTCACCCGGCGCGACGAGATGGGTTTCCGCATGCTGATCGGCAGGATGGCCCTTCGACGCCGATTCGTCATCGACCCGGCGCAATCGTTTGCGGGTGGGGGTACTACATTCGCTGCCTCATCCGCTTCCTCCCGGCCGCTGGCCGGGTGGGTCTCCGCCGCACGCTGACGGCAACCCAGACCATCGTGGGTTCCAGTCGTGAAGATCGCCATCCTGTCGCGCAACCCCAACCTCCACTCGACGGCCCGGCTGCGGGCCGCCGCCGAGGCGCGCGACCACACCGTGCGGGTCATCGACTACCTGCGCTGCTACATGAACATCACGGCCCATCGCCCCACCGTGATCGTGCAGGGCACCGAGCTGACCGACGTTGACGCCGTGATCCCCCGCATCGGGGCGTCGCACACCTTCTACGGCACCGCGGTGGTGCGCCAGTTCGAGATGATGGGCGTCTTCACCGCCAACGAGTCGCAGGCCATCAGCCGGGCGCGCGACAAGCTGCGGGCGCTCCAGCTCCTGGCGCGCAACGGGCTCGGGCTCCCGGTCACCGGCTTCGCCCACTCCACCAAGGACATCGACGGCCTGCTCGAGACCGTCGGAGGGCCGCCCATCGTGGTCAAGCTCACCGAGGGCACGCAGGGGATGGGCGTCGTGCTCGCCGAGACCCGGAAGGCGGCCGAGTCGGTCATCGCCGCCTTCCGCCAGCTCGATGCCAACATCCTCGTGCAGGAGTACATCAAGGAGGCCGGCGGCACCGACATCCGGGCCTTCGTGGTGGGCACCCGGGTCGTGGCCTCCATGCAGCGGCAGAGCGCCCCCGGCGAGTTCCGCTCCAACCTGCATCGAGGCGGCACCGCGGAGCGGATCCGCCTGACGCCTGAAGAGCGGTCCATGGCCGTGCGAGCCGCCCGCACCATGGGACTCAACGTGTGCGGCGTCGACCTCGTCCGATCGCGGCACGGCCCGCTCGTGCTCGAGGTGAACAGCTCACCAGGACTGGAGGGCATCGAGGCCGCCACCGGCGCCGACGTCGCGACGCGGATCGTCGAATGGATCGAGAAGAGCCACGCCGCCCGGCCCCGGAGGTCCCGACGCAAGGCGTGAGGCCCTGTTCATGATCAACGTCGCGGCGGCGTGCGACATGGGAATCGACCTGCGCACCGGCAGCGACCCGGTTCAACCTGCCGCAGATCCGCGGCGACCTCGAAGACCCCACGACCCTGCGCCTGGCGCGGGCATTCGGTGCGCCGGTGAGCGTGCATTCGCCGCTGCGGGACGGGTCGCTGCGGGAGGCGTGCCGGCGACGCGGCATCCCGGTGGTGGTGTACGAGGGCGGCGAGGCCGACCGGTTCAACGAGACCGCGATCAGCGCTGGGGTCGACGGGGTGCTGCGGGTGCTGACCGATCTCGAGATGCGTGTCGGCGACCCCTCACCGCCCACTGCCGCGACGACGGTCGTGCGGCACACGCACTGGGTGCGGGCTCGGCGCACGGGGATCCTGCGCTCGCCCGTGCGCAGGCCAACGGGTTGCCCGGGGCGATGTGCTCGGGATCATCGCCGATGCCGTCGGCGACTCACGGGCCACCATGAAGGCCCCGTTCGATGCGGTCGTGATCGGCCACACGCAGCATCCGCTGGTCAACCGCGGCGACGCCCTCTGGCACCTCGCCGACCTGGATCCCGCCGCCAAGGGAACCGCGGCCCGAACGCCCCGCGGGCGCTGATCGGGCGCCTCCCACCGGCGGATGGGGGGCAACGGCGATTCCCAGGACCAGCGTCCAGCCATTAGCGTGCCCGGCGATGTCGAGCCGGTATCGCCTGGTCGCGCTCGTCGGACTGGTGCTCCTGGGGGCAGCCATCGCCGGGATCTTCGTCCTCATGGGCGACGACGAGGGCCCGCCCGCGGCCGACGACGCCCAGGCCTATCTGGCCGCCTGGGAGGAGGGCGACTACGCCGGGATGCGGGAACGCGTGCTCGACGCACCCACCTCGTTCGACACGATCCACCAGCAGATCGTCGACAACCTCGGGGCCACGTCGTCCAGCTACGAGCTCGGCGAGGTCGACACCAGCGGCGACAGCGCCATTGCCCGCTTCACGGCCCGCCTGCGGCTCGACGGGCTGGGCGAGTGGTCGTACGACGGGGCACTGTCGATGTCGCTCGGCGACGGGGATCGTTGGCTGGTCGATTGGACCCCGGCCGCAATCCACCCCCGGCTCGGGCGTGATCAGACGTTGACCCGGACGCGGGAGGTGCCGCCCCGGGCGCCGATCGTCGACAAGGACGGCGAGCCGCTGGCGTCCACGGGGCCGGGCCGGATCGTCGGCCTCGAACCTCGGGCCATCCAGGATCTCAACCAGTTGAAGGTGGCGCTCCAGCAGCAACTGGGCGTGGACCCAGCGGCGGTGGACCGGGCGCTGGGGGCGCCCGGTGTCCAGCCAAACCACTTCGTGCCGATCATCGCCGTCAGCCAGGCCCAGTACACGCAGGCTGCGCCCGTGATCTACCCCCTTCCGGGCACCCGGTTCCGGGACACCACGGTGCGGACGACGCCGTCCCCCGGGTTCGCCGAGCACGTGTTGGGGCGCACCGGGGAGATCACCGAAGAGCGGCTCGAGGAGCTGGGGCAGCCATACCGGGTGGGCGACGTCGTCGGCCTCAGCGGCATCGAGGCCGCCTACGAGACCCAGCTGGCCGGCACCCCATCTGGCGACATCCAGCTCACCGACGCCGAGGGTGAGGTGGTGGAGGTGCTGGACCGCATCGAGGGCAAGGAGCCACAACCGGTGGCGACCACGCTCGACCGAACCGCACAGGCGGCGGTGGAGTCCGCGCTGACCGCCACCGACCAGCCGGCCGCCGCCGTGGTGGTCGACCGCGACGGCAACGTGCGGGCCGCAGCGTCGCGGCCGCTGGACGAATTCAACCGGGCGCTTTCGGGACGGTACCCACCGGGGTCGACGTTCAAGGTGGTGACCACCGGCGCCCTCCTGGCCAACGGGGTCACGCCGGACACACGTGTCGAGTGCGCCCAGACGACCAACGCGGGCGGTCGGGAGTTCAAGAACTTCGAGAGCTCCAGCCTGGGCACGGTGCCGTTCGGGCTCGCCTTCGCCGAGTCGTGCAACACCGCGTTCATCAGCGCTTCGGCTGGCGTGCCCGACGCCGACCTGGTGGCGGCGGCCGAGAGCTTCGGGTTCAACACGGACTACTCGGTCGGGCTGAACACGTTCGGGGGCAGCTTCCCGACCCCGGCGGACGCCACCGAGCACGCGGCCGCTTCCATCGGCCAGGGCCGGGTCGAGGCGAGCCCGCTGCACATGGCGACCGTGGCCGCAGCCGTGATCGATGGAACGTGGGACGCGCCGGTCCTCCTTCCCGAACCACCGGCCGGTGACGACGCCGGAGGCGGGGCCAGCTCGGCGACCACGACGACTGTGGCCGACGCCCCCCAGGCGACCACCACCACGGGCGCCGAAGGCGAGTCCGCGGCCGGCTCGGGCCCCACGGCGCGGCCCGAGCCCAGGACGTTGCCGGCAGGGACGGCCGAGACTTTGCTGGGCCTCATGCGCCGGGTCGTCACCGAAGGCAGCGGCCAAGAGGCCGCCATCAGCGGGGTCGAGGTCGCCGGCAAGACGGGCACCGCGGAGTTCGGCAGCGGCGATCCGCTGCCGACCCACGCCTGGTTCATCGGGATCCGCGGCGACAACGCCGTAGCGGTGCTGGTCGAGGGCGGCGGTGTCGGCGGCCGAGTGGCGGCACCCATCGCCGGCGGGATCCTGGCGGGGCTGCCGGGCGGCTGACCACTCGGGACAGCGGAGCCTGCGGGCCTTGACCTCAAGTTCGCTTTAGGTTCTAGCGTTCTCTGCGTGCACGCCATCCGTCAGCATGAGTTCGGTCCCGCCGAGAAGCTGATCTACGAGGAGGTCGCCGACCCGGTCGCCGCGAAGGACCGGGTGCGTATCGCAGTAGAGGCGGCCGGCGTGCACCTGCTCGACACGACGATACGCGAGGGCCGGTCCGGCGGTCCGTTTCCCCTCCCCGAGCTCCCGATGACGCCCGGGCGCGAGGTGGCGGGTCGGGTCGACGCCGTGGGGCCGGGCGTCGACGAGGCATTGCTGGGGTGCCGCGTGGTGGCGCACCTCGGCGTGGCGAGCGGCGGTTACGCGGAGCTGGCGCTGGCGCCCGTGGCGGCGCTGCACGAACTGCCCGATGACCTGCCCGCCGACGCGGCCGTGGCGATGATCGGCACCGGTCGAACCACGATGGGCATCCTCGAGGTGGCGCAGCCGACGCCGGAGGACGTGGTGTTGGTGACCGCCGCGGCGGGCGGCATCGGCAGCCTCGTGGTCCAGGCGGCGCACAACATCGGCGCGTTCGTGGTCGGGGCGGCCGGCGGGCCGGACAAGGTCGAGCGGGCCCGGAAGCTCGGAGCCGACGTGGGCGTCGACTACCGGAAGGCGGCCTGGCCCGAGGCGGTGCGGGAGGCCCTCGAAGGAAGGGACATCACGGTGGCGCTCGACGGTGTCGGAGGCGAGATCGGCCGCGGCGCCCTCGAGCTGCTCGGGCCCGGAGGACGGATCGTCATGTTCGGCTGGTCGTCGGGCGAGCCGCTGCAGGTCTCCACCAGCGACCTGTACGCCGGGGGCATCACCGCGTCTGCGGCGGTGGGGCCGCGCATCATGCAGCGGCCCGGTGGCATGCGTGAACTCGAGACCCGGGCGCTGGCCGAGGCGGCCGCAGGCCGGCTCGTCCCGCTGCTGACGCGCTTCCCACTCGCCGATGCCGCGCAAGCGCATGCCGCGCTCGAGACCCGGCAGACCGTCGGGAAGACCGTGCTGGTGCCCTGAGCGGCAGAGCCTGCCGCGAGGTTGGGCCCCGGCACCCAACCTCGCGGTAGGACTCCTTTGGTCAGTCCACCCGGGCCATGTTGGCGAAACGGGTGAACTGCTCGAGGAAGGCCAGCCGTGTGACCCCCGTCGGCCCGTTGCGGTGCTTCGACACGATGATCTCGGCCTGCCCGCGATCGGGTGAGTCCGAGTGGTACACGTCGTCGCGATAGATGAACATCACGACGTCCGCATCTTGCTCGATACTATTTTCTGCAATTATTCCGTTGGCAACGAAGTTGTGCGTCGACTCGACGGTCGCGTCGAAGACGAGCTGCTGGCCCCGCGCTTCGATCCCAACGACGCGATCCCAGAACACGTCCGAGGACGCCAGGAAACGCAGGACGTTGTCGTCGACGATCTCGGCAACCCGCGCCAGCCGGGATCGGCTCGGGGCGTGCTTGTAGAGCATCGAGCCGCCGGAGGGAGTACCGAGGCGCTGTTCCAATTGGTGCGACGAGATCGCACCATCGCGCATGGCCGACTTGACGCGGGCCCAGACTGCGACCGGCACCGTGTCGACGTCGGGGCTTTCCTCAACCCCTGGGAGGCGCTCTCGCACATCGTCGGCACCTGGGCATCGGTTGCCGGCCGCGTCGACCCGTGCCAGGAAGGCCAGTTGCTCGTCGCGACCCTCGAGACAGAGTTGGTAGCCAAGGCCGTCGGGCGATCCCCCGACAGTTCGCAATGTCGACCGGATCCCGAACCGCAGCAGCAGGAGCCGCACGTCGTCGAGCAGCTGACGACTCGTCGACGCGTAGTGCTCACGGGGTTGGCCCCACCCCCCGGCGCATCCACCCGTTGCCCACAGGTGACGCAAGAACAGCGCGACCTGATCGTCGCTGAGTGCAAACACCGGGGGCGGCACGAACTTCTCGTGGCTGTGTCGACCGTGGAGCCCCGATTGATCGAGCCAGTCGGCGATCGGATTGCGGCGGCCCGCCAGCTCCGCCGGCCAAGGCAGGTGGACGTGCGACCGGCTGCCCTGCTCGACGCGGCGGGGCTCGATGCCGAACTGGCGAGCGGCTGCCTCCACGGCCTCGAGGGAGGCCGGGTCGGCGCTCGTGTAGAGGACCGGCTGATCGGGAGCGACGCACCCGCCCCCGATCAGGTGGGCCAGCAGCACCACCTCATGCTCCGGCCATTCCTGCGCTTCCTTGGGCTCGGGAATCACGCGCGGCACCGCGATGCGGCTCCCGATCGTGAGCTCGTCGAGGCGCAGCCAGCCATCCACGGTGAGGAACGGGTGGTTGGCGCTCGCCGTGACCGTCCGGCCCGAGCCCAAGCGCAACTCGAAAACATCCTTGATGCCAGTCGGAAAGGCGTGGGTCATCGCTGCCGGAACCATGCGCAGGTCGGTGTCGAGCGACCAGACCGGGATGTCACGCTCGCCGCTCTCGGCCAGCTCGCGGATGGTGACCTCGGCGCCGGTGTCGGACCGGAGCACCTTCGTGTCGCCGGCAACGCAGCCGCTTTCGCGTAGGTCCGCCAGCATGGGGCGCTTGTCGGACCGGAGCTCGAGCTGGCGGGAGAGCTGGGACAAGGCCACCACCGGGCATTCGAGCTCCCGGGCCAGGATCTTGAGCCCGCGGCTGATCTCTGACACCTCGACCTGGCGGTTCTCGGCCCTGGTCCGGCCCGACATGAGCTGCAGGTAGTCGACGACGACCATGCCCAGGGTGCCGACCTGGCTCTTGAGGCGGCGAGCCTTGGCCCGGATCTCCATGACCGTGAGGTTGGGGTTGTCGTCGATCCAGATGGGGGCCGAGGCCAGGCGGCCGATGGCCTGGCTGATGCGGCTCCAATCGTCCTCGCTCAGGCGACCCGTTCGCACGCGGGCAGAATCGATGCGGGCCTCGCCGCACAGCAGGCGCTGCGACAGCTCGAGGCTGCCCATCTCCAGGCTGAACACCAGCACTGGCTGGTTGGCGTACAGCGCCGCATGCGCGGCCATGCCGAGGGCGAAGGACGTGTTGTGCACGAAGATGTCGGCCGCCACGAAGTTGTGCCACTGCGGGACCGTGAGGTCGTAGACCTGCTCGTCGCCCTCGTAGTCGATCGCCGTGATCTCGTCCCACGCCACGGCCGGGGCGTCGAAGGTCGTGCCCTCCCCCAACGGCGTCACGCGGCCGCCGGCGTAATCGGGCTCGACTGTGGGTTCGGCGTCGACAGAGCCGCCGACCCCGGGAGCGTCGGCCCGCGCCCCGGTCACCGTCACGAGCTCGGGCCGGACTTGGTTGGCGAGGCCGCGCGCGTGGGCCACGATGGCACCCAGCTCCGCCTCGCGGCCGAGCAACCCGGTCTCCTGGGCCAGGGCAACGACCTGCGGGCCTTCGTCGACCACCAGTTCGTGGGCCACCCACGTTGCGTCGTCGACAGCCACCACCGATCGACGCACCGACGCACGGACACCGAACCGGAGGAGCAGGTGCTGCAAGTCGTGCGCGAGACCGTGGCTGCGCAGGGTCACGACCACGCGGCCCGGCTCGTCACCGGCCGGGCGCCAGACTGCGGCGATCGCCCCCAGCGCCCGGTTGAGGAACCGCGCCAGCTGGTCGCGCGATAGCCGGAACACCGCCCGCGGCACCCGGCGCTCGGCCAGCGGGCCGGCGATGCAGTGGCGCTCGGCGAGGTCGGCGAGGGCGCCGCTCGGCGCCACGTCCCACGTCCGGCCGCCGCCCGGAAGCGTGCGGTCGATGACCCGCACGCCGTAGGCGGCGCCCCGGTGCTCGATGTCGGTGGCGACCTCGCGGTTGTCGGTCCACAGGCGGGGCCCGAGCTCGTCGACGCCGGGCGCCACCACCAGGTGGGCCAGCATCAAGACCTCGTCGATGGGCATGCTGTCGTGGCCGAAGACCGGGATGGCCGCCGGCACGCCCACGCGCTGCCCCGCGGCCAGATCGGCCAGCGGGCGCCACCCGCCGGGCGTGAGGAACGGGTGGCTGGCGGTGGTGCGGACCTCGCGGCCCGAGCGCGTCCGCACGCGATAGACGGGCTTGTACCCGTCATCGACGAACGCCTGGGGCTGGACCGGGCGCAGCTCCCCGCCACCCGCCAACGCGAGGACCGACAC
The DNA here is from genome assembly GCA_963813485.1 of uncultured bacterium. GTDB lineage: Bacteria > Actinomycetota > Acidimicrobiia > Acidimicrobiales > VFJN01 > DASQUK01. The sequence continues at coordinate 69,320 of CAWEZE010000018.1, forward strand.
CGGGCCTCCGGCGACACCCGCCCGATGCAGGTCGGCGGCGGTGCGCAGCTCGCCGGTGGCGGGATCGACGATGGGTGTGTCCCAGGCGACGCATTTGCCCATCGACGGCCGGGCTCCGACCACCACCAGGTTGCTGGGCTGGAGGCCGGACAGCAGCTCGTCGAGGTCGACGTAGCCCGTCGGCACCCCGGTGATGGCGTCTCCCCGACCGTAGAGCTGCTCAAGCCGATCGAGGTTGAGGCCCAGCAGGTCCTCGATCTTCGAAGTGGAGTCGATCACCCGCCGCTGGTTGACGTCGTAGACCATCGCTTCGGCGCGATCGAGCGCCTTGGTGACGTCCTCGGGCATCGAGTAGCCGATCTCGGCGATCTCGCCCGCAATGCCGATCAGCCGTCGGAGCAGCGCGTGCTCCTCCACGATCCGGGCGTAGCCGGCGGCGTTGGTGGTGGCGGGCGTCGACGCCATGACATCGACCAGCACCTGGTGCCCACCAACCGTCTCCAACAGGCCGCTTCGCCGGAGCTCGTCGGCCACGGTGACGGGGTCGACCGGCTGACCACCGGCGTAAAGGGCATGGACGGCGTCGAAGATGTGCGAGTGCGCCGGCTTGTAGAAGTCGTCGGCCCGCACGACGCCAGCCGCCGCAGCGATGGCTTCGGGCTCGAGCATCATCGCCCCGAGCAGCGACTCCTCGGCCGTGAGGTCGTGGGGAGGGACGCGGCTGCCGCGTGCCCGCCGGGGGGAGGTGACGTCGTCCGCCATGGCTACGTCACCTTCCCCGAGATGGCCTGTGAGTAGCTAGACGGAAAACCCGGTGGACTTCCTGTGGACGGCTGCGCTGTATCTGGGGACTAACGGCGGCATCCGCCACTTTCCGTATGAGGCGTCGCCGCGTCCCGCAGCGAAACCGCCACCCGCAGGCACCGGTCCTGTGGAAACTGTGGGCACGTTGTGAAAACGGTCGGCCGCAGGCCGACACCATCGAGGGGCGGCGGGCCGGGGCCGGGCCGGAGCCGGGGCGGCGGGTCTGGCTTGTGCGGCCGGGCGGATCGACCATGGGCACCCACCGCCCGACCGATTCACTCGCCGACTACGTCGACCGTGACGGGGAACTCGACGTCCGCGTGCAGCTTCATCGGCACCGTGTGCGTGCCCAGGGTCTTGATGGGCTCACCCAGCACCAGCTTGCGGCGGTCGATGCGCACATTTGCCTGCGTCTCGATTGCCGCGGCGATGTCGGCGGTAGTGACCGAGCCGAACAGCCGGCCCTCGGTGCCGGCCCGCGCCGCGACCGTGAACACTCTGGGCACGAGCGTTGTCGCCACCTCTTCGGCGGCCGCCCGATCCTGCGCGTCGCGTAGGTCGCGCGCCCGGCGCATGCTTGCCGCCTGGCTCTCGGCGCCGGCCGTCGCTTTCATGGCGAGGCCCTTGGGGACGAGGTAGTTGCGGGCAAACCCGTCGGTGACGTCGAGGATGTCGCCTCGCTTGCCGAGATCGGACACGTCCGCGCGGAGGATGACCCGCATCACGGCTCCTCCGCCGCGGGCGCCGCGGGCGGCACCTCGCCGTTGCCCTCGGCACTGGCCTCAGCCGGGGGGCGAACGGGCACGTCGCGCGACACTCGATCCTCGCGGGGACCGCGGTCGCCACGGGGACCACGGTCACCGCGATCACCGCGGTCGCCCCGGTCACCACGGTCGCCACGGTCGCCGCGGTCACCACGGGAGCCACGCTGCTGCGTGATGCGCGTGACATACGGCAGGAGGGCCATCTCCCGGGCATTCTTGATCGCCCGGGCGACCTCCTTCTGCTGCTGGGCGTCGTTGCCGGTGACCCGCCGAGCCCGCACCTTCGATCGGTCGGACATGAACCGGCGGAGAAGGTTCACGTCCTTCCAGTCGACGTACTCGACACCCTCGACGGTGAGGATGCTGGTCTTCTTCTTGGCCCTACGGGCGTTGTCCTTGTTCTTGGACCTGGACTTGGCCATCAGAATGGCTCCTCTGACGGATCGGAGGCGGGGGCGGGCTCGTTGGACACGTTGCGGCCGCTCTGCCCCCCACCGCCGCTCCAGCCGTCGCCGGTGCCCTCGCGGCGTTCGTTGCGCTTGATGTCGGCCGTCGCCCAGCGCAGGCTCGGGCCCACCTCGTCGGCCACGACCTCGACGACCGAGCGCCGCTCGCCGTCCTGCGTTTCCCACGAGCGCTGCTCGAGCCGCCCGCTCACGACGACACGGGCACCTTTCTCGAGCGACTCGCTGACGTTCTGGGCGAGATCACGCCAGCAGGTGACGTTGAAGAACGAGGTGCTCTCCTCCCACTGCTGGTTGTCGCGGTTCTGCCAGCGGCGGTTGACGGCCACGCCGAACGTGGTCACGGGCGCGCCGGCAGGGGTGAACCGAAGTTCGGGGTCGCGGGTCAGGTTGCCCACGATGGTGACGTTTGACGACATGACTGCTTGCCTCCTCAGCTTGCAGCCTGCTCGAGGAGGCCGCGCCGGGCGGCCTCGGCATCGGGCAGGCGCACGACCTTGTGGCGGACGGTCTCGTCCGCGAGTCGCAGCGCCCTCTCGAGCTGGTCGAGCTCGCTGCCGCCCACGAACTCGAAGAGCACGTAGTAGCCCTCGAGCTTGTGGTTGATCTCGTATGCGAAGCGCCGGCGTCCCCAGCGGTCTTCGCGCTTGATGGTGCCGCCTCGTTGGCCGACCAGGTCGGCAATCCGCTTGACGGTGGCGTCGATCACCTCGTCGTCGAGCTCGGCGTCGATGATGACCATCAGTTCGTAGGCTCGCATCGCGAGCGCTCACCTCCCTTCGGACCCGGCATGGCCGGGGCCCCGCGGTGCGGAGCAGGGTCGAGTTGGACCCGGGGACTGTAGCGGCCGGCTGGGCACTTCCTCACATTCGGGATCATTGCGAGGGGGTGTGACATTTTGTCGCTCCCACCCCGCCGGCGCCCTACGTCCTCTCGGCGCAGGAACCGCCCACCGCCAGGCTGCTGCCGTCGGCCACGCCCACGTCGTCCAGCGAGCCCTGGGGGACCTCCAGCGCGAACCGGTAGCTCCCGCCCGACGGGTAGGTCGGACAGCCCTCGACGTCGGGGCAGGGGTCCATGTCCGCCGTCGACACCAGCGCGCCGTCGGCGTCGAACCACCCGATCGACAGCGGGGTCGGCGTGTTCCGCATGTAGAAGCCCGACGACGCGTCGCCGTCCCAGACGAACAGCATCCCGGCGTAGCCACCGAGGTCGGTGACCTCCATCAGCCCCCGCTGGCGCTCCTCGCTGGTCGCCGCGAGCAGAACGCACCACCCGGCCACCTCGCCATCCGGGCCGGTGATGGCGATGGCCACCTCCCCGAACCCCAGGTCGCCGACGTCGAAGTCGTCGAGCGCCACGCGGTCGGTGGGCCCGGGTCGTGTGTCGAGACCGGCGCCCTGCGCCGCAGGGGCGTTGCCCGACAGCGCCGCCACGTCGGTCGGCGACGGGTCCGGCCCGGCGTCGCCGTCATCGCCACACCCGACGAGCGTCGTGCCCGCCAGCAGGGCGAGGGCGAGAACGGCACCGCGAGTCATGAGGACGCATCCTGCCATCCCCGCACATCCGTCGAGGCGCTTTAAGGACGTGAGCGGATAGGCACGTCCTCTTGGCTCACGGTGGTCAGCGCTGCCGGGGAGCCGAGCTGTTGAGCTGGCGGTCGACCGCCAAATTCCCACGCGTAGGCTGCACGAACCGCCCTATCCGCTCGGCTCCTAACGCCTACTCCGCGGACGGGGCTCCCGAGCCGTAGAGACTGAGGGTCTCGGCCACCTCGGCCGACAGGTGGTACGTCTCGGCGTCCGCGGGGAACCGGCGGGCGCGCACGTCAGCGGCGAACGCCTTCAGCGCCTCGACGGACGCGCTGCCCAGCTCCGCGTAGCGGCGGACGAAGCGGGGCCTGATGTGTTGCTCGATGCCGAGCAGGTCGTGGTACACGAGCACCTGGCCGTCGCAGTCGCCGCCGGCCCCGATGCCGATGGTGGGGACGTCGAGGGACTCGGTGACCATGCGGGCCACCCCGTCGGGGACCGCCTCGAGCACGATTGCGAAACAACCGGCGGCGGCCAGTGCCTTGGCGTCACGCATCAGCTCCAGGGCGGCGTCGTGCTGGCGGGCCTGAACTTTGAACCCGCCGACCGCGTGAACCGACTGGGGCGTGAGCCCCAGATGCCCCATGACGGGGATCTCTGCGTCCACAATCGCCTCGATCATCGGCAGCCGCTTGCGGCCGCCCTCCAGCTTGACGGTCTGAGCTCCGGCGCGGATCAGCGTGGCCGCGTTGCGGACGGCCTCGTCGACCGTGGTGTGGTAGCTCATCCACGGCATGTCTCCGACCACCAAAGGACGCGGGTTCTCGCTGCCGGACGAGGCCAGGCCTCGGGCCACGGCTCCGGTGTGGTGGGCGATGTCGTCGACCGAGACCTGCAACGTGTCGTCGTAGCCCAACACCACCATCGCCAGCGTGTCGCCGACCAGGATGAGGTCGACGCCGGCGGCGTGGGCTTGGCGCGCACCGGGTGCGTCGTAGGCGGTCACCATGACCAGTGGGTCGCTGCCACTTCGCACTTTCGAGGAACGAATGGCGGGCATGGTCTGCGTGCGCATCGGCGCTAACCCTCCTTCTCCGTCCAGCGCCTGGGTGGCTGCCGGCGGTGCTCTGGACCGTACATGGACCGCTAGCTTCAACGCCATGTCGGCCGACGGACATTCCGACGTCCCTGAGATTCGCACCGGGACCTGCGATTCCTGCGGGGCGTCGGCCGACGATCTGGCCGCGGTGCACCGGGTCTACGTCACCCCGGCGGCCTGGGACACCGACGAGAGGGTCGACGTGCTCGACGAGGTCGAGCGCTGGTGCTTCCCCTGCCGGACCCAGTACCCCCACCAGCCGCTGAGCGGCTGAAGCGGTCCGCGGCGTCAGCCGGGGCCAGAGCCGCCAGAGCCGGGCGCGGGTATGGGCGGGAGGGTCACCGTCGGCGGCACGGTGACGTCGGACGACGTGGTCGTGCTGTCGGGGTCGGTGGTCGTCGTGGGCCGACCGCCACCGCCTCCGCCACCACCGCCGCCTCCGCCGCCGCCTCCGCCACCGGGGGGCCGCGGGAGGGTGAACGGTGGCAGCGTCATCGTCGGTGCGGTCGTGGTCGTCTCGTCGGCCGTGTACAGCTCGCCCTGGTTGATGACGGTGCCTGCGGCTATCTGCTCGGCGGTCGGTTCGACGAACTCATCACTGGTGCCGGCCGTCGCCGCCTCCATGAACCGCCGCCACATCTCCGCCGGGAGCGAGCCTCCGGTGACCGTCGAGACACCCTCGACGTTCTCCATCGGAATGCTGCCCTGCGGATAGCCCATCCAGACGACGGCGGTGAGCTTGGGGACGTAGCCGGCGAACCAGGCGTCCCAGTTGTGCTGGGCGGTGCCGGTCTTGCCGGCGGCCGGCTTGCCCAGGTCCGCCCGGTTGCCGGTGCCGCCCGGTTCGAGCGGGCCGCGCAGGGCGTGCGTGACGAGGTCGGACTGCTCGGGGGACAGGACCCGGCGCTGCGAGACCTGGCGCTCGTAGACGACCGTCGGCTTGCCGGCCTGGTCGACACGCTCGACACGGGTGACGATCTCGGGCGCCTTGTAGACGCCGCGGTTGGCGAACGTCGAGTACATCCCGGCCATCTCCAGAGGCGAGGCCTCCGTCGTGCCGAGGACCATCGAGGCATTGGGTGCGAGCTGCTCCCCACCACCGATGCCCAGCTGCTCCGCGAGGTCGGCGACGCTCTGGGGGCCGACCTCGAGCATCAGCTGTGCGAAGAAGGTGTTGGACGACTGCTTGGTCGCCTCGATCAGGTCGAGGACACCCGCGTCGCTCTCGGAGTAGTTGCTGACCTTCCAGGGCTTGCCGACGGCATCGAGCGCCTCGGGGGAGTCGAATGTCATGGTCCCCTCTGCGTCGAAGCGCGATTCCAGGGAGAAGCCGCGCCGGACGGCCTCGGCGAGGGCCAGGGGCTTGGCGATCGATCCGGTCTGCCGTCCCTCTGCCCCGAGGCCACGGACGGCATAGTTGTTGGCGTGGGCGGCGCCGTCGTAGCGGTTGCGGCTGCCGACCATGGCCCGCACCAGGCCCTGGTCGTCGACGGCCACGAGCGCCGCCTCAGGGTCGTTCGGGCTCACGAGGGTGCTGGTCACCGCCTGCCACGCAGCCGCCTGCAGGTCGTAGTTGAGCGAGGTGTAGACCCGCAGGCCGCCGCTGGTGATGTCCTGCTCGGTGAAGCCGAGCCGGACCAGCTCTTCCTTCACGTAGCCGGTGACGTAGTCGGTACCGATGTAGCCCGGGTCCTTGGCTCCCCGCAGCGTGTCGATCAACTTGAGGCTGCCGAAGGGCCGCACGTACGGCTCGGTCAATGCCACGGCGTCGGCGAACTGCGCCTCTCCTGGCGTGATGTAGCCCTCGTCCTGCATGGCCGTCCAGTGCCAGTGTGGCGCCGCCGGGCGGCCTCCTCGGGGTGCTTGGTCGGTTCCGCCAGGTTGGGCGCACGGATGAGCCCGGCCAGGAAGGCGGCCTCGGCGACGCCGAACTTCGGATCGCGGACGTCGAGGCCGAAGTAGGCCTGGCTGGCGGCACCCACCCCGTAGGCGCCGCGACCGAAGTAGATCGTGTTGAGGTAGCCCTCGAGGATCTCCTGCTTGGACATCTCCCGCTCGAGCTTGACGCTCAGTACCGCCTCGTTGATCTTGCGGGTGATCGACTTCTCGCGGGTGAGGTCGAATGCGTTCTTCACGTACTGCTGGGTGATCGTGGACCCGCCCTGCTGCACCCCCTGACCCCGCAGGTCCCGATAGAGCGCCCGGGTGATGCCGACCGGGTCGATGCCCTGGTGCTCGAAGAAGTCGCGGTCCTCGGTGGCGATGACCGCGTCGATGAGAACCTGCGGGAGCTCCTCGTAGGCAACGTTGATCCGGTCGCCATCGTCGTCGCCCACCTTGGCGACCATGCGGGCCATGGCGTTCTGGGCGGTGCATCCGCCCGCCTGCACATCGGCGGCGCAGATGTAGCTCGACTGCGTGAGGGCCTCGACTTGCGGCAGCTCCGTCTGGGCGAAAAGGACGCCGACCCCCACGGTCGCCGCCAACATGGCCAGGCCAAGAAGGAACAGGGGCCGCCGGAGCCGCCAGATGATGCTGCGCTTGTGGCGCCCGGGGCGACGCTCACGTCGGTCGGTGCCGCCTGGGTCGTCGGGGCCGCCCGCACCGCCCAAGCCACCCGTCCCACCAGGGACGCCCGGGCCCCACGGGCCACCGCGATGGTCCGGCCCGCCCGGGTCATCCCAACTGCCGTAGCCACCCCCACCACCGAGGGACGGCCCCGGGCCACCGCGACCACCTGGCCCGCGAGGACCACCAGAGCCACCCGGCCCTCGGCCGCGGCCGTTGCCTCGGCCGCCACCCGCTCCCGGGCGCGCGCCCGGGGGCCCACCCCACGGGGTGGTGGCATCGCCCGCCGCATCACGGGGACGCCCGAGGGACCCGGGAACGGAGGGCTGGGGCGCACGCGTGCCGTCGGGTCGACGGCGGCGGGGCCCGCCGGGGCCGGTGGGACGGACCGGACGAACCGGGTCTGGCCAAGGAGGACCGGACTGGGCGCGAGGGCGCGGCCGGCGACCCGGATCGGGCCGTCGAACACGGTTCCCGTCGGCCTGTGGGCGCGGGCGGGCACGCGCGTCGAACGAGCGGGTGTCTTGGATCGGTCCTCCAGCCATGCCGAGGCCAAGAGACTACCGGGGCCGGACCGGGCCGGCCACGTCACCCGACGCGGCTGCGCTAGCCGCCGCCGACCTGGAAGACGCGTGTCAGGTGGTTCCACGCGCAGTCGGGGCACACCTCCACCACGTAGCACGTGAAGGTTGCGGGACCCCGGGAGAGCTTGGCCATCTCCCGCGCCGTCGTGATGCAGCGCCCACCGGCCGGCAGCCGCGGGCCGAAGGCGTAGGTGACGAGCACGACCTGCGACTCCTCGCAGATCGGGCACGCCTCGTCGGTCGGGCCGGCTGGCCATCATGGCGGCCCGACGCAGTTCGGGGTGGGCATCGCACACGTCCAGGCGGGACAGGCGACCCTTGCGGTACTGCTGCACCACCGACTGCCGCGTCAGGCGGTAGTCCACGACAGCACCGCTGCTGCTCGCTCCGCGGATGGCCTCCGGCCGGAAGCTCATCTGTGTCTCTGGTTCGCTCGCACTTCGTGCTCGCTCACAGCTCGCAACGCTAGCGGCGCGTTCGGTCCGGCGCCCCTACTTGCAGCCCGCCACGAGGGGCCCGGGCCGCCCGCATCCGTCCGGCGGCGCGAAATCCGCGGGATCTGGTGACAGGAGGTTGACGTTCCGGCCAACGGCGGGCAGACTGCTGTGTCGTTATATCGATCCGATATGACGTTTCGCTCTAGCTTCCAGAGTACGACAAATGTTCGACCTCGCCATCCTCGGGCTCCTCGACGAGACCGACCTGCACGGCTACGAGCTACGCAAGCGGCTCGGCGACCTGCCAGGCATGGGCCTCGCGGTGTCGTTCGGGTCGCTGTATCCGGCGCTCGGGCGGCTCGAAAGGGCCGGCCACGTCAAGGCCGTCACCAGCCGCCCGGCCGTTCCCGTGCCCACGGCGCCGATGAGCGGCTCGCTCGTCGGCGAACTTGCCGCGTTCAAGGCCCAGCTCCGACATGCCGGCACCGCCGTGCGGGAAGCCGGAAGGGGCTCCCGGGGCAAGAAGGTCTACGGCATCACCGATGCCGGCCGACGGCGACTCCACGAGCTACTGGTCGACTCCGATGTCGCCGATGACCGAACCTTCGCCCTGCGGGTGGCGTTCTGCCGCAATCTCAGCCCGGCCGAGCGGCTCGAACTGTTCGAGCGCCGGCGAACCGAGCTGATTCGCCGCCGTGACCTGCGGCGCAACCCGACCCGGGCCGACGGCCGGGTCAACACGTACCTGCGCTCACTGGTCGAGCGCGACACCGCCGCCGTAGCCGCCGACCTGGCCTGGCTGGACCGCCTCATCGCCGAGGAGCGGGCAACGGTGCCCGCGGCCAGGGCAGGCGTCGACACCGAACCCGGAGGAAACCCATGAGCAAGATCCGTCTCGCCATCGCCGGTTTGGGCAACTGCGCCAGCTCGCTGGTGCAGGGCATCGAGTTCTACAAGGACGCCGATCCGGCCGACCAGGTGCCGGGCCTGATGCACGTCGACCTCGGCGGCTACCACGTCCGAGACATCGAGGTCGTGGCTGCGTTCGACGTCGACGCGGACAAGGTGGGCGTGGACGTCTCCAAGGCGATCTTCGCCAGTCGCAACAACACGATCCGCTTCGCCGACGTGCACGACCTGGGCGTCGAGGTCCTGCGGGGCCCGACGCTCGACGGGTTCGGCGAGTTCTACCGCCAGGAATGCGTGGAGTCGCCGGCCGAACCGGTCGACGTCGCCCAGGCACTGCGCGAGGCCCAGGCCGACGTGCTGGTCTCGTACCTCCCGGTCGGCTCCGAACAGGCACAGAAGCACTACGCCCAGGCGTGCCTCGACGCCGGAGTTGCCTTCGTGAACGCAATCCCCGTGTTCATCGCCTCCGACCCGGAGTGGGCCGCCCGGTTCCGCGATGCGGGCGTGCCGATCGTGGGTGACGACATCAAGTCGCAGGTCGGTGCCACCATCGTCCACCGGACGCTCGCCCGGCTGTTCGAGGACCGGGGCACCACGATCGACCACACCTACCAGCTCAACTTCGGCGGCAACATGGACTTCATGAACATGCTGGAGCGGTCGCGGCTGAAGTCGAAGAAGGTGTCCAAGACCCAGTCGGTCACGAGCCAGATCGAGGCCGGCATCAGCGATCACGACGTGCACATCGGGCCCTCCGACCATGTGCCATGGCTCGAGGATCGCAAGTGGGCGTTCATTCGCCTCGAAGGCCGCAACTTCGGGGACGTGCCCCTGACGGTCGAGCTCAAGCTCGAGGTGCACGACTCGCCCAACTCGGCAGGGGTCATCATCGATGCCGTGCGCTGCGCCAAGCTGGCACTGGACCGGGGCATGGGCGGACCGGTGCTACCGGCCTGCCAGTACTTCATGAAGTCGCCGCCATCGCAGGTGCACGACGACGTGGCCCGCGACTCGCTCGAGACCTTCATCACCCAGGCCTGAGCGACATCCGAGGATCGGCCGAAGGACGGCCCCGCCACGCGGCGGGGCCGTCCTCTTTTTGGTCGAACTGACATCCGCGCGCACCCCCGGCTCCGAATACCGCACACAGGGTGCTGTCGGGCGCTGATGTGCGGGATCACGTGTCGCGGCAGCACCCACCAACGACACCTATGTCCCTCTCCCCCCTGTCCCGGGGCCGGTCCTCCCACTATCCAGGCAACCCGGCCCCGGGACATTCGCGCTGCGTGTCGAAGGCGCGCGAACAGTCGCCGGCCGGGTACGGTTTCGGCGCCGGGGAGGAAAGGCGTGTACAAGAGCAGCTCCCAATCGAGCGATGCGAGCCTCGTCATCGCCGTTGGGCGCCACAGCATGGCGGCGTTGGAGGAGCTGTTCCGGCGGCACGGCGGCGCGGTGGTGGCGCTGGCCCGGCGGGTCACCCGGGATCCCCACCGGGCCGAAGAGGTCTGCCAGACGGTGTTCACCGATCTGTGGCGATCGCCCGAACGGTACGACCCCGAACGGGGTGGCCTCCGCCCGTGGTTGCTCTCGCTGACCCACCGGCGGAGTGTCGACCTGGTCCGCTCCGAATCCGCCCGGCGCCGGCGACAGGAGCACGAGGCAGCGCTGTCGCCCATGGCGGTGGACGAAGTCGAGTCGGTGGTGCACACCGCGGCCCTGGCCGACGAAGTGCGCCGGGCCGTCCATCGGCTGCCCGCACCCGAACGCGAGCCGATCCTGCTCGCCTACTTCGGTGACCGCTCCTACCGGGACACGGCCCAGATGTTGGGCGTGCCCGAGGGGACCGTGAAGAGCCGCATCCGTTCCGGGCTGGCGAGCCTACGCCGGGCCCTCGACGTCGAGGGGGTGCGGCCGTGAGCAACACGGAACAGCAGCATCCCTTCGACGAGATCGCGGTGTACGCGCTCGACGGTCTGGAAGCCGACGAGCAGGCGGCCGTCGAGGCCCACCTCGCGGGATGCCTCGTGTGCCAGGCCGAGCTCGACAGCCACCTGGCCACGCTCGCCCGGCTCACCCCGGACGAGCCGGCCTCACCGACCCTGTGGGCCCGCATCACCGAGGCCATCGCCGCCGAGGGCGAGGTCCTGGAACCGCCGCGGCTCGAGGCGGTCCCGTACCCCGGCGCTCCCCCGGCGGCGCCAGACCAGCGGCGCGGACGCCGCCGCGCGCCGGGCGCACCCGGGGCGGGCCCGCGCCACCTCGCCCGCCGGCGCCGGCCGTGGGAGAGGGTCGCCGGCTTGGCGGCCGCGGCGGTGGTTCTGGTGGCGGCCGCGCTCGGGGTCGGCTACCTGCTCGGCGACCGCGGCGAGGAGCAGCCCGACCTTGCCGACCAGGCCGAGCAAGCGATCGATGCCGGTGATCCGATCGCCACGCTGGCGACTCCGGACGGCGCAGCAGTGGCCCGGGTGGTGGTCACGGACACGGGCACCGGTTATTTCCTCGCCGACGACCTGCCGACCTTGGAGGAGGGGCGCACGTACCAGCTCTGGCAGCTCGACGGCGCCCAGCCCATCTCGTTGGGCACAGTGGGTAACGGCACGACGCCGATCACCTCGGTGGCCGTCCCGGCCGACACCACCACGATGGCGGTGTCGGCAGAGGTCGCAGGCGGCGCCGTCGCGCCGACCCCCGACCAGATCATCGCCTCCGGCGAGGCCACCTGACCCCTCATCCACCAGCGCCCCCAGATCCGAACCGGGGGCATGCGAGTGGATGTCGACCGTTATCGCGACCGGGCCGCACCCGTCGACCTCGCCGGCATCGACTTCGATGCCTTCCGCGAGCGGCCGCTGCCCGCCGGGGCGATCCGTTGCCTTCGCTACATGCACGACATCGAGCACCACACGGTCTGCTACCTACGCGACCTGCTCGTCACCCCAGCGCACCGCGATCCCGACGTAACCACCTTCCTCACCGTCTGGAGCTACGAGGAGATGTGGCACGGACAAGCGCTCGGCCGCGTGCTCGCGGCTCACGGCGAGCCCCACGGTGCCGGGCGGATCGCCGAGCTGCGTCGGCGTCTCGGTGTCCGCGACCGCCTGTCACCCATGCTGCATGCTCTCGGGGTCGACGCTGGCCGGCGACACCTTCCCGGCCGTGCACATGGCCTGGGGCGCGGTCAACGAGTGGACGACCCAGGCCGGCTACGCCCGCCTGATCGACCGGGCCCGGCACCCCGTGCTCACCGACCTGCTGTCGCGCATCATGCGCCAGGAGGGCCGGCACATCGCCTTCTACGCCGCCGAGGCCGAGCGCCGCCTGGCGAGCAGCCGCCGTGCCCAGCGCCTGTGCCGGGCCGCGCTGCGCCGGCTGTGGCGGCCGGTGGGTGCCGGCGTGATGCCGCGCAGCGAGGTTGCATTCATGGTGCGCGAGCTGTTCGGTGACGACGGCGGGCGGGCCATCGCCCAGCGGATCGACCACCGCGTCGACAACCTCCCGGGACTCGAGGGGCTGCGCCTGGTCGAGCGAGCCGTCGACCACTACACGGCCGCTCCGCCGAGTTCCTCCGGGCCCGCGCCGGCTACGCCGGCACCGCTCGCAGCGTGAGGACGGCCATGTCGTCGGTGGGGTCGTCGTCGACGAACGCCACCGCCTCGGACTCGATGAGGTTGGCCAGATCGGCGGCCGACATGCCCTTGCCCTGGTAGAGCGCCTTTACCACGCCCTCCTCGCCAAAGGCCCTCGTGCGACCGCGGCGGCGATCGATGAGCCCGTCCGTGTAGCAAACCAGCGCCTCGCCGGGATCGAGGTGGACCACTGTGTCGGTGAGGCTGACCTCGTCGGTCACCCCCAGCAATGTGCCGGGCACACCCACGGGCTCGACCCGGCCAACCGCCCGACCGACGAGCGGCAGGGGGTGACCGCCCGAGCACACGATGAGGTCGACGCCCCGGGAGGTCGGCTGGGCGGTCCCCACCAGCACCGTGCAGAACCGCGGGCTGATCGGTACGTGGTCTTCGGCGGTGTTCGCCCACTCGGCGGTGTGGCGCAGCAGCATCTGGTTGAGGCGGGCCAGGATCGCCGACGGCATGACCCCGGCCATCGCCGACGAGCGGATCGTGTGCCGCACCAGTCCGGTCGTCGCCGCAGCCTCGACGCCGTGCCCGCACACGTCACCCACTGCGAAGATCCACCAGTTGGCGTCGGCCTGGAAGGCGTCGTAGAAGTCGCCGCCGACGTCGAGCCCGCGTCCCGCCGCCCGGTACCGGGCCCCTAGCTCGATTCCCGGGATCTCGGGGAGGCTGCCCGGCAGAAGGCTGTCCTGCAGGGCACGCGCCACCACCGACTGCTCGTCGAACAGGCGGGCATTGTCGACGATCACCGCGGCGCGCGCCGCCACCGACTCGGCGAGCTCGAGGTCGTCGGCGGTAAAGGCGCGCCCGGCCCGGTTGCCGAACCCGATGGCACCCAGCAGCCGACCCCGGGCCCGCAACGGGAAGATCGCCAAGCCGTCGACGCCCACGACGTCGAGGGCCCGGTGGCCCTCGACGTCGGCGAACAGCGGCGCCAGCACTCGTCCGGCCCGCGACCCGCGGATCAGCGGCCGGCCCGCCCGGAGCGCCTCGCCCACCTGCCCAACCTGTTCGAGGTCCCGGGGTATCCGCTCGGTCAGGCGTCGCAGGGCACCCACCTGCTCGGGATCGACGTGAGCGGCGCCGACGATCGGTCGCGGGTTGGTGGCCGACTCGACCAAGCGGACCACACACCAGTCGGCGATCCGCGGGACCGCGAATCCCGCCAGCTCGGTGAGCGTTGCGTCCAACCTCAGGGTGCTCGAAAGCGCACCGCTCAGTCGATCGAGGAACCGCAGCCGCTCCTGGTCGCGTTCCGCGGCCACCGCCAAGCGGGCCCGATCGAGCGCCAGCGCACACTGCGCTGCGACGTCCTGGAGTAGCTGGGGGTCATTGCTCCGCAGCCGGTGTTCGTCCTCGAAGCCGATGCCCAGTACCCCGAACGGCCGTCCTTCGGCGTCGCTCAGCGGGACCACCCTGAAGGCGTCCGCGTAGAACGTCTCGGGCACGTCGAGTTGCGGGAACCGGCGCCGGCGCTCCGCGGGGTTCGCAATCGTCACCGGCCGGCCCGTCCGCATCACCTCGGCGGCGGGTAGTGGCGAACCGCGGGCGATGCGGCCGAACCGGGCGTGCAGGATGTCCTCCTCGACACCCGAGGCGCCCGCGACCACCAACTCGTCCTCGTCGGACAGCACGTACACCACGCCATTGATCCCCCCGAGCAGGGAGATGCCCTCGTCGAGCATCGCGTCAACGATCTCGTCGGGATGGCGCAGTCGGTTGAACCCCTCTACGAGCCGGGCCGTCCGCACCGCGGCACCGACGGACCGGGTGGCGTCGACCAGTACGCCGGACGCGCCCGACACCCCCTGTGCCCCACCGACCGACTGGACCCGCAGCACAGCCCAGCGGTCGCCGGTCCGCAGCCGCAACGGTTCCTCGAGGGCCTCTCCCCCGGCCTCGCCGGCGAGGGCCGTCCGCACCGCCTCGGTGGCGGTGGACCGATCGTCGGGATGGAGCAGCTCCAGCCAGCCGTCGGCGAGGAGCGCCGCTTCGTCGGCCTTCGGGAGGGACGCGCCGCCGAGGCGCGCCTGCCGGCATTCGCCGGCCCCGTCCCACGTGAGCAAAACGGCCAGCGCTCCGGAGGGCAACCTCCCGCTCTCACGATCGAGAGCAGGCGCCGACGTGGTCCCGGCGAGCGCCAGCAGGTCCCGCGGCTCGGTCGCCGGACCAGCACCCATCTCGGGCGAAGCGTGGGGGTTGGGCCGGGCAGTCATGCGGTGTTCGAAGTCTCCCACCGCTGGCAAATCCCCGCACCGGGAGTCGCATCACGCGCACTGAGAGCGCCAGCAGGACCGCCATGGGTGCGACAGACTGGCGCGATGGCCCCGACGCGCTTCTCGCCCGCGGGATCGGACGGCACGGCACTGGCGTCCGATGCCCTCCAATACGGTCCCGGTCTGCCGCCGGAGAGCGAGCTCAAGCTGCTCGGACATGTCGACGGACGTCGGATCCTCGACCTCGGGTGCGGCGCCGGTGCCGGTGCCGTGGCGCTGGCCAAGGCGGGTGCCCGGGTGATCGCGGTCGACGAGGACGTCGCCCACGTGGGCGCGGCCCGGGACAACGCCGAACGCGAGGGCGTGAAGATCGAGACCCACCACGGCCCACTGCCCGAGCTGGCCTTCGTACGGGCGGACACGATCGATGCGGCCGTGTCGGTCTACGGCTTGGCGACCGCCGACGATCTCGATCGGATCTTTCGGCAGGTCCACCGCGTGCTCAAGCCCGAGCGGCCGTTGGTCTTCTCGCTGCCCCATCCGGCGTTCACGCTCCTCGACCCCGAGGGCGGCGAGCCGGTGCTGCGCCGGACGTGGTGGGACTCCAGCCCGGTGGCGTGGTCGGTGGCTGCCGGCGGGACCGAGCCCGACCGGCCCCACACGCTCAGCGGGCTGTTCGCGAGCCTCGGACGAGCCAACTTCCGGGTGGACGCGCTCGCGGAGCCGGAGCCCGACCGGGCCGCTGCCGGGGATGGCTGGTCCGACGCGATGCGGTGGGTCCCGCCGACGCTGATCGTCCGGGCCCGCAAGGTCGCCTAGGTCCCGTCAGGGACACTAGGTCTACGGGTCGCGCCGCCGCTCGTCCCACCAGGCCAGCAACCGGCGTTCCGCCTCGGCCTGACCCAGCGGGCCCTCGTCGAGGCGGGCCTCGAGCAGCATCGACAGCGCCTCGCCCACGATCGGGCCCGGCTTGATGCCCAGCAGCTCCATGACCCGGTTGCCGTCGATGTCGGGCCGGATGCGCTCGAGCTCCTCGCGCTCACGGAGCTCGGCGATCCGAGCTTCCAGGTCGTCCATGCGCTTGGCCAGCATGCGGGCGCGGTGTTCGTTCCGCGTGGTGCAGTCGCAACGGGTCAGCTCGTTGAGGTCGTCGACCAGCGGCCCGGCGTCGCGTGCGTAGCGCCGCACGGCGGCGTCGCTCCACACGTCGTCGCGATAGCCGTGGAACCGCAGATGCAGGAACACCAACCGCGACACGTCCTCGACGATCTCGTTGGAGAATCGCAGCGCCCGTAGGCGGTCGCGGGCCATCCGGGCGCCTACGACCTCGTGGTGGTGGAAGGTGACACCCCGCGGCCCGATCGACCGGGTCTTGGGCTTGCCGATGTCGTGGAGGAGTGCCGCCAGGCGCACCACCAGCCGAGGTGATGTCTTGGCTACGACCGCGATGGTGTGCGTCAGCACGTCCTTGTGGCGGTGGATCGGATCCTGCTCCAGCCGGAGCGCCCGGAGCTCCGGCAGGAACTCGTCGGTCAGCTCGGTGTCGACCAGAAACCACAGGCCCGCACTCGGATCGGTGACCACCAACAGCTTCGACAGCTCGTCACGCACCCGTTCGGCCGACACGATCTCCAACCGGTGACTCAGCTTCCGAACGGCGGTGACCAGCGCCGCGTCGGGCGCGAGCCCGTACGCGGCGATGAACCTGCCGGCGCGCATCATCCGCAGCGGATCGTCGGAGAAGGAGACCTCCGGGGCCAGCGGTGTGCGCAGGACACCCTCCGCCAGGTCGGCCACGCCGCCGAACGGATCGATCAGCTCGACGTCGGGCAGGCGCAGCGCCATGGCGTTGACCGTGAAGTCGCGGCGAGACAAGTCGTGCTCGATGTCGTCGGCGTAGACGACGTGCGGCTTGCGCGAGTCCTCGCGGTAAGCCTCGGCGCGGTGGGTGGTGATCTCGAAGGTCACGCCCCCCTTGCGGGCGCCGATCGTGCCGAACGCCTGGCCCTGCGTCCACGTCGCGTCGGCCCAACCGTCGAGCAGCGCCAGCGTCTCCTCCGGCCGGGCGTCGGTCGTGAGATCGAGGTCGGCACCGTCGTGGACGCGATCGAGGACCACGTCGCGCACGATCCCGCCCACGAGGTAGACCACATGGCCGGCGGCGGCGAAGCGCCCGGCCAGCGGCCGGACGTCGTCGAGGATGGGCTGCAGCCGCTCGGGGATCACGTGGCGCGAGGGTAGGCGGTGGCTACGTGGCGTCGGCCCCGTGTTGCCGCGCCCGCGTCTGGATGGCCGCCGCAGCGTCTACCACGTCGCGCCCCGGCCCGCCCGAGGTCGGCGCCTCGGGGCGCAGCCGAGCGCCGGCGAGCGCCACGAGGACGGCGGCGGTCGAGTCGCGCAGCGCCTCCAGGTCGTAGCCGCCCTCGAGGAACGCCAGCCGGCGGCCCGGAGGCGCCAGCGCCAACAGGTCGTTGGTGACGTCGGCGTAGTCCCCGGACGTCAGCGCAAGATTGGTCAGCGGGTCCGCGCGGTGCGCGTCGAAGCCCGCCGACACCAGGAGCCAAGTGGGGCGAAAGTCCTCGACCAACGGCACCACCACCTCGCCCACTGCGGCCCTGAAGACGTCGCCGGTGGCGCCGGGCGGGACCGGCACGTTGGCGGTGGTGCCCTGCCCCTGACCCGCCCCGGTCTCGAGCACCGATCCGGTGCCCGGATAGAGCGGGTGCTGGTGGACGGAGACGTAGGCGACACGGGGGTCGTCGTAGAACGTCGCCTGGGTGCCGTTACCGTGGTGGGCGTCGTAGTCGACGACCAGGACGCGCTCGCCGCGGCCGGCCAGGGCCGCCGCCGTCACGGCGACGTTGTTGAACAGGCAGAACCCCATGGCCCGGGTCGCGAGCGCATGGTGACCCGGCGGGCGAACCGCACAGAAGGCGGCGGTGAACTCACCGGTGTCGAGACGGTCGACGACGCTGAGCCCGGCACCGGCGGCGAGCAGTGCGGCGTCCCAGGAGGCGGCGCCGGCGCGGGTGTCCGGGTCGAGCCGCCCTCCCCCGCTCCGACAGAACCGCTCGAGCGCCTCGACGTATGAGGCCGTCGTGGACGAGCTCGATCTCCGCCTTGGTGGCCGGCCGCGGCGCGACGGCCACGAGCTCGTCGCCGAGCCCGGCACGGGCGACGCCGTCGTGCACGGCCTTCAAGCGCTCGGGGCGCTCGGGGTGGCCCACCCCGGCGACGTGGGCCAGGTACTGCGGATGGGTGACGAAGGCGATCGACATCCGCCGATGACGGTAACGGGTATCGCTGGGTTGCCTACCCTTTGGGACGTATGAGTGTCTTGCGGGCACCCGCAATCGGTGTGGCGCGGCTCCGGGTCCGAACCTGGCAGGCCGACCGCCACGTTGCCCACATCACGCCCGCGGCCGATGGGCCCGGCCCACTCACGACCGAGGAGATCCGGCGCTGCATCGCCGCACTCCGGCGCGACGGATACCGGGGCGCGGTCACGGCCGCCATGGGCCGGGCCGACCAGCCGCCGTTCCTCGAGGCGGGCTTCGTGCCGGCGGAGCGCTTGCACCTGCTCCTCCACCCCCTCGACGAGCTCCCGAACCCAGTGCTGGGGGCGCCGGCTCACATACGACGCGGACGGAGGCGCGAGCTGGACGACCTGTTGGCGGTCGACCACGCCGCGTTCAGCGGGATCTGGCGCCTGGACCGAGCCGGGATCGACGAGGCCCTGAACGCGACGCCGACGGTTCACCTGCGCGTTGCCCGTGACGCCGGAGGGGCGATCGGCTACGCCATCTGCGGGCGCGCTGCTCACCGTGGCTACGTCCAGCGCCTGGCGGTGCATCCCCGCGCCCAGGGCCAAGGCCTAGGCGGCACCCTGCTGCTCGACGGCTTGCGCTGGCTGCGGCGTTGGGGCGCGCGTGACGCGCTCGTCAACACGCAGGAAGGCAACAACCGGTCGCTCCGGCTCTACCAGCGCGTAGGGTTCGTGCTCCAACCCGACGGGCTCACCGTCCTGCGGCTCGATCTCGGTGACGTCCCGTGACGCGGCTTCCCGTCGTCCTCCTTCGCGCCGTCGCCGCAGTTGTCCCCGCAGTCTTCGTCGCCTTCGCGTCGGTCGGGACTGGCCCGGCGGCCGCTGTCCCCGGGCAGCCGGCACCCTCGATCGAGCTCGTCGACCAGACAACCTGGGTGCACAGCGGCGAGCGGTTCGACGTGAGCGTGCGCGTCACCGGTGCGCCCGCGGGCGCCGCCCTCCGGCTGGTTGTGCACGACCGACTCGAGTCACGGTCCGGGGAGGACGGGTTCCGCGACACGCTCGACGGCGACCTGGGAGGTATCGAGCGCACGCTGCCTGCGGAACCGCTGCCGGCGTCTGGCTCCGGGTCCGGGACCTTCTCCACAGGGTTCGTCGTCGGCGGCGACGGCCAGGGGCTCGAGGGTCGTGGCGTGTATCCGGTCGAGGCGCAGTTGGTCGACGCCGGGGACAACCTCCTGGCCACCCCGGTGGCCACCTACCTCATGTACCTGTTCGAGCCCGATGGTCCGTCGTTCGCGCCACTGGCGGTCGCCGTGATCGTCGATGTCGGCGGCCCGCCGATCCTGCAACCCGACGGAAGTGTCCGGCCCAGACCCGCCACCGTCCAGCGGGCGCAGGAGCGGGCGAACCTGCTGGCCGCCGCACCGGACGTTCCGCTCACGCTGGCACCCCAACCCGAGACGCTCGACGGGTTGGTCGACGCAGGCGGTGACGGCGGTGCGGCGGTGGCGGCGCTGGTGGAGGCCAGCGGCGCCAGGCCGGTGCTGGCCCGGCCGTACACCGACGTCGACCTCGAGGCGCTGCAGGGGAGCGGGCTGATGACCGAGGCCGACGAGCAGGTCGACGCCGGTGCCGCCACCGTGCGCAACCTCTTCCGACGCGAGCCGGTTCCGGGCATCTGGCTGTCGGGTCCCACGCTCGGTGACCCCGCCGCGAACGAAGCGGTCGACCTCGGATTCGACCGAGCGGTCGTTCCGCCCAGCGCCGTCGAGGCAGGCGCCGTACCGGACGCGCCGGTCACGCTGGACGACGGCCCGCGCGCCGTGGTCAGCGACCCGGAGCTGGCCGCGCACCTGCGGGGCGACGACGGCGTCGTCGATGCGCAGCGCTTCCTGGCCGAGCTGACGATCATGTGGTTCGAACGCCCCGCCATCCCCCGGGAGGTCACCGTCCGTGTCCCGGGTGACGCCGACATCGATCCCTCCACGGTGGCCCGGGCGCTCGACGGCCTGACCGACGGCCAGGCCGTGCAGGCCGTGACGATCGATCAGGTCTTCGACGTTCCCCCCGATCCCAGCGGGCCGGCGACGGTCTCGCTCGTCCCTCACGAGGTCACCGACGAACTCGGCGGCATTGCCGCACCGCTCCGCCGGGCCCGCCGGGGCGTGAGCGGGGTCGCCGGGACGGTCGCTTCGGCTGACGGCCGGTCACTGTCCCGTTCGCTGCTCGTGGCCACCGGGACCGCCACGCCCGAGGGCCAGCGTCCGGCCTACGTCGAGCGCGTCAACGCCGAGCTGGGCTCGCTGAGCGGGGCCGTGGTCCTGCCCGACCAGTTCCGCATCACCCTCACATCTCGGACCAGCACGATCCCGGTCAACATCACGAACAACTCGAACCAGCCGCTCAATGTGCGGATCGAGTTCGACAGCGGCCAGTTGGAGTTCCTCGACGGCGACGTCGTCAACCGCGAGCTCCCGCCCGGCGTCACCCGGCTCGACGTCCGCGTGCGGGCCCTGACCTCGGGCGCGTTCCCCATGGGCATCACCGTGATGAGCCCGGACAGCTCAATCGAGTTGGACCAGACCACGTTCGACATCCGATCCACCGCGGTCACGGGCGTCGGCTTCGTCCTGTCCATCGGGGCCGGGCTGTTCCTCGCGGTGTGGTGGGCCCGCCACTGGCGTAGCTCCCGGCGATCGCGCCACCTGGTTCCGGCGGGCGCGACGCCGGCATCACCGGCCGCCACGGTCGCCGGCTCCGCCTCGCCCGACACGGCGACCGACGGCTCCGACCCGTCGGACGGCTCCGGGGGCTACCGGCCGGCCCATCTGGCCGGCGGTCGATCTCGCCGCAGCTGACGTCAGCCGGGGGCAGATGCCATTCCCGCGCATTAGGGTCGCCGGCCATGAGCGAGCGTCCGCAATGCAGCGAGCCCTGGGCCCGAGCGGCCCGTCGCCGCAGGCGGCAAGAGCGGATATCAACACGCTGGAGCCCGAGCGGCCCGCTGCGGAGCAGCAAGAGCGGGGAATAATGCCTGTACGTATCGTCACTGACTCGGCCGCCGACCTCGAGGCCGCCGAGGCGAAGGAGCTCGGGGTCGAGGTCGTGCCGCTGTCGATCCGTTTCGGGTCGGTCGAGTACACCGACGGCGTCGACCTCTCCGTGGAGCAGTTCTACGACAAGTTGGGGTCCTCCGACGAGCTGCCCGAGACGGCCGCGCCGTCGCCGGGGGCGTTCGAGGCCGCGTTCCGCCGCCAGGCCGAGGCCGGCGCCGACGCCATCGTCTGCATCAACCTGTCCTCCGGACTGTCGGCAACCATGCAGGCCGCTCAGAACGGCGCCAAGGCCCTGGAGGGCGACCTCGACGTCCGGGTCATCGACTCCCGGTCGATCACCTCGGGTCTCGCCACCCAGGTGCGCCGGGCGGCGCAGGCGGCGGCCGACGGGGCGGATGCCGATGCGGTCGAGTCGATGGTCCGCGACCTCTCCGCCCGCACACACGTCATCGGGGCACTCGACACCCTCGACAACCTCCGCAAGGGTGGGCGCATCGGCGGCGCCCAGGCGCTGCTCGGATCCCTCCTGGCCATCAAGCCGCTGCTCGACATCTCGACCGGCGAGGTGGCCGAAGCGGGCAGGGCCCGCACCCGCCGCAAGGCATTGCAGGTGCTGCGCGACAAGGTCTTCGAGCGCCCGGCCGTGGAGGAGCTCACCCTCGCCCATGGCATGGCCCCCGACGTCGACGAGATGCGCGAGCTGCTCAGCCCCCGCTACCCCGGCGAGCAGATCCGGGTGACCTTGATCGGTGCCACCATCGGCACCCACGCGGGCCCGCGGGTCATGGGCGTCACCTGGCTGGACCCGGCCTGATGGAGGCGTTGGAGTGTGCGCCACCGGGCTTCATGCCGGCGTCTGGCTGACCCTCCGGCCCGACCCGCCAGCACGTGACGGCGTCGGCCCATGGCCGACGCGAATGCGCCGGAGCTCCTTGACTACGGTGGGCGCACCGTGGCACTGACCCCTCCCCCGACCGGCCCGTCGCCTGCCGCCGGCCTGGTAGCCGGCGCGCTCCTGGGCGGTCGCTACCGGCTGGACGAGCAGCTCGCGTCGGGTGGCATGGCACAGGTGTGGCTGGGCACCGACGAGGTGTTGCGGCGCGCCATCGCCGTGAAGATCCTGCACCAGCACCTGGCCGAAGACGAGACGTTCGTGGTCCGGTTCCGCCACGAGGCGATCGCCGTCGCTCGCCTGTCGCATCCCGCCATCGTCAGCGTCTACGACACATGTAGTGACGACGGCGTCGAGGCGATCGTCATGGAGCTCGTGCGGGGCCGCACGTTGCGCCAACGGCTCGACGAGGGACCGGTCGACCCCTGGCTGGCCGCCAACATCGCCGCCCAGGTGTGCGGTGCTCTGGCCGTGGCCCACGCCGCCGGGCTCGTCCACCGGGACATCAAGCCCGCCAACATCCTGCTGTCCGAGGATGGCCGGGTGAAGGTCGGCGACTTCGGCATCGCCAAGGCGGCCGAATCGGCTGACCTCACCCAGGAGGGCTCGTTCCTGGGAACGGCCAAGTACCTGGCGCCCGAGCAGGTCGAGGCCGGGCCGGTCGATGGCCGCACCGACCTCTATGGCCTCGGTGTGGTGCTTTACGAGATGCTGTGCGGAAGGGTCCCGTTCGAGGGGGACTCCTCGTCGTCCACCGCCCTCGCCCGGCTCCACAGTGACCCGCAACGGCCTCGCCTGGTGAAGCCCGGCATCCCCCGTGAGCTCGAGGCCATCACGATGCGCCTGTTGGCGCGCTCGCCCGACAACCGCTACCCGACCGCCACCGAGGCGCGCGCCGCGCTCCTCGGCGCGGGCGCCGATGACGGTCCCACGACCGGCGATGCGACGGTCGTCGAGTCGGGGCCGGCCGCGGCCGGCGCGCGTTCGGTCGCGACGGCGGGTGCCGCCGGCCACCTGCCCCCACCGCCCGCGGCCCCGCCCACACCACTCGGGACGCCCGCTGTGCAAGGACCGGGGGCGCCGGTGCGGTTCGCCGAAACCGAGCGCCGCTGGCTGGTTCCGACGCTGCTGGTCGTGCTGGTGGCGGTGGCGTTGGGCGTCGCTGGCCTGCTCATCCAGGGGTCGGGCACCAACCTCTTCGGCAACCCCGACGACGGGTCCGACCCCCCCGAGGCAACCCCACCCGCCGACGAGTTCGTCCCCATCGCCCGGACCGTCGACTTCGATCCCGCCGGAGGCGACGGCGAGCATGCGGAGGAGGCTGAGCGGGGTGACGCATTCGACGGCGACCAGAACACCTCGTGGAGCACCGAGGACTACACGTCACCGGACTGGGGACGTCTGGACAAGCCCGGGGTCGGCCTGATCCTCGAGCTGGATCAGTCGACCGAGGTCCACGCACTCGAGTTCGACACGCCATCGGTCGGATGGCAGGCCGAGGTGTACGTGGCCGAGAGCGATCCCGGCAGCCTCGAGGGCTGGGGTGAGCCGGTGGCGACCTTCGAGGAGAGCGACAGCGGCACCAACACAGTGACCTTCGACAAGACCGGCGGCGCGGTGCTGCTGTGGTTCACCCGCGCGGGCGACGACGGGCAGGTCACCGTCACCGAGGTGCGCCTGCAGCGCTGATCTACTGTTCCGGGCATCGCGCGAGACCCATCCGACGCCGACGATCGCTTGCTCGTGGCGGCCGCCCAGGCGGGCGACCGTGACGCCCTCGAGACCCTGCTGCGCCGCCACCACGATCGGCTGTGGGCGCTCTGCCGGCGGCTCACCGGGAACCACGCCGACGCCGAGGACGCGCTGCAGGACGCACTGATCGCCGTCGCCCGGGGCATCCGCCGATACGACGGCCGCGCCGCGTTCACGACGTGGTCGTACCGCGTGGCCACCAACGCGTGCCTCGACGAACTGCGCCGTCGTCGGCGGCGCCCGGTCCCCGACACTCCCGGGACCATGGGGGCGGGCACGTCGTCGGACGCCCCCGGCGGTGCCGTGTCGGCTCCCCCCGCGCCGGCCGCTGTCGAGGCTGTCGCCGATCGTCTGGACATCGACGCCGCCCTCGCCCTGCTGCCGCCGGACTTCCGCGCCGCCGTCGTGCTTCGCGACGTGTGTGACCTCGACTACGCCGAGATCGCGCGCGTGCTCGGCATCCCGCCCGGCACGGTCAGGTCACGGATCGCCCGGGGCCGCAGCCAACTCGCCGACCTGCTCGGGAACCCGACCGAGCAGCCGAACCGTCCAAGCACGAGATCATGACGGCTCCCCGCGACCCCGACGACCTGGCGTCTGCGCTGCTCGACGGCCTCCTCACAGACGACGAGGCGACGGTGGCGCGGCGTGACCCGGCGGTGGCCGCTCGGCTGGTGGAGCTCGCAGCGGTGCGCGAGGCCGTGGGTCTACCTCCTCCGGGCCCGGATCCGGCGGCCCGCGAGCGGGGCCTCACGGCGGCGCTCGCCGCGTACGACGCGGCGGACGACGCCGACGAGGACGTCGACGAGCAAGACAGTGGCGACGAATCGGGCGGGGCGCCGGTCAGTCCGTTGAGCCCTGCGCGTGCGGCGGCGCGGCCCGCGACGTCGCGCGGTGCCACGCCGTGGCGGCCACAAGGCACGGCGCGCCGGCGTTGGCTCACGGCCGCCGCAGTCATGCTCGCCGTCGTGGGCTTGGGTGTCCTCGCCCGCAACTGGGACTCGGGCAGCGACGACACCGAAACCGTCGCACAGTCGGGGGGCGACGAGAGCTCGAGCGAAGGAGGTGCGCCCGACTCGGCTGCCGAGGAGCCCGACAGCCGCACCGCCGATCGCGGCGCCCCGTCCGCCAGCACGGGAGTGATCGTCGACCTCGGCGAAGTCGACTCCTCGGAGTCGTTGGCCAACCGCGCGCGGTCCGCCTTGGCCGAGAGGTTCGCAAGCCCCCTTGCCGAGGCAACCGAGGACGACGACGCCGCGGGGGAAGCGGCTAGCGATGGCTTGCTGCTCCCCCAGTGCGGAGACGATGCCAACGGGGAGGACCTCTCTGCGTCTTCCGAGACGGTTGCGCTCCAGGCCCGCGCGACGCTCGATGGTGAACCGGTCGACGTCTGGGTGCTCGCCTCGGACGGCAAGGAGCGGGTCGTCGCCGTCGACGCCTCCTGCGCCGTGGTCGTCGACCAGCCGCTCCAGGACTGATCCGCCGGCGAGGCCCGGCCAGCGGCACGGTCCCGCGGCGGACTTGCGACCCTGAGCGATCCGGCGAGGCCCCGCAACTAGGCTTCCCACATGGCTCAGGTCGGCTCACCCGTCCGGCACAACCGAGACACCCCCGTGCCGGCCCACCCGTCGGACGACTGGGCGGCCCAGGCGGCAGACGCCATCGAACGGGCGGTCGGGAACGTCCGCGACCGGACCACGGGACCGGCGCTCACCGTGGCCCAGGCCGTTGTGTACGGGACCTTCGCCGTGTTCGCGGGGCTGACGGCCCTGGTGCTGGGAACGATCGCCGCCGTCCGCCTCATCGACAGCTACCTGCCGGATGCGGTCTTCGGCGACGACCACACATGGGCGGTGTACCTCATCATCGGCCTGGTGTTCGTGGTGGCCGGCGCAGTCCTGTGGATGCGGCGCCGCGGCCCGAGCCTGGAAGATCAACCCGCCTGACGGCGTTAACCGAGCCGAGGCTCATTCCGAGCCGACATCGCGCTTCCACGAGGACACATGAGCACCCGCAAGGTCATCATCATCGGATCCGGGCCCGCCGGACTGACGGCCGCCGTCTACGCCGCCCGCGCCAACCTCGAGCCGTTGGTGTTGGAGGGGGAACCTTCATCCAGCAGCGATCAGCCCGGTGGACAGCTCATGCTCACCACCGAGGTCGAGAACTATCCGGGCTTCCCCGAGGGGATCATGGGGCCCGAGCTCATGATCCGCTTCCGGGAGCAGGCGGCGCGCTTCGGCGCCGACATCCGCACAGAGAAGGCCTCCAGGGTCGACCTGTCGGCCCGCCCGTTCGGGGTCTGGGTGGGCGATCCCGATGCCGCCGAGCCCACGTACCAGGCCGAGGCAGTGATCATCTCTACCGGCGCCCAGTCCCTCATGCTGGGCCTCGACCGCGAGGCCGAACTGGTGGGCCACGGCGTCTCGACATGCGCCACATGCGACGGCTTCTTCTTCCGCGAGCACGACATCGCGGTCGTCGGCGGTGGAGACTCCGCCTTGGAGGAGGCCATCTTCCTCACCAAGTTCGCCCGGTCCGTGACGGTCGTCCACCGCCGGGATGAGCTGCGCGCGTCGAAGATCATGCAGGAACGTGCGTTCGCCAACAAGAAGATCCGCTTCCTGTGGAACCACGTCGTCGACGACATCGAAGGCGACGTCAAGCTCTCGGGCATCACGGTGCGCAACGTGCTCACCGACGAGGTGACGTCGCTGCCCGTGTCCGGGCTGTTCGTGGCCATCGGGCACAAGCCCAACACCGACCTGTTCAAGGGCCAGGTCGAGATGGAGGAGTCGGGGTATCTGGTGACTGGGCTGGGACAGGGCGCCACGTCGACCAACGTCGAGGGCGTGTTCGCCTCCGGCGACGTCCAGGACCACGTCTACCGCCAGGCCATCACGGCGGCCGGCACGGGTTGCGAGGCCGCCATCGACGCCGAACGTTGGCTCGAGGCCCGGGGCGCTTAGGTCAGCCTGCGCGGGGAAGGGAACAACCCTGGCAGGGGTGCTGTTCACGTCGTTGGTTCTTGATATCCGCCAGTCACACCGAAGGAAGGTCACCTGGACATGGTTGAAGGCATAGCCACCCTCACCGACGCCACGTTCGACGAGACGATCGGCGCAGCGGCCGAAGTGGTGGTCGTCGACTTCTGGGCCGAGTGGTGCGGACCTTGCAAGATGATCGCCCCGATCCTCGACGAGATCGCCGGCGAGCATGCGGGCAAGCTGAGCATCGCCAAGCTGAATGTCGACGAGAATCCAGACGTCGCCCGCCGCTTCGACGTCATGAGCATCCCCACGCTCATCGTCTTCAAGGACGGCGCCCCGCAAAAGCGCCTGGTGGGGGCCAAGGGTAAGGGTCAGCTGCTGGCTGAGCTGGGTGAATTCCTGCCCTGAACCTACACAAGAGACGTAATCCACAACCTGTGTGCAAGGCTGTGGATTGACTCGACCCCGACTTGAGGACCTCCAATCCTCAGGTTGGGGTTAAGTGTTTTTCGGGCACTTTGCGTGTCAGTGGGACCCGGCCATGACTCGATAGATCCGCTCGAGGTCCTCGAGGTCGGCAAACTCGATGACGACTCGGCCACGCTTGGGCCCGACGTTGATCGACACGCGGGTGTCGAGCTGTTCGGCGAGCAGCCCTTCGAGCTCGAGCAGCCCCGGTGCTCGCAGCTTCGACCGGGCGCCCGACGAACCGGTGGACCCGCTCGGTGAACCCGCCAGACCGTTGCGCTGGCGAACGGCTTCCTCGGTGTCCCGAACCGACAGCCCGTCGGTGGCGACGCGCCGGGCCAACGACTCCTGGAAGGCCCGGTCCGGCGTCCCCAGCAGCGCCTTGGCATGACCCGCCGACACGCGGCCCTCGGCCACGAGCCGTTGCACCTGCGGCGGCAGCTGGAAGAGCCGCAGGAGGTTGGCGATCGCCGAACGGCTCTTCCCGACCTTGTGGGCAACCTCCTCCTGGGTGAGATCGAAGTCCTCGACCAGTTGCTGGTAGGCGGCCGCCTCTTCGAGCGGGTTCAGGTCGTCTCGGTGGAGGTTCTCGACCAGCGCGTGCTGAAGCGTCAGCTCGTCGTTCACCTGGCGGACGATGACGGGGATGAACTGGAGGCCGGCCCGCTTGGCCGCACGCCAGCGGCGTTCGCCGGCGATGATGGCAAAGCGGTCTTCGCTCTCCTGGCGAACCAGAATCGGCTGCAGTACGCCGAGCTCGCGGATCGAGGCGGTGAGCCCCGCCAACGACTCCTCGTCGAAGCTGTTGCGCGGCTGGTAGGGGTTCGGGTCGATCTGGTTGATGGAGATCTCTTCGATCCCCGGGCGGGCTGCGAGGCCGGCAGCCGAGGATCCTGCTACGTCCGATGGAATGAGCGCGCCGAGGCCCTTACCCAGTCCGCCGCGCCGCTCCACCGCTGACCTCCGTCGCCAAGTTCCGGTATGCGATCGAACCCCGGGAAGTGGGGTCGAACGTGATGATGGGCTGGCCGAACGAGGGAGCCTCGCTCAGGCGGACCGTTCGGGGGACGATGCTGTGGCAGACCTTGTCACCGAAGTGGTCGCGCACCTCGCGCACGACCTGGTCGGCCAACTTGGTCCGGGCGTCGTACATGACGAGGACCATGGCGCTGAGCTCGAGACCGGGATTGAGATTCCGCTGGACGAGCTGCACGTTGCGCAGCAATTGGCCCAGGCCCTCGAGGGCGTAGTACTCGCACTGGATGGGCACGATCACCTCGCTGGCTGCCGCCAGGCCGTTGACGGTGAGCAACCCGAGCGAGGGTGGGCAGTCGATCAGCATGTAGTCGTAGTCGTTCCGCACCGCATCCAGCGCCCGGCGCAGGCGCATCTCACGGCTGAACGCCGGTACCAGTTCGATCTCGGCACCGGCCAGGTCGAGCGCTGCCGGGGCGACGAAGAGGTTGCGCACGGCCGTCCCCTCGACACAGTCTTCGAGTGGAAGGTCATTCAAGATGACGTCGTACATCGAAGACTGCAGGTCGCGGATGTTGATGCCCAGCCCGGTGCTGGCGTTGCCCTGGGGATCTAGGTCGACCACGAGCACGCGGTAGCCGAGCTCGGCCAAGCAGGCGCCCAGATTGACCGCCGTCGTGGTCTTCCCTACGCCGCCCTTCTGGTTCGCGATCGCAATCGTGCGGGGGAGCGGTCGCTCGAACGGCGTCGAGGGGAGGGCGGGGACGTCCGCAACCTGAGCATCCCGAGATGCGTGACGACCCGCCTCGTCGAACCGGGAGTCGAGCACGGCCGATGTGGGGATGCCGCCGAGGCCGCTGTCTTGGGTACTCATCGCCGATGCTCCCAGCCGTCGCTGCCGGGGCGGACTCGACCCGGCAAGCTGAACGCGGTTGTGTCCAGAAAGGGACTACGTGACCGCCGCCCGATCGGCGCCACCTCGAGGCGGACCATCGGCCACCGGCACATACTTTCGGGCCGCAGGGGCCCGGTCAAGCCTGGTGTTTTCGGGCGCGCGGCGGGTCCTCGGCAGGCGGATCCCGCGTGTGTTCCACGTGGAACGCGCGGGACGTCTGCCGCCACCATCTGAACCGCGCCAATGTCCGGCCACGTAGATCTGGCGGCGAAGGCCGGCGTCCGCACGATCGACGACCGAGCAACAGGTGTGAGGCCGCGCCTGATCGCCACGATGCCCAAAACGACGTTCCACGTGGACCGTTCCGGGAGCCCGGAGCGGTGTCGGTCTTCTTGCCGCGTGCGCACGTCGCGCACGTCGCGCCCTGTGTGGGACCTGCGCGCGTGTTCCACGTGGAACAGCCACCCAGCGACCCAAGTGGCCGAGACCATCGTGAAACCATGGGCCCCGCGTGTTCCACGTGGAACAGCCACCAACCAACCCAGGTGGCCGGCATCTGAAACCATGGGCCCGGCGCGTGTTCCACGTGGAACAGCCGCTCAGCTCAGAAGAGGGGTCGTTTCGCCGGGATTCCGGGATTGCGCGAGTAGCGCGGGGGACAAGGCTCGACCTGGTCGAGCGCCTGGTACCGATACCCATCCGTCCACGATCTACCCACCGCAAGGCCCAGGCGGGCCAGGCCAGGCGGCACCCACCGGGAGGAGGGGCCGAAAGGCGCTACTTCGTCGTCCTCCGGCGGCTCGCTGACCGCCAGCGTTCCCCCCAGCCGTAGGAAGGGTGCCCCGCACTCTGCGGTCACCGCCGGTGGTCCGAAGCCCCGCGCCACCACCACGTCGAACCTCCCGCGCAGGTAGTCACGGTGACCGGCCTCCTCCGCCCGCGCCCAGACGACGACAACACGCTCGCCGAGCTCGAGGTCCCGCACCGCCTCCCGCAGGAAGCCGCATCGCCGTTCGCGGGCATCCAGCAACACCGCCCGACTCTCCGGCCAGCGCAGGGCGAGCACCAGCCCGGGCACGCCGCCGCCGCTGCCCAGGTCGAGGAACTGCTCCGGGGCACGCGTCGATCCCGGCTGCGAACCCGTCGGCGTGGTCCGCGTGGATGCGGACGGAGCCGGGCCCCAGAAAGCCGAGGTTCCGGCTCCGCTCCAAGACCTCGAGCAAGCGGGTCTCGTCCACCCGAACCTCAGGCGGGGCGGATCACCACCCGGCGATCCGCGTCCTCGCCTTCGGAGGCCGTGCTCACGCCCTCGAGCTCGTTGACCGCGTCGTGGACGATCTTGCGGTCGGCCGAGCCCATCGGATCCAGGGCCTTGGCAACGCCGCTGGCCTTCACCGACTCGGCCACCTCGCAGGCGAACCGCTCGAGCGCCACCTTCCGGCGCGCGCGGTAGCCGGCCACGTCGAGGCGCACCCGGGCATGCGTCTGACCCACGAAGCGGCGCTGCACCATGCTCCGCACCAGTTCTTGGACCGCCTGCAGGGTCACGCCCTTCTGGCCGACCAACAGGCCCAGTTCGGAGCCCTCAACCGAGGCCTCGATCGCCTCGTCTTCGCTCAGCGTGACCGTGACCGTGGCATCGGACCGCCCGAATGCTGTCAGCAGTTCGGTGAGGAAGCCCTCGACGGCTTGGCGCTGACCCTCGATGTCGAACTCCGCCGCTGCCGGCGCCTGTGTTGGCTGCGTACTCTCGCTCACCGCATTCGCTCCCTCTGCTGTCCGGCTACCTCGACGGCGACGCGAACGCGACGATGCTGCCCGGCGTCCTTCCGCCGACGTCGGCCCGTCGGCCCCGACCACGTCCGCCTGCGCCATCACCACGGCGCCATCCCCCGCCCGGTCACCATCGCTCTGTGCCGCGGCCGCGTCACGACGCTGGCCACGCCCCCGACCGTTGCCCACCGTGCCATCGCTCCGGCCCGCGGACGTCGCCTTCCCCCGATTGCGGTCACCGTCACGGCCCCGTCGTTCGCCTCGCCGCCGGTCTCGTCGATCGACCTTCGGGCGGGGTGCGGTAGGCCGCACACGCGCCCGCACCTGAGCCTCCGCACGCAAGCGCCCGAACAGTCCCTTCTGCGGCTGCTGGACGACCTCGATCTCGGCGTCCTGCTCGTCGACCCCGAGCTTGTCGAGGGCCGATTCCACGGCCTCGGAGACGGTCCGACCAGTCGTCACGACCCATTCCACGGCGCTACTTCCTCTTCCTCTTCTTGCGGGAGCGCGGGTGCGGCTTGGGCGCTGGGGCTCCGCCTCCGGTGGACGACTTCGCGGCACCGCCGGCACCACTCCGGGCCTTGGGCTTCTGCTGACCGGATTTCTGCTGATCACCGGTCCGTCCATTGCCGCTCGGCGCTTCGGTCGGCGCCTTCTTCGCCGGCGTGCGACCTCCCTTGGCCCCGTTGCCCTCTGCCTTGCGGGACTCGCGCAACTCCACCATGGCCCGCTGCGCCTGCCTTCCGACCGACTCCTCGCCTCGGTAGAGCGATCGGGTTATGAAGGCCTGTTGCCCGACACGCCACAACGTCGAAACCAGGAAGTAGATGCCGATGGCCAGGGGGCTCACGAACGCGAAGAACACGTAGAGCAGCGGGCCGATCCGCATCATCAGCCGCTGCTGCTGAGTGACCTCGGTCCCGGCCGTCCGCCCCATGATCTGCTTCTGCTGGTACCAGCTCAGGAACGCGATGACGGCGATCAGGACCAGATAGGGCAGCGCGGTGAGGAAGCCCTGGCTGAGCGCATCGCCGGGCGATATGGCCAGGTCGACGCCCAGCGAGTTCATCTCGTGCTTGCCCAGCAGCGACTGGTAGAGCTCGGCACTGTTGTCCAGGTACTTCGGCCGGAACCCGTCGTTTACGCGATCGGTCAATCCGAGCTCGCGTGTGTACTCCGCCAAACCAACGAAATTCGCTTGCTGCGTCAACCCCCGCACGACGTAGAAGAGGATCGAGAACACGGGCGCCTGGATGAGCAGCGGGAGGCATCCGCCCACCGGGTTGATCTCGTGCTCCCGGTAGAAGCGCATGAGCTCTTCGTTGAGCTTCTGGCGGTCGTCCTTGTACTGGACCTGCAGGCGGCGGATCTCCGGCTGGAGCCGCTGCATCTCGATCATCGAGCGCGTGCCCTTGAGCGTCAGCGGCGTCGTAACGATCATCACGACGCATGTCAGGAGGGCGATCGCGACTGCGTAGCCACCGGGCACGTGGGTATAGAAGAAGTTGAGCATGCCCGAGATGAGCTCAAACAGGCCGTCCAGCATCAGCGGTGCTTTCCTTCAGGAACGGGATCCCACCCGTGTCCCCCCCAGGGGTGGCAGCGGAACAGGCGCCGGAGCGTCAGCGCCGAGCCGCGCGCCGCGCCATGGCGCTCCAGGGCGTCCAGCGCATAGTTCGAGCAGGTTGGGAACGAATCGACACGGCGACGGCCGCCCATCCGTCACCCTCTGGTAGAGCCTTATCAAGCGGTGCAACAGCCGGGCGATCGGGCTCATGGGTTCGTGGCCCGGGCTGCCTGATCGCACGCTTCACCCAGCGAACGTTTCAACTCTGCGTAGGGCATGGGTCTGGCTTCGGGACGGACAAGTACCAGGTAGGCACCGGGGTCCAACCCGCCACGTTCGTCATCGACGTCGCGCATCGCCGCACGCAGGCGCCGCCGAACCCGGTTGCGAACGACGGCCGTCCCGACCCGCCGTCCGACGCTGTACGCGACCCGCGCGCCACTAGCGGAGCGGTCACCCGTCGACTGCTCGGGGAGGAACACCACGGTCACCGGACCCCGCCGAGCCACGCCGTCCATCACGCCGGAGGGCGTCGAACGTCGCACGATCGCTGATCCGTCCGATCAGGCCGACAGCCGAGCGCGGCCCCTCTGGCGCCGGGCCCGAACGATCGCCCGGCCGGCGCGGGTCCGCATGCGCAGCCGAAAGCCGTGCCGCTTGGCTCGCCTCCGGTTGTTGGGTTGGTACGTGCGCTTCACCTGCTGCCTCCTCGAGCACGCGGCCTCCTCGCAGCGTCAGCGGGGCCTGCGGCGGGATGTTGAAATCGTCCGCGACGCGCGGATAGAACGCGCGCCGCTTCGGTGCGCGGACAACGGTAGAGCCCCATCCCTCTAATGCGCCAACCCTGACGCGCCCGAGACCTCCCATTCCCGTGGACCACCCCTGGTCGGCCATCATCGTCGGTGCTAGCTTTCCCCAACCCGCTCCTCTGACCGGGGATTCAGGCAGCGGAACTGGCGCCTGGTCCGCCACCTGACGTCGGGTTGTTGTGCAGTCATCCACATGTGTGGATTGCTTGTGGACGACTTCCGCTGCCAGCAGGAAGGCTCGGGACCGTGATCAGCGACGCGCACCACCTGTGGACGACGTGCGCCGCGCTGCTCCGGGCCCAGGTCTCGGATCTGGTGTGGCACACGGCGTTCGACGGTATCCGGGCGGTCGACTTCGACGGCGACGTGCTCACACTCGGTGTCCCCAGCGCGCTGGCGAAGGAACGCATCGAGGGTCGCTACCTCGGGTTGGTGCGCGACGCTATGGCCGAGGCCGGCGCGTCCCACGCCGAGCTCCACCTCCGGATCGAACCCGCCGAACCACCACCGCTCTGGACCGTTCCCGCCCCCGACGACCGCCTCGTCGCCCAGGTCCCGGACCTCTCGAATCCCGGCTCAACGGGCGACGGGCAGGTCGCCCGGTCGCCCAACGGTCCCGGCCGACCGACCGACGAGGGCGGCGATGTGGAGCTCAATCCCCGCTACACCTTCGAGAACTTCGTCATCGGGGGATCGAACAGCTTCGCCCACGCCGCTGCACTGTCGGTGGCCGAGACGCCCGCCCGCAAGTTCAACCCGCTGTTCATCTACGGCCACGCCGGCCTCGGCAAGACCCACCTCCTCCAGGCGATCGCCAGCTACGTCAGCCGTAACTACCCTGCGTACCGTGTCCGATACGTCACGTCGGAAACGTTCCTCAACGAGTTCATCGACTCGATGCATTCCGACAGCCGGGACGCGTTCAAACGCCGTTATCGCGACATCGACGTGCTCCTGGTCGACGATGTCCAGTTCTTCGAGGGCAAGCAGGAAACCCTCGAGGAGTTCTTCCACACGTTCAACCACCTCCACCAGACCAACCGACAGATCGTCCTCTCCTCCGACCGACCGCCCGACCAGATCGGCATCGAAGACCGCATGCGCAGCCGGTTCCAACAGGGGCTGATGACCGACATCCAGCCGCCCGCACTGGAGACGCGGATGGCGATCCTCCTCAAGAAGGCCGAACTCGAGTCGACCCGCATTCCCAACGACGTCCTCGACCTGATCGCGACCAACATCAAGGACAACATCCGGGTACTCGAGGGGGCGCTCATCCGGGTGTCCGCGTTCGCCAGCCTCACCCACGAACCCCTTACGGTCGATCGGGCCACTCAGGTCTTGGCCGACCTGCTGAGCGAGAACCAACCGCGGCCCATCACGCCCCAGTTGATCCTCGAGGAGACCGCCAAGCAGTTCGGCTTCACGGTCGAGGAGATCACCAGCAAACACCGGCAACGACCACTGGTCACCGCTCGACAGATCGCCATGTACGTGATGCGGGAGCTCACCGACCTGTCGTACCCCAACATTGCACGGGAGTTCGGCGGGCGTGACCACACCACGGTGATCCACGCAGTCGAGAAGATCGGCGCGCTCATGTCCAAGGACCGCCAGATCTACGACCAGGTCACACGGCTCATGAAGGCCGTCCGTCAAGGTGATTGATCGGTGCGGAACCACGGCCGTGGAGAACCTTCGGGACGAGCTGTGGATCGGCATCCTCGGTCGGTGGACGAACCGCTGCTCGTCCCCAGGGGGGTCACGCGCGGGGCCTCCGACCTGTGGGAGCCTGGGGACACAACGGGGACGACAATCGGGCCGCTGACCTGCGGCGACGAGTGCCCGTCCACAATCCACAGCCCCTACTACCACTACTAGTTCGAGTACATGACACGAAGGCAGAGAAAGCGAGCGACGGCGTGAAGTTCCGATGTGAGCGAGACGTTCTCGTCGAAGCCCTCGGCACGGCCGGCCGAGCGACCGCCAGCCGCGGTGGCGCGCTCCCGGTGCTCTCGGGCATCCGCACCGAACTGCAGGGCGACACCCTCACCCTGACAGGACACGACCTCGAGCTGACCATCGCCGTTGTCGTCGGCGATGGGTTGAAGGGGACGACCGATGGCGTCGCCGTCCTGCCGGCGCGTTTGACCTCCGACGTGGTGCGATCACTTGCCCCCGGTGCGGTCGAGATCGACGTCGACGGCGAGCAGGCCCGGATCACCGCCGGCCGATCCGAGTTCACTCTGCGGGTCTTCCCGGTCGACGAGTTCCCGCGGTTGCCCGACACCACCGGCGAGGCGGTGACGCTTGGTGCCGCCGAGCTCGCAGCGGCGTTGCGGCAGGTGGTTCCGGCCGCCTCGAGCGACGATGCCCGGCCCATCCTGACCGGCGTGTTGCTGTCTGCCGAAGAGGGGGGCCTGCGACTGGTGGCCACAGACTCGTTCCGGCTGGCCGTACGCGACCTGCCGGGCCAG
Organism: uncultured bacterium; assembly: GCA_963813485.1. Classification (GTDB taxonomy): domain Bacteria; phylum Actinomycetota; class Acidimicrobiia; order Acidimicrobiales; family VFJN01; genus DASQUK01. The sequence continues at coordinate 105,251 of CAWEZE010000018.1, forward strand.
AGCGTGTTGGCCGAGGGCCAGTCGGTGCTCGTGCCATCTCGAGCGCTCAACGACCTGACCAAGGTGCTCGGTGGTGTCGGCGAGCTGACCGTCAGGTTGGGTGAACGGGATGCCGGATTCGAGGCGGGCGATGTGCGCCTTACGACGATGCTGATCGAGGGCGATTTCCCCAATTACCGGGGCCTCATTCCGTCATCGGCGCCGCCCAACCGGTTGATCGTCAGTCGCGAGGGTCTGCTCGAAGGGCTCCGACGCGTGAAGTTGCTGGCGCGCGAGGCGACGCCCGTACGACTGGCAATGTCGCCCGAAGGACTCGACCTCGTGGCCGTGACCCAGGACGTCGGCCAAGCGCACGAATCACTGGATGCCAAGTACGAGGGCACTGAGCTGACGGTGGCGTTCAATCCGGACTACCTCTTGCAAGGTGTCGAAGTGCTCGAGGGCGACGAGGTGCTCATCGAGACGGTCGACTCGCTGAAGCCTGCGCTCGTGCGCAGCCCGGAGCACGACGACTTCCTCTACCTGCTCATGCCCGTGCGCGTGAGCTGACCGGGTGCGGGGGCACTGACGCGTGCACGTGCGCACGCTGTGGCTCACCGACTTTCGCAGCTACACATCGATCGAGGTCAACCTGTCGCCTGGGTTGACGGTGCTGGTCGGCGCCAACGGCGAGGGTAAGACCAACCTGCTCGAAGCACTGGCTTGGTTGGCGACGTTGTCGTCGTTCCGGGGCGCTCCCACCGACGCACTCGTGCGGTTGGGCGCGCCGTTCGCCGTCGTTCGGGCGCTCGGCGAACGGGACGGGCGTGAGCTCCTCCTCGAGGCGCAGCTGCAACCCACCGGCCGCAATCGTGTGTTGGTCAATCGCCAGTCACTGCGTCGGGCTCGGGATCTGCTGGGTTCGTTGCGGGTCACTGTCTTCACGCCCGACGATTTGGACATCGTCAAAGATGGGCCCGGGGAACGGCGGCGCTTTCTCGATGACGCGTTGGTGGCGCTGCATCCCCGCAACGACGCCCTCAGAGCGGAGGTCGACAAGGTGCTTCGGCAGCGCAACGCCCTCCTGCGACAGACCGGGGGACGACTCGACGAGGCGGGCGCGTTCACCCTCGACGTGTGGGACTCCAAGCTGGCGAACGCCGGCGAGGCTCTGGCGGCGGCGCGGGTCGAACTCGTGGAGCGTCTCATGCCTCTCCTGTCGTCGATGTACGACACCCTGGCCCGGGAACCGGCGCAGGTCACGATCACCTACGACGCCGCGTGGCGGGACCAAGGCCTGGGGGCGGCATTGGCTGCGGCCCGCCCGGACGACCTGCGGCGTGGCGTGTCCACGGTGGGGCCCCACCGCGACGACATGGTGTTGACCCTCGCAGGCACCCCCGCCAGGACGCACGCCAGCCAGGGCGAGCAGCGAACACTGGCACTCTCGTTGCGGTTGGCGGTGCACCACATCGTGACCGCGGTGACGGGGAGCGCACCGGTCCTGCTCCTCGACGACGTGTTCAGCGAGCTGGATCCCGAACGCAGCCAGGCCTTGGTGGCCAACCTGCCGTCCGGGCAGACGGTGCTGACCACCGCCGGCGGCCTCCCGCCCGACGCCCATCCGGACGTCGTGTTGCGGTTGCAGGACGGTGCGGTGACGGTCGTCGACGAACCGCAGGACGCACCGCCCGGCTCGTCGTCGGATGGTTGACTGTGCGCATGGGTTGGCAGCCACTCCCCGGCACCACGGCTCCGCCGACGCGCCTGGCCGACACCCTCGATCGGGTCCTGGGGCGCCTCGGCGCCCCGAGCCGCGCGGGGATCGAGGTGGTGTTCGATCGCTGGCGCGACGTCGTCGGGGAGGTGATGGCGGGCCGCACGCGGCCGGTGGCGATCGATGGCGACGCGCTGGTGGTGGCGTGCGACGAACCGGCGCTCGCGACGCACGTACGGTTCCTCGAGTCGCAACTGGTAGCGCGCGTCACGGAGCTCGCCGGGTCTCGCCAGATCGCACGGATCGAGGTGCGGGTCGACCGCGGTCGCCGAGGACCACGGCCGCCGCGCCGAGTCCCAAGGTCGGGGTGACGGGGGCCGCGCCAGGCCCCGTGGACGCCTCCCTACGGGGCTGCCGAGAGCCCTTGGGATGAGCGGGAATGTCACACCCCTCTGGTAGACTTGCGTTGTTGTGATTTGGGGCTCTGACCAGGCAAAAGGCCTCCGGGCGCCGGTCGTCCACCCCTAAGAAATCGACCTTGTCGAAAGGGCGCGCCTTGCCGCAGGGAAGCACCTCGTACGGAGCCAAAGACATGCAGGTCCTGGAGGGCCTCGATCCGGTCCGCAAGCGGCCGGGCATGTACATCGGCTCCACCGGTCCGTCCGGCCTCCACCACTTGGTGTGGGAAGTCGTCGACAACTCAGTCGACGAAGCGATGGCGGGCGAAGCCGACCGCATCGACATCACATTGCTGGCCGACGGCGGCTGCCGCGTGGTCGACAATGGGCGTGGCATCCCCACCGACATCCACCCCGTCCACAAGATCTCCGGCGTCGAGATCGCGCTCACCAAGCTCCACGGTGGGGGGAAGTTCGGCGGCGACGGCTACAAGGTCTCGGGCGGGCTCCACGGGGTGGGCGTTTCCGTGGTGAATGCCCTGTCGCGCCGGCTCGTCGTCGAGGTCGACCGCAACGGCAAGCGCTACACCCAGACCTTCGTCAAGGGCGGCCAACCACAAGGCAAGCTCAAGGTCACGGGCGACGCGCCCCGCAACGGCCGCTCCGGTCCCCGCCGGGGCACGACCGTCACCTTCTGGCCCGACGACACCGTGTTCGAGACCGTCGAGTTCTCGGCCCGCACGATCCTCGAGCGCCTGCAGATGATGGCGTTCCTCAACAAGGGCCTCGAGATCCGCTTCCGCGACGAGCGCGAGGGCCACGAGCACGAGCCGGTCGTCTACAAGTACTCGGGCGGCATCATCGACTTCGTCAAGCACGTCAACAAGACCAAAGAGAGCCTGTTCTCCAAGGTCGGTTACTACGCCGACGCAGACCAGGCCTCCGAGGTCGAGGTCGCCTTCCAGTGGAACAGCGGGTTCAACACCGACGGCATCCACAGCTTCGCCAACGGCATCAACACGATCGAGGGCGGCGCGCACGAAGAGGGCTTCAAGGCGGCGCTCACGACCGCGGTCAACAAGTACGCCCGCGCGAAGCAGCAACTCAAGGAGAAGGACCCAAACCTCGCCGGTGAGGACATCCGCGAAGGCATCACGGCCATCATCTCCGTGCGGCTGCGCGATCCCCAGTTCGAGGGTCAGACCAAGGCCAAGCTCGGCAACACCACCATGAAGACGCTGGTGCAGCGCGCCACCAACGAGAAGCTGGGCGACTGGCTCGAGGAAAACCCGACCGAGGCCAACAAGATCGTCCGCAAGGGAATCGCCGCCGCCCAGGCGCGGGCGGCGGCCCGCAAGGCGCGCGACGTCGTGCGCAACAAGACGTTGCTCGACGGCGCCGGGATGCCCGACAAGCTCAAGGACTGCTCGTCCAAGAACCGGGAAGAGCGCGAGCTGTTCATCGTCGAGGGCGACTCCGCCGGCGGCCCCGCCGTGCAGGCCCGCAACCCGGCGACGCAGGCGATCCTGCCCATCCGGGGCAAGATCCTCAATGTCGAGCGGGCTCGCATCGACAAGATGCTGCGCAACGCCGAGATCCAGACCCTCATCTCGGCCATCGGTGCCGGCCTCGGCGACGAGTTCGACAACGACAAGCGCCGCTACGACAAGGTCTGCATCCTCACCGATGCCGACGTCGACGGCGCCCACATCCGCACGTTGCTGCTCACGTTCTTCTTCCGGCAGATGAGGCCGCTCGTCGAGCAAGGCCACATCTATGTCTGCGAGCCACCGCTGTACTCGACCGAGGTGGGCAAGGAGAAGGTCTACCTGAAGGACGAAGCGGCCAAGGCCCGCTTCCTGGCGGAGCACCCCAACCATAAGAAGGAGTTCCAGCGCCTCAAGGGGCTGGGCGAGATGGACTGGGAAGAGCTCAAGGTCACGACCATGGACTCGACCCACCGCACGCTGCTGCAGATCAACGTCGAACAGGCGGCCCTCGCCGACGAGGTGCTCTCGATCCTGATGGGCGAAGACGTGGAGATGCGCAAGCAGTTCATCCAGACCAACGCCAAAGACGTTCGTTTCATCGACATCTGATTTCCCATGGCTGACGATTCGAATCCCCCCATCGACGACACCAACGGCTCCGGCGACGGCGCAGACGGCCGCGGCCGCCTGGCCGTCGAGCCGATCGAGATCCAGGAGGAGATGGAGCGCTCCTTCCTCGACTACGCCATGTCGGTCATCACGGCGCGGGCATTGCCCGACGTCCGCGACGGCCTGAAGCCGGTGCACCGGCGCATCCTCTGGGGCATGTACGACATCGGCGCCCGTCCCGACCGCAGCTGGATGAAGTGCGCCCGCATCACCGGCGACGTGATGGGTCGCTACCACCCCCACGGCGAGGGCGCGATCTACGACGCCTTGGTGCGCATGGCGCAGGACTTCTCGCTGCGGCATCCACTCATCGCCGGTCACGGCAACTTCGGCACACCCGACTTCGGGCCCGCGGCTTCGAGGTACACGGAGTGCCGGCTCTCGCCGCTGTCGATGGACGTCATGCTCGCCGACATCGACGAGGACACCGTCGACATGGTCGACAACTACTCCGGCGAGTTCGAGGAGCCGCTGGTCCTGCCGTCCCGCTTCCCCAACCTTCTGGTCAACGGCAGCCAGGGGATCGCCGTGGGCATGGCGACCAACATTCCGCCCCACAACCTGGGCGAGGCGATCGACGCCGCGCTCCACCTGATCGACCATCCGCAGGCGACGCCCGACGACCTGATGCAGTTCGTCACCGGCCCCGACTTCCCGACCGGCGGGTTCATCATGGGCCGGGCCGGCATCCTCGACGCCTATCGCACCGGCAAGGGCTCCATCCGCCTGCGGGCGCGCACCGAGATCATCGAGGGCACCGGCCGTCAGCGCGATCGCATCGTGGTCACCGAGATGCCGTACCAGGCCTCGATCGTGGCAACCGCCACCAAGATCAAGGAGCTGGTGGAGAGCCGGCAGATCGAGGGGATCGCCGACGTCAACGACGAGTCGGCGGGCGGCGAAACGCGCCTGGTCATCGAGCTCAAGAAGGACGCCCCGGCGCTCGTCATCCTCAACAACCTCTTCAAGCACACGCCACTGCAGACCAACTTCGCCGTCAACACGGTGGCCCTGGTCGACGGCGTGCCCCGCACGCTCAACCTCGTCCAGGTGCTGCAGGCCTACATCGACCATCAGGTCGACGTCATCCGCCGGCGTAGCCGGTTCCGGCTCGACAAGGCCCGCAGGCGCGCCCACCTGGTTGACGGGTTGCTCAAGGCCATCAACGTCATCGACGAGGTGATCGCCCTCATCCGGGCGTCCGAAGATCGGGCCGCCGCCCGTGAGGGCCTGACGGCCGAGCCGTTCCAGTTCTCCCTGGAGCAGGCCGAGCACATCCTCGACATGCGCCTGGGGCAGCTCACTCGCCTGGCCCGGATCGATCTCGAGACCGAGGCCGAGAACCTGCGCGCAACGATCGCCGGGCTCGAGGCCATCCTCGGTGACGACGCCAAGCTGCGTTCGGTGATCAAGGAAGAGCTGGCGGCGGTGAAGGAGCGCTTCGCCACGCCTCGCCGCTCAGAGATCACCTACGACATGGGCGACATCGACATCGAGGATCTCATCGACGACGAAGAGCTGGTCGTCACGATGTCGTCGCGGGGTTACGTCAAGACCGTCCCGGCCGACACGTTCCGGGCCCAGGGCCGCGGTGGCCGTGGCGTCGCCGGGGCCACCCTCCGCGACGACGACTATGTCAGCCACATCCTCACGACCACGGCGCATGCCTACCTGCTGTTCTTCTCCAACCGGGGGCGCGTCTACCGGCTGAAGGCGCACGAGATCCCGCGCAAGGACCGCACGGCGCGCGGCACGGCCATCGTCAACCTGCTGCCGCTTCAGCCCGGGGAGCGCATCCAGGCCGTCATCGACACCCGTGACTACGAGACCAACCGGTTCCTGTTCTTTGCCACCAAGCAGGGACAGGTCAAGAAGACCAAGTTCAACGAGTACAACTCGTCGTTGCGAAGCGGGCTCATTGCCATCAACCTGCGCGACGGCGACGAGCTCGTGAAGGTGATTCCCACCAACGGCGGCGACGACATCTTCATGGTGGCGCGCTCGGGCATGACCATCAGGTTCGGCGAGGACGACGTCCGGGCGATGGGCCGGGCGGCGGCCGGCGTGCGAGGCATGAAGCTGCGAGCGCGCGACGAGGTGGTGTCGTGCGACGTGGCTCGTGACGACGTCTCGCTGTTGATCGTCACCGATGCCGGCTACGGCAAGCGCACCCAGCTCGACAAGTTCAACCCCCAGGGTCGCGGTGGGCAGGGGGTGCGGGGCATCAAGCTCACCGCCAAGAAGGGCTTCGTCGTCGCTGCCTTCATGGTGGGCATCGACGCCGAGATCTTCGTGATCTCCTCGGCCGGCACGCTCATCCGCACGGCTGTGCGCGACGTCTCGTCGCAGGGTCGGGATGCGACCGGCGTCCGGGTCATGAATCTCGACGCCGGCCAGAGCGTGGCTGCCGTGGCGCCGGTGCTGGGCGCCGACTTCCCCGCCTGATTCGGGCGATCCGCACGGGTCGGCAAGCGCCAGCCCCGCGGTGGCGCCCCATGTTCTGACTTCCCCCTCACGACGGTGACGGGGCGCGCTCCGCGTGGCGCGCTCGGGGGAGGTGTGCGGGGTGTCCCGACTTCGAAGGCTTTCGAATCGCCGGTCGTGCCGCCGCGGCCGCGGCGATGATGGGCAGATCATTCCGTTGGCGGCGGCGATGGTGGCGCTGTGTTGCGTGGCGCTGCTGGCGCTCGTGCCGCTGGCGGGAGTGCTCGACGATCGGGCACGGGCGCGCACGGCGGCCGACGCCGCAGCTCTCGCCGGCGCTGCCGATGGCGAGCGGACGGCGCGCGAGGTGGCGGGCGCCAACGGCGCCCATCTCGTCGAGATCGAGCGCAACGGCGACGAGGTTGTCGTGCAGGTGCGGGTCGGCGAGGTGGAGGCCTACGCCAAGGCCCGCGCTACCCGCCGCCCGGCGGATTTCGGCGCCGCCGGCCAGGCGGCTGGTGCGGGCGGGCGTCGGGCCGGCCTGGCTCCCGCCATGCTGGCCGCGCTGGCGCGGGCCGATGGACTGCTGGGTCGCCCGGTCAGCGTGGTCTCGGGCCTGCGGACCCGGTCCCAGCAGGAAGCGCTATGGGAGCGGCGGGCGGCGAACCCTTATCCAGTAGCGCGACCCGGCACGTCCGACCACGAGCGCGGCCTGGCCATCGACGTGTCGCGGTCCGATGTAGACGAGCTGCGGCGCGTCGCGCCTGCGGCCGGTCTGTGCCAGCCGTTGCCCGCCACCGATCCGATTCACTTCATCGTCTGTGGTGCGTGAACGCGCTTTGCGGTCGGAGTATCATGAAAAAGACCTAGTGGGGCCGCTAGGGCGCGGAGACAGTCGTGCCGTAGACTCCCCGCGATGCCGGTTGACCCGTCCGGAGTGACCACCGACGATCACGGCCAAGGCGGAGGCGGTGCGGAGCAGCAACCCGAAGAACCGACCCCCGGCAGCGGTCCGGTGGCCGATCGCGCGCGCCGGGTTGCCGCCGGTCGCCGGTGCCGGCGCCTCGGGTGGCAACGGCTCCAACGGCCATGACGAGGCCGGCCTACCGCCAACGGGTGGCGCGGACGTGACCGACCGTTTGGACGGTGACACGAGGGGCAGCGACCCCGGCGTGGCCGACGCCGATGCGCGTCCCCGGGAGTGGGCGATGGCGGCCGATAGCGAGGTCGATGGCAGCGAGCAACGCTATGGCGCGGTTCCGCCCGATGCGTCCCCTGCGCCTTGGTCGACCGCCGCACCATCGACGCCCGCGCCGGTCGGCTCGACGACGGAGGGCGTGGCGACCGGGTCGCCCTCGGCGGCGATCACCAGCCCGGTTCCGGCGATTGGCCCCGAGGTCGATCCCAACGGCACCGAGCCGTTGGGTGCTGAGGTGGCCGAGCCCGGCACAGCCCGGCGACTGGCCGCCCGCATCCGTCCGCGACGGGCCCCCAAGGGCAAGGCGAGGCGCGGGCTCCGGGTGCGCCAGCGGCTCTGGTCCATCGACCCGTGGTCGGTCTTCAAGCTGTCGGTGTTGTTCTACATCTGCGTGTGTCTCATCGTCGTCGTGGCGGGGACACTGCTCTGGAACGTCGGTCGGTCGGTGGGGACGGTCGACGACGTCGAGAGCTTCGTCACCCGGATGGGCGCGTACGGGACGTGCACGCTCAAGGCTGAAGTGCCGGCCGGAACCGCGTTCGAAGATGACGACGACTGTGCCGAAGGCGAGGTGCTCGTCGGTGGCTTCAAGTTCGACGACGGCACGCTCTTCCGCGTGGCCGCCATCGGCGGCGGGATCCTCGTGGTGGCCGGATCGATCGGCAACGTGCTGATGGTGGTGCTGATCAACCTGCTCAACGAACTGACCGGCGGCCTGCGCTACACGATCGTGAAGGAACCGATCACGCCGCAACCGGGCGCCCGGCAGCGCCGCCTCCGTCCGCCCGGCGCACGCGCAGCGGCTGGAAGGCCCGGCGGACCCCGCCACGCCGCCAAGCATCGAGCTCCGGTGATGCCGTCCATCGAGGGCGACGGCGATGGCGACGACCGCGACGAACCCGTCCACGTGCCGGCCGTTGAGGGTTCGACCGACCGCGAAACGCAGCGCTAACCTGGCTCGCTCGCACGCGGGGCTATAGCTCAGTCGGTTAGAGCGCACCCCTGATAAGGGTGAGGTCGAAGGTTCGATTCCTTCTAGCCCCACGGTCCGCGCCTAGGGTGCCGGCATGGCTCTCCTCCGACGTGCGCTGGCGGCCGTGGGCATCGCTGGCATCATCGCCGCGGTGCTGCGGGTTCGGGGCTCCGGTGGCACCCCACCCCAGTCAGGCGGTTGGCGGGAGCTCAGCGGACCCGGCCTGCGCTAGCCAATAGTCACGGCCGACGGTGAAGGTCCTCATCTGCGGCGCCGGCGCGGTGGGCGCGCGCGCCGCCCGCCATCTGATCGCGGAGGGCGACACCGACGCCGTGCTCATCGCCGACGCCGACCGGAAGCGGCGCTCGGCCGTGGTGACCTCTCTCGGATCACGGGCCTCGGCCGCCGACGAGATCGAGCCCGCCGCCGTCGACGTGGTCGTCGTCGCAGCCCCGGCGCCGCGTCACGTGGAGATCGCCAAGCGGGCGGTGACGGCCGGGAAGCACGTAGTGTCCGTGGCCGACAGCGTCGCCGCCGTGGAGGGCCTGCTCGATCTGCACGCCGAGGCCCGGGAGCGACGGGTCGTCGTGGCCGTGGGGGCTGGATTCGGGCCGGGGCTGTCGTGCGTCCTGGCCCGCCACGCCAGCGACGACTTCGACAGCATCGACGAGGTGCACGTCGCCCACCACGGGACCGGCGGACCCGCATGCGCCCGGCAGCATCACGCTGCCCTGCGGGGCGTCGGGCTCGACTGGCGGGACTACGCGTGGCGCCGGCGGCCGCCGGGGTCGGGGCGGGAGCTGTCGTTCTTCCCCGATCCGATCGGGGGCGCTGACTGCTACCGCGCCGGGCTGCCCGACGCATTGCTGCTGGTGCCGGCGTTCCCCGGGGTCGGCCGGGTTACGGCCCGCCTGGCGGCTACCCGTCGCGACCGCCTGACGGCGGGGCTGCCGATGCTGCGGCCCCCGCACGCGGAGGGCCGCATCGGCGGCCTGCGGGTCGAGGTGCGGGGCCGTCGCGGCCGGGTGCGCGACACCGTGGTCCTGGGTGCGGTCGACCGGCCCGCCGTCGCCGCCGGCACCGTGGCGGCGGTGACGGCCCGCTGGATCGCCGCGGGGCGCACCCTCATGACCGGAGCCGCCGGCTTGGCCTCGCTGGTCGAGCCGCTGCCGTTCCTGCACGAACTGGCGCGGGCCGGGGTGCGCGCCGCGGTGTTCGAAGGCTGGTAAGCCGACAGCAGGGTCGCCGGTCGAGTGAGCGTGGGGCCGTCAACGTGCCCGGTTCAGACCGTCACAGCCGCACGCCACCACTCGAGGAGGTCGGCGTCGCCGAACACCTCGCACCGGTCGGCCGATACGCGGTTCCACAGCAGCAACAGCAGGTCGGACGCCGTGCCCCGCACGGCCACGTCGCCCTTGGCGTGCATGTGGTCGACCGTCAGCCCGTCGCGCGTGAGCGTGACGAGCCATTCGCCCTCGCCAGGCTCGTCGCCGACATCGGTGGCGTGGAGGTGCATCGTCTTGCCCTCGTTCTCGCTACCGAGCTCGGCCGTTCCCCGCCAGGGAAGGATCACATCGAACAGCTCGTCCACCGCGTCGAGGGCCAGGTCGGTGCCCACCGGCCGCCCCTGGCCCGCGGCGTCCTGGGCGTCCCAACGGTGCACCGCGGTCTCGATGGCCATCCGCCGGGGCCAGAAGATGGGGGGCTGGTCACCGGCCCAGGTCTTCACCGTCGTCCCGGCAGCGTCCACGCCGGCGGCCGCCTCGATGGTGTCGATCAACTCGGCCAGGCCGGCCCGGGTCCACTCGATGACCGCGTCGCCCTTCGGCGGTAGGGGGAGCTCGCGCGCGTCGTCGCCCTCCACCCAGCCCGCGGTCCACCTGTAGGTCCGGCCGACGTGACCGACCAGCCGTTCCATCCTCCACCCGGGGCAGGTGGGAACGTCGGCTTCGAGATGCCCGGTGGCGGCGGCCAGGAGATCGGCGGCGTCGCCGCGGAGGGAGTCGAGGTATGAAGCGCGGTCCATCCACCCATCTTGGGCCAGAATCACGCTGGTGATCATCGATTGCGCCGTTTACAGCAACGGTGTGCGCCGGCCCGGCAAGCTCGACCTGAACGACGCCCTCGAGGCCGGGCGCAGCAGCGATGACAGCTTTGCGTGGATCGGCCTGTACGAGCCGACGGAGGACGAGTTCGACGCGGTCGCCCGCGAGTTCGAGCTTCACCCACTGGCGGTCGAGGACGCGGTCCATGCCCACCAGCGTCCCAAGCTCGAGAGCTACGGCGACTGCCTCTTCCTCGTGCTCAAGACGGCGCATTACAACGACCAGGCCGAGGCCATCGAGTTCGCCGAGATCCAGTTGCTCGCCGGCGACAGCTTCATCGTCACAGTCCGTCACGGCGAGGGCAGCGCGCTGGCCCCGGTCCGCCAACGGCTCGAGTCCGATCCGCAACGCCTGGCCCTCGGCCCCATCGCCGTGGTCCACGCCATCGTCGACCGGATCGTCGATGACTACCACCCGGTGATCGACGGCCTCGACAACGACATCGCCGAGATCGAATCCGAGGTCTTCTCGCCCGATCGCACCAACCCGGCGGTGCGGATCTACAAGCTGAAGCGCCAGGTCCTCGACCTGTACCGCGCCATCCAGCCGCTCGCCGAGCCCCTGGAGCATCTCCAGGAGGGCAAGCATCCATTCGGCCAGGTCGACCTGGGCCATTATTTCCGCGACGTCGACGATCACGTGCGCAAGGCGGTGGCTCGCATCGAGATCCAGCGGGAGCTGCTCTCGGAGGTGCTCGACGTCAACCTGTCGCACATCTCGGTGCGACAGAACGAAGACATGCGCACCATCGCTGGGTGGGCGGCAATGGCGGCAGTGCCCACCATGCTCGCCGGGATCTGGGGCATGAACTTCGCGCACATGCCCGAGCTCGACGAGTGGTGGGGCTATCCCATGGCGCTGGGGCTGATGGCCGTCGGGTTGGCGGTGCTCTACCGGACCCTCCACCGACGCGGCTGGATCTGAAGGTCCACGTTCCTACACGGCGAGGAGCCCGAGCAGCTCGTCGTGGACCCGGCCGTTGGTGGCGACGCCGCTGCCGCCATCCGCATCCTCGCGACCATCGACGGTGGTGAAGCGGCCGCCCGCCTCGGTCAGGATCACCGGCATCGCAGCCACGTCGTACAGGTCCACCGCGGGGTCGACCATGGCGTCGACCCGGCCGGTGGCCACCAACGCGTAGCCGTAGCCGTCTCCCCAGGTGCGCAGCTCACACCCCGCATGCTTGACGGCCAGTAGCGCCTCGTCGGGCCAGTGGCTGTACCCGCTGGTCGTGAGGTAGGCGCCGTCGAGCGTCGACGTGTCGCTCACCCGGGCCGGCCGGCCGTCGCTCCAGCAGCCCAGCCCCCGGCCGGCGTAGACAGCCTGGCCGAGTGCCGGCAGCCCGATGACTCCCAGGGCCGGGCCGTCCCCGTCGTGGAGGGCGAGCAGCGTCGAGTACAGCGGGACGCCGCGGGTGAACGCCTTGGTCCCGTCGATGGGGTCGACGATCCAACGCCGTCCCGAGCGCCCCAGGAGCTCTGGCTCCTCCTCACCGAGCACGCCGTCGTCGGGGAAGCGGTCTGCGATCCGCTCTCGCACGAGGCGCTCGGCCGCCCGGTCGGCCGCGGTCACCGGGGTGCCGTCGGCCTTGGTGTCGACGGCAAGGTCGGCCGCCCGGAACCACCGCAGGGTCGTCTTGCCGGCGGTGGCGACGAGGTCGACGGCGAAGTCGAGCAGCTCGGGCTCGATGGGATGCGACATGGCCGCCATGGTGGCAGTCCGGTGGCGGTCAGCGCGCGCCGTTGGAGCCCTCGGCCGTCCCCAGGATGAAGAACAGCCGGGCCTTGCACGCCGCCTTGCCGCTCACCGTGGCAGTGCCCTGACCCCAGCCCCCGCGTGCCGAGAGGCGGTCCATGACCACCTCGAGGACCAACTCGTCGCCGGGGCGGACCAGCCGGCGCCAGCGCACATCCTCCACACCACCGAACAGCGGCAGGGAGCCCGCATAGCGCTCGTCGGACAGCAGCGCCACCGCTCCTGCCTGCGCCAACGCCTCCAACTGGATCACCCCCGGCAGGATGGGGTTGCCGGGGAAGTGGCCGGCCAGGAAGGCCTCGTCGCCCGTCACGCGGTAGCGCGCTCGTACTCGCTGTCCGGGGACCAACTCGTCGACCGCGTCGACGAACCGGAACGGTGGCCGGTGGGGGAGCAGATCGACGGGGTCGTCGCCCGGCGTCATCCCTCCGGCTCCGGTCGCGTTCCCACCTCTCCGGCGCCCAGTGCCACGGCGTGGACGCCGCCGTCGACGTGGACGATCTCGCCGGTCGTGGCCGGGAACCAGTCGGACAGGAGCGCGACGCAGGCCTGCGCCACGGGCTCGGGGTCGCGCACGTCCCACCCCAACGGCGCCCGCTGGCCCCAGGCGGCCTCCATCGTGCCGAACCCGGGGATCGACCGCGCCGCCAGCGTGCGTAGGGGCCCGGCCGCCACCAGGTTGACCCTCACGCCCCGCCCGCCGAGGTCGCGCGCGAGGTAACGGCAGGTGGCCTCGAGGGCTGCCTTGGCCACCCCCATCCAGTCGTACGCCGGCCACGCCTGCGTGGCGTCGAAATCAAGGGCGACCACCGACCCGCCCGGGGGCATCAGCGGCAGCAGCGTCTCCGCCAGCGACTTGAGCGAGTACGCCGACACGTGCAGGGCAGTGGCGACGTCGTCCCAGCCGGCGGCCAGCAGCCCCTCGTCCTGGCCCAGGCAGGCCTCGGGGGCGAACCCGACGGCGTGGAGCGCACCGTCGACCTTGCCCCAGCGGCGACCTAGCTCGTCGGCCAGCGCCGCGTGGTGGGCCGCGTCGGTCACGTCCAGCTCGACCACGTCCGGCGGTGACGGCAGCGTTCGCGCCACGCGTTCCGTGAGCCGCATGCCGCGCCCGAACGACGTGAGCACCAGCTCGGCGCCCTGCTCCTGGGCGAGCCTGGCGACCGCAGCGGCGATCGAGTCCTTCGTGAGCACGCCGGTGATGAGCAGCTTCTTGCCGTCGAGCAGCATGGGCGTCGGTCCTCCGGTCACAACGGGATGTTGTCGTGGCGGCGGGGCCGCAGGCGCTCGCGCTTGGCCGCGAGCGCCATCAGCGCGCCCGCCACCGCGCCGCGGGTGTCAGCGGGGTCGATGATCTCGTCGACGTAGCCCCGCTCGAGGGCGGTCGCGGGGGAGAGGTGCACCGCCTCGTAGTCGGCCTGGAACTGGTCGCCGACGCGCCTCCCGTTCCCCTTCGCTGGTGGCGCCGATTCAGCGCCCGGCGGTGGAGGATCTCGACCGCGCCCTTGGACCCCATCACCGCGATCTCGGCGGTCGGCCACGCGAGCGCGCAGTCGTTGCCCATCGACTTGCAGTCCATGACGATGTACGCCCCGCCGTAGGCCTTGCGCAGCACCACGCACACCCGCGGCACCGTGGCTTCGGCGTAGGCGAATGCCAGCTTGGCACCGTGGCGGATCATGCCGCGCCACTCCTGGTCGCGCCCGGGACGGAAGCCGGGGGTGTCGACCAGGGTGACCAGGGGCACGTTGAAGGCGTCGCAGAAGCGGACGAAGCGGGCGCCCTTCTCCGATCCCTCGATGTCCAGGGCCCCCGCCAACTGGCTGGGCTGGTTGGCGAGAACACCGACGGGGATCCCGGCCACGCGGGCCAGGCCCGTCACGACGCTGGTGCCGAACCGCGCCCGCAGCTCTATGAACTCCCGGTCGTCGACCACGTCGGTGATCACCCGGCGCACGTCGTACGACGCGCGGCCGTCGGTGGGTACGGCGCCGGCGGCTCCCCGGGTGGGCCGGTTGGCGGGGTCGCCCGCGGCCACCGTCGGCGGCGTCTCGTGGTTGTTGGGCGGCAGGTGGTCGAGGAGGTCGGCGACCGCGTCGAACGCCTCGTCGATGTCTTCGACCACCAGGTCGGCCAGGCCGGTGCGGGCACTGTGGACCCACGACCCACCGAGCAGGTCGCCGTCGAGGGTGGCGGATCCGGTGATGCGGGCCGACGCCTGGGGCCCGTTGACGAACGCGGTCGCTCGGGCGGTCATGACGACCAAGTCGACGAGCCCCAGCACGAGCGCGGTGCCGCCCAGGCAGGGACCGTCGACCACGAGCACCACCGGCACCAGTCCGGACGCCCCCGCCAACGCCCGGGCCAGTGCCCCCCACCCGTGCAGTGACGCCAACCCGGCGGTGGCGTCCACCCCCACGCCACTGAGCACCCCGACTACGGGAACACCGGCGTCGACGCCGACGGCAACCGTGCGGGCGATCACCTCGGTGTCGGCCTGGGTCGGCGCGCCTCGGAACCAGGCAACCGGAGCGTCGACCGGCAGCCACGGGGTGTGCCCCACGCCGGCTTCCACGGTCCCGGGGCGACCACGGCCGAGGGGGAGGCGCGGCGGCACTGAGGGAGCGGAGACGACCGTGGCCACTTAGTGGGCCCTCGCGGAAGTCATCGTGGCGTCTCGCCGGCCAGATCCGCCTCTGGACTGCGTCCTCGTCGTCGCCGCAGCCGCTGGCTGCGCCTTCCTCCTGCGTCCTTGCCAGCGACGAACCTGGCTCGGCGATACATCCACGGAACTTCCGCGAGCGCCCACTCGACCACCGTCACGCCGGGCCGAGGACCAGCGCGGCGTTGTGACCGCCGAATGCGAACGACGTCGACACCGCCGGCGCCACCTCGATGGTGCGGGGCTCGCCGGCCACGACGTCGACGGGCAGGTCGGTGTGGCGGTGGTTGGCGGTGGGGGGGACGACGCCCCGCCCGGCGGCGAGCAGGGCGGCGACCGCCTCGACCGCGCCGGCGGCGCCGATGAGGTGGCCGGTGACGCCCTTCGTCGACGTGACGGGGACGGCTCCGGGACCGAACACCTTGGCGATCGCCAGTGCCTCGGCGGCGTCGTTCTGGGGTGTCGACGTGCCGTGGGCATTGACGTGGCCGATGGCTCCGGCGGCGATGCCCGCGTCTGCCAATGCCATCTCGATCGCCGCCACCGCGCCCGAGCCGTCCTCGATGGGGGCGGTCACGTGGTGCGCGTCGCAGGTGAGGCCATAGCCGAGGACCTCGCCTTGGATGCGGGCGCCGCGGGACACCGCCCGGTCGTACGGCTCCAGCACCACGAACGCCGCGCCCTCGCCCATGACGAAGCCGTCACGGTCGTCGTCGAACGGGCGAGAGGCGGCCGACGGGTCGGGGTTCTTGCTCAGCGCGCCCATGCGGGCAAAGGCGGCCATCGCTACGGGGCTGACGCAGGCCTCGGTGCCGCCGCAGACGACCACGTCGGCCATGCCGTCGCGCAGCAGGCGGGCACCCTCGCCGATCGCGTGGGCGCCGGTGGCGCAGGCGGTGGCGATCGCCAGGTTGGGCCCGGTGAAGCCGTGACGTATGGCGACCAGCGCCGCGGCGGCGTTGGGCATCATCATCGGCACCAGGAAGGGCCCGACCCGGCCAGGGCCCTTTTCGGCGTAGCCGATGACCTGGTCCTCGAGTGTGCGGATGCCCCCGATACCGGAACCGGCGACGACCGCGCAGCGCAGCGGGTCGGCGCCCAGGTCGTCGGGCGATGGGGCCGGCAGGAGCTCGCCCGTCGGGTCCATGCTCACGCCGATGGCGTCGCCCACCGCGTCTGCGGCGGCGGCGACGGCCAGCAGGGCGGCACGGTCGGTGCGGCGCACCTCCTTGGGGCCCACGTAGGGCACGGGGTCGAAGCCGCGCACCTCGCAGGCGAACCGCACCGAGTGCGCGGAGGCGTCGTAGAGCGTGATCGGCGCCGCGGCGGGGTGGGCCGCCACCAGCGTGTCCCACATCTCGTCGACCGTCTGGCCGGCGGGGGTCTTGACCCCGATGCCGGTGACGGCGACACGCGGTCGACCGCGGTGGTCGATGGACTCCGCGGTCCCCGCGGCGGTCACGCCTTGGCGGCGCTAGCCGCCAGGATCAGATCGAGGGCGTCGCCGACGGTCCGAACCTCGCCGAGATCGTCCTCGGGGATGGTGACGTCCAGGCTGTCCTCGAGCTGCATGACCAGCTCGACCAGGTCGAGGCTGTCGGCGTCGAGATCATCTGCGAACGACGCCTGCTCGGTCACCTG
This sequence comes from uncultured bacterium, assembly GCA_963813485.1. Taxonomy (GTDB): domain Bacteria; phylum Actinomycetota; class Acidimicrobiia; order Acidimicrobiales; family VFJN01; genus DASQUK01. Next base: position 122,262 of record CAWEZE010000018.1, read on the forward strand.
GTCGGCCTCGACCGACAGCACGTCGACGGCGGCCGTGCGCAGGGCGTCGAAGGCGGCGGAACGGTCCATGGTGGTGGGTCCTTTCGTGGTGGGATGGGGGAGGATCGGGATCGGAGTCTGGTGTCAGCGTCCCATGCCGAGGCCGCCGTCCACCGGCACGACAGCGCCGGTGACGTACGAGGCCGCCTCTGAGCACAGGAAGGCGACCACGGCGGCGACCTCGTCGGGGGTGCCGAATCGGCCCATGGCGGTCGCGTTGGCCAAGGCATGGCGTCGGGCCTCGGGGAGGGCGTCGGTCATCGGCGTGGTGACGGGCCCGGGCTCGACCACATTGACGGTGATGCCACGGGAGGCGACCTCGCGGGCGACCGACCGCGACAACCCCACCAGGCCCGCCTTGGCGGCGGCGTAGTTGGCCTGGCCGGGCGATCCGGTGGCCGCCACGATCGACGACACGTTCACGATGCGGCCGTAGCGGGCCCGGATCATGGGCCGCAGGGCTCGACGAACGACGTGGAATGGCCCGCTGAGGTCGGTGTCGAGCGTGTGACGCCAGTCGTCGTCGCTGAGCTGCACGGTGAGCTTGTCCCGGTTGGCGCCGGCGGCGTTGACCACCAGCTCCACCCGTCCCCACGCCGACTCGACTGCCGCAAAGGCGCCGTCGACCGCGCCGGGGTCCGTCACATCGGCATGGACCGCCATGGCGGTGCCGCCCGCCCGCTCGATCGCCTCGACGACCTTGTCGGCAGCGCCGGCGGATGTGCCGTATCCGACGGCGACACGATGTCCGGCGGCCGCCAGGGCGCCGGCGCACGCGGCTCCGATGCCGCCGGATCCGCCGGTCACGAGGGCGATCCGGGGCGTGACCCGCTCTGTCATCCGGGCGTCCCCCAGCGCCACAGGGCAGTCCCCACGGTGAGGCCGGCGCCGAAGCCGCAGGCCAGCACGAGGTCACCGGCCCCCAGGTGGCCGCTGTCGGCCTCCTCGGCCAGGGCCAGCGGGATCGAGGCTGCCGAGGTGTTCCCGAAGCGGTCGACGTTGCTCACGGTGCGCTCGGCGGGAATTCCGATGCGGGGAAGGACGGCGTCGACGATGCGGGCGTTCGCCTGGTGGGGGACGAACCACGTCACGTCGTCGGCCTTGCACCCGGCGCGGGCCAGGGTCCGATCGACCGATGCGGCCACGGCTCGGACCGCTCGGCGGAAGACCTCTCGTCCGTCCATCTGCAGGTAGTGCTCCCGGGCTGCCACCGTATCGGCGGTGGCCGGACGGGCACTCCCCCCAGCGGGTACCACCAGCAGGTCGATGCCCCCCGGGTCCCCAACGAGATCGCAGGAGACCAGACCCGGGGCCGCGGGCCCAGGCCCGCCGGGACGGGCGGGGGTGCTCGACCCGGTGCCCGCCAGAACCAGCGCCCCCGCGGCGTCGCCGAACAACACTGCGGTCGCGCGATCGTCGGGATCGGTGAAGCGCGTCAGGGTGTCTGCGCCCACCACGAGGGCGGTCTTGGCCGTTCCCTGGCCGATCAGCGCGGCGGTGGTGGTGAGGGCGTAGACGAAGCCGGCACAGGCGGCGTTGAGGTCGAAGGCACCAGCGGTGATCCCGAGCTCGGCCGCCACGATGGCGGCGGTGGAGGGGATCAGGCGTTCCGGGGTGCTGGTGGCGACGACCACGACGTCGACGTCGGCGGCCGCGAGGCCGGCCCGGTCGAGCGCGGCACGGCTGGCGGCCACGGCCAGCGGAGCGGTGGACTCGCCGGCGCCGGACACCCTCCGCTCGCGGATACCGGTGCGCTCGGCGATCCACTCGTCGCTGGTGTCGAAGGTCTGGGCAAGGTCGTCATTGGTGACCCGGAGGACGGGCAGGGCGTATCCCCAACCCGCCACCGCCACGCTGGTCACCGGGGTGCCGGCCCAGGGGACCGATCCGGTGTCCTCGGCCAGGTCGTCGATGGCGGGTGCCGTCGTGCTCATCCCACGACTCGCACCCACGCCAAGGGCTGGTCGGCACGGACCCGCTCGCCCGGCAGGGCCAGCAGTCCCATCAGGAAGCCGGTGTGGGCGCTCGTCACGGGGACGGCCCCGTCGGTGACCTCGATGGTGCCCATGTGCTGCCCGCTGTACACGATCTCGCCCTCGGCGGTCACCACCTCGGGCGCCGCGGCCCGGAACACACCGGCGGCCGGCGCCGCGATCAGACGCTCGAGCACGTGCAGATCCTCCGCGATCGGCTCGTCGTAGGAGGAAATGGCGGTGAGCGGGTCGTCCAGTGCGGTCATCGGGTGGCTCCGGCGAGGGTGTTGGTGGCTAGCAGGTCGGACAGGTCGTCGGGGGTGGTCACGTTGAGCACGGTCACCTCGGGAACCGTGCGCTTGGCCAGGCCGGCGAGAACCCGTCCCGGCCCGACCTCGATGAAGGTCGTCGCCCCGGACGCGGCGAGCGTGCGTTGCGACTCCCGCCAGCGCACGGGCTCCACCAGGTGCCTGGTGAGTTGGTCTGGCCAGCACTGGGGGTCGGTGTGCCCGAGGGCGTCGGTGTTGGCCACGATCGGCGTGGTCACCTCCCGGAAGGCGAGGCCATCGAGGAGCGGACGCAGGCCGGCGGCGGCGTCGGCCAGGAGCGGGGTATGGAAGGCGTGGCCGACGTCGAGGGCCATCACCCGCCGCACACCGAGCTGTCGCGCTCGCTCGCTGGCGGCGGCCAGGCCCTCTGGGGTCCCGGCGATCACGACTTGGCCGGGGGCATTGTCGTTGGCGACCCACACGTCGTCGCCGCCCTCGCAGACGCGCGCGGCGACATCGAGCTCGGCGCCGACCAGCGCCGCCATGCGGCCCGGCCGGGCGTCGGCCGAGGCCTGAGACAGGTCGGCGCGCTTGGCGGCCAGCAGGAACCCGTCGCTCCGGTCGACGGCGCCTGCCGCCAACAGGGCGGTTATCTGGCCCAGCGAGTGGCCGGCGAAGCCGACCGGTTCCTCGTCGAGCCGGGGGGCCAGCGCCTCCCAGGCCACGAGCGACGTCAGGAGCACGGCCAGCTGGCTGGCGCCGGTGGCCGCCAGCTCGGCGGGCGTCCGCCTCGAGGAGCAGCCGCGCCACCGGCCGGTCGAGCACCGTCTCGGCCTGGCCCACGACGTCCCATGCCTGGTGATCGACCCAGGCGCGCCCCGCGCCTGGCGCGGCGGCGCCTTGGCCGGGAAAGATCACGGCGTAGGGCACGGGCGGGGTCCTCCAGCGATAGCAGTCGGGCGGCGGAAGGGGTGTCTGGGGTCCGACCGCCCCCCGGGCTGATCGTTACATGGTCCTGTGGAATTCTTCTAGGAATTCGCAAACGAACTTGACGAAGGGACCGCCCCAGCGATGCCAGAGCAGACGCGTGGTGACGGATCGGCGCCACACCGCTACCGAGCGGCCGATCTGGCCGCCGAGGTGGGCATCAGCGTGCAGCTCCTCCGCTCGTACCAGTCCCGGGGTCTGCTGCCCCCGCCGCGGCACGAGGGCCGGGTGGCGTGGTACGGGCCGCACCACCTCGAACGGCTCCGCCACATCCGCAACCTCAAGGAGCGCGGCTACTCGCTGCGCATGATCGAGGAGGTCTTGGGCGATTCGGCGGAAGCGGGGTTCCCGCAGATCGAGGAGCACGAAGTGCTCCGGCTCGGCGAGGTGGCCGAGCGGAGTCGCGTGCCGGTCGAACTGTTGCGGGCCCTGGAGGCCTCGGGACTCTTGCGACCCCACCACATGGCCGACGGCGACCGCTACAGCGACGCGGACGTCCGGTTCGTCCGCCACGTGCTGACTCTCCTGGGAGTAGGTCTGTCGCTCGACGACCTGATGCGCATCGCCCGCCAGCAGCTGGTCACGTCAGACGCGCTCGGCCGCGATGTGGTCGACGCCTGGGCCCAGCTCGTGGGGACACGGCTCCGCAGCAAGCGGCGGGACGCCCCCGACCAGGCGGTCCGCGTGGCGGCATCGCTGCGGGCGCTGGCCGCCATCGTCGGCCAGTTGGTCGCCTACAGGGTGGAGCGGTCGGTGCTCGACGCCGCCCAAGCCGAGATCGAAGCCGAAGGCACTCCCGCAGAGCAGGAGGCCCTGGCCCGGTCGCTCACGTCTCCGCCCGGCCGGGCCCGCCACTCGGAGGAGCTCCCGAGGCAATAGCAACCAGTCCGCGGACCGCGTTGCCTCGAGTAGCTCGCGGCCGACCGTATTGGCTCGGGGGTCGGGCCCCGCACCGAATGCTGGCGCGCCTATCGGTCCCGGCGCGGCACGATCACCAGGTCGCCGCCGTCGTCGATCACCGACACGGTGGCATCGAACACCCGCTCGACGAGTGCGGGGGTGAAGACCTCGCGCGCCGTGCCCCGGGCCACCACCCGTCCCTCGTGCAGCAGCACGAAATCGTCCGCGTGCTGGGCGGCAAGCGTGAGGTCGTGCATGGCCGACACCACGGTCAGGCCCCGACTGTGACGCAGCTCGTCGACGAGCGCGAGGACGTGTTGCTGGTGGCCGATGTCGAGGGCGGTCGTGGGCTCGTCGAGCAGGAGCAAGGGCGCCTCCTGGGCCAGGGCCCTGGCGATCACCGCTCGCTGGCGTTCGCCGCCCGACAGCGTCACCACCTCGCGGTCGGCGAGGTCGGCCAGGTCGAGCAGTTCCAGCACTTCGGCGAGGACGGCGAAGTCGTGTGCGCCCTCACGGCCGAGGAACGGGATGTGAGCGGTACGGCCGAGCAGCACGTAGTCGGCGACCGAGGCTCCCGACGGGATCGTCGGCTGCTGGGGAGCGACGGCCAGCAGCCGCGCCCGCTCGCGTGGCCCCATCCCGGCGGTGGACTCGTCGCCGAGCGTGACCGTGCCGGCGTAGGGCACCGTCCCGGACACCGCCCGCAACAGCGTTGACTTCCCGGCGCCGTTGGGCCCGACGATGCCGAGCCAAGAACCGGCGGCGACATCGAGGTCGATCGGGTGCAGCACGGTCCGGTCGCCATGGTCCACCCTCACGCCGCGCACCTGTACCGAGCCGGTCCCGTTCGCAGCTGCGGGCTGCTCGGCGATGGTCATGCGGCCCTCCGGCCGAGGAGGGCCAGGAAGAACGGCGCCCCGACCAACGCGGTGATGACCCCGATGGGGACCTCGGCCGGGCTGAGCGCGGTGCGTGCGGCGAGGTCGGCCAGGACCATGAAGGCACCACCCGCTACCAGCGTCAGCGGCAGGATCACCCGGTAGCTGTGCCCGGCGACCAGCCGGATCGCGTGAGGAACGATGATGCCGACGAAGCCGATGAGCCCACTCACGGCCACGGCCGCCGCCGTTCCCAACGACGCCGCCACCACCACGACGAGCCGCGTGCGGTCGACGTGCAGTCCGAGGGTGGTCGCCTCCTCGTCACCGACCGCCAGCACGTCGAGTGGCCGCCGGTACAGCAACACGCCCGCGGCGGCGAGCGCGGTCCACGGCAGGATCAGACGGACCTCGGACCAACCGGAGGTGGACAGGCCACCGAGGATCCAGGCGTACACCTCGCGCACGGTGTCGTCGGAGCGCTGCTGGAGGTAGGTCTGCACCGCCGTGAACAGGCTCGCCATGGCCACGCCGGCGAGGATCAACGACGTCGTGGTGCCGGCGACGCCGCGCCCGGCGGCTCGCCCGACCAGGTAGGTGAGACCCACCGCCAGCAGCGCGCCCACGAACGCGACCGCCGGCAACACGTCGAACGGACCCCAGCCCCCCTGGGCGTCGAAGGTGAGCACGAGGGTGGCGCCGAGGCCGGCCCCCGCAGCCGCTCCCAGCAGATAGGGGTCGGCCAATGGGTTGCGGAAGACGCCCTGGTAGGAACCGCCGGCCACGCTGAGGGTGGCACCCACCAGCAGCGCCAGCACCACGCGGGGCAGGCGAATGTCCCACAGGATGGCGGCCTGGCGGCTGTCGAGGCCGGAGTCGACGCTCACCAGGGGCAGGCGGTCGAACAGTTCGAGCACGACCCGTCCGACGGGCATGTCGGCTGGGCCGATGCTCACCCCGGCCGCGAACGCCACGGCGAGCAGGGCGAGGCATGCCCACCACGTGCGCCGCACCCGGCGGGCGTGCCGTGCCCCCGCCGTCCGGACGGCGGCACCGGCCGGCTGCCCGGTCCGTCTCAGCTCCGTGGCGGCCATGGCGGGGAGTGGTCCTACCCGACCTCGGACGTGGCCTTGACGACGGTGCGCAGGAACTCGACGACCCGCGGCCCCCATCGCGAGGTGATGTCCGGATCGAGCTCGACGATGTCGCCGTTGCGCACGGCCGTCACCTGGCCCCAGCCGGGGCGAGCAGCGACGGCGGCGGCGTCGATCCCTGCGGCCTCGTCGGCGAGGAAGATCATGTCGGGGTCGGAGTCGAGCAGCAGCTCGGCCGACACCTGCGGATACCCCGTGCCGTCATCCGCCGGGTCGGCCACGTTCTCGAGGCCCGCCAGCCCATAGATCTGGCCGATGAACGTCTGGGACGTGGCGGTGTGCAGCTGGTCGTCCAGCTCGTGGTAATAGGTCAGCGGTTCGTCGCGCACAGCCGCCTGGTCGGCGAGGTCGTCGATGTCGGCCTGCATGTCCTCGACGAGCTCTGCGGCCTCGTCGGTGTGGCCGGTGGCGGCGCCGAGCTGCGTGATCTGGTCGTAGCTCTCGTCCAACGAGGTGGCCGCCGGGAACTCGAGCACGGGGATGTCGACCCGCTCCAGGCCGGCGACGACATCGTTGGCGTCGAACGACGTCACGACTAGATCGGGCTCGTACGTGGTGACCGCCTCGACGTTGGGCTCGAAGCCTGACAGGTCGGTCATCGGCGTGCCCTCGGGGTAGTTGGAAAAATCGTCTACGGCCACGACCTGGTCACCGGCGCCGATCGCATAGAGCATCTCGGTGGCCGTGGGCGACAGGGACACGATGCGTTCCGGCTCGGCTTCGATCGTCACCGTCCCATTGGCGGCGTCTACATCCGCCGGAAAGGACGCGTCGGCCCCGTCCTCGGTGTTGGCATCGGACTGGCCGGACTCGGGGACCGACTCGTCGTCGTCGCCGCACGCGACGGCGACCGCGAGCGTGGCGACGACGGCGAGGGCGGACATTGTGGGGATTCGTCTCACGGTGCTCCTCCTGTCGGCTCGAGGGGGTTGGCCTGTTCGCCGACCGGGCACCGGGGCCCCGTCGCACAAAGAGCCCTGGCCTCGAGGGTTTCGTGCGCCCGCGGGCCAGGCGACCTGGCTCGTCCTCGTGCGAGGCATCACAGTTGCGGGACAGCGCCGGGATCAGGTGCGCCTCGACGGCTCACCCCACCGGACTTCGCTGACCAGCGGGCTCCCGGCACCGTACAACCGCACCGCCCAGGCCAGCCAACGACGACGGTAAGGAGCCGAGCGGATAGGGCGGTTCGTGCAGCTGACGCCTGGGAATTTGGCGGTCGACCACCAGCTCAATAGCTTGGCGCCGCGGCAGCGCTGACCATCGTGAGCCAAGAGGTCGTGCCTATCCGCTCAGGTCCTAAGAGCCGGTTTCGCCACCGCGGCTCGTAGCCTGATGCTCCGCATGTCCGAGTCCCCTACCGAGAGCGCGGCGCGCCGCCGCACGTTCGCCATCATCAGCCACCCCGACGCGGGCAAGACCACCCTCACCGAGAAGTTCCTCCTCTACGGCGGGGCGGTGCAAGAGGCCGGTCAGGTCAAGGCCCGGGGTGAGCGGCGCCGCGCCCGGTCCGATTGGATGGACCTCGAGCAGAAGCGTGGGATCTCGATCACCTCCGCGGTCCTGCAGTTCCCCTACGGCGGCGACGTGCTGAACCTGCTCGACACGCCGGGTCACCGCGACTTCTCCGAGGACACCTATCGCGTGCTGGCTGCGGTCGACGCTGCCGTCATGGTCCTCGACGCCGCCAAGGGCATCGAGGCGCAGACGCTCAAGCTGTTCGAGGTATGTCGGACCCGTAACGTGCCGCTGCTCACGTTCATCAACAAGTGGGACCGGCCCGGCCGCGACGGGTTGGAGTTGCTCGACGAGATCGAGGCACGGCTCGACCTCCAGCCGGTGCCGGTGACCTGGCCCGTGGGCATCGCCGGGGAGTTCCGGGGGCTCATCGACCGGCGGACCGATCGCTTCGTACGCTACGGCCGCACGGCGCACGGTGCCGCCGAGGCGATCGAGGAGATCGTCGATCCCGAGCGCGCCGCTCGCGGTCCCGACGCACACGCCTGGCGTTCCGCCAGCGATGAGGTGGCGCTGCTCGAAGGGGTGGCCGGTGGCGTCGACCCGGATCTCTTCCTGGCGGGGGAGCAGACGCCGGTCTTCGTCGGTTCGGCGCTCACGAACTTCGGGGTCCGACCGTTGCTCGACGGCATCGTCGAACTGGCGCCTTCGCCGACGCCGCGGTTCGACGTGGATGGCGCCGCCCGCAAGCTCGACGACCCGTTCTCGGCGTTCGTGTTCAAGGTGCAGGCCAACATGGACCCGGCGCACCGCGACCGGGTCGCGTTCGTGCGGGTCTGCTCGGGACGCTTCGAGCGCGGCATGGTCGTGACCCACGAGCCGACCGGGAGGCCGTTCGCCACCAAGTACGCCCACTCGCTGTTCGGCCAGGAGCGCGACACCGTCGACGAGGCGTTCCCGGGTGACATCGTGGCGCTGGTCAACGCCACCGACGTGCGGGTGGGCGACACGCTCTACGTCGACGCGCCGGTCGAGTATCCCCGGCTGCCGGAGTTCGCGCCCGAGCACTTCGTGACGGCGCGGGCGCGCGACACGGGGCGGTTCAAGCAGTTTCGCCGAGGGATCGCGCAGCTCGACGAGGAGGGCGTGGTCCAGGTGCTGCGGGATCGCGAGCAGGGCGACCAGGCGCCCGTGCTGGCGGCCGTGGGCCCCATGCAGCTGGAGGTGGCGGCCTGGCGGCTCGAGCACGAGTTCGGGGCGGCCACCGAACTGTCGCCGACTGCGTACACGCTCGCCCGGCGCACCAACGAGGGGTCCGAGCCGACCCTGCGTGCCATGCCCGGGGTCAGGGTGCTGTTACGCGCCGACGGGACGCTCTACGCGCTGTTCGAGAGCCCGTACTGGCTGGCGCGGGTCGAGTCCGAGAACCCCGAGCTGATGCTCGAGCGTCTTGTCGCCGAGGGCACGGCGGGCTGAGCGCCGACTGGTCACGAGCAGGTCGTGCCGTCCTCCGGTGGCTCCAGGTCGACCAGGTAGCGCGCCACGGCGTCGTCGATGCATGACACGCCGTTGCCGACCACGGTGTGGCCCTCACCCTCATACGTGAGCAGTACACCCGACTCGAGCCGATCGGCGGTCCGCACACCGGCCTCGTAGGGCGTCGCGGGGTCTCCGGTCGTCGACACCACCAAGATGGGGGGCGTGCCCGGGGCGGTCACCGCCGGCAGCGGCTGTTCCTCGACCGGCCACATGGCGCAGCGGACGTAGTCGTTGACGATGGGCTCGCCGAAGTGGGGTGCCTCACGCGCCGCGGCCACACCCGCGGCCAACAGCTCGTCCGGCGATTCGGGCCACTCGAAGTCGAGGCAGTTCACCGCGAAGTAGATGTCGAAGTCGGCGATGCCGATGTACTGGTCGGCCAGCTCCACCATGCCGGAGCCGTCGCCGTCGAGGCCCTCGGCGATGGCGTCGGCCAGCTGGGGCCACAGGGCCTGGCTGTAGAGCGGCAGCGCCAGCCCCGTGGACAGCTCGCCGGGGCCGAGGTCGCGGGGCGAGCCAGGGATCGGCTCCTCCTCGACGCGAGCGCTCAGCTCGTCGAGGGCGGCGGTGGCATCGGGAGCGATCGGGCACGACGGGTCGGCGTCGCAGTCGTCGGCGAAGGCGGCGAACGCGTCCTCGAAGCCGCGTGACTGCTCGGCGGCAAGCTCGGTGCCGGTCGGGCCCAGCTCGAGCACCCCGTCGATCACCATGGCCCGCACTCGATCGGGGAACAGGTCGGCGAGCATCTGGCCGATGGCCGTGCCGTAGCTGAACCCGAGGTAGTTGAGCTGCTCGTCTCCCATGGCGGCGCGGACGGCGTCGATGTCACGGGCGACGTCGGCCGTACCGAGGTGGGGAAGCAGGTCTCCGGCCGCCGTCTCGCAGCCGTCGACGTAGGCGGAGCTGACGTCGAGCAGCGTGGTTTCGTCCTCTGGCGAGTCGATCGAGTAATCGACGCCGTAGAGCTCCGTGAAGTCGCCGCCGCAGTCGATGTCGCTGGCGCCGAGGCCGCGGGGGTCGACGCCGACGATGTCGAAGTGCTCGGTGATGTCGTCCGGCAGGGAGAAGGCGAGCGTGGTGGCGAAGCTGGCGGCACCCGCTCCCGGTCCGCCAGGGTTGACGAAGAGGGCGCCGATGCGGTCGCCGCTGGCCGGAACCCGGGTGATGCTCAGGGTGAGGGTGTCGCCCTCGGGCTGGTCGTAGTCCACCGGCACGTCGAGGGTGGCGCACTCGGCGCCCCCGCCGCACCCCTCCCAGTCGAGGGTGTCGGTGCCGGCGGCCCCCTCGTCAGGACTGTCGGGCGACTCGGGGGCGGCCGACCCGTCGTCGGCACTGTCGTTGCCCGCCTCGACCAGCGGGTTCTCGTCGGCCTCGCTGGCGCAGGCGGCAGCCACCAGGGCCAGGCAGGCTGTCAGGGCCAGGGCGATTCGGTGCACCGACCGACCGTATCCGCACGGCGCCTGCGCCGTGCGGTCGGCCGGGCGCCCGTCGGTCGATGGCGGTCACCTGCCGAGCAGCAACCATTCCCGGGGCGGGACGCCGGCTTCGTGGATCTGCGCGGCGATGTCGCGCCCGACATAGCGCAGATGCCACGGCTCGAACTCGTAGCAACTTCGGTCCTGGGCGCCGGCGGGATAGCTGAGGACGAACCCATACTCGTGGGCGTGGGCGGCGATCCACTGGCCCGCCGGCGTGTCGGCGAACGCGGCACTGAGCTGACCCGCCTCGGGGTTCAGGACATCGAGCGCGGTGCCGAGCTGGTGCTCGCTGTGACCGGGACGGGCGACTCCCGAGGCCGCCCGTGCTTCGCCCACCCGTGCGGCCTCGTCCCGGAAGAGGCCCTGCTGATAGGCGAAGCTGCGGTACGCAGAGATGACGATGATCGGCGTGCCGTTGGCCTCGGCCGCCTGCCGGAGCGCCGCAAGATCGGGAATGACGAACTCGCGGACCCGGTCGAGCTGGGTGAAGCCGGCGGCGGTCACCTCCACCAGGTCGCCGGGAGCGAACTCGGGCGGGAGGGCGTGATCGGTGTCGACCACGATCGTCGCCCAGTCGGCGAGTGGGTCGCCCTCAACGGGCTCGTCCCCCTGGCTGCACGCAGGGATCGTCGGGCCAACCGTGGGGGCGGTCGTCGAACCGTCGGTGGACGTCGTACTGATCAGCGGGCTCGGGCCGGCGGTCAGCGTCGAGCCGTCAGGCACACGCGTGGAGTCCCATGTCGCCCACAGCCCGATTCCGACGCCGACGACGACGATCACGACGGTCAGGGTCGCGATCCATCCCCTCACGGCGGCGAAACCTATGTCGCCGGCGCCGGCCCCGTGCGTCGCTTCCGCTGGCCGTCAGCCGGCTTGCAGCCGCAACGAGCTTCGGCCGCCGGCGACGGATCGGTACCCTGGTCGTTCCCAGGCCCGTAGGCGCTGACCCGGGGACGTAGCTCAGTTGGCTAGAGCACCTGCTTTGCAAGCAGGGGGTCGTGGGTTCGAGTCCCATCGTCTCCACCAGTGTGATGTCGCGAGACATCGCGGACAGTTGTCGCGGGACATCCCGGACGGAGGCTAGGTCCGTTGGGGTTGGTAGGTGCTGGTTGGGGTCGATGGTGAGCTGGCGCAGCAGCTCGCCGTTGTCGGTGATGACGCGGACGTCGTTGGTCGGCGACGAGGAGCAGGACTCGGGTTCCGGCATGGGTGCGGCCGACGCCGATGTGGATCAGCTTGGACCGGTGGCGCAGGGTGACCTTGCCGGTGTTGTCGATGCGGTCGCGGCGGACTCGGTAGTGCACCGGGATGGTGAGTCCGGGGCGGCGGGGCGTGGCCTTGGTGCGGGCCTTGAACGCCTGTGCCGGTGTCCGCCGGGCCAGCGCCCGGTGCGGTCGGACGTTGTTGTAGTAGTCGCAGAAGCGGTCGAGTTGAGCTTGGAGTTCGGTCGAGGGTCACGGCCGCTGGTTGTTTGGCGAGCCAGCGTTTGAGGGTTTGGTGGAAGCGTTCGACCTTGCCGCAGGTTTGGGGGTGGTAGGGGCGGGAGTGCTTGTAGTCAATCCCCAACCTGATGAGCTCGAGTTCGATGGCGCAGCTGCCGTTGCGGCTCTCGGCAGTGAAGATGGCGCCGTTGTCGGTGAGCATTGACGCGGGGTATCCCCAGGTGACAGCGGCGAGATGGAACGTCTCGACGACGTCAGCAGCCTTGGTGGTTGCGAAGGCTCGGGAGGCGACCAGGAGCCGGGAGTGGTCGTCGAGGATGTTGAGGATCTCTACGTCGGTGCCATCGGCCAGGGCCCAGTGGGTGGTGTCGGCCTGCCAGCACTCGTTCGGGAGCTCGGCCTGGAATCGTCGCCAGGAGCTCTTCGGTCGCTTCTGGGGTTGCGGAGCGATGAAGCCTCGGCGGGCCAAGACCCGCCAGATCGTCGCCACCGACGGCACCACTGCTCGCGCTCGCCCTCGACGGCGGCGCAGCAGGTGGACCTGGATCGTCTGCGGCCCGGCATCGAAGCCTTCCTCCGCCAGGCTCTTGCGCAAGGCAACGATCTCGTCCTCGACTACCCCAGGCAGCCTCGTCGGCGACGATCTCGGCCGTTTCGAGCAAGGCTCCAGCCCCGCCTCGCCGTGCTCCCGATAGCGGGCGATCAGCTCATAGAGCCAACTTCGTGAAATCCCGTGGGCCGCGCACACGTCGTTGACCTTCTGGCCCTCGACAAGCACGGCGTTGATGACATAGCCAGCCAGATCCATGCGCACACCTCGTTCGTAGGTGTCCGGCATGTCTCGCGACAGGCGTCCGGGATCTCATGAAACCGGACACCATCGTCTCCACCAGGTCCATAGGACCTTCTGGTTCTGCGTTGCCGGATTGTGCTCTACAGGGTCAAGCGGCGCCGCTTGGGCTTCATCCAAGACTCACGCGGACCAACCGTTCGAACGACGGGGTTGCCCTGTTCCGCGAGGGCTTCGGTCTGGAGCGAGATGCGGGGGACCAGCGTGGCGGCGGGTTGTTCGTTCCCCCCGGGGTCGGCGACGATGGAACTGCCATGAGGATCGAGGACCATGGGCTGATCGGCGACCTGCAGTCGGCGGCCCTCGTCGGGCGGAACGGGTCGATCGACTGGCTTTGCCTTCCTCGCTTCGATCGCCGTCCTGCTTCAGCGCCCTGCTCGGCGATGATGGCCTCGGCTTCATTTCGCGCTACTCGACCGCGGACACCGACGACGGGCTGCCCGGCAGCGAGGGCCAGTTCCTTGACTGCTCGTTCTGGCTCGTGAGCGCCCTCGCATGAATGGGCGGCTCGATGAGTCCCAGGAGCTCTTCGAGCGGCCGCTCGGGCTGACGAACGACCTTGGCTTGCTCGCCGAGGAGTACGACGTCGCCAGTCAGCGCCAAGTCGGCAACTTCCCTCAGGCGTTCCGCCACCTGGCGCCGATCAGCGCCGCGGCGAACATCACCGGTGCAGCATGATCTTCCGCGATGTCGAAGCTTGAGCCCGATGGAGCGGCTGAGGAGGGTCGGCTCAACGCACTGGCGGCCCGGGCCAGAGAGCGGGCGAAGGCGGAGCAGGCCCGCGTCGCCGCCCTGCTGGACAAGCACGGGGACCGGCCGCTGGTCGACGTCGCCTTGCGGACCTACCGGCGGGACCGCGAGATCGCCGGCACCGTGGTCGGGAGCGCGCTCGCGTTCCGCTTGTTCTTGTTCTTCGTCCCGCTGCTCGTGTTTGTCGTCGGCGTCGCCGGGTTCCTCGCCAGCTGGGTCGACGCCGAGGACGTCGCCGACGACGCCGGCGTCAGCGGCGCCCTCGCCGAACAGATCCGCTCGGCGTTCGACCAACCCGGCAGCACGCGGTGGGCCGCGGTGCTGCTCGGGCTGGTCGGCATCGTGTCGACGGGCCGCACCCTGAGCAAGGTGATGGTCGCGTCGAGCTCGCTCGCCTGGCGGCTGCCCACGACGACCAAGGCGTCGCTCAAGGTGGCCGGCGGGCTCGTCGGGCTCATAGCGGGCATCGGCCTCGTGGCTGTGCTGATGAACCGGGTGCGCGGCAGAGTTCGGGCTCGGCGTCACGGGCGTGTCGTTCCTCGGCGTGCTCGCCGCGTACGTGCTCGGCTGGCTGGCTACCTCGATGCTGCTACCTCGGGCGACATCCGACCCGGGTGTCCTGCTGCCGGGTGCGGTGCTGGTGGGGGCGACGTTGACGGGGATGCAGGTGGTGAGCCAGCTCTACCTCCCCGGCCGGATCGGGCGGGCGAGCGAACTCTACGGAGCTGTCGGCACGACGATCGTGACCCTCGGTTGGTTCTTCATCGCCGGGCGGGTGATGGTCGTCTCGATGTGCCTCGACGCGGTTATCCACGAGCGCTTCGGCACGATCTCACGGCTGATCTTCTCGCTGCCGATCTTGCGCGTCCTGCCCCGCAGATCGGCCCGCGTGAGACGGTTTTTCGGCCTCGACGACCCACCTCCGCCAGACACATGAACCTGACCCGGTCGAGCGGGACGCCGGCGACCGCCTCGCCGCCGTAGCTGGTGACCGGTTCGACCTGAACCGGTCACCAGTCCGGGGTAGTCGATCAGGCGAGATCGAACCGATCGAGGTTCATGACCTTGTCCCACGCAGCCACGAAGTCACGCACGAACTTCTCCTTCGAGTCGTCCTGTGCGTAGATCTCCGAGAGGGCTCGGAGCTGGGAGTTCGAACCGAAGACGAGGTCGACCGCGGTAGCGGTCCACTTGACCTCGCCGCCGGCGCGATCGCGACCCTCGTAGACGTCCTCAGACGAGGCGGATGCCGTCCACTCCGTGCTCATGTCGAGCAGGTTCACGAAGAAGTCGGTGGTCAACGACTCGGGCCGGTCGGTGAAGACGCCGTGTGCGGATTGCCCGAAGTTGGCGTTCAGCGCACGCATGCCGCCGATGAGCACCGTCATCTCGGGAGCGGTCAGCGTCAACAGGTTGGCCCGATCCAGCAGCCGCTGCTCCGGCGGCAACTTGTCTCCGGCCCGGAGGTAGTTGCGGAACCCGTCGGCGGTCGGTTCGAGCACGGCGAACGACTTCACGTCGGTCTGCTCCTGCGAGGCGTCCGTGCGCCCGGGCGCGAACGGGACCGTGACGTCGTACCCGGCGTTCTTCGCCGCCTGCTCGACGGCCGCGCATCCGCCCAGGACGATCAGGTCCGCAAGCGAGACCCTCGTTCCGCCGGACTGCGAGCTGTTGAAGTCCTGCTGGATCTCCTCGAGGGTCTGCAGCACCTTGGCGAGCTCGGTCGGCTCGTTGGCCTCCCAGTCCCGCTGCGGCTCAAGGCGAACCCGTGCCCCGTTCGCCCCGCCCCGCTTGTCGGTGCCGCGGAAGCTTGCCGCCGACGCCCACGCAGTGGAGACCAGCTGGGGGATGGACAGTCCCGATGCGAGGATCTTGCCCTTGAGGGCGGCGATCTCCTGCTCCCCGATCAGGTCGTGATCGACGTCGGGGACCGGGTCCTGCCACAGCTGCGGTTCCGGGACCCAGGGGCCGAGGTAGCGCGGGAGGGGGCCCATGTCGCGGTGCAACAGCTTGTACCACGCCCTGGCGAACGCGTCCGCGAGCTGGTCGGGATTCTCGTGGAAGCGCTTCGCTATCGGCGCGTAGATCGGGTCCAGCCTCAGCGCGAGGTCCGTCGTCAGCATCATGGGGGCGTGCCGCTTCGACGGATCGTGAGCGTCCGGCACGGTGTCCTGGGCCTCGGGATTCTTGGGAGTCCACTGCTGCGCCCCGGCGGGGCTCGTGGTCAGCTCGTAGTCGTACGCGAACAGGTTGTCCAAGTACCCGTTGTCCCACTTCGTCGGCTCGTTGGTCCATGCGCCCTCCAGCCCACTGGTGAGCGTGTCAGCGCCCTTGCCGCTGCCGTAGGTGTTCGTCCAGCCGAGGCCTTGCTCCTCGAGGGGGGCACCCTCGGGTTCAGGACCGACATACTCGGGGTCGACCGCACCATGGGCCTTGCCGACCGTGTGGCCGCCGACGATGAGAGCAACCGTCTCCTCGTCGTCCATCGCCATACGCGCGAAGGTCTCTCGAATGTCCCTGGCGGAAGCCAGCGGATCCGGGTTGCCGTTGGGCCCCTCAGGGTTCACGTAGATCAGGCCCATCTGCACGGCGCCGAAAGGATGGGCGAGGTCCCTGTCGCCGCTGTAGCGCTCGTCTCCGAGCCACGTGTCCTCAGAGCCCCAGAAGATCTCGTCGGCCTCCCAGATGTCGGGTCGCCCGAAGCCGAAGCCGAACGTCTTGAACCCCATCGATTCATAGGCGACGTTGCCGGCGAAGATCAGGAGATCGGCCCAGGAGATCTTGCGGCCGTACTTCTGCTTGACCGGCCAGAGCAACCGCCGCGCCTTGTCGAGGCTCGCGTTGTCGGGCCAACTGTTGAGGGGGGCGAAGCGCTGAGCGCCTTCGCCGCCACCGCCTCGGCCGTCGGCGATGCGGTACGTGCCTGCGGCATGCCACGTCATCCGGATGAGGAGCGGCCCGTAGTGCCCGTAGTCGGCCGGCCACCAGTCCTGCGACGTCGTCATCACCTCGACGACGTCCCGCTTCAGCGCGTCGACGTCGAGGGTCTTGAACTCTTCCGCATAGTCGAAGTCCTCGCCCATCGGATTGGACCCGGGCGAGTGCTGGCGGAGAACCTGCAGGTCCAGCTGATTCGGCCACCAGTCCTGGTTCGACCTGGGCCGAGATGCGGCTTGGGAGTGGGGGAGGGGATTGCTGGGCTTTCGCTTTCACTGCCGCTATCAGACACGTCGATCCGGCTCCTCTCTCGGTGCTTCCTTCTGATGGCTAGTTGATTTCGACGTTGATTGCTCTGGATCCAAGTCTGTCTTGCTCCGCTGGTGTCGCACGCTGCGTGTCCGCTTTCAGCCGTCGGACGAGACAGAGGTTGCCGCGGCACACTCGGGGCATCGGCCCCAGTAGACGACCTCGGCTTCGTCGACCTCGTAGCCCGAGTCGTCGGCGGCCGTCAGGCACGGGGTGTAACCGACCGCACAGTCGACGTCGACCATCCGGCTGCACGTGCGGCAGATGAGGTGGTGGTGGTTGTCACCGACCCGATCCTCGTAGCGGGCCGGCGACCCGGCGGGCTGGATGCGCCGGAGGAGGCCCTTGTCGCCGAGGGCCGCGAGGGCGTCGTACACCGCCTGACGTGAGATGGCACCGATCTCGGCCCGTACGACCGTGTAGATGTCGTCCGCTGTACTGTGCGGTCGGTCGGACACCGTCCGCAGAACAGCCAGACGCTGGGCGGTGACCTGCAGACCGTGCCGGCGGAGCAGCGCATCGTTGCCGACGGATGTCTCCCTGGACATGCCCCGAGCCTAACCCCATGGTGGTATAAGTCTAAATCCGGCTCGATACCAGTTTCCGACTAGATCGTCATCCGGTCGATGAGGTTCGCAGGCAGGGGGTCGTGGGTTCGAGTCCCATCGTCTCCACAAAGGCACGATCCGGTCCGCGGTGTCGCGACGGACGGCATGGAGATGCCTCGTTTGTCGGCGGCCCGCCGTGGGGTTCCCCGACCGCCATGGCCCGGGGGTGGACCTGCCCGCGGATCCGGGGGCCGGTCGACCCGGCCCCCGGATGGTCGCTCCCGCCCGACAACGACGGTCAACCGACGGACCGGTGATCGCGCACCGGTCGATCATCGGGCGCGTCGCACCGCCCAGGACGTGATGTCTACGTCCTCAACCTTTACGGATCCTGAAGGTCCCCCGGATGACTGTCGCGCAACACGTAGCCGACCCCACGCACGGTGTGGATGAGGTCCGCTGCGTCCTTGCCCAACCGCCGCCGCAGGATGCTCACGTGCACCTCGACCAGGTTCTCGTCCACCGCCTCGTAACCCCACACGAGCTCGAGGAGCCGGGATTTCGACAGCACCTGCCCGGAATGCCTGGCGAGGACCGCGAGAAGTGCGAAGTCGGTCGGACCGAGCTCGACCACGGTCTCGCCGACCATCACCCGATGCGCCGGCTCGTCGACCACGAGCCTGCCAACCTGGCTGACCTGCGAGCTCAGCCGCCCGGTTCGGCGCAGCACGGCGCGCACGCGGGCGAGCAGCTCGTCGAGCAGATAGGGCTTGACCACGTAGTCGTCGGCACCGGACTCGAACGCCGTCAGTCGCGCGCCCACGCTCCCGTCACTCGTGACGAACATCAGCAACGGATCGCGTTCGGCCCGCAGGTGACGAGCAAGTGCGGCGCCGTCGACCCCACCGCCCAGGAGCATCTCGAGGATCACGAGATCCGGACGAAACGCTACGGCCGCGCGGACGGCTTCGGCCGCGGTTGCGCAGACCGCGGTCTCGTAGCCCGCGTTGCGCAACGCACCTGCGAGGCGGCCACGTTCCGCCCCCTCATGGTCCACCACCAGTATCCGGGTCGCGTGATGCATCGCCTCTCCGACGCAAGAGATCGCCGGAGGGGCGTGCAGGGGTGCGCCCGCTGGGCCGGCCCACGCCGATCACGTGCCGGCGCCCCGCCCGTCCCGGTACCTTCCTCGCGCACCCTTCCGCGGTTCATTCCCGCAGCGGGCGCCGGCAGCGTACGAGCGGTCTAACGGTCATGAAGCGTGGGGCGAGCGGTGGTCGGACTGGCTGACCGCCGTCAACAGGCCGTGCGGCGCCACCGAGGATCGCGGTAAGGGGCACCGTGACACTTCTGCATCGTGCAGGTCATGGGCATGCCGTCGTCGGAAAGTGCGGTGGCGCCCTCGGGCGAACAGGGTGCGCCAGGATGGACGCCGTCGCTCGTCGCGTCGGGGCTCGTCGGCGGAGGGGGCGCGGCGACGTCGGGGCCAGTGTTCGGGGCTGGCTCGGGCTCGGCCGGCGCTGCCGTGCTGGGCATAGGGGCGGTGGTCGGAGTCGCAAGGGTGCTCGCGGCCGTCGGTGCGGGGCCCGTGGTGCTGGGCGCGGTCGTCTCCGGGACCGTGGTGGTCGTGGCGGCGCCGGTCGCGGTTTCCTGATCGCTCTCACGAAGACCTTCGGTGGCCGCCGCTGCGAGCACGCCGACGGCGAGGATGACTGCGACGACCGGACCTGCGAGGCGGGCCCACCGCGGCCAACCCCGGTAGATCGCCCACGGGTTCGCCCGTCGACCACCGGCGGCGAGATCTGTGCCGGCGACGGGCGGGCTGATCGTCAGCTCCTCCGTCGAGTCGTCGGGCGCGGGGGGATGCCAGCGGCCGTCGCGGGCCTGCCACCAATCGGGTGGAGGGGCGCCCTGGTGCCACCGACAGCTGGCGTCCATCCACCAGTTGGCGTGTGAACCACTCATCGCGCTCCCCCAGCCACCCGCACCGCGCCCGCGCGCATGTGGGCTGCCGAAGCGAACGTTACCCGGCCCGGCGGATGACACCTTTCAATCGGGTATGCCGTTGGCGGGCAGGGTGCTGCGGTGGTGGGCGGAGCTTCGTGCGATCTAGCCGTGTGCGTCCGGTTGTCCGGGCGTGCTCGGTGGGGTGTGTTCGCCCGACGCGCCGCCGTTGGGCGTGGCGGGTGGACCGGCCGGTTGCTCGGCTGGGGGCCCGTTGGTCCCGTCGGACTGAGGAGCGGGGCGTTCTTCGGGCAGATGGGGTGCGGCGGGGGTCTCACGTGCGCGGTCCAGCCCCTTGTTCGCAGGCTCGCCGGGATCGGCTGGTCTGTGGACCGCTCCCGGTGCTTCGTCGGAGATCGTGTCACCGTCGACACCGCGCTGGCCGTCGCTGGCACCGGTGGCATCCTTGGAGACCCGTTCGCCGAAGTTGGTGGGATGCTCATCTGCCGGTTCGGTGAACTCGACCGGCGTAACGGCTTCGACGGCGTGACGTAAGGCGTCGTTGGCTTGGTCTGGCAGCACCCCGGCTGCGGCGGCGCCGGCCATGCTGAGGGCGGCGGCGGCCGTGCCCAAGCCCAGCTTGGCGGCGAATCCAAGGCTCGCGACGCGGCTGGTGGCGGTCATGGTTTGATCTGCGAACATGCGGTTCCTCCCGGTTGCACCGCATCCCTGCCTGCCCCCCGAGGCGATCAGCGCCCGCAATGCCGGCGAGGCCGGTGGCGTTGGCCCGTCGCCCAGGTCCCGGACGTGCTTGGCAAAGACCGCCAGATGCTCGAGGCCGGGGGCGACTTCGTCGCACCGCATGATCGCCTCGCTCGTTTCGTCGTCAAGCAGCCAGGTGAGCGACATCTCAGGACCGTGATCGCCGGACGTGGTCACAGAGGTACACCCTCACGTTCCAGCAGCCGGCCCACGGCCGCCAGGCCCCGCCGTTGCAGGGCCTTGACAGCGCCGTTGGACTTTCCCAGCGTCCCGGCGATCTGTTCGATGCTGAGATCACCGAGTAGCCGCAGCAGCAACACATCACGCTGATCCGGCACCAGCCGCTCGCACAGCGCCCGCACACGCTCGGCTCCCAGCGACCGTTCGACCGCGCCTTCGACGTCGTCGGCCGCTGGGGAGTTGGGTGCCAACGCTCCCGCGGTGTCGGTCAGCGGCTCAGGTGGCGGTCGGCGGGCCCGCCGCCGGCGCTCGTCCAGCAACCGGCGGTGGGCGATCGTGAACACCCACGACCGGAAGCCAGCCTCGTCACCTTGGAAGTTGCGCAGGTTGCGGAGAATGGCCACGAAGACCTCACTGGTCAGATCCTCGGGCTCGACGCTGCCCTGCACTCGCAGATAGCCGGTGACCGCGGGCGCGAGCGCGCTGAACATGCGTTCCAGCGCCCAGGGCGCGCCGTCCCGCGCCGCGGCCAGCACCGCGGCGAACTGGCCGTCGAACCGGTCTCGCTGCCCCATGAGCTCACCGGCGTGATCGCCGCGATGGCGCCGGCAGGTGACGCCTCTCGGCCGAAATCTCTCGCCAGGCGTGCGTCCGGCTGCCGCCGACCAGTGCCGCTACTTGGTGCCGAAGCTCCCGGTGGCGGACGACAGACTCCCGGCGCCGTCTCGGCTCAACACCTGGAAGAAGTACTGCACCTTGCGTGTGAGGCCGGTGATGGTCACCGAGTGGCTGGTGACCAGGTTCCGGTCGAGGCTGGTCGCACTGCTGTAGGCCGTGGTCCGCCCGTATTGCACCTGGCCGTCGGCTGGAACGTCCGTTCTCCAGGTGATCGTCACCCGCCCCGGGCCGGGCCGGGCGACCACGTTGGAGATGACGGGCCCACCGAGCCGGACCCGGTAGGTCGCGACGTACGATCCAGCCGCATTCGCAACGATGCTGTGCGTCTGGGCGCCACTGTCCGACCAGCCGACAAACTCGTACGGCGTCCCTCCGATCGCCTGTGGCGACGGCGCGCTGACCGACAGCGTCGACCCCACGATCGCCGTGCGTGTGAACGGCGCCGTCTGGCTCGTCGATCCGACCGCCAGCGTCAGCCCCGCCGGGCTCGATCCAAATGTGAGCTCGACGGTTTGCGGTTGGAGCGTGACGGTCGTCGTGTCGGTCAGGCCGCCGGCGATCGGTGGCCGTCAGCCGCAGCTCCAGATGCGACGGGTACTCGTGGTCGGGCGCCACGAAGCTGCCACTCGCCGTGCCCGAGAACGTCTGGAGCGGGTGCTCATGACAGGTGGACGGGCAATGCTGCAGCACGAGTGACCACGTGAGCGCGGCTGCCCCCAAGGTGCCGCTCTGCGGCGTCGGTGGCGTGGCCGGAGAAGCTGATCGTGTCTCCGACCTTCCAGGTCGTACCCGCCGCCGGCGTGTCGATCACCGCAGTCGGCGGCGTGTTGCCCGCCGAGATCGTGACCGATGACGTGCCGGTCGCCCCGGAGGGGTCGGTGACTTGGAGCGTGGCGACACGCGTGCCTGGCTGGGTGTACGTGAAGCTGGCGGTTGCGGCCGGCGGCGTCATCGAAGGAGCCGTCACCGTCCAGATCCCACGCATAGGTCAGGGCGTCGCCGTCGGGATCGCTCGAGGCGGTGCCGTCGAACGCGACAGTCAGGGGCGCGGCCCCGTTCGTGGGGTTGGCGGTGGCAACAGCGATCGGCGGCTGGTTCTGGTTGAAGTAGCGGATGCGGCGGACGGTGCCGCCGAGGTCCACGTAGAAGAGGTCGCCGCCAGGCCCGATCTCGAGGTCGACGGGCTGGGCGGCCCCGGCGACGAACGTTCGTCGCTTGGAGATGTCGGGGAGCCCGTTCGTGCCCGTGGGAATCGACCAGATGCACCGGCGGGTGTAATCGGCGAAGAACAAGGCGCCTCGATACTCGGCCGGATACGTGCCGCCGCTCGAGAACGCGAACGAGGTACCGGCGACCGACGAGCCACCCTTCGGGCACACGTCGTTGGGCAGCACCAGGTCGTTGTGGTGGTATCGGAAGTACGGTGCAACCACCGCCCCGGTTCCCGCGGCGTAGAGGTTCTCGCAGCTGGCGAGGTTCGCGGCGTCGTAGCCATTCTGTCGGCCGTCGCCCTCGTAACAGGGCCAGCCGAAGTTGTCGACGGGAGCCGCGGTCGGGCTGACGAGGCGGTCGATCTCCTCCCACTCGTTCCAGCCGACGTCACCGATCCAGACCTCGTTGGTCCCGGGGCGCGTCGTGATGCGGAATGGGTTGCGCAAGCCGTAGCCGACGATTCGGCGGGCGTTGGCATCGGTGCTCGACGCCATCGGGTTGTCGGGGAGCCCGGCACCGGTGGCGGGGTCGACCCTCAGGATGGCGCCGTTGAGCCCGGCCGGGTCACCCGTGGTGCGCACGTCCTGGCTCCGCAGCGCCCCGCCCTCCGCCGCCGGTGGCGACATCGAACCGCCCACGCCTCCGGGTGGATCGCCGCACGGGTTGACCGGCGAGCCGTCCTGGCCATAGTCGACGAAATTGAAACTGGCGCCGTCACCGCCGCTCACGTAGAGCGCACCATCTGCTCCGAAGGCCATGCTCCCGATCGAGTGGCTCGGGTACTGCTGGCACCAGTCTTCGATCAGCACCTGCTCGGAGCCGATGGCGACGTTGCCGGATGCCTGGAGCCGTGAGAGGCGACCCGCGACCACGCAACCGTCGGCGGTCGCGCCCGGTGGCGTCGGGCAGCCGTCGGACGTGCCCCCCACCGATCCCCACCGCGGAGCCGTGCCGCCGATAGCGGCATCGAAGGCGTAGAGGACGTAGACCCAGGGGTTCGTCGGGAAGCCCGGAGCCAGCGCCACATCGAGCAGTCCACGATCCCAGAAGTTGTGGACCTGCGTCCGAAGGTCGGCGAAGACGGTCGGCGTCGTGTCCGACAGGTTGTCGAAGACCTTGATGAGGCCGCTCTTCTCGGCCACGAAGACGCGACCGTCCGGTGAGAAGCGCACCGCGGTGGGGTTGGTGAGCCCGGCGAAGACGATCTCTTCCTGAAAGCCGGGTGGCAACGACGCGGAAGCAGCCGGCCGTGGTGTGCTCAGCGCCACGACCGACGACATCGCCAGGGTGATCGCTACCAGGGCGCCAAGCCGCCCGGTCCGTATTGACGAACGCCGCCGGACGCCCATGCCCGCCTCCCTCTGTGCCGCCTAGCGTGACGGTACCACCAGGTTGCCTGGCGGATGAGTGGTGCTTCAGCGGCTCTTAAGGAGGGACAACCAGACCGTTTGGGCAGTCTCATCGGGGACAGCGATGCGGGGCCGGACGCCTCGGCGACCTACGACCTGAGCGCCGTGCTGCAGGGGTTCGAGCCGCCCCAGCAGGACGTCGACCACGTATCCCTAGAGGGAACGTCGCCGAAAACCGATCCCTGGCCGGGGTGGTAGACCCTCGCATGAGGAAGTTCAGCTGTCTTGTCGCGCCTGTGGTCGCGGTCGTGCTGGTGCTGGCGTCGTGCGGTGACGACGATGGCGCCGACGTCCGCGAGTCCGGGGCGGAATCGGGGTCGGGATCCGAATCGGGTTCCGCACAGCGGCACCGCCAGCGGGCAGCCGCCGGTCTCGCTCGAGGGCACCGTCAGCGATCACGGCGTGGGAGAAATCGAGAACGACGAGCTGGAGCTCGAGCTCGACGACAACTACTTCGCCCCCACGTTCGCCCGGGGGACGCCGGGCGAGGAGGTGACCGTCGAGCTCGTCAACGAAGGCAACGCCACGCACACGTTCACGAGCGACGCGCTCGGCGTCGACGAGGAGTTGAGCGGTGGAGACTCTTCGTCGGTGACCATCACCCTGCCTGAGGAGGGTGCCGTCGAGTTCCACTGCCGGTTCCACGAGGGCCAGGGCATGAAGGGCGCCTTCTTCTTCAACGAGGGCGACCAGGTCGAAGGCGGCTCGTAGCCGCCGGCGCGCCGGGCGGGCTGTCAGGCCGGCGGCAGAACCTCGAAGGCAGGGTGGCGGGGTGCGATCGTGCGCAGCTCCTCGTCGCTGGAATCGGGCCCGGTGCCGTCGAAGAACATGCCGACCTCGAACTTCCAGCGCTTCAGGTAGGCCCGCAACACGGGGACCTTCTCGTCGGCGTCCAGCTCGCGCGCGCGGAACTCCTCGACCCGCTTGCCCACCCGGAGCTGACCGGTGCCGGCTGCACGTAGGTTGCGCACCCATTGCGCCTCGCCCCGGGGTGCCACCAGGTACCGGTTGCCCTCCCGCTCGAGGAGATTCACCGGCGTCGTGCGCCACTCGCCGCTGCTGCGCCCCCGTACGGCGAGGACGCGCGAGCCGAGGATGCTCACACCGCGGCGGGTCAGGAAGGCGACGGCGCGGTTGAAGACGTTGCGGGTGAACCAACCGGGGGCGCGGTAGTGCGTGGGCACGGCGCCATTCTGCATCGCCGCGGGCGACGCCGACGACAGTTTCGCCGCACCGTCCGCGGGGCGTTGCCTCCCGCGTGACAACATCGGCGGCCGTCGCCGTCCGCCTGGCATCTTTCCGGAACCATGTCCGTGCTCCACCGCATCCGATCACTGCTCGACCCCCCGCTTCGCCGGCTCCGACCGCTGCGGGCCGCCACGCGCCGCCGCTTCAGGCCGCTGATGGGTCGCATCCGATCATTGATCGGGGGGCGATCACGGCGCTGGCGGCTGGCCGCCGGCGGGGCGGCGGGACTGGTCCTCCTGCCCCTAGTGGTCTTCATCGCGACGCGAGGCGGAGGCGCCTCCCCCGAGCCCACGACGACGACCACGACGGTGCCGACGACGACCACGACCGTACCGACCACAACCACGACCACCGCCCCTCCTCCGGTTGCGCCGTTGACGGGGCTTCCCGGCGACTTCCGGCGGCCCGCCCTGATCGTCAAGATCGACAACGTGTCGGCCGCCCGGCCCCAGTCAGGGCTCAGGCAGGCGGACATCGTCATCGAGGAGCCGGTCGAGGGGAACCTGACCCGACTCGCGGCGGTGTTCCATTCCACGGACGCGTCGGTTGTCGGTCCGGTCCGCTCCATGCGTACCAGCGACCTCGAGCTCATCCCGATGTTCGGCCGCCCGCTGTTCGCCGCCTCGGGTGGCAACGCCGGTGTCGTACCGCAGCTCCACCAAGCCAACGTCGTCGACATCGGCAACAACGTGAGCGGCCAGGGGTTCCGTCGTGACTCTGGGCGACGCGCCCCCCACAACCTCTACTCGTCCACCCCCGAGCTGTATCAGAAGGCGCCAGAGGCGCCGCCACCGCCGAAGCCGATCTTCCAGTACCTCCGCCGGGGCGAGCGACCGGGGCCCGGTGCGCGACCTGTCCACGGGGTGGCCCTCCGGTTCGGGGGATCCGAGATCTCGCGGTTCATGTGGGATCCGACCGCCAAGATCTGGCGGCGGAGCCAGAACGGCACGCCCCACATGTCTGCCGAGGGCATACAGATCGGGCCCCAGAATGTCGTCGTCGCCGAGATCGACTACGACTTGTCTGGCCAGCGGGGCCGGTCTGTCCCCCATGCCGTCGTTGCCGGGTCGGGCCCCGCGATCGTCTTGACGCAGGGTCAGGCCATCACGGGCACCTGGGTTCGACCGACGCTGTTGCATCGACTCAAGTTCGTCGCCGCCGACGGTCGGACCGAGATCAAGCTGACGCCGGGACAGACGTTCATCGAACTTCCCAGCCGCGGCGGCTCGGCCTTGTTCTGAGGTTCCAGCGGCGTACGATGCACAAAAACCCGCGGGTTTGCTGCCTACTCGACACGCACGGCGTGCTAACGGCGTTCAGCGGGACGGCCGGAGTCGGGCTTCCGGCGTCGCATCCCGCCGGACGGTAGGTCGCGAAAACCCGCCAATCACAAGGGTTCTCGCACCTGGGTGATGCGCTCGGCGCAAAAACTCGTAAGAATACGGCGGTATCCGCGTGTCGTGGGTCCGCGTTGAGGAAACTGACCAAGCGATCCGGACCTAGGAGGAACCCGTGAACCGTCGTGATCTAGTCCAAGCCGTTTCCACACAGACCGGGGTCGAGCGCAGGCAAGTCGACTCGGTCCTGCTGGGCTTCACTCAAGTCGTCACTGCAGTCGTATCCAAGGGCGAGCCGGTGTCGATCTCCGGTTTTGCCAAGTTCGTAAAGGTCGACCGCCCCGCCCGTATGGGCCGCAACCCGCAGACCCAGGAGCCGGTGCGGATCAAGGCATCCAAGAAGGCTCGCATCACGCCGCTCAAGGGGTTCAAGGATGCGGTCGTGAAGACGAGCCTCGCACCCAAGCTAGATCGGGGCGTGTGGCCGCCGGCGCCCGCCGCGGCCAAGAAGACCACCGCCAAGAAGTCGACGGCCAAGAAGTCGACGGGTGCCGGCAAGTCGACGGCCAAGAAGTCGACGGCGAAGAAGTCGACGGCCAAGAAGTCGACGACGAAGCGCGCGACGACCAAGCGGGCAACCACCCGTAAGGCGCCGGCCCGCAAGACCACGGCCCGCAAGACCACGCGCAAGGCCCGGCCCGCAAGGCTCGAAGGCGCCGGCCCGCAAGACGACCGCGCGGAAGACCACCACCGCGCGGAAGACCACCACCGCGAGGAAGACCGCCAAGCGGTGACGCCCGCCCCGCGGCCGGGCCCGCGGGGGACTCCTCCCCGATCGGGGGGTCAATCGGGAAAAATTCCACAAACCTCTACACAGCGCGTGCCTCTTGGGCGTTCTTGGGGCAGTGTTGGTCCTGTCCGTGGCTCATGAGCGCGTCTCCGAGCCGGCGCCGATCACGGTTGGCGTTCGGCCTGCCCTGTCGTTCGAGGCCTTCTACATGGCCAACGAGCGGCGGCTCTTCCGCGCGCTCTATGTGCTGACGAGCGATCGTCACGAGGCCGAGGACTTGGCTCAGCTGGCGTTCTGCAAGGTCTGGGAGCGCTGGGGTCGGGTCGGCAGGCTGGACGATCCGGCGGGCTACCTGTTCCGAACGGCCTTCAACGCCCGGCGCAGCGCCACCCGCCGGACGATGCGTGCCGCCCGCCGCCTGGTCGACCACGCCTTCCTGCACTCCGCACCTACCCCGAGCCGTGAGCCGGCCGACGTGGCGACGGACCGCGACAGTGTCGCCCGCGCTCTGGCTGCTCTCACACCCCGTCAACGTGAAGCTGTTGTCCTAACCGAACTACTTGACTGCGCCACGGGCGAGGCCGCCGAGATCATGCGGATTCGTCCCGCCACCGTGCGGGTCCTCGTCAGCCAAGCCCGTGCAGCTCTCGCACCCGACCCAGGTCGGGGGCGGGAGCCGGAGGCGTGAGCGGCGATCCCGATCTCCGGGCCCGTCTCGAGCGCCTCGCTTCGAACGCCGGTGACCCACCCGAGCGAGGGCTCGATCGGGTCGCCGCACGCCGGCACCGCCGGCTGCGCCGCCGCCGTGGAGCTGTCGTCACGGCGGCGGCGCTGGCGGTGCTGCTGGGAGGCGTGTCGCTGGTCGTCGACGGGGGACCGGACGACGACCAGCTGGCCGTCTCCCCGGCCGGGCGCCCGTCGGGCGCGGCGGCGCAGCTACCCGACACCGTCGAGGTGCATTGCACGCCCAACGGGATCGAGATCCCGGTGGCTTCGGTGCGGCCGCAGCGGGACGGGATGCACGTGCGCGTGTCCAACGAGCTGGCCACGTCCACCGAGGTACGGGTCGTCAAGGACGACGAGTGGGCGGGCCGGCGCTCCTTCGCTCCCGGCACGTGGACGCTGCTCCAGCCGGTCCCGCCGGGGACGCTGAGGATCGGCTGCATGATCGACGGGGTGGAGAGATCCCTCACCGTCGAGCTGGTCGACGTCGACCGCTACTACCGCGAACCCAAACTCGAGTGCCCGTCCGATGACAAGGCGATCCGGGAGACGGACCTGCAAGGTGATCCGGACAAGTCGATGAGCACCACGACGTTCAACGGCCTCCGGAGCAAGGGCATCAAGGTCGACGATCTGGAAGTGGGCCCGATGCGGGGATACCAGAGCCAGCGCCTCGACTACTCCACCGAGGAACCCAAGGTGCAAGTGAGCCGACGGGGCGACACCATCGGGTTCGTGCAGCTGCGGCGCGACAACCCCGAGGCCCCCTGGAGGGTCGCGACCATCGACGGCTGTCAGAGCTTCCTGTCCGAGGCGGCGGCCAGCGAGACCACCGCGGCATCGGGATGAGCCGCCCCCGCGGCTAAGGAGCCGAGCGGTTTGGGTGGTTCGCACAGCCTACGCGTGGGAATTTGGCGGTCGACCGCTAGCTCAACAGCTCGGCTCCCCGGCAGCGCTGACCACCGTGAGCCAAGAGGACGTGCCTATCCGCTTACGTCCTAGGCGTACAGCGACTCGATCTGGTCCGAGTACTTGGCGAGGATCCCCCGACGCTTGAGCTTGGACGTCGGCGTGAGCTCGTCGCCGTCGGGCAGCCACTCGTCGGCCAGCACCGCGACCCTCCGCACGCGTTCAGCGGTACTGAACCGGAGCATCACCTCGTCCACCGCCCGCTGCAGCTCGTCCAATGCACGCGGATCGCCCGCCAGCTCGGCCAGGGACTCGGCCTCGATGCCCCGTTCGCGGAACCATCCCGGAGCCACCTCCGGGTCGAGCACCACCAGCGCCGAGACGAAGCGCCGGCCGTCACCGACCGCGCAGGCCTGGCCGATCGGCACCACCGTCTTGAGTGCCGTCTCGAGGTTGGCGGGGCTCACGTTCTTGCCACCGGCGGTGATGATCAGCTCCTTCTTGCGGTCGACGATGCGGACGTAGCCGTCGTCGTCGATCTCGCCGATGTCGCCGGAGTGGAACGTGCCGTCGGGCTCGAGTGCGGCGGCGGTCTTGTCGGCGTCGTCGAGGTAGCCGACGAAAACGTTGCCGCCCCGGCAGCACACCTCGCCGTCCTCGCCCAGGAAGACCTCCACGCCCGGGAATGCCCGACCCACGGTGCCGACGCGCACCTCCGTCGGATCCCAGGTCATCGGCCCCGTCGTCTCCGACAGGCCGTAGATCTCCGACATCGGGACGCCGATCGCCCGGTACCAGCGGATCAGCTCGGGCGGGATCGGCGCCGCGCCGGTAATGGCGTACTGCAGGCTGTCGAGCCCCACGAGTTGGCGGACGTTGCGGAAGGCGAGCTCGTCGAGCGACGCCCACGTGCGCTCGTCCTCGTCGGTGGCCGTGCCGAGGGTCCGGCGCTCGGCGATCGGGTCGGCGGCTGCGACGGCTTGGTCGAAGCGGGCCTTGGCGTCGTCGTTGGCGGACAGGGCGGCCTGGACGCCGGCATGGAGCTTCTCCCAGACGCGGGGAACCCCGAACAGCGTCTGGGGATGTACCTCACGCAGGTACTGCCCGATGAGCGAGGGGTCGGGACACGTCGTCACCTCGAAGCCGGCGATGCCGGCCAGGTAGTGGCCCGACATGCGCTCGGCGATGTGCGCCATGGGGAGGTAGGAGATGGCCCGGAAGCCGACGGGGTCGATGCCCAGCAGGTCGAGGTAGCCCTCCGCGGTCCACACGACGTTGTAGTGGCTGATCATGACGCCCTTGGGAGGACCGGTTGTGCCGGACGTGTAGATCACGGTCGCCAGGGTGTCGGGACGAATGTCGCCCAGCGAGGCGTGCAGATCGATCGGATCGTGACCCTCGAGCACGGGCCCGCCGGCGAGCGGGGCCCCAGGGCCAGCGGTCTGGTCGCCGCCGACCCCGTCCGCGCCACCCAACACCACGAGGTGCTCGAGCTTGGGCAGCTCGTCGTGCACCACGCTGAATCGCTCGGCGAAGCCCAGGTCCTCGACGATGGCCACGGTCGCGCCGCTGTGCCCCACCAGGTAGGCCACCTGCTCGGGGGGCGAGGAGTTGTAGATCGACACCGACGTGGCGCCGCAGAACATCGCGGCCAGGTCGACCACGTGGAACTCCGGGATGTTGCGCATCATCAGCACGACGCGGTCGCCCGGCCCCACGCCGAGGGTCCGCAGGCCGGCCGCGGCCCGGGCCACCCGGTCGGCAACGTCGGCGTAGGTCCACTCGACCCAGCGGTCGCCGTCCCGGGCGCGCAGCGCCACGTTGTCCGGGTGGGCGGCCACCGTCTCCAGCCAGCGGCTGGCGATGGTCTGTCCCTCGACCTTCCGATCGAGATCGTCCTTGGTTGCGATCACGCGGGACCCCCTCGTCGTCGCCCTCGGATGGCTGTTGCCGGCGGGCCGACCCACCCGTCGCGTGCGCCGCCGTGACGGCCCAGAGTAGGCCGTGGTTGCGATCCGTGTGGGGTGGTCGGCAGACTGGCTTGACCGAACGGTCAAGGAGCCGGCCCGACCCCCAACGACTGTGGGCAGCGGGGACCGGCAGACAAAGGAGCAGGCCATGCCCACCGCCGTCATCGTCGATGCCGTCCGCACCGCAGGAGGCAAGCGCAACGGCAAGCTCTCCGGTTGGCACCCCGTCGACCTCGCTGCCGAGACCCTCAACGCGCTGGTGGAGCGCAACCAGATCGATCCTGCCGTGGTCGAGGACGTGATCATGGGTTGCGTCATGCAGGCCGGTGCCCAGTCGGTCAACGTCGCCCGCAACGCCGTGCTGGCCGCCGGCTGGCCGGAGGAGGTCCCCGGCACCACCGTCGACCGGCAATGCGGCTCGGGTCAGCAGGCGGCGCACTTCGCCGCGCAGGCCGTGATCGCCGGCGCCCACGACGTCGTGGTGGCCGGTGGCGTCGAGGTGATGAGCCAGGTGCCGATGGGCGCGTCGATCGGTGACGGCAGGTACGGCCTGCCCTTCGGTCCCAAGATGAACCAGCGCTACCAGGACGTCGGCGGCCTCGTCCCGCAGGGCATCTCGGCCGAGCTGATCGCCGACAAGTGGGGCCTGACCCGCGAGGACCTCGACGCCTTCGGGGCCCAGAGCCAGCAGCGGGCGGCCCGGGCCCGCGACGAGGGCCGGTTCGACAACCAGATCATCGCCGTCCGGTCGATCCACCGCGACAAGGAGACCGGCAACATCACCGAGTCCGACGAGCTCGTCACGGCCGACGAGGGCATCCGGCCCGACACCACGGCCGAGTCGCTCGCCAACCTCAAGCCGGCCTTCAAGCCGGACGGCAAGGTCACCGCGGGGAACTCCAGCCAGATCACCGACGGCGCCTCGGCGGCGCTGATCATGAGCGAGGACAAGGCCGCCGAGCTGGGGCTCACGCCGCGGGCGCGCTTCCACAGCTTCGCCCTGGCCGGGGCCGATCCCATCATGATGCTCACGGCGCCCATCCCCGCCACCCAGCGGGTGCTCGACAAGGCGGGGCTGTCGCTCGACGACATCGACCTGGTCGAGATCAACGAGGCGTTCGCCTCGGTCGTGGTCGCATGGCAGCGCGAGACCGGCGCCGACATGAGCAAGGTCAACGTCAACGGCGGGGCGATCGCCCTGGGCCATCCGCTCGGCTGCTCGGGCACCAAGCTGCTGGCCACGCTGCTCAACGAGCTCGAGCGCACCGGCGGGCGGTACGGCCTGGAGACGATGTGCGAGGGCGGCGGCATGGCCAACGCCACGATCATCGAGCGGCTCGGGTAGGCACCGGCCGAGGAGAGCCGGGCTGGCGGAGCCGGTCGTAGGCGTCGACCGGCACGCTGCTCGTTCCGGACCGTGTGACGGAGGGGTCAATGAGGCAGTTCGGCGGGGCGCTGGCGCTGGCCATGGTGGTGACGCTGGTGGCGTGCAGCGCGTCGTCCGAGGCCGGTTCGGCGGGTGCCGAAGTTGCCGGGCTCGATCGCCTGGTCGATGGCGCCGACGGAGCCCCCTGGACGGTGCGTGCCGGGGTCGAGCAGATCACCGTCACCGGGGCCGAGCCGGGGGAACCCCTGACGCTGTACGACCGGCGTGGGCGCCGGCTGCTGACCATGCGAGCCGACGACCAGGGTCAGGCGCACTTCGCGTACCTGCCGGACGAATACCACGAGGTCCAGTCGGGGCCCGGCCTCGACTGGACGGACCTGGGCGATCCGGCGACGGCGGGGGTGGTCGAGCCCGGGCGCTACGTGATCCGGGACGACCGGGCATCGCCGGCGCTCGCCACCCAGGTGGTCACGGTCCCGGGCCGCGACGACGTCCCGGACACCGCCCTCTACGACCGCCAGGTGCTCACGGCCGCCCGGGTGGACGTCCTCGGGAACGTCCTGCCGGGCTCGTCCCTCGAAGCGGGCTTCCAGTACCTGGAGATGCGCGACGGCGTGCGGCTGAGCGCGATGGTCCGTCTGCCCGACCCCGCCCTCTACGGCGACGGCCCCTACCCGACGGTCGTCGAGTATTCGGGATACTCGCCGTCGAACCCCGGCAGCGAAGAGGCCGGGTCCCGCCTCGCCCGTACGTTCGGCTACGCCACCGTGTCGGTCAACATGCGCGGCACCGGATGCTCGGGCGGCGTGTTCGACGTGTTCAACCCGGCCCAGATGGCAGACGGCTACGACGTGATCGAGACGGTCGCCCGCCAGCCATGGGTGCTGCACGGCCGCGTCGGCATGGTGGGCCTGTCGTACTCGGGCATCACCCAGCTGTACACGGCGGCGACCCGGCCCCCGCACCTGGCGGCGGTGACGGCACAGTCGGTCATCGCCGACCCGTGGCTGCAGGCCTGGCCGGGCGGGATCTTCAATTCCGGCTTCACGCACCAGTGGATCAAGGAGCGTGACGCGGCCGCCGCGCCCGGCGGCGACAGTTGGGTCACCGAGCGCATCGGGGCCGGCGACACGACCTGTGCCGGGCACCAGCCACTGCGGGCGCAGAACCCGGACTTCGAGGGCTTCGTCCGGTCGCTCGACAGCTATCCGGCCTCGGCCGCCGCCCGCGACCTGCGACGGCTCGTGGGCGACATCGAGGCGCCGGTCTTCATCTCGGGCGCGTTCCAGGACGAGCAGACGGGCCCGCAGTTCACCGCGCTGCTCGACGCGTTCACGTCGGCCCCGGCCGTGCGCGTGAGCGTGTGGAACGGGCGGCACCCCGACGGCTACGGCCCCGCCAACCTCATGCGCTGGTTCGAGTTCCTCGAGTTCTACGTGGCCCAGCGGGTGCCACGGCTCAACCCGGTGGTGCGGGCCCTGGCGCCCCCGGTGCTGGCCGGGCAGTTCCATCTCCGTGACATCGAGCTCGAGCCCGACCGGTTCGCCCGGTTCGGCGACAACCTCGCCTCGGCGCAGGCGGCGTACGAAGCCGAGGACCCGGTGCGGGTGATCTTCGAGAGCGGCATCGGCGAGAACGAGGTCGGTGAGCAGGGCGGCACCTTCGAGCTGGGGCTCGATTCGTGGCCCACGAGGGACGCCGAACCGGCGACCTGGTACCTGGGCGACGACGAGCGTCTCATCGCCGACAAGCCGGGGCGGCGCAGCGACGGCGACGCCGACCGCTTCAGGTTCGATCCCGAGGCGGGGGGCGCCACGCTGTTCGGGGGCACCGGCGACTATCCGCTCCTCGATCCCGTATGGACCGACGCCGAGTGGACCCGCTTCGGGGAGGGCGAGGAGCTGTCGTACCTCACGGAGCCGCTGGCGGACGACCTGGTGGTCGCCGGTCCGGCGGTCGCCGACCTCTGGGTGTCCAGCGACGTCTCCGACGTGGACCTGCAGGCGTCGATCTCGGAGGTGCGCCCCGACGGCGTCGAGTACCTGGTCACCAACGGCTGGCTGCGGGTCGGTCATCGGGCCGAGGATCGGCGGCGGACCGACGGGCTGGAGGTCGTGCACCGGTTCACGGAGCGCGCCTACCGACCGCTGGAGGGCAACGAGGCGGTCGAGGCCCGCATCGACATCCCCGGCTTCGCCCACGCCTTCCGCGCCGGCTCACGCCTGCGCCTGTCGATCGCCACGCCCGGTCGGAACCACGCCACCTGGGAGTTCGAACCGCCCGACTACGGCGGCGACACCCCGGCCGTCGACGTGTACCGCAACCGCCGACGGCCATCGGCCCTGGTGCTGTCGGTGGTCGACGGTGTGCGCGTGCCCGACGTCGCGCCGGCCCCGTGCCCGGGGCTGCGCGGCATGGCCTGCCGCCCGTTCGTCGCCACCGAGAACGAGCCGGCGAGCTGAACCAGACGGGCCGGACGTCCCGATTCCGGATCCGGTTGCCTCGGGCGCGGCCCGATGCAACCCATTGCCCGGGTACAACCCCGGGTTGGTGCACCCCTACGCTGACGCCGTGCATAGGCCGAGGATCTCGTGGCCGACCCTGGTCGGCCTCGTCGCGGCCGGACTGGTCGCCTGGCTGATAACCGGGGCCGCGCCGCTGGCGGTTGCGATCGCGGTGGTCGCCGGCTGGCTGATCCTCAGGATCGGGTTCGGCGTCCTGTCGGGGCTTGCGACCCCGCTGCCTCCGCCACCACCGCCCGGCGAGCTGCGCAAGGTGCGGATCACCTACCGGTGCTCGATCTGCGGCACCGAGGTGCGCATGACCAGCGCCAACGACGAGGTGCCCGACCCACCACGGCACTGCCAGGAGGACATGGACCTGGTCGCGCCCATCGACTGACTGCCGATCTCGCGGAACTGGTGGCCGCGGCCTACGAGGAGAACGCCATCGTGCATCCGGCGGCATCGCCGTTCACCGATCGCCACCGGCTCGACGCGATCCTCACAGGCTGTGGAAAACCCTGGGGAGGGTCACATCGTTGTAACTTCGGCTACCTGGCGTTCAGCGTCTACGTGTGGCTGCGCCCCCACGACAACGCGGCCGGGCCGTCGCCCGGCAATGCCCGCTCGCTCACACCTCAGCGGTATTGCGTCGCCACGATGATGCCGCCGCAAATGGCCGCCAGCCCGCCGCCCAGGTAGGCATTGCTGGTTCCACCGGGCAGCACGTTCAGATAGTTGAGGAAGATCAGCAGCACCCCGAGGCCGAGCAGCGCAAACATGAGCACCGGCACCCACATGGGGCTGACCTTCACCTCGCGAGGCACCGGTGGCGTGTAGCGGGTCGACGGATTGGGCCGGCTCGACGCCGGCGTGGTGCCCTTGGCGGTCACGCGCCCACCCGAGATCCTGCGCTTGGCTGGCTTGGCCATGGGCGGGCACCTTAGTTAGGGCGGCCCAGCCGAAGGAAAGCACCGCGACCGGAGTCCGGTGGCGTCGCCATCGGGCGGCCGCGTGGGAGAGAGTGGTGCAGTGACCGCGCATCCTCGGGGGCTGCGCCCCCACACCCCATCGTCGCCCGGCTCCCTGGCGGTCGCACGGTCGACCGGTCAGGGGACCGCGCATCCTCGGGGGCTGCGCCCCCGCACCCCATCGTCGCCCGGCTCCCTGTCATGTCGACCCAACTACCCGCCCGTCTCGCTGCGACGAGGCGAGCGGGCTCCAGTTGGGTCGATCGCACGGTCGACCGGTCAGGAGCTGCGCTCATGACCGTTCTCGCCGCAGTTGACATCGGGACCAACTCGATCCACCTCGTCGTCGCCCGGGTCGATGCCGAGCGTTTCGAGGTCGTGGAGCGCGAGCGGGAGATGGTGCGACTCGGTTCCTCGGCCCGGGACATGAAACGGCTCACCCCGGCGGCCATCAACCGGGGCATCGAGGTGCTGGCCCGGTTCCGCCAGGTGGCCGCGATCCACGGGGCGCGGCTGCGGGCGGTGGCGACGTCGGCGGTCCGTGAAGCCGAGAACCGGTCGACGTTCATCGAGCGCGCCCGCGACGAGGCCGGGATCGACGTCGAGGTCATCTCCGGCTTCGAGGAGGCGCGGCTCATCCACCTGGGCGTGCTCCAGGCGGTCCCCGTGTACGACCGCCAGGTGCTCGTGTGCGACATCGGCGGCGGCTCCACCGAGCTGGTCGTCGGGCGCAAGGGTGACATCCTCACCGCTCGCAGCCTCAAGCTCGGTGCCATTCGCCTCACCCGGCGCTACTTCGCCAAGAACAAGCTCAACGGCGACGCGGTGGTGGCCTGCCGGCGTGACATCCGCGCCACCCTGGCCCCGGCGGTCCGCGAGATCGAGCGGCTGGGCTTCGACGTCGCGGTCGGTTCCTCCGGGACCATCGGGGCGATCTGCCAGATGGCCGCCGTCCGCGCCTCGGGCGTGGCGCCCCGCACCCTCAACAACCTCACGGTGAGCCGGGCCGAGATCGACGAGGTGGTGCGGCGGCTGGTCAAAGCGGGCACCGTCAAGGCACGGTCCAGGATTCCCGGCCTGGACCCGCGCCGCGCCGACATCATCGTCGCCGGCGCCCTGATCCTCGAGCAGGTGGCGGCCCAGTGCGGCATCGAGGAGCTGACGTTCTCGGACTTTGCGCTGCGCGAGGGCGTGCTGCTCGACACCTGGCGGCGCGAGCACGGCGGGTCGCTCCACCACCTGTCCGACCTGCGGCGCCGCAGTGTGCTGCGCCTTGCCGAGCAGATGGACGAGGACCTGACCCATTCCGCCCAGGTGGCGCGGCTGGTGCTCGAGCTGTTCGACGGCGCCTGCGTCGTGCACGGGCTGGGCGACGACAGTCGCGAGGTGCTGGAGGCGGCGGCGCTGCTGGCCAACGTCGGCCTGTTCCTGTCGCACGCCGGCCACCACAAGCACAGCTACTACGTGATCCGGAACAGCGAGCTGCTCAGCGGGTTCACCGACCGCGAGATCGAGCTGATCGCCCAGGTGGCGCGGTACCACCGCAAGTCCGTGCCGCGCGAGAAGCATCCCGAGTTCGCGGCCCTCGACCCCGACGACCAGCACCGCGTCCGCGTGCTGGCGGGGCTGCTGCGCATCGCGGTCGGGCTCGATCGGAACCACGCCGGGCGCATCAGCAGCCTTTCGTGCCGCACGGACGCGGACGGTGCGCTGGTGGTCGAGGTCGAGCCGGCGCCCGGCGCGGACGTCTCGCTCGAGCTCTACGCCGCCAACCAGCGGACCGACCTGCTCTCGGAGGTCCTCGGGCGACCCGTCCAGGTGGTCCTGGCGGGCATTGCGGGCGCCGAGATGGCCGCGCCCGAGGCCGTCGCCGGGAGGTGAGGGTCATAACCGTCGGCCGGTCCCGGGACCCAGCCGGTAGCCTGCCGGGCCGTGGCGTCCCGGGTCCTGGTCGTCGACAACTACGACAGCTTCGTCTACAACCTCGTCCAATACCTGGGTGAGCTGGGGGCGGAGCCGCTGGTCCACCGCCACGACGAGCTGTCACTCGCCGAGATCGAGGCGCTGGAACCCGACGCCGTCCTGATCTCGCCGGGGCCGGGCCGCCCGGAGGACGCCGGGCTCTCCAACGAGGTGATCCGCCGTTTCGCCGGGCGTCGACCGGTGCTGGGGGTGTGCCTCGGCCACCAGTGCCTGGGCCAGGTCTACGGCGGCGAGGTGGTGCGGGCCGCGGAGATCATGCACGGCAAGACCTCCTTCATTCACCACACCGGGGTCGGGGTGTTCGCAGGCCTGCCGTCGCCGTTCGAGGCCACCCGCTACCACAGCCTGGTGGTCGACCGCGGCTCGGTGCCCGCCGACCTCGAGATCACGGCCTGGACCGACGACGGCACGGTCATGGGCCTGCGCCACCGCCACCATGCGGTCCCGGTCGAGGGCGTGCAGTTCCACCCCGAGTCGATCCTCACCGCCTCGGGCCATGACCTGCTACGCAACTTCCTGGCGCCGCTGAGCGCGGACGTCTAGCCCCTGACCTGCGGGTGGGTGACGGCGCGCCCACCGAGCAAAGTTGCAAACGGCGGACTCAACTTTTATCGTGGGCTGCAGTTCAAAGCGACTCTTCAGGAGGCAACCCCATGCCCAAGGCCGTCGGCATCGACCTCGGCACTACCAACTCCGTGGTCGCGGTCCTCGAGGCCGGCGACCCCGTCGTGATCCCCAACGCCGAGGGGTCGCGCACCACGCCCTCCGTCGTCGCGTTCTCCAAGGGCGGCGAGGTGCTGATGGGTGAGGTGGCCAAGCGTCAGGCCATCACCAATCCCGACCGGACGATCCGTTCGGTCAAGCGCCACATGGGCACCAACTGGAAGATCGACATCGACGGCAAGGCCTACACGGCCCAGGAGATCTCGGCTCGCACGCTGCAGAAGCTGAAGCGCGACGCCGAGTCGTACCTGGGTGACACCGTGACCCAGGCCGTCATCACGGTGCCGGCCTACTTCGACGACGCCCAGCGCACCGCAACCAAGGAGGCGGGCCAGATCGCGGGCCTCGAGGTGCTCCGGATCATCAACGAGCCCACCGCCGCAGCCCTCGCCTACGGGCTCGACAAGGAGGGCGCGGAGCAGACCGTGCTCGTGTTCGACCTCGGCGGCGGCACCTTCGACGTGTCGATCCTCGAGATCGGCGACGGCGTCTTCGAGGTCAAGTCGACCCACGGCGACACCCAGCTGGGCGGCGACGACTGGGACCAGCGCGTCATCGACTGGCTGGTGAGCCAGTTCAAGGCTGCGCATGGCGTCGACCTGTCCAACGACAACATGGCGCTCCAGCGGCTCAAGGAGGCGGCGGAGAAGGCCAAGATCGAGCTGTCGCAGGTCCAGCAGACGCAGATCAACCTGCCGTTCATCACCGCGACCAGCGAGGGCCCGCTGCACCTGGACGAGAGCCTGAGCCGGGCCAAGTTCCAGGAGCTGACGTCCGACCTGCTGGAGAAGTGCCGCAGCCCGTTCGAGCAGGCCATCAAGGACGCCGGCCTCACCAAGGACGACATCGACCACGTGATCATGGTCGGCGGTTCGACCCGCATGCCCGCCGTGCACGACCTGCTCGTCGAGCTCACCGGCAAGGAGCCCCACAAGGGCGTCAAC
Source organism: uncultured bacterium (assembly GCA_963813485.1). Taxonomy (GTDB): domain Bacteria; phylum Actinomycetota; class Acidimicrobiia; order Acidimicrobiales; family VFJN01; genus DASQUK01. The sequence continues at coordinate 161,441 of CAWEZE010000018.1, forward strand.
CCCGACGAGGTCGTGGCCGTCGGCGCCGCCATCCAGGCGGGCGTGCTCAAGGGTGAGGTCAAGGACGTGCTGCTCCTCGACGTCACGCCGCTGTCCCTCGGCATCGAGACCAAGGGTGGCGTGATGACAAAGCTCATCGAGCGCAACACCACCATTCCCACCCGGCGCACCGAGGTGTTCACCACGGCGGAGGACATGCAGCCCTCGGTCGAGATCCACGTGCTGCAGGGCGAGCGCGAGATGGCGCAGTTCAACAAGACGCTCGGCAAGTTCCAGCTCGTCGACCTGCCCCCGGCGCCCCGCGGCGTCCCGCAGATCGAGGTGACCTTCGACATCGACGCCAACGGCATCGTGCATGTGGCCGCCAAGGACCGGGCCACGGGCAAGGAGCAGTCGATGACGATCACCGGCCAGTCGTCGCTGGCCCGGGACGACATCGAGCGCATGGTGAAGGACGCCGAGGCGCATGCCGAGGAGGACCGCCGGCGCCGCGACGAGGCCGAGGTCCGCAACCAGGCCGACACCCTCGTGTACCAGACCGAGAAGCTGCTCAAGGAGCAGGGTGACAAGATCTCGGGCGACGAGAAGTCGGCGGTCGAGGACAAGCTCGGCGACCTGAAGGCGGCCCTTGGCGGCAGCGACACCGACGCCATCCGCAGCGCCACCGACGCCCTGATGGCGGCCAGCCAGAGCTTCACGCAGAAGCTGTACGAGGCTGCGTCGCAGGAGGGCGCGGCCGCGGGCGGCACCGGCGCCGCCGGCGCTGCCGATCAGCCGTCGGACGACGACGTGGTCGACGCCGAGATCGTCGACGACGAGGAGGGCAGCTCCTCGTGAGCCCGCGGCCCACGCCCGAACAACGAGCGTCGGCCGAGGTCACGCCCGAAGCACCCGAGGCCGAGGCCACGCCCGAAGCACCCGAGGCCGAGCCGACCCCGCCTGCGGGCGGGGAAGGCGACGCCCCGGAGGCGTCCGATACGAGCGCATCCGCGGCCACGGGCGACGCGCTCGGACGCCGCCGAGGGCAGCGTCGAGGTGACCGACGACCTGCAGGCGGCGGCCGACGCACTGGAGGTCGACCTGGAGCTGTTGCTGGCGGAGCGCAAGCAGTACCTCGACGCGTACCGCCGCGCTCAGGCTGACTTCGAGAACTACCGCAAGCAGGCCCAGAAGCGCCAGGAAGACGCCGTGGTGCGGGCCCTGGGCAGCTTCGTCGAGAAACTGCTGCCTGTCCTCGACGCCTGTGATGCCGCCCTGGCGCACGGCGCCACCGAGGTCGAACCGGTGTTGGCGGCGCTCTACGGCGCGCTGGGCAGGGAAGGCCTCGAGCGCATCGATCCCAAGGGCGCGCCGTTCGACCCCGCCGAGGCCGAGGCGGTCCTGCACGAACCGGGCGAAGATGGCGAGCAGGTGGTTTCCGAGGTGCTGCGGGCCGGCTACCGCTGGCGCGGCCGCGTGCTGCGTCCGGCGATGGTCAAGGTCACGGATTGAAATAAGGCGGACGAGCAATGGCGCCGCAACGTGAGTGGTTCGAGAAGGACTACTACCGAGTCCTCGGGGTGAGCGACACAGCCTCCCAGAAGGACATCCGCAGCGCGTTCCGCAAGCTGTCGCGGCAGTACCACCCCGACGCCAACCCCGACGACAATGCGGCGGAGGAGCGCTTCAAGGAGGTCTCGGCGGCCTACGACGTCGTCGGCGATGCGGAGAAGCGCAAGGAGTACGACGAGGTCCGCAAGCTCGGGCCCCTGGGCGGGACGTTCGGTGGGCCGGGCGCCGGCGGCCCCGGAGGCGGGAGCTTCCGCTTCGAGGACGTCGGCGACCTGGGCGACGTCCTGGGCGGCCTGTTCGGCCGGGGTCGACGGCGCGGCAGCCCGACGGGCGCCGGCGGGGTCCGGGGCACCGGCCCGCACCGCGGACAGGATCTCGAGTCGGAGCTGCACCTGGCCTTCGAGGACGCGGTGCACGGGCTGACCACCACCGTCCACTTGACCAGCGAGGCGGCGTGCTCGACCTGCCACGGCACCGGCGCGCGCCCCGGCACGACGCCGCGGACCTGCCCGGTGTGTGAGGGCCGAGGCGTGATCGACGACAACCAGGGCTTCTTCAGCTTCTCGTCGCCGTGCCCGGAGTGCGCCGGCCGCGGCTACATGATCGACGAGCCCTGCCCCACCTGCCGGGGCACCGGCATCGAGCACCGGCCCCGCGAGGTGAAGGTACGAATCCCCGCCGGGGTGGCCGACGGCCAGCGCATCCGGCTCCGAGGTCGCGGTGGACCGGGCCGCAACGGCGGACCGGCCGGCGATCTGTACGTCACCGTGCGGGTGAAGCCGCATCCCCTGTTCGGGCGGCGGGGGAACGACCTGACCGTCACCGTGCCGATCACATTCCCCGAGGCGGCGCTCGGGGCCGACGTGGCGGTGCCCACGCTCGACGGCGGTCCGGTGAAGGTGCGCATCCCGGGCGGCACCCGCTCGGGTCGCACGTTCCGCGTGCGGGGCAAGGGGGTGGCGGCCCGCCGCAAGACCGGCGACATGCTGGTCACGGTCGAGGTGGCTGTGCCGCAGAAGCTCAGCGCCGACGAGCGCCGGGCGGTCGAGGCACTGGCGGCCGCCGCCAACGGTGCCTCGCCCCGGGCGCACCTCGGGGTGGAGGAGGCGACGTCATGAGCACCCGAATCCCGACCCCCGCGAGCGCACCCGGGCGGTGTACGTGATCTCGGTGGCGGCCGAGCTGGCCGGCGTGCACCCGCAGACCCTGCGAATCTACGAACGCAAGGGACTCGTCGATCCCGCCCGCACCATCGGCGGCAGCCGCCGTTACAGCGAGGCCGACATCGAGCTGCTCCGCCGGATCCAGGAGCTCACCAACGACGGGCTCAACCTGGCCGGCGTCCAGCGGGTCCTCGCGCTCGAGAGCGAGGTGGCGCGCCTGCGGGCGGACCTGGCCAAGCTCCGCAAGCAGGCGGCCGAGGCCGTCGCCGACGCCCACCGCGAGCACAAGCGCGAGCTGGTGCCGTTGCGCCAGGCGGTCGCAGTGTTCGACACCGGTCGCAAGGGCTGACGCCCAACGCGGCATTGCGGTTCGGTACTGCCCAGGTCTAGGCGACAGGAAATTGCAGCGTCCTTGCCCGGGTCGATGGTCACTTTCGTCGAAGATCCGACCCGTATACCCATCTCAGGACGCCTGCCGCTAACGACCTGGAAATTGTCACGAACGAGAAGTCCGTCGACGCGAGCGACAGTGAAACAACCGTCCTTGGCTCCGTTGTACACCAGCCCGCCGCGATTACGTAAGAGCTGCCAGTTGGAATGTCGCGGTGTCGTCAGGTTCGGATCGCCGGTACTGATCGAGATCTGCGAGTGACAGACGTTGTCGGACACGACGAGATCGTTGATTACACGTCCGGCGACCGCCAACCAGTTGAGGCGATGCTGGCCCGCCTCGGTACCCGAGATCCTGACATTCCTGACGACGTCAGTGGCGCCGCCGGGCTCGAGGTCGATCGTCGCACGGCCGGTATGCCAGGCCGAGAGGCCATGAATCACGAGTCCATCGCAGTCGGCGGTCGAGATGCCGTGGCGACCGGTGTGATGGATGCCGGGATAGACCGGAGCCACGGGATTCCATGACGAGCCCGAGAGGGTTCCCCCGAGATTCTCGCGCACCGGGCGGCCAAGGTTCCTTCCGATGATGAACGCCGCTCGCGAGCCTTGAACGATCTCTACGCCATCGCCGTGGACGAACTCAATCGCCACGTTCGTAAGGTCATAGACGTTGTGATAGCCCTCTGACCTGATGCCGTGTTGGCTCTCGAGGTCGGCGTCATAGACACATCCATACGGCTCACCAAGGGAATCGACGTTGGCTCGGCGCGCCCCGCCTTGGATGCGGGCATCCTTCTGCGAGGAGAAGATCCGGACCAGAGACGCAACGACGCTCAGGCAGTATCTGCGTTCCGGCCACGGAGCAAACTGATGTGGGGTCTGGTCGTCATACAGTGGCGGACGGTCGCTCCCATCCCCGGGACCCGTGTACAGCCAGCAGCCATTGAGGTCGAGCTGCATTGGCCGACGAATCGCCACGCCCTGCGGTATCCAGTACGCGCCCGGGGCGTAGCCCGACCCTCGGCGCAACTTGAAGACGTCACCGTCCCGGCCGGTGGTTGCCAACCACTCGGTCAGCGCGAGCGAGACGTTCTGGCGGCCGGCGTTGTCGATGCTGCGCGGTGACTCCCAGATCGACGAAGCCGCGAGCAGGGAGCGACCTCGAAAGTCCCGTTGCCGCCAACGCTCCGAAGGCCGCGGTGGACCGCAGAAAGGTTCTCCGGGAAAGCATTTCCATCTCGCAGTCAGGTAGAGACCGAACCCGGCGTCCCCCGGTGGAGCCCGCGGTTGCCTACCACGGGCCGCGGTCGATTGCGTCAACGATCGTCCCGGAAAGCATTCCACTCACCCCCAGCTGAGTGTGCAGCCCGCAGCACAGCCAAGACGATCCAGGCCGGCTTCCCCCTGTGATTGGTCGTTACATATCACGAACTGGACTGGGCCGCCACGCGATGTCCGGCCAGCCACACGCTGGCGGCCAGCGCAGCAATGGTCGTCCCGGCCGCCGTGGGGACCGCCACCCGCAGCTCGGTGCTGATGCCCGCCACGCGTGACGCCACCGCCACCGTCGTCGTGTGCGCCGCCAGCACCAGCACCGGCAGCAGGATCGTCGGGTCACGGGCACAGCTGGTCCGGCCCGCCCACCGGTCGGCCAGCCATCGCCCCGGCGGGCAGAGTGGCGAGCAGGCCGAGGCACGCAATGGCGCCAACGATCGACGGGGGCCGGCCGCGGCCCCCGACTGCCGACACCCAGACCATCAGGGCGGTCGCCCCGGCGGCTCCGGCGAGGCCGAGGCGGGCCCGGCCGAGCGGCCAGCCGCACAGCGCCGCGGGGACGCTGGCGCCCAGCAGCGCCGCCGCCTCCTCGGTGTCGGGCACCGCGGCGAAGACGCCGAAGGCAGTGATGGCGTACAGCACCGGGGTGAGGCCGGTCGTTCCCCCACGAGGCATCGGTCCGCGATGCCGTCACCGCGCCGACCATGACGCCCCCCACCACCAACGCACGGACCCATCCGGTAGCAGGCACGCCGGGCGCGAACGCGAGCAGCACCGCGAACGGCGCGGCTGCCAGGGGTGCGGTGAGCGCCGGTCGCCGCCACCCGGGCAGACCGCTGGCCGCGGCGACGCCACTCACGCCCGCCAGGCCGACGAGCATCGCTGGTGTCAGCGCCCGCCAGCCGCTGACGACCCAAAGCGCAGCCGCCGCCATCAGCAGGCCGGTGACTGCGGTCCGTCGGGGCCGGGACGGGGGGCGGCCGTCGGGGCCCCGCCGGCGGGGCACCGTTTCCGCCGCCGCCAGGACCAGGGCCAGCCCGAGGGCGGCTGCGCCCGCCGCCAAGCCCCGGAGGAACTCCTCGACGGGCAGTGCGCCTCCCTGTCAGGTCCCGGCCGCTTCGGCGATCAGGCCGGCGCGCACCAGCTCGTTGACGGTGGCGGTGGTCATCGCGCGGTCGGGGGGCGCCGCGGCCGTGGTCGCCACGCCGGTCGCCTGGCGCCAGACGTCGGCCGCGGAGGCGTTGAGGAAGTGGACCTTGCCGGTGGGTTCGTGGAGGACGGCGAGCGGCGTCGTCGAGCGCCACGGTCGTGGTGTCGTCGGCGATCACGGGTATGGCCTCCGCGGGCGCTGCCGGCCGGCCCGGGTCCGCCGCCGCCCGCTGGACAGCCGCCACGGCCTCGGCGGTGTCGCCGTATGTGAGCTGAGACGCCGGGTACGCGAGGGCCATCCCGGCGAGCCACGCCAGCGCGGTCCCTCCCAACGCGGCGAGGTTGGTGGCGTGAGCGGACAGGGCCAGCAGTGCCCAGGCACTGTCGAGGGGGGTCTCGGTGAGGGCGGCGCCGGGCTCGTAGCGGGCGAACACGAGGGCGGCCGGCACAACCAGGCCGGCGACCTGGGCACCGCCAGCAACGGTAAACGGGCCCCCAACGTCCCGGTCCCGGCCCCCGGCGGCGGCCACGGCCCCCAGCGACGACGCTGGCACCAGCCGGTCACGTTCGAGGCCGAGGGGCTTGGGGTAGGGCGTGATCCGGCCGGTGCGGAGGTCGACGGCGGCGAGCTCGTCCGAGAGATAGGTCAGCCCGGCCGCCACACACGCCGCCGTGAGCGTCGACTTTCCGGCGCCCGAGCCCCCGATGAGCAGCACGGCGCCACCGCGCTGGCCGGCGACGCAGCCAGCGTGCAGGAGCACGTGCGCGGTCGACTCGGCGGCGACGGCATTGAGGTGCCAGACCACCGTGGCGATCGCAACCGACGGGTCCACGCCCCGCCGCACGACACGACCGTCGTCACGCAGGTCGAACCCACGCTCGGTGGCACTGAGGGTCAGCTCCCGGTCGGCGCTGCGGTGGGGCGTGGGGAGATCGGCCAGCGCAACCCGAAGGTCCGCCAGCATCGCCGGCGGTGCGGCGACCGCCACGACCTTGCCCAGCACGTCGACGGTGAGTGCGCTCACGTCGTCCTCGTCGTGCGGGGCGACGGTGCGGTGAAGGCCCACAGCGCGGCGGCCCCGACCAAGGCCACGACGCAAGCCACCAGCGCCACGCCGGCGCCGGAGGCCAGGGTGCTGGCCACGAGGCCCAGCGCCACGAAACCCGCTTGGGCCGCGGCGCAGGCGAGCGTGGACCGCTGGCTGGACCAGCCCCGGTCGACGAGCTGGTCGTAGACATGGCCCCGGTCGCCCTGGAAGAGTGGCCGGCCGGCTCGGCGGCGCCGCACGATCGCGATTGTCGTGTCGGCGACGGGCACGGCCACGAACAGGAGCGCCCCGGCCGTCGTGCGCGATCCCGTCGTCGGACGTCGCGGTGAGCGCGAGGAGCAGGGCCAGCCCCGTGCCCACCAGGTAGCTGCCGGCGTCGCCGAGGTAGATGCGGGCCGGCGGGCGGTTCCACACGAGGAAGCCCAGCAGTGCGCCGGCCAGCGCCGAGCGCGGTGACCCGGGCGTCGCCGTCGAGCACGACGGCGAACCCGAGCGCGCCCAAGCGCCGCCACCGACGTGGCGAGGCCGTCGAGGCCATCGAGCAGGTTCACCGCGTTCAGCAGCGCCACGACCACCAGCACGGTTGCCACCGCCCCCACCGGCGAGAGGCTGCCGGGCAGGGCGATGGCCGCGGCGCCGCCGATGGCGACCTCACCAGCCAGCCGGAGCCGCGGTGACACGTCGGCCACGTCGTCCGCCAGCCCGAGCAGCAGGGCCAGCCCGAGCGGAACGAGCAGGGCGGGCTGTGCCCAGGCCACCGGCCCGGCCAGGCCGGCGAACACGGCGACGCCCCCGAGGTAGGGGACGGGCCGTCGCTGCACCTTCAGCGGCCCCGGCCGGTCGACCACGCCGACGCGTAGCGCCAGCCGCGCCGCGACCGGCGTCGACCAGGATCGTCGACCGCGGCAGCGACGATCAGGGCCACACGAGCACCTCCTGCGGCACCCCGGCGTGGACCTCGGTGCGGGTCCGGCGCCGGAAGCCCGGCCCGCTCGTACATCGCCAGCGCCGCGTCGTTGCCCACGGCGGTGACCACCCGGGCGGCCGGGGCGCCCGGCCTCGGCCAGCTCGCTCGAGGGCGGCGCCCAGCAGCGCGCCGCCGATGCCCTGACCCCCGGCGTCGGCGGCCACCGCGATCGACAGCACCTCGGCGGCGGGCAGGTCGCCGTCCTCGGCGCTGCCGTAGCGGAGCGTCTCCCATACCCGGCGGGGGGCCCGGAGGACGGCCGGTGCCGCCGCCAACCCGGCGGGTACGGCGTCGCGGAGGAGGAAGTCACCGTAGAGGCGCCGGGTGCTGGCGGCCGCGGCCACGAAGCCGACGATCCGTTCGCCGTCCTCGGCGACCACCAGCGCCGCGGCCGGTGACAGGGCGATGCGCCGGTAGAGGCGGGTCAGGAACCGGGGGCCGAGGGTGACGAGGAAGCCCTCGCCGATGCGCTCGGCGTGGAGGGTGGCGACGGCGGCGGCGTCGCCGGCACGACCGGTTCGCAGGCGCGCCGTCATCCCGCGCACCGCAGGCGATCATGGCGCCACCAGTGCCGGCACCGGGCGGCCGGCCCGGGCCAGCAGGCGCTCGTAGGTGGCCAGGACGAGGTCGATGCTCCGCCGGTGGTCGAACGCGTCCAGCGCCTTGCGCCGGGCGGCCGCTCCCGAGTCGTTGCCGCTCGGCGGGGTCGGACGCCAGCCGCGCGATGGCGTCGGCCAGAGCCGCCGGATCCCGGGCCGGGACGAGCAGGCCGGTGACGCCGTCGTCGACCGTCTGGCGGCAGCCCCGGATGTCGGTGGCGACCACCGGAACGCCCATGGCGGACGCCTCCATGGGCGACAGGGGGAACCCCTCGCGATGGGAGGCGAGCACGTGGATGTCCATGCCGGCGTAGAGGCGCACCACGTCGTCGCGGGCACCGAGGAACCGCACGCCGGCCCGCTCGGCGACCTGGCGGTCGGCGGCCGTGAGCGCTGTCGGGCTTGTCGGGCTCGTCGGGGCCGACGACCGCGACGCGGAGCCGGGGAAGCAGCGGTCGCAGCCGGGCGGCGGCCTCGAAGACCTCCGGGTAGCCCTTCTCGCGGACCAGCCGCCCGACCAGCCCGACGACCACGTCGTCGTCGCCGGTCGCACCGAGCTCCCGCCGGGCTGCGGCCCTGTCCGTCGCGCGGAGACCGTTTCCGGGTCGAACCGTCCGAGGTCGATGCCGTTGCCGAGCACGGTGAGGCGGTCGGCCGGCACCCGCAGCCGGCGGAGCGTGGGCAGGTCCTCGGGGCTGACCAGCAGCTCGGCGTGCGAGCACGTGGCGGCCAGCCGCTCGAGCCCGTAGACGACCGCCCGCTTCGGCCACGGGTCCTCCGGGAGGGCGTAGAGGCCGTGAACGGTGTTGACCACGACCGGGACCCGGGCCAGCCGCGCAGCCATCCGGCCGTAGATGCCCGGCTTCGGCGTGTGGGTGTGGACGATGGCCGGCCGGATCCGCCGGAACAGCCGCACCAGCTCGACCAGCGCCCGGGCGTCCTCGACGGGCGCCATGGCGCGGGTGGCGTGCGCCAGCGGCACGTGCTCGATGCCCCGGCGCGCCAGCGCCTCGACGTACGGGCCCGGCGCCGAGGCGCCGACCACGCGGTAGCCGCCGCGGCGATGGCCTCGAGCTGGGGTCCCAGCAGCAGCTCCAGGCTCATGTCGACGGTCGTCACGTGGACCACTGTGGGCGGGCCGGCGGTCATGTCGTCGCCCCGGCGTAGCGCCACCGGTTGAGCACCCGGCGGAGCCCGTCCTCCATGGCCATGCCGCCGCCGACCTTGCGCTCGAACCAGCGCATGCCGTCGCTGCGCTGGATCGGTGAGCGGGCGAGCGCGATGTGGGTCGGTGGCGCCGAACGGGTTGGGCCGCGTACCGGCCAGCGCCGCCGAGCGGAACCGCCGGCGCACCGCCTGGTCCGCCGTCGGACGAGCCGGGCACCGCCTTCGGGTAGGCGAAGTCGAGCGGCGGGCGGCCCAGGTGCTCGCCGATCAGCTCGATCGAGCGGTCGAGCTCGTCGGCCACCTCGTCGGGGGGGAGGCGGTCGAGCAGCAGGTGCCCGTGCGTGTGGGACCCGACCTCGACCAGGCCGGTGGCGCAGGCGTCGGCCAGGCCCCGCCAGGACAGCGGTCGGCCGTCGTCGGGGAACGGTCGCCCCTCGTCGATGAAGGACGTCGCGGCGTACAGCGTCACCGGCAGCCGGTGCCGCTCCAGGATCGGCAGGGCGTCGTTCGACGAAGTCGGCCGTCCCGTCGTCGAACGTGACAACCACGGGATCCCCGCCCGATGCGGCGTCGGCCCGGTCCGCCGATTGGGCGAGGCGGGTCAGCGCATCGCCCAGCGGGACGACCCGGCCCGAGGCGGCGAGGGCCTCGGCCTGCGCCTCGAACAGCGTCGACCGGCAGGTCGAACTCCAGGCCGGAGCCCCCGCCGACGCGGTGGTAGATCAGGACCACCACGCCAGGCCGGGGACGGCGCACCGTGTCGAGCGGCGGCCGCTGCCGACTTCACCGACCGGCGCAGCAGTCGGTCAGCGGCCGGCACGGACACCCCCGCCGGCGGTCAGTGGCGGGCCCCGCATCGGCGCGGGTCGCGCCGGGGCGCGGGCGCTGGCCCGCACCGCGATGAGCACGAACAGCGCCGGCAGCACGAGCGAACGCTGGCGCACCAGCAGCCCGAAGTTGGCGAACGATGAGAACGTGGCCGCGTAGAGGATCAGCAGGACCCAGCAGTAGAGGAGGAACGGCGTCGAGCGGGCCAGCGTGAGGGCGGCTCGCAAGCGAGGCCAGCCGGGCCACGATGATGCCGGCCAGGATCGCCGACTCGAGCGACGAGAGCAGCTGGAGCGGGCTCTCGGTCTCCCAGGGGAACGGCCGCAGCAGCACCGTGACCGCGCCCGCGGGGCAGGTTGACGGGATTGAGCGAGTTGTCCCCGCTGTCGAACTGCGAGCCGCCCTGGGAGCTGCGCTCGGTCTGCTCGTCGAGCTCGGCCTCGATGGAGGACAGCGACAGGTCCTCGATGCCCAGGAACTCGGCGCCCTGGCTGACGGTGAAGGCCACGAGGAAGCGCCACCGCCAGCAATCCCACGGGCCGTGCCATGAACGAGCGCATCGCGCCGCCGCTGGCCCGGACACGTCCACCGACGTAGGCGCAGCCCGCAGCCAGCGTCACGAGGGCCAGCAGGTGGGGCCGCACGACCCACAGCAGCCAGCCGCCGGCGAACCCAATGACGGCCGCCCTGGCCAGCCGCTGGCGAACCAGGTGGGCGGTGGCCAGGGCGACGGCGCCGATGCCGAGCTGCATCAGCGACTCCTTGCCGATCGACGACGGCCAGAACGCGACGCTGGGCGCGAACAGCACCAGCGCCAGGTACAGGCGCTTGTCGACGTGGGGGACGGCGTCGACCGTCGCCCGGTACCAGAAGTACGACCCGATCAGGGCCAGCAGCCCGAACACGAAGAAGCCGGCCACCATGTTCGTGCCGAACAGGTAGTAGACGACGCCGGTGAACCAGCGGATGAAGTTGGTCTGGCGGAGGTCGGTCAGGTCGGGGGCGGTGCCGCCGTCGAGCCACGCGGCCGCGAACTGCCGACCGTATCCGTCGTAGCCCGTGGCGTCTGCGACGCCGCCGTAGTCGTTGGCGATGGTGTGGTAGCGGACGTACGAGGCGCCGAGCTTGACCACGACGGCCAGCACCAGCCACCGCCCCACCCACGCCTCGTCCGGGCGCAGCCGGGCAATGCGGCGCGACGCGGCACCGGCCAACAGCAGGCCGGCGAGGGGCACGAGGACGACGCCGAGGCTGTCCATGCCGAGTTGGGAGCCCGACGGCCGTGATCGCCAGCAGCGCGCCGCCGGCCATGCCGAACGCCACGCCGCTGCGGGTGGGTGGCGGTCGGGCCGGTCGCCCGGGCCGGGTCGTGGTCGGAGGCTGGGGAACCGGCCGGTGGGCCCGGACCGTCGTCGTCACCGCCCCCCCGGCCGTCGCCGTTGTCACCGCCACCGGCGCGGCCGGCGCCGCCGCTCGATCCGTGCGGGCTGCGCCCGTTGCCGTTGGTGGACGGGCCCTGCCGGGGGGTCGGGCCCGGCTCCAGGCCTCCTGCCGGCTGACCGGGCCGGGCCGCTCGAGCGTGCCCGCGGTCTGGCGGGACACGGCCTGTGACGGCCGGCCGGCCGAATGCTGCTCGTAGCCGAGTGGGACGGGCAGGCCGGCCGGACGGGGCTCGGGGGCGACTGTGGGCGGCGGGCTGGCAACCGGCGCGGCGACGTCCGTTGGCTCCGCGGCCCCGGCGACGGCGTCGTGCGGCGTGAGTGAAGCGCTCGGATCGGCGCCGTCCGATGGGTCGCCGCGTCGCGCCTCCATCGCACGCTGGTAGAGCGAGCGCCAGCGGCGGCCGTAGAGCTGGGGCAAGGGAGCGTCCCCGTGGGCCCAGCGGAGGAACTCCGCCGAGGGCGCGACCAGTGAACGGGCGAGCGTGGCGCGCCGCCGCAGGTCGCCGCTGCGGAGCTCGTCCAGGCGGCTGCGGGCCGAACGGGCCGGCTCGGACGCCGGCACGGTCATGTCGGCGCGGTGGGCCAGAGCGGCCAGGGCGTTGGGAAGCTCGAGGCCGAGCCCGTCGCGTGCGGCGCGCAGACCGAGCCCCACCAACTCGGCGACGTGCCAGCGCAGCGCCAGCTCGGCGGCCACCCCGGGATCCAGGGACGGGTGGTGGGCGACCTCGGCGATGTCGCGCAGCGACAGGGGCCGCGGCCAGCCCGTCTCCCACCACGGCGTGGAGGGCGCACTCGACGAGATGGGCCTCCCACGAGGGGGCGGGCACGGTGTGGGAGCCGACCGGGACCTGACCGGCGGGCTGCCACCAGCTCTTCGACGTCGATGCCCTCGCCGGCGTTGCCGGTGGCGAGCGTGCGGTGCAGGTCGATGACGACGCCGCCGGGGTGCTGGAGCGTGACCGCCTTGCCGACCCTGCACGTCGTAGCCCGGGGCCGGCTCGGGCCGGGTTCGCTCGTACCCGTAGGTGGCGAACACCGAGATGGCGTGGACCACCCGGTCCCCCGGCACCAGCAGGTCCAGGTCGGTGAACGGCCGCAGCAGCGGGTCGGGGTACGCCGCGTGGGCGAGGACCGCGCCCTTGAGGACCACCGCGCCGAGGTGCTCCAGCGCGGGCGCCAGCCGGATGAGCTCACCCTCGAGCTGCACCGCCCGGACGGCCTCCGCGTCCAGCTGCCGCTGCAGGCGGCCGGCCATCTGCGGCGTCGATGTCGACCATCCCGGCCGCGGCGCTGGCGGAGAACAGGCCGGCCAGGCCGTGGGCCATCACGGTCGTCGAGATGGTCGGCCCATCCGTCACGGGGCGGCGGGGCCGCGCCGGGCAAGCCCGCCCGGGCAACGGCCAGCAGGAGCGGATCGATCTGTGTCACGTCGCCCGCTCGGCCAGCTGGGCCCGGACGAGCGCCTCCGCGAACTCCAGGACGTGCGGCTCGACGGTGCTGAGCGCGGCGCCCGTGCGCTCGGCCAGGCGGGCGGCGGCCTCGGCCAGCGTGAGGCCCGCGGCGAAGCTGCCCCAGAGCTCGGGACCGCTGCCCGTCAGGCGCTCTACGGGGCGGGTGGCGCCGCCGGCGCTCACCAGCAGGTCGGGCCCCAGCCGCCGAGTGGCGCTCGGCAGCCAACCGGAGCCGGTCCGAGGGCTCGAGGGCCCGCGTCCCCTCCATGACCGGCGCCACTAACCCTTCCCGTCGACCACGGCGACGCCGAAGGGGCTCGCCCCGGCCAGCTCGAGCTTCGCCGCCGCCTCGCTGGCCTGCTGCTGCGTCACCTCGCCGGTCTCGACGACCCACAGGACGCTGCGCGTGCTCCAAGCCAGGATGGTGGCGGAGGGATCCTCGAGGATGGACGGCGCCGCGATCACGGTCACGTCGACGCCGCCTTCGGCGAAGGCGCGCAGCAGGGGCGGGAGGCCGTCGATCAGCGCGTCGGCCTCGGTGTCGGCATGGGGGAGGATGCGCAGGTTGTCGACGGGCGTGGGCTGGAGCTGGTGGGGGACCTCGCCGTTGAGCCGCCCGCTGTAGGCCAGGGCCAGGAAGTCGGGAAGCGTCAGCGCCCCGTCGGGGGCGTCGGCGTACCAGGCCTGGCGAGGATGGGTGGGCACGAGCGCGACCCGCAGACCGAGGTCGGCGAGGGCGGCGGCGAAGTTGGCCGCCACGCTGTCCTGCATGGTGCCGACCGGGGCAGTGACGACGATGGCCGGCGGCAGCTGGTCGGTGGCCACGCTGGCGGTGGCCAGGGTGCGGAAGGCGTGCCCTCGGGCGGACTCGGGGCGGGCCAGCGTGGCCAGGTGGGACGGCGACGCCGGCGCGGGGATGGTCGACAGGACCGGCGCGGCCAGCGCGTTGCCGGCGGTGTGGCTGTCGCGGATCGAGTGGTCGATCCGGTCGAGGAGCACGGGGACTCCGAGCGCCAGCAGCGCCGCCACGCCGACGGCGACGCCGATCGGGATCAGCGGGGAAGGCAGCTCCGGGGTGATGTCCTCGGGGGCCACTCGCTCGACGATGGTGGCGTAGGGCTGCGGCACGATGGCGTCGGTGCTGCTCTGCGCGTAGGTCCGCCTGGCCGCCTCGATCTGTGCGAGCAGGTCCTGGCGCTCGTACGACCAGCAGCTGGGTCTCGATCGGGGTCGACGCCGGGAGGTCGAGCGGCCGGCGGACGTCGTCCTCGTCGTGCGCCGTCTGTCCGGTCGTCGCGGGGCTCGGCGGTGTCGGGCAGGGTGGCCAGCAGGTCCGGATCGATCCGTCCCAGCTCGGCCTCCACCTCGGCGAAGCGATCCTGGAGCGTGGTGAGCGCAGACTGGGCGCCGTCGCGCTGCTCCCCGGGACCCGCGGCGACCGCCTGGCGGCGGGCCGCCGATGTAGGCGGAGGCGTAGCTGTCGGCCAGCGCCTGCGCCTGCTCCTCGGTCGGCGCCGTCACGCGTGAGGGTGAAGATGTCGCCCCGCTCGTTGGACGCGAAGTCGAAGGTCACGTCGTCCTGGGCGTCTCTCGTCGAGCCCGGCCGTCCAGACAGCGCGCGCCGGTGGTCGTCCGACGAGAGGGCGACGGTCGACTGGCCCTGCAGCAGCATCGGCGGCACGCCCTCGGGGAGCTCGCCGTTCTCGTCGCGGGCCGGCACGAGGATCTGCGACGGAGGCCTGCCAGCGGTCGGGGTCGCGGGTCTGGTCGCGCAGGAACAGGAACACACCGAGCCCCACGCGCGACGAGCACGACGATGCCCACCGCGGCACGCCAGTGGCGCCGGAGCGAAGTGATGACGTCGGCAAGCTGCACGTGGTGGTCCTCGTAGGGATGTTGTCGGCGTGCCGTGGGAAGGGCGTCCCAGCCCGGGTTACCCCCGGTCCCGCGTCCTCCAAGCTGCTGTGCGTAGCGCGGGATACCATACCCGCCGCTGGTGGTCCTGTCCCGTCCGTCCTCCGCCTCGGCGCGCACGTCGCGTCGGTGCCCGGTCCCCGTCCGACGGGGACCGGCCGATCCGCGTGCTCTGGCTGTCAAGGGGCTGGGCCCCGGGGGCGCCGAGCGCCTGCTGGTCACCAGCGCCCGGCGACGCGACCGCCAGCGCGTTGTCGGTGCGGGCCGCCTACCTGCTGCCCGCACAAGGTGGCGCTCGTCGGGGAACTGGAGGCCGAGGGCGTCCCGGTCGACCTGCCTCGGGTGCCGCCAGGTCCTCGATCCCCGGTGGCTGGCGGCGCTGCGGCGGTCGCTGGTTCGCGGACCCGGTCGACATCGTGCACGCCCACAACCCGGTGATGGCCGTCGGTGCCCGGATCGTGGCGCGCTCGCTGCCGCGCCGGCTGCGGCCCCGGGTGGTCGTCACCGACCACAACGTGTGGCATGGCTACGTGCCGGTGACCCGCTGGGCCGACGGCGCTGACCAGCCGCCTCGACGACGCCCGCATCACGGTGTCCGAGGCCGTCCGGGCCTCGCTGCCCACCCCGATCCAGCGCCGCTCGCAGGTGGTGCTCCAGGGCATCGAGGTGGAGCAGGTGCGGGCGCAGCGCGCCCAGCGGGCCGCGGTGCGGGCCGAGCTGGGGCTGGAGCCGGGCACGCTGGTGGTCGGCACGGTGGCCAACCTGCGACCAGCAGAAGGCCTACCCCGATCTGCTGACCGCCGCCCTCGAGGTGGTCGAGCGGCTGCCCCACGTCCGGTTCGT
>CAWEZE010000019.1:0-38890 GCA_963813485.1 uncultured bacterium
GTGGCATCCTTCCATCGACGTGATGGGCGGTCCGACGCCTGGAGCTGGCGATGAGCCGATGGATCTTCGAACCTGGGCACACGGCGGCCATGTTTCGTGCGCGCCACATGATGGTCACATGGGTCCGCGGCTTGTTCACCGACGTCCACGGCTGGCTGGACTTCGACCCCGAGCACGCCATGGAGACCGTGTTCGAGGGAGAGATCGAGGTCGCGACGATCTGGACCGGTCAGCCTGACCTGACGCGGACCTGCGCAGCACGGAATTTTTCGATGTCGAGCGCCACCCCAGCATCCGGTTTCGGGGGCGGGCCACCGAACGGATCGGCGATGCACACGCGGTGGCTGTCGCCGATCTGACCATTCGGGGAACCACGCGGCCCATCGCACTCGATGTTGCCGACCTAGGCCAGTGGGAGATCCCGTTCTGGGTCGGTGATCAAGATCGAGGCACCATGCGCCGCATCGGCTTCGAGGCCACGACCCGTGTAAATCGCCTGGACTTCGGGGTCTCCTGGCAGGACACCCTTCCGCTCGGTGGCGTTGTCGTGAGCAACGAGATCGACGTCGTCATCGACATGGGGGCCATCAATCAAGGCGATCTTGAACGCACCGGAGCAATCGAGCACTACCAATGACGGTGGCGTGCGCCGGGCTCGGGCCGAAGCCATCCACCCTCTGTGGTGGGTCGTTCGCGTCGAGTGGGCGCACCTCCTGACAACGTTGCAAATGTGTGACGACAGTGCACGCAGCTTGACCGGTTAGGGGTCGGGTCCCACGATGCGTTGGTCGTCGGCATCGCAGCGTGCGGATGGCCTTCGACCAGGTCTGCTAGGGGAATCCGATCTCAACCGTTGGGGGCAGGTTCGGCGCGGCGGTCGTTCGGTCTCGGCGGGAGGAGGGCGCGTCGTCGGAGCACAACGGCGTGACGTCCGCGACGTCGGCCCCGCCATCGCCGCGGGGCTTCTAGGCGCGCTCCTGGTCATGGTCCCCACCCCGCCGCAGCCCAGCCCCGGCGGTGACCCGCCATCGCCTGGCGATGGAACGTCTCCCGACGACGAACCCGTCCTCCAGCCCGTGGACGACGATGAGGTGGTCATCCTCGGCACGGAGGATCAGACCGACGAGCGGGTGAACCCGCGGGCCGAGGGGCGGGATGACACCGGGGATCGTTCGGGTGCGCTGGAGTCCGTGCGGCTGGATTTCGTCGGCGCCATCGGGGTGGCGCTGCTGGCGTTCCTGTCGCTCGCCTTCGCCGGTATCTCGGCCACCAGGCTGCGACGAATGCTGCACGCCTGGTGGTCGCCACCGCCGCCTAACAACGACCGGCGGCCTCTGGGAGCGAGCCGCCCACTATCTCGTTCTCGCTGGTCGTCGCGGATCGTGGAGACGCGGAGGGCTTGGCGCGGACACTCGAGGCTCTCGCCGTGTTCGACCATCCCGAATTCGAGATCCTGGCGGTCGTCGGCCACAACGATTCCCGGGCCCGCGAACTGGCGGCCGCCGCCGCGTACCGCCAGCCACACCGCATGCGCGTGGTCGTGGACCGTGGCTTCCGCAGGAATGAGCCGCGGGCGTTGAACGCCGGGCTGGCCGAGTGCCGGGGTGACGTGATCGGCGTGTTCCGTGCCGGCGACGAGGTGCGGCCGGGGCTTCTACGCCATGTCGAGGCGACCCTCGAGGCGACCGGCGCCGATGCCATGCAGAGCGGCGTGCTGCTCACGGCCGATCAGCCGAGCTGGCTCTCGATCCACCGCATGGTCGACAGCTACTTCTGGTTCCGCAGCCGCCTGCACTACTACGCGGAACAACGCTTCACGCCCCTGGCGACGACCAGCATGTTCGTCCGCGCCGACGTCCTGCGCGGCGCCGGCGGTTGGGACGAGGATACGGTCGGCGCGGGCTGTGAGCTGGGTCTGCGGCTCTCGGTCGCCAGGGTGCCGGTGGCGGTGACTTGGGATCCGGAGTTGGTGACCCGAGCAGCCATGCCGCCGAGTGCCCGGGGCCTGTCCCGCCAGCAGGCGCGCTGGATCCAGGGCTTCCTGCAGGCGTTACGCGCCGGCGCCTGGCGGCGGCTGCCCGCCCGCCGGCAGCGGGTGCTCGCTGGGATCACGCTTGCGATGCCGTTTCTCGAAGCCATCACCGGGGCAGCGACACTGCTCCTCATGGCCGCGACGGTGGCGGCCGGGGCCCCGGCGCCGATCGTGCTCGCGGCGCGCCTGCCCTTGGTCCCGGCACTGATGACCATCGTCGTGGAGATCGCCGCATTCGGCGAGGTGGGCCGCACCGCGGGCGTGCGGGTGGGCGCGCGTGACGGCCTGCGGTTCGTGCTCGGTGCCATCCCGTACCAGATCCTTCGCGCCACCGCTGCGCTGGGAGCGCTGGTCCGCGAGGGGCGCGGCAAGCGGGGCTGGGACGCGGCGTGGCCTTCCGGTGGAAGCGCCGCCGACGTTGACGCCGCTGCCGAACCGACAGACCGACCGCAGCTCATACAGAGGGCCGTCGGGCGGCGCGGACTGCTCGACGAGGTGGCGATCCAGGCAGAGGCGGCGGACCGATGACGTCCGTGGCCGCGACTCCGTTCCCGCGCCCGGCATCCCGGTGGCGGTCCCGCATCGAGTCCGTCCCGTTCGAGGGCGTCTGGGGCGCCCTCATCGCCGGCGTCCTGGTGTCCGCCGGCGGCGTGCTCCACGCGCTGAACATGGCCGCGGCGCCGCAGCGGCTCGGGGAGGAAGGGGCCGCCGTCAACCGGGCGTGGAACCTGGAGCACCTCGGTTCCTTCGCACCGCCCACCTACTGGTTCGAGCATCCGCCGTTGGGGTGGATGCAGCTCAGCGCTTGGACGTGGATGAGCTCCGCGTTCGAACGGGCGCCGACCGGCGTCGCTGCGGGACGCGAGGCCATGCTCGTCGCGTACCTGGTCAGTGCCGTCCTGTTGTGGGTGCTGGCGCGCCGGCTGGGCCTCGCCCGCTGGTCTGCGGCGGTCGTGCTCGTGATCTTCGCCCTGTCACCGCTGGCGGTCCAGCTTCATCGGCAAGTCTTCCTCGACAACATGGCGACGCCCTGGGTCCTCGGCGCCTTCGTGCTGGCCTGCAGCCCTCGGCGGCAGTTGGGGGCGTTCGCCGCCAGCGGCGCTTGCCTGGGCGTGGCGACCCTCACCAGCTACGCGTCGTTGCTGGTCCTGCCGGCACTCGCGCTACAAGTCTGGCGCACGAGCCATCCTTCGACGCGGCGTTACGCGCTGGCGGTCGGCGGTTCGCTGTTCGCGCTCGTCTGGGGCGCGTACACGCTCGGCGCCGCGCTTCGGGGTCAGCTCCTCCCCGGACGAGGGCACCCCAGCCTCGTCCAGGGGGCCTGGTTCCAGCTGTTCGAACGCTCCGGAAGCGGCAGCCTCTTCGATCCCGGCTCCTTCCGGAACGAGGCGGTCGCAGCTTGGTTCGGCCTCGATCCGGTGGGGTTCGTCCTGGCGCTCATCGCGGCTCCGGTGGCGCTCGTGGCCGTACCCCGGCTGCGACCGATCGCCATTGGCTTCCTTGTCCTCGCGGCCGCGGTGGTGCCCCCTTGGTACCTGCCGGTCTCCCTGGTCGTCGGCCTCCTGCCGTTCGGCGCCCTGATCATCGCCGGGGTCACCGAGCACGCATGGAACCGGGGTGGCGCGGTGCTCCTGCGGTGGGAGGACGGTCGTCGGCCTCGGCCGCTCGCGCTGGCGCTCATCGCCGCCGTCCCGCTCCTGGCTGTCCTCGCTGCCCCGGGCTGGATCGCCGACCACCGGTCGCTGCTCGGTGACGATGCCGACGCCGCGCTCCGTGACGCCGACCGCTGGATCGTCGAGAACGTTCCGACCGACCGCCGTCTCATCGTGGACGACGCCCAGTGGGTGGACCTCGTCGAAGCAGGGATGTCCACAAACCGGGTCGCGGGCTATACGACGTTCGACGCCGCCACCGACGTGGGGATCGACCCACAGGGCGAATGGCAGGACTACGACGTCGTGGTCTCCGTCGAGTCCGTGCGCGCGTTCCCCGAGCGTTACCCGGAGGTCAGTGCCGCCCTGCACGGTTCGGCCCTGCTCGCGGTCTTCGGCACGGGCGAGGATCGCATCGAGGTGCGCGAGATCCCGTCCGGGAGCCCGGGTCGGACCGAGCCGTCGCCCGCTGCGGGCCCAGACGACGCGGCAGCGGCTGCGGCGGCCGGCGCGGAACTGGCTCGGAACCCGTCGGTAGAGCTGATGCCTGCAGCGCGCCGGGCCCTGCTGGCGGGTCGCGTCGACCACCGGATCATGACCACGCTCGTCGCCGTAGCCGCCGACCGGCCCGTATCGGTGGACCGCTTCGCATCCGACCCGGCGGAGGCCGGAACCGGCGCGCCGTACCGGTCGGTCACGTTCCGCGCCCGCAGCGACGACGACGCCCGAGCCATCCGCAGGCTGCTAGCCGACCAGGTCCCGCCGTATCGGCCCGCAGCGATCGAGGTCGGGCCCGGCGCCCGGATGACCGTCACCTACCCATTGGCCGCCCTTTCATGACCGGCCCCACGGAGGAATGAGATGCGAAGCGACACGATCGACTCGAACGCATCGGGCACACACGACACGGGCGCCGCCCGCCGCCGGCGGCGTCTGGTGGCCGGTCTGGCCGTGACGCTGCTGTTCCCCGTCATCGGGCCGGCGCACGCCGGTGTCGCCCAGACGAACTCGCGGATCCGGTTGGCCCACTTCTCCCCCGACGCGCCCGGGATGGACGTCTACCTGGTCGGGTTCGACGGTGAGGAGCAGCGGGTGCTCAACGGGCTCGGCTTCGGGGAGGTCTCCGACTACACACCCCTGGCGGCGGGGAACTACACGTTCCTGTTGCGCCGGGCCGGCTCACCCCCGGATTCGGACCCGTGGGTGACGGCGGCGGCGAACCTGGATGAGGGGGGTGCCTACACGTTCGCAGCGATGGGCCCCAGGTCGGAGGTCAAACAGGTGCTCGTGACCGACGATCTCGCACCGCCACCGGCCGGGCAGGCCAAGGTGCGCCTGATCCAAGCGTCGAGCTCCGCAGGCGAGGTCGACGTCTACGACAGCGACGGATGGGTTCTCGCCGAGGCCGCGGCGTTCGGGTCGACGACCGGATACGCCGCCATTCCCGCCGGTCCACGGTCCATCGAAGTCGAGGCCGTCGGCGGTGCCGGGGTGCAGGGCCAGGTCAACTTCGAGGCTGGCACCGTGAACTCTCTCGTCGTGGTCGAGGGCAGCGGCGGCCAGCCTTTCGCGCTCACCAGCGTGGTCGACGCCACCGGCGTCGACGTGTCGGCCACAGGACCCCTCGGGGTGACCCGCGCTGCGCCCGTCGGGGGCATCGCCACCGGCGGCGGCGGCACCGCCGACGCGACGGGCGACGGCGGCGGCGGGCTCGGGGCCCCGGCCCTCGCCGGCCTCGGCCTTGCCGTGGCCGCAGCCGCCGCAGTGGCCGGAACCCGCCTCGCCCGAACCGGCGGACGGCCCACTCCATCCCGACGCCGCTGCGGCAGGCACTTCGCCCACGACGTGCAGCACAACGACCTCACATCGAGCCGCCGGTCGCCGTGAGCGCGTACCTCCACGGCCCCGGACGATTCGCCGCGCGTCACGGTCCTTCTCGTGGCCTGCGGCCGGCGTCGGTCGACGGCATGGCGTACCTGCCGCGCCATGGGCCGTACGTGCCCCGTCACCGCGAGGCATCCGGACGGTGGCGCCGCACGCTCCGCCGGCTGCGCGTGCTCGGCGTGGCCATCGCCGCAGTCATCGGTGGGATCGCTGCCGGGCTGCAGCTGAGCGACGGCGGCCCGGCACCGGTAGCCACGGCCGCCAACAGCGACGCCGCGGCCGCGCCGACCCCGGGGACGCTGCCGGGGGGCAGCCCGGTCGCAGGACCCACCGATCTGCCGGCCGGGGCATCGGCCATCGTTGCATCCGGTCCGGCGCCGCCGACGGCCGTGGAGATCCCCGCCATCGGCGTGCGTTCAGCGCTTTCCGAGCTCGGGCTGGACAAGTCCGGCGCGATCGAAGCGCCCAGCGACTTCGACGTTGCCGGCTGGTTCTCGCTCGGACCGCGACCGGGCCAGCCGGGCCCGGCGGTCATCGCCGGGCACGTCGACTCCCGGGACGGGCCCGCCGTCTTCTACCGCCTCCACGAGCTCGAACCGGGTGACGAGGTGATCGTGCGCCGCGCCGATGGCACGGCGATCCGCTTCACCGTGACCGATGCTCAGAGCTATGCGAAGGACGCGTTCCCCACCGGCTCCGTGTACGGCCCGGCGCCCGGGGCCGAGCTGCGACTCATCACCTGCGGCGGCGAGTTCGACAGATCGCGGCAGCAGTACCGCGACAACGTGGTCGTGTACGCGGCCGCCGGGCCGATCCGATCGATCGAGTGACCGCATGCACCACTCGCGGCGGCTCGTAGGGGCGATGCCATCGCTTCGCCTTGTGGCCGTTCGGTCGGATGGTGTCCCGCGGCCGGACGCCGACGTTTGCCCTGAGCGCGATCGGCAACGTCTCAGTCGTCGAGTACCGCCAGGTCGAGGCTGCTGAGGCGCTCCGGGTCGGGAGCCGGCGCTGCGCCCCGCACCCGGCGACGTGCCCGGCTCGCGAGCTGCCTTGACGCGGTGGGGGAGAGCCCGAGCATGGGAGCGATCTCGTCGAAGGGCACGGCAAACATGTCGTGCAGGACGAACGCCAGCCGTTCGGCCGGCGTCAGCGTCTCGAGCACCACGAGCAACGCCAGGCCAACCGAGTCGGCCAGCACTGCGTCGTCCTGAGGGTCGACCCCGTTCTCGCGGCTCACGATCGGGTCGGGCACGCGCGCGTCGACCGAGTCCTCGCGCCGCGACTTGCGCGACCATTCGCCTCGAACCGCTCGACCATCCAGTCGTGTTGGTCCATCGGTCACATTCCTTCGTCCCGTCGTGTCATACCGCTGACCCCACAAACACTGTGGGTGTGACACGGACCGGCCGCTCGTGCGGCGAACGCTTCAGCAAGGCCGGCATCCTCGTGGGTCCCGAGCGGCGTCACCGGCCGGTCCTCGGAGACTCGCTTCTCGGCGAAGATGTGGGCCATGCGGCGCTTCGCCGTCGAGCCACCCGTCACTCGAACCGGAGGCAACGGATGACGCGTAGGGCCTCTCGGGGGCACGTTCCCCACCTCAGCGCCGAGCCCCGGGAGCTCGGGGCCGTGAAGCCGCTCGAGCTCTTCTTCGACCTCGTCTTCGTGCTCGGGTTCACCCAGTGCACCGAACTGATGGAGGCGGAGCCGACCTGGGCGGGGATCGCACGCGGGTTGCTGGTGCTCGGTGTGCTGTGGTGGGCGTGGGTGGGCTATGCGTGGTTGACGAGCGTCATCGACCCCGAGGAGGGGGCGGTCCGGATCGCCATGTTCGCCGCCATGGCCGCACTCCTCGTCGTCGCCCTCTGTGCCCCCGAGGCCTTCGGCGACCGGGCGCTCACCATTGCCGTCGCCTACGGCGTGGTGCGCGCGGCCCACATCGCCCTCTACCTGCTGGCCAGCCGCCACGATGCCGCGCTTCGTCGGTCGGTCTCGATGCTGGCGATCAGCTCGACGATCACGGTCGGGCTGCTGATCGCCGCGTCGTTCGTCGACGCCGCCTGGCAGGAGGCGCTCTGGGCGTTCGCGATCCTGCTCGACTTCGGTGCGCCCGCGACGTTCGGCATTGCGGGTTGGAGGCTGGTCCCGGCCCACTTCGCCGATCGCCACAACCTGGTGATCATCCTGGCGCTCGGAGAGTCGATCATTGCCCTCGGCGTCGGCGCCCACGTCGACCTGACTGCCGGCGTGCTCGTCGCTGCGGTGCTCGGGATCGCGCTCGCAGCCGCGCTGTGGTGGGTGTACTTCGACATCGTCTCGCTGGTGACCGAACGACGTCTGGCGCTGGCTCCCGAGGGACGCCAACGCAACGCCCTGGCCCGGGACTCCTACTCCTACCTGCACTTCCCGATGGTGGTCGGCATCGTCCTCGGCGCCTTCGGGCTCGAGGCGACACTGGCGCACGTCGACGATTCGCTCGAGGCCGAGCGGGCGTTCGCCCTGCTCGGTGGCACCGCCATCTACCTGCTCGCCCACGTCGCGCTCCGGCTCCGCAACGCACACACGGTCAACGTTCAGCGCCTCGCGCTCGCCGTGGCGTTCCTGGTGCTGATCCCCGCGGCGACGCAACTGCCGGCTCTGGCCACCCTCGCGGCGATCAACTTGGCGCTCTGGGCGATGATCGCCTTCGAGACGACCCGCTACGGCGAGGGTCGCTATCGGCTGCGTCACGGGCTCGACCTGGACCCTGCGCCCCCGGGCACCGCATGACCCGTCGACACCGCACCCCTGCGAGCCATCGTGGGTCGCTCGGAGTCCGATTCCCAGAGTGATCCCCTCGAGATGGGATCGGCCACCACCGCCGTCCTACGACGACACCAGCGACAACCTCATCCGATCTCTACGGCCACGTGACCGCCGCGTCGTCGCATTGACCGGTGGCCCGGGCGTCACCGACGGCCCGGTGGTCGACGGTCGGCGGTCGGCCTGGACGGCTCGAGTTCGAGGC
Organism: uncultured bacterium; assembly: GCA_963813485.1. Classification (GTDB taxonomy): domain Bacteria; phylum Actinomycetota; class Acidimicrobiia; order Acidimicrobiales; family VFJN01; genus DASQUK01. The sequence continues at coordinate 8,576 of CAWEZE010000019.1, forward strand.
AAAAGTATCCTCAACTCCGGCCAGGAACACCGCCCGGAGCGGGCGCGTCGAACGCCCGGGGCACCGACATCGGCCCTTCACGAGTCCCAAATCGCGAGGCCGGTAAAGTACACCCTGTGCAAACCTCGTCGGGTGCTCGGAGCGCGGCACCCGAGCGGGGTCGACGGACGGGCGGTGTGACCCGCCGGGCGAGCCCGGCGGCAGGCAAGCTGGCTGCCAGCGTCGCCGACCGCATCGTCGACGACGTGCTGGCGCAGGGGTGGCCGGTCGGCGAGGTGCTGGGGTCCGAAGCCGAGCTGCTCGATCGCTACGGCGTGAGCCGTGCCGTCTTCCGCGAGGCCGTCCGCCTGGTCGAGCACCAGCAGGTGGCGCGCATGCGCCGGGGGCCGGGAGGCGGCCTCGTCGTGCGCGAGCCCACGGTCGACTCGGTGATCGATGCCGTCGTGGTCTACCTCTATCGCTTGGGTGCCCGCTTGGACGACGTCTTCGAGACGCGCCTCGTGCTCGAGGAGATCGTGGTCGACCTGGCGCCGGAGCGGGTCGAGGAGGCCGACATCACGGCGCTGCGTAGCTTGATCCAGCGCGAGGCGGCCGGCGACGCCAGCGACCCTCGCGAGCTGCACATGCTGCTCGCCACGGTCACCCGCAACCCGGCGCTCGAGCTGTTCGTCGACATCCTCAACCGAGTGTCGGCCCTCTACACCGATCTGAGCCTCGTGCCGCCAAAGGTCGCCCGCGAGTCGAGGGACGCCCACGTGCGCATCGTCGATGCGGTGCTGGCGGGTGATCGGAGCACGGCCCGCCACCGGATGCGGCGGCACCTCGAGGCCGAGCACGCCTGGCTGCGCCGGCGCCGATCGTCGCGCCAGCTTCTCGACCCGACCGGGGTCCAGTTGACCGGTGGTGGTGACAAGCGCGGCGAGGGTGTGGCGCGTGAGGTGTTCCGGCAGGTGGTCGGCGACGGCTGGCCCGTGGGCACGTTCCTCGGGTCGGAACCCGACCTGATGGAACGCTACGGCGTCAGCAGGGCCGTGCTACGCGAGGCGGTTCGGCTGCTGGAGCATCACGACATCGCCGCCATGCGCCGCGGCCCCGGGGGAGGACTGTTCGTCAGCGAGCCCGGCCTCGCCACGGTCAGCGACACGGTCGCCCTCTACCTCGACCGCCGCGGGATGGACGTGGGCAGCCTTGCCGAGCTGCGCACCGGTGTCGAGATGGCCGCCGTGGATCGGGTCATGGACAAGGTGGAAGAGGACGTCCGCACCCGCCTGCGCGAGGCGCTCGAGGCCGAGCGCGCCGCCCCGGGCCAGGATTTCGTGCTGGTGGTGGGCCACGACCTCCACGCCACCATCGCTCACCTGACCCGCAATCCTGTCCTCGAGCTCGTGGCCCTGGTGCTGATCCGCCTCGCCCGAATGCATCAGGTCGAGCCGTCAGGGCGCTGGTCCGGCGACCTCATCGAGGAGGTGACCCGGGCCCACGAGCGCATCGTCGAGGCGATCGTGTCCGAGGACCGGGAGCTGGTGCGGCATCGCATGCGGCGCCACCTGGACGCCCTTCGGCCATACATGGGCTGAGCACGTCCGGGCTTGCGATGGGTATCCCCTATGTCCGACGTCAACCCGTCTCGGACCTCAGTTGGGTACCCGGTTGACCGACAAATGAGGGCCTTATCAGTGTCCTCTTCGTCGTGGCTCTACCGCGCGGCCAGTTAATGTGAGCCGGTGACCCGGATCGCACCCTCGCCCGACCCACTTCCCCCGGTGGAGCGACTGCGACCCGGCCTGTGGACGATCCCGGTGCCGCTGCCGAACAACTCCCTGCGGTACGTGTTCGTCTACCTGTTCGAGACCGAGCGCGGCGCCTACCTCGTCGACGCCGGCTGGAACACCGAGGACGCCTATGCGGCCCTGACCGCAGGGCTCGAGGTGGCGGGCTACGCCATCGGCGACGTGCGTGGCGTGATGGTCACGCATATCCACCCCGACCACTACGGCCTGGCGGGGCGCGTCCGCGAGGCGTCCGGTGCCTGGGTGGCCCTCCATCCGGCCGACGCCGCGCTGGTTCGGGACCGCTACGCCGAGCCCACCGACCTGCTGGAGCGGGTGGGGATGATGTTGAGGCGCGTCGGTGCGCCGGCGGACGAGATCGCGACGCTGCAACGAGCGGCGATGCCGGTGCGGCCGTTCGTGGACGCGGTCATGCCCGACGTGCTGCTGGAGGACGGCCAGCGCCCCGACGTCCCCGGTTGGGAGCTGACGGCGATCTGGACACCGGGCCACTCGCCCGGCCATCTGTGCTTCTGGGAACCGGGCCACGAGGTGCTGTTGTCCGGCGACCATGTGCTGCCGCGGATCACGCCCAACATCTCGTTCCACCCGCAGGCGGGCGACGATCCGCTCGGCGACTTCCTCCGCTCGCTCGACAAGCTCGACGTCTACGATCCCGACGAGGTGCTGCCGGCCCACGAGTATCGCTTTGCAGACCTGCACGAGCGCCTCGACGAGCTCCGCCGCCACCATGGTGAGCGCTTCCGAGAGGTCGTCGCGGCCATCGGCGACGGCGTGTCCACGGCATGGGCCATCGCCGCCCGCATGCACTGGTCGCGCCCGTGGGACGAGATCGAGGGCTTCATGCGCCGGGCCGCGGTCGGCGAGGCCATGGCCCACCTCCGCACCCTCGAGCTCCGTGGTGTGGTGCGGGAGGAGCGGGGCGAGCCGTCGCGCTGGATGCTCACCGCCGAGGCGGGTGAGCGCCTCGACGACCCTCGGCTGAGGCAGGACCCCGTCGGGGTAAAGAGTATGCTCTAATCGTGGATCCGGCGCAGATCATCGGGTGCGGAGTGAGGGAAGGGGAGTTGCCGTCGTGAGCGAGCAGATTGCGCTGGTCGACTATCTGGTGTTGGGCGACGATCCGCACCTGGTCGCCCAGGAGTGCCTGGTTTGTGGAGCGAGGTATTTCGATCGGCGCAACGCCTGCGCGGGCTGCAGTGGGACCGAGTTCTCGAGCGTGCGGGTGGCATCGGAGGGGGTGGTGCGGGCGTTCACGATCGTGTCGCTGGCGGCGCCGGGGATACCGGTGCCGTTTGTGGCGTCGGTGGTGGACTGCGACGGGACGAGTGTGCGGGCCAATGTGGTCAACGTGGAGCCCACCCCGGATCATGTGAAGCTGGGAATGAAGGTGCGGTTGACGACGATGCCCGTGGGTGTGGATGGGACAGGAGTCGAGGCGGTCGGGTTCGGTTTCGAGCCGGTGGATGCGTCCATGGCGAACGAGGGAGGCCAGTGATGGCTGCTGACGATGTCTGGATCCTTGGCATTCATATGACGAAGTTCGGGAAGCACCCGGAGCGGGACACGGTGGATCTGGCAACCGAGGCGGCGACGGGGGCGTTGACTGACGGCGGGGTCTCGATGCGCGACATCGGGGTGTTGGCGGCCGGCAACCTCATGGGGGGCCCGGGGTCAATCGGCCAGCAACTGCAGAAGCAGGTGGGTCAGACGGGGATCCCGGTGTACAACGTCGCCAACGCGTGTGCGACAGGGGCGACGGCGTTGCGCACGGCGATCATGGCGCTCAAGGCGGGGGAGTGCGACCTGGGCTTGGCCGTGGGGGTCGAGAAGCTTGCCGGAGCGGGGTTGTTGGCGGGCGCGAACCGCAAGGCCGACGAGAGCGAGTCGTGGACGCCCCGGGGCCGCTTCGGAGCCGTGGCCCCGACCGATGGCCGGATCGGTACCGAGACGATGCCGGGGGTGTTCGCCCAGATCGGGATGGAGTACGGACACCGCTATGGGGGGACCAGTTTCGAGTTGTTCGCCCGCATCTCGGAGAAGAACCACGCCCATTCGACCCTGAATCCGTTGGCGGCCTACACCAAGCGCTTCACGCTCGACGAGATCATGGGTGACGTGATGATCGCGTACCCGAACACCCGGCCCATGTGCTCGGCCAACTGCGACGGCGCCGCCGCCGCCGTGGTGGTCACCGACCAGCGGCTACGCACCATGGATCCGGATCAGCGGCGCCGGGCGGTGAAGGTGGCGGCGTCGGTGCTCACCACCGACCCCTGGGAAGAGGCCTGCCAGGTCCTGCCCAACGTCAACACCTTGACCCGAAACGCCGCCCAGCAGGCCTACGAGAGCGCGGGCGTGGGCCCCGAGGACCTCGACCTGGTGGAGTTGCACGACTGCTTCGCCACCGCCGAGCTGGTCCATTACGACAACCTGATGCTCTGTCCGCAGGGCGAAGCCGTCCCATTCTTCGAGTCCGGCGCCACCTGGCGCGACGGCGGCCACCCCGGTCAACGTGTCCGGCGGCCTCCAATCCAAGGGCCACCCCATCGCCGCTACCGGCATCGCCAACATCTGGGAGGTCTGTCATCACCTCCGAGGCGAAGCCGGCGACCGCCAAATCCCCGAGGCCAAGGTCGGGCTCGCCCACGTCATCGGCCTCGGCTCCGCGTGCGGCGTGCACATCCTCGAGCGGGCCGCCTGACCCCCGAGTGCGAGGCCGTGGCCTTCGTGCGGATCGGGCTGTCCGCGCCCGCCCAAGTTCGGCGCTCGCTGACGTGACGTACAAGCAGATCGCCTACGACGTGGCCGACCACGTGGCCACCATCACACTGGACCGCCCCGACCGCCTCAATGCGTTCACGGTCACGATGCAGCGGGAGTTGTGCGCGGCGGTCGACGCCGTCGACGCCGATCCCGATGTGCGCGCGGTGGTGGTGACCGGGCGGGGTCGGGCCTTCTGCGCCGGCGCCGACCTCGGCGGGGGCGACGCCACGTTCGACTACGACGACGCCCGCGCCGCCGACGCGGGCGTGGTGAAGGAGGCCGATGGCCGGCACCGCGACGAGGGGGGCCTGGTGGCCCTGCGGTTCTTCTCGTGCACCAAGCCGGTGATCGGCGCGATCAACGGTGCGGCGGTCGGGGTCGGGATCACGATGACGTTGCCTTTCGACGTGCGGCTGGCATCCTCCACGGCGAGATTCGGCCTGGTGTTCGCCCGCCGGGGGCTGGTCCCGGAGGCCTGTTCGTCATGGTTCCTGCCGCGCGTGGTTGGCATCAGCCGGGCCATCGAGTGGTGCGCCACCGGTCGGGTCTTCGGGGCCGACGAGGCGCTTGCGGGAGGCCTGGTGCGATCGATCCACGAGCCCGATGCCCTCCTGCCGTCCGCCTATGAGCTGGCCACCGAGATCGCAACGCAGAGCTCCGCGGTGTCGGTCACGGTTACGCGGGCGTTGCTGTGGCGGATGCTCGGTGAGCCGCACCCGATGGCCGCACACCGGATCGACTCCGCGCTGCTCGAAGCGCTCGGGCACGGCGCGGACGTGCGCGAGGGCGTTACGAGCTTCCTGGAGAAGCGCCCACCGACGTTTCCCAACCGCGTGCCCACCGACCTCCCGGACCCCTATCCCTGGTGGGAGGACCCGGACTTCTGACGAGGCAACTAGGTCCGGCGAAGGAAGTTCGAGCACGACGGTCCGGGGGCCGGTCCCCCATGGCCTCGAGTTTCCCGGGCTGACCGCATTGCCACGGCGATACCACGCCCGAACGACTCGCCGGCTGCGCCGTGAGCGGCGGACCGCGAACCGAATCACGACCCTTGGCGTAGTGGACCAGCGTCGACACCCGGTCGACCAAGGCACACCGAAAGGGTCACCGACGATGAACGTCCATCGCATTCCCGGAGCTCGCCCGCTGGCCGTCACCGCGGGAGCGGCGGCGGCTCTGGCGATCGGGTTGGCAGCGGCCGGCCCCGCCAACCCCGCCGGCGCGACACAGTCGCCCTCGGCCCGCGTCGCCAACGACACGTTGACCGTCGTCGGTACCTCGCACAACGACCGGATCGCACTGCGACTCGCCCCTGGCGCGCCCGGGCACCATGCAAGTCGACCTGAACGACGACGGCACCGCCGAGCACAGCTTCGATCGCAACACGTTCAGCCGGATCGAGGTGTTCACCCGCAGCGGCAGTGACCAGTTCCGCGTGGACCAGGCGAACGGCGTCATAGACGAGCCTGCGACCGTCGCAGGTGGCAGCGGCAACGACACCCTGAACGGCGGCGACGGCATAGAGCTCTTCGTCGGCGGCAGTGGCAACGACACAGTCGACGGCAACCGCGGCAACGACTCGGCCGTACTCGGCTCCGGCAGCGACAGCTTCCGCTGGGACCCGGGCGACGGCAGCGACATCGTCGAGGGCCGGAGCGGCACGGACACGCTCGACTTCAACGGCGCCGGGGTGGCCGAGAACATGAGCCTGTCGGCCAACGGCGGGCGGTCGGTGTTCCTGCGCGACGTGGCCAACATCCGCATGGACATGGACGGCGTCGAGCGACTGGACCTGACCGCGCTCGGCAGTCCCGACACCTTCACCGTCCAGGACATGTCGGGTACCGACTTTCGCCGGGCGGACGTGGACCTCTCGGGTCCGGCGGGCGGTGGTGACGGCCAGGCCGACCTCGTGACCGTCGAGGGCACCGAGAGGGCCGACCGGATCGACGTCGAGACCGATGGTGCAAGGGTCGACGTCGAGGGTCTGAGGACCGAGGTGCGGATCACCGGCAGCGAGACCAGCGACCAACTCCAGGTCAACAGCTTGGGCGGCAACGACGACGTGGACGTCGAGCAGGCGGTGTTCGCCCTCATCGGCGTGGCTGTGGATCTGGGCTCAGGTCAGCACTGATCGAGCCACGGGATCGGGGCCTCTCGGCGGGAGGCCCCGATCCATCGCGCCTGGCCAGCCGTCGGCGCGCGGCCGGTTCCGGTTGCAGACCTACGCTCGACCGGTGACGTCTCTGCAGGGAGAGCTGGTTCGGCTGCGGCCCGCATCGCCCGCCGACGTCCCCCGGCTCGTGGAGATCCGCCGCACTCCGCAGGTCTACGAGCGCTGGCGCGGCGGTGACGACATGGTGGCAGCGGTGAACGAGGACTTCGCCGAGCCGAGCATCGCCGCCTACGTGATCGAGCTGGGGGACCGAGTCGTCGGCTGGATCCAGTGGCAGGCCGAGGACGACCCGGACTATCGCCACGCCAGTATCGACATCTACGTCGACCCCGCCGTCCACGGGCGAGGGGTCGGCACCGATGCGGTCCGGACCCTGGCCCGCCATCTCATCGTCGACCACGGCCACCATCGCTTGGAGATCGACCCGGCCGCCGACAATGTCGCCGCCATCCGCTGCTACACCAAGGTCGGGTTCCGGCCCGTCGGCATCCTGCGCCGCTCCGAACGGGGTCCGGACGGCACCTGGCACGACGGCCTGCTCATGGACCTCCTGGCCGAGGAGCTCGTCGGCTAGCAACAGGTCCGGGTCACAGGATCAGCGGGAACGGTGCACGCTCCGCTGAGCCCGAGGCAGGCACGGCCTCCGTGTCGCCGTGGGCTCGCCCCGCGCCAGCCTGCGACTCTGCGGGGAAATCGCGAACCGGTTGGGCCCGCCACACGTACAGGGACGGCAACGGATCGATACACGCGGAGGCAGGAAACTCATGGAATCGTGGCTCCCTTACCTCGTCGAGGATCGGATGCGCGAGCGCCGGGCCGAGGCCGAGCGGGTGCGACCCTCCCGCCGGTACCGCCGCGGCCTGCGCCGGTGGCGGAGGGACCGGGCATGACCGGCGACACCTAGGCCCTGGCCACCGGGCCGGGTCGTGTGCCGGCTCTGCCCTCGGGGCTCAGGTGGTGATGAAGGCCAGAAGGTCGGCGTTGAACTCGTCTCTGTGAGTGGCGAACAGGCCGTGAGGGGCACCCGGGTAGACCTTGAGGGTCGAATCCTTGACGAGCTGGGACGACCGCTGGGCCGAGGCGCCGATGGGCACGATCTGATCGTCGTCACCGTGGATGATCAGGGTCGGCACGTCGATCCTCTGGAGGTCTTCAGTCAGGTCGGTCTCGGAGAAAGCCTTGATGCAGTCGAACGCACCCTTGAAGCCGACTTGCATGCTCCAGAGCCAGAACGCGTCGCGCGTGCCTTGGGAAACAGTGGAGCCCGGCCGGTTGGCGCCGTAGAAAGGCGCGCTCAGGTCCTTGTAGAACTGGGAGCGATCGGCGGCGACACCGGCGCGGATCTCGTCGAACGCCTCGATGGGGGTGCCGTCGGGGTTGGCATCCGTCTTCAGCATCAGCGGTGGGATGGCACCCACCAGTACTGCCTTGGCGACGCGGGCGGTGCCGTGGCGACCGATGTAGCGGGTGACCTCCCCGCCGCCTGTGGAGTGACCGACCAGGATGGCATCGTTCAGATCGAGGGCTTCGACGAGCTGCGCGAGATCGTCGGCGTAGGTGTCCATCTCGTTGCCGGTCCAGGGTTGGCCAGAGCGGCCATGGCCGCGCCGGTCGTGGGCGACCGCACGGAACCCGTTGGAGGCCACGAGAAACAGCTGCTCGTCCCAAGCGTCGGCATTGAGCGGCCAACCGTGGCTGAACACGACCGGCTGCCCGGAGCCCCAGTCCTTGTAGAAGATCTCGGTGCCGTCGGTGGTGGTGATGGTGGCCATCGGAGCCTCCTTGCTGGGAGAGCGTCGGGGGAGATGTCTCGACCCATTCCTTTCGCGTTCGAGGTCGGCGAATGGCCGCCCGGGCCCGCCCGGAGAGGGAACTAAGGCCTGGCGAACGCGCGGACCGAGCTTCCCGCGCGCCGTCAGTGGTCGCAAGAGGTCGAACTCCTGCGCCGCCCCGACGTGGAGTGCCGTGATAGACGCCCAGCCGCACGAACCGCCCTATCCGCTCGGCTCCTGAGCGGTCACCAGCGGAATGCCGACCCCGAATCAGTCGCCCGAATGGTCCGCGCTGGCCATAGCTTTGGGTCGCATGCCGCCCGTAGCCCTGGCCACGGCGATCGACGCACTGGCGTCCGCCGACCCCGTGGTCGCCCGGCTCGTGGGGCTGGTGGGCCCGATCCGGCACCGTCCCCGCAACCAGGACGGGCATTTCGGCGCCCTGGTGCGGGCGATCGTGTTCCAACAGCTGGCCGGCCACGCCGCGAACGCCATCTATCAGCGGGTACGAGCCCTCGTGGACGGCCCGTTGACTCCGGAGGCACTCCTCAACGTCCCCGACGACGACTTGAAGGGTGCCGGGCTGTCCGCGGCGAAGTTTGCGTCCCTGAGGGATCTGTCCGCGAAGGTCCTAGACCGCACCGTCGTGCTCGGCGGTGCGTCGAGGATGTCGAACGAGGAGATCATCACGAGGCTGGTCACGGTCCGCGGCATCGGCCGCTGGACGGCGGAGATGTACCTGATGTTCGAGCTGCGCCGGCTCGACGTGTGGCCTGTCGACGACCTCGGCGTGCGTCAGGGCTACGGCCTCGCGTGGTCTCTCGATCCGCCGCCGACCCCGCGCCAGCTGCAGCCCCTCGGCGACCGGTTCCGGCCCTACCGTTCAGTCGTGGCGCGGTACTGCTGGGAAGCGGTCGCGCTCGCCCGCGGCGGAACCGACCCGGCCCTGCGGTAGCGACGCCGCCGAGGAGAGGGCGGGTAGCCGGCGGGCTCGGAGGTCGCGCCGTGGTGGTTGACCACCCGGCGCAGCAAGCCGACAAGCTGACGGCGCTCGGCCGCGGACAGGGAGGCGAGCAGCGCATCCTGGAGGCGGTCGACGACCACCTCGAGTGCCTGGAGGCGCCGTCGGCCGGCCGCGGTGATGGTGATGACGTTCCGACGACGATCGGCCGCGTCCAGGTGGCGAGCGACCAACCCGTCACGGGACAGCGCGTTGACCAGAGCGACCATGTCGCTGCGGTCGATGCCGCACCGACGACCCAGCGCCGCCTGGCTGGCCGGTCCGAACTCGTCGAGCGCGGACAGCACTGCGTAGTGCGAGCGATGGGCCCCGACCGCGCCCAGTCCGTCGCCCACTAGCCGGTTCGCAGCGAGCGCTGCCTGGTTCAGCAGCCAGCTCGGCAGGCTTCGTACCCGCTCAGGCGCGGCCTCGATCTCCACAAAGCGAGACTAGCGAGTTGTTGGTGTTGCCAACGACCGATACGTTGGCAACACCAACGTTGGAGACGCCAACGTTGGTGCAGTGCCTCTCCAGATGCACGGAAGGAAGCTCACGATGACAACCGCCACCACGCAAACCAGGGTTGGCGGCGTGCCGCGCGCCGTGGCCGAGCTCGTCCAGCGCGATGAGATCACTCGGCTCGTCTATCGCCTGGCCGCCTACCTCGACGAGGGCCGCTTCGACGACATCCGCAACCTGTTCGTCGACGACGCGGTGGCGAGCACGCCCGGGGGCGTCGCCGAGGGCATCGATGCCGTCATCGCCCAGGCGTCGAGGAACCACTCGCCGGACCACGCCATCCAGCATCTCGTCGCGAACGTGCTGGTCGACTTGGAGGGCGACCGGGCAACGGTGCGGGCGAACCTGGCCGTCACGTTCGCTCGCCACGTTGCGGAGCCTGACGCCCCGTCCGCGCTGGGCGAGGTCTACCGCTTCGTGGCCCGCCGCACACGGTCCGGGTGGCGGCTCGCCCGGGTGGAGAGCCACCCGGTGTGGGCCTCCAACGCGACGCTGGTTCCCGTCGATGACCTTCGTCAACGGCCGCGCGCCGCGCCACAGGATGTGCCGGGCGAATAGTCCACGCCGTGTGCGCCATAGGCACGGTCGGTGACCGGGCCGCGCCGGACCGCCACCACTCGCCCGTCGCCCACCACCCGCCGTGGGTCGTTTGTGGCAGTCCGGCGATACCCTCGCCGCGTGGACGGGCTGCGCACGCACGTCGGACCCGGCACGTTCCTGGGCACGCTCGACCAGTCCGACCGGGCTGACATCCTGCGGCTGGGTAGGGAGCGACACCTCCCGCGAGGATCGCACGTCATCGTCCAGGGCGATCACAGCGACGCCGTGTTCGTCCTGCTGGAGGGCCAGGTCAAGGTCGTACTCACCACGCCCGAGGGACGGACCGTCGTGCTTTGCGTACTCGGGCCCGGCGAGGTGCTCGGCGAGTTCGAGTCGATCCGAGGCGGCGAGTCTCCCCGTGAAGCCGGCAACGTCAATCTCTGCGACGTCGAGGCGCTTCGCCGCTACGCGTTCTGAGTCGGTGCGCACGCGGCGCCGGGCAGCGCTCGAGGGCCGTCAGGCCGCCGGGAGTGTTCCGACCGCGACTCCTGGCTACGCGGCACACCACTGGTGGCGGATCGCATGCGTGCCCGGCTGGCCGATGTCGACCCAGCGCGCGACATCGACCTGCCGGAGATCGAACTCGAACAGTGGATCGTGCGACACCGACTCGATCATCCCTCCGACCTCCGTCCGCGCGATGACCGCACCGATGGCCGCACGAATCGATTCGTCAGACGGAGTCCTCCCGGGCGAGCGCACGGATACACATCTCGTCATCGTCGGCACCCGGCAGGGCGTGGATCACGCAACGAGGGTCTCGCCGGAGGTCCCAGCCTTTGGGCGACGACCGCGGGATCGCCGCGAACAACCGCCCGTCCGCCAGGATCGGGCAGAAGGGATGCACGCGCGGGCCCCCGTCGCGCCGGACGGTCCCGAGATAGCTGATGGCGAACCAGGACGCGCCCTCGGGGAGGGACTCGTTGCGATGCAACGCCAACGGGCCAGGCCACAGGCGCGCCGCAACCTCGGCGGCTTCGGGAGCCTGGCGCTCGAACTGAGCCCAGGTGGCCACGGCGCAGTGTGCCTCGGAGTCGGAGCTGGGTTGCGCCTCAGGCGCCCCACACACCGAGCTCATTGCCAGCCGGGTCGCGGAAGTGGAAACGCCGGCCTCCGGGGAACTCGAAGATCGGCGCGGTGATCGTGCCGCCGGCGGCTTCGACGCGCGCCAGCGCGTCCTCGAGGTCGTCCGCCTTCAGGATCACCAGCGGAACCGCCGTGCTCGCGGCTTCGCCACCAGCGAGACCGCCATCCAACCCCGCGCCTTCGAACGCCGGCGTAGGTCGGCCCGTAGTCGGTGAAGCCCCACCCAAAGGCGGCGGCGTAGAACGACTTGGTCGCGGACAGATCGCCGGCAGGCAGCTCCACGTAGTCGATGCGCTCACTCATGCCACCGATGATCGCAGCCCCGGCGCCGCTCGCGGGCACCAGATTTCTCCAGGGCCGGGTGTGGCGCGCGATCGCGCCCGTTTGGGACCCTTCTCGACCCCGGGAGGCTGGGCGGGTTGATCCGCCGTCCTCCCGTCAGCGCCAGAGCCGCTCCGACGCGATGGCGGCACCGTCGGACAGTGCGCGGAGCTTGCCCCAGGTGACGTCGGGATCGATGCCCTGCGTGCCGACGTGGACGCTGAACCCGCAGTCGACGCCCGCCATCACCCGGTCGCGGCCCACCAGCTGTGCGTACCGTTCGATCCGCTGGGCGACGAGCTCGGGGTGCTCGATGTAGTTGGACTGGGGTTCGATCACGCCCGGGCACAGGATCTTGTCGTCCGGCACCTTCGTGTCCTCGAACAGCGTCCACTCATGGCCATGGCGAGGGTTGGCGGCCTCGAAGAGCACGGTCTGGGGTTTGGCGGTCCAGACCAGGTCGACGATGTCGGCCAGGTCGACGTCGCGATGGTGGGGCCCGGGGTAGTTCCCCCAACAGACGTGCATCCGGAGCTGGTCGGCGGGAACGTTGCGCACCGCGTGGTTGAGCGCCTCGATGTTCAGGGCGACCCGACGACGGAACCCGGCATGGTCCATGTCGGCGTAGGCGGAGTGCCGCCCCATCGCCAGGTCCGGGCAGTCGACCTGCACCGCGGCCCCGCCGGCGGCGATGGTCTCGTACTCGTAGCGCATCGCCTCGGCGATGGCGAAGAGGTACTCCTCGTCGGTGGCGTAGAAATCGTTGGCGAAGAACAGTGACACGACGCCGGGCGAGGCCGCGCTCGAGAACGTGCCGGAGACCGGCGAGCCGGCGACCGCCTTGTTGAGGTTGGCCATGTCCTGCGTGATCGCGTCGTGGTCCTTGACCGAGACCGGGCCGTTGCAGGCGGGCGCCGTGCGCTTGCGCCGCCCGGGGTTGGCGGCCACCATCTCGGCACTCCGTGGGTAGTCGACGAGGTCCGCGAAGAAGTAGTCCTGCACCGACTCGCCCCCGAAGCCGTGGAGCCGATCCTTGACGTAGGTGGCGTAGCTCGGCTTGGACATCTCGCCGTCGTTGACGATGCTCACGCCGGCCTCGGCCTGGCGGTCGACGACCTGCTGCACCGCAGTGGCGATGCGATCGGACAGCGCAGCGACGTCGACCGGGATGCCATCGCCCTTGGCCCACATCATCTGGATCAGGTCGTCGGGCCGGGGCAGGCTGCCCGTATGGGTCGTCAGGATGCGTCCTGCACCGATGCTCATCGAGGTCCTCTCTGCCGACCGGGCTGCCAACGACGGGGCGCTCGGGCTACCGTCGATCCACGGTAGTCCGACCAGGTCGGCCTGACCGGTATGCGGTAAGGTGTCCGTGTAGTGGGCACCGAGCGAGGCATCCCCATCGAAGGGAGGGGTCGTGACCACACAAGATCTTCCGAGCAGATTGCACCACAACGCCTTCGTCACGAAGGACCAGGAAGCGACGCGGGGCTTCTACGAGGACCTGATCGGGCTTCCCCTGGTGGCTACGTGGTCCGAGGCCGACGAGCTGTTCGGGGCCGAGCGGGTGTACTGCCACACGTTCTTCGGTCTCGGTGACGGGAGCGCCCTCGCGTTCTTCCAGTTCGCGAACGGCGAGGACCAGGACCTGTTCGATCCGGAACTGACGCCTTCGCCGTTCCGTCACATCGCGCTGAGGGTGACGGCCGAGCTGCAGCAGGAGATCCACGACCGGTTGACCGCGGCCGGCTGGAAGCCGGACGGCACCTATGTCCTCGAGCACGGCTACTGCCGATCCCTGTACACCGAGGATCCGAACGGCCTGCTCCTCGAGTTCACCGTGGACGTATCGAGCGTCGACCAGATCGCCGCCGACCGCCGGGCGGATGCCCACGAGACGCTGAAGCGCTGGCTCGGCGGCGATCACACGAGCAACAACGTCTACCGGTAGTGCGCCCCGGCGTCGACCCGAAGCGAACGGGAAGGTGAGTCGGCGTCGCGGCTACGTCGGGCCGAGGGGGTCGGGCACCGGCAGGCGGGCCAGGTTCATGAACTCCAGCGTGATGGCCTCGGCCGTCGACAACAGCAACGGCAGATGCCGGCGTTTGAGCTCGTTGACCGACGTCTCCGCGGCGTGCACTGTGACGTTCACCGCCGCGGCCGTCGCCCCGGATGCGTCGCGGACGGGTGCCGCGATCGAGCGGATGCCGAGCGACAGCCGCTGGTCGGACAGCGCCCATCCCCGCCCCCGCACGGTCGCAAGCTCCCGCTCGAGGTCGCGTCGCGAGGGCCTGATCCGGGGGATGATGCCCGATTGGGACGGGGTCTTGAGCACGCGGAGCAGCTCGGACCGAGGCAGGTCGGCCAGCAGCACGTGGCCCATCGACGTCGCGACGGCCGGGAACCGGGTGCCGATGTGGACCGACAGGGCGATGATCTTCGGCACCGGCACGCGGGCCACGTACACGATGTCGCTGCCGTCGAGCTGCGACATCGAGCTCGATTCGCCGGTCTGCGCCACCAGTGCCTCCAGGTGGGGCCGGGCCAACTCCCAGATGCCGAGTGCGGAGATATACCCCGTCCCCAGCTCGAGCACTTTGGTCGTAAGCGTGTACAGGCCGTCGTTCGACCGCACGTACCCCAACTGCTCGAGCGTCATCAGCAGGCGCCGGGCCGTCGGCCGCGGCAACGACGTCCGGTCTGCGGCGTCGGTGACCGACAGCGTCGTGGCAGTGGGGCTGAACGCCGTGATGATGGCCAGACCGCGGGCGAGCGCTTCGACGAAGTCGGGGTTCGGCGCGCCCGGCATGGGCGCATCCTCGCACGGTGGCATGACCGCACCAAGCACCCGGGCCGCGGTCGATCGACGATGAAGGAAGGCCGAGCGCCATGACTCGAGACGCACCGACGGACTCGCCCCGCGGCCCGCTCGCAGGCTTGGTCGTCGCCGACCTGTCCCGGGTGCTCGCCGGCCCCTACTGCTCGATGCTCCTGGGTGACATGGGCGCCACCGTCATCAAGGTGGAGGGTCCCGGGGGCGATGACACGCGCACGTGGATGCCGCCGGTGAAGGACGGGGTCTCGACGTACTACCTGTCCGTCGGGCGGAACAAGCGGTCCGTCGTGCTCGACTTCCGGGACCCCGGCGACCGCGCGCTGGCGGGCGAGCTGTTGCGACTCGCCGACGTCGCGATCGAGAACTTCAAGCCCGGCGGCCTCCTGAAGTTCGGGCTCGACTACGAGACCGCCGCCGAGCGCAATTCCCGGCTCATCTACCTGTCGATCACGGGGTTCGGGACGGGGGAGGGAGCGTGGCTGCCCGGGTACGACCTCATGGTCCAGGCCGTTTCCGGGCTCATGAGCCTCACGGGCGACCCCGAGGGGCCGGCATTCCGAGCCGGCATCTCGGTGTTCGACGTCATGGCCGGCCTCCACGGGTTGATCGGCATCCTGGCGGCCCTCCACCAGCGCCACGAGACGGGCCGTGGCCAGCACGTCGAGGTGAACCTGCTGTCCTCGGCGATGTCGGGCCTCGTCAACCAGACGGCTGCCTATACCGCCGGCGGAGTGGTGCCGATGAGGATGGGAAACGCCCACCCGAGCCTGTTCCCGTACGAGACGATGCCCACCGCCGACCGGGACATGATCATCACCGCCGGCAACGACCGGCAGTTCCGGTCACTTTGCGAGGTGCTCGCGATCCCCGAGGTGCCCGACGACGCGCGGTTCGCGACCAACGCCGATCGCACCCGCAACCGCGAGCCACTGCGCACCCTGCTCGTCGCCGAGCTCGCGAAGTGGAAGGCCGACGACCTGTTCCTGGCGTTGAACAAGGCGGGTGTGCCCTGCGGGCCCATCAACACGATCGGGGAGGGCGTCGAGCTGGCGGAGTCGCTCGGGCTCGCGCCACGCGTCGAGCTGGGCACCGGTGACCGGGCCGTGTCGCTCGTGCGAAACCCCATCGGGTTCGGCGACGCCGACCTGAGCTACGACCTTCCGCCGCCCGAGCTCGGTGAGCACAGCGACGAGATCAAGTCGTGGTTGCGCACGAGCCTCGAGCATCGGGACGCCGGGTGAGCACGCCGGACGGTGCCTCCTACCGCACCGGCATCGGCACGTCCACAGCCGACACGATCACCCTGCTCGGGCACGATCTCGCCCGCGACCTGATCGGCCAGGTGGGCTTCGGTGAGCTGGCGTTCTGGCTGCTCACCAAGCGCCGCCCGACGCCGCCTGAGCTGGCCATGTTCGAGGCGGTGCTCGTCTCGCTCACCGACCACGGGTTCACGCCCACCGCGATCGCCGCCCGCCTGACGTACACCAGCGCCCCGGAGGCGTTGCAGGGTGCCGTCGCCGCCGGCCTGCTCGGCGGCGGATCGAGGTTCCTCGGGGTAACCGAGGACGCGGCCCGCTTTCTGTCCGACGCCCTCGCGGGGCAATCCCCGCGACCCGAGGACGAAGCGGGTTGGGACCAGCTGGCCGCCGCCGTAGTCGCCGCGACGACGGCGGCCGGCAGGTTCGTCCCCGGACTCGGGCACCCGGTCCACAAGGTCGAGGACCCGCGCGTACCGGTGCTGTTCGAGCTCGCGCGGCGCCACGACCGCTTCGGGGAGCACCTCGAGCTGTTCGCGGCGATCGGCCGGGTGCATCCCGAGATCCTGGGCAGGACGCTGCCGTTGAACGGCGCGGGTGCCTGTGGCGCGGTCCTCGCCGACCTCGGCCTGCCCATGTCGATCATGCGGGGCGTCGCCCTGCTGGCGCGGTGTGCCGGGATCCTCGGCCACCTCGCCGAGGAGCAGGCCGATCCGATCGGCATGGACATCTACCTGAGCGTCGACCGCAACGTCGATTATCGGCCCTGACACAACCGTCGTCGCGACCGCTCTGTGGTAGTTTGGCCGCCTGTCGGACATAACTGCCGACGTGAACGGGGTAAATAGGGGGGAACACATGGTAGCTCCGACTGTGACGACCACTCAAAGCGAGCAAACCGTCGCCGAGCCGGCACGGGTAGGGATCGCCGAGGCCTCCACCTGGTGGTACGACTGGGTGAACCGGTACCGCGTGGGCGCGGCCGCCCTCGTCGGCGTGATCGCCACGCAAATAGCAACCTATTTCGGGTACGTCTTCCCGGCGATTGGGCTCCCGACCGTCCCGTGGCCGCTCTTCAACGGCATCCTCGGCGCGCCGGTGGAGGAGTTCGGATCGGGTAGCTCCTACTTCGTGGGCCAGTCGCTCCACTACGTGAACGGGATCGTCTTCACGATCCTCTACGCGGTGCTGGCGCTGCACGTGCTGCCCTTCCGCAACACGCACGGCGGGAACATCCTCAAGGGACTCCTGTACAGCGTCGTGCTGACGATCATCAGCCTCGGGGTGCTGGTGCCCTACGCCTACGTGCCCAAGCAGGGCTTCGGGCTCTTCACCTTCTACGGGCCCGACGGCTGGAAGCTGCCGGCGGCCGTGCTCCTGTGGCACCTGATCTGGGGCTTCTTCCTCGGCGTGCTGTACCAACTCCGGCCCAGGAGGGCGTAGCCAGACTCTCGAGATTCGAGGCGTCTCCTCGGCCGGCCAGGTGCCGGCCGGGGGCGCCCCGATCCAATCACCGCCCACGCCGCCGGGTCCCATCCCGGCGGCGTTCGTCGCGCCAGGGAGCGCCGGAGCACCCGACCGGTAGGCTGCGGCCGCGATGGTCGCCGTCGCCCGGGTCTTGGCCTTTGTCGCCGGGACGACGATCGTCATGGCCACCCTCGCCTCCGCGGTCAAGACGGTGGTCGTGCCCCGCGCCGAGCCGGTGCTGCTGGCCCGGTGGGTGTTCGTGGCCCTCCGCAGGCCATTCGACATGCGGGTCCGCCGCGCCGCCACGTGGGAGGCCGCGGACCGCATCATGTCCCGATTCGCGCCGTTTGCACTGCTCACGCTGCCCTTGGTGTGGCTGGCGGCGGTCCTGCTGGGCTTCATGCCGATCTATTGGGCGCTGGGTCTCGACTGGCCTCGTAGCGCCTTCGAGGAGTCCGGCTCGTCGCTGCTGACGCTCGGCTTCGCAGTCGATCACCACGGACCGGTGATCGCCGCCATGTTCGTCGAGGCCACCCTGGGTCTGGGTCTGGTGGCCCTGCTCATCAGCTTCCTGCCGACCATGTACCAGCACTTTTCTCGCCGGGAGGTGCTGGTCTCGCAGCTCGATGTGAGGGCGGGAACGCCGCCCACGCCCCTCGCGCTGTTCCGCCGGGCCAAGCGGATCGGCTGGATCGAGGAGTTGGACGACTTCTGGCTCGAATGGGAACGCTGGTTCACAGAGCTCGAGGAGTCGCACACTTCCTACCTGTCGCTGCCGTTCTTCCGCAGCCCTCACCCCCGACGGTCGTGGATCACGGCCGCGGGAGCGGTGCTCGACAGCGCGGCGCTCCGCGCCTCGGCGATCGACCTGCCCCGGTCGTGGCAAGCGCAACTGTGCCTGCGAGCCGGGTACCTGGCACTCCGGCACATCGCCGAGCCGTACGGCATCCGATTCGACCCCGACCCGGCCCCCACCGATCCCATCTCGATCACCCGAGAGGAGTTCGACCAGGCCCTGGCCGAGCTCGCCGACGTTGGCGTGCCGCTCAGGTCCGACCGCGACCAGGCGTGGCGGGACTTCGCCGGCTGGCGCGTCAACTACGACACCGCGTTGCTGGCGCTGTCCGGCCTGGTCATGGCTCCGTACTCTCCGTGGTCGTCCGACCGGGGCATCAACTACCGCGTGCGCCTCGTGCGGACCGGCGCCCGGCGGAGCGCCTGAGCGTCCGCCCCGATGACCCGGAGGAGCGAACGGTCGGCACCATCCAGATAGGCGCATGACCCTGGAGGTGGGCCATCACCATCAATGCCGGGCCGCCAGGGGTCACCGGTATCCGGGGGCCCGGGACGGCCGGACGGGTATCGTCGATAGCGCCTGCATCACGGCGGACCTTGATGACCGACACCGCTGAGCCACGCACGACCGGCCGGGCCCGACCGGCGGTCCGGCCACCGTCGTTGCTGCTGGGCGCGCTCGAACAGCAGCGGGCCTTGGCCGAGCTGGTCGGCTTCGGCGTGTCGCTGCCCCTGTTCCGGCTGATGCCGGCGGGCGACGGACATCCCGTGCTCGTCCTCCCCGGCTTCATGGCGGACGACTGGTCGACCGTGGCACTGCGCTCGGTCCTCCGGTCGCGTGGCTACCAGGTCCACCGCTGGGGCCTGGGGAGGAACCTTGGCCCCCGGGCCGCCATCGTGGACGGGCTTGGTGCACCGGCTCGACGCCATCCACCGCGACAGTGGGTGCTCGGTCAGCCTGGTGGGGTGGAGCCTCGGCGGCATCTACGCGCGGGCGCTGGCGCGCTGGCGGCCGCAGGCCGTGCGGCGGGTGATCACCCTCGGCAGCCCGTTCCGCATGCGGGCCGGCGACCGCAGCAACGCCTCCCGCCTGTTCGACCGGCTCAACCCGGGTCCCGGCGTGCCCCACCCGGTTTCAATCGAGGAGCAGCCACTACCGGTGCCGTCGACCGCCATCTACACGCGTACCGACGGCGTGACCCGCTGGCATCTGTGCATCGAGGCGGAACACCCTCACGCAGAGAACATCGAGGTCAGGGGCAGTCACTGCGGGCTCGGCCACAACCCCGCCGTCATCCTGGCGATCGCCGACCGGCTGGCGCAGCCGGAAGGATCGTTCCGCCGGTTCCGCCCACCGCGGGCCGCCGCCGCGCTGTACCCGCCACCGGCATGGTGGCGCGCCGTCGGCGACAGGGCGGGAGCGGCTTAGCCTAGAAGCTGAGCGGATAGGCACGTCCTCTTGGCTCACGGTGGTCAGCGCTGCCGGGGAGCCAAGCTGTTGAGCTGGCGGTCGACCGCCAAATCCCCACGCGTAGGCTGTGCGAACCGCCCTATCCCTATCCGCTCGGCTCCTTAACGGCCGTCAGCGCCCCGGCGGGCGGCGGTTGGCTTGCGCCTGCGACGGTTGGGCTGCGCCGCCGGTGCGGCCGGGCGCTTCGCGCTCTTTCGGCGTGCGCCGTCGGTGCGGTTCCCGTTGGTCGGCAACAGCTCCGTCAGGCCGTTGGAGATGCCGCGGACGAGAACGTCGATGTCGGGGGCGCAGTCGTAGTCGCCGGTCACCCCGAAGACGAGCTCGCCGTCGTAGGAGAAGATCGCCACGCCCACGCGGAGGGGGGCGGCGAGCGGCACGTACGGGCAGGTCCGCAGCATCCGGCGTCCGCACAGGTACAGGGGGAACTGCGGGCCGGGCACGTTGGTCGTCACCGTGTCGAGCTGGCCCATCCGGCGTGCCGCACGGGTGGCGACGCGGGTGCCGAGCGCCAGCAGCATCGGGGGAGCGAAGCCCGACAGCGACGTGAGCGCCTCCCCGGCCACGGCCTGCTTGGACTGCTTGAGGTCGTCGAGCTGCCTGCTGATGGCCGCCAGGCGTGCGACGGGATCGTCGATGCCCACCGGGAGCTCGGCGAACATCGCCGAGACCCGGTTCTCCATGGTGCCGTCGCCCTGGGCCGGGCCAGCCGCGGAGCGGGCGCGCACCGAAACCGGCACCAGGGTCCGGATCCCCCGACCGTCGGTGGCCTCGCCGCGCGAGCGCAGCAGGTCGCGGAACCCGCGGGTGATCAGCGCCAGGACGACGTCGTTGACCGTTCCGCCGTGGGCACCCCTGATCCGTTTGACGTCGGCCAGGTCGGCGACCGTCCAGGCGTAGCGACGATGGGGTCCGATGGGCCCGTTGAGGCTGGTCGGCGGGGTCGGCTTGACGATCCGGGACAGCGCCACCGATCCCGTGGCCAGCTCGCGCACCGCGTCGAGGGTGTGCCTCGGGCGTCGGACGACGGACCCCACCGCCCGTACCTGTTCGTAGGGGCTGGTCAGCAGGTCGACGACCGCGTCCCGGGCCAGCTGGACCGGGCTGGGCTCCGGCCTCGCGTGCCATCCGTCGGGAACCGGCTCAGGTACCTCGGGCGAGAGGTCGAGCAACACCGCCAGCAGCTCGGCACCGGACACGCCGTCCACGAGGCAGTGGTGGACCTTCGACACCATCGCCCAATGGCCGTCCTCCAGCCCTTCCGCCATCCAGATCTCCCACAGCGGCTTGCTGCGGTCGAGCCGCTGCGACATGACCCGGCCGACAAGGCGGCGCAGCTCGGGCTCGCCTCCGGGCTCGGGGAGCGCCGTGTGGCGTACGTGGTACTCGATGTTGAAGTGCGGGTCGTCAACCCACACCGGGCGGCCCAGCGACAGCGGGACCATCGCCACCTTCTGGCGGTAACGCGGCACGAGCGCCAGCCGGCCGCCCACGGTGCTCGTGAGCTCTTCGTACGTGGGCGGCGGGCCCTCGAAGATCCCGACGGAACCGATGTGCATGTGGTTCACGTCGTCCTCGATGTGGAGGAACGACGCGTCCAAGGGGCTCAGGCGATCCATGGCCGTGTCCTCCTTATCGGGGGGAAGGTGCTTGCCTCCCTGGGCCCATCCAATCAGGCCGTTCCGGTCATGTCATCCGGATCGGAGCCACTCGTCGAGTTCGGCGGCCTCGATGTCCAGGCGCCGGAGCAGCCCTGGAACGATACGGCGTTCGGCACTGCTGCCGACGACGGGCACCGCCACCGTCAGCTTGCCGTCCAATGTGCGCCGCGTGCCGCCATCGTCGGGCGCCAGCACGACGATCGGCGCGGCCGTGAAGGCGCCGGGGATCGGCCTCCGCCTCGAACGTGAGCCGACCAGTGCCGCCCACCCGGTCGAGGCGCAGCTCCTGCAGCCACGTCAGCCGGCGGCCTCCGAGAAGGCGGCGGGCGCGAGGGTCGACATGGCCGACGAAGTCGTAGCGCAGCCGCAACACGGTCTCGGACTGGTTGGTGTGGGCGTCGACGTCGAGCAGTTTCAGGTCCGGTAGCTCCAGCTCGCGGTGGAACGCCGGGTCGGTGAGGCCTGCGATGACGGCGTCGACCGGTGCGGCGAATCGATGCTCGGCGGCGAAGTGCACGCGGCACATCCTCGCAGCTGACGATCGGCACGACGCGGAGCCGACCTCACGGCCGCATCAGCTGCCCCGGGGTCAGGCCCCCGTCAGCTCGGCGGTCTCGTCGTACGCCTCCGTGAGAAGGTCGCGGAGGTCCTCGTCGAGATCGCCGGGCTCGGCGACGTTGGCGACGTGGAAGTATCTCCCGCCGTACCGGACCACCCTCCGCACGATGGTGCGATCACTCCGAAGGGCGGATGTCGAGCCCGAACAGCTCCTGGAAGCGGGTGTAGTAGGCGGCGTCGTCGGGGGCTGCACCCAGCGCCACCCAGTCCGCGTCGGTCATGCGTTCGCGACCCTGGATGAGCTCGGCGGCGCCCCACGACGTGACGTAGCGGAGCTGGGGCTCGTCGGTGCTGACCGCGTGGTGGATCACCTCGGCGACCTCGAACGGGTCGGTGGCGATCGGGATCCCGGTGGCGTACATCTGGAACATGCGCTGGTAGGGGGCCTCGTAGACCCCGGTGGCATGGGGATAGTCGACGGACTTGGCGAAGATGGCCGACTTGGTGATGCCGGGTTCGACGATCACGACGCGGATGCCGAAGGGCGCCAGCTCCTGGGCCATGCCCTCGCTGATCCCCTCGAGTGCCCACTTCGAGGCCACATACGGCGACTGGGCCAGCGCGCCGACCCGCCCCGCCACCGACGTGATGTTGACGATGGCACCGCTTCCCCGATCGCGCATGCCGGGCAGCACGGCCTGCGTGCAGCGCACGGCGCCGCAGAGGTTGACGTTCATGACGTCCAGGTAGTCGGAGGGGTGGGTCTCCTCGACGACGCCGTTGCCGCCGACGCCGGCATTGTTCACCAATACGTCGACTCCGCCGGTGCGCTCGAGGATGTCTTCGAAGCCTCGCCGCACCGACTCGTCGTCGGCGACGTCGAGCTCGACCAGCTCCACCTCGACGTCCCGGTCCGCCGCCATGGCGCCGAGCTTGGTGGCCCGGCCGCGGTCCCGCACCGTCCCGACCACCGAATAGCCGTTGGCCGCAAGGTGGATCGCCGTGGCGCGCCCGATACCCGAGTTCGCACCGGTGACGACCGCAACCGAGGCCATGCCCCGACAGTATCGGCCCCGCTACCGGGCCGGGTGGCTCGTCTGGTCGTAGTCGTGCGGCGTATGACCTCAATAGCTATGGCCAGTTGGTAACGAGAGGTAATCTGGACAGCTGCACATTACCGGCCTTAATGTCGGGTTCGTGACCACGCTGCTCGCCCCGCCTTGGCCATCGATGCTCGACGCCGGGGGGGAGGCGTTCGAGCGCAACCGCGCCGACATGCTCGAGCAACTCGCCGTGATCGAGGAGCTGCTCGACGAGGCCGATGCCGGGGGAGGGCCGGCCGCCGTCGAGCGCATGCGGGCGCGGGGCAAGCTGCCGATTCGGGAACGCATCGCCAACGTGCTCGATCCCGACAGCCCGTTCCTGGAGATCAGTGCCCTCGCCGGCTACGGCTCGGATTACACCACCGGTGGCGGCATGGTCGTGGGCATCGGCGTGATCGCCGGCGTCGAGTGCGTGGTGATGGGCAACGATCCCTCGGTTCTCGGCGGCGCGCTCACCCCGTACGCGATCAAGAAGTGGATGCGGGCGATCGAGATCGCCCGCGACAACCGGATCCCGTACATCAGTTTCGTCGAGTCCGCCGGCGCCGACCTCCGAGTGGAGACCGGCGGGGGCGGCGGAGGGGAGAGCCGGCGGCGCCGGGCGCAGACCGAGCACTTCGCGGAGAGCGGCCGGGCCTTCTACGAGATGATCGAGCTTTCCAAGCTCGGCGTCCCCACCGTGTGCGTGGTGTTCGGATCGTCGACCGCGGGCGGGGCCTACCAGCCCGGCCTCTCCGACTACGTGATCGTGATCGAGGAGCGCTCGAAGATCTTCCTGGCCGGGCCGCCGCTGGTGAAGATGGCGACCGGCGAGGAGAGCGACGACGAGACGCTCGGCGGCGCGCAGCTCCATGCCGAGGTGTCAGGGCTCGGCGACTACCTGGCCACCGACGAGATGGATGCCATCCGCCTGTGCCGCGAGGTGGTTTCGCACCTCAACTGGCGCAAGGCCGGGCCGCCGCCCTCGCCCCACGTCGAGGACCCGCTCTACGACCCCGAGGAGCTGCTCGGGCTCGTCAGCCGCGACCTGCGCCAGCCGGTCGACGTGCGAGACGTGATCGCCCGCGTGGTCGACGGCTCACGCTTCGAGGAGTTCAAGGGCCGCTACGGCGCCACGGTGGTGTGCGGCTGGGCGTCCATCCACGGTTACCCGGTCGGCATCCTGGGCAACAACGGCGTGATCTACCCCGAGGGCGCCGAGAAGGCGGCGCACTTCATCCAGCTCTGCAACCAGACCGACGTCCCCCTGCTGTTCCTCCAGAACATCACCGGCTACATGGTGGGCCGCGACTTCGAGGCGGCGGGGATCGTCAAGAAGGGCTCGCAGATGATCAACGCCGTCACCAACTCGACGGTGCCGCACCTGACCGTGATCATCGGCTCGTCGTACGGCGCCGGCACCTATGGCATGTCCGGGCGAGCCTTCGGCAATCGGTTCACCTTCCTGTGGCCGACGGCGAAGATTGCCGTGATGGGCCCCAAGCAGATCGCGGGGGTGATGTCGCAGGTGCGTCGGGCGCAGGCGGCCCGCAAGGGCACGGAGTTCGACGAGGAGGAGGACGCCAGGGTCGTCGCCGCCGTCGAGGCGATCCAGGAGAAGGGCTCGCTGGCCCTGGTCGCGACCGGCGCCGTCAGCGACGACGGCATCGTCGACCCGCGGGACACCCGCACCGTGCTCGGCATGTGCCTGTCGGTGGTCCGCAACCGGCCGGTCGCCGGTGCGACGGGCTACGGGGTCTTCCGCCTGTGAGCCGGCACGCCCGTCCGCGCCCCTCCGCTCACGGGTCCTGTCGCCTCCGGTGCGGCGCCTACCGCCGTCGGCGCCTACTAGGCGCCGACAGCGGCCCCGCATCCTCAGCGCCACCCGCTCGCTACCCGCCCTCCGCCGGAGACAGGAAGCGGCCTCGGCCTTCGGCCGAGTCGAGGTTCTCTGATGGCCCAGCCGATCACAGGGCTCCTGGTGGCCAACCGGGGCGAGATCGCGCGCCGGGTCTTCCGCACGGCGCGGTCCATGGGGATTCGGTGCGTCGCGGTCTACGCGGACGCCGATGCCGCGGCGCCCTTCGTTGCCGACGCCGACGAGGCGGTCCGCCTGCCCGGTGGCTACCTCGACGGGCAGGCGATGATCGCCGCGGCACTGGCCACCGGTGCCGACGCCATCCATCCTGGCTATGGATTCCTGGCGGAGAACGCCGGCTTCGCGACCGCGGTTGCCGACGCCGGGCTTGCCTGGGTCGGGCCGCCGCCGGACGTGATCGAGGCGATGGGGGACAAGCTGGCGGCCAAGCGCGCGGCCGTCGACGCGAGCGTCCCCACGCTGCCGTCGTCGGACGATCCCGCTGGGGATGGCGACGTCGGTTACCCGCTGCTGGTCAAGGCGGCCGCCGGGGGCGGTGGCAAGGGCATGCGCATCGTGGACCGGCCTGACGAGCTCGCCGAGGCGGTGGCCGCCGCCCGCAGGGAGGCGGCCACCGCCTTCGGTGACGATCGGGTGTTCCTCGAGCGCTACGTGGCGCGGGCACGCCACATCGAGATCCAGATCCTGGGCGATGCCCACGGCGGGCTGGTCCACCTGGGCGAGCGCGAATGCTCCATACAGCGGCGCCATCAAAAGATCATCGAGGAGTCGCCGTCGTCAGGGATCGTCGACGCCGAGCTGCGGGCCGCGATGGGCGGTGCTGCGCTGCGCCTGGCCCGCGCCCTCGGCTACCGGTCGGCGGGCACCGTGGAGTTCCTGGTCGACGACGCCACGCACGAGTTCTTCTTCCTCGAGGTCAACACGCGACTGCAGGTCGAGCACCCGGTCACCGAGGAGGTCACCGGCATCGACCTGGTGCGCGAGCAGCTGCGCATCGCCGCCGGCGAGCCGCTCGGCTACGCGCAGGAGGCGATCACGTTCCGCGGCCACGCGATCGAGGCCCGCCTCTACGCCGAGGATCCCGCCGCCGGGTTCCTCCCGGCCACCGGCACACTGGCGGCCTTCGCGCCCGCGCTCGAGCCCGAGGTTCGCTGGGACTCCGGGGTGGAAGCCGGGTCGGTGGTGGGCCTGGACTTCGACCCGATGCTCGCCAAGGTGGTCGCCCACACGCCGACACGCGGCGAGGCGGCCGCCCGGTTGGCCCGCGCGCTGGAGCGCCTCCACCTCGGCGGCGTGACCACCAACCGCGATTTCCTCGCCGGCGCCCTACGGCATCCGGCGTTCCTCGCCGGCGACACGACGACCGACTTCATCGACCGCGTCGACCCAGCCGCGACGCTGGACCTGGCCGGCGACGAGCTGGTGCGGGTCGCCACGCTGGCGGCGCTGTGGGTGCAGGGCGCCAACCGGTCGCAAGCGCGGGTGCTGTCGACGATGCCCAGTGGCTGGCGCAACGCCCGGCTCCCGGCGCAGCGGCTCACCCTCGCCCACGGCGACCGCACGGTAACGGTGGGCTACCGCGCCCAGCGTGACGGCAGGTTCGTGCTCGGCGACGGCGACGCTCACGCCGAGGGCGCCGAACCCGACGGCGGCTCGGCGCGGGTCCATCGGTGGACGCCCACGAGCATCGACGCCGAGATCAACGGGCGGCGCACGACCGCGCGGGTCACCAGGGACGGCGATCGGCTGTACGTGCAGGCGCCCGGTGGCACGGTGGCGCTCGACGTCGTTCCCCGCTTCGTGGCGCCCGGTGCCGCGGCCGCGACCACAGGCGGCTTGGTGGCGCCCATGCCGGGGATCGTGCTCGACGTCCGCTGCGCACCCGGTGACGTGGTCGACGCCCGGCAGACGCTGGTGGTGCTCGAGGCGATGAAGATGGAGCACCACGTGCGCGCCCCCGCTGACGGGGTCGTGGCCGAGGTGCGGGTGGCCAAGGGCCAGCACGTCGAGAACGGGGCTGTCCTGCTCGTCATCGATCCCGTCGATGACGAACGCCGGGAGCGGGGCCTATGAACATGTCGTCCGCTCCTGCCGCTTCGCAGCGGGCCGCTCGGGCCCCGGCTGCGCCAGGTGGCGCAGCCTCAGGTCCCATCCGCATCGCCAACTGCTCGGGCTTCTACGGCGACCGCCTCTCCGCCGCCCGGGAGATGGTGGAGGGTGGGCCCATCGACGTGCTCACCGGCGACTGGCTCGCCGAGCTCACCATGCTCATCCTCGCCCGGAGTCGCGCCAGCCGCGGGCCCGGGGGCGGCTACGCGCGCAGCTTCGTCGCCCAGATGGAGCAGGTGATGGGCGCCTGCATGGACCGGGGCATCAAGGTGGTGTCGAACGCCGGCGGGCTCGACCCGGTGGGGTGCGCGGAGGCCGTGGGCGAGGTCGCCGACCGGCTGGGTCTGTCTCCCACGATCGCCTACGTCGGCGGCGACGACCTCCTGCCGCGGCTCGGGGAACTGACGGCCGCCGGGGTCGATCTCGCCCATCTCGACACCGGCGAACCGGTGGGAGACATCTCGCGGTTCGTCAGCGCCAACGCGTACCTCGGGTGCTGGGGCGTCGTCGAGGCGCTCCGGCGGGGCGCCGACATCGTCGTGACCGGCCGGACGACCGATGCCGCCGTGGTCTGCGGCCCGGCGGCGTGGCACCACGGCTGGGCCCGGGACGACTGGGACGCGCTGGCCGGCGCGGTCGTCGCCGGCCACGTCATCGAGTGCGGCACGCAGGCCACCGGCGGCAACTACTCCTTCTTCACCGAGGTGCCGGGCATGACCCGTGTCGGCTTTCCCTGGGCCGAGATCGCCGCCGACGGCTCCGCGGTGATCGGCAAGCACGAGGGCACCGGGGGAGAGGTGTCGGTCGGCACCGTCACGTCGCAGCTCCTCTACGAGATCGCGAGCCCCGCGTACCTCGGGCCCGACGTCACCGCCCGGTTCGACACGATCGGGCTCGAGCCTGACGGGCCCGAGCGCGTGCGCCTCCACGGCGTGCGGGGCGAGCCGCCGCCGTCCACGCTGAAGGTGGCGATGAACGAGCTCGGCGGCTACCGCAACGACCTCGCCGTCGCGCTCACCGGACTCGACATCGAGGCCAAGGCGCAGCTCGTGGAGGACGCGTTCTGGGAGGCGTGCCCGTACAAGCCGGAGGACTTCGCCAGCGTCACCGCGCGGGTGGTCCGCACGGACAAGGCCGACCCCGTCACCAACGAGGAGGCCGTCGCCGCCTGGCGGCTGACGGTCAAGGATCCCGACGAGCGCAAGGTGGGCCGCGCCGTGTCCAACGCCATGGTCGAGCTCGGCCTCGCCACCATCCCAGGGTTCTTCGGGCTGTCCGGCGGGCCCCGCGAGGCCCGGCCGTACGGTGTCTTCCGGCCGGCGTTGGTACCGGCCGAGCTGGTACCGCAACACGTGGTGGTGCTGACGACGGGCGAACGCACTGTGGTCGATTCCACCGCACCCCTCGGCGCCCCAGCGACGGTCGACGTGGACCCCGCGCCCGGGCCCGCGGCGAACGCGCCCGGCGGTTCGACGGTGCGGGCACCGCTCGGCCACGTCATCGGCGCCCGCTCGGGCGACAAGGCCGGCAACGCCAACCTCGGTGTCTTCGCCCGCTCCGACGAGTCCTGGGCCTGGCTCGACCGGTTCCTCACCGTCGACCGCCTGCGGGAGCTGCTGCCCGAGACGGCCGACCTCGCCATCGACCGCCATCGGCTTGCCAACCTCCGGGCGCTCAACTTCGTGATCCACGGCCTGCTCCAGGAAGGCGTGGCGGCATCCACCCGCCAGGACGGGCAGGCCAAGAGCCTGGGCGAGTGGCTACGGGCACGAGTCGGTCGAACTGCCCGCCGTGCTGCTCCCCGACGTCCCATGACCACTGTCGTCGTCGACGAGATGCGGCGGCGCCTGGGGGCGGTGCGTCGCCCGCGACCGATAATGGATCGGGACCGCGAGCGGACGCTGACCGACCGCCAGCGGGAGCTGCTCGACCAGATGGAGCACTTGTTCGCGGGGGGATTCGCGACGCTGACGATGGCCGAGCTGGCGGCGCGCCTGAACTGCTCGCTGCGCACGCTCTATGCCCTGGCCCCGAGCCGGGACGAGCTCGTGCTGGTGGTGGTCGATCGCCACCTGTGGCACGTCGGTCGGGCGGCGCGTGACGCCGTGCATGAGGACCTGGCGCCCCTCGACGCCGTGCGCGCCTACCTCGAGGCGGCGACCGTCGCGGTCAGCGACTGGACCGAGGCGTTCGCCCGCGACCTGGCGGCCGTTCCGGCCGCCCAGGAGCTCGAGGAGGGTCACAACGAGTACCTGTTCGACGTGACCCATACGCTGCTCGACCTGGCTGTGGAACGGGACGACATCGCCGATGTGGACACCGCCGCGGTCGCCCGGGTGCTGGCCGGCCTCGGCCGGTTCTTCTCTCGCCCCCGGGTGATCTCGAGCCTGGAGTCATCGCCCAAGGAGGCGGCCGACGAGGTGGTGGACCTGGTGCTGAGGGGGCTGCGTAGCCGCGCCGGCGAGGAGATGGACAACGGGGAGAGAACCAGATGACCGACGTGCACCAGGTGGCGTCCGACCTGCAGGCAGAGCAGGACGCCCTCGATGCGATCGTGGCCGGCCTGACCGCGGAGCAGTGGCGGTTGGCGACCCCGAGCCCGGGTTGGGCGGTGGCGGACCAGATCGGCCACTTGACGTATTACGACGGGGCGGCCGCGACCGCCATCGAGGATCCGCAGGCGTTCAAGGAATCGATCGCCGAGCTCCTCGCCGACCCGAGCCGGATCGACGACCTGACGCTCCACCGCCACCTGTCCCCGGCCGACCTGCTCGACATGTGGCGTGCCACGCGTCGCCGGCTGGCGCGGGCTGCGGCCACGCTCGACGAGGACCAGCGGGTCGACTGGTATGGGCCCTCGATGGGCGCCAAGTCGTTCCTCACCGCCCGGCTGATGGAGTGCTGGGCCCACGGTCAGGACGTCGCTGACGCCGTCGGCGCGCCAAGGCCGGCCACGGACCGGCTCCGCCACATCGCCCAGCTCGGGTTCATCACGCGCGGGTGGTCGTACGCGAACCGCGGGCTCGAGCGGCCGGCGGGCGACGTGCGGGTCGAGCTGGCCGGGCCCTCGGGGGACGTCTGGCGCTTCGGTGCCGACGATGCCGCCGACGTCGTGCGCGGTCCCGCCGAGGACTTCTGCCTCGTGGTCACCCAGCGCCGTCACGTCGACGACAC
>CAWEZE010000020.1:0-302345 GCA_963813485.1 uncultured bacterium
CGGCGACACTGCCTTGGCCACGCGAAGGCTCGACGACATCCCCGCCGCCGCCAGGATGGGCCGAGTGGAAGTACGGGCCGGCGATGCAGAGGCATGGCTCGGTCAGCCCTTGGCCGGCTAGGACCGCCTCGTGACGTCTAGTGGGGCGGCCCGCCGGGCACGGCGACGTCGATCGAGACGAGGCGGTGGTCGGAGCTCGGGAAGGGGAAGTCGCCGACCAGGCGGAACAGGGGGTCCTCGGTGGGGCCAGAAGACCGCGCCGTCGACGACGCGCAGCGGTCGGCGAGGGGAGCACGTAGTCGACCCGCAGGTTGCCTGGTGCCGAGTCGGCGAAGTCGGCGGTGTCGAACGCGGGGTCGCCCTGGTGAGCGACGTTGGCGCCGCCCTGGCGCGCGGCTTGCTCGACGGCTCCCTCGCTCGACGGGCGCACCGAGTGTTGACGCGTGGGTGCTCGAGCAGCAGCTGCGCGGCGCCGGGCACGCTGTCGCCGTCGAGGGGTCGGCGTTGAGGTCACCGATGATCACGAACCGGTCGCTCGGGCGCAGGCCGCCCCGCTGGCCGGCGTCGTCGAAGATGTAGGCGGCTGCGCCCGGGCGCACGTAGTCGGCCCAGAAGCGGATCTCGTCGTGGTTGCGGCGGCCGTTGCGGTCCTCGGGGCCGTCGAAGACCGGGGGCGTCGGGTGGCTGGCGAGCACGTGGACGGTTCGCCCGTCGACGTCGACCGGAAGGTCCCAGTGGACTTGGACGACAGGCGCAGCGACGCCAGCTCCTCGGGCGAGTACCAGTCGGCCGGTCGGGCGTGGACGGTCGTCGGGAGCAGGGCTCCGGGCATGTCGGCCCAGAGGAACAGCTGGAAGGTGCGGA
Organism: uncultured bacterium; assembly: GCA_963813485.1. GTDB lineage: Bacteria > Actinomycetota > Acidimicrobiia > Acidimicrobiales > VFJN01 > DASQUK01. Next base: position 865 of record CAWEZE010000020.1, read on the forward strand.
GGTCGTCGAGCGTCGATCGGGTGCATCGAGTACACGGCCATGCCGAACTGGCCCGGGAAGAAGCCGAACCCGAAGGCGTCGTCGGGACCGCCCACCATGCCGTCGTTGTTGAGGTCGAAGCCCGACGGGATGCCCGTGTTCGACGGGGCGACGTAGCGGTACGGGTACTCGATCGGCGCCGCGCCGTTGTGAGGCACGCGACAGGTAGTTTGCTGGAACAGGTCGACGGCCGCGGCGCCGTCGGCGTCGAAGTCGAACTCGTTGATCAGCAGCACGTCGGGCCGGACCCGCTGGATGATCTCGGCCACCGTGCGCCGCCTGGGCGTTGTCCGGGGTCGACAGGTGCTGGATGAGCTGGCCGGGAGCGTTGCGGTTGAGCGAGGCGTTGAACGTGGCGAAGCGCACCACTGGCGGCGGCCCATGGGGCTCGGGCGTCGTCGCCGCCGTGCTCGGCGACGAGACGCCTAGGGCGCCGGCCGCGCACAACATTGCCACCAGCATTGGGCCGATCGGTCGTGCTCGCGTGACGTCCACCTCCGGAGAGTGCTGCCTCGAGCGGCGACCTTACCAACGCCCGTGGGCCCGCGGGAGGGTTCAGCTTCGCGGACGGTCGAGCATGGCAGTGTCGCGGGACTGGCCGAAGGGGTGCGCGATCGGGTCGGCCGCCGCCATAGGGCCCGGCGATTAGAGCGGGGTCGGTCAGGGAGCCCGCTGGCCTCATCGACCCGACGACCGCCGGCCCGGGCGGGGAAGCACCAGGGACGTCCGGGTCGCGTTCAGACGCCGAGGCGCCCCCACGGACCCCAGATGGCGAACGTGACCGCCTGCGAAGCCTGGATGTTCACGAACAGCGTGTGGCCGTCAGGGCTGAACGTGGCCCCGGCGAACTCCTCACCGAACCGTGGAGCGAACGGCGGGGCGTTCCGTCGCAACCGGTTGAGGACGATGTTGGCCAGCTCGCCGTCGGCGTCGAGGCGGCGGACGTAGTTGTCGCCGGGCCCGTCCTCGCAGATCACGATGCTGCCGCGGTCGTTGCGGGCCGTGATGTTGTCCGGCAGCTCGAGCGCCGTCGCGTTCGGCGCCTGGTAGCGGCACGTCAGCGTCTGCCTCAGCGGGTTGTACGACCACACCTGCCCCGTGCCGTTGCCGTAGCCGGCGATCAGCTCCGGCCCGGTCTCTGCGGCGCCGCCACCCTGTGTCGACGTGAAGTAGATCTCGCCCTTGGCGTAGGTGGCGCCTTCGAGACGGGAGAAGCCCGCCGCGCCCCGGGCGCGGCCCTGGTCCCGACGAACACGATCGCCTCGTTGTTCGTGGGCGACGTCGTGAACAGGCCGTCCTCACCCGGAAACGGCTCGTCGATGTCGACCCACTCGATGGGGTAGCGCTGGCCGAGGTCCTGGTTCTGCTCGAGGTGCGCCTGGTCGACCCCGACGACCTTGAGCATCTGCAGGCGGCCGCCGTCCTCGATGCCGCCGGCATCCATCGGGCTGGTGGGCGGGATGTAGCGGTAGAAGCCCGACGGGAAGGCGAAGTTGTCCTCCGTCAGGTACAGGTTGCCGTCGTCGGGGCAGAACGCCGCCGCCTCGTGGGCGAACCGGCCGGCATGCATGATCGGCGCGCGGGACGACTGCCCACCCGCAGGCACCTCGAAGATGAAGCCGTGCGGCTTCGTGAGGGGGGCGTTCGACACACCCGTGAAGTCGGGCCCGACGTCGGGGCCGTTGACGGTCTCCTCACAGCTGACCCATGCGCCCCAGGGCATGCGACCACCGGAGCAGTTCATCTGGGTGCCGTTCAGGCTGGTGAGGGCGTCGACCACGATCCCCTTAGTGGTGACGAGGGCCGTGGTGGTGCCCCCCTGGGCCATGGCGTCGTACGGCGCAGGGTCGCTTGGGCCAAATGTCGGTCCAGGGTTGTTCAGCTCATGGTTCCTGACCAGCCACACGTTCCCGTCGGGGCCGGGGAAGGCCCCCATGCCATCGTGACGACCGGGCAACCGGGTGCCGTCGGGAAGCACGACGGGAGGACCGTCGGTGTCGTGAAACGACCGGTACTGGAACCCCTCCCGGACATGCAGGCGGACGATCCCGTCGCGGAGATCGGCCACAGGGGCCAAGTCTGCGCCCGGGGGCGTCGCTCCCGGCCGCACGTGCGACGAGCGCCTGCATGGGGCCGCCGACCAGCACCCCACCTGTCGTCGCAGCGGCGCCGCGCAGGAACGTTCGACGATCGAACCTGCCCATGGAACCCCCTCGCGTGTTTTCCCTGTCGAAGCCGGACACGGTAGCCGCGCAACAGGCTCCCCGTGATCTCGGCGTTGATGCCCATCGACGGAATTCGGGGTCTACGCGGATGAGGGTTGATCTCGCTTGATCGCGGTGGCCTGTGAGATCCACCAGTGGCGGCGAGCCGGCTCCAAAGCTTCGCCTTGTCAACGAGCTGAAGAAGGGAGCCAGACCCGTGGCTGACCGCATTTGTCTGCGTCTTGGTCGGCGCGACATGAACATGTTCCGCACATTCGAGCGCGAGGGTCAGTGAACCGCTCTGGGTCTCGTGGAGGCTGTGGGAACTTTGCGCTCCCAGGCGCCTCGGTCTCCCAACCCACATTCGATCGCGCCGGAGTGTCGCCTGCCAGGAGCACGAGACCACCTTGAGGTGAGCTTCGCCAGGACCATGGGACCACCTCGTCGCCAGTGAGGGACCAGCCGAGGTGCACCAGCAGGGGCCGCCGGTGCAGTTGCTGTCAACCGACCAGCGGGTCAGGAGGGCGGCGATTGCGCTCCGGGGAGGTGCGCGTGTTTCGAGCTCGTGAGGTGCTCCGGCTGTGGTTGCGGGCGGGGGCATCCGGGCGACGGAGCGGTGGGCGGGGATGGACCGCAAGACGGTCCGCCGCTACATGGCGGCCGCGGTTGAACTCGGCCTGATCCGCGACTGCGGCAGGGAGCAACTGAGCGACGAGTTCATCGACTGTGGTGGAGGCGGTGCGCCCGTGCTGCGCTGACGGTCACGGTAAGGCGTGGCCGCTGCCGGTCGCCAACCACGACCTGATCGTCGACTGGTTGAAGAAGGACGAGCTCACGGTGGGCAAGGTGCTTGACCTCCTTGCCGCTGGGGGGTGGTGGTGCGGGAGCGGACGCTGTACCGCTACGCGCGGCCAGCACCGGGTACGTCCCGGACGTCCAGGACTTCCGCCGCGAACATCAACATGCGAGCGACGTTCCTCGCCGGCGGCAAGGGCATCGGCAAGGGCCGGGACACCCCATCATCGATCGACCTCGCCCCCACCCTCGCCTACCTGCTCGGCATCCCAGAGCCCCAGTTCAGCCAGGGCGGACGGCAAGATCACCTGGGGTGAGGTGTTCGCGGTCCTGCCGTTCGGCAGCCGGACCACGATCCTCACCCTCGAGGGCGACCAGCTGGAAGCGGCATTCATCAATGGGTTCACGCCGTTCTGCCAGCCCGGCTTCGCCGGAGGCACGGGCCGCTTCCCGCAGGTCTCCGGCCTCAAGGTGCAGTTCCACTGCGACGGCATCGTGCCGGTGGTCGACAACATGTGGAAGGCCCCGAACGGGGTCGGCGGAACGTTGACCCCGATAGGTCCGGGCGACTCTGTCCGGCTCGTCACCAACGACTTCATGTTCGGCGGCGGCGACGGCTACACGATGTTCGCGAGTGGCACGGACGTCGCGCAGCCGGGTGACGATCTCCTCCGGGTGACAATCGACTACATCACGGCCAATTCGCCGGTCGATCCGGTCGTAGAGGGGCGGATCGTCGGTCCCTGATCGGCGCCAGTTCTCAGTTAGGTGGCGTGCTGCACGAACGCGATGCACTCGCCCTGGTTCTTGAACGGATGCCCCTCGTCGTCGGTGAAGTCGCGCCAGCCGCCTTGCTTGCACTGGTCCTTCGAGGTCAGGGGAGCGCGTCGTGGACAACGATGTCGCCGGACACGAGCGGAAGCGCCTCGATGCCGCTTCCAACGGAGCAACCGGGTGCGGCGGGCACAAGGCCGATCGTGTCCGCCGAGCCAGTGGCGCTGTTATCCACTACCTCGGATATGAGGTGGCCTTCCCTCGCATCCTCGAACCCGATGATTGCAATGTTGTCGGTGACGACCAGGCACGTCACCGGGCCGCTGAACAGCGGCGGCTCAGCGGGCCGTATGAAGATGGAGAACGTGCCGCTCGGGTTTCCCCCCGCAGCGTCACTGTGCGCGTCGACGGAAACGCCAAGCACAGCGGGCGGCAAGCCCGGAGGGCCAACCACTATCTCGCCGGCACCGATGACGAAATCCTCGTCGGGGCCTGCGCTCGCCGGAGCGACGATCACCGCGATACCCGCCACCACAACCACCACGGAGCAAAGGAACCGACTCATCGCCCCTCCCCAACATCGAGTTGCCGCCCTCGATTCTGACACCACGAGCGATGCCTGGCAGAACGTGGCGCGCGGCGAGCAGAGACGAACACGGTCGCTGCCTACCTGACCGCGCTCCGGGCGCTCCGGTCCTGGTCAGAGCGCTTTCGGCCAGTTCTCAGCGCTTGGTGGAGAAGCGGCTGCGGCGGTCGTGCCGCTCGACCGCCAGGCGCACCAGCTCGTCGATGAGGTCGGCGTAGGGCAGGCCCGACGCCTCCCACAGCTTCGGGTACATCGAGATCGGCGTGAACCCGGGGATGGTGTTGACCTCGTTGACGCAGCAAGCCCCGCGCCGCCCTCCTCGTAGAAGAAGTCGACCCGGGCCATGCCGTCGCACGCGCAGCGCCCGGTAGCGCGTGCGACGGCGAGCGCCCTGCACCGTCGGCGACCTCGTCGTCGGCAGCGGCGGCGGGCACGACGCAGCTCGGCGGCGCCGTCGACGTACTTGTCCTCGTAGTCGTAGAACTCGTGGCCGGGCACGATCTCGCCCGGCACCGAGGCCCGCGGCGTCGGCGTTGCCGAGCACGGCGACCTCGATCTCGCGGCCGTCGACGGCCTCCTCGACGACGATCCACTCGTCGTAGCGCGGCGGCCAGCGCGACGGCCGCGGCCGAGCTCGGCCGGGTCGTGCGACCTTGGACACGCCGACCGACGAGCCGAGGTTGGCCGGCTTCACGAACACCGGGAAGCCGAGCTCGGTCGCCGACCCGCTCGGCGGCGCCGGCCGAGCTCGGTGTCGCGCACGGCCGACGCCACGCGGACCTGGGGGAGGCCGTGGGCGGCGAGCACCTCCTTGGCCTTGACCTTGTCCATGCACAGCGCCGAGCCGAGCACGCCGGCGCCGACGTACGGGCACGCCGGCCAGCTCGAGCAGGCCCTGCACCGTGCCGTCCTCGCCCATGGGGCCGTGCAGCAGCGGGCAGGACCACGACCGGCAGCTCGCCGGCGTGCCGGGGCGACGGCCGGGCAGGGGCTCGACCGCGGTGCCGGTGGCCGCCAGCGACGTCGGGCGAGCGGCAGCGCGGCGCGCGCCGCGCTCGAGCGGCGGCGATGGCGTCGTCGGCCCGCACCCAGCCGCCCTCCCGGGTGATGCCGACCGGCACGACGTCGTAGCGGTCGGGGTCGACGGCGCGCAGCACGTGGGCGGCCGAGGTGCACGACACGTCGTGCTCGGCCGACCGGCCCCCGAAGAGGACGACCAGGCGGATCGCGCTCGGGCGCGGGCCATGGCCGCGAGCGTACGGCGTCGCGGCGGGCTGCGCACGACGTCGGGCCCCGTGCGGCTGCCGCGACGATCTGCGCCGTGGCTCGCCGCGACGTCGGCGGCGCACCTGCGACGCGGCCCGACGTCGAGGTCGACGGGCGCCACGATCGACTCGCGCGCAGGTCGCGGCCCGGCCAGCTGTTCGTGCCGATGGTGGCCGAGCGCGACGGCCACGACTTCGTCGCCGCCGCCGTCGCGGCCGGCGCCGCCGCCTACCTGACGCCGCGCGGTCCGGCCGCCGGCGGGCACCGCCGATCGTGGTCGCCGACACCGCGGCGGCCCTGCGGCGACATCGGCCGGCATCGCCCGCGGCCGGCTGCCGGACGCGCGGTCGTCGGCATCACCGGCTCGGTGGGCAAGACCTCGGTCAAGGACCTGCTGGCCGCGGTCCTGGCCCGCCGCTGGCGCACGGCGGCCAGCCGCGGTCGTTCAACAACGAGCTCGGCGTGCCGCTCACCCTGCTCAACGCGCCCGACGACACCGAGGCGGTGGTCGTCGAGATGGGCGCCCGGGGCGTCGGCCACATCGCCCAGCTGTGCGCGATCGCCCGGCCGACCGTCGGCGTCGTCACCCGGGTGGCCGCCGCCCACACCGAGCTGTTCGGCACGATCGACGAGGTGGCGCGGGCCAAGGGCGAGCTGGTCGAGGCGCTGCCCGCCGGCGGGCACCGCGGTGCTCAACGCCGACGACCGCGGGTGGCGGCCATGGCCGGCGCGCACCGCGGCCACGGTGCGTCACCTTCGGCGCGCGGCGGCGACGTCGCGGGCCGAGGCGGTCGCGCTCGACGACGAGCTGCGACCCTCGCTTCCGCTGCGTCGCCGTGGGGCGAGCGCCGAGGTCGCGCCTCGCGGTGCGCGGCGAGCACCAGGTCGACAACGCCCTGGCCGCGGCCGCCGCGCGCGCTGGCGTCGGCGTCGACGCTCGACGGCGTCGCCGACGGCCTGGCGACGCGCCGCGCTGTCGCCGTGGCGCATGGAGCTGGCCGGCTGCCGTCCGGGCGCGGTCGTCGCTCAACGACGCCTACAACGCCAACCCGACGTCGATGGCGGCCGCGCTCGACGCGCTGGCCGCGCTGCCGGCCCGGCGCCGGGTCGCCGTGCTCGGCGTGATGGCCGAGCTGGGCGCCGCGAGCGAGGCCGAGCACCGGGCGGTCGGCACGCTGGCCGGCGAGCTCGGCATCGACGGTCATCGGCGGTCGGCGCGCCGGCCTACGGCGGGACCACCGTCGGGCGGCGTCGACGAGGCCGCCGCGGCGCTCGGGCCGCCTCGGCGACGGCGACGCCGTGCTGGTCAAGGGCAGCCGGGTCGCGGGCCTCGAGCGTCTGATGGAGTTGTTGGACTCGCCAGGCTGAGCCGCCCGCTACCGCGACCACGGATGGCTAGCGTGCCGATGCGATGGACTTCCGCCACACCACCGTTGCCGAGATCGCCCAGCAGGTGGCGACTCGGGCGATGTCGGCCCGCGAGGTCGTGCAGGCCGCACTCGACCGGATCGACCGGTCGACGGCGAGATCGGCGCCTTCGTCGCGGTCGACGGCGAGGCGGCGCTGGCCGAGGCGGCGGCGGTCGACGAGCGCATCGCCGGCGGCGAGGACGTCGGGCCGCTGGCCGGCATCCCGCATCGGCGGTCAAGGACCTCGAGGACGCCGCCGGCTTCGCACCACGCAGGGCTCGGCGGCCTACGCCGACGGCCCGCCGGCCAGCAGCGACTCGCCGCTGGTCGAGCGGCTGCGGGCCGCCGGCTGCGTCGTGGTCGGCAAGACCAACACGCCCGAGCTCGGCTGGAAGGCCGACACCGTCAACCCGTGTTCGGCGCCACCCGCAACCCGTGGGACGCTCGAGCGCACGGCGGGTGGTTCGTCGGGCGGATCGGCGGCAGCGCTCGCGGCCGGGCTGGTGCCGCTGGCACCGGATCCGACGGCGGGGGCTCGATCCGCATCCCGTCGTCGCTGTGCGGGCCTGTCCGGCATGAAGCCGTCGCTCGGCCGGGTGCCGATCGGCGGGCCGAAGCCGCCCGGCTGGGCCGACCTGTCCACCAGGGGCCTGATGGCGCGCCGCGATCCGCGACGTCACGCTGGCGCTCGACAGCGTCGTCGGGCCCGAGCCCGACCGACCTGCGCTCGCTGCCCATGCCCGACGCGGTCGTGGTCGCGGTCGCTGGCGAGCTGCACGCCGCCCCGCAAGGTCGGCTGGTCGCCGACGCTCGGCTACGCCCAGGTCGACCCGAGGTCCTGGCCGTCTGCGAGGCGGCGGTGGCCAGGCTCGAGGCGCTGGGCACCGAGGTCGTCGACGTCGATCCGGTGTTCGACGAGCGACCCGGTGCAGACTGGCTGGCGCTGGCCATGGCGCGTCCACGCGCGCTCGCTCGGACACCTGCGCGGCACCGACGACTGGGAGCCGCATCGATCCCGGGCACGTCGCGCTGCTGGAGCTCGGGCGCCGACGTCACCGGCGCCGACGTGATCGCGGCGCTCGACGCCTGCCACACGCTCAACCTGCGCCTCGTCGACCTGTTCCACCGGCGTGCCGCTGCTGCTGACGCCGACGGTCGCCGGGCCAGACCGGCGCTCATCGGCGAGCAGGGCACCATCGACGGCGAGCAGACGCCCACCTGGGTGCGCGTTCACGTACCCGTTCAACATGACCCGCTCGCCGGCCGGCACCGTGTGCGCCGGCTTCACCGCCGGCGGGCTGCCCGTCGGCCTGCAGGTCGTCGGCCCCCAGCACGGCGACGTCGTCGTGCTGCGCGCGCTGGCGCTGCTGGAGGACGCGCTCGCGCATCGCATCGGGTACGCACCCGTCTGAAGCCCGCTGCCGGTACGGTTCTCGATTCCCCCCCGGGGCGTATAGCTCAGCTGGTTAGAGCGCACGCTTCACACGCGTGAGGTCAGAGGTTCGAGTCCTCTTACGCCCACTCCGGTACGTGGGTGCCAGCCGGGGCCGGGGTGCGGTTGAGCGGAGTGGCCGACGGCCGCGGTCAGTTCTTCACCGGCACCGTGGGCGAGGGGAGATCATGAGCGAACCGCGATCCGTGCCGGAGCGTGACCTGGCGCCCCGGATGCAGGAACAGCTCGATCTCGAGCACGCCGGCCTCGCCACATTCGGTCACCGGCCGTTGCTGACCGAGCCCGAGCAGCTCGACTCGTGGCGGCCGGACGTGGCCATCGTCGGTGCGCCGTTCGACATCTCGACCACGAACCGGCCCGGAGCGCGGTTCGGCCCCCGGGCCATCCGGGCCAGCGCGTACATGCCGGGCACGTACCACCTCGACCTCGGCATCGAGATCTTCGACTGGCTCGAGGTCGTCGACTTCGGCGACGCCCACTGCCCCCACGGGCAGACCGAGGTCGGGCACGCGAACATCAAGGCCCTCGTCGGCGAGGTTGCCAGTCGCGGGATCGTCCCGGTCATCGTGGGCGGTGACCACTCGATCACGTGGCCGGCGGCGACCGCGGTGGCCGAGGCTCGGGGGTGGGGCAACGTCGGCATCGTCCATTTCGACGCCCACGCCGACACCGCGGACATCATCGACGGGAACCTGGCCAGCCACGGCACCCCGATGCGCCGTCTGATCGAATCCGGCGCCGTGCTCGGCCGCAACTTCGTGCAGGTCGGCCTGCGTGGCTACTGGCCGCCGGAGGACATCTTCGAGTGGATGCAGTCCCAGGGCATGCGTTGGCACCTCATGCAGGAGATCTGGGAGCGTGGCATGCAGTCCGTGATGGAGGACGCGGTTGCCGAGGCGCTCGAGGGCGCCGAGCACCTGTACGTCTCCGTCGACATCGATGTCCTCGACCCTGCGTTCGCGCCCGGCACCGGCACGCCCGAGCCGGGCGGCATGTCACCCGTCGACCTGTTGCGGACCGTGCGCCGCTTGGCGACCGACGCGAACCTCGTGGCGCTCGACGTGGTCGAGGTATCGCCGCCGTACGACGTGTCGGACAACACCGTCAACAACGCCCACCGGGTGGTGCTCGAGGCGCTGGCCGGCATGGCGTGGCGCAAGCGGCAGGCGGCCGGCGGCAAGCCAGGACTGCCCGGAACGCCGAGAGGTCGCTGAAGAACAAGGCTGATTCCGAACCCGGGCGCGGCCGAGCAGCGGATTGTCACGCCGCGGTGAATAGGGGGCGCCTAGGGAACCGTCCGCTCGTCCGATGGTGACGACGCGCCATCGAGCCACCAGCGGACGGCCTCGTCCGAGATGGGGGGCGGCACGTTGTGTCCGCCGTCGAACTCACGGAAGTTCACCTCGTAGCCGGCACCTCGCAGCGAGGGTACGAACGACCGACTGCAGGCGTCGATCGGCAGGATCGGATCGGCCCGGCCGTGCGAGATGAAGATCCGGGGCTCCCCTGTCGGGTAGGGCGCGACCAGGAAGCCGGGTGAGAAGGCGAGCACGGTAGGGAGCACGTCCCCGTTGGTCAGCCCGATGGACAGGGCATACGACGCACCGTCGGACACCCCTCCGATCGCCAGCCGCCCGGTGTCGGCATCGACCCGATCGACGACGGTGTCGAGGACCCGGTCGAGGAAGGCGACGTCGGGACCGAAGCGGCGCTCGACGATGAGGTCCCAGGTCGGCGCGCGTGAGTCCGGGGCCACGAGGATCACGCCGTAGCGGTCGACGGCCGCGAGCACGGCGCGCAGGTGAGCGCGGCCCGTGCCCGCGGCGCCGTGCAGGAAGACCAGCAGCGGCGCCCCCGGATCGGCGGTCTCCGGGACGTAGAGCTGCCCGTCGCGGCCTGTGTCGAGCCCCAGGGGCTCATCGCGCTCGCCGGGTGCGCCCGAGGCGGGACGCAGGGCGAACGAAAGACGACCCGTCTCGTACCGATCGCCGTCCATGCCCGACGATGGCACACGTCCGCCCGGCGCCGCCCGGCGTCAAGGCCCAGTGTCGGCCGGCCCACGACCCCGGGCCACTGCCCGACGCAGCCGACCAGCGGCCTCGCGGCGGCGCCGGATCCGACGCCGGCGCCGGGCATGGACGGCAAGGATCGTCAGTACCAGCACGACGCCGACACCGACGGCGCCGAGGAGCGCGGTCCACAGCGGCAGCTCGAAGTCCAGCCACAACCAATCGAACGCGGTCGACTGGCGATTCTGGAGCACGAAGATCATCGCGGCGACCGTCACCACGATCCCGAGCGCGACGCCGAAGTTGAAGGCCCGCTCCGGCCTGCCCCGTTCGACCTCGTCGACGTCATGCGCCAGCGAGCCGCCCTCGGTGTCGCCGACTCCGCCGCCTGCAACCGGTTCGTCCAGGCGCCCTGGCGCGGGCGCTTGCGTAGCCGACCCAGTCTCGGGGTCTGGCTCGTCGTCCGGGGACAGCGACACGTGCCACCTCCGCGGTGTCGGCTGCTGCCCGACTACCCTACGTCGCGGCTGGGAACCCGGAACTTGCGCGGCGGGCTGCCCGGGTTCGGCACGACCGCGCCGAACCATAGGATTGGCTCCCGTGCACATCGCAGTCGTAGGCGAGCCCGATCTGGCAGAGCTGCTGCCGCTCATGCGCGCCTATTGCGACTTCTACGGCGTCGCGCCCGGCGATGATGCGCTGCTGGACCTCGCCCACACGCTCGTAGCCGACCCCGAACGCGAGGGTTTCCAGCTGATCGCCCGGGACGATGGGGGTAACGCCGTCGGGTTCGCGACCGTGTACTGGTGCTGGTCCACGCTCGCCGCCGCTCGCACCGCGATCATGAACGACCTGTTCGTGCACCCAGATGCCCGCGGGAGTGGCCTGGCCGAGGATCTGGTCGAGGAGTGCCGGGTGCGATCCGGCCGCGGCGGCGCCGCCTCGATGGGCTGGCAGACCAGGAAGGACAACGCCCGCGCCCAGCGGCTCTACGAGCGGGTCGGCGCCAGCCGCGCCGAGTGGGTCGACTACTCGCTGGACACCGCGTCGACCTCGCCCACGGGAAACCCGGATGGCGAGAGCTCGCCGTAGGGTTCTGCGCTGACCGGCGATGCGGCGGGAACGGCTGGGAGGGCGCGCCGTGGAGCAGCTCCTTCCTCTGCCGGTGGACTTACCGCTCGGCGCTATGCAGGAAAGCGGTCCCTGTGCCCCGTTGAGAGACTGAGGCATGTGATCTACGCGTTCGACGACTGCGAGCTGGACCTGCGCCGGTACGAGCTGCGCCGGGACGGCGTCGCGCGCAGGATCGAGCCACAGGTGTTCGACGTGCTCGTTCTGCTCGTGAGGGAGCGCGATCGCGTGGTCACGAAGGAGGAGATCCTCGACACCGTGTGGGGCGACCGCTTCGTGAGCGAGTCGGCGCTCACCAGCCGGATCAAGGCGCTGCGCCAGGTGCTCGGTGACGACGGGAAGGCCCAGCGGCTGGTGCGCACCGTCCGCGGGCGCGGCTACCAGTTCGTGGCGGAAGTGGACGAGCGCGACGGGCGGCCGACCGTGACGCCCACTGCACCCGTGCCGGGCGGGCCACCGCCACAGGAGATCCGCTTCTGCACCACCGACGACGGCGTCCGGCTGGCGTACGCGGCGATGGGTGCGGGCCCGCCCCTGGTGAAGGTCGCGAACTGGCTGAGCCACCTCGACTACGACCGGGAGACCGTCGTGTGGCGCCATTGGCTCGCGGAGCTGTCACGCCGCCATCGGCTCATCCGCTACGACGAGCGCGGCTGCGGGCTGTCCGACTGGGACGTCCCGGACTTCTCGTTCGAGGCGTGGGTGCGCGACCTCGAGACCGTCGTCGACTCGGCCGGCCTCGATCGCTTCCCCTTGCTGGGCATATCCCAGGGAGGCCCGGTGGCCGTCGCCTACGCAGTGCGCCACCCGGAGCGTGTCAGCCATCTCGCCCTCCTCGGTGCGTTCGCCCGGGGCCGCAGCAGGCGGGCTACGACCCGGGACGAGCGTGAGCTCGAGGCGGCGCGGTCCGAGATCGTCCGGCTCGGCTGGGGCCGGTCGGATCCGCTGTACCGCCAGATGTTCGTGGCGCGGTTCCTACCCGAGGGCACCCAGGAGGAATGGCGCGAGTTCGACGAGCTCCAGCGGCGGTCGACGTCCCCGGAGAACGCGTGGCGGTTCGTCCGAGAGTTCGCCCTCATCGACATCACGGACATCGCCCCCCTGGTGTCCGTCCCGACGCTCGTCGCGTGTGCGCGCAACGAACCGGACAACGTCTTCGAGCAGTCGCGAGAGCTCGCCTCGCTGATCCCCGGCAGCACCCTCCTGCCCCTGGACAGCTGCAATCACCTGTTGCCCGAGCGCGATCCGGCTTGGCCTCGCTTCCTCGCCGCGCTCGACGCGTTCCTGTCCACCGACACCACCACCGACACAGCCACCGACATGATCACCGTCGACGATCGGAATGCCGCCAGCCCCGTGGTGCCAAGGGCGGCGCGGGACTGAGCCGGCGGGGCGCGCCGATGGCCGGCCCGGTAGAGGCCGGCCATCGTGGCGGGTTGACTGCCGTCAGGCGGTCTCGACGTCGATGGTGACAGGCACCTGGTTGGTGATGATGTCGTACACGGCCGAGCGGGCCCGCGACTGCTCGACGATCTCGCGCAGCTTGGCGGCAGGGGCCTCGCCCTTGACGGTGAAGCGCACCGCGACCTGCTCGTAGCCATTGCGCACGGAGGGGTCGAGCCCGAGGATGCCGTTGAGGTCGATATCACCGGCGACGCTCGACCGCACCTCGGTGAGCCTCACGCCTCGGGCGGCGGCGATGTTGGCGAGTCCGGCGGTGAGGCACGCCGCCAGGGCGTGCAGCACGAACTCGACGGGTGTGGGGCCGTTGTCCCGACCCACCAGCACGGCCGGGTGGTCGGCATCGAACACCCAGGTGTGCTCGTGGGTGCGTTCCTCGCCCACGCCGAAGTAGCCGTCGACGGTGCTGCGGCTGTGGGTGCCACTGATCCATTCGTTTCGGGCCCGGAACTGGAACTTGGCGGCCTGGGGGGCCGCCTTCACGGCGTCGAGCGTCGCGAAGAGGGTGGCGGTGTCGACGCCGTTGCGCATGGCGGGGTGGTTTTCGGTGATGGTCATCGGGTTTGTCTCCTTGTTGGGTTGTTGTCTGTCCGTCGTCTGGTCAGGCGACGGCGAGCCGCTGCCGGCCGGGCACCGGTCGAAGGGCCAAGGACTCCGCCTCGATCTCGATGGCGCGGCTCAGGCGCTTCTGCAGCGCGACGAACTCGGCCACCGGGGGGTAGTTGGCCAGTGCGCAGGTGATACCGAATATCTCCCGTAGAGCCTCGTTGCGTTGGCGTTGATAGCCCGCGAGCGCGGCGGTTTCGTACAGCTCGCCCCGCAGGGCGCCGTCGAGGGCAACCGCGAGCAGCTCGGCGTCGCGGAATGCGTCGCTGATGCCGTGGCCGGTGATGGCGTCTCGGTGGTAGCCGGCGTCGCCGACGAGTGCCCAGCCTCGACCGAACGCCTGGCGCACCTGGTTGGGGAGCTGCCCGGACCCGCGGACCGGCGACGTGCGGCGCGCCCCGCGCAGCCGCGCCGCGAGCTCGGGGGCGGCCTCCACGAGCATCTCGTCGAAGGCGCCGGCGAGCGACGCCGCACGTCGGCGGATCCCGTCGGCGTGACGCGCCGGGCTGCACACCCAGATGCACGCCTCGCCGTCGTTGGTGGGGAACACCCCGGCGAAGGTCCCATCCGCCACGAAGAACTCGTGGCCCTGCCAGGCGGGCCCGGCGTAGTACGCGTAGTGGGTGACGCCGTCGGTCGGCCCGGCCGCATCGATGGACGCGCCGACCGAGCGGGCGACGCGTGAGCGCAGCCCGTCGGCGCCGATGACGAATCGGGCGTCGAACTCGAGCGGGACGCCGGCGGAGTCCCGTGCGGTCACGCCGACGACCCGGCCGTCGTCGTGGCGAAGACCGGTCACGGTGACGCCGAAGCGAATGCCGGCTCCCGCGGCCTGGGCGGCGTCGGCGAGGATGGGGTCCAGCACGCGGCGGCGCGGAGCGACCAGGAGGCCCACGCCCGCGTGCTGCTTGACCTGCCGCGTGACCGACTCACCCCCAACGTGGAAGGTCACCTGGTGAATCGCCGGCGCACCGCTGGCGAGCACCTGATCGAGCAGGCCCCAGCGGGAGAGTTGGACGACGCCGCTCCGCGAGATGGAGTGCGTCGACAGTGTGTCGCTCGGGAACTGCGCACGCTCCAGCACGGCGACGTCGTGCCCCATCCGTGCCAGGAGTAGAGCGGTCGCGCTCCCTGCCGCACGTGCCCCCACCACGACGACGTCGTGATGGCGGTGGTGGCTTGTGGGCATCGGGATTGTCTCCTTCGGGTGGCTGACCGCTTGCTCAGCGACTGTGACGGAAAGCGGCGCCGCGACCTTGGAGACGACGTGGGGAGCGCGTGGAGATCGGCGGGAGCTGCGACGCGACGCCCGGCGTCACGAAGGTCTCCGCACACCCCCAGACCCGGAGCTCGCCCATCGCGCTGGTCGTGACACTCGGACGGCACGAAGCGGACGGTCGCGAGCACTCCGAGTCCGGACGGAGCGGGCGTGTCGAGGTGCTACCCGGGCATCAGGGACGGATGATCGGGGCCTCCGCGGCGTGGCGGGCCCGCAACTCGGCGTCCCAGTCGCCGCTGCAATAGACGGTCAGCTCGGCGATCTGGCCGTCGCGCACCCCGCACAAGAGGATCTTGCGGTCGGTCATCTCCTTGCCGTTCTCGTCGTGGCGGCCGACGAACTCTGTGACGAAGCCGGTCGCGGTCGGAATGGTGCGCACGACCGTCGTTTCGGCGCCGTCGGGCATGTAGCCGCCGAGCCACGCGGAGAACGCGTCCCGCCCCTGGAGCTGGAACCGCCACAGCGGTGGGTGGCCGTCGAGGAAAAGATCGTCGGCAAGCACGTCGTTGGCCTTTCCGGTGCGGAACACGTCCGCAAGCCGTTCGCTCAGCTCCTGGGCGGTGCCGTCGTCGATCGGGGTCATCGCGGTTGCCGTCATGTCGTCCTCCTCGTCGCGATCGGGCGTCGAGAGCGACGGTACGAACGGGACGCACACCGCGGCATCGGTCGAACCAACGATTTCCGACCGCGGCGCGCCTCAGCAGAACCACCTAGTGGGCGCCGGTGGACCGCTCCCGAGCCAATGGGTCCCGGGGGACACGGCAGTGAAGCGCGTCGCATCGGCGATACTGACGCGGTGCGGCGAGCGATCGACGACGCTCAGGCGGCCTTCGAGCGTCACGACTGGAGCGAGACGCACCGGCTCCTGGCCGGGATGCCCCTCGACGACCTCTCGGTCGACGACCTCGATCGATTCGCCATTGCCGCCTACCTGACGGGCCGCGACGAGACCGCCTTCGAGCTCTGGACGCAGGCACACCGGGACTGCGCGCAGGCCGACGAGATCGAGCTGGCGGCTCGCTTCGGTCTCCGCCTGGCGCAGACGATGGGGTTCAAGGGCGACATCAGCCGGAGTACCGGGTGGGTCGAGCGTGTACGTCGACTGCTGGACGACGCCGCCATCGACTGTGTCGAGCTGGGCTACCTCGCGCACGCCTCGGCGATGGGCCGGATCTTCGGTGCCGGCGACTTCACCGGTGCGCACGAGCTGTTCGTTCAGGCGGGCACCATCGGCGCGCGGTACCGCGACCGGGAACTCGTCACCCTGGCGCGCATCGGCGAGGGCCGGATGCTCGTCTACCTCGGTGCGCTCGCCGAGGGCGTGACCCTGCTCGACGAGGCGATGATCTCGGTCGAGGCGAGGGAGATCTCGCCGATCGCCGTCGGTGACGCCTACTGCACGGTGATCGACGCGTGCACCGAGCTCTTCGACATGTCCCGCTGCGGGGCCTGGACCGAGTCGTTCTCGCGCTGGTGCGACGAACACACCGACCTTGTGCTCTACCGGGGCAACTGCCTGCTGCACCGCGCGCAGGTCCTGCACCTGCACGGCGACTGGTCCGACGCTGTCGAATCCGCCCGCCGCGCCTGCGAGCGCCTGGCCGAGCCGATCAACCGCCTCACGCTCGGTGGAGCCCACTACGTGGAGGGCGAGCTCCATCGGCTCCGCGGCGAGTTCGATGCCGCCCAGGCGTCCTACCGCAGTGCCAACGATCATGGCTGCGAGCCCCAGCCCGGCCTGGCACTCATGAGGCTCGCCCAGAGGCGGATCGACACGGCCGATGCCTCCATTCGGCGTGTGCTCGACGAGGCGGTCGACCCCATATCCCGCGCGCGAGTGCTGGGCGCCTACGCCGAGATCGTGCTCGCCGCCGGCGACGTCGCTGCGGCGCGGGATGCGGCCGAGGAGCTCACGGCAGTGGCCGCCGAGCTCGGATCACCGTTCCTCAAGGCGCGTGCGGCGCACGCGACGGGTGCCGTCCTCCTCGCCGAGGGCCGTGCCAGGGATGCCCTCCAGGCGTGCCGTCAGGCGCTGCAGCAGTGGACCGAGCTCGAGGCACGCCACGAGGCGGCCCTGACGCGCGTGCTCATCGCCGATGCCTGCGCGGCAGTCGGCGACACCGAGGGAGCCGAGCTCGCACGGAGCGCCGCCCGGTCGACCTTCGAGAGGCTCGGCGCAGCACCCGACCTTGCCCGGCTCGACGGCGGTGACGAACCGGGCCGCCCGGATGGCCTCACGTCGCGGGAGCTCGAGGTGCTGCGCGTGCTGGCCGAAGGCAAGACGAACCGGGTCATCGCCGAGAAGCTGTTCATCAGCGAGAAGACCGTGGCGAGTCATGTCAGCCACATCTTCACCAAGCTCGGCGTGTCGTCGCGCGCCGCCGCGACCGCGTACGCGTACGACCACGACCTCGCCTGAATGGCCGCGCATCGGCCGGTCCCGGCGTGTTCGCCTCAGCCCGGCCGGGAGAGCCCCTCGATGGCACCTTGGAGGCGGGTCTGGAGCACGGTCGTGGTCACATCGCCGCGGCTGCGCTCGAGAACCGCCCGCAACGCGTCGAGCGTCCGGCGCAGCCCGTTGGTCAGCGCGTCGGGGAAGTCGACGACGACCAGCGCGTCGTAGACCTCGTCCATGGCGGCCAGCAACGACTCGCCGCGCTCCACCTCGCCCTCCCGCAGGCGATCGAGCAGGTGGCGCCGCAGCTCGCTGGCCGCCTCGGCAACGCCCCGCATCCACGCCGACGCGGCCACGTCCAGCTCGGCGGGCGTCGGCACGGGGCCACCGGCAACCAGGGCCGCGACGGCACGGGCCTCGGTGTACTCCTTCTCGGCGTCGTGGAGGAAGCCGGCGTGCCCGACTGCGGGGAATGGAGACAGCACGTGCTGTGCCTCCCGAAGCGCCGCCTCGGCGCGGTCGGCCAGGGCTCCGGCGGCCTCGGCATCGAGCCTGTGGATCGCTCGGATGCTCGACCCTGCAGCCCGGATCACGCTGCGGCACGACACCAGCGCGGTCTCGCGTGCCCGGTTGGCCTCGGCCAGTTCGTCGTCGATGGCCGCGATCGCAACGGCCAGGCTGTCGCGGCGGGCCTCGCGCCCCGCGTCGGATGCTGACATCGTCTGTCGGCGAGCTAACGGGCGGTGCCGGTACCCAGCACCACCACCGCCGGGCGCGGTGCGCGGATCGGGGCCAGGTAGCGCACCTTCTGAAGCCGCTCGACGAGTCGACGCTGACGTCGCACCAGGAGCGCCAAGTAGGTCACCAGCAGTCCGCCGACAACGCCCGATCCGATCCACGAGGCGCCGCCGAGCAGGACGGCGGGCGCCACGCTGCCAATGGCCACGACGGTCAGGCCGGTGAGGACGTGACGCCGCCGGCGGTACGAGCCGCCGACACGGACGGCCCGCGGGGCCGGGGCCTGCCTCGACCCGGTGGACAGCAGCGACCGTCGGCGGGCCAGCTCGTCGCCTTCGGAGAGCCGTCCCAAGCCGACGGCCAGCCCGCTTGCAGCGCGATCGTCGCCGCCGCCGGCGACCTCGCCGGCCGAGTCGCCGGCGTCGTCGTCCTCGTAGCCGCCGGACGCGTCCGTGTGCACGGGCCGATAGCCGGGAGACGTTCGGGCGAGCGACCACAGCTGGCGCCGGAAGGCGACCATCGAGGCGGTGGGTTGCGCCTCACGACGGCTCTGCAACCAGGGTGGCAGGAGCACCGCCGCCCAGATCACACCAAGAAGCAAGAAAGCAGGCACGGCATCCACTCCGGGGTCTCGCTGCGACCGTACAGGTCGCCTTCGCGGACGCGGTGGATGCCGTGTGACCTGCGGTTACAGGCCGAGCTCGGCGTCCATGCCGTCGCTGCGCCTGTAGGTGCCGCTGCGGCCGCCGGTCTTCTCCCAGAGCGCGATGTCGCCGATCGTCATGCCGCGGTCGACCGACTTGCACATGTCGTAGATCGTGAGACAGGCCACCGAGCAGGCGGTCATCGCCTCCATCTCGACGCCCGTGCGATCGATCGTCTCGACCTGCGCCTCGACCTCGATGTAGTCGTCCTCGATGCGGAAGTTGACGAGCACGCTGCCCACGAGCAGCGGGTGGCACAGCGGGATCAGCTCGGGCGTGCGCTTGGCCGCCTGGATGCCGGCCACCCGGGCGACGGCGAGCACGTCGCCCTTGCTGATCGCCCCTCGGGCCACCAGCGACGTGGTCTCGGGCCGCATGTGCACCCGCCCTCGCACCACGGCTCGGCGGTGGGTCGGCTCCTTGGGCGTGACATCGACCATCCGGGCTCTGCCCAGTGGGTCGAGATGGGTGAGCCCCCGGTCGGACATGGGCCCCACACTAGTGGTCCCAGCAGGGACGACGTTCATCCCCCGCCGCCGACTGGAGCGGCGGGCTGCCGCTAACCGCCGATCTGGCTCATCGACCGGCGCGGGCGCACGAACTGCACCTGCCCGATCATGTGCCCGGCCCACTTGGCGGCCACGCAGCGCTGGACGGCGGCGCCGACTTCGTCGTCTGAGGCGCCACCCCGAAGCAGGGCGCGCAGATCGACCTCGTCCACCGCGAACAGGCACGATCGAAGCTGACCGTCGGCCGTGAGGCGGATCCGGTCGCATGACCCGCAGAAAGGTCGTGTCACCGAGGGGATCACGCCCACCTCACCCATCCCGTCGCGGTAGGCGAAGCGCTCGGCGGGCTCGTGGCCGCGCTGGATGGCTTCGACGGGGTAGACGGCATCGATGGTGCGCAGGATCTCGTCCTGGCTGACCACGGCGTCGGACTCCCACCGCTGGTCGGCGTCGAGCGGCATCCACTCGATGAACCGCACGACGACTCCCCGGTCGCGACCGAACGTCGCCAGGTCGAGGACCTCGTCGTCGTTGACGCCCCTCATCACGACGGCGTTGATCTTCACGGGATCGAGCCCGGCCTCCTTGGCGGCCTCGATGCCGTCGAGCACGTTGCCGAGCTCGTCGCGGCGGGTCAGGTCGACGAACCGGTCGCGGCGCAGAGTGTCGAGCGAGATGTTGACCCGACGCAGCCCGGCGGCCACCAGGTCGCCGGCCATCGTCCGCAGCGTCGCGCCGTTGGTGGTGAGTGCGATATCGGCGCCGAGCGCCGCCAGCTTGCCGACGAGGACGGACAGGTGCGCCCGCACGGTCGGTTCACCGCCCGTGAGCCGGATGCTGTCGATGCCGAAGCGCTGCACGCACACCCGGGCGATGCGCTCGATCTCCTCGAACGTGAGGACCTGGTCTCGAGGGAGCCACTGCAAGCCCTCGGCCGGCATGCAGTAGGTGCAGCGGAAGTTGCAACGGTCGGTGACCGAGATCCGCAGGTCACGGTGTATGCGGCCGAAGCCGTCGACGAGCGGTCCCCTGACCATTCATCCACGCTAGTGCCACGGGCCCCGGTCCCCGCCCTTCAGGCCCATTCCTGTGTCGGTGGCTCCTCCAGGAGGATGACCTCCACCTGGCCGCCGAGCCGCACGCCGTCGCCATCGGGCACCACCGCCAGGGCGTTGGCCCGGGCCATCGCCGCCAGCTGGTGGGAACCCTGGCCACCCGACGAGCGCACGTGAAGGACCCCCCGTTCGCCGGCCGTCGCCACCACGCGCACCAGGTGGACCTTGCCGTCAGGCCGGCGGGACAGCGCCTCGTCGGCGGTCGCCGCCAGCCGCGGCCGGTGGAGCCGCGGATGCGGTTGCCCGCCGAGCCGGCGCAGCCCGGGGCGGGCGAACAGCTCGAAGCTCACGAGCGACGACACGGGGTTGCCGGGGAGGCCGAAGACCGGCACGTGCCGCCGTCCGCCGTCTCCGGCCCGGATCACCCCGAATGCCAATGGCTTGGCCGGACGGATCGCCACCTGCATCCAGCGCATCTTGCCGATGCGATCCAGGACGACCTTGACGAGGTCGATGTCGCCCATCGACACCCCGCCACTGGTGAGGACCGCATCGCACGTGGCGGCGCCCCGCTCCAGGCCCGCGGTGATGGCGGCCTCGTCGTCGGCAACCCGGCCCAGGTCGACGGCGTCGAATCCGCCCTGGGCCACGAGCGCCAGCAGCGCCGGGCGGTTGCTGTCGCGAATCTGCCCCGGCCGCAGGGGGCCCGGGCCGACCACCAGCTCGTCGCCGGTGGACATCACGCCCGCCCGGGGCCGAGGGTGCGCTTCGACCTCGTCGATGCCCAGGGATGCGAGCACACCGAGTCGGGCCGGTGTCAGCTCGTCGCCCGCGCCGAACACCCGCTGGCCGGCGTGGAGGTCCTCCCCCACCGCCCGCACGTGGTTTCCGGGATCGACCGACACCTGGATCTCGACGGCCTTGCCGCCGTCGCGCCGCTCGGTCCGCTCCACCATCACCACGGCATCCGCGCCCTCGGGCATCGGCGCCCCGGTGAAGATCCGCATGGCCTCGCCGGCCCGGAGGGCGCGGGGAGCCGGGTGGCCGGCCGCCACCTCCGCCACCACCGGCAGGGTCGCCGGCACGACAGCCACGTCGACGGCCCGCAGCGCGTAGCCGTCCATGGCCGTGTTCGCGAACGACGGCACCGGGTCCCGGGCGACGACGTCCGCCGCCAGCACGCATCCCACGGCGTCGGCGGTCGGCATCCGCACCGGCGGCAGCGGCGGGCAGCCGGCGAGGACGTGGGCGATGGCGTCGGCGAGCGGGATCATCGCGCCCGCCTAGTGTCCCGTCAGCCTGGACCGGCGATTTCGCGGCGGAACGGGCTGACGGGACACTAGACGAGCCCCCGGCGGCGTACCGTGTCGGCGAGGTAGGACGCGAACTCGGGACCGAGGTCCTCGCGGTCGAGCGCCAGCTCCACGGTGGCCCGCAGGTAGTCGAGCTTCTTGCCGATGTCGAAGCGCCCGTGTTCGAACACGAACCCGTACACCGGCTGGTCCTCCAACAGGATCGCAATGGCGTCGGTGAGCTGGATCTCGCCACCCACGCCCGGTTTTGTGCGGTCGAGGGCCTCGAAGATCTCGGGCGTGAACACGTACCGGCCGACCACGGCCAGGTCGGACGGGGCGTCCGCGGGCGCAGGCTTCTCGACGATGCCTCGCAGCCGCACGAGCCCGTCGTCCGCCGGCTCGGCGTCGACACAGCCGTACGAGGAGATCTCCTCGATCGGGAACCGCTTGACGGCGATGATCGAGCTCCCCGTCTGCTGGTGGGCGGCGATCATCTGCTCGAGCACCCGGAAGCGCTCGTCCATGATGTCGTCACCGAGCATCACGGCGAACGGATGGTCGCCGACGTGCTTGCGGGCCACCCACACGGCGTGACCCAGCCCCAGGGCCTCACCCTGCCTGACGTAGTGGATGTCGGCGAGCTCGGCCAGGCGCCGGATCTCCTCGAGCTCCTCCAGCTTTCCGGCGGCGTCCAGCGACGCCTCGAGCTCGATGGAGCGATCGAAGTGGTCCTCCAGGCTGCGCTTGCCCCGGCCCGTGATGATCAGGATGTCGTCGATGCCTGCTCGTACCGCCTCCTCGACCACGTACTGGATCGCCGGGCGGTCGACGACCGGCAGCATCTCCTTTGGCTGCGCCTTGGTCGCAGGTAGGAAGCGGGTGCCCAGCCCAGCCGCGGGGACGACTGCCTTCCGAACGCTCGTCATCGTGCGAACGCTAGTGGACCCTCGCGGAGCGCCCGCTCTGGGTCACGCCGCCGTGCCCAGATGGGGCTCCTCGCCGCGCCACAGCCGCCCGATGTTGGCCCGGTGGCGGGCGATCACGATGACGGCACACCCGGCCAGCGCCGCCACCTCGCGTCCCGGCGCCCCGAGCGCGCCGGCGGCCGCCGGGAGGACGGCCACGGCGGCGATCGAGCCCAGCGACACGGTGCGGCTGATCGCCGTCACCACGCCGAACGCCGCCGCCGACACCAGCGCGGCGAGCGGGAACAGCACCAGCGCCATGCCGGCGCCGGTGGCGACGCCCTTGCCGCCCCGGGAGGGACGCGTGAGTGGGGCGACGTGGCCCACCACGGCTGCGACGCCGCACGCCACCCCTAGCCCATGGCCACCCACGGCCCAGCCCAGCCCGGCGGCCGCCGCCCCCTTGACCAGGTCGCCCACCAGGGTCAGCACGCCGGCTCCGCGCCCGGCCGTGCGATACACGTTGGTGGCTCCAGGATTGCCCGACCCGGCGGCGGTCGGGTCGAGGCCCCGACGCCGGGTCGCCAGCCAGGCGCTCGGGAACGTCCCCAGGATGTAGGCGCCGGCGACGCAGGCCGCCGCAACGCCCACGGACGCGGTGGCGACGAGGGGCGAGAGCACGCTCACGACGCGGCGATCGTACCGGTCGGCGCGCTAGCCTTGGCACTCTCAAGTCGCGAGTGCTAATCGACAACCCGGCCAATCGACAACCCGGCCCCAGCGGTCGAGCACCCGAGTCCCTGCGGAGTCCACATGCCAACGTACGAGTACCGCTGCCGGAGCTGCGGCGAGCCGCTCGAGGTCGTCCAGTCGTTCACCGACGACCCGCTGACCGAGTGCCCCGCGTGCGGGGGCGAGTTGCGCAAGGTGTTCCAGTCCGTCGGCATCGCCTTCAAGGGCTCGGGCTTCTACAAGACCGACAGCCGGACGGCGGCCAAGTCCTCCTCGTCATCTTCGGGCTCGGGGTCGGAATCCTCGGGCTCGTCAGACTCGAAGGCGACGTCCTCGGGCTCGAACGGCGATGGTGGCTCGAGCGACGGCGCCAAGTCCTCGCCGTCGTCTTCGTCATCGTCGTCCTCGCCTTCGTCATCGTCTTCCTCCTCGTCGTCGACCGCGGCCGCCAGCGGCCCGTGACCGGGGCTCCGGCGACGGCGCGCCGCGCCGACGTCGGCGTCTACGGGGGCTCCGGCCTCTACTCGCTGCTCGAGGGCGTCGACGAGGTAGCACCCGACACGCCGTTCGGCCCGACCTCCGCGCCGCTGACGATCGGCTCGGTGGGCTCCCGCAGGGTGGCGTTCCTCCCCCGGCACGGCCGCGACCACTCGCTGCCGCCGCATCGGGTCCCCTACCGGGCCAACGCCTGGGCGCTTTGGCAGCTGGGCGTGCGGGCGGTGTTCGCGCCGTGCGCCTCGGGATCGCTGCAGCCCGAGATCCGTCGGGGTGACTTCGTGGTCGTCGACCAGATCGTCGATCGCACCTACGGCCGCGACGCCACCTTCCACGACGGCCCCGGCACACCTGCCGGACTGGCGCCCGTCGATCATGTGAGCTTCGCGGTCCCCTACGACGCCCGCCTGCGCGCCGCCGCCGTCGAGGCGTGCCGGGCCGAAGGGGTCGCCGTCCACGACGGCGGGACGGTCGTGGTGATCAACGGACCCCGCTTCTCGACCAAGGCCGAGTCGCGGTGGTACGCGGCCCAGGGCTGGCAGGTCGTCAACATGACCCAGATGCCCGAGGCGGTGCTTGCGGCCGAAGCCCACATCCCGTACGCGGCCATCGCCCTCATCACCGACTACGACGTGGGGCTCGAGGGGACCCCGGGCATCGAGCCGGTGACGATGGACGAGGTGTTCGTCATGCTCGAACGCAACGCCGAGGTGGTGCGCAAGGTGTTGTTCCGGGCGATCGAGCTGCTTCCCGACGAACTCTTCACCGAGTAGCCGCCCGGACCCTTCGGGGCACGATCGGCCCCCGACCCCGCCGCGCTAGCGTGCACCCCGGCTTCCCCCTGTTCCTGCCGACCCCTCGTTCCGGAGGAAGCCGTGTCCTCTCCCGTGTTGCTCGGCGTACGCGCCCGGCGAGCCCTCGCCCGGACGGTCGTCCGCCGGGCGGTGGTGCTTGGGCTCGCCATCGTCACCGGGTTGGTCGTCATCACGCTGGTCTCCTCGGCCGAGGCCGCGCGCCAACGTTGGGGCCGCGCCCGGCCGGTGGCGGTCGCCACCCGCGACCTGGCCCCCGGCGACGTCATCGACGCCTCGACGGTCGAGGTGCGCCGCTTGCCCGAGGCGGCGGTGACCCCCGGCGCCCTGGCGGAGCCGCCGTCGGGCTCGGTGGTGCGCCAACCGGTGGCCGCCGGCGAGCCTCTCGTGGCCGAACGGCTGGCACCCGAGGGCCTGACGGGCGTGGCCGCGCTCGTGCCGAGCGGGCACCGGGCGGTGGCAATCCCGATCGGCCCGCTGGCCGCCCCGCCGCTCACGATCGGCGACCTCGTCGACGTGCTGGCCGTCGTTCCCCTGGTGGCTGAGGGCCAGCCGCGTCGGTCGGGGGACGAGCCCTCGTTCCCGCTGGTCGAGGCGGCCGTGGTGGTCGACGTGGGCGAGCAGTCGATCGCGATCGCCGTTCCCGAGGCGGACGCACCCCGGGTGGCGTGGGTGCTCACCAGCGGGTCGGTCGTGCTCGCGCTGGCCGGCGCCTGATCAACGGAACGAGCTGGCGAGGATCAGCAGGATGAGGACCCCGAGGACGATGCGGTAGACGACGAACGGCAGGAACGAATGGGTGCGGATCAGCTTCAGCGTGCCCCAAACGGCGATGTAGCCGGTGATGCCCGAGGCGACGATCCCCCAGATGAAGGGCGCCCGGAAGTCCGCCGGGATTCCGCCCTCGCTCGACACGTCGAACCACTTGAAGACGATGGCCCCGAACGTGATGGGCAGGCTCATGAGGAAAGCGAAGCGGGCGGCACCGTCGCGCCCGAGGCCCGAGAACCGGCCGACGGTGATGGTCACGCCCGAGCGCGACAGCCCGGGCTGGAGGGCGAGGGATTGCGCCGCGCCCATCAGCAGCGCGTCGCGCAGTCCCACCTCGTCGATGGTCCGCTTGCCCCGCACGCCGTCGGCCCATGCCAGCGCCAGGGCCCCGACGATCATCATCACGGCGATGAGCCAGATCTGGCCGGTGTTCTCCTCGATGGTGTCGGCCAGCAGCGCGCCGGTGATCGCCGCCGGCACGGCCGAGAGCGCGATCAGCCAGGCGAGCCGGCCGTCCTTAGAGCGCGGGGTTCGCACGGCCGCCCGGGACAGGCGCACGATGTCGTGGCGGAAGTAGGCGGCGGCCCCGCCCAGCGTGCCCAGGTGGAGTGCCACGTCGAAGGTCTTCTGCAGCGACTCGTTGCCGGCGAAGTCGTCCCAGCCGAACAGCCACGGAACCACGATGAGGTGGCCCGACGAGGAGATCGGAAGGTACTCGGAGAGTCCCTGGGTGATGCCCAGGACGATGGCGTGGAGGATCGACACGTTTATCGGTGGTGAGGGCCCGCACCCAGACTGGCTCGAATCTTCGGAAGCGCACGATGCTCACCGACCGGGGACCCTCCCCGCAACCCGCGCTCCCCGATTGCGACTCAGAGCCTCCGGTGGGGCTGCGCCGCACACCCATCGCCTCCGGTGGGGCTGCGCCCCACACCCATCGCCACCGGGCGAGCTGGCGCTCGCAGTTCAGCGACCGCTGAGCGTTACGCCCGGGATGACGAGGGCGGCCGCGCCGGTGCCTCCCGGCGTCCACTCGCGTTCGGCCCCGATGGCACTCACGTCGAGCAGCAGCCGCTGGAGCGTCGAGGCGATCGTCGCCTCACGGATCGGCTCCGCCCGCTGCCCGCCGCGCACCATCAGGCCCTCCACCCCCACCGAGAAGTCTCCAGACACCGGGTTGACGCCCGAGTGCAGACCGGTCATCGACTGCACCAGGACGCCGTGGTCGACGACGGCGACGAGGTCGTCGAGGCTCCCTGTGCCGGTGGCGAGCGCCAAGGCCTGGGCGCCGACCCCGGGGGTGGATCGGTAGCCCCGGACGGCTGAGGCGGTCGAGGGGACGCCGGCGCGGCGTCCCGTCATCGTGTTGTGGAGGAACCCTTGGAGCACACCATCGACGATCAGCGGCACCTCCCGCGTGGCCAACCCCTCGCCGTCGTGGGAGTCGGCCCCGAGCGACATCGGGTCGGTCGGATCGTCGACGAGCGTCACCAGCGGCGACGCGACGGGCTCGCCCACGCGGTCGGCGAACGGCGAGCGCCGCTTCAGCACGGACTCCCCGTTGAGGGTGCCGGCCACCACGCTTAGCAACGTCGCGGTCATCCGGGGCTCGAGGACGAGCGTGACGCTACCGCTACCCGGTTGAACGGCCCCCAGCAGCCGGGTGGCACGGTCGACCGCGTCCTCCGCCGCCTCGTCCAGATCCACGTCGTCGGGCTCGCGGCCGACCGACACGCCGTAGCCGGTCTTGGTCTCGTCGTCAGGGCCCCTCGCGAGCGCCTGCACCGAAAGGTGGCAGAACGTGGATCGCCCGGCCACGGCAATGCCCGTCGACGTGGCCACCGCCCCTTCGCCGGCGCCGTCGGCCCACTGAGCGGTGCGCACGCCGCTGATGCGTGGGTCGCGGGCCCGCACCGCCCGCTCCAGTTCGAGCGCCAGGTCCACCTTGCGCTCGGTCGACTGCGCAGCCAGACCCTCCCGCCACAGGTCGATCGGCGGCGGTTCCACCCCGTCGGGCTCGGCCAGTCCCACCCAGGGCTCGGGCTGGGCGTAGACGACGTTGTCGCGGGCCTCGGCCAGGACCTCGGCGATGACGTCGTCATCGAGCGAACCGGCCCAGGCGAAGCCCTGGCGCCCGCCCTCGATCACCCGAATGCCGATCCCTGCCGAGGTTGCCTGGGTCAGGGACTCGATGGCGCCGCCGTGGACCTTCACCGACGTCGAGGTCGACCGCCCCACGAACGCCTCGACCTGTTCCCCCGCGCCGGCGGCACCAGCGACCTTGGCGGCCAGGTCGAGCAACTCGCTCATGGTGCTGCGTCAGGCACCCGAGACGGCGACGTCGCCGACGACCAGGGTCATGCCAGCGCCGCTCATCGGCAGCCACGTGAGGTCGGAGCCAACGGCCACCAAGTCGTGCAGCAGGCGCTGGATCGTGGAGGCGATGGTGAACTCGCGCAGCGGCTCGGCCAGCGCGCCGCCCCTGATGCGGAGGCCCTGGGCTCCAGTCGAGAAGTCTCCGGAGATCGGATTGACGCCGGAATGCAGGCCCGAGACCTCCTGCACCAGCACGCCGTCGCCGACGTCGGCGAGCAGCGCGGCAGCGTCGCGGTCACCGGGCGCGAGCGCCACAGCTCGGCAGCCGGCCGTCGGCGTGGACTTGAACCCGGCCCGCACCGCCGAACCGGTCGAACGCGTGCCCATGCGTCGGGCGGTCCACGTGGAGTGGACGAAACCCCGCAGCACGCCGCCGTCGATGAGCGGCACCGGCCGTGTGGCCAACCCCTCGGCGTCGACCGGCGAGGCACCCCACGACCGGGCGTCGGTGGGATCCTCGACCAGCGTGACGAACGGCGCTGCCACCTGCTCGCCCTCTCGCCCTGCGAACAGCGAGCGCGCCTTGATGACCTCCTCGGCGCCGAGCGTTCCCGCCGCGATGCCGACGAGCTGCGCCGCCACCCAAGGATCGAGCACGACCGTGAGCCGCCCGGAAGGCGGCTGGGTGGCACCCAGCATGCGCAGCGCCCGCTCGGCGGCATCGCCCGCCGCGGCCTCGACGTCGAGCTCGTCGAAGTCGCGTCCCAGCGAGAAGCCGAAGCCGGTCTGGGTCTCGTCGCCGTCGCCCGCCAGGGAGTAGGCAACCAGCTCGCAACCGGTGGCGCGGGAGCTGCGGCGGATGCCGGTGGTGGTCACCACCGCGGTCTCGCCCAGGGAGTCGCCGTAGTCGCAGGACTCGACGCCGACGATGCGGGAATCGGCGGCCAGCAGCGTCCGCTCCAGTTCGACCGCGAGGGCCACCTTGCGGTCGGTGGGCACCTGCGCCAGCCCGGGCCGCCACAGGTCCAGGTCGGCGGGCTCCACGCCGTCGGGTTCGGCCAGCCCCGCGGCTTCGTCGGGCTCGCCGAAGGCGGCGTTGTCGCGCGCCTCGCTCACGGTCTCGGCCAGCGCCTCGGGATCGAAGGTGCCGCAGTAGGCGAATCCCTGGCGTCCCTCGTTGACGATGCGCACGCCGACCCCGAGGGTTTCGGCCACGGCCAACTGCTCGACCTCGCCCTGGTAGACACGCACCTGGGTGTCGGTGGACCGGCCGACGTAGGCCTCGAGCTGCTCGTCGCCTCGGGCCTCCGCGACGACGGCGTCAGCGACGTCGAGCAGGTCGCTCATCGGCTCGCCTCCGGCTCGCCAACGAGCGATCGCCGCTTCGCGGCGAGAAACGCACTGTCCTCATGATTCGCTCGCTTAGGCTCGCTCATCCTGCGGTTCCGCCGACGGTGAGGGCCTTGACCCGCAGGGTGGGGACCCCGTCGCCGACGGGCACGCCCTGGCCGTCCTTGCCGCAGGTGCCCGGGTGACCCATGGCGAAGTCGTTGCCGACGGCATCGATGTCGACCAGCACCTTCGGGCCGTTGCCGATGAGGTTGCCCTCCCTGATCGGCTCGGTGATCTCGCCGTTCTCGATGAGGTAGGCCTCGGTCATGCCGAACACGAAGTCGCCGGTGGCCGTGTTCACCTGCCCCCCGCCCAGCGACGACACGTACACGCCGTGGTCGGTAGAGGAGACGATGCCCTCCGGATCGCCGTCGCCACCCACCAGGTAGGTGTTGGTCATCCGCACCATCGGCAGGTGCTGGTAGCTCTGGCGGCGACCGTTGCCGGAACGCGGGCGCCCCTCCTTGCGGGACCGCAGGTGGTCCCACATGTAGTCGGTGAGGACGCCGTCCTGGATGAGGACGTTGCGCTGCGCGGGTGTGCCCTCGTCGTCGATGGCGTAGTAGCCCCACTCCTCAGCCATGGTTCCGTCGTCGACGAGCGTGACCAGCGGCGAGGCCACCTGCTGGCCGAGGCGTCCCTTGAACACCGAGGCGCCCTTGTCGACCAGGTCCTTCTCCAGTCCGTGGCCGCACGCCTCGTGGAACAGCACCCCGCCCCCGCCGGGCCCGATCACCACCGGCAGCGTGCCCGAGGGCGCCGGGCGGGCCGCCAGCTTGGTGATGGCGCGGCGGGCGGCGGTGCGGGCGATGTCCTCGACCTGGTAGCGGTCGAACAGCTCGAAACCGACCGTGCGCCCCAGCGACTCGTAGCCCGTCTGCATGCCCGTGTCGCCGAAGGCCACAGTCGAAACCACGAACAAGGTGCGGACCTGGTCGTCCTCGGACAGCAGCCCGTCGCTGTTGGCCACCAGGATCCGGCGGCGAGAATCGCCATAGCGGGCCCTCACCTGGCGGATCGAGCCGCCCTCGGCCCGCGCGGCCTCGTCGGCCCGGCGGAGCAGCTCCACCTTCGTGCCCTTGGCCACCGTCTCGGGGAGCACGGCAACCTGGTTGGGTCGGGCGGCAGCCTGGCGCGTGAGCGCCACCTCGCGGACGCCACCGCCCCCGGACCGGGCGGCAGCGGCCGCGGCCGCCGCGGCGGTGCGGAGGCCATCGTCGGTCAGATCGGCGGTGTGCGCGAAGCCGGTCGTCTCTCCCACCACGACCCGGATGCCTGCGCCCCGGTCGCGGCCCGACGACAACTCCTCGACCCGGCCGTCGTCGAGCATGGCCGCCGAGGACCGCTTGTCCTCCACGAAGACCTCAGCAAAGTCGCCGCCGGTGCGGAGAGCAGTGGCGAGCGTCCGCTGGATGACCGATTCGTCGAGCACGGGCGACCTCGATTCGCGTGGATGACGGGTGAATCCGGGACGGGACTCAGGGGTGATCCGCAGTGATCGACGCCGGCTGACCTGGGCCCGGGCGGTTTCGCCCGCCGACGACGTGGATGCGTACTGTACCCGGGTGCCCCTGGAACCCGGCCTGTCGGCGGCCGTCACCCTCGACGTCGGCGACGACGACACCGCGCTGGCGTTCCGCTCCGGCCAGGTGGCGGTGCTAGCCACGCCTCGCCTGATCGCGCTGTGCGAGGAGGCCTCGCTGCTCGCCGTCGACGGTCGGGTACCCGAGGGACATACGACGGTCGGCATGCGGGTGCAGCTCGACCACCTGGCGCCCACCCCGGTGGGCACGAAGGTGCAGGCCGAAGCGACGCTCGAGAAGGTCGAGGGCCGGCGTCTGACGTTCACCGTCTCTGCCACCGACGAGCGAGGCCTGGTGGCCGCCGGCAAGGTGACGCGGGTCGTGGTCGACGTCGACCGCTTCCTCGAGAAGTGCAGCTGACTCGCCAGACGTAGCCTGCGACCAGGGTCAACGGTCGTCGCCGATGCCGTTGGTCCCCAGCCGATCCCCAGCCGGATCAGCGAGCCCCCGGTCGCCAATGCCGGGGTCGGGCGCCGGGTGCTGGAAGTACGATCCGGACCGATGCGTCCGCTGACGTTCGTGGCCGTGGGGCTGGTGCTGGTCGCCATCGACATCCGCACGGAACACCTCGACGTCCTGCCGGACGCACTGGGGTGGGGCCTCGTGGCCTTCGGTGCGTGGCGCCTGTCGCTCACGATGCCCGCCATCGCCGCGGCCGCAACGGCGCTGCTGACCCTGCCCGGAAGTGTCGCTGCCGCACCACTTCGTGATGCTCCACCCGGAGACGGGCGAGAGGATCACGCCACGGCCCGGAGTCGACCTCGGCTACCCCGAGCACCTCGTCTTCGACGACCTCAAGGGCTGGCGGCTGGCGGCGCTGGCCGCGGCGGCTGATCGCCGGGGGCGTGACGCTGTGGTTGCTGCTCGGGGCGCTGGCGGCGAGGGCGGCGGCCTGGGAACGAGCGGGCACCGCCCGGCAGATCCGCTGGCTGCGCTGGCTGACCCTCGGCGTGTGGACCGGCCCGTCGCTGGTCCTGTTGGCCGTGTCGGCGTCGGCCGAGGACGGGTCGTTCGATCCGGTGTGGAACGGCAGCCTCGAGCTTCTGGCCCTGGCCGGCGTGGTGGTCATCGGCGCCCTGGTCGTCGTCCTGCTTCGCGAGACCAACCGAGCCTGGGCCGTGCCCCAGTGGTCGGCGTATCCGTCGCCGCGGCTGGGGCCGATGCCGCCCCCGAGCGACGGCCGGCGTCCCGCCTGACCGCCAAGCTCAGCCCAGGTTGGACGAGCGTGGATACACGTCGGCGGGATCGGTGATCACGTTGACCAGGTACGGGACGTCGCACGCAAGGGCGCGGTCGAGCGCGGGACCGATGTCGTCGGGGTCGGTGACGGTCTCGCCCGCGCCGCCCAGGGCGGCCACCACCTGGTCGTAGCGGCAGCCGGGCTGGAGGTCGGCGGCCACGTCGTAGCCGTAGAGCGCCTGCATCGGATGCTTCTCGAGGCCCCAGATGCCGTTGTTTCCCACCACCATCACGACCGGGAGCTGGTGGCGGACCAGCGTGTCGACGTCCAGGAGGGAGAACCCTGCGGCCCCGTCGCCGAGCAGCGCCACCACCTGGCGGTCCGGGTGCGCCAGCCGGGCCGCCATGGCGTAGCCCATCCCAGTACCGAGGCAGCCGTAGGGCCCGCTGTCCAGCCAACACCCGGGCTCGTACACCTCGACGTATTTGCCCGCGTAGGACACGAAGTCGCCGCCGTCGCATACCACCACCGCGTCGCGGTCGAGCCGCTTCCGGAGCTCGCCGTAGATGCGCGTCGGCAGGATCGGGGTCGCCGCCGACGCCAGCAACGGGACCTCGGTGGCCGCGGTGGCCACCTCCTGGTCGCGGACGCGGTCGACCCACGACTCGTGTTCGGTGCGGGGGCCGTCGTAGCCCGCGAGGCCGCCGAGTATCGTGCGCAGATCGCCGGCGACGGTGACCGCGTCGACGTGCCGGGCTCGCCCCTCATCGCTGTCGACCAGGTGCACGACGGTCGCGCTGCCGAACCGGCCGAACGACAGGCGGAAGTCGAGGGCCGTGCCCGCGACGACCACCACGTCGGCCTCGGTCTTCAGCAGGCTGCGGGTCCGGCTGGCGGCCAGCGGATGGTCGGCCGGCAGGCAGCCGCGGCCCTGCCCGTTCACGAAGGTCGGGAGTCTCAGGTGCTCGACCGCCGCCACGAGCTCGCCCTCGGCCCTGGCCCACCACACGTCGGTGCCGGCGACGAGCATCGGGCGCTCGGCCTGGGCGATCAGCCGGGCCGCGGCGGCGACCTGGTCGGGGTCGGGCTCTGCCGCCGAGGGCACAGCCGCCGGCGGGATCGCCGCCTCGCCCTCGGCGAACACCACGTCGATCGGCAGGTCCACGAACACCGGTCCCCGGTGGGGTGTCAGCGCGGTGGTGGCCGCCTCGTGGACCACCGCCGGGATCTGTTCCACGGCGGCGACCGTGCGCGGCGAGCTTGGTGACCGGCGCCAGCAGGGGCACATGGTCGAGTTCCTGTAGCGAGCCGGAGCCCCACCGCGCCTGCGGCGCTCGGCCGCCCAGGACCACGACCGGCGAACCGTTGAAGTGCGCCTGCGTGATGGCCGACATGCCGTTGGTGACGCCGGGACCGGCCGTGAGCACGGCCAGCCCGGGCAGGCGCGTGAGCCGGGCGTGGCCCTCGGCGGCAAAGGCGGCCGTCTGCTCGTGCCGAACGTCGACGATGCGGGTGGGCGGATCGCGCTTGACCGCGGCGTCGTAGAGCGGGAAGACGTGTCCACCCGACAGGGTGAACATCGTGTCGACACCGAAGGGACGGAGGGCGGCCAGCGCCAGCTCGCCCCCGTGGTCGCGGACCGTGGTTCCGGAATCGTGTGCCATGTGACACCGGAGTCTGCCCGCACGGGGACACCCATGGCTATCGCTCGCCGCCGGGTGACGTGATTGCCATCGCACGACCGATGTCGAACAGCTCGACCGTGGTGACGACGCGGCTCGCGCCGGCTCCGACGCCGCCGGCCAGCCGGATCTCCATGCGGCGGATCACACCGTCGGCATCGATCCACAGGTCGACCGGAGCGGCGTCGACTGCGGAGTCGGCGGAGCCGGCGCTGGTCGCAAGCTGGGTGACCGGGCTGCCCCGTAACACGGCGCGGCCGACCACGCGTGCGTCGCCGGTGGTATCGCCGACCACCTCGAAGGGACCGAGAGGGTCGAGGAGCAAGATGGCGGCGTCGCTGCTCGGCCGCCGAGCGACGAAGGCCCCTCGATCGATCTCGACCCATTCGCCGGGCGCGCGCCCGGTGGCCGCGGCCAGCAGCCCACCCTGCGCGTACACCGCGTCGCCGGCGGCGATCATGCGAGCGGCAACCGACACGTCGCCTCCGACCGCGACATCGCGGGCCCCGGGGGCGCCGGCGGCCCCGGACAGGTCGAACTCGACCTCTACCCGGGCGACACGTCGATCGAAGGCCACCCGGTACTTCGCGACCGCCAGCCGGCCGCCCGGCGGTCGGTCGGGCTCGGCGCCGACGTCGGTGAGGGTGGTCGTCACCTCCACCCGCCCGCTCTCGACGGAGCGTGTGGCCTCCAGAGCCCGGATGAGTGTGCGGTGATCGACCCGCGCCGATGCCGGCGCGGTGGGCCTGGCCGATCCCCGGTCGCCGGCCGAGCCGCCGCAGGCGCTCGCGGCGATGACCATCACGGCCGTGGCGAGCACGGCCCTGGCCGGTACGAGGCATCGATGGTGTGTACGTCGCATCTCGGCTCCCCTCGCAGAACAGATGAGGAGGCGGGGAGATGCGACCGAGGCGGCCGGTCGCGGTGGCTCACGGCTGCCGGCGCCCCACCGAGCGATCCGGCAACGGCCACCCTATACGGGGGTTGTGACAGGCAAGCCCCGTAAAATGCCCGAATCCCCGACCGCAATGCCAGCGGCCCGCGCGACTAACTTGCGCAGGCGGCGCGCATGGCGGGGAGCGCAATGGCAACCGGTACGGACGGCAGCGAACGGCCCGGTGCCCACGGAGACTCAGCGGAGGAACGGTGACAAGGAAGCAGGCGGTCACGCTGGGCGTGCGCATCGCCGTGAGCGCCGCCATGCTCATCGTCCTGGTCGCCCAGGTGCCGTCGTTCGACGTGCACGAGCTGATCCCCGAGTGGTCGGCCGGCACCGCCGGCTGGCTCGGCCTCGCTGCCGTGCTCACCCTCGCCGGCATCCTGCTCTCGGCAATGCGCTGGCAGAAGGTGCTCGAGGCGCTGGAGATCCCGGCCCGGCTCCCCCGTCTCGTGTCGTACTACCTGGCCGGCCAATTCGTGTCCAACGTCCTGCCCACGACGATCGGTGGAGACGTGCTCCGCGTGAGCCGATTGTCGCGTGACACCGGGGAGTCGCCGGGAACCTTCGCCTCGGTGGTGCTCGAGCGCCTCACCGGCTGGCTCGTGCTGCCGCTGATCACGTTGGCCGGCTTCGCGGTCAATCCCGGCCTCCGCCATCTCGGCTCGGCCACACAGGTGGCGCTGTTGCTGGCGTTCGCCACCCTGGCCCTGCTCGTCGGCGTGCTCGCCGCCGTCGGCAGCACGCGCATCGGCGGTCGGTTCGCCGCCCGCGCCGGCTGGCGTCGCTTCGCCGGCGCCGTCCACCTCGGCGTCAACCGGCTGCGCTCCGACCCCGGCGCCGCCGCCAACGTCCTCCTCGCCGGGTTCGCCTACCAGCTCGTGCTGGTGTTGGCTGCCGTCGCCGCCGCCAACGCGCTCGGCGTCCGCCCCGCCGGCCTCACCGCGCTACTGGCGTTCCTGCCGGCGGTGCTCATCGCCCAGGTCCTGCCGATCAGCATGTCTGGCCTGGGAGTGCGCGAGGGGGCATTCGTGCTGTTCCTCCATCCGCTCGGCGTGCCCCGTGAGGACGCGATCGCCCTCGGACTGCTCCTCTACCTGCTCAACGTGGCCGTCAGCCTGCTGGGCGCACCTGCCTTCGCCGCCGGGGGCGCGCCCGATCCGCACCCGACCAAGCCACCGCCGGCTCGACCATGGCGGCATGAGGGCGCTCGACGAATCCGCGGTCGAGGAAGGCACCCCCGGTCGCGACTGGGGCCTGCGTTGGTGGCGCGAGCTGCTCTACGTCGTCCTCGTATACGCGGCGTACTCCGGCGTGCGCAACCAATTCGGGTCGGGAGGCGGCGAGGTCGACCCGGAGCCGGCGTTCAACCACGGCAAGGCGATCATCCAGCTCCAGAAGAACATCGGCCTCTACTTCGAGGACAACCTGCAGCGCTGGTATCTCGACCTGCCGTTGCACGGGCTGATCCGGTTCTGGAACATCTACTACGGGTTGTTCCACTTCGTCGTGGTCGCCATCGCCCTCGTGTGGATGTTCCGCAAGGCACCGGGGCGCTACCGCCTGTGGCGCAACACGCTCGCCTTCACCACACTGCTCGCCCTGGTGGGGTTCGCGTCGTTCTCGCTCATGCCACCGCGCCTGCTGGACGATCCCGGGACCTTCGGCGGCTGCCCGATCTACGCCGCCGGCCAGGACCTACCAGACGAGGCGGGCGAACCGCCCTGCGATCGGTACGGGTTCGTGGACACCGTGGCCGTTTACGGCGGCTGGGCGTCGTTCGGCAGCGAGGAGCTGGCGGCGGTCTCGAACCAGTACGCCGCCATGCCGAGCATGCACATCGGCTGGTCGACCTGGTGCGCCCTGGTGCTGGCGCCGTTGGTACGCCGGCGCTGGCTCCGCGCGCTCGTCATCGCGTATCCGCTCTTCACCCTCTTCGACATCATGGTCA
This sequence comes from uncultured bacterium, assembly GCA_963813485.1. Lineage (GTDB taxonomy): Bacteria > Actinomycetota > Acidimicrobiia > Acidimicrobiales > VFJN01 > DASQUK01. The sequence continues at coordinate 37,329 of CAWEZE010000020.1, forward strand.
CGGCCAACCACTATTGGATCGACGGCGTGGGCGGGCTCATCTGCCTCGGCGTCGGCTACCTGATCGCCCGCGCCGGCACCCGGTGGTGGGAGTCGCGCCACGGGTTTCCGGCCGCAGAAACGGAGGCTGGGACCGCCGATCCCGCGACGGGGATTCGCGGCTAGGCGGGTTCGGGGCTAGCGCGGGCGACCCCAGTGCACCGGGGTGCCGTGGTAGCCGCTTGTCGCCAGCACCTCCTCCGTGCCACCCGGCCACCAGGTCAGCCGCAGGTCGGCCACCGGTCCGGCCGGCTCCAACCGCAGCCAGGCCAGCGGGGCGTCGTCGCCGGCTTCCCGGCCCGCCTCGCGCAGCGCCGCCCGCATGCGGTCCCGCGACTTTCCGTCGACGTACTGCCACACGATGGAGTGGTACACGACGGTGACCCGGCCAGGCGCCGGTGCCGCCAGCCGTGTCTCGAGCCACTCCCCCAGATCGGCCGCCTCGACGCTCGCCGGAACCCGCGCGGCGATGGCGAGCGCGGCGTCGAGTCGGGCACGGCGCTCGACCATGTCGGGCCACAGGTAGGCCCGCAAGCTGAGCCGACCGTCCTCGTCCATGGGATCGATCGGCGACCGGTCGCACCCCTCCCGGGCGGCCACGCCGACCACCACGTCGTCGAGGACCGGCGGCGGATCGTCCCAGACGCCGACGAACCGGACGGCGCTCGCCGGGTCGCCGAACGTCGACGCGCCGGTGTCGTACCAGAAACGGTCCCACCGGAGGTTCAGCCCGGCGCTCGCGCCCAGCTCCAGCAGCCGCAGTGGCAGCCCGCTGCGGCGGGCCACCTCGACGAAGGCGCCCACGAGCGCGGCCGAGCGCCCGACCTCGTTGGTCTGCACGCCGTTGCCGACGCCGGCCTCGATCTCCGCGCGTAGCTCCGCGACGGTGGCGACGAAGTCGTCGGCCAGGCTCGGTCCCGGTGTCCCACCCGCCGACGGATAGTGGGTCGCCAACCTCGTCGCCCGGCCATCGAGCACGAGGCGATGGACGGAGCCCAGGAACCGGAGGGGCAACGCCGAACCGAAGGGGTCGCCTTCGTGCGGCCGCAGGATCGCGGCGCAGGGACCGTCGGCACCAACGTCGGCGATGACGGCGTCGAGCACTTCGGCGTAGAGGTTCGAGCCCAGATCTGCACAGGCGTTGCGTTGGAACACGAGCGCATCGACCAGGGGCACGACGCGCGGCGATGTGGGCATCCACCTCTCCTATCACCATCGGCACATAACGGCTCGGACCGGAGGCAGCCAGAGCCTGCATGGTCGGGTCACGGGCGCGGGGAGTAGCGTTGGTCGCTGCTCGGGGCTCGGACGGGCCCATTGTCCACCGCCGCAACGGAGCCGCATCGATGCTGCTCGATTCGATCAACGACCCAACCGACCTGGGCAAGCTGTCCTACGAGCAACTCGACGCGCTGGCCGGGGAGATCCGCCAGCAGATCATCGACGCGGTGTCGGCCGCCGGATCAGGCCATCTGGGATCGAACCTCGGCGTCGTCGAGCTCACCCTCGCCGTCCACCGCGTGTTCGAGTCGCCGCGTGACATCCTCCTGTGGGATACCGGCCACCAGGCGTACGTCCACAAGATCCTCACGGGCCGCCGCGACGACTTCGCCACGCTGCGCCGGGCCGGGGGTCTGTCCGGATATCCGTCGCGCACCGAGTCCGAGCACGACTGGGTCGAGAACAGTCACGCCTCCACGATCCTCTGCTACGCCCACGGCCTCGCCGAAGCGCACAAGCTGCGGGGGCTCACCGACCGCAACGTGGTCGCAGTGATCGGCGACGGCTCGATGACCGGCGGCATGGCGTTCGAGGGGCTCAACAACCTGGGCCACTCCGACAGCCGCGCCGTCATCATCCTCAACGACAACGGCCGTTCCTACGCCCCCACCGTGTCGCGGCTGAGCGAAAGCCTGGGCCGCATCCGCCTCAATCCGGCCTACGTACGCAACCGCGCTCGGCTCGACAGGCTGCTGCACGACGTGCCGCTCCTTGGCGACAAGCTCGAGCGGGGCGTGGAGGGCGCGCTCGCGGCGGTGCGCGAGATGTTCGAGCCACCCGCGTTCTTCGAGATGCTGGGTGTGCGCTACACGGGCCCGTTCGACGGTCACGACATCGCCGGCCTGGAGCGGGCCCTGCGCAACGCCCGGGAGTTCGAAGGGCCGATCGTGGTCCACGTGCTCACCCAGAAGGGCCGCGGCTACGCGCCGGCAGAGAACGACCCCATCAAGCGGCTGCACGACGTAGGTGGGGTCAAGCCCGGCAGCTACACGGCGGCCTTCACCGAGGCGCTCATCAAGGAGGCCGAGCACAGGCCCGAGGTCGTGGCCCTCACGGCCGCGATGCCCGACTCAACCGGGCTGCTGCCGTACAAGGAGCGGTTTCCGGACCGGTTCTTCGACGTGGGCATCGCCGAGCAGCACGCCGTGACCGCAGCGTCGGGCATGGCGATGGGCGGCCTGCGCCCGGTGGTAGCCATCTACTCGACGTTCCTCAACCGGGCGTTCGACCAGGTCAACCTGGATGTGGCGATGCACGGCCAGCCCGTGGTGTTCTGCCTGGACCGGGCGGGCATCACCGGCGATGACGGGGCGAGCCATCACGGCGTGCTCGACATGGTCCTGCTGTCCAAGGTGCCGGGGATGACGATCTTCGCTCCCTCCTCCTACCGGGAGGTGGGCGTGATGCTGCACGACGCCCTGGAGCTGTGCACCGCAGGGCCGGCAGCCATCCGGTTCCCGAAGACGATGCCACCCGACGACGGTGCGGCGACCGGCGACGGGGGCGAGGAGGTCGGCTCCGGCCTGTCCGCCCGCAAGGTCCGCACCGGGCGCGACGTGTGCATCCTCGCGGTCGGCAAGATGCTCGCGCCGGCTCGGGCCGCCGCCGAGGCGTTGGCGTCGTCCGACCGAGTCGAGGCGGCGGTGTGGGACGTGCGGCTGATCAAGCCGCTCGACGAGGAGATGCTCGTCGAAGCCGCCACGTACCCCCATGTGGTCACCGTCGAGGACGGCTACCGGGAAGGCGGCGCGGGTTCCGCCATCGCCGCCCGGCTGGCCGAGATCGCCGCCGGCCGCGAGGGCGGGGACGGTCCCCCCGTAACCGTGCTGGGTGTGCCCGTCAGGTTCATCGCCCACGGGAAGCCCGACGACATCCTGGCCTCGATTGGACTGGATGCCACGGGTATCACCGCCACGGTGCGTGCGGTTCTGACCGGCGAGGCGTAGCCGCCGGAAAGACGCGACAAGGCCCGGACCGGAAACCCGGCCCGGGCCTCTCCCCCTGGTCGCCCCCAGCGGTGACCGGGTTCACCATAGCTGAGCTAGGTGTCGCCTGTCACATGTTTGTTATCGAAAGACCGAGCGGCAACGTTACGGCCGGCGCGAAAACTCGCATTACGAGCTCGCCAGCTACGTCACGTATAGTAGGGGTTCTCGCCCATCGAGTGGTCGGTGCTGTCGACCACCTCGGTGACCTCGGGGATGGCCTCACGGATGGATCGCGTGATGCCCTCCCGCAGCGTCATGGCCGAGACCGCGCATCCCTGGCAGCCGCCGCCCATGGTCACGTACACAACGCCGTCGTCGACCCGATCAAGGGCCGCGAACCCACCATGCATGGCCAGCGCGGGGTTGATCTGCCCGTCGAGTAGCTGGCGGACCTTCTCGTCGATCGTGCCCGTCAGCTCGATGTGAGCGCCGGACAGCGGGTCGGGACGATTGGGGTTGCGGAGGACGAGGCCGTTCTGCCCGCCCGTCGTCGGCAGGTCAAGGGTGGCGCCCCGCAGGGCGTCGAGACTGTCGACCGGGATGATCACCGGCAGAGCACCATCGTGCTCGACCACGTCGCCGGCCTCGAGGTCGGCCTCGGCGACCGGGTCGAACGTGAGGTCGTAGGTGTACTCGACGCCTTGGACGCCCGTGACCTCGACGCGCAGGCCCAGCGCGTCCGGATCGTCCTCCTGCGCCCGTAACTCGAGGATCTTCTCCCGGGCGGGCTCGGTGACGATCATGACCATGCGGTCAGGCTAGCGCCGCGCCGGAACAGATCATGCCTGCCAAGGACCTGAGCGGATAGGCACGTCCTCTTGGCTCATGGTGGTCGGCTTCCCGGGGAGCCGATGTCGCCGACTCCGGGCGCATCACTGCGCCAGGCCCAGCGACTCGGCCTCCTCGGCGAGCGCGAGCCAGTGCTCCTCGGCCGCCGCCAGCTCGCCGTTGACGACCGACAGCTCCTCACCCACGCACGCCAGGGCGACGTGGTCGCCCATGGCCCCCGCCAGCTCCGCCTCGAGCGCCGCCTGGCGGTCCTGCAGTCGGCGCATCTCCGTCTCTGCCCGACGCAACAGGTGGCGCAGCGTGCTCGGCGTGCGGCGGGTGCCCTCGTCCGGCGATCGGCCGTCGCGTCGGCGCCGGGCGCGGGCGCGAGCCTCCGCGACACCAGCGCCCCTGCCGGGGTCCACGCCGGCGGCAACCCCGGCCACCTCGGCGGCGCGGCCGCGCCGGCGAGCGGCTCGCCACTGGGACTCGTAGGCCGCGTACCCGCCGGGCACCTTGCCGGCGTGGCCCCGGCCGTCGAGCACGATCACGTCCTCGACGGTGCGCTCCAGGAATGCCCGGTCGTGGCTGACGACCACCAGCGTGCCCGGCCAGGCGTCGAACATGTCTTCGAGCGCCCTCAAGGTGTCGAGGTCGAGGTCGTTGGTCGGCTCGTCCAGGAGCAACACGTTGGGCGCCTGTCGCAGCACCAGGGCGAGTTGTAGGCGCCGGCGTTCCCCGCCGGAAAGCAGCCGGACCGGCGCCCATTGCGCATCGTCGTCGAACCAGAGCCGCTCGAGCAGCGCAGCGTCGGCCCAGTCGGGCTGCCGCGCGGGCCCGGCGACCACCTCGCGCACCCGGAGGTCGAGCGGCAGCTCGGCGCCGCGCTGGTCGTAGTAACCGAGCCGTACGGTGGATCCCTGCACGATCCGGCCGGCGCGGGGCTGGCGCCGGCCGGCCAGGAGGTCCAGCAGGGTCGACTTGCCGCTGCCGTTGATCCCGATGACGCCCAGCCGCTCGCCGGGACCCAGCAGTAGGTCGACGCCCTCGAACAGCAGGTGGTCGTCGTAGCCGTCGCTGACGCCGTGGAGCTCCACGACCGTGTCCCCGAGCCGCGGGGTTCGCACCAGGTCGGCCAGCGGTAGGTCCTCGGCCCGGCCGGGTGCGGGCGGCCGGCCCTCGAGGACGGCCCGGGCGGCGGCGACGTCGGCCTTGGGCTTGCGGGTGCGGGCCGGGGCACCCCGGCGCAGCCACGCGAGCTCGGCCCGAGCCAGGTTGCGCCGCTTGCGCTCGCCGGCGGCCTCGCGCTCGGCCCGTTCCGCGCGGGCCTCGAGGTAGGAGGAATAGCCACCGTCGTGCATGTGGGCGCGCCCGCGATCGAGCTCCAGGATGCTGGTGGTCAATCGGTCGAGCACGTGCCGGTCGTGCGTCACGAGGACCAGCCCACCGCGAAAGCCGGCCAGCCGGTCCTCGAGCCAGGCGATCGCGTCCATGTCGAGGTGGTTGGTCGGCTCGTCCAGGATCAGCAGGTCAGCCTCGCTCGACTCCCCCACCGCGCCCAGTGCCCGGGCGAGGGCGGTGCGCTTGGCCTGGCCGCCCGACAGGCTGCCGACGTCGGCCTCGGCGAGCGCAGCCATCCCCACCCGGTCGAGCAGGGCTTCGGCCTCCCAGGTCGCGCCCACGGCCTGGCGGACCGTGCCCTCGGGTAGGGCGGCGGCCTGGTCGAGGGCCACGACCCGGGCCCCACGCCCCCGGCGGATGGTGCCGCTCTCGGGCTCGAGCGTGCCGGCCAGCACGCCGAGCAACGTCGACTTCCCGGACCCGTTCACGCCCACGACCGCCAGCCGGTCGCCGCTCGCCACCGTGACCGACAGACCGGCGAACAGGGGCTTGCCGGGCCGGCTCGCGGCCAGGTCAGCGGCGTCGACGAGGATCACGCCGGCGACCGTACCGGGTGCCGTCGCTGCGGGCCGTGTGGCGGCAGCAGGCGGCCTCGGGGTTCAGGCGGCGCTGGTCGTGCCCGCCGACCGTGCCGCCTGGCGCAGGGCACGGTCCATGACGGTCGGGTGGCCGAGACGGCGCCGGAGCTCGCGTTCGAGCCCGGCGATCGGATGCAGGTTCTGGGGGGCACGGGGGTCGTTGTGCGGCTGGCTGGCGAAGCGGGGCAGCGTGTTCGTCACTCGGTCGGCCACGTCCAACGCCTCGGGCCGGGTCAGGTCGCCGGACGCTTCGCACCGGACGATCCCCCACCACGGGTGCACCGCAGCGCCGGGCAGGCGCAGGTACCACGAGTACCGGAAGCGGCGACCGCCGATCGCGAACAGCGGGGTGCGCTGGCCGACACCCAACCCGGTGGCGACCGACTGCAGGCGGGGCGGCAGGTAGGACACGTGGTGCGTCTTGACATAGCCGACGGCACCAGGGATGTGGCGCCGGTCGCCGAGCGGCCCGTCGACGACGAGGAGCCCGGCCTCGCCCTCGGCCGCCCTCATGGCCTCCACCGCCACCCGGCCTTCCAGGTCGCCGCGGGCGCGGCCGAGGGCCTGGGCGATGGGGTCGCCGCCGATGTCGTGCACGGGATAGGGCCGGTAGCCACCGTGGCGGGTGACGATGGGATCGACCGGCACTCCCGGGCAGAGCACACCCCGCCGGACCTCGGCGACCACGACCCGGGCACGACCGTCGCACCGCACCACCCCCGCCGCCCAGCTGGCGCACACACCTTGGCGCGTGCATTCACCCATCTGGTCGCCGGCCTGGCCGGCGGCTGGGTCGGTGGCTTGGCCAGCGGCTTGGTGGCCGGCGGCTTGGTTGTCGGCCTGGTCGTCGGTGATCCAGATCCGCGCGTCGATGCGCTGGACGCCGTCGACGAACAACACACATGCCGGCGGTGCCAGGCCGGCCGCGGGCCGGACCGGAGCCCACGCGGCGGGATCACGCTCGACCCCCAGGTCGACCTCGGCGTCGGACCCCGCCATGGCGGCGCCGTCCACCGACGCCCCGTAATCGGGCGCCCACGTCTCGACCGCGAACCTCATCGCCCCATCATGGACAGCCGGTGTGACAAATGACGGGATACCTCGGGGCGCCGCCCGGTGCCATCATGGTGCTGATGTGCCACATCTCCCACCATCGCTACCGCGAGGACGTCTGGTCCCGCGGCGAATGGACGTGGATCGACGACGCTGACGAGCCGGAACGGCGCGATCCTGACCTGCGGGTGTCGCAGGCCGAGCGCGACGAGGTGGTGGCGGTCCTGGCCGGCCACTTCGCCGATGGTCGGCTCACCGTCGAGGAGTACGAGGAGCGGGTCGAGGCCGCCCTCGCGGCTCGCACCGGCCGCGACCTCGAGCCGCTGCTGGAGGACCTGCCGGCGGCGGACCCGCCATCCGCCCCGCCGCGCAACCGCCGTCGGCGCGCGCCCGGAACGAGTCGGGCACCCCTGATCCCCGCCCGCCTGCTGGCGGTGGCCGCCGTGGTGGTTCTGGCGATTGCAACCGGACCGTGGGCACTGTGGCTGCTGTGGCCCGCCCTGGTGTTCACCGGAGGCTGCGGCTTCGGGCGGCGCCATGGGCACGTGCGCGCCGACTTCCGTGGGCGCGCCACACCCGATCGGCCACCGGTCGTGCAGCGCCTGTAGCTTCGGCCGCCCGTCGCCAGCCCGTCGTCCCGCGTTCAGCGGCGTGTCAGGATGGGCGGGCAGCATCGCGACCGTGACCTGGGCTGCCCAGCGGGGAGGGGAACTGCCGATGTCCATGCGCGCGTCCAGCAACTCCGGCGTGACTCGACGGGCGTTCCTGCGGTCGAGCGGCGCGACCGCCGGGGCGGCCGTGCTCGCGGGGCCGTTGGTCGGCCTGCAGCTCCAGCAGGCAGCCGGCGCCCGTCCACGACCCGAGCACGGCTATGGCCCGCTGCTCGCCACCACGGACCGCACCACCGGATTGCCGCTGCTGAGGCTGCCGCGGGGGTTCAGCTACCAGTCGTTCGGCTGGAGTGGCGATCCGATGGACGACGGCACGCCGACGCCGGACCGCCACGACGGCATGGCGGTCGTCGAGTCGCGCCGGGGGCGGGGTGGCCGTTCGGAGCTGGTCCTCATCCGCAACCACGAGCGGGGTCCCGCACTTCCCGGTGATCCACTCCCGGTCGTCGGGGCCGGACAGGCGCCCGTCTACGACGGGTTCCGGGCGCCGGGCGTGATCGAAGGCTTGGGTGGCGGTACCACCGCCGTCACGTTTGCGAACGGCCGGTTCACGGGATCGCAGGCCACGCTCGGAGGCACGCTCGTCAACTGCGCCGGAGGTCCGACGCCATGGGGCTCGTGGCTCACCTGCGAGGAGGTCCGGTTGCGGGGGTCGCAGGTGGGCGCCCGCGACCACGGATTCGTGTTCGAGGTGCCGTCACCGCACCTCGCCGCAGCCAGCGCCGTGCCCATCGAGGACATGGGCTTCATGTCCCACGAGGCGGCTGCGGTCGACCCCGACACCGCGCACGTCTACCTGACCGAGGACAACGGTCCGAACTCCGGCTTCTACCGCTTCCGGCCGCGCCATCGTGCCCGGCGGCCCGGGGATCTCGAGCGGGGCGGCAGCCTGGAGATGCTGAAGGTCGCCGGCGTCGGCGGCGCCGACCTGCGGCAGGCAACGCCGGGGCAACGCTTCGCCGTCGAATGGGTCGGGATCGCCGAGCCGAACGCCGATCCCGAAGGCTTCGCGCCGCCGTTGCCGGGCCTACCACCCATCCTGGGAACCGGGCGCTCCGGGCCGTTCCTCCAGGGCCAGGCCCAAGGTGCGGCGGTCTTCAGTCGTCTCGAGGGCTGCTGGCACGACCGGGGAGTCGTCTACTTCGTCGATACCGGCGGCGGTCCGATCGGGAAGGGCGTGGTGTGGGCGCTCGACCTGCGCCGGCGGGGGTCCGGCGCGCGGTCGAAGGACCGGCCGACGCTCACCGCCGTCTTCGTGTCCCAGAGTGAGGAACTGGCCGACAACCCCGACAACGTCACCGTGAGCCCGCGGGGCGGACTGGTGCTGTGCGAGGACGGTGGCGGGCTGGTCGTGGACGGCACACGCCGGTTCGGCACGCGCCTGCTCGGCGTCAATCGTCAGGGTGGGTCATTCGTCCTGGCAGAGAACAACGTGGTGATCGACCAGCCCATCGCCGGGAAGCCGGCCATCGTGCCCAACGACTACCGGGGCTTCGAGTTCTGCGGGGCGACGTTCTCCCCGTCGGGCCGCCACCTGTTCGTCAACATCCAGACGCCCGGCGTCACCTTCGCCATCGAGGGGCCGTGGCGGCGAGGCAGCCTCTGAGGCCCCGCGCCTACCCGTCGCTACCGTCGACCCGCTCGACGGTGGCGCTACCTCCGACCTTGCGGACTTCGAAGCGGACGGGTAGCCGATTGGCCAGTTCGCGGACATGGGTGACCACGCCCACCATCCGACCTCGGGCGCCCAGCTCGTCGAGGGCGGTGGCCACGACGTCCAGAGTGTCGGGGTCGAGGGTGCCGAATCCCTCGTCGAGGAACAGAGCGTCGAGGCGGGCCGGCCCCGTGGCGGCGAGCGTCGCGCCGAGGTGGTCGGCCAGCGCAAGGGCCAGCGCCAACGAGGCGAGGAACGTCTCACCGCCCGACAGTGTGCGGGCGGGCCGGGCCTGCGAGGCATTGGTGTGGTCCACCACCAGGAACCCACCGCTGCGGGCGTCGACGGCCAGCGCGTAGGCCCCGCCGCTGAGCTCGCCCAGGATCTGGGACGCGCCGTGCGCGAGCTGCTGGACCGCCTCGTCGAGCAACCACTTCTCGAACCGATTGGCGGCCAGATGGCCGGCCAGCGCTTCGGCGACCTGTTGTTGCTCGACCACCAGCCCGCGTTCGGAGCGGAGCTTGTTGGCTTCGGCGATGTCGGCGTCGATGCTGCGGAGGTCGACCTCGGCCCGGGCATGGGCGGCGGCCACCGCCTCGCCCGGCCAGGTCCCGCGTTCAGCCCGCCGTCCGGGCCGGCCGCCTCCGGCCACGTCGACCCCGATGTCACGGCAGAGCAGCTCGAGCTCGTCGAGGAGCGATGCCGCCTCGGCTCTGGCGACGTCGGCCAGCCGGCAATGATGCGCCACACGTTCGCGGGCGTCGGGCCGTCGGCCGGCGGCCCAGGCCACGAGCGCCGCCCAATCGGCGGCCAGGTCGCCGCGCTCGGCGACAGGAGGGTCGAGGACCGCCACCGCGTCCCGGGCGGCGTCGAAGGCTCGGCGGGCCTCACGCTCGCGGGCCTGGAGCTCGTCGTGCCGACATCCGACCTCGCGCCCCGTGGCACGGGCGTCGCGCGCCGCCTGGAGGGCCTTGGCGAGATCGGCCTCGGCCGCCGCCACGACCGCCAGCTGATCGTCGAGCGCCTCGGGTTCGGCTGCGTCGGCGAGGCGCGCTTCGACGTCGGCCAGATCGGCACGGAGTCGCCCCAGCTTCTCGTCCACCCGCGCTTGGTGTGCGGTCGCCTCGTTGACGGCCGTCGTCGCCCGCTCGAGCGACCGTTCGGACTCGGCCAGGCTCCGCTCCGCCCGACGGAGGTCCGGTGCGCCCCTGTCCTCCGGCAGGGCGTGGACCGCCTGTCCGCACACGGGGCAGGGCGATCCCACCGCCAGCTCGGACGTCAGCGCCTGGGCCCGCGACTCGATGCGCAGCCGGTCGAGCTCTCCCGCCCGGGCCTGCCGGCTGCTACGGGCCTGCTCCTCGGCATCGCGCGCCGTCGCCAGGCCGGCGCTCGCCTCGGTCTCCGCTGCCCGCCCCCGGTCGGCGGCCTGCGCCAGCTCACTGCGCCGGCCGTGATCGGCTCGCAGCGCCTCCAGCCATGCCCGAGCGGGCAGCCCTGCCAGCTGGGCCTCCGCCTCGGCCACCGCCTCGGTGGCGTCGTCCTCGAGCTCCGCGCAGCGCTGCCGCGCCGCGGTGACGGTCGCCAGCTCGGTCGCCAGCTCGTCCACCCCGGCGGGGGCGCGCACGCCGTCGAGCAACCGGGCGTGCGCCGTCGCCTCGTCGGCCCGGCCCCGCTCCTCGGCGGCCCGTCCGACCAGCTCGTCGAGCCGTGGCCGTTCTGCGGCCAGCCGCCGGGCCAGCGCCGTCAGCTCGTCGAGGCGAGCGGCGGCCGTCGCCCGGGCCTGCGGGGTCGCCCCGGCCAGGCGCTCGAGCTGGCCGGCGACGACGTTGGCGCGATTGTGGGCGAGCACCGCCCGCTGCCGGGCGGCGCCCGCCACCCGGTCGTAGAGGCCCAGGTCGAGCAGGCGGACGAGCAGGTCCTGCCGCTTGCCGGGCTCGGCATGGAGGAACTGCGCGAACTGGCCCTGGGGCAACGACACGCACTTGGTGAAGTGGTCGAAGCCGAGCCCTACCACCGCTTCGACCGCAGCGGTGACCTGCTTGGCCTCGCCGGCCAACACCTCGTCGCCTCGTTGGAGGCGCGCCTCCCTGGTGGTCGCTCCCGCCTTGGTGGCCCGCACCACCCGCACCGCGGTGTACTCCTGGCCGCCGACGCTGAAATCGAGTCGCACCCGGGCCTCGGTGAGGTTCTGACTGATCACCGGCGCTACCGCCCGGCGGTCGTCGAGGCGGGGCACGCTGCCGTAGAGGGCGAACGTGAGGGCGTCGATGATGCTGGTCTTGCCGGCGCCCGTGGGCCCGACCAGGGCGAACAGGTCCGCGCCGGTGAAGTCGACCACGGTCGGGCCCCGGAAGGCCGTGAACCCCTCGAACTCCAGCCGCCGCGGCCTCATCGTGCGGCCTCGCTCACGTCGCCGATCTGCTCCTCCACCAACTCGTCGAACAGGGCGACGATCCGCTCGTCGTGGGTGCCGTGCTCGCCGAGGTACTCGGTCACCAGGTCGTGTGGGGTCCGCCGCAGGCGGTCGGGATCTGATGCGGGTGGAGCCCCGCCAACGTGCGGTGGCGCCAGTACCACCTCGACGGTGTTGGGCAGCCGGGAACGCACCTCGTCGACCAACCCCGCGCGGGCCGGCTCGTCGAGGACGACCCGCAGGTGATCGTCGGCGGCGTCGGCGGCACCGGCGACCACGTCGACCAGCGTTCCCCGGAGCGTGCGCAACCGCCGCCCCGCCGTCAGTGTCACCGGACGGACATCGGCCGGCAGGCCCGGATGCACGTCGACGAGGTTGACCGCCGGCTCGTTGGCGGTCTCGCCGAAGTCGAGCTGCAACGGCGATCCGCAGTAGTGCAGCGGCGCGGGACCTGCGGGCTGTTGGCGGCGATGGAGGTGCCCGAGCGCAACGTATTGGGCAGCCACCGGAAAGGCGGTGGCCGGCACCCAGTAGTCGAAGACGGTGTGGGCGCCGCGCTCACCGCCGCCCATCACGCCGCCCATGACCATCAGGTGGGCGACGACGATGTTGATGGTGTCGGCCCGGAACCGCTCGGTGAGCGCCCCGAGGATCCGCATCACGCGATCGGCATAGGCGGCGTGGGCGTCGGCGGCATCGCCGGAGAGCAGCAGATCGGCCGTGACGACGTAGCGCTGGGACGGAAATGGCAGGAGCGCCAGCTGTGCCCGCTCGCCCCCGGCTGTGATCTCGACTACGCCCCCGTCGCCCGGCGGGCGCACGGCGGAGGCGACGTGGATGCCGCTCGCCTGGGACAGCGGTGCCACTGCCCGCAGCCGCTGCGCCGAGTCGTGGTTGCCCGCGACGACGATCACCGGGCGGTCGCCCTCGGCGAGGTCGAGCAACCCGCGGTAGACGATGCGCTCCGCCTCGGGGGTGGGCGTGGCGCTGTCGAAGAGGTCGCCGGCCACGATCACGACGTCGATCGCCTCGCGCTGCGCAATACCGGCTATCTCGGCCAGCACCGCCTCGTGCTCCGTCGCCCGCGAGCGCCCGCGCAACGCCTTGCCGACGTGCCAGTCGGAGGTGTGCAGGACCCGCATCGTGACCCGCTACCGGGCTATCCCGGGGGGAACCCGGCGAAGGGATCGGTGACCGCCGTGGCGACGGCCAGCGCGTGCACCTCGTCGGGGCCGCCGCCGTCGTGCGTCCCGTTGGCGGCGACGACGTCTCGCTCGAGCAATGCCTCGGCGGCTCGGGTGGCCCAGGCCGGGAAGGGGAACTGCACCACCAGCGGAACCGGGAGCTCGGGCTGTGCCACGAGCATGGTGCCCGGCTTGACGATGGTGGCCCGCTGCCGCTGCACCGGAGGCAGGAACCCGTACTCGCCGCGGGCCGCCTCGGCCGCATCCAGGCGCCCCACCACCCGCACTGCCGAGTTGGCCACGATCCGCCGTTCGACCTCGCTCGCCGTCTGCTGGGCGCCGATCAGGATCATCCCCAGCGAGCGCCCACGCTCGGCCACGTCGAGCAGGATCTCCTTGATGGGGCTCGACCCCTCGCGGGGTGCGTACTTGTTGAGCTCGTCGAGCACGACGAACTGCAGCGGCCTGGCCTGCCCGGACCGATCCTTGCGCTCGAACGCCCGCCGGAGCACGACCCCGACCACGAACCGCTTGGCCCGATCGTTGAGGTTGTGGAGGTCGACCACCGTCACCTGGGCCCGGTCGAAGTCGACGCGGTGTCGCTCGGGCCGGGGAACGTCGCCCCGCACGAGGTGGCGCAGGTGGGGTCGGGCGGCGTGCAGCCGCCGCAGGAAGGCGTTGACGGTGCCGGCGCCGATGGCTCGCCCGGCCCACAGGTCGGGGCCGTCGGGTTCGACCTTGAGCTCGATGAGCTCGACCAGATCATCGAAGCTGCGCACGACCTGGCCGTCGACGTTGACCCCGCCGTCGCCCACCGGCTCCGCGTGACGCAGCCGGGCGGTCACGTTGTGGACCACCATCGTGTACTGCTGGCGGTCGTCCTCGGCATCGGCGAACAGAAACGGCAGTAACTCGTCGCGGCAGAACTGCTCGATGGTCCAGAAGAATGACGTGACGTCGCGCTGGCGGGCGGCGACGTCTGGGCTCGCGTTGGGATCGTCGCGCACCGGCGGGGCGAAGCAGGCAACCGAGCCGAACGGCCCGGCCGGCAACCCGAGCCGGGCGTAGCGAGCCGGCTGATCGTCCGGTAGCCGGGTGTTGGCGTGGTCGAGGAACAGCAGGTCCTCACCCTTGACGTTGAAGATGAGCGCCTTGGTGTTGGCAGCCTCCGCACCCAACACCCCGGAGTGGAACAAGCTGTAGAGCAGGAACGTCGCGTAGCTGGTCTTGGTGGCCACGCCGGAGACGCCGCTGATGTTGACGTGGGCGCCGCGGCTGCCGTCGACGAACTCGAGGTTGAGGTAGAAGGGCTCATCGTCGCGGGACAGTCCGGCGGGCAGCCGGGCGGGCATCTGCGAGAACAGCAGCGCCGCGTCGCGCTCGGCGCCCACCGCCTTGCGCACCTCCTCGCCCGGCAGCGGCGGAACGAACACCTCGGGCTCGAACCGGGTGGCCAGGACCTGGGCGGCCTCACTCACCTCGGCCGGGAGGACCCCGTCGGCCACCAGGAACACGTCGCTGTCCATACGGGCGCCCTCGTGGCGCGCGCGCACCTGCGACACGACGCCGGAGATGCTGAGGCGCTGGCCGTCGGGCAACAGGCGGTCGACCACCACGACGTCGTCGAGCTGCAGGTAGGCACCGTCGCCCACCCCCACCCAGAACTCCAGGGGCGTTGCCGGCTCGGTGCCTATGACCCGCCCGACGACCGGCGACACGGCCTGCGACGTGGCCGGGGACGCGCCGATCGTGGGGGCTCGCGCGTCGCCGGTGTCCATGCTGAGCGACGTTAGCGAGGGGGTCTGACAGCGAAGCGGATGGCCCGGCTGGACGCCCTCTGAGCGCACGTCCGCTCGCCGGCAATCCGCACTACGCCCCGACCTTCAGAGTGCCGCCGCCGCTCGCCCTGCCGCTCGGACGAGCCGGCCGGGACGGGCGCCGGTCGGCTCTCCACCGACGAAGGTGACCTCGCCGGCGCAGATGGTTGCCTCGTAGCCGTCGGCGTGTTGGACGAGCCGTCGCCCACCAGCGGGGAGGTCGAAGACCATCTCGGGCCCGTGCACGATGAGGCCGTCGAGGTCGATGAGATTGACGTCGGCGCGCAGCCCGGGCGTGAGCGTGCCACGGTCAACGAAGCCGTAGGCCTCGGCCGTCCGGGACGTCTGCAGCCGCACCGCGTGCTCGAGCTGGATGCGTTCTCCCCGCGTGCGGTCCCGCACCCAGTGTGTGAGCAGGGTCGTCGGCATCGACGCGTCACAGATGAGACCGCAATGCGCGCCGCCGTCGGAGAGCCCGAGCACCGATGCCGGGTGCGTGATCATCTCCCGGATCGCGTCGTGGTTGTAGTCGCCGTAGCTGACGAGCGGAGCGAACAGCAGCGCCTTGCCGTCGCGTTCCAGCAGCCAGTCGAGCGCGACCTCTCGGGGGTCGCGGCCCTCGCGCTCGGCGACCGCAGCGATCGATGTCGACGGTGCGGGCTCGTAGTCGGGCGGATCGCCCATCGGGAAGATCTGGCCGAAAGCGCGTCATGAGCCCGGCGGCGACGTGATTGCGGGTTGACGGCAATTCGCTGACGAGCTTGGCGCGGACCTCCGGATCACGCAGACGAACAACGCGCTGCTCGAGCGGTACGTCGCGGAGCTCCAGGTACGTGGGGTGCGTGATGAACGGGTGCAGCGACGACTGCAGCCCGAACAGCAAGCCGGTGGGTCGCGAGGAGACCTGCGGGACGATGAGCACGCCGTCAGCGACGTACCGCGCGGCATCGTCCAGGGCCCGCCGATGCATGTCGGCATCGAAGGGCGACTGCGCGAGCGCATAGGTGAGCATCGCGCCACTGCGCTTGGCGAGCTCGACGAACATCTCGATCTCGGGGGCGCTGTCGATGTGGTCGCTCACGACCTCGAAGGCGCGTCGACCGACGCGCCCATCGCGTCGCCGATGGCGAGCAGCTCGTTGGCCGGCGCGTACGTGCCGGGCACGAGGCCGTGCTTCGAGCGGTGCAGGCTCGTGCGCGACGTCGTGAATCCGATCGCGCCGACGCGCAGCGCGGCCTCGACGAGCTCGGCCATGGCGAGCACCTCTTCGGCCGTTGCGTCCTCGTGCGCGCGCTCGCCCATCACATACGCGCGCACGGCCGCGTGCGGCACCTGCGCGGCGACGTCGAGCACGCGGTGCGTGCGGTCGAGCGAGTCGAGGTACTCGCCGAAGCTCTCCCACTGCCAGTCGATGCCCTCGTGAAGCGCGGAGCCGGGGATGTCCTCGACGCCCTCCATCAGCTCGATGAGGAACGCCTCGTTGCCGGGGCGCACCGGTGCGAAGCCGACGCCGCAGTTGCCCATCACGACGGTGGTGACGCCGTGCCAGCTCGACGGCGTCAGCTCAGGGTCCCATGTGACCTGCCCGTCGTAGTGGGTGTGGATGTCGACCCAGCCGGGCGCGACGACCAGACCATCGCCGTCCAGCTCACGCCGGCCCTTGCCCTCGACCTTGCCGCCGACCTGCGTCAGCGCGCCGCCGTCGATCGCCACGTCGCCGTTGTGGCAAGGCGCGCCCGTCCCGTCGACGATCGTGCCGCCTCTGATCACGATGTCGTGCACGTCAGCCCTGGTCCTTCCTGCTACGAGCGCCGCTCGAGTCGGAGCGTGGTCCCCAGGATCTCCTCGCGGGTCATCGTCCCCAGGTACCGCGAGTCGGCGTACTTGCGCTGGTACCCGGCGTTGGCGCGCCCGATCGACTCGACGTCGGGTGCGAGCACGGCGTGGATGGGCACCGCCTCGCCTGCGACGTGAATGACCGTGTCGGGCGCAGCCGTGAGCTCCTGGTACCAGCGGCCCGCGCTCCCGCGCAGCGAGCGGACGTAGACGTCCCCACCGTCGACCACGGCCCAGATGGTCGTCCGGTGGACTTCGCCCAGTGCGCTCCGGGTCTCGACGTCGATCTCGGACACCGTCTCCAGGTCTGAGGGCCACTCCATGGCCGGCAGCGTAGGCTCGTCCGGCTGGCGGTGGGCGCGAGCGCCCACCAGGGGGAGGGCGACAGGAATGACGACGGTGCCGCATCACCGGGTCATGATGGTGTGCGTCGCGGTGCTGGCGGCGCTGACGCTGGCGGCGGCGTGTTCGTCCGACGACTCCGATCCGTCGGACGCCGGGGAGTCGTCGGGGGGGTCCGATGGCGCCGATACCACGACCGAAGTACCGGCCGCCGCTCCCGTCCGGGTCGTCACCCTGAACCTGCTCCACGGGTTCTTCTGCCCCCCCGAGACCGATGCGTGCCAGGC
Organism: uncultured bacterium; assembly: GCA_963813485.1. Taxonomy (GTDB): domain Bacteria; phylum Actinomycetota; class Acidimicrobiia; order Acidimicrobiales; family VFJN01; genus DASQUK01. The sequence goes on from CAWEZE010000020.1 coordinate 54,640, forward strand.
GCCCGACCGGGTGCGGATCTTCACCGAGCTGGTCGAGGCGGCCGACTGTCCCGACGTCATCGGCCTCCAGGAGATCGGGGCTCGCCTCGAGGAGCTGTTGCCGCCAGCGGTCGCAACGTTGTGCGATGGCACGTACACGATCGCCTGGAAGGGCGGCGAGCCCGCGATCGACCGCGAGATGATCCTCACCCGCCTGCCGGTCGTCGACCAGGGGTACCTCGACATCGCCAACTTCCCGTGGGAGGCCTACTGGGTGCGGGCCGAGAGCGCCCAGGGCCCGGTCGACTTCCTCACCACCCACTTCGCCAGCAGCTCCAACAACCCGCCGTGCGCGCCCGACCTGTGCCCATCGATCTGCCCAACCGGGACGATCACCAACGAGTGCCACGCCGTAGAGGTCGTGGAGTTCTTCGAGCGACAGCCGCCGGGCGCCGTCCTGTCGATCGCCTCGGGCGACCTGAACGCCGTTCCCGACAGCCCGACCGTCGCCACCCTCCTCGATGCCGGCTTCATCGACGCGTGGCTCGAGGCGGGCAATGCCGAATGCGATCCGGCCACGCACGCCGGATGCACGGGGGGCGGGCGCCAGCCGGAGCCGTTCGTGGGAATGAACACAGCCGACGGCCCGGGATACGACGAGCGCATCGACTACGTGATGGTGCGACCCGCGGCCGACTGTGAACTGGCGGTCGAAGCCGAGGGCTTCGCCGCGGAGCCACGCGCGGAAGCACTCAACGGCATGTGGTGGCCGGCGGACCACGCCGGTGTGCTCGCCGAGCTCCAGTGTCGATGACGGGGCTAGCGGGCGTGAGCGCCCACTAGGGTCCGGCCGATGCCCGGTTCCTCCCCGCATCCGGACGACGACGCCGGCCCGCTGACCACGACAATCGAGGATGGTGTCGCCGTCCTGCACTTCGACGACGGCAAGGCCAACGTCCTGTCCCATGCCGCCATCGACGCCTTCGAGGCTGCCCTCGACCGTGCCGCCGAAGAGGCGCGGGCCGTGTGCATCGTCGGTCGCGAGGGGAAGCTGTGCGCCGGCTTCGACCTCTCGGTCATGACCGGTGAGCCCGACGGCGCGCGCCAGCTCGTGTCCCGCGGTGCCGCGCTGCTCATGCGCCTCTACCTGCACCCCCAGCCGGTGGTCGTGGCGGTGACCGGTCACGCGCTGGCGGCCGGAGCCCTGCTGGCCTTGACGTGCGATGTCCGCATCGGCGCCGACGTGCCCGCCAAGATCGGGCTCAACGAGACCTCGATCGGGATGCCGCTGCCGCAGTTCGCCGCGGAGCTGGCGCGAGACCGGCTGACGCCCACGGCGTTCGTGCGGGCCACGCTCGGCGCCGAGATCTACGACCCCGCCGGCGCCGTGGAGGCGGGTTACCTCGACCAGGTCGTCCCGGCCGACGAGGTCGTGGCGGCGGCCATCGCCGAGGCAAACCGACTGAGCGCCTACCGGGCCGGGGCCTACGCTCGGACCAAGGAGGTCCTGCGCCGGGCAACCGTCGACCGGGTGCAGGCTGGAACCGCCGCCGACCTGGCCCTGTTCACCGTCGAGGCGCCAACCTGAGATCCGGAACGACCGCAGGACCGCACCCGCGAGACGGCCGGAGGAGTCGCACATGGCAGATGTCGCAAGCTGCAGCCACATGGACAGGGCGCGGGACGTGACGCCGTCGGCCGACGGCTGCGAGGACTGCCTGCGGATCGGTGGCACCTGGGTCCACCTGCGCGTCTGCCAGTCATGCGGGCACACCGGTTGCTGCGACAACTCTCCCAACCGCCACGCCACCGCCCACTATCGGGAGCACACCGACCACCCGCTCGTGCGGTCGTTCGAGCCGGGAGAGAACTGGTGGTGGTGCTACGTCGACGCGTTGTCCTTCGACGTCCCCGGTGCGCCGCCGGCGCCGTCCCACTCCTGACGTGACGACCGACCTGGCGACGGCGGTAGCGGGGCCATCGACGCAGCGACGGACCGTGCTCGGCACGTGCCACCACGACTGCCCCGACTCGTGCGGTTGGGTGGTGACCGTCGAGGACGAGCCCGAAGATCCCTCGAGCGGCCCGACGGCGGTGCGCCTGCGGGGCAATCCCGATCACCCGTACTCGCGGGGCGAGCTCTGCCCCAAGGTCAACCGGTTCCTCGACCGGGTGTACAGCCCGGACCGCATCCTCCGCCCGCTGGTGCGGCGCGGTAACAGTGGGAACAAAGGTCGAGCGGACTTCGCGCCGGCGTCCTGGGACGAGGCTCTGGCACTGGTGGCCGAGCGGCTCGGCGAGATCGTGCACCGGTACGGCGGGGAGGCGGTGCTGCCGTGGTGGAGCGCGGGCACCCAGGGCCTGATCCACCAGTCGTCGCTCGACCGGAGGTTCTTCGCCAAGCTGGGCGCGTCCCGCCTGACCGGATCGCTGTGCGGCGCCGTCGCCGGCGCCGGCACGGCCTCGACCAACGGCTCGGGCCGGGCCGCCGACCCCACCGACGTCCGCTTCGCCCGGCTGGTCCTACTGTGGGGAACCAACACCCGCCTGACCAACCGGCACCTGTGGCCGTTCGTCGAGGAAGCCCGGGGCAACGGGGCCACGATCGTGGTGATCGACCCCATGCGCACGATGACGGCCGAGTCGGCCGACTGGTTCGTGCAGCCCCTACCGGGAACCGACGTGGCGTTGATGCTCGGCCTGATGCACGTGCTCATCCGCGACGACCTGATCGATCACGACTACGTCGAGCGGCACACCGTGGGCTTCGAGCACCTCGCCGAGGTGGTGCGGGAGTGGTCACCGGCGCGGGCGGCGCACGTGTGCGGCCTCCGCGCCGACGAGGTGGAGCGGCTGGGGCACACCTACGGCACCACCTCGCCGACGTTCATCCGCACGCTCATCGGCGCCGAGCACCAGGAGCACGGCGCCATGTTCTTCCGGGCGCTCGCTTGCCTGCCGGCGCTCACCGGGGCCTGGCGCCATCGGGGTGGCGGGCTCGCCCGCAGCGTCGGTGCGTGGGCCGAGACCAACGTCGACGAGTCGGTGTTCGACGAGCCCCAGCTCGGACCACCGACGGCGCGGCGGGCGGTCAACATGAACCACCTGGGCCGGGCGCTGACCGACGCGGCGATGGACCCCCGGGTGATGGCGCTGTTCGTGTGGAACGGCAATCCCCTGGTGTCGGTCCCCAACGCCGAGCTGACGCGGCGGGGACTGATCCGCGAGGACCTGTTCACCGTGGTCAGCGAGCAGTTCCTGACCGACACGGCCCGCTATGCCGACGTCATCTTCCCGGCCGCCACGCAGATCGAGCAGACCGACGTGGTGGCGTCGTGGGGCCACCTCTACCTGGGCTGGAACGAAGCGGCCATCCCACCGTTGGGGGAGGCCGTGCCCAACACCGAGCTGTGGCGGCGCCTTGCGGGGGCCATGGGGTTCACCGAGCCCGAGCTGTTCGAGGACGACGAGTCGCTGTTGCGGAGTGCGCTGCGCGGCGTCGACGTCGAGGCGCTGCGAGCGCGGGGTTTCGTGCGCCTGTCACTGCCCGAGGACCTGCGGCCCTACGCCGACGGCGGCTTCGCCACGGCCAGCGGCCGGGCCGAGCTCTACAGCGACGCGCTCGGCGCCCAGGGCCACGATCCGCTGCCCACCTTCCGCCGGCCAGGAGAAGGCTTCGGTGGCGAAGACCAGCTGGCCGAGCGCTATCCGCTGGTGCTCATGACGCCCAAGAATCACACACGGTTCCTCAACACCTCGTACTCCCACCTCCCCAAGCACGGCCCCGCCGAGGGTGGTCCGTTCGCCGAGCTCGACCCCGCCGACGCCGCGGCCCGCGGGATCGCCGAGGGCGACACCGTGCGGGTGTGGAACGACCGGGGATCCCTCACCCTCACCGCCCGGGTGGGCGCCCGGCTGCGACCGGGGGTCGTGGCCGTGCCTTTCGGCTGGTGGTCCGCTCAGCACGGTGAGCACGGAACCGCCAATTCGCTCACCAACGACACACTCACGGATTGGGGCGGCGGCGTCGCCTACGGCAGCACCCGCGTCGAGGTCGAACGGCTGGGGGATGAAGCGGAGCGACCCGAGGCAACGGGTTCCGCCGGGCCGAGTTCGAGGCCCTAGTGGACCCTCGCGCCCACTAGGTCGCGGATCCGAAACCGATGACCTCGGCCTCACCGGGTGGGAACCCGTCGCCTCGGCACCAACTAGGTGGCGGCGTCGAGCACGATCCGACCGTCGACGACCCGCAGCCGGGCGAGGTGGAGGTAGCGACTGCTCGGGTAGCCGACGTCCGGCTCGGAGAACGCGTGGAACGCCACCCATGGGCTGCCGCCGGCGTCGCGGAACACCTCGGCCCCACCGGGCCCCGCCAGCCGGGGCCCGGATGCCAAGACCCGCCCGTCAGCAGGCTTGAGGCACGGCCCTGCGGGGCCAGCGCAGCCGGCATAGGCCACCGCGTACGAGCGCGAGTTCCAGTCGGCGGCGGCATACAACAGGTAGTAACCGCCTGCCTCGTGGACGAGGGTGGGCGCCTCGATCACGCCTCGCTCGAACGCCCGGTCGGCGACCAGGAGCGCCCGGGCGGCGCCGGTCGGCGCCAAGCCGTCGGCACTCAGCTCCTGCGACCAGATGGTCGGCGGCGTGGCGCCGCGGCCCTCGGACTTCCAGAGCAGGAACGCCCGGCCGTCGGCGTCGACGAACGGGCTCGGATCGATCGATCCGCCGTCCGCAACCTGGCAGACCAGCGGTCCGGCCGAGTCGTCGACGAACGGCCCGGCGGGCGTGGCGGACACCGCCCGCGAGATGCACTGCTGCCGCGACCCCGCCTCCCGGACCGTGTAGTAGGCGACGTACCCGCCGCCACGCGCCAGCACGGCGGGCGCCCACGTGGCGTTCGCTGCCGCCCACCGGGGCACGTGCGCCAGCCCGTTGCCAACCAGCTCCCAGTTGACCAGGTCGGGCGAGCGGACCACCTGGATGTCACCGGCGCCCGCGTTCGTGGAGTAGCCGTAGTACGAGCCTCCGGCGTTCAGTACGAAGGGGTCGGCGAAGTCGTAGGGGAACCGCGCCCCGCTCGCATACGCCAGCGTGCGGGTGCATGCGCCGGCCGCACCGCGTAGCGCTGTCACCGAGGACTGGACGTCGCCGCCCCGACTCGCACCGACGGCAAGCGAGACACCGTCGAGACAGCTCCGTACCTCATTGGCGTGGGCGGCGACCAGGAATCGTGCCGTGTCCGTCTCGGTGCGGTCCGCCTCCACACCCGTGATCTCCTGCCGGGTGTTACGGGTGACGCCCTCGACCCAGGTGCGGGTGGCGACGGCCAGCTCGATCTCGGAGAGGACGAGAGCGACGCCATCTTGCGTGAGGACGGTTCGCCGCCGGGTGCGGTCGAGCTCCGCTCGCGTGTCCGCAAGGCTCGCCGTCGCCGCCGTGAGCCGGGCCCGTTCGTCGTCGAGCTTCGCCCGCGCCTGCTGGTAGCGGACGGCGAAGGTGCCGGCGAGCGCCACGGTCAGGACCGACACGACCAGGACCAGAACACGGGGGCGCGACAGGTGGCGCGGGGTTGCGAGTGCCTCGACGGTCGTCACAGGTTTGCTCCTGCCGCCGCGCACGTGTCCTCGATGCCGGCCAGGGTGGCGTCGAGGCCGCCGATGTCGTCCACGGCCGCCTGGTTCAGGCCCTTCACGACGCCGCGCACGCAGCGGTCGAGGCCCTGCAGCTGGTCCTCCCGATCCGCGAGGTCGGCGGTAGCCGCGGTGAGCTCGGCGCGGAGCTCAGCGAGCTGGTTCTTGGCTGTGGCCAGCGCCCCCTCGGCGGCGTCCCGCTCGCCCTCCCGGGTGTCGAGTGTCGCCAACCCCGTGTGCAGTGCCGCCCGTTCCGCCCGGAGGTGCGCTATCGCGCCCGCCAGGTCCTGCCGCGCCGCGTAGAGCTCGCCTCGGGTCTCCCGCACCGCGGCCGACGTGCGGTCGAACTCGTCGCGCGTGTCGAACCAGGCGCGGGCGCCGACCCCGGTGCCCACGACGAGGGCGGTCGCAATGAGGGTCGGCACCAGGATCCGCCGGAGCCACGTCTCCCGCCGTGGCTGCGCACCCTCACGCACCGCGGCCCGATCCTCCGATCCCCCAGGCCTAGCTCGACTACTCCCCTACGTCTGGCGGGCACGGCATCGACGGCGCAGCCCGCTCACGAGCGTACTTGGCGGGGAGCCGAGCGGATAGGGCGGTTCGTGCAGCCTGCACGCGGGAATTTGGCGGTCGACGGCCAGCTCCACGGCTCGGATCCCCCGGGAACACTGACCACCAGGAGCCAAGAGGACGTGCCTATTCGCTCAGGTCCTTGGCGACGGGCGCCCGGCGGCTCGCCCGCCGCCCCCTCGGGTACCCGGCCGCCTGCCCGGCTACGAGGCGGAGCTTCCAGCGGATGGGCTTCGCCGACGACGAGATCCAGAGGTGGGCGACCGGCTGGTCGACGCCCAGGTCGCATGGGGCGACGCCTGACCAGGTGTCGAGGGCGTGGCAGCGTGACCGGGAACGGTGGGCTGCCGAACACGTACGCCGTCAGCGTGGTGAGCGATTCTGACAGCCGACCACTCGCCGAGTGGCCGGCATGTCACGCGCTGCCGGCGCATAGCCCTGGGTTCGGATCAGTCGCGAACGGGCAGTTCCTGGACGGCCCAGCCGTTGCCGTCCGGGTCGCTGAAGAACACGAACCGGCCCCACGGGAAGTCCTGAACCTCGCCGGTCTCGATGCCCCGTTCGATGAGCTCGGCACGGGCAACCTCGATGTCGTCGACGACCATCTGCAGGCCCTGCGCCGAGCCCGGCGCCACCTGGGAGATGCCCTTGCCGAAGGCGATGGAGCATGCGGACCCGGGAGGGGTCAGCTGCACGAAGCGGATCTCGTCGCTGACGGTGTGGTCGTGATCGACGTTGAAACCTGCCTTCTCGGTGTAGAAGTCCTTCGCTCGATCGACGTCGGAGACGGGAACCGCCACCAGCTCGAGCTTCCAGTCCATGCTGTGCTCCTCAAAGGTCGGGAAGGTGCTGCTGTCAGTGGGGTGACCATCCGGGGTCTCTCCCGGTGAGCCCGATGGTGCGGTCCAACAGCGGGGCGTCGTCGGGCACCGGTACCTCGGGCCCGAACAACCCCTCTCGTGCGGCCTCCTGCCCGGCGCCGGAGAACTGCTTGACGAACCCGTGCACCGCCTCGAGCGACTCGCGTTCCGCGTCGAAGTCCTGCCCACTGGCGCGGGCCACGTCCCAGCCGTGCACCACGAGCTCGTCCAGGGCGATGATCCCGGCGAGCTCGCCGGGCAGGTCGATGCCACCGGCCATGGTCATGCCGGTCCACGCCGCCGGGTCGCGCCACGCGTCCGCCAGCGCCGCGAGGTGGCGCGGGATCCGGGTTCGCCAGTCGTCGCCGAGGCGCGACGCGTCACCGGACGCCCTTCCGGACGTCATGCCGGCGGTGTCCTTCTTGGCGGCGGCGGTGAACGCGAGCGTGAACCCCTGGACGTGATCGACCAGGTCACCGAGGGTGTACTCGGGACACGGCGTCGGCGCGCCGAGCAGCTCATCGGGCACGCCCTCTATCAGGTCGGCCATCCGCTTCGCCGCCGGCCCCAGCTCAGCCATGGGCATCAGGCTTCTCCTTCGGTGTCGCGATCGACCTCATGATTGCCGAAATCGAGGCCCCGCCCGGGCGCGATCAGATTCGGTGCCCGTTAGCGTCCATACCTGCATGGTGCCCGAGAATGACCGCAAGCCAATCCTGCTGACCGTCGACGACGATCCCGGCGTGTCACGTGCGGTTGCTCGGGACCTCCGGCGCCAGTATGGCGAGGACTACCGCGTGGTGCGGACCGAGTCCGGTCCGCAGGCCCTGGAGACGCTGCGGGAGCTCAAGCTGCGCGGCGACCTGGTGGCGGTGCTGCTGGCCGACCATCGCATGCCCGAGATGAGCGGGCTCGAGTTCCTCGAGGAAGCGATGGACCTGTTCCCCCATGCCCGCCGGGCGCTCCTCACCGCGTATGCCGACACCGATGCCGCCATCCAGGCGATCAACGTCGTCGACCTCGACCACTACCTGCTCAAGCCCTGGGATCCGCCCGAGGAGAAGCTCTACCCGGTCGTCGACAGCCTCATCGAGATGTGGCAGGAGAGCGACGAACAGCCGGCCACCCAGACACAGGTGGTCGGGCACCGTTGGTCGGCGCGATCCTTCGAGGTGCGAGACTTCCTGGCGCGCAACTCCGTGCCCTATCGCTGGCTCACCAGCGAGGAGCCCGAGGGCCAAAGCCTGCTCATGGCCGCCGGTGTCGACGCCAGCAAGATCCCGCTCGTCGTGACGCCGGACAGCGACTACCTGGTGGACCCGACCGTCGGTGAGCTGGCGGCCAAGGTGGGCCTCTCGACCACGCCGTCAACCGACTTCTACGACGTCGTCATCGTCGGTGGGGGGCCCGCCGGCCTGGGGGCGGCCGTCTACGCCGCATCGGAGGGCCTACGCACCGTGCTGGTCGAGCGTCAGGCCACGGGGGGCCAGGCGGGCCAGAGCTCACGGATCGAGAACTACCTCGGATTCCCGGACGGGGTGACGGGCAGCCAGCTCACCGATCGGGCCCGACGGCAGGCCCACAAGTTCGGCGCGGAGGTCCTGACGACCCGCGATGTCGTGGGCCTCGATGTGCGGGCGTCCTCCCGAGTGGTTCGGTTCGCCGACGGGGGCGAGGTGGTGGCCCACACCGTGCTGCTGGCCACCGGCATTGCGTACCGCCGGCTCGACGTGCCCGGGGCGGATGCCCTGACGGGGCGGGGGTTGTTCTACGGCTCTGCGGTGACGGAGGCATCCGCGTGCGCCGGCGACGACATCTTCATCGTCGGCGGGGCCAACTCGGCCGGGCAGGCGGCCGTGTTCCTGTCCCGCCATGCCCGGCAGGTCACCCTGCTGGTGCGGGCTGACAGCCTCGAGAAGTCGATGTCCCACTACCTCATCCGCCAGATCGACGAGATCCCCAACATCGAGGTCCGGGTCACCGCCGAGGTGGTCGCCCTTCACGGCGACGACCACCTGGAGCGGATCACGATCTGCGACAGGACGACCGGGAAGCAGGAGACGGCGCCGGCCAGCTACATCTTCGTGTTCATTGGCGCCGCGCCCCGGACGGAGTGGCTCGAGGGCGTGCTCGACCGGGACACGCGGGGGTTCGTGCTCACCGGCCCTGACCTGCGCGGCGTCGGCCACCGTCCCCGGCCCCGGGGGTTCGACCGCGATCCCTACTTCCTCGAGGGCAGCGTGCCCGGCGTGTTCGCGGCCGGCGACGTGCGGGCCAACTCGGTGAAGCGGGTCGCCTCCGCCGTCGGTGAGGGTGCCATGGCCATCCAGCTCATCCACAGCTATCTGGAGCGCACATGAGCCCCGGAGGCCGAGCCGAGGTGATCTCATGACCATCCTTCCTCGGGGGCTGCGCCCCCGCACCCCATCGTCGCCCGGCTCGCTGGCGCTCGCGCCGTCGACCGGTCAGGAGCTACGCTCATGACCGAGCCCGAGCAGTTGGCGACGGAGAAGTCCGAGCGGCTCGGAGTGGGCATGCACGAGCGCCTGACGCCCAAGGAGCTGCGCACGCTGTTCCTGTTCGAGGAGCTCGACGACGACCAATTGGCATGGCTGGCCGAGCGGGGCCGGATCGTCGAGTACCCGGCGGGTGCGACGATCCACGCCGAGGGCGCCCCCGCGTCATGCTTCATGGTGCTGCTCTCCGGCACGCTGGCGATGTACAAGCGCGTGCAGGGCGGCGAGCTCGAGCTGTTCCGCAGCGACTACTACGGCGCCTACACCGGCGCGTTCGACGCCTACGTGCCCGACCGTGGCGTGCCCAAGGCGTACCTGAGCACCGGCCGGGCGTTGACTCCCTGCCGCCTGTTCGAGATCCCCGCAGCGGACTTCGGCCGGGCGGTGTGGAAGTGGTTCCCGATGGCCGCCCACCTCCTGGAGGGGGCGGCAACCCAGGGGGCCGACGCCAGCAACATCGTCGAGCGGCACGAACGCCTGGTGGCACTCGGCTCGGTGACCGCCGGACTCACCCACGAGCTGAACAACCCGGTCGCCGCGGTTCTACGAGCGACCGCCACGCTGCGGGAGCGGCTCACCAGCATGCGCGGTGAGATCGGCAAGGTGATCCGTAGCGACCTGAACGGCAGCCAGCTCGAGGCGCTGGCCGACCTGTCCGGGTCGGCCCTCGACCACCGCAAGGACGCACCGCCGCTGTCGCCGATGGACGCGTCCGACCGCGAGGACGAGCTGGCCACCTGGCTCGAGGATCACAACGTCGCCGACAGTTGGGAGATCGCGCCGACCTTGGTCGCCGCCGGCCTGGATGTGGAGTGGGTCAAGCAGGTGGCCAACGTCGTACCGCCCCCGGACCTCGGTCCCGCCCTGGCGTACCCCGTTCGCTCCCTGGAATCCGACGGTCTTCTCGACGAGATCACCGACGCCGCCGGCCGCATCTCGGCGCTGCTCACCTCGGCCAAGCAGTACACGCAAATGGACCGGGCGCCACTGCAGTCATTCGACGTGCACGAGGGTCTCGACGCCACCCTGACCATGCTCGGCCACAAGCTCGGCCACAGCATCGACGTCGTCCGGGACTACGACCGCACGCTCCCGCACATCGCTGCCTTTCCGGGCGAGCTGAACCAAGTGTGGACCAACCTCATCGACAATGCCGTGGATGCCATGGAGGGACACGGCACGCTCACCGTGCGCACTCGTCCTGATCTTGACGACCGCCTGGTCATCGAGATCGGCGACACCGGGCCAGGAGTGCCCGACGAGGTCCGCACCCGGATCTTCGAGCCTTTCTTCACCACCAAAGCCATGGGGAAAGGCACCGGCCTCGGCCTCGACATCGCGTGGCGGATCGTCGTCGGGAGGCACCACGGCGACATCCGACTCGAGTCCGAGCCGGGCGATACCAGATTCCAGGTCATCCTTCCCCTGCAGGTACCCGATGCACCCCAAGGCTGACGACGAGATACAGGGTGGCAAACACCCGGTGAACGGTGTAGGAACCGTCGGCATGACGCAAGGAATGGTCGCGGACTCACCGAGCGTGGAAGGGGCACGACCGTTCGTCGTCGATCTGGCGGATGAGGTGGCCCGGGACACCGCTCTCACCGGCGGCAAGTCGGCGGCCCTGGCACAGGGTACGGCCGCCGGACTCAACACCCTTCCCGGCGTCGTTCTCACCACGGCCTTCTGCGATGCCGTCGATGGCGGTGCCGACGTCGCTCGGCACGCGGCGGTGAAGGAGGCCTTCGAGCGGGCCGGTGGCAACGAACGGGCGCTCGTGGCGCGCAGCTCATCCGTCGTCGAGGACACGGCCGAGTCGTCGATGGCCGGTCAGTTCGAGTCGGTGATCGGGATCACCGGGCTCGACGAGTTCGTCACCGCCGTGACGGCGGTCCTCGACTCACGCCAGCGTGCCGGCGCCGCCGACCAGCCGATCGCGGTGCTGGTCCAGCCGCTGATCGAGCCACGGTTCGGCGGGGTGATGTTCGGGATCGATCCGGTGTCGGGTCGCACCGACCGCCGGGTCGTCAGCGCCGTGGACGGCGGGCCGGAGCCGCTCGTGAGCGGGGAGGTCGACGGCTCCCGCTACGTCCTCGAGCCGACGAGCGCCAAGGTCATCGAGTTCGCGGCCAACGACGGTCCCAAGCTCCCGACCGCCGACCTCCGGCGGCTCATGGCCCTGTCGACGAGCGTCGCCAAGGTGTTTCACGGCCCACAGGACGTGGAGTGGGCCATCGGCACGGACAAGGAGCTCTGGCTGCTCCAGTCCCGTCCGGTCACCAGTGAGATCCGAGGGGCACCTCGGGGCCCCATCTACGGCCCGGGTCCGGTAGCGGAGACCTTCCCCGCCCCCTTGACCGAGCTGGAACGCGACCTCTGGGTGCCCCCGCTTCGTGAGGCTGTGGGCGAGGCCGTCCTCCTGGCGGGCGCCGCCACGCCGGGCGATGTCAAGTCCAGCCAGGTCGTGGTCTGCGTGGACGGGCACGTGGCCATCGATCTCCGGCTGGCCGGCGAGATCAAGCGGAAGCGGACGATCCTGCACCGAATGAACCCGGTCCCCGCCGCCCGTGAGCTGCGGGGCTCGTGGCGGGTCGGCCGCCTGCGGGCGGCGCTGCCCCGTCTCGCGGAGCACCTCCTCGATCGGACGGACGCCGACCTGGAGGCTGTCCCGCCGCTGACCGACCTGACGAGCCGGCAGCTGATCGCCCTTCTGCATCGCAGCCGCGCCATCCTCCGCGCCCTCCATGCGCACGAGATCATGATGGGCATGCTGACCGACACCGGCGGCAATCGCATGACCGGCGCGTCGGTGGCGCTGCGGGTGCTGGCCGAGGCCCGCCAGGACGGCCTGAGCGACAAGGAGATCATCGCCCGGAGCCCGTCGGTCCTGGCGCTCACCGGCCCCCGGGTCGCGCCGGAGGCGGAGCTGCCCGAGGAGGCGACGGCCGTCTACACGGCGACCAGCTGCAAAGCCTGCAGCGACAACGGCATCCTGCGCGAGGCGCTACGGCTGCGGGTGCGCTGGGTGCAGGAGGTGTCCGGGCGTGCGGCGTGGGAGCTGGGCGAGCGGCTGGCCGCCGCCGGTGACCTGACCGAGCCCGAGCTGATCCGCCACATGACCCTCGAGCACGTCGAGGCGGTGGCGACCAAGCGCGCGGTGGTCGTGCCCGGGCTGGTGTCGAGCCACGACCACGACTTCGGTGCGCCCCTCCCCGCGTGGTTCCAGCTGTCCGACCTCGGCAAGCCGATCCGGACGCAGTGTGCCTCCGAGGTCGGTGGCGGCACGGGCGCCGGCGGCGGAGTCGGCACCGGGACCGTCACCTATGACCACGACGATCCCCCGACCGGCTCGGTGCTCGTCACCACCACGCTGTCGCCCGGGCTCGGGCCGCTGTTGTCCCGGCTCAAGGGCATCGTGGCCGAGACGGGGTCGGTCCTGTCGCACCTCGCCATCCTCGCCCGGGAAGCCGGGGTGCCCACGGTGGTGGGCTACGCCGGCGCCACCGAGGACCTTCCCGAGGGCGTCGTCGTGCAGGTCGACGGCGACAGCGGACGGGTGACGATCCAGGAGAGGACGGGGGCCGACCACCCGCCGGACACCCCGCCGGGCGGCGGCGAGAGCGAAGTCGAGGCGAAGGAAAGCGCGTCGTGAAGATCATCGCCTGGCTGGCTGGCATCGCGACGCTGCTCGGGGGCGTCCTGTACATGATCGTGTCGCTCAACCGCTGGGAGTGGAACCGCGCGCTGTTCTTCGGACTGATCGTCCTCATCGCGGAGGTCGGTCTCGCCACGGGCCTCGTGCTGCGGCGCCTGGCCCGCCTCGAGTACCGGGCCACCCGGATCGACCCGGCCGTGGCCCAGATCCTGCACGAGGCCCGGCAACCGTCGCCCGACCGCTTCGCTTGGCTGCGTGAGCCGTCCCGCGACCTGAACGTGTTCATCACCTTCGTGGTCGCGGGCGGCGTGCTCCTTTCGGGCATTGCCTGGGTCGTCGACAAGGTCGCCTCGAAGTCCACGTCGCCGTCGGGCGAGGAGCGTCTCGGCCGCCAGCTCGACCCCATCAGCTATCCCTCCGGCGGGCTGCTGCTCGACGACATCACGGTCCTGGCGCAGGAAGTCCCCGGGGCCAACGACGACCAGATCCGGCAGCTGCTGCGCCGCGGCGGTCGCCCGTCGTGATGCCGTGAAGAAGCTCACCCCGCTGCGGCTCCTTCTCGGGGCCGTCGGGCTGGCGATCGGCATCGTCGGGATCCTGGCCCTGCGTGAGGCCACGCTCTCCACGCACGAGCCGGTCAGTGGTGCCCGCGAGACCGAGCTCGTGGTGTCCGCGAAGACCAAGGGGGGCGAGCGGGACCAGACCCTTCCCGAGATGGTCGAGGCCCAGCTCCAAACGTGCCGCCTCGAGGTCACCTCGGACCTTTCCGGTCCGATCGAGTCGCTCGGAGACGGGCGCTTCCGGGCCGTGTTCGCGCCGGCGATGGACGAGACGAACCGCCGGCAGTTCCGGGGTTGCGTCGAGGATTGGGTGATCGACCACGTCCGGATCGACGTGGTCGAGCTCGACAACCCCACCTGACGGCGACGAACCGTCTAGGCGCCGGCCTTCTTCGCCAGGGGCACTTTGTAGAGGCGCGCCCAGTTCTCGCCCACGATGCGGACCTTGACGTCGTGCGGAAGCGCCAGGCGCTCCAGCTCCTCGACCGCGTGGGGGTACTGCGAGTCGCCGTGTGGATAGTCCGTCGAAAAGACCAGGTTGTCGGCGCCGAACCAGTCGACATAGTGGATCGCCGTCGCCTCGTCGGCCTCCAGCGAGATGTAGCAGTTGCGCCGGAAGTACTCGGACGGCTTCAGGCTGAGGTCGGTGGCCTCGTACCACCCCGTCCACTCGTGGTGCTCGTCGAGCCGGTGCAGCAGCCAGGGGGCCCACGAGCAGTTGCCCTCGAGGAGCGCCACCCGCAGGTTGGGGAACCGCTCGAAGACACCGCCGGCGCACAGGCACACGGTGACGAACTGCATGGCGAGCGGCTGGTTGAACGTGTGCCACATCATGAGCCGGTCGAGCACTTCAAGCGAGAAGTCGGGACGGAGGTAGGTCTGGCCGCCGCCGTGGAAGGCCACCGGGACGTCGAGCCGCTCGATCTCGGCCCACAGGGGATCGTAGGCGGGGTGGTGCCAGGGGCGGCGGTTGACGCAGCCCGGCGCCAGGAAGATGGCCCTGAATCCCAGCTCGTCCACGCACCGGCGGGCCTCGGCCACGGCCCCGTCGACGTCATGGGGGGCGACCATCGCGGCGCCGTACATGCGGTCGGGGGCGTGGCCACAGAAATCCGCCAGCCAGTCGTTGTAGGCCCGGGCGATGGCGCTGGCGTACTCGGGCTCGAGCCCGTCGGGCCCGATCATGTCGATCGAGTCGAGGCCGAGCACGAACAGCCCGCGCGAGGGGAACAGGACTGCCAGATCCAGGCCCTCGGCGTCCATGGCCTCGATCTGCGACGCCGGGTCCCAGCCCCGCGCCTCGGCGGCGGCATAGACGCTGTCGTGCTCGGGGCGCCACCCGGTCCTGCGCCCCTCTTGACGCACAGGTCGCACCCGCCCCAGGCGCAACACGGTGTGGTTCTTGACCCGCACCCGCATGTCGCGGGGGATCTCCGTCAGCCCGATGGGGGCGGCATGGGCGTAGGCCGGGTCGATGTAGCGCTGCCACAGGTCGGGCGGCTCCATGACATGCAGGTCGCTGTCGGCGATGACGTGTTCCTTCAGCGATCCGGGCTCAGCCACCCGCGTCACTCCCCTCGTCGCCGAGGACGTCGGCCGCGACCCGCAGGGCCTCGTTGGCGGCGGGGACCCCCGCATAGACCGCGGTGTGCATCAGGACCTCGATCAGCTCGTCGCGGGTCAGCCCCACGTTCAGGGCGCCGGCAAGGTGGGCACGCAGCTCCTCGGACCGGCCGAGGGCCGCGAGCTGGGCCACCGTCACCAAGCTGCGGTCCCGGATGGGCAGGCCCGGCCGCGACCAGATCATCCCGAAGGCCGACTCCGCCACGTAGCGGAAGAAGTCGGGGGCCAGCCGGGCCGCAGGGAAGCCGCCTCCGCCAGACCGCATCTGCGGCCACAGCCGCCCCTGGATCTCCCGTCCCCTCTCCAGCAGCTCGTCCCCCATCTGTTCTCCCCTCCTCGCTCGGCCCGGATCGGCCGGGCTCGCTCGGCGGTCAATTGTCTCCCGCACTGGCGCTGCGCGGCCGCTCGGGCTTCGACGCATGCTTCCCGCTCCACGGCCGCGGGCTTCGACGCATGCTTCCCGCTCCACGGCCGCGCGGGCTTCGACGCATGCTTCCCGCTCCCACGGCCGCTCGGGCTTCGACGCATGCTTCCCGCTCCCACGGCCGCTCGGGCCGGCCTCCCCTCGGTCAGGCTCAGTCAGCCTGGAACAGGCTCACCGTGCACACGCTGCCGCCGCCGACGAGATGCGCCAGCGCCGTCCTCGCGCCGGCTGGATGTAGCCGACGAACGCCTCGTCGACATCGGCCAGGGACATGCCGGCGTCGTGCAGGGCCACCAGCGCCGCGTCGCGGGCGAGGGCGGGGCCGCTGCGATCGGGGTACTTGCCGAAGCGGACCATCCCGATGCCCGCCACCGCCACATCGTCGATCCTCACGCCCGGTCCCTCTCAGCCCCGACCGGGCGGAAGCGGAAGATCACGACGTCGTTGCCGTCCGCGTCCTCGCCCAAGGTCTCGAGGTCGAGCTCGACCTCCATGCCGATGTGGAAGTCGTCGCGCTCGCCCAGGAGGATCCCCTGCACCCGCGGGCCCTCGGGCAGATCGACCTGCGCGACCCCGTACGAACCCACTTTGCGGTCCCTCTTGGCGAAGAGCGGCACATGCACGTACGTCCACGTGTAGATGTGCCCGCGCGGGCCGAGCAGGACGTCGACGCACCCTTCGGCAAGGCAGCGGGCACACACGACGCGCCGGGGGAAGAAGTGCTCGCCGCACACTGGGCACCGGCTTCCGAGCAGGCGCGGCGCCTCGCTCGGGTCCTCCGGGAGCGTGAAGTAGCCGTCCTCGATCGGCCGGCGGGTCGGTCGGCGGACCACAGGCTGCTCCTAACAGTCGTGTCAAGTCGCGAGGGGGATCGGGCTACGCTCCGGCTCGCTCGGCTCGAGGTGAGGGGAGAGTCCATGGAGCATGTCGGGGTCATCGGTCTGGGCAACATCGGCGGGGCGATCGCTGCCAACCTGATCGCCGACGGCCACCGCGTCACGGTGAGCGACATCGATCCCATCCGCGCCAGCGCCGTCGCCGGCGCAGAGGCGGTGGGTGATGCGGCGGCGGTGGCGGCCGCGAGCGAGATCACGATCACCTCGTTGCCCACCCCGGATGCGGTTGCCGGTGTCGCCGACCAGTGGGTCGACGCGGCGGCTGCCGAAGCCATCCTGCTCGACATCTCGACCTCCGCCCCGCCGACCAATCGGGAGCTCGCGGCCAGGCTCCGGGGCAGCGGGCATCACTTCGTGGAGGCACCGCTCACCGGAGGCGCGATCGGCGCTCAGAACCGGTCGCTCGTCTTCATGGTCGGCGGCGACGACGACGCTGTGGCGCGCTGCATGCCGATCCTCGACAAGCTCGGTCGCGCCACGTTCCACCTCGGGCCGGTCGGGGCCGGCACCACGATGAAGCTGGCCAACAGCCTGCTGGCGTTCACCTGCATCTGGGCGTCGCTGGAGGCGTTGTCGCTGGCGGCTGCGGCCGGCCTGGACCTGCGGACGGCCGTCGACGTGGTACGCACCGGGGGCGCGACCAACTTCTTCATGGACCACATCGTCGACGGGATCGACACCCGTGGCCGCCCCCCGCAGTTCTCGCTGTCCCTGGCCGCGAAGGACGCCCGCCTGATCGACGACCTGGCGGCCGACTCGGGCATCCCGGCACCGGTCGCGGGAGCGATCCGCCAGGTCTTCGCCGACGCCGTCGAACGCGGCCTCGGCGAACGCGATTGGAGCGACCTGGTCCTCGCGGCCGAGGCCCGGACCGGGCTGGACCTCACGCTCGGACCCGCCCCGGACGCGGGCGGGGGCGCCGCATGAACGACAATCCCGACCTCGGCGCCGCCCGCCTCCATCCCGCGGCCCAGGCCGCGCGCGACCCCGACCGCGTGGCGCTGGTGATGTCCGGCAGCGGGGAGGCCCGCACCTACCGCGAGCTCGACGAGGCGTCGACCCGCCTGGCCCTGGTGCTGCGCGATCGCGGGCTGCGGCCGGGCGACCACCTGGCCGTGCTGCTCGACAACGAGCCCGTCTTCTTCGAGGCCGTGTGGGCCGGATTGCGGTCCGGGCTCTACGTCACGCCGATCAACTGGCACCTCACCGCGCCCGAGGCGGGCTACATCGTGGCCGACTGCGGCGCCACCGCCCTGGTGACCTCGGCCCGACTGGGGGACACGGTGCGCGAGCTCGGCGACGATCTGGGGGCCGTCACCACCCGGCTGACGGTGGGCGGACAGCTCGAGGGGTTCGAGCCCTACGAGGAGTTGGTGTCGGGCCGGGCGCTCGACACCCTGCCCGAAGAATGCGAGGGCTCGTGGATGTTCTACTCGTCGGGCACCACCGGCCGGCCCAAGGGCATCGTGCCGCCTGCGGTCGGCGGCCGATTGGGAGCGCCGTCGCCGTTCACGACGCTGCTGACCAGGCTGTTCGGCTTCACCGACGAGACCGTGTACCTGAGCCCGGCGCCGCTCTACCACGCCGCGCCCGCCGGCTGGACCACCATGACGCAGCGGCTCGGCGGCACCGCCGTCGTGATGGAGCGCTTCGACCCGGTCGAGTTCCTGGCGCAGATCGAGCGCCACCGCGTCACCCATACGCAGGTCGTCCCCACACACCTCGTCCGCCTGCTGAAACTGCCAGAGCGGGATCGGACCCGCTTCGACCTGTCGAGCCTGCGGCTGCTGGTGCACGCCGCCGCTCCGTGCCCGGTCGAGCTGAAGCGGGCGGCGCTCGACTGGCTCGGCCCCATCATCCACGAGTTCTACTCGGGCAGCGAGGGCAGCGGGTTCTGCTACATCGGCCCCGACGACTGGCTCGCGCACCCTGGGTCGGTCGGGCGGTCCCTGCTGGGTGGCGTCCACATCGTGGGCGACGACGGGGAAGAGCTGCCGGCCGGCGACGCGGGCCAGGTGTGGTTCGAGACGCCCCACCGCTTCGAGTACCACCGCGACCCCGAGAAGACGGCGGCGGCCTGGAACGAGCGGGGCTGGAGCACGCTCGGCGACATCGGCTGGGTCGACGGGGAGGGGTACCTCTACCTCACCGACCGCGCCTCGAACATGATCATCTCCGGCGGGGTCAACATCTACCCCCGCGAGGTCGAGGACCAGCTCGTCATGCACCCGGCCGTCGCCGACGTGGCCGTGCTCGGGACACCCGACCCGGACTGGGGTGAGCAGGTCACCGCGTTCGTGCAGCCGATGCCCGGCACCGACGCGAGCGGTGCCCTTGCCGAAGAGCTGATCGCGTTCTGCCGCGTCCGGCTGTCGCACTTCAAGTGCCCGCGCCAGGTGCGCTTCGTGGACGAACTGCCGCGCCTGCCCACGGGCAAGCTCCTCAAGCGCCTCCTGGTGTGAGCCTGGAGGTCACAGGGGCATCTTCCCGAGGCGATGGGTTCCGCCGGGGCGACTCAGGGGAACAGACCGCGGGCGGCGATGGCCGCCGCCACCCGCTCGACCGCCACCACGTGGGCGGCGGTGCGCATGCCGACGTTCAGCGTCTGCGCCCGAGCCCATACTGCGGTGAAGGCGGCATCCATCCGCTGCCGCAGCCGCTCTGCCACCACCTGTTCCTCCCAGGGGTAGCCCTGCAGCGCCTGCGCCCACTCGAAGTAGCTGGCCGTGACGCCACCCGCGTTGGCCAGGATGTCGGGTACGACCACGACCCCCCTGTCGTCGAGGACGGGTTGTGCCTCGACCGTGGTCGGCCCGTTCGCGGCCTCGACGACCACGTCGGCCGTGATCCGCTTGGCGACCACCGTGTCGATGCATCCGCCCAGCGCCGCCGGCACCAGGAGCTCGCACTCGACATCCCACAAGGCGTCGCCGGCGATGCTGTCAGCGCCGGCGAAGCCCACCACCGAGCCCGTCTCGGACACGTGGTCCGACAGCGCATTGATGTCGAGGCCCCCCTCGTTGATCACGGCGCCGCCGATGTCGCTCACCGCCACCACCCGCATGCCGGCCGACGTGAGCAGGAACGCCAGCGGCCCACCCACCTTGCCGAATCCCTGGACCACGGCCCGGCTGCCCACCATCGGGATCTCCAGCTCCCGAAACGCCGCCCGGGCGCACGTCAGGCAACCCGCGGACGTGGCGCCGGCGTGGCCACGGGAGCCACCGATCGACAGCGGCTTGCCCGTCACGGACGCCGCGAGGTTCTTGCCCGACACCATCGAGAGCGTGTCCACCAGCCACGCCATCACCCGGCTGTCGGTGTTGACGTCTGGCGCCGGGATGTCGGTTTCGGGGCCGAGCAGCGGGCTGATCTCGTATGCGAAGCGGCGAGTCAACCGCTCGAGCTCACCTCCCGACAGCACCCGCGGATCGCAGCGCACGCCGCCCTTGGCGCCGCCGAAGGGCAGGTCGAGCACCGCAGTCTTGAACGTCATCATCGCCGCCAGCGCCTTGACCTCGTCGGCGTCGAGGTCGGGATGGAATCGGATCCCACCCTTGCCGGGCCCGCGGGTCGTGTCGTGGTGTACCCGCCAGCCGGTGAAGACCTCGACCGATCCGTCATCGAGGCGCACCGGGATCGAAACCTCGAGCGTGCGTCGGGGCGTGCGCAGCATCCGGTGCACGTCCGCATCCAGCTTGGCCAACTCGGCGGCCTCGTCCAGTCGCTCGAGCACCCCCTGCCAAGCACTGTGACTCATTACGTCTCCTTCGGCGGCCGACGCCGTTGGCGGCTGGCGCTCCCCGGGCTGGTCCCGAAATGATTCGGAGTCGACGCTACTGCCGTCCGTCGCTTTCCGTGGCGCCGGGGCCCGCGGCCGGCTCGGCGTCGGGCTCAGCGGCCGTGGCACCGGCGGAGGCGTCGGCACTGCCCTCGGCGCCGTTGGCGGGCGTGACGTCACCACCCGTGGCTTCCTCGCCCGGCGGGCTGGAAACAGCCGAAGCCGATCCCGGGTCCGCCGCCACCGGCGGATAGTAGATGTAGAGGCCCCGAATGACGTCGAGCAGCTGCTCCCCCGCCCAGCCGTCGGCCAGGGCGACCGTGATGACACTGCTGTTGACGTGGACCCGGGTGACTCCACCGGTGGCGAACAGCCGACGGGCAAGCTCGTCGACGGCCCGGTTGTCGACGATGTCGTCGGCGGACGCGTAGCGCTCGTGCCCCATGCCCGTCAGCGAGCGATTGATCTCGAACCGAGCGATGCCTGGTGTCCGCGACGGCTTCTCGACGACGTTGATGGGCTGGCCCATGGCGGGCGGCATGATATCGGTGCCGTCCCCGGCCATCGGAAACCCGACGACCCGTACCCCTCGCACAAAGGAGTGTGATGGCTACCGAGACCATCGAGGTCAGCGGCCACATCGTTGATTCGCTGCTACTGGCCAAGATCCTCGACACGATCCTGGACGCCGGCTGCGACTACGAGATCGCCGAGTTCCAGATCGGCAAGACCAGCCTCGATGCCAGCCGTGCCCGCATCGAGGTCAGCGGCGACGACGAGGTGCTGGGCCCTCTGCTCGACTCACTACAGATGCACGGCGCCAACCGGGTGGACCAGTCGGATGCTCGCCTGGTGCCCGCCGAGGTGGACGGCGTGCTGCCCGCCGGCTTCTACTCGACGACCAACCTGGCCACCGAGGTGCGGGTAGACGGACGCTGGCTGACGGTGGAGAACCCGGAGATGGACTGTGCGTTGGTCCTGCACGACGGCCACGCCCGTACCGCGCCCATGCACCGGGTCGCGGCCGGCGACCCCGTGGTGGTGGGCAGCGACGGCGTGCGGGTGCAGGCGCCCGCGCACGCCCGCGACACCCAGGTCTTCGAGTTCATGGCCTCGGAGGTGTCGTCGGAGAAGCCCAAGGCGCTGCTCGTCTCCCGCGTGGCCGACCGCCTGCGGGCCGCACGTGATCGCGGCGGGAAGGTCCTGGTCGTCTGCGGCCCGGCGGTCGTGCACACGGGCGGCGCGCCCGACCTGGCCCGGCTCGTGTCCGCCGGCTGGGTCGACGTGCTGTTCGCCGGTAACGGGTTCGCCGCGCACGACATCGAGGCCAACGTGCTGGGCACGTCGCTAGGGGTGTCCGTGGCCGAGGGGGTGCCGACCGAGGGGGGTCACGCCAACCACATCCGGGTCATCAACGAGGTGCGGCGCCACGGCTCGATCGCCGCGGCGGTGGATGCCGGCTTCGTGACCGGCGGCGTGATGCACGCCTGCGTCAAGGCCGGGGTGCCGTTCGTGCTGGGCGGGTCGATCCGGGACGACGGGCCGCTCCCCGACGTCATCTCCGACACCGTCGCCGCCGCCGACGCACTGCGCGAGCACATCCCCGGCGTGACGGCCGCCCTCATGCTGGCGTCGACGCTGCACGCCATCGCCACGGGTAACTGCCTGCCGGCCGGGGTGGAGACGTTCTGCGTGGACATCAACCAGGCGGTGGTCACCAAGCTGGCCGACCGGGGCAGCCACCAGGCGCTGGGGATCGTGACCGACGTGGGCCTGTTCGTCCGCCAGCTCGTCGACCACCTCCTCGGGCCGCGGTGAGCCGGCCATGACGGAACCTGCCGGGGGCCTCCAGTGGGGGCGTCGCTACCTCATGTGCCCGCCGCGGCACTTCGGTGTCCTCTACGAGATCAACCCCTGGATGAGCCGCGAGGTGTCGGTCGACCCCGAGCGGGCGCTGGCCCAGTGGGAAGGCCTGGTGACGACGCTCGAGGCCGCCGGCGCCGACGTGGTGGTGATGGAGCCCGAGGCCGACGTGCCCGACCTGGTGTTCACCGCCAACGCCGGGCTGGTCAACGGTGGCCAGTTCGTGCCGAGCCACTTCCGGCATCCCGAACGCCGGCCGGAGACGCCGATCAACGCGGCCTGGTTCGGCAAGCGGGACTGGCGGGTCGACCACCTACCGGCCGAACTCGACCACGAGGGCGCCGGCGACGCCCTGCCGTTCACGCCCGAGGACGGGCGGACCGTGCTGCTCTCGGGCTACTCGTTCCGCTCCGACGCCGGCGCCGCCACCGCGCTGTCGTCGCTGCTGGCATGCCCGGTCCGGCCCATCCAGCTCGTCGACCCCCGCCTGTACCACCTGGACCTCACGTTCTGCCCGCTCGACTCGCGGCGCGCCGTCGTGGCGCCGCTCGGCTGGGACGCCTACGGCCGCAAGGTGGTCGAGGCCCTGGTACCCGAGCCCCTGGTGCTCAGCGACGACGAGACCTTGTCGTTCTGTGCCAACTCGGTCGTGGTCGGGACCACCATCGTCATGCCGGCGGTCCCGCCCCGGGTGGGGCGCCAGCTCGAGGCCTGGGGGTTCACCGTCGTCGGCTGCCAGGTCGACGAGTTCCTCAAGGCCGGTGGCGGATGCCGTTGCCTGACGCTGGCTCTGGACGTGCGGGTCAGTCCCGACGCGCCGCCGGCACCGGAGCCGTTGTAGGCGGGCGCGCGGCCTCCCGCCGCGTCTCCCGCCAGGCGAGCACCGCCAGCACGATCGACACCACGGCCAGGACCGTGTGCACGACCTTGAACCCGAGGTCGTGGTCGGCGGCGAGGATCCCGATGCCGCGCACGACCCAGACGGCGATGGTCCATGCGGACAGCGCACCCACCGCGACGACCGTGGCCTGCCCCAGCCGCCGCCCCAGCGCCACCGCGACGGCGATGGCCAGAAGGGTGAAGCTCAGTGCCAGGAGGGTCCGCCCCCAACGCTCCCCGGTGTCGAGGTCGGCATCGCGCCAGATGTTGGCGATGCGGGTGGTCCACACGAGGAACGTCCAGGCGACGAGCGCAACAGCGGCCCGATGGCGTCGCATCCAGCCGAGGGTAGGGGCGGGAGCGATCCCGTCACCAACGTGGGCGGTCACACGGGCGGCGACCCGCCCATTCCCTCGGTGGGCTCGTACTCGTCGGGTTCCTCGTCGTCGGGTAGCAGGTCATCGTCGTCGGCCTGCTTGCGCGCCTCGTCGATGTGCCGGCCCACGTCGTCGAGCCGCTCCTGCATCTCTTCAGGATCGGGCATGTCAGGCACCTACCCGGGCGAGACGCGCGTCAATCGAAGGCGCCCCTTCGGCGTCGCAGTCGAACAACGTCCCCTGGGGATCGGGCCGCACGAACCGGGCGACGCCGCCATAGGGCAGCCCCTCCATGAACACCCAGCTCCGGCGGTGGATGGCCGACGGGCCCAGGCCCCGCAGGACGGCCTTGTGGCGCGGGCAGGGGTAGCCCTTGTTGTCGTCGAACCACCACCAGGGATAGTGGTCGGCCTCGGCCTGCATGATGCGGTCGCGCGTGACCTTGGCCAGGATCGAGGCCGCGGCGATCGACAGGCACCGGGAGTCGCCCCGCACGATCCGCCGGGTGATGCCGCCACCGACAAAGTCCCACTTGCCGTCGAGCAGGATCCGCCCCGGCGTCACCCCCAACCCCTCGAGCGCCCGCCGGGCCGCCAGCCGTTGGGCCTCGCTCATCCCCAGCTCGTCGCACTCCTCGGACGAGGCGTGCCCGACGGCCCACGCAGAGCACCAGCCGCCGATCCGGTCGAACAGCGCCTCACGCTCGTAGGCCAGCAGCTGCTTGGAGTCGCGGACCTTGTAGACCCGCCGATCCCGGGGCAGCACCGCGGCACCGACGCTGAGCGGACCGGCCCACGCGCCCCGGCCGACCTCGTCCATGCCGACGACGACCTCGTGGCCGGCCTCCCACAGCTCGCGTTCGATGGTGAGCGACGGCGACCGGCCCTGCAGCGCCTTGCGAAGCATCGGTGCCGTCGCGGAGGCCATCGCGGGCGACACTAGTGGACCCTCGCGTACCCTCTGGCGCCACATGCCCGTCCCCTCCGTCACGGCAGCTTGGCGATGTTGGGTGCCTCGTCTGCCTCCGACTCGGTGCCGAGGAAGGCGTCGATCATCTCGTCGGCCAGCGCCGGCGACGTCAGCCGCAGGCCGAGGGCGAGCACGTTGGCGTCGTTCCAGCGGCGGGCGCCGGCCGCGGTCTCGGGGTCCGTGCACAGCGCCGCCCGCACCCCGGGCACCTTGTTGGCGGCCATGGACACGCCGGTTCCGGTCCAGCAGCACACCACTCCCCGGTCGGCAAGGCCCTCGACGACCGCCTGGCCCACGCCCCGGCCGACGTCGGGCCACGGCTCGCCCTCGCCCACCACGACGACCTCATGGCCCCGTTCCGACAGCGCGCGCTTGATCCCGTCGGTCACGTCAGTTCGCTCATCGGTTCCGAAGGCGACGCGCACCCACGCAAGGCTACGGACAACGGCGGCGCGGCGCGCTAAACCGACCACATGCAGCGCTACCGGGTCACCGACGGCAAGGACTTCACGCTGGCCAAGTGGGACCCGGCCGACACCGCCGGCTTCGAGGGCGGCAAGTCCGACGGACGCGCCAGGCTGGCCCAGCTGACCGCCCATCTCGACGAGCTGCAGGAGAAGTTCTACGCCGACGGCCGCCACAAGCTGCTGGTGGTGCTCCAGGGGACCGACACCTCGGGCAAGGGTGGCGCCATCCGCAAGGCGTTCGAGGGACTCGACCCCGCCGGCGTGCACGTCGCGTCGTTCAAGGCGCCCACCGAGGTGGAGCTGGCCCACGACTTCCTGTGGCGCATCCACCCCCACGTTCCCGCCAAGGGGCAGATCGCGATCTTCGACCGCAGCCATTACGAGGACGTGCTCATCGTCCGCGTCCACGACCTGGTGCCGCGGGCGCGATGGAAGGCCCGCTACACGCACATCCGCAACTTCGAGAAGATGCTGGCCGACGAGGGCACGGTCATCGTCAAGTTCTTCCTGCACATCTCGAAGGACGAGCAGGCCGAGCGCCTGCGGGCCCGCCTCGAGAACCCTGCCAAGAACTGGAAGTTCCGCGTCAGCGACCTCGAGGAGCGCGAGCACTGGGACGACTACCAGGACGCCTACGAGGAGATGGTGCGGCGCACCGCCGCCCGGCACGCGCCCTGGATCGTGGTGCCCGCCAACCGCAAGTGGTACCGCGACCTGGTGATCTCCCAGACCCTCATCGACACCCTCGAGGGACTCGACCTGCGCTATCCCGAGCCGGCCGAGGACCTGTCCGGCATCGTCATCGAGTGAGGCCACCGCGGGCCGAGCCCGCGGCGATGAGGCGCCACGGGTTCACGCTCGGGGCGAGGACGCGTCACCCCCTAGCCCGACACCCCCTGCGACGCTGACCGATGATCCCGTGGCGGACTTCGAGGCAGTGCGGCGCGACATGCTCGACGCATACGCGGAACCCGGGGCTATTGAGAAGACCGGTCCGGCGCTCGGCGTGGCGTTCAGCGACCTCCTCGTGCACAGCTGGCGTGCCATTCGTCATGCCTCGTTTGTGGCATATGGCGCAGCCGCCTCCCGCGGTCGGCACGATGCTTGCCCTGACATGACGACCGTCCTCTTCGTGACCCGCTGGGCTGGTGCTTGTGACCTCAGCTCTCCGCGTGGTGTGGATCCGACTGGCGGCGGATTACCGCCACCGGTGGAGCCTCCCGGATAACGGCCCAGGCCCGGTCGCTGGAAGCGGTAACCCCCGAACAACCTAGGAGCACGCCAATGGAAACGCGCTGGCACCACCGCCGCTCGGCAACCCGCCCCGCATACTTCCTCGGAAGGCCGACATCCTTCTGGATCCTTGCGACCAGTCGCCGTTCTGGCGGCCCTCGGCGAGGAGATGATCGGTCTTCTGCGGCCGCCTCGTGACCATGCTGACCCAACGGCCCATCGTGGGATCGTTCCGGGAGTAACACTCCGGCCGCTGGCGACGTCGAGCGTCTAGGCGGCGGCGGTGACGTTCACGCGGCGTGACCCGGCGGTGCTGCGGCCGCCGACGTCGTCGGGAAAAAGCTGCCGCACTATCGCGCTCAGCGGTTGTGGTCGGCGTCCTGGCAACGCACGTGGCAGCGTTCGGTCCCGGGCGTGAGGGGCTGGTGTTCCACTACGAGGGCCGACCGATCGTGCGGACACAGGGTCGGAAGTACGCACGTCGGGCGGCCGACTCGCCGGGCTCGGGGGGTTCGGGTGGCACGACCTTCGCCACCACCACGCCAGCGCGCTGCTGCCCCGCGGGATCAGCCCGGCGCTGTGGGCCGAACGGCTGGGCCACGACATCAAGACGCTGCTGCGCACTTACGCGCGTGTCATCCGAAGCGACGAGGACAAGGTGCGGGCCGTGGTCGACGAGACGTTGGGCCAAACTGCTGAGGACTGGTTGAGGACCGAAGGGGTCTCATGACCGAATCGACAACGAGGGTTTCCGCAGGTCATGGCACGAAACGGACCGTCCATGTCGTCCCCCACACGCACTGGGACCGGGAGTGGTACCAGTCGTTCCAGACCTTCCGGCTGCGCCTCGTCGACCTGCTGGATCGCTTGATCCCCCAGATGGAGAACGACCCGGCGTACGCCCGGTTCCTGCTGGACGGACAGCTGGCCGTGGTCGACGACTACCTGGCGGTGCGGCCTGAGGCCGAGGAGCCGCTCCGGCGGTTGGTCGGCAGCGGTCGGATCTCGATCGGGCCGTGGTACACGCTCCCCGACGAGTTCCTGGTGTCGGGCGAGACCCTGGTCCGCAACCTGCAGCGGGGCCTGAGGGTGGCCGACCGGTTCGGCGGTGCCATGGCGGTCGGCTACCTGCCCGACATGTTCGGCCACGTCGCACAGATGCCCCAGGTCCTGGCCGGCTTCGGCTTCGAGCACGCCGTGGTCTGGCGGGGCGTGCCCGCCGCCATCGACCGCAGCGGCTTCTGGTGGCAGGCACCCGACGGCTCGGCGGTCCGGGCCGAGTACCTGCCCCAGGGCTACGGGAACGGTTCGGCGCTGCCGGACGACGCCAAGGCGTTCGTCGCCGCCCTCGACGGGTTCGGACGGCAGTGGGGCGACCTGCTCGTCGGGCCGCTGCTGTGGATGAACGGCACCGACCACCAGATGCCCCAGCCATGGCTGGGACGGGTCGTCGCCGAGGCCAACGCGCTCGAGGACGACCTCGACCTCCGGATCGTGTCGCTGCCCGAGCACCTCGCGACGGCACCGACCGAGGGCCTGCCCACGTGGCGGGGCGAGCTCCGCGCCGGCGCGCGCGCCAACTTGCTCATGGGCGTTACGTCGAACCGGGTCGACGTCCGCCAGGCCGCCGCCCGAGCCGAGCGGGCGGTCGAGCGCCTGGCGGAGCCGCTGTCGGCGCTGTTCCTGCCCGCGGAACGTTGGCCGACGGCCCTGCTCGACGAGGCCTGGCGTGACCTGATCCTCAACTCGGCCCACGACTCGGTGTGCGCCTGCTCGATCGACGAGGTCTGCGACGCCGTGCTCCACCGCTACGCCGAGGCCGGCGACATCGCCGACGGCCTGGCCGACCGGGCGCTCGCCCACCTGGCCGCCCGGGTGCGGCACGACGGTCCGCTGATCGTCAATCCCACGTCCCGGCCCCGGGGCGGCATCGTCCGGCTCGTCGCTCGCGACCGCCGACGCGCCGCCGGGCACC
Source organism: uncultured bacterium (assembly GCA_963813485.1). Lineage (GTDB taxonomy): Bacteria > Actinomycetota > Acidimicrobiia > Acidimicrobiales > VFJN01 > DASQUK01. Next base: position 82,897 of record CAWEZE010000020.1, read on the forward strand.
CAGCTCCTCCGGTCTCAGCCCGCCGAGGCGGTGCTGCTGGAGGGACCGCCGGAGCTGGTCGTCCCCGCCGCCGAGGAGCTGGAGTGGATGCGCACGATCACGGGGTTCAGTCTCGAGTCGGCGGGCGGCGAGGAGTTGGTCTCCGCCAGTCGCGCGGGGACGGGCTCACTGGTGTCGTCGGACACCCGCGTCGCCCTTGCGGGCCTCACCGACCCGGGGCCCGTCCGGTTGCGCGTCCGCCAGCCCGCGCGGGTCACGGTGCTGGCGCACGTCGATGAGGTGGCCGGATTCGGCTGGAAGGGCTGGACCGCAGACGGCGGAACCACCGGCGTCGAGGCCGTCTCCGTTACCGAGGGCACGGCGGGCCGTGGGCCGGCGCTGGCGAATGGCCTGGTGACGGTCACCGTCGACCCGGCCGACGGGACCTTCGCCATCGACGGTCACGCCGGGCTCGGCCGCCTGGTCGATGGGGGCGACTGCGGCGACACATACAACTGGTGCCCGCCCGCCCGGGACACGCTGGTCGACCGGCCCGAGTCGGTCGACGTGGCCGTGCTCGAGCGGGGGCCGCTACGGGCCCGCGTCCGGATCGTGGCCCGCTATCGCTGGCCGGCACGAGCCGAGGGGCTGGAGGAGCGCACCGGCGAGGTCGACACGAGGTCATCACGCGGCTCGAGCTGCGGGCTGGGGAACGGGCGCTCCGGGTCGAGACCACGATCGACAACCGCAGCCGGGACCATCGGTTGCGGGCGCACCTCCCGCTGCCGGACGCCCGCGGCGACCTCCCGGGCCGAGACCGCGTTCGGGTCCGTCGAGCGGGGGCTGGACGCGGAGGGCGGCCCCACCGAGGCGCCGCTGCCGACCTACCCGGCGCTCCGGTTCGTCCAGGCGGGAGGGCTCACCGTCGTGCACGACGGCGTGGCCGAGTACGAGCTGGTGGAGATCCACGGCGGGCGTGCCCACGAACTGGCACTCACGCTGCTGCGCTGCACCGGGATGCTGTCGCAGGTGCCGATGCCGACCCGCCCGCTGCCTGCGGGTCCGTTGATCCGCCTCGAGGGTCCGCAGCTGCAGAAGCGCCTGACCCGCCGCTACGCGGTCGCCGTCGGCGACGTGGACCCCTTCGCGTTGGCCGACGAGGTGCTCGTGCCATTGCAGGTGGTCGAGCCGTCCGAGCCGCCCGAGCCGTCCGACGGTTCCGGCGGGGGCGACGCCGACCTGCCAGCGGCCGGCTCGGCCCTTGCCGTGGAGGGGGCGGTGGTCTCGGCGGTCGTGAGGGAGGGCGGCGCACTGACCGTTCGGGTGTTCAATCCCCGCGACGAGCCGGCGGAGGTCCGCATCGATGGCCGGCGCGGCTGGCTCGTCGACCTGCGCGGCCGCCCGGTGGCGCCCTTCGAGGGTTCGTTCACCCTGCACCCCTGGGGCATCGCCACCGCGGCGCTGTCGGACTGACGGGTTCGCTGCCCGCGGGGGCGCTCCACAATCGCAGGAGCCGGTCACTCCTAGGGCTTCTGGCTCGGCATCCTCGGCCCTAAGAGGAGTGCAAGGGCACCTATAGAGGGCCGTGGTCCCCGATCGAATACAGGTATTCAGATGTCGTGGAAGCAACCGACGACTTCATCGTTGACTCCATCAGAGTCGCCCGTGTTGCGCCTCGGGATCTCGACGCCTCCGACTGTCTATAGCCGCGAGCCTGATCCGAAACGGCCAAGCGGGGGACTCCTTCACTCTCGCACCCCTTCGTGATTCGACCGTTTGCCAGATAACGCCCCCTGCGGTGAGCCAAGCATCCGAGAGTGCGGCGATGGGAGGATGAGGCCATGACCAGTAGCTTTGCCAAGAACGACGAGGCTCGACACCTCGCCCGTCTCGGGCTTGCCGCCTTCCCCCTCACCCGTTCCCAGAAGCTCTCGGTCCAGCTGGCCGCCGACCTTGAGGCCGCATGGGTCAAGCTCGAAGCCGTGGCCGGGCCTGAGCACCTCGACGACCTCAGGCCCGAGGTCGAGCGGCGGGAGCGCATCTTCCGGGAGCACCGTCGCCAGCTGGGCCTTGCGTTGCATGGTGAGCATCCCACCCTGGCCGCTCTCCGCTCGGTCACCGACGACGTCGCGATCGGTCGGCTCTAGTTCACCCCCCACCCCCTGATCGAGACGGCAAAGCGGGGGACTCCTTCGAGTTCGCACCTACCATCGTCGGGCGACTCCCAGACAGCATGCGCGGACTCGCGTAGCCTGACTGTTGGCATGGTGTGGGCGGCGGCGTTGAGTGCGTCTCCTAACTGGTTGTTGGCAACCCTGACGCAGGGCGAGACGACCAGCTCGGGCCTCGACGACGTCAAGACGGTCGCTGAGATCGTGGGCACGCTCATCACGGCCTTGGCGGTGGTCGTCGGTGCCGTGTGGGCCTACTACCGGTTCGTGAAGGGCCGGACCTATCGCCCCCGCCTGGAGGTGTCGATGGGGGGAGAGTGGCTCACCATCGACGGCAAGCGCCTCTTGCTCGCCCGCGTGCGCCTCAAGAACATCGGTGCGTCGGTTGTTGAGCTGTTGCAGAAGGGCACGGGTCTGCGGGTGAGTTCGCTGGCTGACTCCGACGAGCCTGGAATCGTCAGCTGGCTGCCTGGTCGCGTGTACACGATCCTCGAGGAACATGCCTGGATCGAGCCGGGCGAGACCGTGTCCGACGACGTGCTGCTCCGCCTGGCCGTGGCCGAGGGGCAACCCGTCCTGTTCGAGGCCCGCCTGGTCTGGAAGTGGTCCGGCGGCAAGCGCAACATCGTCGTGTTCGCACGCCAGGTGGTGCCCGCGGACGCGACCATCAACGGCAGTAGCAGCGAGCCGTCAACAGCCAGACTCGAAATCATGCTGGACGATGACGGCCCTTTGCTGGGGGAGGCGTACGAGGAGCAGGCGTACGAGGAGCAGGCGTACGAGCAAGAAATCGATAGCGACGCCTGGCAGGTCGCCAAAGCACGTCCGGTTGTGCAGGCGCCCGAGTACCCCCATGACACCGAACGGCCGATGTACGGGCAGGCGGTGGGCCAGGCGTACGAGGACCCTCACGAGACCGAAGGCTGGGAGAGGGCATCGGAGGAGCCCGGCGCGAGCGACGACTCGGAGGCCGACAATGAGTCCGGATCCGACCCTCGATAGCCCGCTTCAAGTGGTGACGATCGGCATCCGACGATGAGAAGGGGGACAACCCATGAACGACCCAGCCCCTCAGGCAGGTGAGGATCGCGACGAGACCGAGGATTGGGAGGACGCTAAGAAGCGTCCCGGCGACCAGGCGTACGAGGACCCAGAGAAGACGAAGGAGTGGGAGGACGACAAGTGAGTGATGTCGAACGCAGTCAGGCGGAGCAGATCCAGGAGACCGAGGACTGGCAGAAGGCCAAGAGCAGCTGTGCCGACGAGCCGGCACAGGAGGAGCCTGCCAAAGCCGACGACTCGGAGACTGACGCGTAGCCCACCCCCAAACCTGGACCGCCGGGCTACCGAGCGGTCCCACCTCGCCCATGCAGCCCACGCCCCGGTTGAACCTCGCGGGCCCGCACATGAGCGGTGCCGCCGCCTCGGCCCACCAGCTCGCCATCATGGCGGCCACACCGGGTCGCGTCTGAGGTCGAGGTCGAAGCAGACGCCGTGGCCGTCCCAGTCGAGCCAGGCCTCGTCATCGTTCTCGACCATCAGGTTTCGTATGTGGTGACGTTCGTCCGAGCCTCGTAGCTACTCGGGCAGTAGACCAGCTCGATAGTCCGCTGGCCTACGTCGGTGACGTCCGGTGCCCTTGACCACCTGGCTCACGCGTTAGTGGGCGTATGGCAGACCGCCTCGACGTTGTTGCCGTCAGGGTCACGGACGAAGCCGCCGTAGTAGTGGGGGTGGTACTCCGGCCAGACCCTGGGCTCGTGCAGCACCGTGGCGCCCGAGGCCTCGGCTGCCTCGACGAACGCGCGCACGGCGGCACGATCGGGCGCCGAGAATGCGATGTGTGACTCGCGGAAGCCGTCACCGGTGTTGTGCGGGCCGATCCAGAAGTCCGGCATCGGCGGCACGCCGTATCCGATGACATCCCCGAACTCGAGGATCCGCTTTCCGCCGATCGTCGGCAGGACGGCGTCGTAGAACGCGGTCGTGGCGGTGACGTCGGCACATTGGATGGAGACGTGATCGAGCATGGGGACATCTTGTCCGCTGACGCAGATCACCCACCCGAAATCTCGTCGACGAGCCCGTAGCTGACCGCTTCGTCGGCGCCCAGCAGACGGCCGCGCTCGACGTCCCGGGCGATCAGTGCCCGCGACTGTCCCGTGATGGCGGCGAGCCGGTCGACCAGGGCTCGCTGAACGCGGGTGGCGCTCTCGACGTCGCGCCGCAACCGGTCGGCGGGCCCCGCCGCCTCTAGGTCGGGAAGGCGCAGGCGGAATGTGGCTCCCCGTCCGCAGCGCCGACGGCCGGTGCCGGCGGCGACAACCACCGCGGCGGTCCCCTCGGCCCGGCCGATGCAACTGGTGTCCACCGGGCATCTGACCAGGTCCATGGTGTCGAGGAGGCCGGCGACCGCGTCGACGGGGCCTCCCCGGCTGTTGACCACCAGCGTGACCGGCGAGGTTTCGGCGGCGTCGAGCGTCATCAGCTGTGCGGTCACCAGGGTGGCGGTGTCGTGATCGAGACGGTCTCGGACGAACACGATGCGCCGCTCGAGCAGCTCGGCGTAGACGGTCGACTCGAAGCCGCCCGGCGCCGGCGGATCGCCCGGGATCGGGACCTGGGGCACCGGCGGGTACATCGGCCGCGGGCCAGGCCCGCGGTGGGGGAAGCCCGGCGGTACCGGCACCTCCGACGGTCGGTCAGGCGGCAGCCACGGGGGTGTACCGGCAGTGGTCATCGGCGGCGCACCCCGTCGTCCCCGGCCGCCCGGTCCCCCGCCTGCCCTGACACAGGTTCCAGTGACCAGCGGAGCGTGTGACCGACCGCCTCCGCGTAACGCTCGAGCGTCGACAGCCGGACATCGCCGGCCACGGCCTCGAGGCGGGCGACGGCCGACTGGGAGGTCCCCATCCGGGCCGCGACCTCGGTTTGCGACAGGCCGAGCGACCGCCGCTGGCTCACGAGCTCACCGAGCAGGCTGCGACGGCTCTCGGCCATCTCGCGGAAGCCTGGGAAGACCGGAAGCCCGTCGTCTTTATCGCCGGCATGAGATCTCGTTGCTGGCATCACTAGAACGATATGGCGCGTCGGCGACCTGCGGCAAGGGGATCGTTTCGGCTGGCTGACCGCTGGGTAACCGCGCCGATGCCCCTCGAGAAAAGGGAGGGACCCATGGATCCCACCATCGTCAACGCCAAGCCGAGGTACCGGCCGGCGGCGCTCGTCGAACCGCCCGGCTTCGGCTACCTGCTCCTGTCCGCGGACGTCGAGCCACCGACGGGTCGGCGGCCGTTCCCCGGTTCGTCGGCAATCAAGACCGCGCTGCTGGGTCGGCTCAAGTCCGCCGCCGCCGACCTCGCCCGCGTCGACGCTGTGAAGCGGGCCACGGTGTACCGAACCGTGCTGGCGCCACCCCCGGCCGGGTATGCCCGCAAGGTCGAGCACCCGGCGAGGTTCGACGTGACGGTGCTGGTCGAGACCACGTCGCCCGACGACCTGCCCGCCCTCCAGACCAGCGAGCCCTACGCGCAGCTGCGCAAGGAGCTCGACACCGAAGCCACTCGTGTCGACGCAATGCCGGCCCGGTGTGTCAAGTGCATCGCCGACGTCGACAAGACACGCCCGGGGCTGTTCCTGTTCAACTACTTCGTGGCCGAGGACACCGACGTCGCGCTCAAGCTCTGGGACCACCTGACCGGCTGGTTCATGACCGAGACGGGCATCGACAACTCGACCGTGCTCCAGCCGACGGACCGGAGCCAGTATGCGTTCGTCAACCACGCCCGCTGGGACTATGGCGTCCCCCGGCTGTGGCTCCGCATGTTCACCAAGCCCAGCTTCTGGTCGTTCGTGCAGAAAAACCTGAACGAGAACCACACGGCATCGATGCCGATCCTGTGCCGACTGGCCTAGAGGACGCCCGGCCCTAGCGGCCGGCCGTGGCGCCGGCGGTGGCGGACGATCCCGGTGGCGCCGCCACCGGCCCTAGCAGCGCCTCGCCGCGGCGCTCGCTCGTCGACCACGACGGGTCGATCCCCGGGGCGGTCAGCCGGACTTTCCCGACGTCGGCATGGGGCGTGAGCTCCCACAACAGCGCCGCCCGGTCGCCGTGCCAGCGGACGGCGTAGGAGATATGGCCTGCGGCTGTCGGCGCGTCGTGCACCTCCCAGCCCTGGCCATACCAGCCGTCGGGCACCAGCGACGCCAGCGCCAGCCCGCCGGCAACCTCGCGCACGAGCAGGTCACGCACGAATGTCAGCAGCTCGGCGGCGGCCCATCCGTGGTGGCCGTCTCCCATGCAGCCGCCCTCGAGGCGGGGGTGGATGGCCTCGGGCCAGGTCCACGTGGGGGTGGCGGCGTCCAACATCCAGGCCAGTCGGTCGAGGCTGCGCCGGTCCCCGACCCGCAACTCCACAGCCGCCAGCTGCAACGTGAGGTAGGTACCGAGCCCTGTGTGGCTGATCCCCTGGAAGAAGGCTCGCCCCCCATCCGGGGCAAGGTCCCCGGTGGGCGGCACCGTGTCGAGCGTGAACCTCTGGCGAATGAGATCCGCGGTGGCCGCGATGCGGGGATCGTCGGGAGGCACGAGGTCGAGCGGCGTGCACGCCACGAGCGACCCGATGGCGCCGGAGTCGATGCGGCGCCGAGGCCCGGCAGGGATGGCGACGGTGCCGAGTCGCCGGGCGGTCAGCGCCAACGAGCGCTCGACGTCGTCCCACATCGACGCCGCGAACCCGTCGGCCTCGGCGGCGGCGTCCCACTGATCCACGGCGCGCAGCAGTTCGGCGCCCGCCTGGAGGCCGGCCACGCCCCAGAAGTCGTCCCAGTAGAAGTAGTCGAATGGGCCCAAGTGCTCGGCCGATAACCCGGCGGGGAGCAACCCGCGGAGCGCGGGATCGTTCCGCTTGGCCTTGCGGGCATGCCGCTTCCGATCGATCCAGTGCACCCCCTTGGCGATCGGTCCCACCATGGATTCGACCAGCGCCGCGTCCCGGGTTAGGCGCCAGTGCTGGACCAAGGCGTGGAGGGCGGCGCCGTTGGCGTCCCACTCCTGCCGTTGGCTGAAGAAGAAGCCGTCGGCGTGCTGGCGCCCCGGGTACGAGCGCAGCACCTGTGCGACCTCGTCGTGGTACCCGTAGCGGTCGAGGGCGCCCAGCAGGTAGGCGGCATCGCGGAACCAGAACCGGTGGTAGGTCGACGGGCCCGGCGTGATCTCGTCGCCGTCGTGGAGCAGCAGCAGGAAGCGCCGGTTGGCGTCGATGGCCGCGACCAGCCGGTCGTCCGGCAGCACCAACCGGAGGCCCCGCGCTCCGTGCGACTGCCAGCCCCGGGCCACGGCCTCGGCGGGGGGCAACGCCTTCGGGAGGGTGGGCGCGTCGGCGACCCGCCGGCGCGCCTCGCCGCGGCGCCGAGTGCGGCGTTCGGGCACGAGGGGGATGGCAGCCCGCAGGGTGGTGCCGTGCGCCAGGGGGTAGAGGAAGGCCGCCTGTGCCAGCCCGGCGGGATCCCGCACCGTGCCCCGCCAGCGCCCGCCCGCGGCGCCCGACATCACGGTTCCGGCCGAGTCGCCGTCGTGGAAGGTGGAAGCCGCCACCCGCGCCGGCGGCTTCGGCAGGAGCAGCGCCACGCGCCCGTCCACCGTGACGGTCGTGCCGTCGTGGAGATCCAAGCGCTCGATCACCGACAGGCCCTCGGGGTTGTAGGGCCGAACGGCCAGGGCCAGGGCGACGGGCACCTTGCTGGCGTTCTCGACCTCGGCGACCACCAGCTCGCCGCCCCCCTCGGTCGAGCTGCGCCGCACCGCGTAGACCCGCTCGATGACGTCGCCGCCCGGTACACGCATGGCCGTCTCCACCACGGGCGTGTCGGCCACCAGCCGCTGGCGCACGCTCACCTCGCGCGACGGCAGATGCCACCTGTCGTCCGCGCCGACCCACCAGTCCAACGACCAGCCGTCGAACCACGGTGTGACCAGGCCCCGCGGATCGACGATGGCCTCCCACGGCGAGTCGAGGTTTCCCACCGCGGTCCAGTTGCGGTGGGTCATGTTGGTCAGAAACGGCAGGTGGCCACGGGGCACGAAGGCGGGCGAGCGGGGATCGAGCTGTCGCTCGAGCCAGTAGGGCCAGACCCAGTCGGGGCCGATCTGGGCGGCACCCCGGGTGCGCAGGGCCCGGAAGACCGTGCGGGCCCCGATCGGCATCAGCTCCCCGGGCAGCTCGACCTCGACGGTCTCGCCCAGGCGCTGGAAGGTCGTCAGGTGGCGCACCACGTCGTCGGTGATGCGCAGGCGTCCCATCAGCCGGCGCAGCACGAAGGCGCGGGCGCTCATGCGTCGAGCCCCGCCACTACTCCATGCCGTGCCGCTCGGAGCCGGTGGCGCGGCGCAGCAGGCCCCGGTAGGCCTCGGCCGCAGGGCGCCCATTGTGGACCACCTGGAAGACCTCCTCTGCTATGGGCATCTCCACGCCGTACCGCTCCCCGAGGTCGATGACCACCGCCGACGTCTTGATGCCCTCGGCCACCATCCGCATCTCGGACACGATCTCGTCCAACGACCGCCCCCGTCCCAGTTGCTCACCCACGTAGCGGTTGCGGCTCTGCTGGGAGATGCAGGTGGCGACCAGGTCCCCCATGCCCGCCAACCCGGCGAACGTGAGGATGTCGCCGCCCATGGCCAGGCCGAGCCGGGCAATCTCGGCGAGCCCCCGGGTGATGACGGCGGCGCGGGTGTTGTCCCCGGTACCGAGCCCGTCGGCCATGCCCGAGGCGATAGCCATCACGTTCTTCAGCGCCCCGGCGACCTCGCAGCCCACGACGTCGTCGTTGGTGTACACGCGGAACAGCTCCGTGGCGAAGATGCGCTGCAGCTCGGCGGCGATGTGGTCGTCGGAGAACGCCACGACGGTGGCGGCGGCGTGGCCGGCCATGATCTCGCGCGCCAGGTTGGGACCCGTGAGCACGCCGGTGGGGTGCCCGGGTAGCTCGGCGGTGATCACCTCGGTCATCCGCAGGTCGGTGCCCTGCTCGAGGCCCTTCGCCAGGCTCACCACCGGTACCCAGGGTCGCAGGCAGGGAGCCAGCGCCTGCAGCGTCGAGCGCATGCCATGCGAGGGCACGCCCATGACCAGCACATCGGCGGTGCAGACCGCCTCCTCCAGCGACGATGTGGCCCGCAGCTCCTCCGGTAGCGGGCAGTCGGGCAGGTAGTCGCCGTTGCGGTGGTCCTTGTTGATCTCGTCGGCCAGCTCGGGGCGGCGGGACCACAGGGTGGTGGGCGTGTTACGCGAGGCGAGCGCCGCGACCGTGGTCCCCCACGATCCGGCGCCGACGACGGCAACGCGGATCGGCATGCCGGTCAAGGTAGTGCCGTGGACGGCGAGCGGCGCCTCGGCGCTCCCCGGATACGCTGCCGCGCGTGACGTCGCCAACGTCGGCGGCCGTGGTCGTTCCGGTCAAGGCCTTCACCTCAGCCAAGGTGCGCCTGGCGGGGGCGCTCGACCCGTTCGAGCGAGCCGAGCTGGCTCGCCGCATGGCCGAGGTGGTGCTTGCTGCCGCCCCTCCCCTGCCGGTGATCGTCGTGTGCGACGACGACGAGGTGCGGGCCTGGGCGCAGGGCGCCGGCGCCCGGGTGGTGTGGTGCCCCGGGCGGGGACTCAACGGGGCCGTCGCCGACGGGGTGGCCGCGCTGCGCTCTGACGGGGTGTCGATGGCGGTGGTGGCCCACGCCGACCTGCCGCTGGCGAGGCGGCTCGACTGGGTGGCGGAGTTCCCGGGGGTGACCCTGGTGCCGGACCGCCGGCTCGACGGCACCAACGTGCTGGCCGTGCCGACCGAGGCGGGGTTCCGCTTCTCCTACGGTGCCGGCTCGTTCGCCCGCCACCGGGCCGAGGCCCGGGCGCGCGGCCTGTCTGCCCGCATCGTGCGCGACGACCGCCTGGCATGGGACGTCGATCTCCCCGCCGACCTTGCCTGGCCGACGAGTGTCGGCCGGGATGCCGGTCCGGGCTCGGTCGCGCCCGAGACACTCGCGGGCGTGCCCGAGACCGCGGCCCGGGCGTCGCGCCCTCCCGAGGCCATGGGTTCCACGAGCTCGAGCCCGAGGTCATGGGTTCCCGATCCGGAACGTACGACCTCGGCTTGGCGGTCCCGGACCGTATGACCTCGGCTACGGCAAGCGCCGGTCTGAACCTCCCGGTCCCGGCCATCGCCCTGGCGATCGGCGCCCATCCCGACGACGTCGAGTTCGGCTGCGGCGCCACGCTGGCGAAGTGGGCCGCCGCCGGCTGCGTCGTCCACCACCTCGTGTGCACCGACGGATCCAAGGGGACGTGGGACCCGCACCAGGACCTGGCCGAGCTCGTGGCCCTCCGGCAGGACGAGCAGCGGGACGCAGCCAAGGCCCTGGGTGCCACCGGCGAGGTCGCGTTCCTGGGCTGGCCGGACGGCGAGCTGGAGTCGGGCCTGCGCCAGCGTGGCGAGGTCGCCTACTGGATCCGCCGCCTGCGTCCCGAGGTCGTGCTGGGCCACGACCCGTGGAAGCGTTACCGGCTCCACCCCGACCACCGCCACGCCGGGTTCCTGACCGTCGACGGCGTCGTCGCCGCCCGCGATCCCCACTTCTATCCGGACCAGCCCGTCGGGCACCACCGCCCCGCGGCGCTTCTGCTGTTCGAGGCGGACGAGCCCGACCACGTCGAAGAGGCCGACGACGAAGCCGTGGCCCGCAAGCTGGCGGCGCTCGAGGCGCACCGGAGCCAGCTGCGCTCGACAATGTTCGTGGAGCTGGGCTCGGCCGAGGGCGAGGCCCAGCTCGCCGCGTTCCGCGCCCGGGTGAACGAACGGCTCGTCGCCCATGGCAGGATCGCCGGCGTCCCGAAGGGCGAGGCGTTCAAGGCGATCACCGACCTTTAGGGGCCGCCCGATGACCATCGACCAGCAGCTCGCCGAGTGGTGGCTGACCAACCTGGAGACCAGCGCCCGGTTCGACGCCCCTTGGGTGGCGGACGCGGTCGCGTGGCTCGTCGAGACGTCGGGCCGCCCCGAGGGATCGGGTCGGCCGCAGCGGGTGCTCGACGTCGGTTGCGGGGCCGGCGGGGCCGCCTGTGCCTTCGCCGAGGCGCTGGGCCCGGGCGTGGTGGCGGGCTTCGACCGGGACCCGCGCCTTCTCGGCATCGCCCGCCGCCGGGCCGCGGACGCGGGGCTGGCCCACCACATCCGTTGGCTGGCCGCCGGCGTGGATGCACTGCCGGTCGAGCCCGGAACGGCGGACCTGGTGTGGGCGTCGGGCGTCGTCCACCACCTACCCGACCAGCAGGCGGCAATCGGCACGCTGGCGGGGTTGCTGCGGCCGGGCGGGCGGCTGGCGCTGGTCGAGGGCGGGCTGCCGCTGCGGTGCCTGCCGTTCGACGTCGGGCTGGGCCGGGTCGGCCTCGAGGCGCGGCTGGACGAGGCCCGCAGCCGCTGGTTCGCCGAGATGCGCGACGAGCTGCATGGGCCGCCGCTGCCCTACGGCTGGCCGGAGGGGCTGCGGCGGGCGGGGCTGGTCGACGTTCGCGCCCGTTCCTTCCTCGTCGAGGTGCCGCCACCCCTCGACGACTTCGGCCGCCAGGTGGCAGAACGCCACCTGCGCTCCGCGCTGACCGAGCTCGACGACCGCCTGGCGCCCGACGATCGGGACACCATCGCCCGGTTGCTCGACCCCGACGACGCCGCCTACATCGGCCGGCGTCACGACCTCATGGTCACCGCCGTTCGCACACTGAACGTGGGCACGGCCGCTTAGGAGCCGAGCGGATAGGGCGGTTCGTGCAGCCGACGCGTGGAAATTTGGCGGTCGACTACCAGCTCAACGGCTTGGCTCCTCGGTAGCGCTGACCACCGTGAGCCAAGAGGACGTGCCTATCCGCTCAGGTCCTTAGCGCCCCGCACACGTCGGCGTCAGTTCAGCGAGGGGTGGACCGGGAAGTCGGCCAGCATCGAGACCTTGCCGCCCTGGCGGCGGAGCACCGCGCGCCACATGGTCTCGGGATCGGGTGCGAACACGTCGTCAGCGATGGCGTCGACGACCAACCAGGCGCCCTCGGCGAGCTCCGATTCGAGCTGGCCGCCCCCCCATCCCGAGTACCCGACGAAGAATCGGATGCCGGCCAACCCGGGCGACACCTCCTCGGGCTCGAGGTGGAGGTCGATCGTCCCCACGTCGCCGACCACGGGTGTCCAGCCGGGGACCGCCTCGTCCCCGCGGCTGCGCCCCAGCGCCAGTACACCGTTGGGCTCCACCGGACCGCCGACGTAGAGGACCGACGGCGCCGCCGCCAGGTCGGCCCACTCCTCGAGCACGGCGCCGACCTCCAGGTCACTGGGGCGGTTGAGCACGACGCCCAGTGCCCCTTCGGTCCGGTGCTCGATCATGAGCACGACCGTGCGCTCGAAGTTGGGGTCGCCGAGCATCGGCTCGGCGATCAGTAGCTTGCCGACGGTCGTGTCTGCGCCAGTCACCGCACCCCAGCATGCCCCGAGCGACGGTGGGCGCGCGGGACACGGCCGGCGATCGGCCGATGACCTCCGCCGACCGAGGTGGCAACCTCTCCGGGTGAGCCTTCTCGCCGACGGCACCTACGACGCTCTGGTGGTGGATGCCTCGACAGGCGATGACGGCTCGATTGGAGTCGACGTCACGATTCTCGCCGGTCCTGCCAAGGGCGAGGTGGTGTCGTTGCGGACGGCCGACCTCGGGGACACCGACCCGCTCGACCTGCTGGGGGTGCCGGCCACGCTGACGGTGCGCGACGGGGCGCCGACCCTCCGCCTGGAGCCCTAGTGGGCGCGAGGGCACGCTAGACGGGGGCGACGGCAGCGCGCAGGCGGGCGGCGACCGCGGCCGCCTCCGCCTCGTCGGCGTACCGGCTGCGGGGCCAGAAGAAGCCGCGGAGTCCGTCCTTGGGGTTGCGTGGCACCACGTGAGTGTGGAGGTGCGGCACGCTCTGGCTGACCCGGTTGTTGATGGCCACGAACGATCCGGCGGCACCCAACGCGTGCTCCATCGCGCCGGCCAGGCGCTGCGCCCGCTCGAAGTACGGACCCAGCCGCTCGACCGGCAGGTCGGCCAGCGTCTCCAGGTGCTCGCGGGGGACCAGAAGGGTGTGGCCCGGGAACAGCGGCCGCACGTCCAGGAACGCGACGACCATCTCGTCGTCCAGCACGATGTGCGCGGGCCGGGTGCCGGCGATGATCTCGCAGAACGGACACGGGCGGGTGGGCATGGAGCCAAGAGCGTACGGGTCACGCCCCACGGCGGGCGGCCCCTAGGGTTGAGCCGGTGCGGGTCTCCCTGATGATCACGTGTGTCGTCGACGTGGTGGCGCCGGAGGTGGGCGAGGCCAGCGTGCGCCTCCTGCGCGCCGCGGGCTGCGACGTGTCCTGCAATCTGGCGCAGACATGCTGCGGCCAACCGGCGTGGAACGCCGGATTCGCTCGCGAGGCCGCGAAGGTCGCCCGCGCCACCCTCGGCGCGCTCGAGGCCGAGCTCGACGGTGGCGCCGAAGCGGTGGTGGTGCCGGCCGGCTCGTGCGCCACCATGGTCCGCCAGTTCTGGCCCGAGCTGTTCGACGTGGTCGGCGACGCCGCCGACGCCGCCAGAGCGCGGCGAGTGGGCGCCCACACCTATGAGCTGTCGGAGTTCCTGGCGACGCGGGCCGATGCGCTGCCGCCGCTGCGCCTCGAACGGCCGGTGCGTGTGGCGTTGCACCAGAGCTGCCACATGCTCCGCGAGCTGCGGATCGTCGACCAACCGGCCGGCCTGCTCGAGGCCGTCGACGGTTGCGCCCCGGCCGTGTGGGACGGCGCCGACCGCTGCTGCGGCTTCGGCGGCACCTTCAGCGTCAAGCTCCCCGAGGCGTCGGTGGCCATGGCCGACGAGAAGCTACGTGCCCTGGCAGTGGTGGAGCCCGACCTCGTGGTCGGATGCGACACGTCGTGCCTCATGCACCTCCAGACCCGGTCCGAGGCCGCAGGTGCACCGATCCACGCCCGCCACCTGGCGGAGGTCCTGGCCGCGGCGCTCCCCGACGACGCGGAGGCCGGGCGATGAGCGGTCACCATCAGCTCACCGGAACGACGCTGCGGAGCCGGACCGCTGACGCGGTGGCCGACGAGCGCCTGCGGACCAACGTGGCCCGCGCCGTGGACCGCTTCGCCACCCATCGCCACGAGGGGTTGGGCGAGCTCGAGGATCCGGACGGCCTCCGGCGCGCCGCCCGGGCGGTCAAGCAGCAGGTCCTCGCGGACCTGCCCGGCTTGCTGGAGCGGTTCGCCGACCAGGTGCTGGCCCGGGGAGGGCACGTGTGCTGGGCACCCACCGCGCAGGACGCCCGCAGCTACGTCGTCGAGACCGTGCGGCGCCATGGCGCCACCCGGGTGGCCAAGTCCAAGTCGATGGCCACCGAGGAGATCGACCTCAACGCGGCGCTCGAATCCGCCGGCGCCCAGGTGGTCGAGACCGACCTCGGCGAGTGGATCATCCAGCTCGCCGACGAGACGCCCAGCCACATCATCGCCCCTGCGCTCCACCGCGACCGCCACCAGATCCACGACCTCTTCGTCGATACCGTCGGCGCCGAACCTGCGCTGGGCACCGAGCCCACCGAGCTCGTCGGCTTCGCCCGCGGGCGGCTCCGAGAGGTGTTCCTGGGCGCCGAGGTGGGCATCACCGGCGCCAACATCGCGGTGGCCGAGACCGGCTCGATCGTGCTGGTGACCAACGAGGGCAACGGTCGTCTGGTGACCGCCCTCCCGCCGGTCCACGTCGTGGTGCTGGGCATGGAACGCCTGGCGGCCGACTGGGCCCAGGCCGAGCTGCTGCTGACCCTCCTCGCCCGGTCGGCCACCGGGCAGCGGCTCTCGTCGTACACCAACATCGTCACCGGCACCCGTGGCGACGGCGAGGTGGACGGGGCGAACGAGCTGCACGTGGTGATCCTCGACAACGGCCGCAGCAACCTGCTGGCCGGCGAGTACCACGAGATGCTCGCCTGCATCCGCTGCGGTGCATGCCTCAACGTGTGCCCCGTCTACCGGCAGGTGGGGGGTCACGCCTACGGCTGGGTCTATCCCGGGCCGATGGGGTCGGTGCTCACGCCGCTGCTGGCGCACGATCAGCCGGAGGCGGCGGAGCTGGCGGGAGCGTCGACGCTGTGCGGTGCCTGCATGGACGCCTGCCCCGTGCAGATCCCGCTGCAGGACCTCCTGCTGTCGCTGCGGCGCCGCAAGGCCGAGGGGGCGGGCGCGGCCGAGCGGGCGGCGTGGAGCGCGTGGGCGGCGGCGTGGTCGAACGCCCGGCGCTACGGGGCCACGACTCGCCTCGCCACCTGGGGCCGGATGGTGGCGCCGCTGGCCGGGCGCCTACCGGTCGGCCGCTCGTGGGGCGCGGGGCGGACCGTGCCGCGACCGGCCGAGCGTCGCTTCCGCGACAGCTGGCGGGAGGGCATGTGAGCCGGCTACGCCCGCCCGGTCCCCTCCGCTCACGGGTCCTGTCGCCTCCGGTGCGGGGCCTACCGCCGTCGGCGCCGATAGGCGCCGACAGCGGCCCCGCATCCTCAGCGCCACCCGCTCGCTACCCGCCCTCCGCCGGAGGCAGGGAAGCGGCCTCGGCCTGCGGCCGAGTCGAGGTTGCCTTGTGACCGGCGCCGAGCACGGCGACCGGGACCGGTTCCTGGCACCGGCCCGCGACCTGCTGTCGGGGGGCATCCACCCCAACCCGGTCCACGTGCCGCCCCCGACGCCGTTGCCCAGCGACCCCGTGCCCGAGGCCCGCTACCTCAACCTCGACCCCGACGACCTCGTCGGGAGCTTTGCGGACGCCGTCGCCCACGCCGAGGGCGTGTGCCACGTGGTCGCGGACGACGTGCCCGACGCGCTCCTCGACCGCATCGTGGCCGAGCTGGGCGAACGCGACGGGACGTCGGTCGTGGTCTCCGCCGAGCCCGAGGCCCGAGCCGTCGGCGAACGGCTGGCGGCCCGCGGCCTGGCCGTGGCAGCGGCGACGCCGGCCACGGCCGCGGCGGCCGGGCTGGGCGTCACGTCCGCCACGGCGGCGATCGCCGCCACGGGTTCGGTCGTGCTGGACAGCCGCCGGGCGGGTGGCCGGGTGGCGTCGCTGCTTCCGTCCGTTCACCTGTGTGTCGTGCCCGTGAACAGGCTGTTCGCGACACCCGCCGAGGTCTTGCGGCGCCTAGGGTCGGGCGCTGATGCGCTGCCGCCGTCGTTGGTGGTCGTCACCGGGCCGAGCCGCACCGGTGACATCGAGCAGCTCCTCACGCTCGGAGCCCACGGTCCCACCGCCCTCCACGTGGTGTTGGTGACGGATGGCCAGAGCGCGTCGCCCGAATCCGGTCCAACCGCCGTTTGACCGGATCCACCATCCGCGTCTGCGCGCCGGGGCTCGGCTTGACTGGCCGCCGGTGACCCGTCCGTCATGACTGGGGGTTCTGTGTCCGACCACCCTCTCTCAGGCCGCACCTATGTCGTCGACACGTCGGTGTTGCTGGCCGATCCCTCGGCCTGGCAACGCTTCGACGAGCACGAGGTGGTGGTGCCCCTGGTGGTGCTCACGGAGCTCGAGGCCAAGCGCCACCACCCGGAGCTGGGGTGGGCGGCGCGCCAGACGCTGCGGATGCTCGAGGACCTGCGGGTCCGGCACGGGTCCCTGCTCCGGCCGATGCCGGCCAACGACCATGGCGGCACGCTCCGCGTCGAGGTCAACCACACGGAGATGGCCGGTTTCCCTGCGGCACTGACCCGCGACACCAACGACCACCGGATCCTGGCGGTCGCCCGCAACCTGGCCGCCGAGGGCCGTGAGGTCGCGGTGGTGACCAAGGACCTGCCGCTGCGGCTCAAGGCTTCGATCGTGGGGCTCGAGGCCGACGAGTACCGCAACGAGCTCGCGGTCGATACCGGCTGGAAGGGGGTCGTGGGGCTCGACGTCGAGCGGGGCGTCATCGACGCGCTCTTCTCCGAGCACGTCGCGGACCTGGCCGAGGCCCGGGACCTTCCCTGCAACACCGGTGTGGTGCTCCACGCGGGACCGCAGCAGTCGGCCCTCGGGCGCGTGCACGACGACAAGCGGATCCACCTGGCACGCAGCGACCGCGCGCTGTTCGACGTGCGGGGCCGGTCGGCCGAGCAGCGCATCGCCATCGACCTGCTGGCCGACCACGCCGTGGGCATCGTGAGCCTGGGCGGACCGGCCGGCACCGGCAAGAGCGTCCTGGCGCTGGCGGCGGGGCTCGACGCCGTGCTCGAGCAGCGCACGCACAACCGGGTCATCGTGTTCCGGCCGATCTTCCCGGTCGGGGGACAGGACCTCGGCTACCTGCCGGGCTCGGAGACCGAGAAGATGATGCCCTGGGGCGCGGCCGTCACCGACGCGCGGTCGAGGCCATCGCCGGGTCCGGGGTGATCGACGAGGTGTTCGGGCGGGGGCTGCTCGAGGTGCTACCGCTCACCCACATCCGGGGCCGCAACCTGACCGACAGCTTCGTGATCATCGACGAGGCCCAGAATCTCGAGCGCTCGGTGCTGCTGACGGCGCTCAGCCGGCTGGGCCAGGGCAGCCGGGTGGTGCTCACCCACGACGTCGGCCAGCGCGACAACCTGCGCGTGGGTCGCCACGACGGCGTGGTCTCGGTGATCGAGACGCTGAAGGGTCACCCCCTGTTCGCCCACGTCTCGCTCACCCGGGCGGAGCGCAGCCCGGTGGCGGCACTCGTCACGCAGGTGCTCGACGGTGCTCCTGTGCGCTGAACCACAGCACTAGGGTCACGATCGCTGACAACCAGCTGGGCAGCCGGCTGCAGAGGTCAGGGGCGGGCATGCCGCCGACCCGCCAGCTGCCGACAAGGGGGAGACCCATGTTTCGACGCGGACGTGTCTTCACGCTCGCCGCTCTTCTGTCCGTCCTGGCCCTGGTGGGCGCCGCCTGCAGCGACGACGACGATTCGAGCGGCGACAGTGAAGGCGATACCGGTGAGGAAGCCACAGGAGGGGGTGGCGAAGAAGAGGAAGGTGGCGGCCTGCTCGCCGAGGTGCAGGACCGTGGCACGCTCAACTGCGGCGTCAACGAGACCGTGCCCGGCTTCGGCCTCGTCGACGACGCAGGGCGCGTACGCCGGCTTCGACATCGAGTTCTGCAAGGCGGTCGCCGCCGCCGTGCTCGGCGACGCCGAGGCGGTCGAGTACACGCCACTCGACGCCGAGACAGCGGTTTCACCGCGCTGCAATCGGGCGAGATCGACGTGCTGATCCGCAACACGACTTACACGGCCAGCCGTGATGGCGGCGACGGCGCCCGCTTCCTCGCCACGACCTTCTTCGACGGCCAGGGGATGATGGTGCGGGCCGACTCGGGGTTCCAGTCGATCGAAGACATGAACGGCACCACCATCTGCGTGCTGGCCGGCACCACCACCGAGCTGAACCTCGCCACGCGGTTCGACTCGGCCGGGCTGAGCTACACGCCGCTCACGTTCCCCGATGCCGACGCAGCTCCGGCGAGGCGTTCGGCGGCCGGACAGTGCGACGGCTGGACCAGCGACCTCTCGCAGCTCGCCGGCCAACGCTCGGCCTTCCCGAGAGGGTGGCCCGACGCCCTGGTGATCTTCGACGACGCGTTCTCGAAGGAGCCGCTCGGTCCGGCGGTCCGCGACGGCGACGACGAGTGGGCCAGCGCCGTGAACTGGGCGGTGCATCGCCACCATCCAGGCCGAGGAGTTCGGCATCACGACCGACAACGTCGAGCAGATGACCAGCAGCGAGAACCCCGACATCCTGCGGTTCCTCGGCCAGCCCATCCCGCCGCCGGACGACCCCGAGGCCGAGCCCGCGCCGTTCGACCCGGGCCTGGGCCTCGACCCCGACTTCGCGGTCGACGTGATCTCGCAGGTGGGCAACTACGGCGAGATCTACGACCGCACGGTCGGTCCCGACACCCCGCTCGGCCTGGAGAGGGGCATCAACGCCCAGTGGACCGACGGCGGTCTGCTCTACGCCCCGCCCTACCGCTGAGCACCTGACGAGGATGGCCACGCCCGACCGCGACCACGACGCCCGCCGCCGTGGCGCGACGTGCGCATCTTGCGCGTCGCGTTCCAGGTGGGTGCCGTGGTCGCGGTCGGCGCCTTCCTCGCCTACCTCTACGACAACCTCACGGCCAACCAGCGGGCGCTCGGCGTCGAGACCTCGTTCGACTTCCTCGACCAGCAGGCCGGATTCCGCATCGCGTACAGCGACTTCTCGCCGAGCGGCACGGTGCTGGAGGCGATGCTGGTCGGCCTGCGCAACACGATCACCGTGGCGCTGCTGGGCATCGTGCTCACGCTGATCCTCGGCACGCTGGTGGGCATCGCCCGCCTGTCGAGCAACTGGCTGGTGCGGCGGGCCGCGGGCGCCTACGTCGAGGCGGTGCGCAACGTGCCGCCGCTGCTGGTGATCATCTTCGTCAACTCGGCGGCACTGGCCACCCTGCCGCCCATCGACGATCCCGAGCGTGTGGCGGGCGTGCTCCTGACGGTGCGCGAGATCGGTGTCACGGTGCCCCGTGGCGACGGCGGCGGTTGGATCTACGTGGGGCTGCTCGCCGCGGCGCTGGTGGGCGCCGTGGCGCTGGCGCGGTGGCGGGCCACGGTCGAGGAGCGCACGGGCCGACCGGCCCGGCCCTGGCTGTGGGGCGGTGGGTTGGTCGCCGTCGTCGCCGTCGGCGCGTGGTTCGCCCTCGACGCCCCGGTCGTGCTGTCTCGTCCCGAGGTGGTGGACCGGGGCATCGAAGGCGGCGTCGCCATGGGCCTGCCGTTCGTGGCGGTGCTGGTGGGGCTCGTGCTGTACACCGCGACCCATGTGGCCGAGATCGTGCGAGGATCGATCCTGGCCGTGCCCCAAGGGACAGACCGAGGCGGCGACCGCGGTCGGGCTGTCGACCACGCAGCGGCTGCGCTACGTCGTGCTGCCACAGGCGTTCCGCATCGCCGTGCCGCCCACCGATCAACCAGTTCCTCAACCTCACCAAGAACACCTCGCTCGGCGTGGCGGTGGCCTACGGCGAAGCGATGTACGTGACCCGCACGGTGATCGGCAACGGCAACCCGGCCATCCAGTCGATCCTCGTGGTGATGGCCATGTACCTCGTGGTCTCGCTCGCCATCTCGTTGGTCGCCAACATCGCCAACCGGCGCCTGCGGCTCGTGGAGCGCTGATGGCGGCACCGACCGAGGCCCTCGGCGCACTGGCCGAACCGGTAGCACCGGTCCCCGAGCCGGAGCCGCCGGCCCGCGACCTCACCCCTCGCCAATGGGTACGCCTGAACCTGCTGTCGAGCCCATTGAACGTTGTTCTCACCGTCGTGTTCGGCGTCGTCGTCGCCTGGGTGATCTTCCGCCTGGCCCGCTGGGTGTTCGTGACCGCCGACTGGGCGATCGTCCGGGTCTACCTGCGGCTGTTCATGGTCGGGCTCTTTCCAGCCGACCAGCTCTGGCGCCTGTGGGTGTCCGGCGTACGTGCTCGCCGCCACGCTCGGGCTGGCAGCCGGCGCGCTGGCCGCCACGAGCGCCCGGCGATCCGCCGAGGCCGGTGATGACGGCGTCGAGGCGTCGATGGCGCCGATGGCGCCGATGGCGCCGGCAGCGGTGCGACGACGGCAACCGCCGCCGGCTCGGACGGCGCCGCGCCGGGTGGTCCCGTCGGGCCGGCGCCGCACTGCACCGTTTCTGGCCAGCGGCCTTGGGCGTCGCCGTCGTGCTGTCGCTCACCCGGACACCGCTGCCTGCCGTGCTCACCATCGGGCTGGTGGCCGTGCTCACCGCGGCCGTCGTCGGCGGCGGATGCCTGCCCGCACGCCCTCGCCGCTGGGTGTGGGCTGGCAGTGGTGGTCGGCGTCGTGGTGTCGCTGCAGGTGGTCACCGCGGGGCCCGACGGCGTCGGCTGGGACGACTGGGGCGGCCTCCACCTGGCGGTGGCAGCCACCGTGGCGGGCATCGCCTCGGCGTTCCCGCTCGGCTTGGTCCTGGCGCTGGGCCGCCGCTCGTCGATGCCGGGCGTGCGCGTCCTGTCCACCGGCTACATCGAGGTGTTCCGGGCGGTGCCGCTGGTCACCCTGCTGTTCGTGGGCCAGTACATGGTGGGTTTCCTGTTCCCCACCTCGATCGATCCGCCCAGCTTCCTGGTTCGGGCCGTGATCGCCATCACGCTGTTCGAGGCGGCCTACATCGCCGAGATCGTGCGCGGCGGGCTGCAGGCGGTACCCGTGGGACAGGTCGAAGCCGCTCAGGCGATCGGCCTGTCGCCGCCCAAGGTCCTGCGGCTCGTGGTCCTGCCCCAGGCCCTGCGGGCCGTCATCCCGGCCATGGTCGGGCAGTTCATCAGCCTGTTCAAGGACACGTCGCTGCTGTCGATCATCGGGTTCGTCGAGCTGCTCGGCGTGGCCAACTTCGCCACCGAGCAGCCCCGCTTCCAGGGTGAGGGGCTCCGGCCCGCTGACCTACGCCTTCGTTGGGCTTCCTGTTCTGGGCCGTCTGCTCGACGATGTCGCGGGAGAGCCAGCGGCTCGAACGCCGCTTGGGAGTGGGAGAACGATGACCGCCCGGGCCGGACAGTCGGAGCAGGAAGACCTCGCCGCGCTGGCCACCGAGGCTGGCGGCACCGGAGAGCCGATCATCGTGTGCGAGGGCGTGGAGAAGTGGTTCGGTCGCTTCCAGGCCCTCCGCGGCATCGACCTGTCCGTGGGCCGCCAGGAGGTGGTCGTGGTCATCGGGCCATCGGGGTCGGGCAAGTCCACGCTCATCCGCTGCATCAACCGCCTCGAGGAGCACGACCGGGGACGCATCGTGGTCGACGGCACCGAGCTGAACAACGACGTGCGGCGCATCGCCGAGGTGCGGCGTGAGGTCGGCATGGTGTTCCAGTCGTTCAACCTGTTCCCCCACCTCACCGTTCTCGACAACATCACCCTCGGTCCCCGCAAGGTGCGGCGCTGGCCCAAGGCCAGGGCCGAGCAGGTGGCGCGGGAGATGCTCGAGCGGGTCAAGATCCCCGAGCAGGCCGGGCAAGTACCCGGGCCAGCTGTCGGGCGGTCAGCAGCAGCGGGTGGCCATCGCCCGGGCGCTGGCGATGCAGCCCAAGATCATGCTGTTCGACGAGCCCACGTCGGCCCTCGACCCGGAGATGATCGCCGAGGTGCTCGACGTGATGCGGGAGCTGGCCCGCTCGGGGATGACGATGATCGTGGTGACCCACGAGATGGGCTTCGCCCGAGAGGTGGCCGACCGGGTCATGTTCATGGCCGACGGCGAGATCGTCGAGGTGGGTACCCCCGACCACTTCTTCCGCGATCCCACACGAGGAGCGCACCAAGCTGTTCCTGAGCCAGATCCTGTAGCGGGATCCTGTTGCCGGCGGTGCCGAAGGCGTAAAGAGGGCCGATGCTCGTCCCGGGGCCCGTGTACGGGCTCGACATCGAGACCGACACGTCGGTGAACGGGCTCGACCCGGCGGTCGGCGGGATCGTCACAGTGGCGCTGTCGAGCCCGCGCGGCGACGAGGTCTTCGACGGGCCCGAGATCGACATGCTCACCGCCGTCGACGCCCGCTTGGCCGAGCTGACGCCGGGCGTCCTGGCCACCTGGAACGGCGCCTTCTTCGACCTGCCCTTCTTGGCCGACCGAGCGGCCCACCACGGCGTGGCACTCGGTCTGCGGCTCACCCTCGACCCGCGCATCCCCTCGCGCCGCGACCCGCTTCCCGGTCATCGCGGGGCCTACCGGGCCTGTTGGCACGGCCACCGCCACGTCGACGCATACCAGCTCTACCGCAGCGACGTGGGGCCGGCCCTGGGCATCTCCTGTTCCCTCAAGGCCATCGCCCGGCTCGTGGGGTTGACCCCGGTCGAGGTGGACCGAGCCCGGATCCACGATCTGGCGCCCGACGCGCTCGCCGCCTACGTCGCGAGCGACGCCCGCCTGGCCCGGCTGCTGACCGAGCGCCGCGCCTGGTGACGACTCGTTCCGGCGGCGGCACGGCTGAGCGCCGACGCCGGGCGTCCTCGAGTGTCACAGCCCCTCGGTAGTGTCCCGCATCACGGGTTCGTGATCGCCCGCCGGCGCCGCCCGGTGCAGATCGCCTCTCTCACGGCATCTGCAGCACCGGAGGCGTCCGATGTCACCGCCCGTTCCACCCCCGACCGACCGCGCCCTCGCGGCCCATGTCGAGAACGCTGACGCCACGTTGGTGGCGCGCGGCGCCCGTGCGCCCACGAGCGCGCTGTTGCGGGTGTCGGCATCCGATGCCCACCCACCGGGCGAGCTCGCCTGGTTTCCGATCGATCCGATCCATCCGCTCGACCTGCTGTTGGGCTTCGTCGCCCCGGTGCACTGGTGGGCCCTGGGCGTGTCGAGCTGTGGCCGGCAACATCCGATCGGTGGCGACGGCCGGATGGTGCGCAGCGCCGACTCGCCCGGCGTACGCGTCACCGCGCTCATCGACCGATCCGGAGGAGGCGCCGGGCTGCTCCGCCGGGGCGACGAGCTCACCGCCCTGCCGGGCCCGCCCGACGGCACGGTGGCCGACGCATGCCGGCGGGCGCTGGGCCTCGCGACCGCACCGCCGCCACCCACGACGGTCGGGCTGTGGACGCGCTGCTGGCTCGACCGCGTGGTCGACGCCCTCGCCCGGTCGGGCGGCGCCGGCGGCGGTCCGGGACCGCCCACGTGGCGAGACCTGACGCGGCTCCACCCGGCGTCATCGGTTGCCGCCACGCGGTGGTCGGGTCTCGGCCTCGGTCCCGACGCGGACACCTTGGCCGACGCTACCCAGTCACTCGCCGACGCCTGGCCATGGTCCCGCCTGCGCGCCGATCCCGCCGTGGTCGACGTTCCCGGGCCCCTGCCCGACGCCCGCGTCATCGCCTGGATGGACGACGGCATGTGGGCCCGATGGTTGCTGGCGGCGTTCCCCGCCCTCGGCGACCTGGTCGACGCCGCGTGCAGCCTGCTGGCGCCCAACCTCGCCAGGGCGGCGAGGCAGGTCGTGCAGGCGTCGATCGGCAGGGCTGCCTCGCTGCCCCGCAGGAGGAGCCCACTTGATGCGCCCGGAGCGTGTTGCGAGGCACATCGGAGCGTGCCAATGACCGCGAACAGTGGTGGGCCAATCACCCACAGCCGCGCTACGAGCGGGTTTTTCGGCTGGAGATCGGCACCGGTGCGGCACGGAAGGGTCGCCACGATCTACGGTGACAACCGTCCTGGGGAACCGTCGACATCGCCGCTTGGGGGGCGGCTGGCACCAACACATGGCGCCTGATGTTGCGAAAGCGTTGCGATAGTGACAAACTCCTTTCACCAACCGCATAGGTCGGCACACGCTGGGGCGCCCCTGGTTGCAGTTCCCACTCATCTTTCTCACGGCCCCGCCGCGCGCTTCGACAAAAGGAGTCCCCCCCTGATGTCCGAGCGGACGGATCACCCTCCCAGTACCAACGACCAGACGGACACCCCGGAACCGGGTCGCACGGTCCGGCGGGCCATCCTCGGCGGCGCGCTGGGCTTGGCGCTCCTGATCGGGCCCGTGGCCCTGGCCACGGTCGTCCTCCCCGACGGCAACGGCGACGATCGTGTCGAGGCCGCCGGAGCCGACTCGGAGACGTCGCTCATCAATGCTCGGCACCGGTCGCTTCAGCTGGCCTACGCCAGGGATGACGCGTTCGGCAGCACCACCACCACCACGGCGCCTCCCACGACAACCACGACGGCGCCTCCCACGACAACCACCACCGAGCCACCGCCGCCGACGACCGAGGAGCCTCCGCCGCCCGAGGAGCCACCGCCGACCGAAGCACCGCCACCACCCGACAGCGGCGGCGGGCTCGGCGATCCCAACAGCTACGCCTCGTGGGACGCACTGGCGCAGTGCGAGTCGGGTGGCGACTGGCACATCAACACCGGCAACGGTTACTACGGCGGCCTGCAGTTCTCGCTCGGCTCCTGGCAAGGGGTCGGCGGCACGGGCTACCCCCACGAGCACTCCCGCGAGACCCAGATCACGATGGGCCAGCGGCTCTACGCCTCGTCGGGCTGGGGCGCCTGGCCCACGTGCACCGCACAGCTCGGCTGGCGCTGACATCGGCACCTAGCCACCCAATCTGGGGGCAGACGAAGGCGGCGCCCGCTGGGGTTGCGCCGCCTTCGTCGCGTCCGGTCTCAGATGGCGGCCGGCGACCCCACCCGGGGCCCCGCGCAGACGAAGACTCCGGTCTCCTTGCTGACGCGCATCCGCCCACCACCGGCGGCGAACCGGCGGTGGACCGCGTCGGCGACACGGCGACGGTCTTCGTGGCTGGCGTCCTCCACCGGCGGCGTTGACGCAAGGAACGCCAGCACGTCATCGGGATCGGTGCAGTCGAGCCAGTCGTCGTAGTGCCGCCACTCGACGCCGGCGAAGCAGCCCCGCAGGATGGGCTCGCCCACCTCGATGCCGAACGTGTCGACGGTGGGGAGAACCCCCGGCCCCCCGAACACTTCGGCGCGGATCTCGGCCAGTTCCCGCAAGTGGGTAGCGCCCACAGTGCCTGCGATCAGCACGCCGTCGGGCCGCACCACCCGTGCCAGCTCGGCGACCGCCAAGCGGGGATCTGGGACGTGGTACAGCATGTGGTTGGCGACCGCGATGTCGAAGCTGTCGGCCGCGAACGGCAGGGCTTGGGCGTCCGCGATGCGACCGTCGACCCGCCGGTGCCGCCCCAGGCCGGCGACCCGCCCCACCGCCTCGGCAACCATGCCGGGCGACAGATCGGTGAGGGTCAGGTGGAGCCCGCCGGGCAGATGCGCCGATGCTTCCGCCCACAGCCAACCGGCACCGCAGCCGACCTCCAGCACCCGGGCCCCGACCGGCCAGTCGATCTGCGTCGCCACCCACGGGAACCAGGCGGTCCGAGCCGTGCCGTACTTGACGTGGAGGCTCGCACGGGCGGCCAGGCGCGTGCTGTCGCGGTATTGCACGTCCCGGAGGTAGGCCTGGTCGCCGCCCGCGAAGGCGTCGAGTCCCGGTGTTGCCCCCATCGCGGGCGACGTTAGCGACTATTGCGCGCCGAGGGTCGAGACGATCTCCTCGGTGACATCGGCCTCGGTGCGCTCGAGGCTGATGGCAACGATCCGGACGATGGACAGCAGCGCGAGCCACGCCCCGAACAGCGCCCGCTCCGCCCCCAGGTCGGCCACGACGGGATCCGCTGCGGGCCGGATCCCGCCCGCCGTCGCCGCCGCCGCCGTCATCATCCGCGCCAGCACGTCGACGCTGTCGGGGGCCACGGCGCCGTCGACCGCCATGCGTTCGAGTAGCTCGTCGAGATCGAACGCATCGTCGGTCTCGGCCACCATCCGCCGCAGAGCCACGGCAGCGGCGTCGAGCAGTCCGCCTGCGACCGCCTCGGGGCCGAGCTCGCCTACCGCGTCGCGCAGCGTCAGCGCCGCCTGGCCAGGCTCGTGCTCGAACACTTGCACCTCGAGCGCCTCGCGGACGACGGCTTCCACCTCCATACCGGCGCAGCCTAGGGCCCCACCGGGGGCACCTCGATGAAGACCCCGACCGCGCTGTCGGGAAGCACCGCGGACCGCAGCAGCGCCTCGACCCGGTCCTCGTCGACTGGCCCCTCGTCGGCCAGCAAGGCCTCGAGCTCGTTGCTCGCCTCGTTCGACGCTCGGTCCGTCAGTCAGTCCTGCCTCGACTGCGACACCCGCCGCCGCCACAGCACGACGACCGCCAGAGCGACGGTCTCGCCCGGCGCGGGGCCTCGTCGCCAGCGTCCGGACGAGCCGTCTCGTCCGAGACCGCCGGCCGATCGCGCTCGACCTCGACGACCCCCGGCGCCGGGTCGAGGGTAGTCGTGCCTACGGTGGAGGGATGCCGAAGCAACCTCTGATCGTCGAGTTCCGCGAGGACCGGCGTGACGCGGTGATCGACCGCATGGCGGAAATGGCGTCGGCGCAGGGCGGCTGGCTGAACCTGACCCCGGGGCTCGACATGGACGTGCCCCCGCCGGACCGCACCCCGCTCGCCTCGCTGCTGGGCAGCCGCGGCCCGACCGTGCCCATGGGCACCTGGACCCCGCCGCACGGGCGCGAGCCGGCGACGGCCGGCATCGTGCATCCCGAGGGTCCCAAGGCGGTGCGGCTGCTGGACGAGCGGGGGACGCCGGTCCCGGCCGGTTGGCGGGTGCTCCAGGACCATCCCAAGCGGGGCCTGGTGGTGGCGATCGCGGGTGGTTCGGGGCGCGACGAGCTCGACCGGGCCCTCGGGTGGCTTGTCGTCGCCACCGGTGCGCTCTGCCGCTGGCCGCGCACCGGCGAGTGGCGGGCGCTGTGCTACCTGCCCTGACGCTCAGCGACCAACGAATGCGGTCGTTCGGGCCGTCCGTGGCGACCCTGAGATCAGCGGCCGACGGCCTTTTCTGCGGTGTCGCGCGCCCAGCGGTAGTCGGCCTTGCCGGACGGCGACCGCACGATGCGCTCGACGAGCACGAGGTGCTTGGGCGCCTTGTAGCCCGCCAGCGATGCCTTGCAGTGGGCCGCCAGCTCCGGGAGGGTCGGCTCTCCGCCTGGCGCCGCCTGCACCACCGCAGTGACGGCGCTTCCCCAGCGTTCGTCGGGCACGCCCACGACCACGCAGTCGTAGATGCTCGCATGGGCCTTGAGCGCCGCCTCCACCTCCTCGGGGAAGACCTTTTCACCGCCGGTGTTGATCGAGACCGATCCCCGGCCCCGCAGCTCGATCGATCCGTCGGCCGTCACCGTGGCGACGTCGCCGGTGGCCAGCCAGCGTTGACCGTCGCGCTCGACGAACGTGGCCGCCGTCTTGTCGGGGTCGTTGTAGTAGCCGAGCGGCAGGTGTCCCCCCGCCAGCACGTGGCCCACCACGCCGGACCCGGGTATCACCTCGTGGCCGTCGTCGTCGACCACGATCGTGGGCTTGGCCGGAGCGTTGAACCGCACCGGGCTGTCACCCGCCGGCCGGTTCTTGGCCGACACCCGCATGGACACCTGGGTGCCGGCCTCCGACGAGCCGAAGCCGTCGGCCAGCCCCACGTGCGCGGGCAGCGTGGCGAACACCCGCTCGCGGGTGGACGGTGACATGGGTGCCCCGCCGTTGGAGAACGTGTACAGCGACGTGACGTCGTAGCCGCCGGCCCGGTCCCACGCGTCGAGCAACGGCCGGGCCACGGCGTCGCCCACCACCGTGAGCCCGTTCACCTTCTCGCGCTCGACGGTCCGCCACACGTCGTCGGGGTCGAGGGACCCCGGCATCAGCACCACCTTGCTCCCCGAGAACAGCCATCCCAGCGACGTCCACTGCGCGGCGGCGTGCATCATCGGGGCGATCGGCAGGAAGCAGATCGGGTGCTCGGCGATGCGCCCGGGAAGCTCGTCGGGGCGCTCGACGACACCGAACAGGCGCATGGGGTCGCCGCCGCCGATGCAGGCGTAGAAGGCGTCGACGTGGCGCCAGACGACGCCCTTCGGCATCCCGGTCGTCCCACCCGTGTAGATGATGTAGTGGTCGTCGTCGGACCGGGCGATGGCCGGGCGGTCGTCCGCGGCGGCGGCCAGGGCGGCGTCGTACTCGTCGCCGGTCACCAACGTGAAGCGCACCGCAGGCAGGTTGCCCGAGCCCACCACCGCGTGCACGGTGGGCGCCAGCGACGGCTGGGTGATCACGGCCGCGGAGTCGCTGTTGTCCAGCAGGTAGCGGAGCTCGTCGGCGACGTACCGGTGGTTGACGTTGATGGGAACGGCCCGCAGGGTGAAGGCCGCCAGCATCGCCTCGAGGTACTCGGGGCAGTTCTCGAGGTAGAGGGCTACGTGGTCGCCATGACCGATCCCCTGGCCCGCCAGGTGGTTGGCCAGGCGCCGGACCCGGTCGTCGAGCTGGGCATAGGTGCGGCGCTGGTCGCCGACCACCAGCGCCTCCCGATCGGGGACGGCATCGGCGGCCATCTCCCAAATGCTCGCGAAGTTGAAGTTGGCGGGCACTGACGTGGGCTTCATGCCACTGACCTGGGGTCCCTCACGCTGTCGGTGTCCATTCCGTCCGTGCGTTCCCGACAGATGACTGGAACGAAGGACCGAACATCCGCCGGACATCCAACCGGCAGCGCGCCCGAGGCTACCCCCTTGCCCCTGCGCCTGGCCCCTTCGGCTGATGCTCCGCTGCGCCGTTCAGGGAGCCGGAACGCTCGGATGAGAACAGCGGGGCCTCGGCCATCACGCGGACGACGAGGCGGATGCCGCTCGTCGATACCGCGTGGTCGAGTGCTCCGG
Source organism: uncultured bacterium (assembly GCA_963813485.1). GTDB lineage: Bacteria > Actinomycetota > Acidimicrobiia > Acidimicrobiales > VFJN01 > DASQUK01. Next base: position 112,403 of record CAWEZE010000020.1, read on the forward strand.
GTCGTCGTCGAACTGGGGGATGACCTCACGCCCGAACAACTCCATGGAGCCGACGACGACCTCGGTGGGAAGCGTGTTGGTGGTTGGGCTGAACGTGAGCTGGTCGAAGCCCATGTCGACCCAGCGCTGGACCGAGCGCGCACAGTCGTCGGGGTCGCCGACGGCGATGTACCCCTCGGCCGACAACCGCTCGACCGCCTCGGGGCTGGGCTCCGGGATCTTCTCCGGCCACGGCGGCAGGTGCTTCGGCCGTGGGACGTTGTCGAGCCAGTGATACGCGAGTGACGAGTAGTAGTTCATGCCCATGGTCGAGGCGACCTCGAAGGCCTTGCGACGGTCCTCCATGCACAACATGTTGGTCACGCCCATGAGGTTGTCGTTGACGTAGTCGCCGACCGGGGTGGCGCCGCCGATGGCTGCCTTGTAGGCCTCGACCAGCGGTCGCATGTCGGTGGGCCGGCCGATGGCGAAGCAGAACACGCCGAGACCCAGCTCGCCGGCCTCGGTGAACGTGCCGGGACTGCCACCCGCCACCCACATGGCCGGGTGCAGCGGGCCGTAGGGCTTGGGAAAGACCTTGCGCTCCGGCATGCGAAAGAACTCGCCCTCGTGGCTGTACGGCGCGTTCTTCCACATCTTCGGTATCTCGTGGATGGCCTCCCGCCACATCGCCTTGGTGATGTCGACGCTCGGAATATCGAAGCCGAGCACCTCGGTGCTCGACGATCCTCGCCCGGTGCCGAACTCGAAGCGGTTGTTGGTCAGGTGGTCGAGCAACGCCACGTTCTCGGCCACCCGCTGCGGCTTGTTGACCGGTGGCGTGATGTTGAAGATCGCCGAACCGAGGTGGACACGCTCGGTCTGCCCGGCGCAATAGCCGAGGAAGGCCTCGGGCCCGGGCATGTGGCTGTACTCGTCGAGGAAGTGGTGTTGTGGGCACCACACGTACTTGAAGGCGTTGCGGTCGGCCGCCCGGGCGATCTCGACGTTGCGGAAGATGCGCTTGTGCTCTGCGTTGGCATCCTGGTCGCGCTCGAACTGCGGCACGAACAGCTGGGCAAAGACGCCGAACTCCATCGGCGCAGAGTAGAACGTGTTCTAGTTTTCGGCAAGCACGTCGACCCAACAGCCTTCGAGGTGGTCGTCGACCACGCCGCCGGCCTGCATCAGCGAGTACGCGACCGTAGGGCCGACGAAGCGGAAGCCCCGCTGGCGCAGGTCCTTCGCCAGCGCCGAGGACGACGGCGTAGTGCTGGGCATGTCGGCGAACGCCCGGAAGCGGCCGGGCGGGCGCTCGTCGGCGCCGGGCGCGTGCGAGAACACCAGGTCCACCAGCGACCCGCCCTGCTCGTGTAGCGCCACGACCGCCCGGGCGTTGGCGACGGTGGCCTCCACCTTGGCCCGATTGCGGACGATGCGCTGGTCGGCAAGGAGCCGTGCCACGTCGTCGTCGCCGTAGGCGGCCACGACGTCGGGCTCGAAGCCGTCGAACGCCTCACGGAACCCGGGACGCTTTCGGAGGATGATCAGCCACGAAAGCCCGGATTGGAACGCCTCGAGGGACATGAGCTCGAACAGGGCCCGCTCGTCGCGCAGTGGCCGGCCCCACTCGTAGTCGTGGTAGTCGATGTAGAGAGGGTCGCTGGTGCCCCAGCCGCAGCGCTGCTTGCCGTCGTCGCCTATTCGAAGGTCGTTGCTGTTGGTGATATCCGTCATGCATCGGAGACTAACGAGGGGGTCCGACATTTAAGGAGAGCCGGGTGGTCACCCCCGGGCCGTCGCCAGCGTCCGGACGAGCCGTCTCGTCCGAGACCGCCGGCCGATCGCGCTCGACCTCGACGAGCCCCGGCACCGGGTCGAGGGTAGTCGTGCCTACGGTGGAGGGATGCCGAAGCAACCTCTGATCGTCGAGTTCCGCGAGGACCGGCGTGACGCGGTGATCGACCGCATGGCGGAAATGGCGTCGGCGCAGGGCGGCTGGCTGAACCTGACCCCGGGGCTCGACATGGACGTGCCCCCGCCGGACCGCACCCCGCTCGCCTCGCTGCTGGGCAGCCGCGGCCCGACCGTGCCCATGGGCACCTGGACCCCGCCGCACGGGCGCGAGCCGGCGACGGCCGGCATCGTGCATCCCGAGGGTCCCAAGGCCGTGCGGCTGCTGGACGAGCGGGGGACGCCGGTCCCGGCCGGTTGGCGGGTGCTCCAGGACCATCCCAAGCGGGGCCTGGTGGTGGCGATCGCGGGTGGTTCGGGGCGCGACGAGCTCGACCGGGCCCTCGGGTGGCTCGTCGTCGCCACCGGTGCGCTCTGCCGCTGGCCGCGCACCGGCGAGTGGCGGGCGCTGTGCTACCTGCCCTGACGCTCAGCGACCAACGAGTGCGGTCGTTCGGGCCGTCCGCGCGACCCCGAGATCAGCGGCCGACGGCCTTTTCGGCGGTGTCGCGCGCCCAGCGGTAGTCGGCCTTGCCGGACGGCGACCGCACGATGCGCTCGACGAGCACGAGGTGCTTGGGTGCCTTGTAGCCCGCCAGCGATGCCTTGCAGTGGGCCGCCAGCTCGGGGAGGGTCGGCGCTCCGCCTGGCGCCGCCTGCACCACCGCAGTGACGGCGCTTCCCCAGCGTTCGTCGGGGACGCCCACGACCACGCAGTCGTAGATGCTCGCATGAGCCTTGAGCGCCGCCTCCACCTCCTCGGGGAACACCTTTTCACCGCCGGTGTTGATCGAGACCGATCCCCGGCCCCGCAGCTCGATCGATCCGTCGGCCGTCACCGTGGCGACGTCGCCGGTGGCCAGCCAGCGTTGACCGTCGCGCTCGACGAACGTGGCCGCCGTCTTGTCGGGATCGTTGTAGTAGCCGAGCGGCAGGTGTCCCCCCGCCAGCACGTGGCCCACCACGCCGGACCCGGGTATCACCTCGTGGCCGTCGTCGTCGACCACGATCGTGGGCTTGGCCGGAGCGTTGAACCGCACCGGGCTGTCACCCGCCGGCCGGTTCTTGGCCGACACCCGCATGGACACCTGGGTGCCGGCCTCCGACGAGCCGAAGCCGTCGGCCAGCCCCACGTGCGCGGGCAGCGTGGCGAACACCCGCTCGCGGGTGGACGGTGACATGGGTGCCCCGCCGTTGGAGAACGTGTACAGCGACGTGACGTCGTAGCCGCCGGCCCGGTCCCACGCGTCGAGCAACGGCCGGGCCACGGCATCGCCCACCACCGTTAGCCCGTTCACCTTCTCGCGCTCGACGGTCCGCCACACGTCGTCGGGGTCGAGGGACCCCGGCATCAGCACCACCTTGCTCCCCGAGAACAGCCACCCCAGCGACGTCCACTGCGCGGCGGCGTGCATCATCGGGGCGATCGGCAGGAAGCAGATCGGGTGCTCGGCGATGCGCCCGGGAAGCTCGTCGGGGCGCTCGACGACACCGAACAGGCGCATGGGGTCGCCGCCGCCGATGCAGGCGTAGAAGGCGTCGACGTGGCGCCAGACGACGCCCTTCGGCATCCCGGTCGTCCCACCCGTGTAGATGATGTAGTGGTCGTCGTCGGACCGGGCTATGGCCGGGCGGTCGTCCGCGGCGGCGGCCAGGGCGGCGTCGTACTCGTCGCCGGTCACCAACGTGAAGCGCACCGCAGGCAGGTTGCCCGAGCCCACCACCGCGTCCACGGTGGGCGCCAGCGACGGCTGGGTGATCACGGCCGCGGAGTCGCTGTTGTCCAGCAGGTAGCGGAGCTCGTCGGCAACGTAGCGGTGGTTGACGTTGATGGGAACGGCGCGCAGGGTGAAGGCCGCCAGCATCGCCTCGAGGTACTCGGGGCAGTTCTCGAGGTAGAGGGCTACGTGGTCGCCATGACCGATCCCCTGGCCCGCCAGGTGGTTGGCCAGGCGCCGGACCCGGTCGTCGAGCTGGGCATAGGTGCGGCGCTGGTCGCCGACCACCAGCGCCTCCCGATCGGGGACGGCATCGGCGGCCATCTCCCAAATGCTCGCGAAGTTGAAGTTGGCGGGCACTGACGTGGGCTTCATGCCACTGACCTGGGGTCCCTCACGCTGTCGGTGTCCATTCCGTCCGTGCGTTCCCGACAGATGACTGGAACGAAGGACCGAACATCCGCCGGACATCCAACCGGCAGCGCGCCCGAGGCTACCCCCTTGCCCCTGCGCCTGACCCCTTCGGCTGATGCTCTGCTGCGCCGTTCAGGGAGCCGGAACGCTCGGATGAGAACAGCGGGGCCTCGGCCATCACGCGGACGACGAGGCGGAGGCCGCTCGTCGATACCGCGTCGTGGAGTGCTCCGGGTCGTCGTCGAACTGGGGGATGACTTCACGCCCGAACAACTCCATGGAGCCGACGACGACCTCGGTGGGAAGCGTGTTGGTGGTCGGGCTGAACGTGAGCTGGTCGAAGCCCATGTCGACCCAGCGCTGGACCGAGCGCGCACAGTCGTCGGGGTCGCCGACGGCGATGTACCCCTCGGCCGACAACCGCTCGACCGCCTCGGGGCTGGGCTCCGGGATCTTCTCCGGCCACAACGGCAGGTGCTTCGGCCGTGGGACGTTGTCGAGCCAGTGGTAGGCGAGTGACGAGTAGTAGTTCATGCCCATGGTCGAGGCGACCTCGAAGGCCTTGCGACGGTCCTCCATGCACAACATGTTGGTCACGCCCATGAGGTTGTCGTTGACGTAGTCGCCGACCGGGGTGGCGCCGCCGATGGCTGCCTTGTAGGCCTCGACCAGCGGTCGCATGTCGGTGGGCCGGCCGATGGCGAAGCAGAACACGCCGAGACCCAGCTCGCCGGCCTCGGTGAACGTGCCGGGACTGCCGCCCGCCACCCACATGGCCGGGTGCAGCGGGCCGTAGGGCTTGGGAAAGACCTTGCGCTCCGGCATGCGAAAGAACTCGCCCTCGTGGCTGTACGGCGCGTTCTTCCACATCTTCGGTATCTCGTGGATGGCCTCCCGCCACATCGCCTTGGTGATGTCGACGCTCGGAATGTCGAAGCCGAGCACCTCGGTGCTCGACGATCCTCGCCCCGTGCCGAACTCGAAGCGGTTGTTGGTCAGGTGGTCGAGCAACGCCACGTTCTCGGCCACCCGCTGTGGCTTGTTGACCGGTGGCGTGATGTTGAAGATCGCCGAACCGAGGTGGACACGCTCGGTCTGCCCGGCGCAATAGCCGAGGAAGGCCTCGGGCCCGGGCATGTGGCTGTACTCGTCGAGGAAGTGGTGTTGTGGGCACCACACATACTTGAAGGCGTTGCGGTCGGCCGCCCGGGCGATCTCGACGTTGCGGAAGATGCGCTTGTGCTCTGCGTTGGCATCCTGGTCGCGCTCGAACTGCGGCACGAACAGCTGGGCAAAGACGCCGAACTCCATCGGCGCAGAGTAGAACGTGTTCTAGTTTTCGGCAAGCACGTCGACCCAACAGCCTTCGAGGTGGTCGTCGACCACGCCGCCGGCCTGCATCAGCGAGTACGCGACCGTAGGGCCGACGAAGCGGAAGCCCCGCTGGCGCAGGTCCTTCGCCAGCGCCGAGGACGACGGCGTAGTGCTGGGCATGTCGGCGAACGCCCGGAAGCGGCCGGGCGGGCGCTCGTCGGCGCCGGGCGCGTGCGAGAACACCAGGTCCACCAGCGACCCGCCCTGCTCGTTTAGCGCCACGACCGCCCGGGCGTTGGCGACGGTGGCCTCCACCTTGGCCCGATTGCGGACGATGCGCTGGTCGGCAAGGAGCCGTGCCACGTCGTCGTCGCCGTAGGCGGCCACGACGTCGGGCTCGAAGCCGTCGAACGCCTCACGGAACCCGGGACGCTTTCGGAGGATGATCAGCCACGAAAGCCCGGATTGGAACGCCTCGAGGGACATGAGCTCGAACAGGGCCCGCTCGTCGCGGAGTGGCCGGCCCCACTCGTAGTCGTGGTAGTCGATGTAGAGAGGGTCGCTGGTGCCCCAGCCGCAGCGCTGCTTGCCGTCGTCGCCTATTCGAAGGTCGTTGCTGTTGGTGATATCCGTCATGTATCGGAGACTAACGAGGGGGTCCGACATTTAAGGAGAGCCGGGTGGTCACCCCCGGGCATTGCCGGTGAAGGCCCACGACGCCAGCCGCGCCGAGGGGACGTGCATGATGCCGCCCTCGCTGCCCACCAGCTGGGCGTCGTTGCCGAGGCCCAGCACCTTCCCCGGGCCGAAGCCACCCACGATCGACTGCGTGTAGCGCAGGTTCTGGACCGCTCCGACCATCTTGCCCTCCTCGACCAGGAAGAGGCCGTTGCGGGTGAGCCCGGTCACCACCTGGGTCTTGGGATCGAGGATGCGGTTGTACCAGAGGTCGGTCACCAGCAGGCCCCGCTCCACCTGCCCGACGAGCCGATCCGGCGTCTCGTCCCCTCCGCCGAGGAACAGGCTGGTGGCATAGCCGCCGAACGCCTCGGAGCCGACCGAGTGGCCCGTCGGCTCGACGCCGGCGAGGCGCGCGGAGCGGCGGTCGTGCGTCAGGCCGGACGAGACCCCACCCTCCACCAGGTCCAGCCGCCGCTTGGGCGTCCCCTCGGCGTCGAAGCCGACGCCAAGGGCACTGGGATCGGTGGCATCGTCCCAGATGTCAACGACCGGGTCCCACTGCCGCTCGCCGAGGTGTACGAACGAGGTGCCATCGGCGTGCGCCTTGCCGTTGAAGCCCATGTAGGCGGGATAGACCAGCGCCGACGCGACTGCCCTGGGCTCGAGCACGACCTCGTAGTTGCCCGGCGGTAGCTCCATCGGGTTCCGGCCGGACGCCGCCTTGGCAGCGGCCCGGGCTCCGCAGTCGGCGCCGTCGAGATCCGACAGCCGCACCGACGTCGCCTGGGCGTAGCCGTCGGCGGTATCGCCTCCGCCGTCCCCGTCCGAAATAGGAGCGCGGTGGATGCCATCGAGCTGAGCGGTCGTGGCCTGGCCCACCGCTCGCTGCCCGGTCGTCGACACGAGCACTTGGGTGGCGGCCTCCGTCGAGCAGTAGCCGGCGGCCTCCAGCCCCGCCCCCGCATCGACGAACGCCGCCACGATGGCGGCCCGCTGGTCGGGGGTCGCCCCGGCGGTGCCGTCGTCCCAATGGTCGACGGGCGGCACCGGCGCCTCGGGTGCGAAGCCGGCGAACTCCGGGTCGGGCGGCCGCAGGGCCGCCGCCGCCAGGGCCCGCTCGACGAGCGCCTCCAGGCTGGCGGCATCGGTGCGCGTGGTCTGGGCGCGGGCCACCTTGCCGTCCACCGCGACGGTGAGCGACATCGCCTCGAGATCCTCCGTGACGTTCTGGTGGATGCGGCTGTTGGCGAACCGGGTCAGCGACAACGTGCCCACCACCGCTGCGGCGACGGCCTCGGCCCGGCCGGCGACGTACGCGAGGGTCTGCTCGCACGCGTCGGTCGCCAGGCGGGTGGTATCGGCGAGTTCGACCATCATCCGGACCGTAGTGTGAATAGGTGACACTCGCGAGCGCCGCCCGCGGCATCGGCGGCAACGGCATCGAGGTGGTCGCCTTCGACGGTGACGACACCCTCTGGCACAGCGAGAGCCATTTCGTCGACGCCCACGCCCGGTTCGTCGCCCTCGTCGCGCCCTATGTCGACGCCGATCCGAGCGTGATCGACGAGCAGGTGGTGGCCACCGAACGGGCCAACCTCGCCATCTACGGCTACGGGGCCAAGGCATTCACCCTGTCGCTGATCGAGTCCGCCATCGATCTGACCGGCGGCCGCGTCACCAGTGACGAGATCAGGGCGATACTCGATCTGGGCAAGCGGCTCCTGGACCAGCCGGTCGAGCTGCTAGATGGTGTCGACGAGGTCGTCGCGCGGCTGGCCGACGACGGATATCGCCTCATCGTCGTGACGAAGGGCGACCTGTTCCACCAGGAATCCAAGGTCGCCGGCTCGGGCCTGGCCGACAGGTTCGCCCGGGTCGAGATCGTGTCGGAGAAGGACATGACCACCTACCGTCGCGTCATCGGCGAGGCCGGCGTGGCCCCCGAGAACTTCCTCATGATCGGCAACTCGGTGCGCTCCGACATCCTCCCCGTGGTCGAGCTCGGCGGGCACGCCGCGCATCTGCCGTACGTGTACACGTGGGAGCTCGAGCACGTGCCAGACGCCGACGCCGAGCGCATGGGCTTCCACGAGTTGACCTCGATACGCCAGGTGCCCGAGCTCCTCAAGCACCTGTCCTGAGCGCCCTCCGGCGGGCGCTACCGGACACCCACCCGCACGTTCCGGAACCGGGACGGGGCGGCATGGTGGCCGGTATGGCCGACCTGCAGCGGCTGGCCCTTGCCGCAGTGCGGCACACCCCAGACGGTCCACTCGTCGGCGCCGCCGACCGCGTCGAGCGACGCCCAGAACGTCGGGCCGATACCCGTGTACGTGGGGTTCTTGAGCATGCGGCCCAGCCGGCCGTCCTTGATCTCCCAGCCGATCTCACAGCCGAACTGGAAGTTGAGCCGCTTGTCGTCGATCGACCACGACCGATTGGTCTGCATGTAGATGCCGTCGTCGGTGCCGGCGATCATCTCGTCGAGCGACGACTCCCCGGGCAGGAGACCCACGTTGGTCATCCGCACCATGGGCAGCCGGGCGGGCCCGTCGGCCCTGACCATTCCGCCCGAAGCCAGGCCCACCAGGGGGGCCGAGTCCCGGCCCGACAGCACCCCGACCCACATGCCGTCCCGCACGATGTCCACCGATTGGGCGGGCACGCCCTCGTCGTCGTAACCGAAACTGCCCATCGCCCCGGGCAGGGTGGCGTCGGCGGTGATCTGCATCACCTCGCTGCCGAAGCGCAGGTCGCCGAGCTGGGTCGGGTCGAGCCACGAGGTGCCGGCGAACGCCGCCTCCCAGCCGAGTATGCGGTCGAGCTCGACGGCGTGCCCGACCGACTCATGGATCTGCAGCGCCACCTGGTCGGAGTCGAGCACGATCGTCGTGGTGCCCTCGGGGCACTGCGGAGCTTCCAGCAGGGCGACCGCCTGCTCGGCCATGGTGGCGGCGTTGGCCACGAGATCGAGGCCGCGCACCAGCTCCCACCCCTGCGTGCCGTACTGACCCCGCACGCCGGGGTACGAGCGGCGCTGCGTCTCCCCGTCGCCGATGGCGGTGGCATCGACCACCGCCCCGCACTCGACCAGGCGCTGGCTGACGCGGCTGCCCTCGCTGGACGCAAACCACTTCTCGGTGTCCCACGCCTGGTAGCTCGCCTGGGCAAGGGGGACACCGGCATCGTTGGCGGCACCGGTGGCGTCGACCAGGAGGTCGCCCTTCTCGGCCAGGCTGATGTCGTCGAGCGGGTGGACCTGCCAGGTCGAGGACCACTCGGCCTCCACCACCGGCGCCGGCGCCAGGTCGAGCGGCGGGCCGGCGACCCGACCCGATGCCCGCGCCACGGCGGCCGCGCCCTCACCGGCGCTGCGGGCGGCCGCCGGAGTGAGCGTCGGGGTGGCCTGGAAGCCCCAGGAGGACCCGATCAGCGCCCGCACCCCGATGCCGGCGTTCTCGGTCTGGGTGAGGTCCTCGACCACCCGGTTGCGGGCCTCCATCGACTCGTGCCGGATGATCATCACGCGGGCGTCGGCATACCGGGCGCCGGCGGCGAGCGCTGCCTCGACGGCTGCGGTGGCGAGCTCGAGCATCAGTCCCCTAGTCCCTCGATGATGATGCGGGGTTCATCGGTCAGAAGGTAGACGCCGCCGGCGAGGTCGAGGAGCTGGCGTTCGTCGGGCGCGACAGTCTCCTGATAGCCCGGGTCGCCGGTCATCGCGATGAAGTCGTCGAGGCTCCGGTACCACTGCATGGCGACGCCGTCGAAGCCCTCGGTGCCTGCCCAACCGTTGGCGCCGGTGGCGAGGCGGGGGTGCTGTTCGTAGCGGACGAGACGGCTCCGGACGCCGGGTACCGACACGATCTTGCCGGCGTGCACGTCGCGCCAGTGGGTCTGGAACTCCTGGGGCGTCAGTGCCGGGTTGCGGCGGAGCATGGCGGTCAGGCGGATCATCTGTGGCCCCTCCCCTGGGCAGACAAACTGGTCGTAGACGTGCGGCATATGACCGCACAGCTACGACCAGAAAGCAACTGATGACGCAACCGACGACGAAGCCGACCGCGCCCCGCATCCCGCCACTGCCGCCCGACGAACGCGACGAGCGGGCCAACGAGTTGCTGGCCCAGGTCGGCGCACCGGTCCGGTCGGCAGGGAACCTGTTCACCACGCTCGTCCGCCACCCCGGACTGTTCCGCCGCTGGCTGCCCTTCGGGGGCAAGCTCCTGGTGGGGCGGCTGCCCGACCGCGACCGTGAGCTGCTGATACTGCGCACGGCCTGGCACTGCGGATCCGACTACGAGTGGAGCCAGCATGTGCGCATCGCCGGCGGCGTCGGGGTCACGGCCGAGGAGATGGAGCGGCTCCAGGCCGCCGACGCCGCGGACGACCCGGCCTGGGTGCCGTTCGACGCCGCGTTGATCCGCGCCGCCGATGAGCTGCACGGGGACAGCTGCCTCGGCGACGCCACCTGGGCGGCGCTGGCGGGACGCTACGACGAGCGCCAGCTCATCGAGGTGCCCATGGTCGTCGGGCACTATCACCTGCTCGCGTTCACGCTCAACTCGCTCGGGATCCAGGTCGAAGAGGCCGACGCAGAGTGAACGCCGTGGAAGGGCGACTTGCGGAACGGACCGTGCTGGTGGTGGGCGCTGGGACGCAGGCGTCGGACGAGCCCGACGCCCCCATCGGCAATGGTCGCGCCATCTCGGTGCTGGCCGCGCGTGCCGGTGCCCACGTCGTGTGCGCCGACCGCGACGCGGCCGCCGCCGAACAGACCGCCGCACTGGTCCGGAACGAGGGCACCGACGCCACAGTGGTGGTCGGGGACGTCACGTCGGCTGACGATTGCGCCACCATGGTCGACCGGGCAACCGAGGCGGGTGGCGGACGGCTGGACGGCGTGGTGGTCAACGTCGGCATCGGACGCGGCGCCGGGCTCGCCGGCACGTCGCCCGAGGACTGGGACGCAACCATGGCCACCAACCTGCGTGGCCACTTCCTGGTGGCTCGTGCCGCCCTGGAGGCGCTGGGCGAGGAGGCGGCCGGCGAGGGCGGGGGCAGCATCGTGTTCATCGGCTCGGTGGCCGGCCTCCAGCCCGGCAGCCGGCTTCCGGCATACGACGCCTCGAAGGCCGGGCTCATCGGCCTTGCCCGTCACGTGGCGCTGGAGGGCGCCCGGCGGGGCGTACGCGCCAACCTGGTCGCACCGGGACTCATCGACACGCCACTCGGGAGGCTGGCCACGCGGGGCCGCCCGTCCCGGGCCCGCACCCCGGTCCCCATGGGCCGCCAGGGCACCGCCTGGGAGGTCGGCGCGGTCGTTGTATTCCTCCTTTCGGACGAGGCCAGCTATGTCACCGGCCAGGTGCTGGCCGTGGACGGCGGACTCAGCCTGATCTAGTGCCCTATCAGGCACTGGGTGGTCGCTGGCCGGTGATGCCCCAGAAGATCTGACGCGCCACCGAGATGCGGACATCGGCGGCACGGATGCCCCACGCTTCGAAGCTGTGCTGGTGGGCGGCCACGTTTGCCAGGGTGGCGACGAGCATCCCCGCCTGGGCCAGGGCGTCGACGCCGAGGTTCCTCTCCTCGGCCTGGATGCCCTTGATCGTCTCCGCCAGCTGCACCGTCACGTTGTTGAGCAGCTCCAGATGGATCCTCCGGAAGCGGCGGTCGCCCTCCTCGGCACCGAGGTCGACGACCCGGATCACGGGGCGGTGCTGATCCCAGAACGCGAAGAAGGCGTCAGTGAGCTCGAGCGCCGTCCGGTACCCCGCCCTGCCCTTCCAGTCGCCCTCACCCACGATGCGGACCAGCCGCTCACTGTCGAGCGCCATCTCCTGGGCCAACACCAGGACGGCGTCCTCGACGTCACCGAAGTACTGGTAGAAGGTTGCGGGCGACGTGCCGGCTTCGCGGGCGATGTCGATGACCTTCAGCGAGCGGTACGAGCTCGTGCGCAGCATTTCCGCGGTGCACTCCAACAGGCGGTGGCGGGTGGCCCGCCCCCGCCGCCCCGGCACGCGCCCGTCGGCAGCCCGCAGGTCGTCGATCACCTCGACCGGTTCGACCACGGCGGCAAGGCTAACCCGCATCTGACGGACCATCAGGGGACACCGGCCGTGCTGGTCCGATCCCGAACCCGACGAGGGCCCTGGCCTCACCTGGCGGCAACTCACCCCCCGCCACTGGTCAGGCTCGTGGAACGGGAAGCTCCACGGAACCATCACCGCCGAAGCCGACGGCTGGCTCGCATACGTGCGCCTCGAGGACCCGCCCGGCCTGTCGCCGATCACCACCGTCGGCCACTACGACACCGTCGAGGCGGCGCAGGTGGCGACCGACGAGGTGTGGGCGTCCTGGTGACGGACGACGGTACAGATCAGGCAGTTCTGGCGCGGCTTGACCGCCGGGCTACGTCGTCTTGACGACGAGGACCGAGCATTCCGCCGTGTGCGTCACCGAATTCGGGACGCTGCCGAGAACGCGGCGCTGCATGCCCTTGTTGCCCACCACGAGGATGTCGGCGCCGCACTGCTTCGCAAGGCGGACGAGCACCTCGGCGGGGTTGCCCTCCTCGGCGAGCGCCCGGCAGCGAACGCCCTCCTGCCGCAGCCGCGCCTGCGTCCGCGCGACCACCTCGCGCTGCCGTGACGAGGAGCTCGTCGCCCATTCCAGCTCGGCGTCACCGCCGTGGCCCGGGCCCTTGCCGTCCGCGTGCTTGTAGGCGGAGAGCAGGACCAGCTCGGCCTCGAACCGCCGCGCGACCTCGGCCGCCATCTTCACGGCCTCAGCGGCCGTGGCGGACCCATCGACACCGACGGCGACGGTCGTGACCATTGAGGGCGTGAGTATGTCCAGTCCGCGCGCGAATGTCCACCTTCTGACGGAACCGTCTGCGGCTGGACCGTATGGCCCATCGTCCTGACGGGGACGGCGTGGGCTGCGAGTAGCGCCCCGACGCCGTACTTCGATCCGCGACGGACCATCCGGGCCACCGGTCGGCCGAATGCCTCCTCAGCGCGGGGTGATGTACGCGGCGGCGAAGCGCTCGAGGGCGCGACGGTTGTCGTCCAGCGACGCGAACGTGAGGCCTTCGATGAGCCACGCCGACGTGATCAGCGCGGTCACGCCCAACTCGTCCAGCTCGGCGCACACGTCGGCGTCGGGCAGCCGGTCAATGACCGCCGCCTGGATCTCGAACGGCCGGCGGTCCGTGCCGTACTCGCGGCGGTAGGCCTGTAGCCGCTCGACGTAACTCCGCAGCTCGTCGAGCGGATACTGCGTGCCCAGCCAGCCGTCGCCGATGCGTGCCGCCCGCCGTAGCGCGACCTCGGTCTGTCCCCCGATGAGGATGGGCACGGGGTGGGCGGGCGCAGGGGCCATCTCCAACTTGTCGAAGTCGTAGAACTCGCCGTGGTGCTCCACCATGCCGCCGCGCCACAGGGTGCGCAGCACCTCGATCTGCTCCTCCATGCGGGCGCCCCGACCGGCGAAGGGCTGCTCGAGCTGATCGAATTCCTCCCGCATCCAGCCGGCGCCGACACCGAGCAGCACCCGGTCGCCCGACAGATAGGCGGCGGTGCCGACTGCCTTGGCCACCACGAAAGGGTTCCGGGCGGGCAACACGTAGACATGGGTGGCGAACCGGATGCGTTCGGTTGCTGCCGCCAGCGCGCCGGTCATCACCCAGACGTCGGGCCACGGCGTCTCCGGCGGGAAGCTAGGGCGCCCGCTGCGGCTGTACGGGTACGACGACTCGAGCTTGCCCGGATAGAACACGTGGTCAGAGAGTGACACCTGGTCGAAGCCGACGTCCTCGGCGCACCGGGTCAGCTCCGCCCAGTCGGCCGCCGGCGCGTACATGAGCGACTGGCAGAACTTCATGGGATCCCCCCGCCGGCGGTGGCTACTGCTTCGACCAGATCTCGGCCAGCTCGTCGACCGTGGTGAGCGTGGCCAGCAGGCTGAGCGTGTTGTCGATGATGGCGTCGGCGTAGTCGGCGGGAACGCCGCACACGGCGTCGCGGGGCAGCACGACGTCGTACCCGTGGTTGACGGCATCCATGACCAGGTTGGTGATGGCCACGTTGACCGACACACCTGTCACCACGATCGTGCGCAGATCGAGGTTGCGCAGAACCGGATCGAGGTCGGTGCCCGCCATGGGGTTGAGCCCGTGGGCCCGCGTGAGCACCAGGTCGTCGGGTTCGGCGCCGACCTCGGGGATCACGGCCGTCGTCGCCCCGCCCCGGTCCAGCCGCACGGGCGATTGCCGAGCGCTCAGGAACATCCGGGCGTTGGTGTTGGTGGCCTTGAAGTCGGGCCGATGCGAGAACGTGCAGTGGATCACCTGCACACCCGCCACCCGCGCCGCCTTCACGAGTCGTGCCGTGGCCGGGATCATCGTCTCCCGCGCCACCTCGGCGAGTTGGGGGAAGACGCTGGGCTCGCCCAGCACACCGTTCTGGATCTCCGAGGTGACCACTGCGGCGCGCCAGGGAGTCACGAGGGAAGCCAGATCCTCAGCCATGGGCCGACAGTATCTGACGGATGGTGGAAGGGTGTGCGGTCACCTGGGATTCATCCGTCCGCACCCATCCTGACCAGCAAAAATACGACTCTGTACGTCTCTGCGTGACACGCCAAGGTTGAGCGGGTCCCACGCCTCGCGTGTCACCGGTGGGTCACGGCGACGGGGACTGACACGCCTCGACGTCGGAGCGCAGCCACAGCACACACCGCGACCTCTCACGTACGTACGCGACAAGTGCCCCCCGCGACCGATTGGCCGGCCCGGGGGGCTGGACACGAGGAGTGACCCTCATGCCAACCGAGAAGCTACCGCCCACCTACGTGGCGCAAGCCTGCCGAGCACCCAACGACCGGCCCAGGGCCACTCGGAGCTCCTCGACCTATGGCGCGGGGCCATGCCGGGTTCGCGAATCACCTGGGTTATTTCGACGAGACCCTCGCCCCCGATGCCACCCGGGGTGTCACCATGTCCGCTTGTGAACGGCCGAGCGTGACGCCCGCCCGGTTCGGCCGCCGCACGGCCCCCAGGCGGATTCCCCCGTCTGGGGGCCGGTCAGCATGTGAGGTCCGAGTGGGCCGACAAGCTCTCACCGACGCAGGCTTGGTTCGCGGCCGGCCGGCACCCGCAACTCCGGGGTCCTGCGCCCCGGCACTAATTTCCGGGGCTGGCGCGCCGCCGATGCGGATACGGTCGCCGACGATGCCGACCCGCCTGCACTCAGTGGTCTTCGACGCTGCCGACCCCTCAGCGTTGGCTCGGTTCTGGGCGACGGCGACCGGTTGGCCCATCACCTACGAGGAGCCGGACGTGGTGGTGGTCGAACCATCCGAGGACGACGCCGGAACGCCGACCGAGTCTGGCCTGCCGCTGCTGTTCGTGCGTGTCGACGACCCCAAGGTGTCGAAGAACCGCGTCCACATCGACCTCAACAGCCGCTCGGCCGACGAGCAGCGCGAGATCGTCGAGCGGCTGCTGGCCCACGGCGCCGAGCCGGCTGACATCGGGCAAACCGACGTCCGCTGGGTGGTCCTGGCCGACCCGGAGGGCAACGAGCTCTGCGTGCTCGATCCCCGGGACGAATACGCCCGGGCCGGGGCGGTGGCGGCGATCGTTCTCGACACGCCCGACCCGGGTGCCCTGGCCTCCTTCTGGACCGAGGCGGCCGGGTGGCCCATCGTGGGCCAAGGCGACGACTACGCAGCGCTGGCCCGGCCCGACGGCGAGGGCCCGCGGCTCGAGCTCATCCAGGTCAGCGACCCCAAGGCGGCCAAGAACCGCGTCCACATCGACGTCGCCCCGTACGCCGCCGACGACCAGGCGGCCGAGGTGTCGAGGATCCGCGCGTTGGGCGCCACCCCCGCGGACATCGGGCAGGGAGAGCAGACCTGGGTGGTGCTGGCCGATCCCGACGGGAACGAGTTCTGCGTGCTGAGCTCACGCGACTGAACGAGGTCGCTCACTCGTAGTGGCGCAGCGAGTCCCGGAGGGTCTCGGGGCTCACCCGCAGGCGGTGGCATACCAGCATGGGGGCGCCGGCCACCTCATTGGGGACCTCCCATGGGTTGGACACGATGGCCACCGGCCCCAGTGCGTCGCAGTAGCGCTCGACCGTCGCGCGCGGGTAGCGGACGAAGATGACCGCGCCCCGCGGCGACCCGTCGTCGGGCCACCAGTCCGCGTAGCTGTTGTGGGCCGAGAGCGCGGTGCCTCGCGGCAGGCCGCGTGCGGGCCCGTAGAGGTCGATCGCCGCCGCTTCGCCATAGCTGGCGGTGACCACGCGAAGGCCGGCCTGTTCGTCCGCGGGCAGCACCGTTGCCACCCTGGCCACCTGGTCGACCATCTCGGGCCAGCCCACCTCCTCGCCCAGCTCGTCGTTGAGGTCATGGAACGCCGCGGCATACACGTCGATCGGTGCCACGGGAGCGACGGCCGCCAGAGGGATCAGTCCGTTGAGCGCCAACGCGCCGATCGCGGTGTGCCACCGGCGAGGGTCGGCGCCGGCCCAGCTCTCGGCCCCCACGCTCCCGGCGGCGAACGCCAGCACGTACGTGGGACCGAGGTAGTAGGACTTGCCCCCCGCGACCAGCAGGACGAGGGCGATCGTCGCCACCGCCACGGCCAGGATCCGCCAGGGGGACCGCCGCCAGAGCCACACGAGCCCGGCCCCCGCCAGCGGCAACGCCAGCGGGCCGACAAGGAGGATCTGTTGGAGCAGGAACCCCAGCCGACCGTCGTCGTCACGGACGTTGGCGTTGTTGTTGCGGCTGAACTCGACGGTGGGCCACCCGTTGAGGCCCTGCCACACGAGGTTGGGGAGCCACAGCAACAGAGCCACGGCAACGCCGGCTGCCAGCCACGGGCTGCGGAGGTGGCGGCGGCCGACCGGCGTGGCCACGAACCCCGCCGCCAAGCCCAATCCGAGCAGGACCATGGTCCACTTGGTCTCGAGACCCAGCCCGACGACGACGCCGACGGCCAGCCACCACCGCCGGTCAGCACGCCCGGCCAGGAGACGGACCACCAGCAAGATCGCCAGCCCCCACCACAGCTGGTCGAACAGGACCGTCGAGAACAGCCCGCCCGTGGCGAGAAACAGCGGGGCCGTGGCCGTCGCCAGCGCGGACAGCGCCATCGCCCGTCCTCCGCCGCCGAGTTCGCGGGCGATGATCGCCGCCACGACCACGACCGCGGCGTGGACCGCGCCGGCCACGACCCGGAGTGGCCAAAGATGGTTGCCCGCGACGGCCGTGACCGCCCTGGCGAGGAGGGGCACGATCGGTGGTTGGTCGACGTAGCCGAGGGCGGGATGGCGACCGGCCGCCAGGTAGTACAGCTCGTCGCGGTGGAACCCGTAGCGCCCACTCAGCGCGGCGTGGAACACGAATACGCCGGCGGCGACGACGAGCACGGCGGCCACGCCGGACCGGGATACCGCCCACGTCCCGACGCGCGCTCGCATCGTCTGCACGCCCGTGATCATGCCCGAGGTGGTGCCGGGCCACCGCCCGGGCCGCCCGGGACTCGTCGCCCTCTACGAACTCGGGTGTCTGGTGCTCGAGCGCAGCACCGCTCCGATCGGTTCGGCCTCGGTCTGACGCCCGTGTCGCGGCAGAACTAGAACGAAGTGTCCGCCTCTGCTGCGGCGCGCGTCGGCGGGTGGTAGACGAAGGCCAGGAGGATGGCAGCCAGGCCGACGCCGCCGACGACGGCGATGAGGAAGCCCGCGGGTCCGTTGAGGTCGATCCCGATGGCGTTGTCGAGGCTCCAGTCGCCGGCGCCGATCGTGGCCAGCACCACGCCGATGGTGCCGAGCACCGCGACGTACTCCCAGCCGTGGGCGGTGATCAACAGGCCCTGGCCCCGGTGCACGGTCCAGAACGCGACGGACATCAGCCCGACGACGCCCATCGCGGCGAAGGTGGTCAGGAAGCCGAGAGCAATGCAGATGCCGGTGGCCAATTCGCCGAACGCCGCGAGGCGGGCGTGCACGTGGCCGGGCCGCATCCCCAATGACTCGAACCATCCGGCGGTGCCTTCGAGCTTGCCCCCGCGGGCGATCTTGGCGAAGCCGTGGAAGGCGAGGACGGGCCCGATGACGAGCCGGAGGACGAGCATGGCGAAGTTGAGCTGATCAGGTGTGGGCAGGTTCTCATGCATGGCGGCGGTTCCCCGGTGCTCCTCGAGGTCGGTTGAAGCGCGGGCTACCTTACGACAACGTCAATCGGGGGCCGGTCGGTAGGCTCCGGCGCCATGTCGGCCCCGGGATGGCGCAGGCGCGGCGCACTCGCACTAGGCGTCGCCTTGGGCGCGGCCAGCGCCGCGATCGCGGTGACCCAATGGAACCGTGGGGCCCGGCACCGCAGCGACGACGCCAACCCGATCTCCGCACGCACGCGGGGGCAACGGAGGCTGGAGCTGGCGCGGATGGGTGGGCGGGCCGGCGCCGACTTCGCACTCCACCGTGCCCGGCGGACCTTTGCCGGGGCCGAACGCCGGGTCGAGCTCGACCGACGCTTCGAGCTGCGCACTGCCGACCAGGTGGCGCAGGCCCTCGGCAACATGAAGGGCGCGTTCATGAAGCTGGGCCAGATGGCCTCGTACCTCGACACCGGGCTCCCTGACCACGTACGCCAGGCGCTGCAGGGCCTGCAACAGGATGCGCCGCCCATGTCGCCCGCGCTCGCCGCCGGCGTCGTGGAGCAGGAGCTGGGAGCCTCTCCCGACCGAGTGTTCCTGGAATGGGATCCGACACCCATCGCCGCCGCCTCCATCGGCCAGGTCCACCGGGCCATCACCCGCGACGGGCGCGCCGTGGCAGTCAAGGTGCAGTACCCCGGAGTCGACGACGCCATCAGGTCCGACCTCGACAGCGCCGGCCTGATCTTCGGGGCCATGGGCCTGGCACTGTCGGGCTTCGAGCCGGCTCCGCTGGTCGAGGAGATTCGGGCTCGGGTGGTCGAGGAGCTCGACTACGCCAACGAGGCCCGCAACCAGCAGCTGTTCGCTGACTTCTACCGAGGGCATCCGTTCATCCACGTGCCCGACGTGCTCATGGCTTTGTCGACACCGCGGGTGCTGACCACCGAGCTGGCCGAGGGCGTGCGCTTCGAGGAGATGGCCAATTGGGACCAGGACGAACGCAACCTGGCTGCCGAGGCCATCTATCGGTTCGTGTTCCGCAGCCTCTACCGGCTCCAGGCCTTCAACGGTGACCCCCACCCCGGGAACTACCTGTTCCGGCCGGGCGGCCAGGTCACCTTCCTCGATTTCGGGCTGGTCAAGCACTTCACGCCCGCCGACATCGAACTGTTCGGCGACATGATCCGGGCCATGGTCACCGACCGCGACACGGCGCGCTACCGGGAGATCGTGGAGCGGATCGGCATGCTGCGCCCGGGCACTCCCGTGTCCGACCGGGAGGTGCACGACTACTTCAGTCACTTCTACGAGTTCGTCATGCATGACGAGGAGGTGACGATCACCCCCCAGTGGTCGACCGACGCCCTGTCGCGCTACTTCGACCCGACCGGTCCGTACGGACCGATCATCAAGGCCGCCAACCTGCCCGCCAGCTTCGTCATCATCCAGCGGATCAACATCGGTCTGATGGCCATCCTCGGCGAGCTGCGGGCCACGGCCAACTTCCGCGGCATCGCCAACGAGCTGTGGCCCTGGGTCGATGGCGCACCCTCGACCGAGATGGGCAAGGCCGAGGCCGACTGGCTGGCCACCCAGCGGCATCGCCGATCGAGCTGACGGTCCCGCGGGGCGCTCGCGCCGATCCCTACCATGCGTCGGTGGTCGAGGCGCTGGGCGATGTGCTGGCGAAGCCGCTGCGCCCGCCGTCCCCGGACGGGATCGCGGCGTTGCGCACCGAGCTCGACGACGCTGCCCGCGCTGCCAGTGCCGTGGGCGGTTGGGGCCAGGATCAGCCATTGCGCCTGTCGAAGCACCTCGTGACCGGCCTGCTGCGGTGCCCACGCCGGGCGCTGAGCGATGACCACGGGACCAACTACGACGTCGTCGTCGGATGGATCGTCGACGCCGCCGCCAAGCTCGCCACGGTGTCGCCCCGGCGACGCGTCACCGTGGATGCGGCGGTGGCGTTCCTCACCGCCCTCGGCGACAGCACCGTGGCCGATCGCCTGGCGGACCTCGGACCGGACGCCGCGCACCTGGCGTCCGATGCCGCCGTGCGCATCGACCGGCTGGCGGCTTCGGGGTTGGCCCGAGTCGACCCCGGCTGGTGGCCGCGCGTCGAGGATCCGGTTCGGGTGGCGTTGGCCGGCGGCGCCGTGACCGTGGCGGGGCGGATCGACGTGCTGTTGGGCGGCCCGCCCACCGGTCGACCCGGCGTGATCGTGGAGGTCAAGGGCGGTCGCTGGCACGACGGCATGCGGGCCGACGGCCACCTCTACGCCCTGATGGTGGCGCTTCGTGACGGCGAGGTCCCGGCGAGCGCGGTGACGATCGTGTCCGACGGCACCACCCAGGTGGAGCCCATTCGTCCTGCACTGCTCGAGCACGCCGCCGAACGACTCGACGAGGCTATGGGGGTTGCCGCCCGGCTGGCGGCCGGCGAACCGCCGGCGATGCTCCCCGGTGCCCACTGCGAGCACTGCCCGGTGCGTCCGGACTGCCCGGTGGGCGGGGACTGGCGGCCGATGGCGGAAGAAGCGTCGTGACCGTCGACGACCCTGTGGGTACCGCCGATCGCGTGCGCGCCGGCGTGGGCGAGCGCATCGCCGCCGCGCTCACCGGCGTCACGGTTCCCGTGAGCGACGTCTACGTCGGGTGGGCGGCGGCCCTGGAGGCGGCGACCTGCCCGGCCCGCTACCGAGCGCACGGCGAGCACGGCTGGGCCTTTCCCGGCTGGTCGCCACCGCTGGCCGCCGGCGCCTGCGCACGGGCCGCGATCGCCCACCACACGGCCCAGGCCGACCTGGCCGGCCGGCCAGCGACGCTGCCTACGCCGCTCGACGCCATCAGGGCGTGGATGCGGGCGCTGCGTACGCAGGGCGAGACCGGCGACCGCCGGATGCCGATCGAGCGGTCGGGCGTGGGCGACTGGATCTGCGACATCTGGGAGGCCGGCGACTCCGCCACCCTCGCCGCGGTGGCCGCCACCGCCGGTCGCTGGCTGGCGGGATTCATTCGGGTCCTGGGCTGGCCACTCCCGCCCCAGCTCACGATGCTGAACGCCCCTGGCCCAGCGGCGGCTACGGCGCCGTCGTGGCGGCCCGACAAGGCCTCGCCGGTGACGGTGGCGTGCGGCGCCGACGCCCGCCTCGGCCGCGTGACCGGCGCGGGCGCGTTCGTGTTGGCCGTCCACCGGGTGACGACCGGCGACGACGCCGGCCTCCGGGACCGCGCGGCATTCGAGGCCGCCGCGGGTGCGCTGGGGATCGGGGTGGCGCCGGCTTCGATCCTCGTCACGGCCGGCGACACCGGCGAGCGGGTGACTGTCCCCATCGACCACGAGCTGTTGGCCATCGGCGCCGACCGGATCGTCGCGGTGGTCACGCAGCGCGCCATCGCCGCCGAGCGAGGCTTCGATCCCACCGACGCCACCCCCTCCCCCGCCTGCCGCCACTGCGACCACCTTGCCGGCTGCCCACCCGGCCAAGCGTGGATGCGCGTCGCCGAGCGCTGGCGCGGCGGGCTGCCGGCGCTCGCCCACTATCAGCCGTCACCGCCCGCTCAGGACGCCGTGTCTGGTTCGTCCTGAGGCGCGGGGCCGAGCCACGCCGCGACCGTGTCGTCGTCCCAGGCGATCTGCAGGTCTGCGTAACGGTCGAGCCTGGCCCTCCAGTCGTCCCCCGCACCGACCTCGAGCAGGTCATCGCGGGCCATGGCCACGAGGTCGCGGCGGTAGACGCCAAACAGGTTGTCGCGCACGTCGACCACACGCTCCGCGTCGATCTCCCCCCGCCCCGCGCTCGACACGCTGACCAGCGCCCCCTCTTGGGCCAACCGCCGGCCGCGCTCGTTGAGGCGGAGCGTGCCGTCGGCGATCGCCCGCTCGAGGTCCGCCCGCAGGTAGAACAGCTCGAGGCGCTCCTCCTCGTCGAGGCCTTGATGGAGTGCGATCACCTGGGCTTCGTCGGGCGGGAACAGGGCGAAGTCACCGCTGACGATCGTGAGGGCGGCCACCGCGTTGCTCCCATCCCACTGCCGACCCGTGCCCAGCTGCCGCACGACGATGTCGGCGTCGACGACGAACGGTACGTCCTGTTGCTGCAGCTCGGCCATGACCGCTTCGCAATACGGGTCGAAAACGTGTTCGGCGCACGTCACGAGCATGGGGCCCTCGAGCTCGGCCGCCACGACCGCCTCGGTGAGGCCCTGGGCAACGGGCATCGTCGACGCTGGCGCCGTCGTGCCCTGGTCGCTAGCCGGCAGGTTGGCGACCGACCCGACTGTGATCACCGCGGCCAGGGAGCCGCCGCCCCAGCGCCGGACGCGAGCGTCGCTCGAACACGCCACGAACGACACGAGGACCGCGAACACGACGAAGGCGCCGACCGGCCACAACCAGCGGAGCTGGTAGGCCACTGTGCCGAACTGCGATGTCGGTGTGTGCTCCGCCGTGACCAACGCCAGTGCCACCAGCAGGCCCGCACCCGCTACCGCGACGGCGGCGTCGGTGCGATGGGACCGCTGCGCCGCCCGCCATCGCCACGCCAGGACGCCCACGACGGCGATCAGGGCCACCAGCGCGACCGCGAGCGAGGGCAGTGGGTTGCCGAAGGCGCCGAACGGGAAGGCCTCGGCGTACGA
Source organism: uncultured bacterium (assembly GCA_963813485.1). Classification (GTDB taxonomy): domain Bacteria; phylum Actinomycetota; class Acidimicrobiia; order Acidimicrobiales; family VFJN01; genus DASQUK01. The sequence goes on from CAWEZE010000020.1 coordinate 135,281, forward strand.
AGGTCGCCCCCACCAGGGCGGAAGGGCCACCACCCGGGCGACGGTGCGGATCGCGCCCGCGAAGGCGAGCGTCGTCCGCTCCGCTCTCACCGAGTCGACCAGACGCGACAGGTTGCCCCGGCCGTCACCCGTCAGCTGTTCTGCGAGTGGCAGTGCCCAGCAGCCCGCCACGCCCAGGGCTGCGAGCCCCAGCCACACCGCCTCCCGAGGGCCCCGATCTCGGTCTCGTGACCGGACCAACCATGTCACGAAGCAGGCAACCAGCACGACCGGAACCAGCACCGCGTAGCTGAGGTTGGTCTGGAGGACAAGGCTGCCAACCACCACCGCCACCGGCAGGCAGGCAAGGTCGCCACAAGCCACCGACCACGCCAGCACGCAGAACAAGAGGAACGGCAGCAGCACCGTCGTCGCGTGCCAGGGCTCGACCAGTACCGCGCTGCCGAACGACCAGCACAGCGTGGCGGTCACGGCCATGGCTGCGAGGGCGACGAGCGCGCCACCGCGACGCCACGCGACGGCGAAGATGCCCAGCACCGAGAGGCAGTTCACCAGGGTGGTTCCCAACACGATGCCTGCGGGGCCGGTCACCAGCGCCGGAACGGCGAGCACCATGGACAGCAGCGGGCCCGGGTGGTTCATGTCGAAGCCGACGCTCCACGACGTCGACGCCCACATGCCGAGCCTGGGCAGGTCCTCGCCGGCAGAGCCACCGAGCACGTCCCGCGCCCGGATGGTGACGATTGCGGCATCGCCGACGGGGACCCAATCGCCGCTGACCGTCCGCACGGCCGCCACGATCAGCGGCACCAGGGTGATCGCCAGCGAAGCCCACGCGAGAGTACGCAGCGGCCGCTCGACGTCGCCCGGTGCCGAGTGGGGGACGGTGCCGACCCCACGTCCGCCGACCGCTGCGGCGGCGTCATGTCGGAGGTCTCCCCCAGGCTCAGCGCTGACGGGCGTTGGGATCCGACCAGTGTGACAGGCCCGCCTCGAACGGGCCGGTGACCACACACCCCGCCGGCGCCTGCTCGGCCGGCGACGATGCAGCTACGACCAGGCGCCGAGCTTGCCGACGGGGCCGTGGCCGCCGCCGAGCGCCCAGCCGGCCGACCGCTCCAGGCCCTCGTGCACGAACCGCTTGGCGGCCTCCAGGGCCTCGAGCGCCGGCAAGCCCCGGGCGAGCCCAGCGGCGGTGGCGGCGCCGAAGCTGCAGCCGGTGCCGTGGTCGTTGGGGGTGTCGATGCGCGGCAGGCACAGCTCGGTGACATCGCCGGTCGCGCTCTCGACGACCACGTCGCAGGCACCACCGTCCGCCACCAGGTGGCCGCCCTTGACCACCACCCACTGCGGCCCCCATTCCGCCAGCTTCCTGGCGGCCTGGCGAGCGTCGTCGAGCGACTCGACCCGCGCCCCGAGCAGCGCCTGTGCCTCGCGGGTGTTCGGCGTCACCACCAGAGCGTGGGGGAACAGCGCCTCGCGGTACGCGGTCTCGGCACCGGCATCGAGCAGGCGGGCGCCGGTCGACGACACCAGCACGGGGTCGACCACGAGGTTGGGAAGGCGCCCGGCGGCGGCGTACTCGGCCACCGCCAGGACCACCTCCTCGGTGGCGAGCATCCCGGTCTTGACCGCCGCCACCGGCAGGTCCCCGAGCACGGCGTCGAGCTGCGCCCGCAGGAACTCGACAGGCGGCACGTGCACGCCGCTCACCGCGAGCGTGTTCTGCGCAGTCAGCGCTGTGACGGCGCTGGCGCCGTGCACCCCCAGCGCCGCGAAGGTCACGAGGTCGGCCTGGATGCCGGCACCGCCACCCGAGTCGGACCCCGCGATGGTGAGCGCCACGGCAGGCGTCTCCCGCCCGTCAACCATCGCCCCTCCCGGCCGCCGCTGCGGACGCCGCAGCCGCCACCTCGTTGCGAAGCGACGCCACGACCGCGCCCGGGTCGTCCGCCCGCATGACCAGCCCCATCACCGCGACACCGGCGGCACCCGCAGCCAGGCACGCCGCAGCTTGGGCCGGCCCGATCCCCCCGAGCGCGTACACACCCAGCGGCGACCCCACCTCGGCGACGGTCCGGCAGCCGGCCGCCAACCCATCGATGCCCAAGGCCGGCCCGTAGCCCGGCTTGGATCTCGTGGCGAACACGGGTGAGAACGTGGCGTACGCCGCGACGCCGCCACTGGCCGCGGCCACCAGCTCCCCGGGCGTGTGGCACGACCGCCCGACCCGTAGCCCCGCAGCCCAGCCGTCCGGCCAGGGATCTGCTGCGGCCAAGTGGACGCCGTCGGCTCCGACCGATCGGGCCAGGGCCACGTCGCCGGCGACGATGAACGCCGCCCCCGCGCCCGCCGTTGCCGCCCGGAGCTGCACCGCCAGGCCGTGCCGGTCGGCCGGTGGCAGGTCCTTCTCCCGCAGCAGGACCGTGGGCGCGCCGGCGTCTACCGCGGCGGCCACCACCTCGACCACGTCGTGGCCGGCGTCCGTCGCCATGCGTCGGTCCGTGAGGACGATCGGGCTCGCGAAGCGCACGCCGTCACCCCAGGTCGGCCAGGCCCTCGTCGCTGGTCGACGCCTCGGCGTAGAGCCGCTTGGGGATGCGGCCCGCCCGGCGAGCCAGCCGGCCGGCCTCGACCGCATGGCGCATGGCGCTGGCCATGCGGACCGGGTCGCGGGCGCGCGTGACGGCGGTGGCCAGCAGCACGGCGTCGCAACCCAGCTCCATGGCCCGGGCGGCGTCGGATGCCGTGCCGATGCCGGCGTCGAGCACCACCGGCACGCCGGCGGCCTCGAGGATCATCGCCAGGTTGTAGGGGTTGCGGATGCCCATGCCGCTGCCGATCGGGGACCCCAGCGGCATGACGGCGGCGACGCCGGCGTCCTCCAGGCGGCGAGCCAGCACGGGGTCGTCGTTGGTGTACGCCAGCACCACGAAGCCGTCGTCGACGAGCTGCTCGGCCGCGTCCAGCAGCTCGACCGGGTCGGGCAGCAGCGTGCGCTCGTCGGCCACGACCTCGAGCTTCACCCAGTCCGTCTCCAGGGCCTCCCGACCCAGCTGGGCCGTGCGCACCGCATCGCGGGCGGTGAAGCAGCCGGCGGTGTTGGGCAGCGGTCGGATGCCGGTGCGGCGCAGCACCTCGAACAACGATCCGGGTGCCGAGGGATCGATGCGGCGCAACGCCACGGTGGTCATCTCGGTGCCCGAAGCCGTCAGCGCCTCCTCGAGCAGGTCGAGGTTGGGCGCGCCGCCGGTGCCCAGGATCAGCCGCGACCGGAACGACTCGCCGGCGATCACCAGGGGGTCGGAATGAAGTTCGATGGTCGTCACGTCAGCATCTCCAGTGGGGCTGCGTCCCACACCCATCCCGCCGGGCGCGCTGGCGCTCGCGCCGTCGGCCTGCCACTGCTCGCTGCGCTCGCATGTCAGCCTCCCTGGGCGATCGACAGGATCTCGACGCGCTCGCCCGCGACCAGTGAGCGCTCCCCCCAGGTCCGGCGGGTCACGACCTCGCCGTCCACGGCCACGGCCACGCCCCGCGGCTCGATGTCGAGCAGGGCGAGCAGCTGCGACACCGTCGTCCCCGGCGGCACGGGCACCCCGTCGCCGTTGACGGTCAGCAGAGCGCTCACGTCGAGGCCCCCTCGGGAGCAAGCGAAGCGACGCCCGCCCGGGCCGAGTCCCCGAACCGCCGGGGATCGCAGGCACCCACCTCCGGCGGCAGCGGTTCCCCGACCACCGCCGCCACCACCGCCTCGGCCGTGATCGGGGTGAGCAGGATGCCGTTGCGGTAGTGCCCCGTCGCCACCACCAGCCCCTCCACCGGGCTCGGTCCGATCAGGGGCAGGTCATCGGGTGTCCCCGGCCGCAGGCCGGCGCGGACCGACATCAGTTCGGCGTCGTCGAGGCCCGGGACCAGGACGAGCGCGTCTCGCAGCAGCTCGTAGGCGCCACCGGCAGTGACTCGGGTGTCCCAGCCGCGCTCCTGCACGGTGGCACCGACGATCAGGCGGCCATCGTCCCGGGGGACCAGGTACACGGTGAACCCGCGGACCAGGCCCCGGACGGTATGCGTGACCAGGGGTGCCCCCGGCGGCTGCCGCAGCGTGAGGATCTCACCCTTGACGGGGCGCACCGGTGGGCGCGCCGCATCCGGCAGCCCGGCGATGCCCGCCGAGCGGCACCCGGCCGCCAGCACCACCGTCGCGGCATCGATCCGCCGGGGCACCGCGTCGGCCATCACCACGCCGGTCACGCGCCCGCCCCTCGCAGCCGTTGCGATCCGCTCGACCCCCGCCGCCACAAAGCCGACTCCCGCGGCCGTTGCCGCCCGCCGCAGTGCCTCCACCAGGGCGGGCGGGTCCACCGATCGCTCACCGGCGGCCAGGAACCCGGCCCGTACCCCGGGCGCCAGCCCGGGCTCGAGACGGCGCACCTCGCGGCCCCGCAACGGGGTGACGTCGAGGCCCATCGCTCGGTGCCGGGCCGCCAGTTCGTCGAGCGCGACCCGGTCGTCGGCGTCGAGCGCCGCCACCAAGGTGCCCTCGGCCCGGTAGCCGATGGGCGCGCCCGCGACCCCCTCGACCTCGGCCGCGAAGCCCGGCCACCGCGACCACGACGCCAGGTTGAGCCGCAGCAGGGCCTCCTCGCCCATGCGGGCCTCGGTGACCGGCGCCAGCATCCCCGCCGCCACCCCGGACGCGCCGCCCCCGGGATCGGGGTCGACCACCGTGACGGCCGCGCCCCGCTGGGCGAGCCGCCATGCCGACGCCATGCCGATCGCACCGCCGCCCACGACGACCACGTCCGTGCTCACGCCGGCGCACCTCCCAGTGCTTCGACGGCCTTGGCGACGGCCAGCATCATCTCGTGGGCGGCGCTGTGGGGATCGGGCGCGTCGGAGATCGCGCCGATCACCGCCACCCCCCATGCCCCCGCCGCCATCACCTCGTCCACCCGCTGGGCGGTGATCCCGGCGATGGCGACGACGGGGACCGACACCGCCGACGCCACTGCTCGCACGCCAGCGACGCCGATGGGTTCCGGCAGGCCGCTCTTCGACTTGGTGGCGAACGTGGGGCCCACGCCGAGGTAGCTCGCGCCCTCGTCGACGAGGCGCCGTCCCGTCTGCGGGTCGCGGGCCGTTCCCCCGACGAACAGGTCCGGCCCCACCAGCCGCCGCACCGCGGCCACGGGCAGGTCCTCGGCACCGAGGTGCACGCCGTCGGCACCCACCGCCAACGCCACGTCGGCCCGGTCGTTCACCAGGCAGGTGGCGCCCGCGGCCCGGCAGCGCGCGGCGATCGCCTCGCTCAGGTGAAGGCGGTCGGCGTCGGTGCCCGTCTTGATCCGCACCTGCAGCGTGGGGGCGCCACCCTCCAGGGCCGCCTCGGCCACGATCAACGAGTCGACCAGCACGTGCAGCCGTCCGAGCGAGCGCCCCGGCGCGTCGTCGAAGCTCAAGGAGCCGCGGCCCCTTCCCGAGGGCCGGTCTGGTCTCGGAGAGCCGGATCCTCGACGTAGACCTCGCCGCCGGCGGCCACGAACTCTGCGGCCTTCTCCTCCATGCCCAGCTCGAGCGCCTCGGGCCCGGCGGTGACGCCGTGCTCGGCGGCGTACTCACGCACCTTGTCGGTGATCGCCATCGAGCAGAACTTGGGACCGCACATCGAGCAGAAGTGCGCCGTCTTGGCGGGCTCGGCCGGCAGCGTCTGGTCGTGATAGGCGCGGGCCGTGTCGGGGTCTAGGGCCAGGTCGAACTGGTCCTGCCAGCGGAACTCGAATCGCGCCTTGGACAGCGCGTCGTCCCACGCCTGCGCGGCTGGGTGCCCCTTGGCGACGTCGGCGGCGTGGGCGGCGATCTTGTAGGCGATCACGCCCTGCTTGACGTCGTCGCGGTCGGGCAGGCCGAGGTGCTCCTTGGGCGTGACGTAGCAGAGCATGGCGGTGCCGAACCAGCCGATCATCGCCGCACCGATGGCGGACGTGATGTGGTCGTAGCCCGGGGCGATGTCGGTGGCCAGCGGCCCCAGCGTGTAGAAGGGCGCCTCGTGGCACAGCTCCATCTGGAGCTCGACGTTCTCCTTGATCTTGTGCATGGGAACGTGCCCCGGCCCTTCGATCATCACCTGCACGTCCCGCGCCCAGGCCTTGTCGGTGAGCTCGCCGAGTGTGGCCAGCTCGGCCAGCTGGGCGTCGTCGTTGGCGTCGGCGATCGAACCCGGCCGTAGCCCGTCACCGAGCGAGAACGCCACGTCATAGGCCGCGAAGATCTCGCACAGCTCGTCGAAGTGGCTGTAGAGGAAGTTCTCCTGGTGGTGGGCCAGGCACCACGCCGCCAGGATCGAACCACCCCGGCTGACGATCCCCGTCACCCGGTCCACCGTGAGCGGCACGTAGCGCAGCCGCACGCCGGCGTGGATGGTCATGTAGTCGACGCCCTGCTCGGCCTGCTCGATGACCGTGTCGCGGAACAGCTCCCAGGTGAGCTCCTCGGGTGTGCCGTCGACCTTCTCGAGGGCCTGGTAGATGGGCACGGTGCCGATGGGCACGGGGCTGTTGCGGATGATCCACTCCCGGGTGGTGTGGATGTCACGTCCTGTCGACAGGTCCATCACCGTGTCGGCACCCCAACGGGTGGCCCAGGTGAGCTTGTCGACCTCGTCGGCCGCCGACGACGTCACCGCCGACGTCCCGATGTTGGCGTTGATCTTGGTCAGGAACCGGGAGCCGATGATCATCGGCTCAGACTCGGGATGGTTGACGTTGGCCGGAAGGATGGCCCGGCCGCGCGCGACCTCGTCGCGCACGAACTCGGCCTCCATCCCCTCGCGCAGCGCCACGAACTCCATCTCGGGCGTGATCTCGCCGCGGCGGGCGTAGTGCATCTGGGTGACGGTGCGCCCGGACGCGGCCCGCAGGCAGGGACGCAGGGCGCCCTCGCCGGGGAACGGCTCGGCGCCCGACCGGCCGGCGCGCTGGGCGGCGCGGCCGTCGTCGCGCAACGTCGCCACGCGGCCGGCGTAGTGCTCGACGTCGTCCCGCTCGTGGATCCAGGGCGCCCGCAGCGGATCGAGCCCGGCGCTCGGGTCGCTGCCGGGGCCGCTGGTGTCGTAGAGGCGGACGGGTTCGTTGGGCGGATCGAGCTCGACCTCGCAGAACGGAACGCGCACGTCGGTGCGGGTCCCCGCAACATAGGACTTGCGGCGGATGCCCATGCAGCATCACTCCCTTCGCCGGCATTACCCGGATCAGGTTCGGCGGTCGGCGCCTGGTGCGCCCTCTCAGCCCGGTCGCCCGAGCTCCCGCGTGGTGGATTGTCGAAACCACCGTACTCCGTTCCTGCCGTGGAATTGGTGGCGCAGGCAACCAATCCCGCGGCAAGAATCGCTGCGTGACGCCCTTCGCCAAGCAGACCAGCCTGGTGGCCGAGCCGGCGAAGCCGGGGCGCTACCGCGTCGATGTCGATCCTCGCTGGAACTGCCCGGTCGTTCCCCAGGGCGGGATGATGGTCGCGATCGCGGCCAAGGCCATGGCGGTCGAGCTCGACCGCCCCGATCAGCGCCTGCGGTCGCTCACCACCGTGTTCGCAGGCCAGGTGCCCTCCGGTCCGGTGACGATCGACGTGAGCGTGCTGCGGCGCGGGCGGTCGATCTCGCAGGCCATGGTCGACCTCCGGGCCCCGGGGGCCGACGCCGGCCACACGACCGTTGCCGTCTTCGGGCGGTCGCGCACCGGCTTCGAGTTCACGGACCTCCGGATGCCCGAGGTCCCGCCGCCGCACGAGTGCCCGTCGTTTCGCGATCCGCCGCCACCGGAGGCCGTCGAGTTCAGCCAGCGGCCGCCCTTTGCCTTCTGGGAGAACGTCGAGGGCCGGCCCGCCCTGGGCCACCCTCCGTGGGAGGACTACGTACCCACCAGCTCCGATTGCGCCTGCTGGTACCGCTTCGACGAACCGCCCGTGCTCGCGGACGGCACCTTGGACCCGTTCGCCGTCGTGGCCCTGTGCGACCTCATGCCCTCCTCTGTCGGCGAACGCATGGGCCCGGGGCAGCCCCAGTGGTTGCCGCCGAGCGCCGATCTGACTGTTCACCTCCTGGCCGAGGCCCGCTCGGAGTGGCTGCTGGCCCACCTGCGCGCCCGGCGGGCGAGCGACGGCTACGCGTCGGTGGAGATGGCGACCTGGGACCAGACGGGCCAACTCGTCGCCCACGCCGCGCAGGTCATGATCCTCACCTTCCCCGACGGGCCCCCGACCCCCGAACAGCGCGTCCCCTTCGACCAGAGGGGCTGACGACCGCCGCCCCGCGCGGCTGCCGTGGCATCCTGGCGGCGATGGCGGAGCTGACGCTGGGGAGCTTCAACCTCCACATGGGCAGGGGCAGCGGTGGCCACGACGCGCCGTTCTACGACGTGGTGACCGCCTGCAAGGAGGTCGACACCGACGTCCTGGTGGTGCAGGAGGCCTGGGTCCCGGACGGCGAGGACGGCGACGTGCTGGCGGTGGCCGCCGCCCTCGGCTACCGGGTGGCCGCCACGTTCGCCGTGGCCCGCGCCGAGTGCCACGACCAGGTGCGCCTGATCGCCCGCTCGGGCGACGCCGGCGACGGCGACTGGCAGGTCGCGGTGCTGTCGCGCCTGCCGGTGGTCGATAGCCGGGTCCTCGCGTCTGGAACCACAGCTGCCGCGGGACCCCGGGCGCCGGGCGGTGCTCGTCACCACCGTCGAGGTGGGCGGCACGCCGTTCACCGTGTGCGGCACCCACCTACCACTGCTCAAGGACCCGGTCTGGCGTCTCGCCCCGTCGCTCCGTCGGGCCCTGCCGCCCCCCGAGCGGCCGGCGGCTCTGGCCGGCGACATGAACATGTGGGGATGGTGCGTCGACCGGCTCGCGGGCAACGGCTGGCGGCGGGCGGTGCGGGGCCGGACCTACCCGGCACGCCGGCCCCACAGCCAGACCGACCACATCCTGGTGAGCCGGCCGGTCGAGGTGGTGGAGGCGCAGGTGGTCCGCCAGGTCATGTCCGACCACCGGCCCATCCGGGCGAGACTGAGGTTCTGACCCCTAGTTCCGTCGTTCCGAAGTAACGAATCCCGGCACTCCGGACGCCGGTTGGGCCGACCGGGTACACCGTGGGCATGAGCTCCCTGGACATCTCCGCCGGACAGCGGTGGAACCGGCACCGTGGACCACCCCCGGAGCCGGCCAACGTCGCCGCCCGGCGACAGCGGCTGCGAACGACCCGCCGGCGGGCGACCGGGCTGCTGGTGGCGGTCACGCTGGGCTTCTTCGCGGTCCAGCTGTGGGGCAGCGACACCGAGTTGGTCGGCTACGTCGAGGCGGGCATCGAAGCCGCCATGGTCGGTGCGCTGGCCGACTGGTTCGCGGTCACGGCGCTGTTCCGCCATCCCCTGGGCGTGCCCATTCCCCACACCGCGATCATCCCCACGCGCAAGGATCAGTTCGGCGAGACGCTGGGCGACTTCGTCCAGAACAGCTTCCTCACGCCCGAGATCATCGCCGAGCGGGTGCACTCGGCCCGCGTCGTTCCCCGCATGGCTGCGTGGATGGCGAAGCCGTCCAATGCCGCGCGCCTGGCCCGCCACCTGGCGGATGCCTCGGTCACGGTCGCCGACCTGCTGAGTGACGAGGAGGTCCACCGGGCTCTGGAGGATGCGGTGCGACACCGGATCGAGACCACGCCCCTGGCACCGGTGGCCGGGCGCACGCTGCAGCTTCTGACCGAGGACGGGCGGCACCAGGAGCTGTTCGACGTCATGCTCCGGTCCGTCGATCGGTTCCTGCGCGACAACGAGCACAGCCTCCGCGCCCGGTTCGCCGACGAGGCCCCGTGGTGGCTGCCCGGCGCCGTGGAGGACCGCATCTTCGAGCGGCTGCTCGACGGGGCCGGGCACCTGCTCCACCAGGTGGCCCAGGACCCGAACCACGAGCTACGCCGCGACGTCGACGCTCGGCTGCGCCGCCTGGTCGACGACCTGCAGACGTCGCCCGAGATGCTGGCCCGGGGCGAAGAGCTCAAGGCCGAGCTGCTGGCGCAGCCCGAACTCCGCGAGTGGGTGGCGCGGGTGTGGCGGGACATCAAGGCCGGCCTGCGCACGCAGGCGGACGATCCCGACTCCGAGCTGCGCCGCCGCCTGGCCGACGCCATCGCCTCGCTCGGCGCCCGGCTGCGCGACGATCCGCGACTGGCGGCCAGGGCGGAGCACGCCATCGAGACCGGCGTGCGCTACGTGGCCGACCAGTTCTCCGACGAGATCGGCACCATCGTCAGCGGCACCGTCGCCCGCTGGGACGGCCGCGAGACCGCCGACCGCCTCGAGCTGCTGCTCGGTCCCGACCTGCAGTTCATCCGCATCAACGGCACCGTGGTCGGCGGCCTGGCCGGGCTCCTCATCCACGCCGTCGGCCAGGCGCTCTAGGGGGAGGCGGCAGGGAGGTCCGGCGGCGGGTAGTCGGGTAGTCGGGCGTGTCGTCCTCGGCGGAACCTGGTCGAAGATCGTCACCGACGACGCGTTGTCGAACAGGCCGGCGTCCTCGAGCGTGTCGGGGAAGTTGCCCAGCGTGTAGCGCTGACCGCCGTTGGCGTACCGGTACAGGCCGACGCCGTCGTTGCCGACCTCGTCCTCGCCCGCTGGCGGTCGGGGTCGAACCAGATGATGGTGGCGTCGTCGGCTGCCGCCCAAGTCGGTGTCGGGCCAGACCCCGTGATCGCCGCGCGAGATCTGCGCCTCGGTCGGCCCGCCGCCTGACGGGGGGTAACGGAACAGGCCGTCGCGGAACGTCTCGGGCGTGAGCTCGGGCCCGGCCAGGTGGATGCCCGGGAACACCGTCAGCAGCATCCCTGCGTTGAGCAGGTTGGCGTTGTTGTTGGGCGGCAGGCCCCCGTACGCCCAATCCCAGATGCGGAAGGCGCCGTTCGGTCTCCTGGGCGCCGCGGGCGCTGATCAGCGAGATGCCGAAGCCGTTCTTCCACTGCTGCACGTCGGTCTGCCGGGCGAACAGCGACGTGTCCATGAGGAAGCTGGACCCCAGGATCCACTCGGGGTAGTAGTCCTGGGCCGTCGCCTCCGCTGGTCAGCGAGGCCGGAGTAAGCGGGTCGCCCGTGTAGATGACGGTGGTGACGCCCGCCTCCTTGAGCCGGGCTGATGTTCGTCCGCGCGTTCTCCTGGGCCCGGGCCAGGTCGAGCGTGAACTCGACGTCGGTCGCCAGATCGATGCCGTTGTCGGCCAGCTGGTCCACGTACGCCTCGAACACTGGCCTCGTAGTCGCCATCGGGGTTGTCGTAGTGCAACAGCCCGTAGACGCGATCCTTGGTTCGTGTCTCGTCGTCTCCGGCGAGCTCGGCCTTGCCGGGGCCCGCCAGCTTGGCGATCATCTCGGCCGCCAGCGCCGCCGCCTGGTCGGGTGTCGGCCCGTTCTGCCAGATGTATGGCGCGTACTCGTCGACGAGCGATTGCGGTATCGCGGTGGCACAGGTACCGGCGCAGATGATGCCCCGTGACGCCAGCTCGGTTGAGAAGATCGTGGCTGGACTGTTGCGGACCACCGATCACGATGAAGGGTTCCTTCTCGGCGATGGCGATGGCGTCGGCCCGGGCCGCCTCCGGGTCGTCGCCCGCCCCAGTGCCGATATAGGTCTCGACCTCGACCCGGCGGCCGTACGTCTCGTACAGCCGGTTGTAGAGGTCGGCGAATCCCGCGACCGTCTCGGCGGCGGTCTCCACGTTGACATCCGCACCGGCGCCGGAGACGGTCGCGGCGGTCGAGCGGGTCGAGGGCCGGGTCGGCGATGTATTCCACGACCTTGACGGTGTCGGCCGTGACCCCCGGCGACGTGGCGCCGCCGTTGTCGCCCTCGAACGGCTCGACGCATGGCGGGGCATAGACCGAGACCAGCTTGATCTTGCCTGTCTCGGTGTCGCAGTTCGGGCCCCAATCGATGTTGGCGGTCTCGCCCTCCTGCTCGGCCTTCTGCCACGTCATGGGGCCGGAGCTGATCAGCTCCTCCTCGCTGGCGGTCGCGCCGTCGGTCGCCGCCTCGTCGTCGCCGTCGTCGTTGCCGCCGCCGAACACGAGCACGGCGGCCCCGATGAGGGCGAGGACCACCACGATGGGCCCGTACCGCTTCGCGGGCTTCACCCACCCGGGCTGGCGCTTGGGTGGCGGGCCCTCACCGGCGCCGTCGCCCTGGGCCTTGGTCTCGTCGGTGGTGGACATGGAGGCTCCTCTCGTTCCCGGCGCCGGGGCTCAGCCGGCTGTCGGTGCGCCGGATCGGACGATGGCGGCCTCGTCGGTACCGAGGTACGAGGCCACCACCGCCGGGTGTTCCACGACCTCGGCCGGCGTGCCTTCGGCCACCAGCCGCCCGAGGTCCAGTGCGATCATGCGGTCTGATATCGAACTCAGCAGCGGCAGGTCGTGCTCGATCACCAGCAGGCTGGCGCCGAGCTCGTCACGGACCCGCCGCAGCATGGGCGCCAGCGCCTCGGCCTCCCGCTGGGCGATGCCGCTGGAGGGCTCGTCCAGCAGCAGCACGGTCGGGCCCTGCGCCAGCACGCAGGCCAGGTCGACGACCCGCCGCGTGCCGGTCGACAGCTCGCGCACGAACTTGTCGCGGTAGGCGCCCAGCGCCAGCAGGTCGATCAGCTCGTCGACCCTGGCGTGGACCTTCTCCTCAGAATCGCCCACGGACGGCAGGTGCAGCGTGGCCGCAATCGGGTCGCGCACCTCGACATGCTGCTCGAGGGCGACGGCGATCGCCTCGTGGACGGTGAGCCCGGGGAACAGCCGGCCGTCCTGGAACGAGCGACCCAGGCCCCGCCAGGAGCGGACGTACGTCGGGACGTCGTGGAGGTCGACGGGCTCCCCGTCGACGAGCAGCCGGATCGTCCCCGAGTCGGCGGGCGTGTAGCCGGAGATGACGTCGAACAGCGTGGTCTTGCCGGCACCGTTGGGGCCGATGAAGCCCAGGATCTCGCCCGGGCGCACGTCGAACGACACGCCGTCGAGGGCCCGCACGCCCCCGAACCGGCGGGTGACCTCGCGTACCTCGAGGACGGGTGGCCCATCCCGCACCGCCGAGCGCTCCGCGGCCTCCGCGGCCTCCGCGTCGGGCGCGGCGGCCCGCAGGAACACCGACCGCAGCAGGTCCGGTCGGTTCAACAGCTCGGTGGCCGGGCCCTCGAAGCGCACCTCGCCCTTCTCCATGAAGTAGGCCCGCTCGGCCACGGTCAGCGCCACGTTCACCGACTGCTCGACCAGGATCACGGTCGTGCCCTCGTCGCGCAGCGACCGCACCATCTCCAGCAGCTGTGTCACCACTGCCGGCGCCAGCCCCAGCGACAGCTCGTCGATCATCAGCAGCCGCGGCTTGGAGATGAACGCCATGCCCAGGGTGAGCATCTGCTGCTGCCCGCCGGACAGGTTGCCGGCCACCTCGTGCAGCCGATCACGCAGGATCGGGAACATGTCCAGCACGTGCTCGGTGTCGGCCGCCACCTTGGCGCCGTCCTTCCGCCGCGTCCACGCCGCCAGCCGCAGATTGTCGGCCACGCTGATCTGGGTGAACACACCCTGGCCGCCCGGCACCACGGCCACGCCCCGGCCTGCCACCTCGTCGGGCGGCGTGTGGGTCATGTCGCGGCCGTCGAACACCACCGCGCCACCGCTGGCCTGCACCAGCCCCGAGATCGCCTTGAGCAGGGTCGACTTGCCCGCGCCATTGGTGCCCAGGAGGGCGACGATCTCGCCCTCGTCGACCTCCAGGTTCACGCCGAAGAGCACCTGCACATCGTCGTAGTGGACGTCGATGTCCCGGCAGAGCAGCAGCTTGACCTTGCCCTGCTTGCGCAGCAGCGCCACCTCCGACTGGGCGGCGGCCGAGCGCCACACCCGCTCGATGTCGTGCGCCACGAACGTGTGCCCGGAGGCCAGGACGAAACCACCGACCAGGAAGATTGGCACCGCCGCGATCAGCCCCCAGCGGATGCCGTAGGTGTCCGCCAGCTCGCCGACCACCGGCAGGATGAGCAGCCCGGGCAGGATCCACAGCGTGCCCACCGCGAAGCCGAAGGCCCGCACCTTGGCCGGGACCGCCAGCGACAGCACCGCGTAGATCCCTGGGATCAGCAGGAAGAACGAGCCCTCCACCACGGCGTTGGCGGCGATGGCCACACCGAGGTTGGGCGCCGCGGCGAAGACGAGCAGTCCCAGCGCCACGACGCACGCGACGTTGGCCAGGAAGCGCAGCACGTAGCCGGGACCCCGAGCCAGCAGCCGGGTGACCACCCGGATCCCCACGATCAACCCGACCAGCTGGGCGCCCCCCTGGATGCCGGCCACGACGAAGCCGCGTGCCCGCTCGTCGAGGTTGAACACCTCCTCGTAGTAGAGGCCGCCCAGGGTGAGCAGGCCGACGACGGCAACGGCGAGGAACGGCAGTGCGTAGAAGATGCGCCGAAGGCTCCGCACCTGCCAGACGATGCGGAACGACTCGGCCCAGGAGGGTGGCTCCTCCTCCGTGTTGGCCACCTCGTCCGACACACCCATGGCCCGTCGCTCGAACCGACCCCGGACCGGCTCGCGCAGTCGGAACGCGAGGACAACAAAGAACGCGGTGACGGCCGAGAAGACGATGAACGGCCACCGCCATCCGAAGGCGTAGGCGATGAGCCCCGCGGAGAACGGGCCCAGGAACTGGCCGAGCGCGTTGGCGTAGCGGTGCACCGAGTAGACCCGGGGGCGCACCGGGATGTCGTAGTAGTCGGCGAGCAACGAGTTGTGTACCGGATCGTTGACGGCCCGGCCCAGACCCGCGCCGGTGCGGGCGATCCCCAGCACCCACAGGCTGCTGGCCAGGCCGGTCAGGACCGAGAACCCACCCCAGAGCGACGCGCCGCCGATGGCGATGGGGACCCGCCGGCGCCGGTCCGCGTAGAACCCGATGGGCAGCGCCAGGATGATCGCCGCCACCAGCGACAACGCCACGACCCAAAGGATCCCGTTGGTATCGAGCCCGAAGTGGTCGCGGATCTCCGGCAGCAGCACGCCGAAGGCGGTGCGGTCCAGCTCGTCCGCCATGTTGAGCCCGAACAGCACCCCGAGCGGGAAGAGCGCCGTGCCGCCCGTGGTCCGCCTCTTCCAGCGGAACCACCAGCCGTCGCCCTGCGCATCCGCGGCGGCCGCGTCGGCGTCCGTGGCCCCGTTCGGGCTGACTTCCGGTGCGAGCACGGGACCGTCGCTCATGTTTGGAGCTCCGTCTCGTTCGGTGCCCTCGCGTTCGGCGTCGCCGCGTTCCTGCTCGACCTGCTCCGCCAGTTCCGCCTGCTCGGCCTTCTCACCAGCGGCGAGGAGCACCTCCTCGACCGGGGGCTCGTCGACCGTCGGCAGCGGCGCATCGGCCTCGTCGACCCGCACATCGGCCACCAGGCTCGGCACGACCAGTCCCCGCCGCTTTGCCACCCGGCGCAGCGCGGCGTCCCGCACGTCCGCCATGACGCCACCGAGGCCGCTGGGGAAGATCATCAGCACGAACAGCAGGCCCACGCCGGTGGCCAGGAACTGCCACTGGTTGGGCAGGAAGAAGTCGACGCTGAAGACGTACGTCGCGCCCAGCAATGCCCCCGGCAACGACCCCAGGCCGCCGATGACGACCATGGTGAACACCTCGAGGCTGCGCTGCGGCAGGTAGGGGTCGATGGAGAGCCCGGTCTGCTGGTGCACGTACAGCGAACCCGCCACCGCCGCCAGGAACCCCGAGAACGCGAACGCGGCCAACTGCGTGCGGGTGGCGTTCACCCCGTATGCCCGGGCGGCTCGCTCGTTCTCGCGGATGGCGATGAGGACCCGGCCGGTGCGCGACCGCCGCAGCCCCACCACCATGACCAGCGCCAGTGCCAGCACGGCCAGCGAGGCGTAGAACATGGCCGTCTCGCTGGTCAGCTCGATACCGAGGATGGTGCCCCGGTCGATGCGCCGGCCCGGCAGCCAGTCAGGGAAGATGGTGCGGTTGATCACGTATTGCGATACGAACAGCCCGAAGGCCAACGTGCTCACGGCCAGCGTCAGTCCACCCCGACGCAGGGCCGGATAGCCCACGACCACCGCCGCCACGGCCCCCACGAGGCCGGCGAGCACGCCGGCCAGCGCCAGGTCCCAGCCACGGTGATCGGTCAGGGCCCCGCCCACGGCGGCACCGACGCCCACGAACGCCATCTGCCCCAGGCTCACCTGGCCGGCCCAGCCGGTCAGCACGACCAGCGACGCGGCCACGATGCCGAAGATGACGATGATCGTGGCGAGGTTGATGCGGCTGGTCGACAGCCAGGCCGGCAGCGTGATCACGAAGAGCCCCAGCCCGATGGCCAGCAGCACCCGCGTCCCCACCACCTCGGGCAGACGGCGCAGCTCCCGCGGGATCGGCCGGATCTCCCTCGTGGCCTGCCAGGTGGCCGAGGCATCGCTGTCGACCCGCGCTGCGGTCCGGCTCCGGCGCGTCAGCAACAGCCCGGCGAGCACGATCCCGAACAGGACGGCGTCGTTGTAGGCGGGACGGTTGCCGGGCTGGAAGGTCATCGCCTGGTCGACGATCCCTAGTCCGATGGCGGCGGCGGCGATGGTCGTGAAGCGCTCGAACCGGCCGAACACCGCGGCGGCCAGGGCCTGCACCAGGAAGGTGGGTGGCAGGACCTCGCCGATCGGAAGGCCCACGGCGCCGGCCCGCAGGAACATGCCCAGGAACGCGAGCACCGAGGCCACCACCCACACCACGGTGTGCAGCCGCTTCACCGGGATGCCCAGCGTGAAGGCTCGGTCCGCCCGCTCGGCGGACCCCAAGATGGCGACCCCCACCCGCGAACGCTGCAGGAACAGCGCCATGGCCAAGAGGCAGACGGGCACGACGATCATCGTGAGCACGTCGTTGGCGTTGAAGTTGGTGCCGCCGATCTCGAAGTTGGCCTCGAAGGGTGGCGCCAGTCGGGTCCCGAACGACTGGTCGCCGAAGGCGCGGGGCAGGAACAGCCCGGCTCCCGCGAGCAGCTGCGCGAGACCGATCGTGGCGACGGTGAGCACCAGGCGGGGTGCGGAGAAGAACCGACGGATGATGAGGGTCTCCACCAGCACGCCCAACACCAGTGCCGCCGCAAGGCCGGAGATCAGCCCGATCCAGTAGTTCCAGTTCCAGGCCACCACCAGCATCACTGCGAGCGTGGCCGGCACCGCCCCGAGGTCGCCCTGGGCGAAGTTGATGATCCGGTTGGCTCGGTAGATGAGCGCGATGCCCAACACGATGAGGGCGATCCGGCTCCCGAACAGCGCACCGTTGACGACGACACCCAGTGGGGCGGGGAAGACGACCCGTTGCAGCACGACCAGCGCCACCAACGGCGCCAGGAACGCGAGCCTCCGCGCCACCTCGGAGAGCTCGAGGCGCCTGGCTGGTGGTTTGGTCGTGCTGTCGACGGCGGCGGTCGTCATCGCACTCCTCGTCAGGTATCCGCTGATCCGCTAGCCCCGCTCGATCCCGCCTCCGAGGCGCCGCCCCATCCCTCGATCAGGGCGAGCACCATGGTTCGCAGCTGTTGTTCGGCCTCGTCCGCCGTCAGCTTCTGGTAGCGGCGCATCACGTCCCACGACGTGGACCCGATGGCCAGCGTCAGGGCCTGCCGCAGCCGGCCACCACGCGCGCCCGCTGCTGTGATCTCCGCGGCAAACACATTGTCGATCTCGGCGCGCCCGGCCTTGCGGCCGGCCTCGAGGGCACGCTGTAGCGCGGGCGAGAACGGCTCCTGGACCAGGGCAGCCCGGCGGACGCCGGTGCTGGCCTCGTAGAGCGTTCGCCGGTTGGCCACCAGCGCGGCCACCCGGCGATCGAGCGGGCCGTCGGTCGGGACCGATCGGGCCAGGGAGATCAGGTACTCACCGTGGCGGACGGCCGCTGCGACCAGCAGCGACTCGACGTCATCGAAGTGCACGTAGATCGACCGCAGCGACACGCCGGCCTCGGCTGCGATCTCCCGGGCGGTCGGTCGCAGGTTGCCCTTCTCGTTGAGCGCGAGCAGGGCGTCCACGACGGCGATGCGGGTGCGAGCGGCCCGGCTGGCACGACCATCGCCTCCCGCCGGCTCGGTCGGTGTGACCGTCGTCTCAGCCATCGGCCGGACGGTAGGGTTTTTTTCACGAGCTGTGCAACACGTGTCATCAACGTGTCACGTGGCGTCACCGGCTGGGTCGGCGGTTCGGGGATGGCCATCGAAGAAGTCGAGGATCGTGTCGGTGGCGGGATACTCCTGGCCAGCCGTTGACCCGGGCCGAATGGCGTTCCCGGGCCAGTCGTGGGTGCCGTCGACGATCGTGTACAGCACCACCTCGCTGCCGCCCGTACAGCCCGTGAGCGTGTCGGTCTCGACGCCCGCGGCCGGTTCGTCCTCGGTAGCCGGGCGGTCGCAACCGTAGGCATCGGCGTACTGCTCCAGCGTCTCGAGCACGGGAGGTATGCCTGCCGGCCCCCCGCCGACCGAGCCACCGTCGTACGGCACGGCCGGATCGGCGGTGCCGTGGAACACGATCACCGACGGGGTCGCCTGGTCCACCGGGCAGGTCGTGGGTATGAACGCCGCCACCATCGCCACCGCCGCGAAGCGAAACGGCGGCTTGCACTGCAGGAAGCCGGTGAATGCCGAGCCGGCGGAATGACCGGCCGCGTAGACGCGGTCGGCGTCGATGCACAGCCGCTCGCTCAGGTCGACGACGAGGGCGTCGACGAATCCGAAGTCGTCGGCCCGGGCCCGGTTACCGAAGTAGTTCCAGTCGCGGGGCTCGCCCAACGCGTCGGGCGTGACGACGACGTAGCCGCGAGCCGTGCCCTTCTCGGCCATCGCCGCGTAGGCGTTCTGCCCCTCCTTGCTGCTCGAGAAGCCGTGGAAGCTGAACACCAGTGGGTGTGCCGTCGTGCCGTCGTAGTCGTCGGGTAGTGCCAGGAGGTAGGAACGCTCCTCGCCCCCGAAGCTGAAGCTCTGTGGGTCGTCGGTCGCCGCGGCCGGCCGCGGAGGATCGCAGTCGGCAGCCGCCGCGTCATCGCCGGTGTCGGCGCCACCGGGGCCGCCGGCATTCCCCCCACCGGCGCCGTCGCCGCCGCTGCACCCCACGAAGGACGAGCCCGACGGCCAGGAGGGTGGCCGCAACGACGAACCGGCGCCGACCCGGAACCCAGATGGAGGAGGCGGCGGCGTTCCCCCGGTCAGCCTTGGCTGTCTCCGCCGCCGCGCCTCCTCCGGTTCCCTCGTAATACCCGGTGGCGCCGCCTTCAATCCTCAGGTTGCCTGATTGTCGCGATCGCACCACGGTCACCGAGCGAGCAGGGGCTCCAGGGCCTCGCTCGCCTCGGCGATCTGGCGTGCGACCGACGGCAGCCGGTCGTCGGGCAGACGCAGGGTGGGCCCCTGGACGGCCACGGCAGCAGTCGCCGAGCCGGCGGCGTCGAGCACCGGGGCGGCGACCGCGCGCACGCCCGGATTGCGCTCCTCGTCGTTGAGCGCCCAGCCCCTGTCGCGGGTCTGTTGGAGGTCCGCGGCGAGCCGGTCGCGACGGGTGATCGTGCGGTCCGTGAACCGCGAGAGCCGGGGCAGGCCGCTCAGGACGTCGATGTCGGTGCCGGACGGCGATGGCGCGAACGCCAGCAAGCACTTGCCCATGGCCGACGTGTGGATCGGGATCCGACTGCCCGCCAGCTGGTCGAACCTGAGGGGTTGAGGCGAAGGCACCGCCAGCACCACCAGGACATCGGCCCCCGAGCGGATCCCGAGGTTCACCGACTCGCCGGTGGATTCCGCAAGCGACTCCAGCGCCGGCAGGGCCCGGGCGTAGCCGAGGTGCTCCTCGGCCCGCCGGCCCAACACCACGACCATGGGACCGAGCTGGTACCGCTCGCTGCGGGGATCCTGCATCAGCAGCCCGCCGGCGCACAGCGCCCGCGTCAGGCGATGCGTGGTGCTGATGGTCAGCCCGGTCGCGGCCGCCAGCTCGCTCACCCCGAGGCTGCGGTCCGCCCGCTCGAAGCATTGCAACACCGCCATCGCCCGTTCGACCGACTGCGCGCCCGATCGGACGTCGGTGCGTCCGTTGCCGCGGGGTGCCACGGCCGCATGATCGCACGTTTGGATCGTGAGGATCCTGCCTGACCCGGCGGCCCACGGGCCACCCACTTGCGGGATGTGCTCCTGACATGTAGAAAACTCGACTATGTCCATCGGATTTAACGCAAACCCCCGGGGCTGGCGGCGCCCGGTGCGTTGGCTGACCCTCCTCGTGGCCCTCGGACTGCTGGCCGCCGCCTGCGGGGACGACGACACGGCGGCCACGGGATCAGACGAGGGCAGCGGCTCCGGCGAGGCGACGGGGGCCGACGCCGAGCCCAGCGGCACCCTGCGGCTCGGTTACTTCCCCAACGTCACCCACGCCCCGGCGATCATCGGGGTGCAGGAGGGCATCTTCGAGGACAAGCTGGGCAGCGCCGAGCTCAAGCTGACCACGTTCAACGCCGGTGGCGAGGCCATCGAGGCGATGCTCGGGGGCTCCATCGACGCAACCTTCATCGGCCCCAACCCGGCCATCAACGGCTACTCCCAGGACAACGACCTGCTCAGGATCGTCGCCGGTTCCACCTCGGGTGGCGCCTCGCTGGTCGTGCGCGACGGCATCGACTCGGTCGAAGACCTGGCCGGCAAGACACTCGCCACCCCGGCGCTCGGCAACACGCAGGACGTGGCCCTGCGCGCCTGGCTCGCCGACGAGGGCTACGAAACCGACCAGGCCGGCGGCGGTGACGTGTTCATCACCCCGCAGGAGAACCCCGACACGCTCACCGCGTTCCTCGACGGCACCATCGACGGCGCCTGGTTGCCCGAGCCCTGGGCGACGCGTCTGGTCAACGAGGCCGAGGGGCACGTGCTGTTGAACGAGGCCGACAACTGGCCCGACGGCCAGTTCGTCACCACCCACCTCATCGTGAGCGCCGACTATCTCCAGGAGAACCCGGCCAACGTCCGGGCACTCATCGACGGCCTGCTCGACGCGATCGACATCGCCAACGACGATGCCGGCCACGCGCAGGCCATCGTCAACGACGGGATCGAGGCCGACACCACCAACCGACTCGAGGACGAGACCATCGCCGGAGCCTGGGAGAACCTGACGTTCACCCCCGACCCGATCGCGTCGTCGCTCGAGAAGTCGAAAGACGACGCCGTGGAGGTGGAGTTGCTCGAGGACGTCGACCTGGACGGCATCTACGACCTGACCATCCTCAACGAGCTGCTCGCGGAACGGGGCCAAGAGCAGGTTGACGGCCTGTGAGCGATCGCCCCATGACCGGCATCGGCGTGGGCGACGCGCCGCACGTGACGGTGCCGAGCGTCCCGCCGGGCCCCCTGCCGGCGGTGGCGTTGCGTGGGGTCAGCAAGGTCTACGGCGGCGGCCGCACCGCGGTCGCCGCCGTGGATCGCATCGATCTCGACGTCGCGCCCGGTGAGTTCGTGTGCATCATCGGTGCCTCCGGCTGCGGCAAGAGCACGCTGCTCAACCTCATGGCTGGACTCGATCGACCGTCGGCCGGCCGGGTCGATGTCGAGGGGCGCACCGGCCTCATGTTCCAGGACGCGGCCCTGTTCCCCTGGCTCACCGTGGCCGCCAACATCGAGCTCGCCCTCAAGCTGCGCAAGATCCCCCGGGCCGAACGCCAGCCTCGCGTCGGGTCGTTGCTCAAGACCGTCCACCTCGACGCATTCGCCGACAAGCGCCCGCACGAGCTGTCCGGGGGCATGCGCCAGCGGGTGGCGCTGGCCCGCGCCTTCGCACAGGACGCCGACGTGCTGCTGATGGACGAGCCGTTCGGCGCCCTCGACGCAATGACCCGCGACATCCTGCACGACGAGCTCGAGGGCCTCTGGCGCGACCGCAACCTCACCATCGTCTTCGTCACCCACAATGTCCGCGAGGCCGCCCGCCTCTCCGACCGCATCGTCGTCCTGTCGAGCCGCCCCGGCCGCGTGATCGCCACGTTCGACGTCGACATCGACAGGCCCCGACGCATCGACTCACCAGAGGTGAGCGAGCTCGCGGCCCAGGTCACCGACCGGCTCCGCGAGGAGGTGCGACGTCATGGCCAGTAATGAGGCCACGACGTCCGTGCTCGAACGAGGGCTCGGAAAGGAGCTCGCCGGACTCGACCTCCTCGAGCTCGCCGACCAGTCCAAGGAGTCGAAGGGCCGGCGGATCTGGCGCGCCACGTGGCCGAAGCTCGCCGCCATCGCGCTCGGGATCGGCATCTGGCAGGTCGTCGTGTGGTCGGGGTGGAAACCGCAGGCTGCGCTGGCTTCGCCGCGAGAAGCGTGGGACGACCTCTGGCGCTACGCCACGGACGGCACGTTGGGCACCGCGGTCCGCATCACGATGCGTCGCGCCGCAACCGGGTTTGCCCTTGCGATCGTGATCGGCACCATCGTGGGCAGCCTCGTGGCGCGCGTGCGCATCCTGCGGGCCGCCTTCGGGTCGCTCATCACCGGCGTTCAGACCATGCCGTCGATCGCCTGGTTCCCGTTGGCGATCCTGCTGTTCCAGCTCTCCGAAGAGGCGATCCTCTTCGTGGTCGTGTTGGGGGCGGCGCCCGCCATCGCCAACGGACTCATCGCCGGCACCGACAACATTCCGCCCATCCTCTTGCGGGCCGGCCGGGTGCTTGGGGCGCGTGGGCTCAGCGCCTACCGATACGTGATCCTGCCGGCATCGCTGCCGTCGTTCGTCGCCGGCTTGAAGCAGGGATGGGCGTTCGTGTGGCGGAGCCTGATGGCCGGCGAGCTGCTCGTCACGGTCCGTGGCCAGGCGTCGATCGGGTTCCTGCTGCAGCAGAACCGCGCCGTCAACAACTCGTCCGGGTTGATCGCATCGATGATCGTGATCCTGGTCATCGGGATCGTGGTCGACTCTCTGTTCTTCGGCACGATGGAACGTGCGATCCGTCGGCGCTGGGGGCTGCTCGAACCGGGTGGATGACCCTGTCGGTCCACGCGAGCTGCGGTGACATGCAGCGCGGCCCCCTACGCTCGTGACCATGAGCGAGCGTCCCGTAGGGCGAGAGAGCGAGCGTGGCCCGAGCGGCCCGGCCGAAGGCCAAGAGCGGGGAGCAGGGGGTGATGCCAGCGCCCTCGTCGCCGAGCGGATCGACAAGCTGTTGGCGGAGCTCGATCCTGCGTCCACCGATCCCGTGGAGTTCCGCGGCCGCCAGTACGACCTGGGGCTCGCCTGGGTGCACTTCCCCGAGGGGTCGGGAGGACTGGGCGTGCCACCCGCCCTGCAGCGACAGGTCGACGAGCGGGTGTTCGCCGCCGGCGCTGCGCCTCCGGCCAGTCGCGAGTTCTTCGGGTGGACGCTGGCGGCGCCGACCGTGGTCACCAACGGCGACGAGGCGCTGCGCGAACGGCTCCTACGGCGCATGTTCACCGGTGAGGACGCCTGGTGCCAGCTCTTCAGCGAGCCGGGCGCCGGGTCGGATCTGGCCGGGCTGGCCACCCGGGCAGTGCGCGACGGCGACGAGTGGATGATCAGCGGCCAGAAGGTCTGGAACACGCTGGCGCACATCGCGGACCGGGGCATGCTCGTGGCCCGCACCGATCCCGATGTGCCCAAGCACAAGGGCCTCACCTACTTCGCGCTCGACATGCACGCACCCGGCGTCGAGGTCCGACCGTTGCGGCAGCTGACGGGCGAGGCCGAGTTCAACGAGGTCTACATGTCCGAGGTGCGGGTGCCTGACGTCGACCGCATCGGCGACGTCGGTGACGGCTGGCGGGTGGCCATGACCACGCTGATGAACGAGCGCACCGTCATCGGCGGCGGGGGCGGCATGCCCCGGCGTGGCTCCGGCGCCATCGCGGAGGCGGTGCGCATCTGGCAGGACGAGGTCGCGGACCGTCATCCCGCGATGCGGGACCGGCTCATGCGCCTGTGGATCGATACCGAGGTGCTGCGGCTCACCAACATCCGCGCATCGCAGAACCGCAAGGCCGGCAACCCGGGGCCCGAGGGATCGATCGCCAAGCTGGGCTTCGCCGAGACCAACAAGGCCGTCTACACGCTGTGCGTCGACCTTCTGGGGGCGGCAGCCCTGGACGGGTACGACTACACCATGCGGCGGGCCGAGAGCCTCGGGCTCGTGGGCCCACCGGGCGAGGCGCGCAAGATGTTCCTGCGCTCCCGGGCCAACTCGATCGAGGGCGGCACGTCGGAGATCCAGCGCAACATCCTCGGTGAGCGGGTTCTGGGCCTGCCCGGCGAACCGCGGGCCGACAAGGAACTGCCCTGGTCGCAGGTGCCGAGGAACTGAGGACGTTTCCGGCGATCTGGCATCTCGGGCGCCGAAATCGAGGCGTGAGAGACGCCGAATCCGGATAGACCGGCCGGCATGGCCACGATCGTCGACCTCAGCCACGTGCTGGAGGACGGGACCATCACCTATCCCGGGCTCCCGGCGCCGGTGATCTCCGACCATCTCAGCCGCGAGGCGTCGCGCCAGCGGTACGCACCGGGCTACGAGTTCCAGATCGGGCGCATCGAGATGGTCTCCAACACGGGGACGTACCTCGACACGCCGTTCCACCGGTACCCCGACGGCCACGATCTTGCAGGGCTCGACCCGGCCCGGGTGGTGGGGGTGCCGGGGATCGTCATCGACGCCGCCGAGGACCAGGAGATCCCGGCGGCCGCGGTCGACGGGCGCGAGCTCGCGGGGCACGCCGTCCTCTTTCGCACCGGATGGGACCGCCACTGGGGCACCGAGCGCTACGGCGAGCCCGACCACCCCTACCTGAGCCTGGCCACAGCCGAGCGCCTGGCCGAGGCCGGGGCCGCGGTCGTGGGCATCGACTCGGTGAACATCGACGGCACCCGCACGGGCGAGCGGCCGATCCACTCGGTGCTGCTGGCCGCCGGCGTGCCGATCATCGAGCACCTCACCGGCCTCGACCAGATCGGCGGGCGGCCGTTCACGTTGGTCGCCGTGCCGCCGGCGATCCGGGGGATGGGCACGTTCCCGGTGCGGGCGCTGGCGGTCCTAACCTGAGCGAGCGTCCGCAATGCAGCGAGGGAGGCCCGAGCGGCCCGGCGCGAAGCCCCAAGAGCGGGAAGCACGAGTGCCGGGGCTCCGGCTGCGGGCGCGTCGGGCGCCCTGGATCGGCGCCGTGGTGGTGGCGTTCGTCGCCAACGGGCTCGGCGGGCCGAGCTTCCTGGCCCGGCTACCCGAGCGCCAGTCCGACCTCGACCTCTCCGACGCCACGCTGGGGCTGACGCTGGTCGGCATGGCCCTGGGTGCCATGGCCGCCAGCCCGGTGGCCGGCAGGCTGGTGGGCCGAGTGGGCAGCCGCCCGGTGCTGGTGGTTGCCGCCGGCGGCCTCGGTGCCAGCCTGTGGACGGTGGGGGCCGCGCCCAACCCCCCGGCGCTGTTCGCCGCCCTGACGGTCGTCGGCGCCACCGACGCGGCGATGGACATCTCGATGAACGCCAACGGCGCCGCCTACGAGAACCTGTCGGGCCGCTCGGTGATGCATGGCCTCCACGGCACCTGGAGCCTGGGGGCGCTGGCCGCGGCTGGCATCGCCGCCGCCTGCGCCGCCACCGGCGTCCCGCTCACGGTGCAGCTGGCGCTCGCCGGTGCCGTGATCGCCGGCAGCGTGCTGGTGACGGGCCGTGGCCTGGTCGCCGGTGACGCTCAGCCCTCGGTGCCCGCCGACGCCGGCGCCGCCGAACCTACGCCCGGGCGGGCGGCGGCGTCCCGGCGGCTGATCCCGGCCATCGTGGTCCTCGCCGCCGCCACCGTCGGCGGCGCCATCATCGAGGGCGCGCCCTCCGACTGGTCGGCCATCCAGCTGGAGCGCATCGGCGTGGCGGCGGGCGTGTCGGCGCTCGGCTATGCGGCCTTCATGGCCGGCATGGTGGGCGGCCGCTTCGCCGGGGACCGGCTCACCGACCGGTTCGGCGGCGCGCTGGTGCTGCGAGGCGGCATGGCGCTCGTCGCGGCCGGGCTGGTCATGGGCATCGCCGTGAATCATCCCGCCGCGTTCGCGTTCGGGCTGGCGCTGGCGGGCCTGGGCGCCGCCGGCTTCTTCCCACTGGCGTTCTCGGCCGCGGCCCGCACGGAGGGCATGTCTCCCGGATCGGGCGCGGCCACCGTGTCGCTCGCAGCCCGGCTGGGGTTCATGGTCGAGCCCGTGCTGGTGGGCGCAGTCGCCGACCTACTGAGCCTGCGCTGGGCGTTCGGGTTGGTGGCGGTGGTGGCGCTGGTGCTGGCGGCTGCCGCGCCCCGGATCATCCCGGGCCGCGGTTCCTCGACGATGGCCAGGGTGCGACTGGCCGACCTCCGGGAACCATGACCCGTCAGGCGAGGCTGGCGATGCCGCCGTCGACCGGGATGACGGCACCGGTGAGGTAGGCACCGGCCCGTGACGCGAGATAGATGGCGGCACCGGCCATGTCATCGGGGCGGCCGATGCGCTTGAGCGGCGCGTTGGCCGCGATCTGCTCGCCGAACGCGTCGAGCACGGCGGCCATCATCTTCGACTCGAACGGTCCCGGAGCGATGGCGTTGACGGTTATCTCCGGCGCCAACCGCTTCGCGAGATGGCGGGTGAGCATGTGCACGGCCGCCTTCGACGCCGAGTACGAGTAGTTGTCCAGCAGCGGCACCTTGAGGCCGTCGATCGAGCCGATGTTGATCACCCGGGCCGGTTCCTCGGCCGTGCCCGCCTCCTCGAGCAACGGCACGAGGAACTTGGTCAGGTGGAACACGCCCTTGACGTTGAGGGCAAGCGCCCGCTCCCACGCAGACTCGTCGAACTGCTCGAGCGGCGCGCCCCACGTGGCGCCCGCATTGTTGACCAGGATGTCCAGGCTCGACTCCCGGGCGGCGATGGCCTCGGCGAGACGCCGGCACTCGGCCTCGATCGACAGGTCCGCGGCGATGGCGTGGCACTCCCCCACCTTCGACAGCTCGGCGGCCACCTCGTCCAGCACGTCGGCCTTGCGTGACGAGATGTAGACCCGGGCGCCGGCCTCGACGTAGCCGCGGGCGATCATCAGCCCGATGCCGCGTGATCCCCCGGTCACGAGGGCGGTCCTACCGGCGATGGAGAAGAGGTCGTTCATCCTGGTATCTCACCAGGTGTCGATGTAGGGCCGCTTCTTCGTGGCGCGGGGACCGCGCGGTGGCGTGGCGATGCCGAACGTGGTGGCGATCCAGCGGCGGCTGTCGGCCGGGTCGATCACGTCGTCGATCTCGAAGTGGGTGGCCGCGTTGAGCGCCTTGCCGTGCTCGTATGCCTGGGCGACCATCCGCTCGAAGGCCCGGTCGCGCTCCTCGGGATCGTCGATGGCCTCGAGCTCGGTGCGATAGCCGAGCCGGACCGCGCCCTCCAACCCCATGCCGCCGAACTCGCCGGTGGGCCAGGCGACGCAGAACAGCGGTGCCTTGAAGCTGCCGGCGGCCATGGCCTGCGCGCCGAGCCCGTAGCCCTTGCGGAGGACGATCGTGCCGGTGGGCACGGTGAGGTTGGCGCCCGTGACGAACAGCCGGCAGGCGTGGCGCACCAGCGCCCCGGCCTCGGCGTCGGGGCCCACCATGATCCCCGGGGTGTCGCACAGGAACAGCAGCGGCAGGTCGAAGGCGTCGCAGAGCTGCATGAACCGGGCGGCCTTGTCGGCGCCGTCGGCGTCGATGGCCCCGGCCTGGTGAGCGGGGTTGTTGGCCACGATGCCGAGCGGCCGGCCCTCGATCCGGGCCAGCACGGTGACCATCCCGAGGCCGAAGCCGGCGCGCAGCTCGAGCACCGAGCCGCTGTCCGCCAGCGTCTCGATCACGGCGCGGACGTCGTAGACCCGCCGCCGGTTCTCGGGGATCAGATCACGCAGGGCGGCCTGGTCCACGCACGCCCAGCCGTCCTGAGGCCCGCCGAAGTAGGAGAGGTAGCGCTTGGCCACGGCCACCGCCTCGGCCTCGTCGGCGACCGGGACGTCCACCACGCCGTTACCGACCTGCACCTCGAGTGGCCCGATCTCCTCGGGGGCGAACACGCCCAGGCCCCCGCCCTCGATCATGGCCGGGCCCCCCATGCCGATGTTGGATCCGGCCGTGGCGATGACCACGTCGCAGCAGCCGAGGATGGCGGCGTTGCCGGCGAAGCACCGCCCCGACGTGATGCCCACCAGTGGCACTCGGCCGCTGAGCCCGCCCCACAGGTTGAACGCCAGGCAGTCGAGTCCCGACACGCCCGGTGCGTCGGTGTCGCCCGGCCGCCCGCCTCCACCCTCGGCGAAGAACACCACGGGCAGCACCTGGCGCTCGATCACGTCGAACAGCCGGTCCTTCTTGCGATGGTTCTGGTATCCCTGGGTGCCGGCCAGCACCGTGTAGTCGTAGGACAGCACCGCAGTGGGGCGGCCATCGACCGTGCCCACTCCGGCGACCAACCCGTCGGCAGGTGTGCGGGCGATCAGGTCGTCGAGGGACCGGCGGCGCCGCTGGGCCGCGATGACCAGCGGCCCGTACTCGACGAAGCTGCCGGGGTCGACGAGGTCGGCGAGGTTCTCGCGCGTGGTGCGCTGTCCGGTGCTGCGCCGGCGGGCCACGGCCTCAGGTCGGCTGTCGTCGAGCCCGGCCGCATGGCGTTCGACCACCTCGGCCAGGTCCTCCCGCGGCGTCGAGTCGCCACCGTTTGCCCGCGGCGGCGGGTCGCGACCCTCGGCCTGTGGCGGCGGGGCGCCACTCTCGGCCCGTGGCGGCGGGTCGGCCGCGGGCCCGGCGGTGCCGCCGGGCCGGACCCCGGCCGGCGCCGTCGCCGCCTCCTCGACGACGGCCAGCAGGTCGCCGGACCGGACGGCGTCGCCGGGCGCCACCACCACCTTGCCGATCGTGCCCGCGGTCCCAGCCTCGACGACGTATTCCATCTTCATGGATTCGACGATCACCACCGGCGACGACGGCTCGACCCGTGCCCCCGGCGCGACCACCACCCGGACAACGGATCCACGCAGCGGCGAGCGAACCTCGGCCATTCAGGTGGTCGAGTACTCGTGGAAGCCGCGACCACTCTTGCGGCCCAGCAACCCGGCCTCGACCATCCGCACGAGCAGCGGCGGGGGTGCGTAGAGCTGCTCGCGGAACTCCTCGTACAGCGACTCGGCCACGGCCTTGGTGGTATCGAGCCCGATCAGGTCGGTGAGCGCCAGCGGTCCCATGGGGTGGGCACAGCCCTCGACCATGCCGGCGTCGATGTCCTCGGCCGTGGCGAATCCCGACTCCAGCATGCGGATGGCCGACAGGAGATAGGGGATGAGCAGGGCGTTGACCACGAACCCCGCCCGGTCCTGCGAGCGGATCACGTGCTTGCCCAGCGCCTCCGCGAAGCCGGCCGCCCGCTCGGCGGTCGGCTCCGACGTGAGCAGCGAGCTGACCAGCTCGACCAGCTTGAGGACGGGTACGGGGTTGAAGAAGTGGATGCCGATCACCTGCTCGGGCCGGCCGGTTGCCATGCCCAGCTTCATGATCGGGATCGACGACGTGTTCGACGCCAGGATGGCCGAGGCGTCCTCGACGACCTTGTCGAGGGCCGTGAACACCTGCTTCTTCGCTTCCTCGTCCTCGATGATGGCCTCGACCACGACCTCGCGATCGGCCAGCTCGCCCAGGTCGGTGACGAAACGCAGGCGTGCTTGCGCGGCGGCGATCTCGTCCTCGCTGAGCTTGCCGGCGCGCAGGCCCCGCGCCAGCGAGCTGTCGATCTTGCGCCGGCCGGCGTCGGCGCGTCCCTGGTCGACCTCCTGGACCACGACGTCGAACCCGGACCGGGCCGCCATCTCGGCGATGCCCGACCCCATCAGCCCGCACCCGACCACTCCCACGCGCTCAGTCACGACCACCTTTATAGGCGCGGCCCTCTGGCTGCGGGGCCGGAGCCGACGACTGCGCCGGCTGCGAGTCGCAACCTCGTGTCCATGGCGGGCAACGAGCACATCCCCACGGCGCCGAAGGACGTCATCGGCGACGACGGCGATCTCCGGACGATGCGCGACGCACTCCGCACTGGGAAGTACGCCGTGCTCGCACCGGACGGCCACGTCATGTCCACGGATCCGGATGCCGATGTCCGAGGCGCAGGAGTCGTTCATCGAGTCCAAGCTCGGCCATGTCATCGAGTTGGCGGTTCGGGTTACGGCGTCGGCGTCAAGCCCGACGGCACGATTGTCGCCGAGAGAGCCGATCACCTGTCCAAGGTGATGTACGACCCGGATCCGGCGCTGAGCGAGGAGCAACGGCTGCTGATCCGCAAAGGTGTCGTCGAGGGTGCTCTAGTCCGACAGATCTGGCGGCGGACAGCGATCTCGCCCAGCCGTCCGGACGGACGAGTTCCGGAGTTCCTCGGACTGTCGTGACGTGAACAGTCCGGGCTGACTCGACGTGGGTGACCTGCGACGACTCGGCGTGGCCTGATCGCTGCGCCGCTGACGGTCGGGCCTACGCTCCGAGCTCGGTCAGACCACGTACATGGGCGCGGTACATGGGCGCGGCCCCCGGCTTCCTGGTTCAGATCTGGTTGCCGAGCAACCAGCGCCTCGTCAGGAACGGGCCCGGATCAGCGGGCGGCGCCCTGGTCGGCGAGCAGCCGGCCGAGGTTGACCAGCTGGCGATTGGCGCCCCCGAGGGTCAGCTCGAGCTGCTTGGCCAGCAGGAAGTACCGGTGGAGCGGGTAGTCGCGGTCCACGCCGATTCCCCCGTGGAGGTGCTGGGCGGCGTGCACCACCCGCTGGCCGCCGGCGGACGCCCAGTACTTGGCGATCGCCACCTCGCGATCCGCCGGGAACCCCGCCGTGAGCCGCCACGCGGCCTGAAGCATGGTGAGTCGGATGGCATGGGCATCGACGTAGGCGTCGGCGGCCCGCTGGCCCACGGCCTGGAAGGTGGCGATGGGTCGGCCGAACTGCTCGCGCGACGACGTGTACTCGCCGGTCATCCGCACCGCCTCGGCGGCGAGTCCGGCCATCACCGCGCAGGTCGCCACGGTGGCGTGCTCGACGGTCCAGCGCAGGACGCTCCCACCGGCATCGACCGGGCCCAGCGCGGCATCGCCACCCAGGCGCACGCCAGTCAGAACGAGTTGCGCCTCGGGCGTCCCGGTCGTCGTCGCTTGGCGTTCGCAGGACAGGCCGGGAGTGTCGGCCGCAACGAGGAACACGCCGGTGGCCCCGTCCGGGGTCGTGGCGGGCACCAGCACCGTGTCCGCCACCAGCGCCGCCGGCACGTTGGTCTTGGTGCCGTCGAGCACCCAGCCATCGCCGTCGGGGCGGGCTGCGGTCGCCGGCCGGAGGGGATCACCGAGCGGCTCGACCAGCGCCGCGGTCAGCACGCTGGTCCCCGCGGCCAACGGCGGCAGCACGTGCGGCCTGCTGGTCGGCCGACCCGAACCGGGCGACTGGCAGGCCGGCGAAGGCGAGCGACGCCAGGGCCGGCACCGGCGCCGTCCGTCGACCGACCTCCTCCAGCACCAGGCACAGCTCCAGCAGCCCCAGGCCCGCCCCGCCGTGTTCGACGGGCACGGCGATCCCGAGCAACCCGGCGTCGGCCATGGCGCTCCACAGGTCGTGGTCGAAGCGCAGGTCGTCGGCGTGGTCGAGCGCCCGAAGTGTCTCGGAGGTCGCCTTGTCACCCAGGAGCTTGGCCGCCAGCTCGGCGGTGGCCTGTTGCTCGTCGGTCAGGTCGAAGTCCACCGGTCCTCCCGGCCTCAGCGCTTCGCCATGGGCATGCCCATGCCGAACGCGGCGATCAGGTCACGCTGCAGCTCGTTCGTCCCGCCACCGAAGGTGAGGATGAGCAGGCTGCGGTACATCTGCTCGAGGCGCGAGCCGAGCAGTGCGCCGGGCGCGTCCTCGGCCAAGTAGGACCGCTCGCCGAGCACCTCCATGAGCAGGCGGAAGCTCTCGAGGTAGTGCTCCGTGCCGAAAACCTTGATGGTGCTGGCGTCGGCCACGGGCAGCTCGTCTCGGCCGGCGGCCCATGCCACCTGCCAGTTGGCGAGGCGCAGGAACTCGAACCCGGCGTAGGCCTTGGCCAGGTTGATCTGGACCCACTCCTGGTCGATCACCCGACGTCCAGAGCCGGGCAGGCTGGTGGCCCGCGCCCAGTCGATGGTCTCGTGCAACATGTGCTCGGCCATGCCGGGACTGCAGAGCGTGACACGCTCGTGGTTGAGCTGGTTGGTGATGAGCTTCCAGCCCTCGTTCTCGCCAGCGACCAGGTTGGCCGCCGGGATGCGCACCTCGTCCCAGTGAACGGCGCAGATGTCGTGCGAAGACAGCAGGTTCAGCCGGGTGCGCTCGATGCCCGGGAGGTCCATGGGGGCGATGAAGATGGAGATGCCCCGGTGGCGGCTGTCTTCGGCACCGGTGCGGACGGCAAGCCAGCAGTAGTCGGCGTCGCTCGCCAGGCTGGTCCACATCTTCTGCCCCGTGATCACGTAGTCGTCGCCGTCGCGCACTGCCTTGGTGCGTAGCGAGGCCAGGTCGGTGCCGGCGTTGGGCTCGGAGTACCCGATGCAGAAGTGGATCTCTCCCCGCAGGATCCGTGGCAGGAATTCGCGGCGCTGCTCCTCGCTGCCGAACTGCATGAGCGTGGGTGCCACGGAGTTGATGGTGAGCATGGGCACGGGGGCCCCGGCCCGCATCGACTCGTCGAAGAAGATGAACTGCTCGACAGGCCCGCGGCCCTGCCCGCCGTACTCGGTGGGCCAGCCGATGCCGAGCCAGCCGTCTGCGCCCATCTGGCGGACCACCCGGCGCATGACCGGCCCGATGCCATCGCTGTGACGCAGCTCGCGGCGCGTGTCGTCGTCGAGCAGGGCGGCGTAGTAGTCCCGCAGCTGCTTGCGGAGCTGCTCCTCCTCGTCGGTGTAGGCCAGGTGCACGTCGTCCCCTCGCGTGTGGCGTTCCGGCGCGAACGATAACGCGTTCTACCTCGCTCAGGCCTGGGGCGTGTACCCCCCGGCCCCGACCACGGCGTGGCGGCCCCGACCCCGGCTCCGAGGCGGGCGTAAGCTGCGCCACGCGGTCAGGAGGCGACGCTGGGGCGTCGCTTCGGTGGTAAGCGCTAACCCCGGGTTGATGATCGTATTTAACGATTTCTCGTCCACGGGATTATCCCAATTCGCCTTGAAACACTATACGAACACTAGTACGCTATCTGGCTATGTCTGAGCAGGTCAGCGCAATCCTCGAACCGCTCACAAATGCGATCGATGGACTGGACCTGCCCATCGACTGCGTTGTTCTTACGGAGGCGTTCGCGCTGCTTGATCGGCTCAATGCCAAGCTTCTCGCTGCTGTCGGTGAACACGACGCCGCCGAGGTGTGGCGCAACGACGGCGCTACGTCCATGACCGCCTGGCTCCGCCACCACACGCGGCGTTCCGGCCGCGATGCCGCTCGCTGTGCCAAGACTGCCCGGCGGCTGGGCGCCCTCCCGGTCACCGCCGTGGCCTACCGCGACGGTGTGCTGTCGGGTGGCCAGGTCCAGGCGATCGTCGCCAACCTCAAGGACCGCACCACGGGATTGTTCGCCCAGCACGAAACCGCGCTCATCCCCGAGCTCGCCAGCCTGTCGGTGGGTGAGACCGCGACCGCCATGCAGGACTGGGCCCGACGCGCCGGCGCCCTAATGGGCGACGATCCCGACAGGGCCCAAACCGAGCGGTCGCTGCACCTGTCCCGGATCCTCGACGGGCGCCGTGAGCTCTCGGGCAGCTTCGACCCCGAGGGGGGTGCCGTGATCGACACCGCCCTGCGGCTGGCCGCCACTCGCGATGTCGACGGCGAACCCGCCCGCACATCGGCGCAACGACGCGCCGACGCCCTGGTCGACGTGTGCAGGCGGTTCCTCGACCACCAACACGACCACCGCGGCGGCCGCCACCGCCCCCACCTCAACATCATCACCACCCTCGATGACCTCGAACACCGCGGCGGAGGCCGGCTGTTGGACGGCAGCGTCCTCGACGCCGCCACCCTCCAGCGCCTGGTCTGCGACGCCGGCGTGCATCGCGTCGTCACCGACGGGCGGTCCAGCATCCTGGACTACGGCATCACCACCCGAACCGTCCCCGCCAACCTCTACAACGCCCTAGTCATCCGCGACCGGCAATGCCGCTTCCCCGGCTGCGACCGACCCCCCGACTGGTGCGAGGCGCATCACGTCCGCTGGGTCACCCACGGCGGCGCCACCGCCCTCGGCAACCTCGTCCTCGTTTGTAGCCGCCACCACCACCTGCTCCACTCGCCGGGCTGGCACGCGAAGCTCCTCCCCGACGCCACCCTCGAGGTCACCGATCCCCAAGGCGGAGTCCGCACCACCGCACCGCCCCGCCCCAGCAGAGCGCCCCCACCGCTCCTCAGAGAATGACGCGAGGCAGGCTGTGGGACTGTCCGACGGTGTGTGTAACCGGGCGTGATCTGAGGGTCCGCGACTGAGCGTCGCGGGCTGGAGAGGATCACGACTGATGACTTCCACTTCTGCAGCTTCTGTCTACGACCGCTCCGGCGGTGCCGACGTTGGGTCCGCGTAGCATTCCCGTGGGTGGGTGACGGGCCGGCGATGCGGGATTGGGCGGCCGAGCTGGTCGAGCGGGCCCGTTCCGAGGGCGTCGAACTGACCGGCGAGGACGGGCTGTTGACGGCGCTGGTGCGCCAGGTGCTCCAGACCGGTCTCGAGGTCGAAATGACCGATCATGTCGGTTACGAGCCCCACGCCGTCGAGGGCCGAGGGTCGGGCAACAGCCGCAACGGCTCGTATCCGAAGACGGTGACGACCGAGATCGGCAAGGTCGGCCTGCAGGTCCCTCGGGACCGGCAACGGCACCTTCGAGCCGGTCACGGTCCGCAAGGGCGAACGTCGCCTGGACGGCCTGACTGGCAACGTCATCTCGCTCTACGCCAAGGGCATGACCACCGGGGACATCCAGGCGCATCTGGCCGAGATCTACGGCACCGACATCTCCCGGGACACGATCAGCAGGATCACCGACGCTGTGGTCGAGGACATGGTCGCCTGGCAGAACCGGCCCCTGGATCCGCGTTTACCCGGTGATCCTGATCGACGCGATCGTCGTGAAGATCCGCGACGGCCAGGTCGCGAACCGGCCCATCTACGTGGCCATGGGCGTGAACATGGACGGCGAACGCGACGTGCTGGGCTGCTGGGTCGGCCCCACCGCGGCGGCGAAGGCGCCAAGTTCTGGATGACCGTTCTCACCGAGCTCCGCAACCGCGGGATCCAGGACACGTTCATCGTGTGCTGCGACGGACTCAAGGGGCTCCCGGACTCGATCCGCGCCACTTGGCCGCTCGCGGAATTCTGAACGCACTGACAATCCACTATGGCGACCGAATCCAGGCCGCCGGCTAACCATGACCGTCACGCCCGCTTACACACAGGATCGGACAGTCCCTGACGCGAGGCAGGCTGAGCTTCTTGGCTGTTCGCTTCTCCTTGAGCGTCTGCGCGGGTTTCTTGCCGCCGGGTTTGTGTTGACTAGTCAGCCTTCGTGGAGCCTGACACGGTTGTAGGGGGTGCGGTGGGCGTTCACGCCGACGAGGAGGTCGAGCATCTCGCCGACGGTCGGTTCTTGGCTGATCGGGTCCCGCAGCGGCACATGCTCCTGGATGCGGTACCGGTTGCGGCGACCCTCTTTGTCTTTGACCACATAGCCGGCGCCGACAAGGTCGGTGACCATGTCATGGGCGCTGCGCTCGGTGACGCCGACCATGGCGGCGATGTCACGCAGCCGCACGCCAGGGTCGTGGGCGATGCACAGGAGGGCTCGTGCATGGTTGGTGAGGAAGCTCCAACTACCCATGCACACACCTTACTCCTGGTTTCTAGAACTAGATTGCATGTTTCTAGGTTCAGGTGTACGGTACGGCAACAGCGCTGGGGTGGTGGCTGTCGTCGACGGTCACCACCCCGGGGCCAAGAAGGGAACGATCATGGAATTCCTCGTCGTGGCGATCCTCGCCATCGTGGGCTTCGGCCTCTTCCGCTATCTGCGGACACGAAGCGCCCACTGACATCAACACCGCTCACCGAATCCTGCTCCGTGGGGTCCTGTCGTTTACGCCGCCGGGCCTGACGCTCCGTCGCACAAACCCGTTGTCTCCTCTGAGCCCTCAAGCCAGAGGAGACAAGACAACATGGCCCACACCCCGGGCGCCCGAGATCTCGTCCACCACGCGGCAGAGGAGCTGTCATGACCGCGACCATCCGTCCAACCATCCGTGCTTCGGTCGCCGACCGGAAACGGATTCGGCCCTGGTGGCTGTGGATCGTCACCGCTCTCGCCTTCCCTCCGGCCGGCTTCATCGGCCATGAGGTCGTCGGCCGGGTCGACGGTGTCGGCGCCGCCCTCCTGAGCGGCGTGATCACCGGCGCCCTCATCGGGCTGGCGCAGTGGGCACTGCTGCGAGGCCGCGGTGCCTCTCCTCGTTGGATCGTCGCCACTGCCGCCGGTTTCGGCATCGGCCTGGCGGCCGGTGCGGCGCTAGTCGGCTACGAAACGTCGCTGGGGGCGCTGGTCGCGATGGGTGCCGTGTGCGGTGTTGCCATCGGGCTGGCACAGGTCGCCAGCTTCGCTCCGTTGCGTCGCCATGCACTCTCGTGGACACTCGCCACCGGTGCGCTCTGGGCGACCGGTTGGGCGGTAACCACCGGCGCCGGCGTCAAGGTCGAAGACCAGTGGCCGCTGTTCGGGATCTCCGGTGCGCTCATCGTCGCCGTCGCCCAGAGCGTGCTCATCAACCGCTTCGTGCCCGCCACCGAGTCCAACCGCGAGATGGCGAACACCGCGTGACGATCTGCACATCATCCTCCGAGCGTGTGGGGTGGCGGGCGATGTCAGTCCCAGGATTCGCTGAGCAGTCGATCGACCGCGAGTTGCAGCATCTGTGACCGGGTCTTGTCGTGGTGCGGGGCGGTGATGAAGTAGCTGCCGATCAGCAACGAGTAGGCCAGCATGCTGCGGGCCTCGGCATCGTTCTCATCCAGGCAGAACTGCCCGAACAGTGAGCGCAGCCACCTCATGCGTCGGTTGTCGACCCGGCGCAGTCGTTCGGCGACGTCGCTGTCGCGGCGAGACCAGTCCCGAATTGCCAGCTCTACGGCAAAGTCGGCCGATGGGGCCAGCTCGAAGAGATGCTGCAACTTGGCCCGCGGGTCGGCTGGCTGGCTCTCGACACGCACGATGACGTCGTCGACCATGGCCTTCTCCCAGCTGTCGAGCATCTCCTCGAGCAGCGCCTGGCGATCGGTGAAGTGCCAGTAGAAGCCGCCCTTGGAAACCCCGAGGCGCACGGCCAGCGCCTCGACTCGGACGGCATCCGGTCCGCCTGCCGCCAGGGCCTGCAGCGCTGCGTCGACCCATGCGCCGCGTGGAGTCCGGACATTGGCCACCGACATGTCTATACGGCACCGTATTGACCGATGCAACCGCGCCGCCTTAGCATCCATACGACACCGTATGGATCGGGGATCGCATGAGACTTCCGAACGCAGCCCACGAATGTCGCCCGTGGCGGATCCACGAGCTCACCCGCGACTTCCGGCTCGAGGACGTGTGGGAGCTGCCGACGCCGGGAGGCCCTCACGACTTCCCGCGGCTGGTGCAGGAGATCGCCTCGGGCAACCCGTCGCAAGGTTCCTCCCGCGCCGTTCGCGGGCTCTTCGCGATCCGGTGGAAGATCGGGGAGTTGCTCGGTTGGGACGGCCCGGACACCGGCCTCGGCTCCCGGGTGCCAACGCTCCGCGACCGGCTACCCCTGGATCTGCGCGACGCCCCATCCGGCCCGGACTTCGACGCGCTCCCCTTCACCCCGCTGTACCTGATCGATGACGAGTTCGCCGCGGAGATTGCCAATCGGACCATGCACGGCGTCATGCATCTCGGCTGGGTCCCCGATGGGACCGGCGGCTACCACGGCCAGATGGCCGTCTACGTGAAGCCGAATGGTCTGTTCGGGACCGGCTACATGGCCGCGATCAGGCCCTTCCGGCACCTGATCGTCTACCCGCCGATCATGCGACAGATCGGGCGGACCTGGCGGGCGGGCACCCGCTCGGGCACTCGCTCGGCCTCCCGGCTCGGCGCCCCGACGTGACGCTTCCCCGGCCAACACCCCGATCGATGGGTCCCCACACTCCTCGCGTCAGGCCGGCTGGGCGACGAACTCCGTCAGGCGCACACCGTGGTCGGCGGCCAGCATCTCCGCTGCCTTCTCGCCGATCATGATCGCGGTGGCGTTGGTGTTGCCGCTGATCACGTTGGGCATGACGCTCGCGTCGGCGACCCGCAGATCGGCGACGCCCATCACTCGTAGCCGCGAATCGACGACGCTTCCCATCCGGCACGTGGACGTCAGGTGGTACACGGTGAACGAGTAGTGCCGGGCCAGATCCGCAAGCAGCTCGTCGCTCGGGATGTCCCCAGCGACATAGCCGTGCGTCGCCGCCAGCGCAGGCGGGACGAGCAGCGGGCCGAGTTCCTGCTCTCCGGGCCAGCTCGCCACGACGTCGAGCGCACGGCGCAGCACCGCGAGCATGACCTCCATGTCGTAAGGGTCGTCGTAATAGTTCATCCGGATGTCCGGTTGATCGCTCGGCTCGGCACTGGAGAGCACGATCTCGCCCTCGCTGTGGGGCTGGACCGGGTTGGCGAGGACGATCACCGTCTCGGCGTCCGGGGCGAGACGCTGGTCCGCATCGTCGAAGTAATCGCGCGGGTCTACCCGAAGGCAGGTGCGCCAGATGTCGGGGTTGTAGCCGCAGGCAAAGAAGCCGAGCTGGGCGTCGTGTGTGTGGTGGTCGCCGAGGCCGGTGGAGAACCAGGCGCACGCCTCGTACAGCGACGACGCCACCAGGCCGTGTCCGGTGGTGGCCCACTCGGTGACGCGGCGCTCGGCCTCGGCCTTGAGCGCCTGGAGCTCCTCGGGCATGTCGACGTCGTCTGCCGGGTCGGCCGGCAGCGGTCCGGCCGGTGCCCGCAGCGCGTCGGGACCCATCGAGACGCCCATCTGGCTCATCGACACGCCGATGCCGGGCGCCGGGTAGACGAGACCAACCTGCAGATGGTCCTTGAGGTGCTTGCCGACTTCGGGGGCGTCGAGCAGGCACGGCACGCCGACGGCTTCGAGCTCTCGCCTCGGCCCCACGCCGGAAAGCATCAGGATGTGGGGCGAACCGACCGCGCCCGCGCTCAGCACCACCTCCTTGGTGGCCCAAGCGACGGTCGTGTCCCCGTCGGCGGTGCGGTACTCGACCCCGGTTGCCCGCAGCTCGCCGGGCCCGCCTTCGAGGATCACCCTGGTCACGTGCGCCCCGCAGACCACGTCGAGGTTCGGCCGCCGCTCGACGTCCCCTTCGAGGAACGCGTGATACGTGCTCGACCGTTTGCCGGCCCGCGTCGTGGTCTGCAGGAGCGACACGACCCCGTCGGGCCCGCCACGGTCACGGCCGTTGTAGTCGCCTCTCGGTATCCCCGTCGCCACCGCCGCGTCGACGAACTGCTCCGCGCCGGTCAGCACGGGGGCCCGCACCGACACGCCGAGGGGGCCCTGCGTGTTGTGAGCGTCGGCGTCGACGACGATGTCCCCGCTGGGGGCGAGCCCCTCACTCTTCTTGAAGTAGGGCAGGACGTCGTCGTAGCTCCACCCGGCGGCGCCACCCGCGGCCCAGGAATCGAAGTCACCCGGATGTCCCCGGACGTAGGCCATGTAGTTGATGCCGGACGATCCGCCGAGCATCTTGCCCCGAGGCACCATCATCCGGCCGTCCATGAGCCCGCGGCCACAGCCGCCGGCGTCGGCGGTGTACATCCAGTCGGTAGAGGGATTCTGCTGCAGCACCGGGCACGCAGCCGGCATCAGCTCCTGGGGAGGCGGAGGGGTGCCTGCTTCCAGGAGGGCGACCCGACACGTCGAGTCCTCCGAGAGCCGGGCAGCGACCACGGCGCCGGCCGACCCACCACCTACGACGACGAAGTCAAACTGGCCGCCCATGCCGGCCCAAGGTAGCCGTGCAGCCCGACCACCAGAACCGGGGCATCGGCCAGGCGATGATGCATGCCGTGCTGGGGGCAGCGATGCGCTCCGTCTGCCAGTGATAACGGACGTCGGGCGCGCCCTCCTCGTTGTCACCCTCAGTCCACGCGATCGCCACGAACCCATGCCGCTCGTAGAACCGCCTAGCGCCCGTGTTCGCAGCGAAGGTCCACAGGTCGAGGCCCTCCGGATAGACAGACTTGGCGACGTCCAACAGGCGCGACCCAAGGCCGCGGCCGGTGTGGCGCGGGTCGACGTACAGCTGGTCGATCCCGCCCGGCTCGAGGACGAGCAACGCGACGATTTCACCATCGTCGCCATCGATCACCCACGTCTCCCGCTCGGGGAGAACCACGGTCGCGAAGAACTCGTGAACCTCCTCGTCGCTGTGGACCGGAGCGGGAATGGACGGGATCGACGCCCTGCGCGAGCGCAACCAGACGGCCGCCACGCCTGCCGCGTCCTCTCGCTTGGCTCTCCTTGGCACGCTCACCGCAAGCACCAGACCGTCATCGCCTCAGGATCGCGGGTCGACCAGCTCGGGCCCGAGCTCGGCGACGGTGCTCGCCCCCACCAGGGCCATGGTCCGGCGAACATCGGCATCGAGCAGCCCCAGCACGTGGTCGACGCCCCGCTCGCCGGCGGCACCCAGCCCGTAGAGATAGGCGCGGCCGGCCATGCAGGCCCGCGCGCCCAGCGCCACCGCCTTGACGATGTCGCTGCCCCGACGCACTCCCCCGTCGCAGATGATCTCCAGCCGGTCCCCCACGGCGTCGGCCACGGGCGCCACCAGGTCGAGCGTCGCGGGCGCCGAGTCGAGCTGGCGGCCGCCGTGGTTGGAGAGGGCTATGGCCTCGACGCCGGCGTCCGCGGCCAGCCGGGCGTCGTCCACGGTCTGGACGCCCTTGATGATCAGTGGGCCGGCCCACACCGAGCGCATCCACTCCACGTCACGCCACGACAGTCCAGGGTCGAACTGCGTGTTGACGTACTCGGACAGCGTCACCGCCGTGCGGCCGTCACCGACGCTCCCGGCGTTGCGCACGTTGGCGAAGCGGATCGGTTCCGACCGCAGGAACCGCCAGGTCCAGCTCGGATGCACGGCGCCATCGACCAGCGTGCCCACCCCGATCTTGGGGGGCAGCGAGAACCCCCGCCGCACGTCGCGCTCCCGCCTGCCCAGCACCGCAGTGTCGACGGTGAGCACCAGCGCCTCGTAGCCGGTGGTGGCGGCCCGGCCGACCATCTCCTTCACCAGTCCCCGGTCGCGCCAGACGTACACCTGGAACCACTTAGGTCCGGCGCCGGCCTCCGCCACCTCCTCGATCGAGCGGGTGCTCAGCGTCGACAGCGTGTACGGCAGGTCAGCTCGAGCCGCCGCCCGGGCCACGGCCAGCTCACCGTCGGGATCGGCGATGCGCGTGAAACCGGTCGGCGCCAGGACCAGCGGCAGCGGCAACGGCCGCCCCAGCAGCGTGGTGGACGGATCGACCTCGCCGACGTCCCGCAGCACCCGGGGCCTGAACGTCACCGCCGCGAATGCCGACGAGTTGGCCGCCATCGTGCGCTCGTCCTCGGCGCCACCGTCGATGTAGTCGAACACTCCCCGGGGTAGGCGCCGACGGGCGATCGCCCGCAGGTCGGCGACCGACGCCGCCCGCGCCAGCCGGCGGGCCACCGGGTCGAGCTCCAGGCGACGGAACCGGAGCACCGAGCGCAGTGTCTCGATCACAGCAGCTCCCAGCGGTCGCGGTAGGGGTCGAGGCGCTCGTCGTCGGGATCGAGCTCGGTGACCAGCACCCGCACGCGTTCCGGGGTCAGGCCCCGCGCGGGGGCACGCTGGCCCAGCTTGCTGGAGTCGACGGCCACGACGACCTCGGCCGCCACGTCGGCCAGCGCCAGCTTGACCTCGGCGTCCTCGAGCGTGGCCTCGGACGTGCCGTGCGCCGGGTGCAGCGCTGCGGCAGACATGAACAGCCGTCGCAGCAGCACGTCGTGCGCCGTGCGCGTGGCGAGCGGGCCGACGAGGCTGCCGGTCCGGTGGTCGAGCTGGCCGCCAGTCAGCAGGGCGGTCACTCCCGGCTTGTCCTGCAGCGCCGCGAACGTGTCCTGCCCGTTGGTCACCACCGTGAGATCACGCACGTCACCCAGGTGGACGGACAGGCGCTGGAGCGTGGTCGAGGCGTCGATCCCGATCGCGCCGCCGTCACCTACCAGCGGGACGAGCTTGGACGCGATCCGGTCCTTGGCCCTGACGTGGCGGCTGAATCGTTCGGCGAACGGCTGGGGACCGATGGCGACCGCGCCCCGCGGATCCGCTGGACGACCCCCTCCTCAGCCAGCATGTCGAGATCGCGCCGGATGGTCATCTC
The DNA here is from genome assembly GCA_963813485.1 of uncultured bacterium. Lineage (GTDB taxonomy): Bacteria > Actinomycetota > Acidimicrobiia > Acidimicrobiales > VFJN01 > DASQUK01. The sequence continues at coordinate 177,846 of CAWEZE010000020.1, forward strand.
GCTGACGTCGAACGCCACCGCCAGCTCGACAACCTTGACCCGTCCCTCGCTCTGGACCCGGGCCCCGATGCGCTGCAGCCGGTCGATCGCGTCGATGCTCATCACCCCTCCGGGGGATCCGCCAGGTGCCGGCGGGCGTCGGCCAGGTCGTCGTACACGCCGAGGGCGATGCCCTGGACCAGGGCGTTGCCGAGGGCGGTGGCCTCGACCGGGCCGGCGCACACCGGCAGCCCCGTCCGCTCGGCCAGGAGCCGGCGGTAGAGCGCCGACTGGGCGCCGCCGAACACGTGCACGTCGGTCACGCCGCCGAGGTGGCCGAGTACGGCCGCCGTGCCGGCCACCTGTGACTCGACGATGCCCCTGACCACCACCGGCGGCGGCGCATCGGCGGCCAGTCCCAGGTCGGCCGTGACCGCGGCCAGCATGTCGTCGGGATTCAGGAAGCGGTGATCGTCCACGTCGAGCACCCGCTCGGGTCCGTCGACCGTGGCCGCTGCCGCCATCAGGTCGGCGATCGACGGGTCGCCCCACGGCCGGCGGCATCGCTCGATCAACCACGCGCCGGCAAGGTTCTTCAGGAACCGCACGCCCCCCAGTGCCCCCATCTCGTTCGTGAAGTTCGCCGCCAGGGCGGCGGCACTCAGGTCCGGCTCCGGCTGCTCGCGGCCCACGATGGCCCAGGTGCCGGCGGAGACGAACGCCGAGCCGGCGCCCGGGTCCGCCCCCATGGCCACGACGGCCGACGCGGTGTCGTGCCCGCCCACCAGGTGCACCGGCACGCCCTGCCAGGTGCCCACCCGGCTTCCGGCGACCAGGATCGGCGGCAGCACGGCCCGGTCGAGGCCGACGGCCTCGGCCAGCGCCGCCGACCATTCTCCGGTGCGGATGTCCACGAGGCCGGTGGTGCCGGCGCTGCTGCGCTCCCCGACGGCCTCGCCGGTCAGGTGGAGCACCAGCAGCTCCGGCAGCATCAGCAGATGCCGGGCCCGGGCCAGCTCGTCGCGATCGTGCGCCGCCACCTGGAACACGGTGTTGAAGGGCTGCAGCTGCACCCCGGTGACCGCGTAGAGCGCCTCGGCACCGCCCAGCCGGTCCACCACTGACTGGTACCCGGCGGTGCGGTGGTCGCGGTACGACATCGGGGGCGCCACCAGCTCACCCCGCCCGTCGAGCAGCCCGTAGTCCACGCCCCAGGTGTCGAGGCCGATCGACGCCACGGGCCCCGCCTCCTGCGCGACCGCCAAGCCCTTCTCCATCTCGGCCACGAGCCGCGGCCAGTCCCACCTCAAGCGCCCGCCGGGGTCGGCAACGGGCGCGTGCACGTGGCGGTGGACGACCGAAAGCGCCGGTGCACCGCCGCCGAGCTCGACCCGGCACACCCGGATCGAGGATGCCCCGAAGTCGACGGCGACGACCGCAACCGGCGCGTCGGCCACCGCGCTAGAGCCCCGTCGCCACCGAGTCGGCGCCGCGGGTCGCGGTCACCGCGGCCCGGTAGCCGAGCGCCCGGAACGTGGCCAGCGGGTCCAACGCCGCGCCGTTGCGGCGCCGGGCCTCGGCCACCAGCGGACGTACATCGGTGCGGAACCCCCGGTGGAGCACCTCGGCCGCCCGCGCCGCATCGTTGGCCTGCTGGGCGTCGGCCAGGTCGGCGCGGTTGACGCACAGTGCCTGCGCCAGCGCCACCTGGAGCGCGTCGGTGGCCTGGATCAGGTCCTCGAGCGGGTCCTTGAGGTTGTGGCTCTCGTCGATCATGTAGGCGGCCGCGGGCATCTGCCCGCCGCCGGCCTCGAGCAGCTCGCCCGCGATCAGGAAGAGCTGGAACGGCGTGATCGAACCGACGGTGAGGTCGTCGTCGCCGTACTTGGAGTCGTTGAAGTGGAAGCCGCCCAGCCGGCCCACCATCGCGAGCCGCGACACCACCTGCTCGATGTTGGTGTTGGGCAGGTGGTGGCCGAGGTCGACGAGGCACTTGACCCGGTCACCGGTGCCCCGCGCCAGGAGCAGCGACGTGCCCCAGTCGTTGTTGACCGACGAGTAGAAGGCCGGCTCGTAGGGCTTGTGCTCGGTGTACATCTCCCAGTCCTCGGGCACGTGGGCGTAGATCTCCTTGAGCCCTTCAAGGACCCGCTCGAACTGGCCCCGGAAGCTGGCCTGGCCCGGGTGGTTCATGCCGTCGGCCAGCCACACCGTCACGGCCCGCGAACCCAGCTCGACGCCGAGGTCGATCACGTAGTGGTTGTGCTCGACGGCCGCCCGCCGGGCGCCGTCGTCGACGTTCGCCAGGCTGCCGAACTTGTAGGACACGCTCCCGTCGTTGGTGGTCGATGGATTGTCCTGGAAGGTGTTGGAGTTCATGGCGTCGAAGCCGATGCCCAGCTCCTCGGCGTGGTGGCGCAGGGCGGCGGCGCCGGCGCCCAACCCCGGGTCGTCCCAGGGCACGTGGAGGCTGACCGTGCGGTTCGCGCCGGTGAGCGCGTTGAGGGTGGCGACGTCGTCGATCTTCTCGTAGGTGTCGCGGGGCTCACCCCCGCCGGGGAACCGGCCGAAGCGGGTGCCGCCCGTTCCCACCGCCCAGGACGGCGCTGCGGCACTGAACCGGGCCACCTCCGCGATCACCGTTTCCCCGTCGACACCGGATCCGACCCACCACGTCGAGGGCGTGCGCCAGGTCGGACTCGTGCCACGACAGGCGGATCTGGTTCTCCTCCTCGATGCGGCTGCGGTCGATCACCATCGCCATCTCCTCCCTTGACCTGCATCATCTAAGGAACGCCATCGGCACCCCACTGTCCACCGGCAGGATCGTGCCCGTCGTCAGCGCCAGCTCGCCGGAGCACAGGGCGAAGACGGCGTCGGCAACATGCTCCGGCAGGACCTCGTGACCGAGCACGGTGCGCCCGGCGTAGAACTTGCCGAGGTCCTCGGGCGGCACGCCGTACACCTTGGCGCGTTCCTCGCCCCAGGCACCCTCGAAGATGCCGGAGCCACGTACGACGCCGTCGGGGTTGACACCGTTGACACGGATGCCGAGCGGCCCGAGCTCGGTCGCCAGCAGGCGCACCTGGTGGGCCTGGTCGGCCTTGGCGGCGCCGTAGGCGACGTTGCCCTTGCCGGCGACCACGGCGTTCTTGGACACGACGTACACGATGTCGGCCGGCAGCCCCTGCGCCATCATCGCCTTGGCGGCCTCGCGGCTGACCAGGAACGAGCCCCGGGCCATCACCCGGTGCTGGAGGTCCCAGTCGGCCGAGGTGGTCTCGGCCAGCGGCTTTGATATCGACAGCCCCGCGTTGTTGACGACCAGGTCGACGCCCCCGAACGTCGTGGCCGCCTCACGTACGGCCGCCGCCACCGCAGCCTCGTCGCTCACGTCGACCTCGACGGCCGCCGCCACGTCGGGGCCACCCAGCTCCGCGGCTGCGGTCAGGGCACCGGACGCATCGCGGTCGGCGAGGACCACCGCGGCCCCCTCGGCGGCCAGGCGGGCGGCGATGGCGCGGCCGATCCCGGATGCGGCACCGGTGACGAAGGCGACCCGACCGGCAAGCGGCTTGGGAGGGGGTAGCCGGCGCAGCTTCGCCTCCTCGAGCTCCCAGTACTCGATGCGGAACTTCTCGGACTCGTCGATCGGCCGGTAGGACGAGAGCGCCTCGGCGCCGCGCATCACGTTGATGGCATTGACGTAGAACTCACCGGCGATCCGGGCGGCCCGCGCGTCCGCCCCGAAGCTGAACATGCCGACCCCGGGGACCAGCACGATCACCGGATCGGCGCCCCGCATGGGCGGCGAGTCGGGCCGCGCGTGCCGGCGGTAGTAGCTGGCGTAGTCGTCGCGGTAGGCCGCGTGCAGCTCGTGCAGTCGGGTCACGAGCTCGTCCACCGGTGCCGTCGGCGGCAGGTCGAGCAGCAGCGGACGGACCTTGGTGCGGATGAAGTGGTCCGGGCACGACGTGCCCAGCGGTGCCAACCGGCTGACCGCCTCCCGGCCCAGGAAGTCGAGCACCAGCTCGCTGTCGGTGAGCCGCCCGACCACCCGGCGATCGGTGGAGCACAGGCCGCGGATGTGGGGAGCCAGCTCCCCGGCCAGAGGCCGGCGCTGGTCGGCCGGCAACGGCTCGAACCCGGCGCGCACCGCGCCGAGCGGATCGGGCCGGCCCCGTTCTGCGATGAACTGCTCCGCCCGCCGGATCACGTCGAGCGAGACGGCCTGGCAGGCGTCGGACGTGTCGGCCCAGGTCGTCAGCCCGTGGCCCCCCAACACCACGCCCCGCAGGCCGGGATTGTCGGCCGCCAACGAGGCGATCTGCAGGCCCAGTTCGAAGCCGGGTCGGCGCCACGGCACCCAGGCCACCTCGCGGCCGAAGCACTCCTTGGTCAACGTTTCCCCGTCGACCGCCGCCGCCAGGGCGATCACCGCGTCGGGGTGCAGATGATCCACATGGCGGGCGTGCACCAGTGCGTGCATGGCGGTGTCGATCGACGGCGCCGCGCCGCCCGTCCCCCAACGACAGTGGTCGAACGCCGCCACCATCTCGTCCTCGTGATCGACGCCTCGATACACGTCTTGCAGGGCGCGCATGCGCTCGAGCCGCAGCGTGGCCAGACCGTCGGGACGAAGGGTGCCGAGGTCGCCTCCCGAGCCCTTCACGTAGAGCACCTCGCTCGGCTCGCCCGTCACGGGATCCGTGACCGTCGCCTTGCACGACGTGTTGCCGCCGCCGTAGTTCGTCACCCGCGGGTCGGACCCGAGCGCATGGGAGCGCTCGACCAGCGCCTCGACCTCGGGCGGCGGTAGGTGCCGCACCGGAGGCGACAGGACCCGTGAGCGGGGAGTGGACGGGCGACGCTCGCTCATGGGAGGTGGAACACCTCCTCGAGCTCCTGCATCATCTGGTCGGCGGGCAGGCCGGGCCCCTCGAAGAACGGCGCCATCATCGCCTGCCACCTCTCGTTGACCGGTTCGGAAGCCATGGCGGCTCGGGCGTCGGCCAGGCTGGCGGGCGTCTCCACGTACCCGAACAGCGTGCCGTCGTCCCGCAGGAAGAGCGAGTAGTTGTGCCAACCCGCCCGGCGCAGTGCGTCGAGCATCTCCGGCCAGACCGCGGCGTGGTGGCGCCGGTACTCGGCGGCCAGCTCGGGCCTGATCTTCAGTGTGAATCCGAACCGGTTCACCGGCACGTCCTCCTGGGCGCCACACCGTCGGGAGCGGCCGGGCGGACGGCGGTCCCGTCCGCCCGGCCGCGTGCCCTCATGACTCGTCGATGTTCTCCTCGTTGTAGACCGTGAACGGCCCCATCACGATGCGCAGGCCGTTGTCGCGCGTCGGGTCCGTCTCGATCGTGTACTCACCCATCCGGCCGGCGGTGAACGTCTGCCCCTCGGCCGCCTCGACCTGACCGGTGGCGATGCCGTAGGTCGCGTAGTAGGTGAGGTAGCCCAGGTCGACGAAGCTCCACAGGGCGAACTGCGGGGCACACCCACTCTGGGTGTACTCCTGCATCTCCTCGGGCAGGCCCAGGCCGGACACCTTCACCTGGTCACACAGCCCCTCGTCGGTCATGGCCTTGCCGGCGGCGGCGATGCCGACCGTGGTGGGCGCCATGATGAGCTCGAGGTCGGGATGCGAGTCGATCAGGCCCAGGGCCTGGTTGTACGACTCGTCGGAGTCGTCGTTGCCGTACACGGTGTCGACCAGCTCGAGGTTGGCGTACTTCTCGTCCTGGAGCGCCTCCTCGAGGGCCGCGATCCACGCGTTCTGGTTGGCGGCGTCGGGCGAGGCCGACAGGATGGCGAATTGGCCGCCGTCGTCGCCGAGGATCTCGAGCGCCATGTCGGCCATGACGACTCCCGTCTCGTCGAAGTCGACCTGGGCGACGAACAGGCTCTCGCCCTCACCCGACGGGATCGGCGAGTCCCAGCTCACGACCGACACGTCGGCGTCGGTCGCGGCGTCGACACCGGACTGGATCTGCTCGCCGGCGTTGTTCGAGATCATCACCGCGTCGACCCCCTGGGTGGCGGCGTTGGTCATGGTCTCGATTTGCCCGGTCGGGTCCTCGCACGTGGACGGGCCCAGGAACTCGGGCTCCGAGGTCCCGAGCTCCTCCGCCGCCTCCTGGGCGCCCTCGTTGGCCTGATCGAACACGGCGATGCCGGTGCACTTCGGGAGCAGGATGGAGTTCATGTCGTCGCCTGCCTCGATGGTGACGGCCTCCCCGGCCGCACCGCCTCCCTCGGACCCGCCCTCGTCGGACGTACTCGCCTCGGTGTCGTCGTCGTCGTCACCGCACGCGACGGCACCCACGAGGGCAAGGCTCAGCATCGCTGCCATCAACTTGTGAGATCTCATCGTCCCCTCTCCTTCTCGCCGAGGGCCGCCCTCGACGTAGATCTGTGTGTTGCCGCGCGCGGGCGCGCGGTCGTCGGTCTCATGCCTCCGCCTCCACCTCGCGCCGGCGTAGCGGCAGGCGGTCGAGCAGGTTCTGCGCCAGAACGGACGCGATCAGCAGCGCCCCGATGACGCCGGTCTGGGTGTTGGCCTCCACGTTCGCCAGGCCCAGCCCGTTGCGCAGGTTCAGCACGATGCAGATCGCCAGCGCCACGCCCAGCAGGGTCCCGGAGCCGCCGAAGATGCTGACGCCCCCGAGCAGCACCATCGTGATGATGTCGAGCTCGAAGCCCTCCCCGATGTTGGCCCGCACCGAGCCGAGGCGGGCCGCGAACAGCACTCCGGCCACGCCGGCGACGAGCCCCGACGTCGTGAACAGCACGAGCTTCACCCGGGCCACGTCGATGCCCGAGAAGCGCGCCACGTCGGCGTTGTTGCCGATCACGTACACCCGGCGCCCGAACGACGACCGATGGAGGATCACGCCGCCCACAACCAGCATCACGAGGAACAGCACCAGCGCAAAGGGCATCGGGCCGAGGAAGTCGGCGCGACCCAGGTCCCCGAACCAGTCGGGGAACTCGCCGATCGATCGATCCTCCAGCAGGATCCGCGCCGCCCCCCGAAAGCCGATCAGACCGGCGAGCGTGACCACCAGCGACGAGATCCCCGTCCTCGCGACCACCAGGCCCTGGACGAAGCCGGCGGACGCCGCCGCCGCCAGGGCGATGACGATGGCCAGCCCGAACGGCACGCCGGACTCGTAGGCGGCGGCGAGGACACAGGCGGCGAAGGCCATGACCGACGCCACCGACAGGTCGATCTCGCCGTTGATGATGACGAAGGTCATGGCCACCGCCACGATCACCTTCTCGATCGACAGCCGGAACAGGTTCACGAAGTTGTCGACGTCGAGGTAAACCGGCGACTGGGTGGCGTTGTAGACGATCGTCCCCACGAGGATGACCGCCAGCAGCAGCTCCCAGCTGCGCTCCCGCGCCCATCTCAGGCATCGGCATCCCCCTCTCGCTGGACTGCTCGGCGCCGACGTGAGCGCCGGCACCCTGGCAGCGTCGGATCCGTCGCTGGACGACGCGTCGACCTTGGTGTGGGGGCGAGCCTCCGCCGACCACCGCCGTTGGAAGCGTCGACCGATCACGACGTCCGCGATCACCGCGCCCAGGATCAGCGCGCCGAGGATCGCGTTGCGCCAGAACTCGCTCACCTGGGGAACCCGGACCAGGCTCTGGTCGAGCACGTCGATCAGGACCGCCCCCAGGAACGCCCCGACCAGCGTGCCCGAGCCACCCAGGACGCTGACACCGCCGACGACCGCCGCCGCCACCGAATCCAGCTCGAGGCCCTGCCCCGCGACGACGGTGATGTTGCCGAAGCGGGACAGGAACAGGAATCCGGCGAACCCCGACAGCGCGCCGCAGGCGATGAACGCACCCAGCACGAGCCGGCGGGTGGGAAGGCCCGCCTGGACGGCCGCCTCCGGGTTCGAACCGATGGCGTACAGCCGTCGCCCCCAGCGCAGCCGCTGCATCGCGACCTGCAGCACGGCGACGATCACGATGACGACCGCGAACACCACCCGGATGTCGAGGCCCCCGATGCTGAACGCCGTGCGGGTGGGCAGGTCGACCACCCACGACGGCAACGAGTCGGCGGTGATCGTCTTGCCCTCGCCGTGGGAGATCAGCCAGCTCCGGTAGATCGCCAGGGTGCCGAGGGTGGTGATGATGGCCGGGACCCGCCCGTAGGCGACGATCACGCCGTTGATCGCGCCGAGCAGTGCGCCGAGGCCCACCGCGATGGCGATGGCGACCGCCGGCGAGGCGGAGGGGTTGGACGACGCGAACTCGCCTGTGAGGTAGGCGGTCACGCCCACGATCGACCCCACCGACAGGTCGATGTTGCGCGTCACGATGACCATGGTCTGGGCGACGGCCAGCACCGCGGTGATCGCCACGCTGGTCGTCACCCGGTTGAAGAACCGGCCGCTGAAGTAGTCGTCGACCAGGAACCCGAACACCAGCAGGGCGACGAAGATCACGCCCAGCAGCGACAGCTCCTTCACGCGTTCCGGTCGGATCCAGACCGCGGTGCGGCCGGGTCGGCTCCGTGCGCCGTGAAGGCCAGCGACGTCGGCGGCGGTGCTCATCTCGACGTCATGCGACCCCGACGGCCGCCGTCATCACGCGCTCCTGCGTGGCCTCGGTCCGGTCGAACAAGCCGGTTTGCTCTCCCTCGCGCATGACCAGCACGCGATCGCTCACGGCCAGCACCTCGGGCAGATCCGACGAGATCAGAACGATCGCCATGCCCGAGCGGGCGAGGTCGTCGATGATCTGGTGGACATCCGCCTTGGCGCCGACGTCGATCCCCCGCGTGGGCTCGTCGAGCATCAGCACGGCCGGCTCTGTGTTGAGCCACTTGGCGAGCATCGTCTTCTGCTGGTTGCCGCCGGACAGCAGCCCGACGGGCTGCGACAGCCCGGCGGTGCGGATGTTGAGCTGCTGCCGGAACCGCTCGGCGGCCGACCGTTCCGCAGCGCCGTTCACGAGCCCGAGCCTCGAGACGTAGCGCCGCAGTGACGGCAGCGTGATGTTCGCAGTCACCGACTGCGGCAGTGACAGCCCGACGTGGCGGCGGTCCTCGGACAGGTACGCGATCCCCTGGTCCAGGGCCTCGCGGGGCGTGGATATCTCGACCGGTCGACCGTCGAGCTCGATCGTGCCGGTCTCGGCCGGGGCGATCCCGAACAACGCCAGCGCGATATCGGTCCGACCCGCGCCCACGAGCCCCGCCAACCCGAGCACCTCGCCACGCTTCAGGTCGAACGAGACACCGGCGAACTTGCCGGTCCGGCCGAGGTCGCGCACGCGCAGGATCACCTCGCCGGCGTGGTGCTCGTTCCGGGCGTAGAAGTCGGACATCTGGCGCCCGACCATGGCGGCGATGAGGCGGGGGCGGGTGACGTCGTCGCGAGCATCCGTCGAAACGTGACGGCCGTCGCGGAACACCGAGACGCGATCGGCGATCTCGAACACCTCGTCCAGCCGGTGGCTGATGAAGAGCACGGCGACGCCCGAATCGCGGAGCTGGCGCACCTGGCGGAACAGCCGCTCGACCTCGTGGGCCGAGAGGGCGGCCGTCGGCTCGTCCATGATGAGCACGCGCACATCCAGCGAGATGGCCTTGGCGATCTCGATCGCCTGCTGCGTGGCGACCGGCAGTCCGCTCGCCGGCATCCGGGGATCGATGTGGACGTCGAGCCGTGCCAGGATCGCCTCGGCGTCCGCGCACATCTGGCGCCAACGCACGACCCGGCCCTGATCCTGGTGGCCGATGAAGATGTTCTCGGCCACGCTCAGGTCGGGGAAGATCAGGGGTTCCTGGTAGATCGCTCCGATGCCCAGGCGCTGCGCGTCGGCCGCGCTGCGCAGCGATACGGGCTCGCCGTCGACGAGGACCTCGCCCTCGTCGGGTGGGTAGATGCCCGTCATGACCTTGATGAGCGTCGACTTGCCGGCTCCGTTCTCACCCACGAGGGCGTGGACCTCGCCGCGGCGGAGCTCGAGCGACACGTCCTCCAGCGCGCGGGTGGCCCCGAACCGCTTGCAGATGCCGCGCATGGCAAGGACGGGAGCGCCGTCGGTCATCCCACCAACCGCCGCGCCGGGCAGGCTGCGACGCCCTGCGAACGGACCAACCTGCACCCCCCTGCGGTCGACGTTCGTACGTGTTACTTCTCACACTAACTCACACACCCTGGCAGGGCAATCACTCGCGACCGGGCGCCCAGTAGCGTGGCCGCGATGTCGGCCCGCAGCGATTCCGCCCTCCCTGCCGCTGCCGGCGGGAACGGGCGCGCGTTGCAGGCGCGGGGCCAGCGCACACGCCAGCGCCTCCTCGACGCCGCCGCCGACGTGTTCGACCGGATCGGCTACCACGCGGCGCGCGTCGACGACGTCGTGGCGGCGGCCGAGAGCAGTCACGGCACCTTCTACCTCTACTTCACGTCCAAGGAGGACCTGTTCGAGCAGCTCGTGGGCGAGGTGGCCACCGAGCTCCACGGCCTGATCGGCGAGCTCGCGCCCGTGACCAACTCGGCCCGGGGTCGGGCCGCGTTGCGGGCCTGGCTGGCGCGGGTCAGCAAGGTCTACGCCCGGCATGGCCGGGTTATCCGCGCCTGGACCGAGGCAGAGTTGTCCGGCGACCCCGTAGGGCGCCACGGCGAAGACGTCCTCACCGGTCTCGCGCTCGCCCTGACCCGCCGGATGCGCGTGCCCAAGCGCTCGGGCCTGGACCCCACGGTCGCCACGCTGGCGCTGATGATGATGGTCGAGCGCCTGAATTACTACGCCGCCAGCGGCCAGGTCGAGCTCCACGACGAGGACGAGCTGCTCGACACCCTGACCGACGTCATCATGGCCGCGGCGTTCGGCTAAGGACGTGAGCGGATAGGCACCAAACTAACCTGACGCAGCTGTCAGATTTCGGGAGGGCAACCGATGACCACGACCGAGGTTCCGGCGTCGATGCCCGCGGCCGTCTACCGCGGCTCCGGCGAGGTGGCGGTGGAGGACCGGCCGGTGCCGGAGCCCGGCCCCGGGCAGGTGCTGGTCGAGGTCGGCCACTGTGGCATCTGCGGATCCGACCTCCACCTGATCGCCGAGCGGCTGGGCACCGCAGGCACCGTGCTCGGCCACGAGTACAGCGGCGTGGTGGCCGCGCTCGGTGAGGGCGTGACGGGTTGGGCGGTGGGCGACGAGGTGGTCGGGGGCCCGGCGCCCCGGTGTGGCCAGTGCCGCCGCTGCCTCGAGGGCCAGCCGTCGCAGTGCGAGGTGCGCCTCCGGGTCATGACCGACGGCCACGATGGGGCGTTCGCCCGTTTCACCCTCGTCGACGCCCGGGCCCTGGTCCGGATCCCCGAGAGGCTCGGCCGGCGCGAGGCGGCGCTGGCGGAGCCGCTGGCGGTGGCGCTGCACGGCATCACCCGGTCCGGCATCCAACCGGGGGACACCGCCATGGTCATGGGCGCCGGCCCGATCGGCGCCCTGACGATCGCGGCACTCCTGGCCCGGGGCCTCGGTCCGGTGACCGTGGTCGAGCCGGCAGCACCCCGTCAAGCGCTGGCACGGGCGCTGGGTGCGGAGGTCCTCCATCCCGACGACCTGCCCACGTACCCGATGTGGGAGCCGGAGGAGATCTCGCCGCTGGCGGTCGACGTGGTGCTCGAGTGCTCGGGCAACAAGGAGGCGATGCAGGCGGGACTGCACCAGCTCCGGCGCGGAGGCCGAATGGTGCTTGTCGGGGCGGGCATGCATCCGCCGTCGTTCGATCCGAATCGCATGCTGCTGAACGAGCTCACAGTCACCGGCTCGTTCGTGTACGACGCCGACGGCTTCGACCGGGCACTGGAGCTCCTGTCGACGCCGGGTGCGATCCCCTCCGAGGTGTTGATCGAATCCGGCGACGTCGGGCTCGATCGCGTCGGCGAGGCGGTACGAGGGCTCGCGGCCGGCGAGACCGCCGGCAAGGTCATGGTGGCACCGGGTCTCGCGCTGGCCGCGGGCCCGACGACCGAGGAGGCGTGATGCCGCATCCCTACTATCCGGCCGGCAATCCCAAGTTCAACCACGTGGCACTGAGCGTGCCGTCCGACCTGCTGGACGAGTCCAACCGCGCCGACCTGTGCCGCTACTTCAGCGAGGTCCTCGGTTTCGACGAGATGCCGACCGAGACCATCGACCGGAAGCGGCTGATCCTGGCCTGCGTGCACTGGGACCAGTTCATCTACCTGGTCGCCAACGACGAGCCGATGCGGTGCCCCCGCACGGACCACTACGGCTTCTCGGTCCGTTCCCGTGAGGACCTCGTCGCCGCCCGCGACCGGGCGGTGGCCTTCCGGGAGCGCGACCCCCGCGTCGACCTCGACGACCTGGCGGTCGACGACCAGGGGGTGGTCAAGATCCACTCCATATATGTCCGGTACCTGCTGCCCATGACCTGTGAGCTGCAGTATTGGGAGTTCCCTGAGTGACCCGACCGGGCGGGGCAGCGCCATCGACAGCGCCATCGACCGAGCCGGCGACAGCGCCATCGCCCGACGGTTCGCTGGTCGTGACGCGCTACCGGGCGCCGGATCCCGTGCCGGTCAGCTCGGAGGCGCTGCTCGGTCCGCGCGTGGCCGGCGGAATGGTGCTGGCGACCGGCTGACGATCCCTAATAGGCCCCGGGCGGCGGCCTCGATCGCCGTGTTGCCATCGCCCCCGCCGACGTCGAGCACCCGCTGACCCGCGGTGACGCCCACCGTGTCGAGGACCTGCAGGCTGATCGGGCGGAGGTGCCTGGCGATGGCCGGGTAGTCGCCGATGGTCCACATCCGCCGCTGGCCGTCGAGCCCGGCGTCGTCGGGGCCGGTCATGCCCCTGGCGCCGCAGGCGCGGTCGGGAGGAACGGCGGTACCGACCCGTCGCTGGGGCCGAGGAGCCCGCCGCGCTGGGCCGCCACCGCGTCCAGCGTCCACGCCTTGTCCGACCGCACCTCGGTGACCGGATGCCAGCCCTGGAGCAGCTGGACCAGGCCGCCCTGCACCTTCACCACCTGCCCGGAGATCCCGGCGGCCAGCTCGGACGCCAGCCAACACGCCACGGCGGCGACGTTGGCGGGATCGAACCGGTCGAACCCCGACTCGTCCGGCGCCATGGCGCTGCCGGCGACGGCCTCGGTCAGCCGGGTCCGGGCCACCGGAGCGATGGCGTTGACGCGCACTCCGAGGCGCTCGAGCTCGCGGGCCAGCACGATGGTGAGCGCCGCGATCCCGGCCTTGGCCGCGGCGTAGTTGGCCTGCCCGGCGTTGCCGTACAGCCCGGACTCGCTCGACGTGTTGACGATGGCCCCGCCGGTGGGTTCGCCGGTCTCCTTGAAGCGTGCCCGCCACCAGGCGGCGGCGTGTCGGGCCACGGCAAAGTGGCCCTTGAGGTGGACGTCGATCACGGCGTCCCATTCGGCCTCGGACATGGTGAAGCTCATGCGGTCGCGGAGGATCCCAGCGTTGTTGATCACCGCGTCGAGCCGCCCGAAGCGCTCGACCGCCAGCCCGACGAGGGCCTCGGCGCCGTCCCACGTCGCGACGTCGTGGGTGCTGGCGGCGGCAGCACCGCCGGCGGCCTCGATCTCGTCGACGACGGCCTGGGCGGGCCCGGTGTCGGCACCCGACCCGTCGGCGGCGCCGCCCAGGTCATTGACCACCACCGCGGCGCCCTCGGCCGCCAGCAGCAGGACCTCCTCGCGCCCGATCCCCCGGCCCGCTCCCGTGACGATGGCCACCTTTCCGTCGAACAGCCCCATGCGACTCCCCTCGCTGTTTCTGACATGCCCGTCAGGTCCGGCCGCCGCAGAATAGTGGGGTGGCTCCTAGCGCCACCCACTAGCGACCGGGAGATTCCTTCCTTCCAAGACGGCAGGGCCGCCACGGCGCGATCGTCCCGGCGCGACAAGTTTTGGGTTGCCACTACGTCGTAACTGGGAACTTTCTTGGATGTCCCGACCCCAGGAGTAGCGTAGGCGAACATGCGTACGACAATCAGTACGGAGAAGCTGGTCCGCCAGTTCGACAGCCTCACGGCTGTCGACCAGGTCGACCTCGAGATCGAGCAAGGCGAGATCTACGGCTTCCTCGGGCCCAACGGTGCCGGGAAGTCCACCACCGTCCGGGTGCTCTGCACGCTGCTGGCGCCCACGTCGGGCCGGGCTGTCGTCGCCGGTTACGACGTCTCCACCGATCCCGGGAAAGGTGCGGTTGAGCATCGGCGTCGCGCTGCAGGAGGCAGCGCTCGACCCCAAGCAGACCGGCGACGAGCTGCTGCGCCTCCAGGGTCGGCTGTACGGCCTGTCCAAGGACGAGATCGACCAGCGCCTCGCCGACCTGGCCCAGCTTGTGGACATCGGCGACGCGCTGGGCCGGCCCATCAGCACCTACTCCGGCGGCATGAGGCGCCGCCTCGATCTGGCCGCGGCGCTCGTCCACAACCCCCAGGTGCTCTTCCTCGACGAGCCCACGACCGGCCTCGACCCGGTGAGCCGGGCCCGGGTGTGGGAAGAGGTGCGACGGCTCAACCAGGAGCTCGACATGACCATCTTCCTCACAACCCAGTACCTGGAGGAGGCCGATGAGCTGGCCGACAGGGTCGGCATCATCAACGGTGGGAAGCTGGTGGCCGAGGGCACGCCCTTCGAGCTGAAGCGCCGCATCGGCAACGACGTGATCTTTGCCCGGCTCGAGGGCGACGCCGCCGGCGCGTGCCCGATGGTCGAGGCCGTGCCCGGCGTCGCCGGCGTCGAGGCCCGCGGCAACGAGATGGTGATCACCGCCGCCGAGGGCACCGCCGTCATCGGCCCGGTGGCCGTCGCCCTCAACAACTGCGGTGTGCCGGTGCGCGACCTAACGCTGCGCACGCCGACGCTCGACGACGTCTTCCTCGAGTTGACGGGCACGCACATTCAGACGTCCGACGAGGCCATCGAGGCCGAGCTGGCGGAGATGACCGACGGCGACAGCACGGAGGTGAGGTCTTGAGCGAGCGTCCCGAAAGACGAGAGAGCGAGCCCGGCCCGAGCGGCCGTGGGAGCGGGAGACCCGGCCCGAGCGGCCGTGGGAGCGGGAGACCCGGCCCGAGCGGCCGTGGGAGCGGGAGACCCGGCCCGAGCGGCCGTGGGAGCGGGAGACAGGGCGTCGATAGCCCGAGCGGTCGTGGGAGCGGGGAACAATGACCGCCATCGACACCACCGCCAGGGCGCCGGCCACGCCGAGCGCCGTACGCGCCCGCCCGGCCGGATTCAGACATGACGTCGCCTCCATCGCAGGGCGGGCGTTGCGGGCAGTCCCCCGCGACGTGGAGGCGGTGATCCCGCCGATCTTCATCGCCCTGTTCTTCTTCGTGGTGAACGTCGGCACGCTGTCCGACCTCACCGAGAACAACATCCCCGGCTTCGACTTCACCGCCTTCCAGATGCCGACGGCGATCCTGCTCGGCGTCACCGGCGTATCGCGCGCCTACGCCCTGGTGCTCGACGTCCAGGACGGGTACTTCGACCGGCTCCTGCTCACGCCCATCCGGCGCCTGGCCATCCTGCTCGGCCACCTGTGCGCCGACGTCGCGGTGGCGTGCGCGCTCACCATCCCGATCCTGATCCTGGGCTTCATCCTCGGTGTGCGGTTCGAGTCGGGGCCGTTGGGGGTCGTGGCGTTCATCGTGCTGGCCGGCCTGTGGAGCCTGGCATTCGCCGGCTTCGGCTACGCCATCGCGCTGAAGACCGGGAACCCGGCAGCGGTGAGCTCCAGCTTCCTGCTGTTCTTCCCGTTCCTGTTCCTGACGTCGTCGTACGTCCCCCGCGAGGAGCTGAGCGGGTGGCTGGACACGGTCGCCACGATCAACCCCGTCACCTATCTCCTCGAGGGCCTGCGCTCCCTGGTCATGGAGGGCTGGAAGTGGGCCGACCTCGGCCAGGCGCTGCTGGCGGTCGCCATCGTCGGCACCATCAGCATGTGGCTGTGCTTCGCCGCCCTGCGCGGCCGCATCAAGCGTGGCTGACGGCGACGCCGAGCCCGGGGCCTGGCTCGCACCCGACGCCGGCGGCCACGTCTCGCTGGTCGGTGGGTGGTCGCCCACCAGCGGCCGCCACCATTTCCCACCAGCGCGGCGCTGCCCGTATTCCGGCGCCGACGACGTCGAAGTCGTGTCGCTTCCCCCTACCGGCAGCCTGTGGGCCTGGACGGCCGTGACCAGCGCGCCGCCCGGCTACGAGGGCCCGGTTCCCTACGGGTTCGGCATCGTCGAGCTGGACGGCATCGGCCTGCGGGTCGTCGGGCGCCTGACCGAGCCCGACCCGGCGGCGCTGCGCTACTGCCAGCCGATGGTCGTGACGACCGAGACGTTGCCCGGCGGCGGCGTCGTGTGGGCGTTCGCCCCCGAGGTCACGAGTTCCACCGAACCCAGCTCGAGGTCATAGGTTCCACATCCGGAACCTATGACCTCGTCCTGCTGCCGACGGAACCCATGACCTCGGGAACATCCACCCGGGACGGGCACGGGGCGACCCCATGAACGGTGTCGAGGTCGCCGGGGTGGGGCTGCACCCCTTCGGGCGGTTCGGCGACACGCCGGCCACGGCGCTCGGCGTCCATGCCGCGGAGGCGGCACTGGCAGACGCCGGCTGGACGCCAGCCGAAGCGCGCGGCCGTATCGGCGCCGCCTACTGCGCCACCGCCTACGGCGGTGTCGCCAGCGGCCATCGCGTGCTGGGGGCCCTGGCGCTCACCGGCATCCCGATCGTCGACGTCGAGGCCGGGTGCGCATCGGGCGGGGCGGCGCTGGCGCTGGCGGCGGCGTCGATCGGCTCCGGCCAGCACGAGGCGGTGCTGGTGGTGGGCGTCGAGAAGATGCCCAAGGGGATCATCCGCTCGTCGTTCTTCGCTCCGTGGCAAGAGGAGGCGGGGCTGAACGCCAACCCCGCGTACTTCGCGCTGCGTGCTCAGCGGTTGTTGCGCGAGCACGGGCTCGCCGTCGACGACCTGGCGGCGTTGGTGGTGAAGAACCGCCGCTGGGGCGCCCACAACCCCGATGCCATGTTCCGGGCGGAGGTCACCGCGGACGAGGTGTTGGCGTCACGGATGGTGTGCGACCCCCTGCGGTTGTGGATGCTGTGCTCACCCAACGAGGGCGCAGCCGCCGTCGTGCTGCGAAGGGGCAATGGGGGTGTGCAGCTGGTGGCGGCCGCGCTGCGGAGCCACCTGCCCGGCAGCGTGCTGGACGAATCGACGCCCCTGTCGGGCCTGGTCGACGACGGTGGCATCACGCCCCCTACCACGCTCGCCGCCACCGACGCCTACGAGGAGACCGGTGTCGGCCCCGAGGATCTCGACGTCGTCGAGTGCCAGGACACCGACGCCGGCCGCGAACTGCTGTCGTGGTACGAGCTGGGCCTGTGCGCCGCCGGCGACCAGCGCAAGCTGCTCCGGGCCGAGACCGACACGGGCGAGCCGCCGGGACCGGCAATCAACCGCTCGGGCGGGTTGCTGTCCAAGGGTGAGCCGCTCGGCGCGTCCGCTCTCGGCCAGGTGGTCGAGCTGGTCCGCCAGCTCCGCGGTCACGCCGGCGACCGGCAGGTGCCGAGTGCCCGTGTCGGCCTCGCGCACACGATCGGCCGCGGCGCCAATGCCAGCGTTACCGTCGTGACGCGCTGATCACCGTCACGGATCCTTGGGCAGACCGAGGAGGCGCTCGGCGATCACGTTGCGCTGGATCTCGCTGGTGCCGCCCGCGATCGAGAGTGCCCGGTTGCCGAGGAAGCCGGCGATCCAGGCACCTCCGGGCCCGTCGGTCAGTGCTGCCTCGGGACCCAGCAGCGCCAGGCCCGCCTCCTGCACCGCCTGCTCGTGCTCCACCGCCGCCAGCTTGCGCACGCTGGCCTCGGGGCCACCGGCCCCGCTCCCCGGCTGCACGCCGCCCAGCGCCCGCAGCGTCGTGCGGAGCCCCAGCACCGAGATGGCGTGGGCGTCGACGACCAGCCCTCCGAGCCGGTCGAGGACCAACGGGTCGGCGAGCAGGCCCTCGGATTCGGCCAGCTCGAACAGTGCACTGACACCGGGACCGAACGACGATGCCTCCGCCATCGACACCCGCTCGTTGGCCAGCGTCGTGCGGGCGTACGCCCAGCCCTCGGTCGGCGATCCGACAACGCACTCGTCGGGCACGAACACGCCGGTGAGGAAGATCTCGTTGAACATCGCCGACCCCGTCAGCTCCCGCAGCGGCCGGATGTCGATGCCCGGCGTGGTCATGTCCACCAGGAAGCAACCGATCCCCTGGTGCTTGGTGACGCCGGCATCGGTGCGCGCCAGGCAGATGGCCCAGTCGGCCTCCCGAGCCATCGACGTCCACACCTTCTGACCGGTGATCGACCAGCCGCCGTCGATGCGCTCGGCCCGCGTGGACAGCGAGGCCAGGTCGCTGCCCGCGCCCGGTTCCGAGAACATCTGGCACCAGCCGATCTCGCCGCGCAGCGACGGGGAGATGAAGCGTTCCTGCTGCGCCGGGCTGCCGTGGGCGACGAGGGTGGGCAGGACCCAGCCCGCGATCGCCAGGTGCGCCCGCCGGATCCGAGCCGCGCGCAGCTCCTGGTCGATCACGAGCTGCTCGACGGGTGACGCGTCTCGTCCCCAGGGCCGGGGCCAATGGGGCGCCAGGTAGCCGGCATCGGCGAGCCGGCGACGCCATTCGGAGCGGTCATGGGTCCGCAGGTCCTCGACGAACTCCCGCACCTCGGCCCGCAGCGGCTCGGCCTCGGGGGGAAGCTCGACGGTCAGCGATCGGCGCTCGCCCGCGGCCACCGCGCCGGCCATGCGGCGCCGGGCCACCTGCGGCGCCGGCAGCAGGTGGCGGATGGCGCTGGCGCGCTTGAGGAACAGGTGGGCGTCGTGCTCCCACGTGTAGCCGATCCCTCCGAGGACCTGGATGCAGTCCTCGGCGGCGCGAAAGCCCGCCTCGGGGGCGAGCGCGGCCGCGGCCGACTGCGCCACGGTCGCACCCTCCTCGGCGGGGGCGTCGAAGCAACGGGCCGCATCCCAGACGGCGGCCCGGGCTGCCTCCAGCGTGACGAGCATGTCGGCGCAGCGGTGCTTCACCGCCTGGAACTGGCCGATGGGCCTGCCGAACTGCACCCGCACCGCGGCGTAGTCGGCTGCGGTGCGCACGCACCAGTCCGCCACGCCGAGCGCCTCGGCGCCCGCGAGCAGCTCGGCCAGCCTGACGACTCCCTCGGCTTCGGCGGCACCGCCGGCGGTGATCGACAACCACCGCTCGGGCGCGACGTCGGCCCCCTCGAGCCGGACCTCCGCCAGCCCGCGCGTGGCGTCGAAGCTGGCCAGCCCCTTGACCTCGGCATCGGCGCGGTCGACCACGCACCACGCCGGGGCGTCGTGCCGGGACACCGGGACCAGGAACCGGTCGGCCAGCGAGCCGCCCCAGACGCCGCGGGCGCGCCCCGACACCCGCCCGGCATCGTCGACCACCAGGTCGCTGGCGAGTGCGAGGCCACCGACCATGGTTCCGTCCACCAACGGGCGAGCCAGTCCGGGGTCGCCGGCCCAGCGGTCGATGGCCACCGCCGCGATCACCGTCGGCAACAGCGGGCCGGGCGCGCACCAGCGGCCGAGCTCCTCGAGGACCACCGCCAGCTCGGCCAGGCCATAGCCCTGGCCGCCCTGCTCGACCCCCACCGCCAGGCCGAGCCAGCCCATCTCGGCGACCTCGGCCCACCAGGACGGCACCGCCTCGCCCTCGTGCCCCTGCTCCGCGGCCGCTCGGGCGGGCGCCTCGAGCGCCGCCCGCGCCTCGGTCAGCAGGCCGCGGGCCTCGGCCCAGCGGCGCACCGTCGCCGCCAGTTCGGTGTGGTCGTCGGTGACGGCCAAGCCCACCTAGTCGTCCCTCCTCCTGCCGGTTCCCGGCGTCGTCGTGGATGCTGATGGCGTTGACGGGACATCCCTCGGCCGCGGCGCGGGCGTCCGCGGGGTCGTCGCCCCCGGGATCGACGACCACCGACTTCAACTCGTCGTCGAGATCGAACGTATTGGGCGCGTAGAAGCAGCAGTTGCCCGAGCCGATGCAGCGCTCGCGGTCGACGACGATGCGCCTGCCGGTGGCGCTCATGTTGCGAGCTCGCGGTAGCGGGCGTAGCGCTCGCCGGCGGCGGCCGCCCAGCGCGGATCGGGCTCGACCCGGCGCCCATGGCGGGCCCAGCGGCCGGCGTCCGCGGAGGACTCCTCGAGACCCGCGGTCACACGGGCCAGGTAGGCCGCGCCCAGCGCCGCGCCCTCGGGTACGGCCACCGGGTCGACCGGCAGCCCGGTTCCGTCGGCCAGGGCCTGCACCCACGCGGCGTCGCGCACGCCGCCGCCCGTGGCGACGATTCGCCGGGCGGTGCCGGCGACCCCGCCGAGGTCGAGCATGTGGCGGGCGGCGAAGGCCGACGCCTCGTAGGCCGCCCGGCGCACCGCCGGGGCGTCGAGCCCGATGTCGAGGTCGTGGAGCGACGCCCGCCGGCCCGGGTCGTGCAGCGGCACGCGCTCGCCCCGCAGGTAGGGCTGCCAGACCGGGACGCGCCGGGGGTCGACGGGTGCGTCGGTCCCCCCGGCGGCGAGCATCCGGTTGGCCCATCCGACGAACAGGCCGCCGGCGTTGGACGGGCCACCGATCAGGCTCTTGCCGGGCGCCGTGTGCGGGACCGTCCACACGCCGGCCGCCTCGCGCCATTCGGGGATCACGGCCCACACGATCAGCGTGGAGCCCAGGATCACCAACACGTCCCCGTCGTTGTCGGCGCCGGCGACGAACTGCTCGGCGAGCGCGTCGATGGTGCCACCGCCCAGCGGCGCGCCATCGGCGTGGTCCACCCGACCGACGGGCTCGGTTCCCACGACGATCCTCGGGAGCCTGGCGATGTCGTCGACACCTGCCTTGGCGGCCACCGACGCGTCCCACCCCTGGAAGTCGAACAACGGTAGGGCCGTCATGGCCACGGTCGTCTCGATGGCGGCCGTGCCGCTCAACGCCCGGTTGGCCACCGCCTGCGCCGGCCAGTAGCCGCCGGCGTCGGGATGCTCCCGGGCCAGCCACTCGAGGAACCGCACCAGCTCGCCCGAGCTAGCCGGATCGGCCCCCGGGTCGCCCCCCGCACCCCGGGCGTCGCCGTAGAGCAGGCCGTCGGAAACGGGGACTCCGTCGTCGTCGACCGCGCACAGCGATGGCACCATGGCCGCCACGTTCACCCCGCGCACGGCGAGCGGCCGGCCGGCCGGATCGCGCCCGGCCAACACTTGGTCCAGCGCCTCGACGACGCCGTCGCGCCACGACGACCGGGCGTCGTGGGCCAGCTCGCCGGCGTGTCGGGCGAGCAGCGGGCGGGTCACGCGACTGCGTGCCAGCACCCGACCGTCGCCGTCGGCGGCCACTGCCTTCACCGAGGTGGTCCCGATGTCGATGCCGACGGTCACCTCGCTGGCCATTCCCACCTCTCAAGACTGACACTGGCGTCAGCCGGAATGTATCGTGCGCCGCGTGGCACGGCAGCCGGCGATGGTCGCGGCGCTGTGCCTGATCGCCGCCCTGGCGGCGTGCTCGGGCGACGACGACGGGGGATCCGATGCGGCGGACGTACTACGAGGACTTCGCGGAGGGATGTGCCGCCGAGGGCTGAGCGGCCTTCCCGCGCCGAAGAGGCGTGACACGCGCGTCAGATACGCTCGCCGCGAACGACGGAAGGTAGAGCCGAGGCAATAGGGACCGGGCCGAGACTCTCGAGGCAATGGGGGCCGGCCCCCGGTCCGGATTGCCTCGAAAGTTCCCCGGCGGACCGTATTGCCTCCGGGCGGTGGAGGACGGTTGCCATGAGCGCATTGCCGACGCTGGAGGGGGCGAGGATCCTCGTCACCGGGGCATCGTCGGGCATCGGGGCGGCGTTGGCGCCGATGTTGGCAAGGAGCGGCGCCACCGTGGGGATCGCCGCGCGGCGGACCGACCGGCTGTCCGCTGTGCTCGACGCCTGCCGGGAGGCCTCTGCCGATAGCGGCCGTACCGATGGCGCCGGCCACCGCATGTGGACCGCGGACCTGTCCGACCCCGACGCCGCCGCTCGGCTGGCGGTCGAGGCCTGGGATGCCTTCGGCCACCTCGACGCCGTGGTCAACAACGCCGCCCGGCCGATGCGGCGGCCCGTGCAGCGCCTGTCGATGGACATCGTCGAGGATGTGATGCGCACCAACTTCCTGTCACCCGTGGCCCTGAGCCTGGCCGTCCTGCCCGGCATGCTGGAGCGTGACCGCGGCGTGATCGTCAACGTGGGCAGCCTCGCCGGCCGAGTCGGCTCGCCGCGCGAGGCCGCCTACGCGGCATCGAAGTACGCGCTGCACGGCTGGTCCGAGGTGATGGCCGTCGACCTCTGGGCCACCGGCGTCGAGGTTCGCCTCATCGTTCCCGGGGCGATAGCCACCGAGATCTGGGACCAGCCCGGCAACGACCCCTCGCCTTACGACGGACCCTTCGAACCGGCCGAGACCGTGGCGACCGCCGTCTGCGAGTCGCTGGTGAGCGAGGGGTTCGAGCGCTACGTGCCCGACCTCAAGTCCGTCGCCGAGTTCAAGACCGCGGACATCGACGCCTTCATGCAGGGCGCCGTCGACTACTTCGCCAGCCTGGAGCAGGCGCGGTGAGGGCGCTCCAGTTCCTCGCCGATCCCGAGCCGTGGCCCGACGAGCTGCCCGACGACGCGCCCCGGCTGCTGCGCAACCTGGCGTCGACGCCGATGGCGCTGGTCGAGCTGCCGGAGCCGCGGCTGCTGGGCGACGACTGGCTGGTCCTGCGCACGCGGGTGACCGGCATCTGTGGGTCCGACGCCAAGCAGGTGCTCATGGACTTCGAGGACGCCACCGACAACATGATGACCGCCTTCATCTCGTTCCCCCAGGTACTGGGGCACGAGGTGGTCGCCACCGTGGACGAGGCGGGCCCGGCCGTCGGCGACGTCGAGCCTGGGCAGCGGATCGTGCTCTACCCCAACCTGGGCTGCCGCGCCCGCGGCATCACCCCGCTGTGCCCGGCCTGCGCCCGGGGCGACTACCAGATCTGCGCGAACTTCCACGAGGGCCGGCTGTCCGTCGGCATCCACACCGGCAACGCCGTCGAGGCCACCGGCGGCTTCGCCGAGCGGCTGCCTGCGCACGAGTCGATGGCCGTCCCAGTGCCCGACGGCATCGACGACGAGCTCGCGGTGTTGGCCGACCCGTGGTCGGTGTCGTTCCACGCCATCACCCGCAACCCGCCCAGTCCTGGGAGCCGGGCAGTGGTGTACGGGGCCGGCGCCCTGGGATCGACCGCGACCGCGATCCTCCGCCAGCTCTATCCGAGCGTCGAGGTCGCGACCGTTGCCCGCTGGCCGGGCCAGGCCGAGCACGCCGCAGCGCTGGGAGCCGAGGTGTTCGCGCCGGAACCCGTCGAGGAACTGGTCGAGGCGTTGGCCGCCTGGTCCGGGGCGACGCTTCGCCGCCCGTGGGAGGGGCTGCCCGTCGCCTACCCGGGTCACATCGACGCGATCTACGACACCGTCGGCTCCCCCGCCACCACGGAGGTGGCGCTCCGGGTGTTGCGGGAACAGGGCACGCTGGTGCAGCTGGGCGTGAGCTCGCCCGGGCGGTTCGAATGGACGCCCTGGTACTTCAAGGAGCTGCGCCTCGTGGGCTCCAACGCGTT
Source organism: uncultured bacterium (assembly GCA_963813485.1). Taxonomy (GTDB): domain Bacteria; phylum Actinomycetota; class Acidimicrobiia; order Acidimicrobiales; family VFJN01; genus DASQUK01. The sequence goes on from CAWEZE010000020.1 coordinate 201,552, forward strand.
CGGTGACGAGACCTTCGATGGACGGCGCCAGCACGCGTACCAGCACTTCTTCGGCCTGCTGGCCGACGGCCGCCTCGACCTGTCGGGGATGCTCACACATCGCTTCCGCCTCGACGAATGGCGCGAGGCGTTCGGCACCCTCGTGCACCCGGGTGAGACCGGCGCCATCAAGGTGGCATTCGACTTCCGGTAGCGAGGGCGAGTCCGCGGCGTCACCAATGCGCAAATGGCCGGCGGCTCAGATCAGCGACCGACCCCCCTCGATCCGGGCCGCGAGCAGGCGAGCCAGGCGGGCGCGGTGGTGGGTGGCGTCGCCGAAGGTGACCGCGTCGAGGTGGGCCCGCTTCAGGTAGAGGTGGAGGTCGTGCTCCCAGGTGAAGCCGATGCCCCCGTGCACCTGGAGCGCCGACGCCAGCACGCGGGAGGCGGCGTCGCTGCACCATGCCTTGGCTGTCGACGCAGCGATCGCCCGCTCGTCGCCGGCGGCGTCGACGTTGCCGAGGGTCCAGGCGGCCCAGTAGACGGCCGACCGCATCCCTTCGACATCGACCAACATGTCGGCGCAGCGGTGCTTGACCGCCTGGAAGCTGCCGATGGGCCGCGCGAACTGGACGCGGTCCTTCGCGTAGGCGACCGCCAGGTCGAGCGCCCGCTGGGCCACGCCCAGCAGCTCGGCGGCGTAGGCGACCGCGGCGACGTCCAGATGGCGGGCGACCTCCGCCGCGCCCCCCACGTCCAGGCGAGGCGCGTCGGCGAGCGCCGCCGAACGGAGCCAGCCGAGCTGGCGGGTGACGTCCATCGCCGGCTCGGCGGCCGGGCGCCGTTCCCGCAGGTCGACCGCCATCAGCCGATCGTCCTCGGGCACCACGACCAGGTCGGCTGCCGGCGCGTAGACGCACGGTTCGTCGAGGCGCGCCGCGCAGGCGGCGACCGCGTCGCCGGCGATCAGCCGCGGTCCCCAGGCGGAGTCGGCCAGCGCGTCGAGGGCCACCATCTGGCCGAGCACGGGTGCCGGCGCCACGTGCGTGCCCACCTGCTCGAGGACGATGGCGGCCTCGACCCAGCCCAGGCCGACGCCCCCCAGCTTCTCGGGCACGGACAGGCCGCACCAGCCCTGGTCCACCATGGCCCCCCACAGCGCCGGGTCGGGCTCCCCACCCCGCCCGACGGCGCTGCGCACGACCGGCATCGGTGAGCGTCCCGCCAGGAGGGCGGCGGCGGCGTCCCGCAGCGCCCGCTGGTCCGGGGACAGCTCGAAGTCCACGGGGGGCGAGCGTAACTGACGGTCACGTCACGTCCGGCTGCGTGGCGCACCTACGATGCCTCCGTGAGCGAGCGTCCCGGAGGGCGAGAGGAGGAGTCCGGCCCGAGCGCCGCGGGAGCGGGAGCGACGTGTCGACAGCCCGAGCGGCCCGGCCGAAGGCCAAGAGCGGGAACAATGGACCTGACCCCCACGACCGAGCAGCAGCGCCTGCGCGCCGACTGCCGCTCGTGGCTCGAGGCCAACCTCCCGTGGGAGTACGGCGTCGGCCTGCCGCCGCGCCACGCCTCGCTCGACGACGAGGTCGCGTTCGGCCGGACCTGGCAGCGCCAGCTCGCCGACGGGCGCTGGGTCGGCGTGACCTGGCCCGAGGCCTACGGCGGGCGCGGTGCCGGCGCGCTCGCCCACTACGTCGTCCAGGAGGAGCTGGCCCGGGCCCGCGCCCCGGAACTGGTGGGCCGCATCGGGGTCAACCTGGTGGGGCCCACGCTGCTGGCGCACGGCACCGAGGACCAGCGCCGGCGCTGGCTGCCCGGGATCCTGCGGGCCGACATCCTGTTCTGCCAACTGTTCAGCGAGCCCGGCGCCGGCAGCGACCTGGCGTCGCTGGCGACGCGGGCCCGGCGCTCCGATGCCGATGACGGCTGGGTGCTCGACGGCCAGAAGGTGTGGACGTCGTACGCCCAGTTCGCCGACTGGGGGCTGTGCCTGGCCCGCACCAACCCCGACGTCCGCAAGCAGGCCGGCATCACCGCCTTCGCCGTGGACATGAGCGCCCCGGGCGTCGAGGTGCGCCCCCTGCGCCAGATCACCGGGGAGTCCGACTTCAACGAGGTGTTCCTCGGCGGGGTCTTCGTGCCCGACGACTGCGTGATCGGCGAGGTCGATGCCGGCTGGCAGGTGTCGGCCTCGACGCTGGCCCACGAGCGGGGCACCAACCCCCGCCAGCTCGTGATCCATAGCCAGCACCTGGAGGAGATGCTGCGGCTGGCGGCCGAGCGCGGGGCCTTCGACGATCCCCACACGGCCCAGCGGCTGGCCCAGGCGTTCGTCGAGGTCAAGCTGTTCCAGCTCCACAACTGGCGCTCGCTGTCGCGGCTCGAATCGGGTCAGCCGATCGGGCCCGAGGGCTCTGCGCTCAAGCTCTACTGGTCGGAGATGAGCCAGCGCCTTCATCGTTTGGCGCTCGACGTGCTCGGCCCGGCCGCACCCCTGGGCGCCGGCGCGACCGACAACCCCGGCGAGGGCGAGTGGCAGCGCTCATGGCTCTACTACCAGGCGGCCTCGATCTTCGCCGGCACCAACGAGATCCAGCGCACCATCATCGGCGAGCGGGTGCTGGGACTGCCGCGGGAAGGGAGCGCGGCGTGAACCAGTCCCGCGTGGGCTACGACGTCGACGGGCCGGTGGCGACGATCACGCTGCGCCGGCCCGACGTCGCCAACGCCCTCGACTCCGCCACCATCGACGAGCTCGACGGCGCCCTCGACCGCGCCGACGCCGACGAGGCCGTGCGCGTGGTGGTGCTGGCCGCCGAGGGCAAGCACTTCTGCTCCGGCCACGACCTCAAGGAGCTGATGGACGGTTCCGACCCCTGGGCGGCCATGCGGACCACCGCCGAGGGCAAGCTGCGCCACGAGCAGGTCATGTACTTCGACCGCTGCGTGCGCCTGCGTGACTTCCGCAAGCCGACCATCGCCGCGGTGCAGGGCGCCTGCTCGGCCGCCGGGCTGATGCTGGCGTGCATGTGCGACCTCATCGTCGCCGCCGACGACGCCCGCTTCTCGAACCCGGTCCTGCGCATGTCCGGAGCCGCCGTGGAACTGCTCGTCGAGCCCTGGGAGATGGGCCCCCGCAAGGCCAAGGAGTTCCTGTTGTGCGCCCGCACGCTCACCGCCGACGAGGCCGAGCGCTACGGCATGGTCAACCTGGTCGTGCCCCGCGACGAACTGCCGGCTGCGGCGCGGGCGATGGCCGACGAGGTGGCGCTGGTGCCGCCGATCACCGCCCAGGCGGTCAAGGGATCCATCAACGCCATGGTCGACCGCATGGGCCAGCGTGACTCGTGGCGCCACCACTTCATGGTCCACCAGTTCGTATCCAACACCGAGACGGCGCTGGGGCTGATGCGTGAGCGCAAGGCGGGCGGCATGGACCACGTGAAGCGCGAGCAGCAGTGAACGGGGAGCAGTGAACGAGGCCGGCCCGCTCGCGGGGCTCCGCGTCCTCGACCTCGGCACCCGCATCGCCGCCCCGTTCTGCGCGGGGCTCCTGGGCGAGCAGGGCGCCGAGGTCGTGAAGGTCGAGCAGCCCGGTCGGGGCGACTTCATGCGCGACATCGGCCCGTTCGCCGACACCGAGGGCGGGCGCTACTCGCTGTTCTGGGCGGTGGAGGGGCGCGGCCGCAAGAGCGTGACGATCGACCTGCGCACGGCGCGGGGTCAGGACCTCGTCCGCCGGCTCGCCGCCCACGCCGACGTGCTGTGCGAGAACTTCCGCCCCGGCACCCTCGAGTCGTGGGGGCTCGGCCCGGCCGACCTCGACCCCCGGCTGGTGGTCGTCCGCATCTCGGCCTTCGGCCAGGACGGGCCCAATGCCGAGCGGCCCGGGCTCGACCGCACGGGCATCGGCTACGGCGGCCTGCTGCACCTGACCGGGTACCCGGACCGGCCACCGGTGCGGCCCGGGCTGACGACCAGCGACTACCTCACGGGCGTGTTCGCCGCGCAGGCGGCGCTGGCCGCTCTCTACCGACGCGACGCCGGCCCGACCGCCACGGGCAGGGGCGCCGTGGTCGACGCGGCGCTCTACGGCTCGGTGCTCCGGATCCTCGAGTGGACGATCGCCGGCTACGACCGCCTCGGGGTGGTGCGGGAGCGCGAGGGCAACCGCCTGGCCAACTCCGCGCCGCTCGACAACTATCCGACCGGCGACGGCCGCTACGTCTGCCTGGTGGCGGGCAGCGACGCCAACTTCGCCCGGCTGTGCGCAGCGATGGACCGGCCCGACCTGACCACGGACCCGCGGTTCGCCACCCTGGCCGACCGGGCCAAGCACGCGGACGAGATCAACGCCATCGTCGCCGAGTGGACCGCGGGCCGTCCTGCGGCCGACGTCGAGGCGGCCGCCATCGCCCACGGCGTGCCGGTGGCCAACGCCTACTCCGCCGCCGACATCGCCGCCGACGCCCACATGGCGGTTAGGAACGACCTGGTGGCGATAGACGATCCCGTCCTCGGCCCACTCCGCCAACAGGCGCCGTTCCCCCGGTTCGTCGGCGAGTCGTCGCCGACGCCGGCCGGGGCCCCCCGCCTGGGCGAGCACACCCGGGAGGTGCTGGGCGGGATCCTGGGGCTGTCCGACGCCGAGCTCGACGACTTGGCCGCCGACGGCGTGATCTGACCGAACCTGAGGGAGACCACACCATGACGACGATCTTCCACACCGCCGACGCCGACCCGGCCGCCATCGAAGGCCAGCGCCTCGCGGTCGTCGGCTACGGCAACCAGGGTCGGTCGTGGGCACTCAACCTGCGGGACTCGGGGGTTGACGTCCGCGTCTGCGTGCGGGCCGACGCCACCCGCGACGCGGCCGAGGCCGACGGCTTCGCCACCCAGGATGTCGAGCGCCGCCAACGACGCCGACATCCTGTGCCTGCTGGTGCCGGACGACGTCATCCCCTCGCTGCCGCTCGCGGCCGGGGAACGAGGCGCTGGTGATCGTGGCCAGCGGCTTCTGCCCGGCGTTCGGTCGCCTCGAGCTCGACTGCGACGTCGGCATGGTCGCCCCTCGGATGCTGGGCCCGGAGGTGCGGCGCTGCTACGAGGAGGGCGTCGGCTTCATCACCGCCGTCGGCGTCCACCACGACCGCACGGGCACGGCCTCGGCGCGCACGCTGGCGGTCGCCGACGCCATCGGCGGCCTGCGGCAGGGTGCTCTGTCGCTGACACCCCACCAGGAGGCCGTGCTCGACCTCGCCGTCGAACAGGCGCTGGCGCCGGCGATGCGTCGGGTGAGCCTGTCGTTCGTCGAGGTGATGCTGGGCGAGGGCATCCCCCTGGAGGCGATCCTGACCGAGCTGTTCCTGTCGGGCGAGGTCGAGCGCTCCTACCGCCTCATGCGCCTGGAGGGCTACGCCGTCCAGATGGAGCACCACTCGCCCACCAGCCAATACGGTCAGCTGTCGCGGGCCGACCGCTTCGATCAGCTCGACGTGGCCACCACGATGCGGGACATCGTGGGCAACATCGCCAACGGCGGCTTCGCCGACGAGTGGGAGGCCGAGCACGAGGCCGGCCACCCTACGCTCCAGCGCCTCAAGGCCGCGGCTGTCGGTCCGGACGTGCTGGCCTTCGAGCGGGACCTGCGGACGCGCCTCGGCGAGCTGGCGGGCGAGCCGGGCTGAGCCCCCGCTCCAGAAGGGTGAATGCCTCGTCGATCATCGGCGGCAGGCGCTCGACCTCGGTGCCCTCGGCGAGCCAGCGGTCGATGACCGCCCAGATCGCCGAGGCGGCAGCGCCCGCCATGACGTTGGCCGTCAGGTCGGCGTCGTCGGTGCCCAATCGCGCTGCGAAGGCGCTGACGAGCTCGGCCTCCTCCTCGTAGAAGTGCTCACGCGCCAACTTGCGCAGCGTCGGCGCGCTCATCATCACCTGGAACTCGCGCACCACCGAGGGGTCGGCCAGGAGCTCGAGCAGCATCTGCTGCATCACCTGGCGCAGCGCCTCCAGCGGTCCCTCGCTCGCCGGGCGCGCGGCGATGAGGGGGGCGATCTTGTCGCCATGGGCCTCGTTGTGCGCCATGACGAGGTCGACCTTCGAATCGAAGTAGCGGAAGAACGTGCGGGGCGAGACGTCGGCGGCAGCGGCGATGTCCTCGATCGTGGTGGCGTCGAAGCCCTTGCGGCCGAACAGGTCGAGCGCGGCGTCGATGATCGCCTCACGCGTGCGCGCCTTCTTGCGCTCGCGGAGCCCGCTCGCCGCCTCGATGACCTGCTTCATGGGGAAAGTATGTCCTCTCTGCCATCTGCCTGCTCGTGAGCATTCGGCGGTGATGTGCCGAGTGTCACTCCAAAGGCTCTTGGCATCATCTTGACATTTGACACTCTAGTGCCACAATATGGCATTCATGACTTCCTTCCTCTACCGACTCGGTCGTGGCACGGTCCGTCGTCGCCGCCTCACCCTGCTGATCTGGGCGGTCGTCGCGCTCGGCGTGATCGCCGCCGCCCAGGCCGGCGGCGGGCAGACGTCCGACCGTTCGAGATCCCGGGCGTCGAGTCCCAGCGGGCGCTCGACATCCTCGAGGAGGAGTTCCCGGCGGCCGCCGGGACGTCGGCGCAGCTCGTGTTCACGCTCGACGGACGATTCGGCCGGAACGCTGGCCGACACCGCCGCTGCCCGTGCCGTCGACGCAGCGCTGGCCGACGTGGCCGCCCAGCCCGACGTGGGATCGGTCGGGGAGCTCCAGGTCTCCCCGGACGACCGCATCGCCTACGCCGACGTGCAGTACGACCGCCCGTCGGAGGACATCCGCGACCGGGCGTACCAGCGGCTCGAGGCCACCGCCGAGGCCACCAACCGGTCGGGAGCCGTCCGGATGGAGCTCGGCGGCGACCTCCCCACCGAGGCTGCCCAGGACGTGCCCGAGGGCCAGGAGGTCGTGGGGCTCCTGGTGGCGGTGATCGTGCTGCTGGTGGCGTTCGGCTCGGTGATCGCCATGGGCCTGCCGATCGGCCTCGCGCTCGTCGGCCTGGCCACCAGCCTCGGCCTGATCACGCTCGTCGCCGCCGTGGTCGACGTCAACACGGTCGCCCCCACGCTCGCCGCCATGATCGGTCTCGGCGTCGGCATCGACTACGCCCTGTTCATCGTCACCCGCCACCGCGAGAACCTGCGGGCGGGGATGACGGTGGAGGAGGCGGCGGGTCGGGCCGTGGCCACGTCGGGCGCCGCGGTGCTGTTCGCCGGCGTGACCGTGGTCATCGCCATCTGCGGCCTCGCGATCGCCGGCATCACCGCGGTCACTGTCATGGGGCTCATGGCCGGGCTCACGGTGGCGGTCATGGTGGCGATCGCGCTCACCCTGCTGCCGGCGCTGCTGGGCTTCGCCGGCCGCAGGATCGACGCGCTGCGCGTCCCCGGCCTGCGGGGCGGCGCCGGTGTCCCCGGCCGGGAGTCGATGTGGCACCGCTGGGGCCGCCAGGTGTCCGCGCACCCGTGGCGCTACCTGGTCGGTGGGGTCCTGGCCCTCGGTCTGCTGGCCGCGCCGGTCTTCAGCATGCGGCTGGGCATGACCGACAACGGCACCAGCCCCACGTCGATGACCACCCGCCGGGCGTACGACCTGCTGGCCGACGGGTTCGGGCCCGGGTTCAACGGGCCGCTCCTGCTCTCGATCGAGCTCGACGGCGCCGACCGTCGACGACCTCGCCCCGCTCGAGTCGGCCATCGCCGACGACCCGGGCGTGCAGGCGGTCGCACCCGTTCCAGGCCAACGACGCCGGCACCGCTGCGGTGCTGCGCGTGATCCCCACCTCGGCGCCGCAGGACGGGGCCACCACCAGCCTCGTCCACCGGCTGCGCGACGACGTCATCCCCCGGGCGTTGTCGGACGCGCCCGGCGCCGAGGTGCAGGTCGGCGGGCAGACCGCGACGTTCATCGACATGTCCGACAAGGTCTCGAGCCGGCTGCCGTGGTTCATCGGCGCCGTCATCGTGCTGTCGGTGGTGCTGCTGATGATGGTCTTCCGCTCGGTGGCCGTGCCGCTCAAGGCCGCGGCCATGAACCTGCTGTCGATCGGCGCCGCCTACGGCGTCATCGTGGCGGTGTTCCAGTGGGGCTGGCTCAAGGGGCTGATCGGCGTCGAGGAGACCGTCCCGATCGTGTCGTTCATGCCGATGATGCTCTTCGCGATCCTGTTCGGGCTGTCCATGGACTACGAGGTGTTCCTGCTCTCCCGGGTCCGCGAGGAGTACCTGCACCGCCGCGACAACGACGCCGCCGTGGTCGAGGGCATCTCGGCCACCGCCCGGGTCATCACCTCGGCCGCCCTCATCATGATCAGCGTGTTCGCCGCCTTCGTGCTGGGCGACGACCCGATCATCAAGATGTTCGGCCTGGGCCTGGCCACGGCCGTGTTCATCGACGCCACCATCGTCCGGATCGTGCTCGTCCCCGCGACCATGAAGCTCCTGGGCGACTGGAACTGGTGGCTGCCCGGCTGGCTCGACCGGCTGCTCCCCAACCTCGACGTCGAGGGCGGCGCCGGGCTGCCGGAACCGGACTACGAGCCCGGCCGCGGCTCCCGCCGGTGCCGGAGCCCCCGCGGGTGCCGGAGCCGGCCCTGGTCGATTGAGGCGGTCGATCCCTCGGTGGGGCGGTGGTCCGCGGCGGGACCATCGCCCCACCGGCCGGGTATGCATAGCTGCGGGGTTCAGCGTTCGTAGGCGGTGAGGTCGACGGCCTTGACCGTGGCCCAGACACTCACGCCGGGTGCGAGCTCGAGCTCGGCGACCGCCGCCGGGGTGACCTCGGCCGTGGCGGCGACGGGTCCGCCGAGGGTGACGCGGATGCGGTCGTGGTTGGCTTCGAGGTCCGTGACGGTGGCGGTCCACGTGTTGCGGGGGCTGCCGTCGGGCTGGTGGCTGTGGAGCGCGATGGCCTGGGGGCGGATGGCGAGGGCGACGTCGGCGGCTGGGAAGTGGGTCGGCGACGGTGAGCTCCGCCCCGGTGTCGAGGCGCACGGTGCGCTCGCCGGTGGCCGTGCCGTGGAGGAGGTTGATGCCGACGAGCTGGGCGATGTAGCGCGAGGCCGGCCGGGCCGTGACGTCCGCAGGGACGCCGGTCTGGGTGACATGCCCCCGCTCGACGATGACGAGGCGGTCGGCGAGGACGAGCGCGTCCACCGGGTCGTGCGTGACGAGGAGTCGGGCGCCCTGAAACGTGGCGAGGTGGCGGCGGAGCTCGGCACGGACCTGGACGCGGGTGCCGGCGTCGAGGGCGGCGAGGGGCTCGTCGAGGAGCAGCAGTCGGGGGTCCGTGGCGAGCGCACGGGCGAGGGCGACACGTTGGGCCTGGCCGCCGGAGAGGGTGCGGGGCTTGGCGTGGGCCTGCTCGGCGAGGGCGAACCGCTCGAGCCATTCACGTGCCCTGCGGCGGGCGCTGGCCTTGTCTTGGCCTCGGGCGCGGAGCCCGAAGGCGATGTTGTCGAGCGCGCTGAGCCGGGGGAAGAGCAGGTAGTCCTGGAACACGACGCCGATGGGGCGTTCGGCGGTGGGGACGAACACGTCGGCGGCGGGGTCGTCGAGCACGGTGCCGTCGAGCTCGATGCGGCCGTCGTCGAGCGGCTGGAGGCCGGCGATGACGCGCAACGCGGTGGTCTTGCCGGCGCCGTTGGGCCCGAGCAGCGCGACGACCTCGCCGTCGCCGACGTCGAAGTCGATGTCGAGCCGGAAGTCGCCGAGCTGGACCTCGATGGCCGCGTGGAGCACGTCAGACGGACAGCCACCGGTCGCGGAGCGGGAGGAGCACGGCTAGGGACACGGCGATGAGCACGAGCGACAGGGCGATGGCGGCGTCGCGGTCGGATTCGAGGGCGAGGAACACGGCGAGGGGCATGGTCTGGGTGCGGCCCTGGAGGTTGCCCGCGAACGTGACGGTAGCGCCGAACTCCCCCAGGGCCCGAGCCCAGCAGAGTACGGCGCCGGCGATGATCGACGGCGCCGCGTGCGGCACGGTGATGCGCCGGAAGATCATCGACCGGCTTGCGCCCAGGGTGGCGGCGGCGTCCTCGTAGCGGGGATCTGCGGCACGGAGCCCGGATTCGACCGTGAGGACCAGGAACGGCATGGCGACGAAGGTGTTGGCGGCGACGACGCCCCACATGGAGAAGGGCAGCAGGAACCCGGTCGAGTCGTAGACCGGGCCGCCGAGCAGGCCCCGCCGCCCGAAGGCGAAGAGGAGCGCGGCGCCGCCGACGACGGGGGGCAGGACCATGGGCAGGATGACCAGCGCCCGCGCCGCGGACCGTCCCGGGAACCGGGTGCGGGCCAGCACCCAGGCGAGCGGGATCCCGAGCACCAGCGCAATCCCAGTGGCGGCGAGGGCGGTGGTGATGCTCAGCCGCAGGGCATCGATGACGATCGGGCGCCCGATGAGGCCACCAAGATCGGTCCACGGCGCCCGCTGCAGCAGCGCCACGAAGGGAATGGCCACATACGCCACGGCGGCGGCCGCGAGGGGGAGGATCAGCCACGGGGTCCGTTGCTGCTTCGCCCTCCTCGCGCCCGGGCGACGGCGTTTCACGGGGCGTCGAAGCCGTACGAGTCGAGGATCTGCTGGCCCTCGTCGGAGAGCACGAACTCGACGAATGCGTCGGCGACCTCGGCGTTGGCGGCGTCGGTGAGCGCGGCGATCGGGTAGGTGGCGATGACGTTGTCGTCGGCGGGGATGTCGATGCCCTCGACGGTGTCCCCCGCGGCGAGGACGTCGGTGACGTAGACGATCCCGGCGTCGAGGTCACCGGCCTCGACCTTGGTGAGCAACGACCGCACGTCGGGTTCGTTGGTGTCGATCGAGGGGGTGACCCCGGCGTTGGCCAGCGCCTCGCGACCGAACTCGCCGCATGGCACCTCTTCCGCGCACAGCCCGATGAGCAGGTCGGGGTTGGCGAAGTCGTCCAGCCCGGTGACCCCTGCCTCGTTGCCGGCCGGCACCGCGATCTCGAGCAGGTTGGTCACGAAGTCCTCGGGATCACTGGCGGCCCCACCGTCGACGACCTGATCCATGTTCGAGGTGTTCGCCGAGGCGAAGACGTCGGCCGGGGCTCCGGCGAGGATCTGCTCCCGGAGGGCCGACGATGCCCCGAAGTTGAACTCGACGGAGGCGTCGGGGTTCTCCGACTCGAACGTGGTCCCGAGCTCTGTGAACGCATCGGTCAGCGAGGCGGCTGCAAACACCGTGATGTCGCCCTCCAGCCGCGGGCTGCTCGGCCGGCGCTTCCGTCGTCGACGAGCTGGTGTCGTCGTCATCGTCGCCGCAAGCGGCGAGCACCAGGGCGGGCACGCTGACGACGGCGAGAAGCCGCAGCACACGGAGCTTCATGGGTTCCTCCCGACGTCTGTAGTCGCAGTGACCCTAGCAGTCGCAACGCTCGGCGGGCCGCCGTGGCAACCTCGGGGCGTGGAACGGCGCCCCACCCCCTCGCTCAACGAGTGGGCCGTCCTCGGCGTGCTCGTCGACAAGCCCCGCCACGGCTACGACATCGCTGCGGCGCTGCGGGCCGGCACCCCGGTCGGCGACGTCTGGCACCTGACCCGACAGCTCGTCTACCGCGCCCTAGAGCGCCTCGAAGCGCTGGGCCTGGTCGAACCCCGCCGCACCGAGCCCAGCACCGCCGGACCACCCCGCACCGTCTATGGCGCCACGGCCCGCGGGCGGGCAGACCTTCGCCGCTGGCTCGTCACGCCCGTCAAGCACATCCGCGACGTCCGTAACGCCTTCCTGCTCAAGCTCGTCATCACCGAACAGCTCGGTCTCGAGCCGGACGACCTCATCCAGGCCCAACGCGGGGCGTTCGCGGACCTCCTCGACCAGCGGTCCATCGAGCCGCCGAGAACCGACCACGTCGCCATGTGGCGCCACCACTCGGCCGCCGCCGTCGCCGCCTTCCTCGACGCACTCGGCCAGCCGGACACCTGACGAACGTCACGATCACGCTGTCCCGAGCCGGATACCACGGTGGGGGATCAGGGACCGGGGTCCCAGGTCGTCGGATGGCCCACGCCCAGGCGGTCGCCGACGACCAGCGCGATCAGCAGCGCCGTGGCCAGTCCCGTCACCAGCAACCCGGCGGCGTCACCGGCCAACGGCACCGCAGCGAGCAGCACCACGGCCCCGGCCAGGCGCGTCCACGGCTGGTGGCGTCCCACACGAGCGCCGAACGCCACCACGCCGACCAGGTACAGCGCCGGCCCGCCCAGGGTCACCAGAGCGCCGGCCGTCCCGAGGTCGTCGCCGGGATGGGCGATCACGAGCTCGTCGCCGACGGCGGTGAGCAGGATCCCGGCGACGATCGGCAGGTGGAGGTAGGTGTACGCATCACGGCCCACCTGCCCCGGGACCTCGGCGGCAGCCATGCGCCGTACCGCCCCGGTCGCCACCTGCCCGAAGTAGAGCCACCACAGCGCCACCGACGAGAGGAAGGCGACGCCCAGGGCGATCACGACCGACGCCTCCAGCCCCACGTCGGTGGCGGTGGCTCCGGCGAGCACGATGCTCTCGCCCAGGACGATGATCACGAACAGCTGGAAGCGCTCGGCGAAGTGGCCGGCGTCGATCGCCCACTCGATCATCGGGGTGCCACCGCCGAACCTCGGGAGCCAGAACCGGGCCAGCGGTGCCGCCAGGTCGAGCCCGAACGCCGCGAGCCACAGCCCCCAGCGGGCGTTGCCGTGCACCACTGCACCGCCGATCCACAACGGGACCGACAGGACGCTCCAGCCCAGGATCTGCTGGAAGTTGCGGTGGAACGGGCCCGGCGGCGTCACGCCCACGACGAAGGCGTTGCGCCCGACCTGCAGCGCGCAGTAGCTGGCGGCGAACAGCAATCCGTAGTCGCCGAAGCCCCCGGGGATGGCGACGGCCATGAGCAGGCTGGCCAGCATCACGAGCACCAGCACCAAGCGGACCACCGATACCTCCGGGTCGAACCAGTTGGTCATCCAGGTGGTGTAGTTCCAGGCCCAGTAGACGGCGCACAGCAGGAACGCCGCCTCGGCCGCGCCCGCCCACGTGAGGTCCGCCAGCAGGCGGTGGGAGAGCTGGGTGATGGCGAACACGTAGACGAGGTCGAAGAACAGCTCGAAGTAGGTCGCGCGCTGCTCCCCGCCGCGCCTGCGCACGTAGCGGATGTCGGGGATGACCGACGCGGGGGCCCCGCCCGGCTCGGCGTTCATCGCGACAGCTGGCGGCACGCCTCGGCGGCCGCGCTGGCGGCGGCGTTGGTGGCGACGTTCGCGTCGCGGCCGAGCCGGACCAGCTGGGGAACGCGCCCGGGGTGCCGAGCGACGAAGCGCGCCACGGCCCCCAGGTTGGGCGAGCCGTCGGGATGGGCGAGCTCGAAGACGGCCTCGTCGGCCATCCCGTCGCTGGACCGGTCGCTGATGGAGCGGACCACCGACCACGGACAGCCACGCTCCTCGCACACTGCGGCCACCGCGGCCGTCTCCATGTCCATGGCGATCACCCCTCGGGCACGGAGCGCCGCCACCCGCTCGGGATCGACGATGAACTCGTCCGACGTGTGCAGGGCGCCCTGGTCCGGCGCGTCGGGTTGCTCGCCCAGCGGGTGGGGCCGGTACTCGGCTCCGGACGCCCCGTCGATGACGATGCCGGGCCTGATGACGTCGCCGATGGCCAAGCGGTCATCGATGCCACCGGCGATGCCGACGACCATCACGTGATCGATGTCGCCCGCATCGAGCATCCGCCGCGCCGCCTCGGCGGCCCCGGCAGTGCCCATTCCGGTGGTCGCCGCCACCACGGACGCCGAGCCGGACCGGCCCTCGTGGACCCTTGTACCCACGGGTGCCGACGAGGGCCGCAGCCCGAGCCGCTTCACCAGCGGCCGCAGCTCCGACGGCATGGGTGCCAGCATCCCGATACGCATCACGGGCCCCTTTCGCGCCTACTGGGTGGCGATCCGCAGGCGGTCGCGGAAGGCGGCCAGCGCCGACGGCTCGCCGTCGAGCTCAACGACGGAGTCGGGCCGCCGACCCCAGAGCCACAACAGCACCGACTCGGGATCGCCCGAGACCGACGCGTCGGCGGGGCCGTCGTGGCTCGCCAGGGCGATGCTGTCGGCGCTCAGGGTGGAGCGCCAGGCCCGGCCGCCGCTGCGCACGGCGATCGTCTTGCCCTCTCCGGCGTGCGGGTCGACGGCGCCCCACTCCTCCGGCGTGACCGTATCCCAGCCGTCGCTGATGAAGGCGTCCAGCACTTCGTCGATGCCGTCGATCGCCAGCTCGGCGTCTATCGGCGTCGGCTCGCCCCGCGCATCTTCCACGTCGACACGGTGAACCGCCGTCTCCTGGGCCATCCGCCGGTACCAGAACCCCACCGTCTGGTCGGCCGGCCACCACGTGTAGGACGGCGCCGCCGGTCCCCGATCTCGCAGCTCCGCGAGCAGGGCCGCCAGCGAGGTGTCGAACCAGTCGATGACGTCGACGCCTCCTGGCGGCTCGTCCGGGTACTCGTCCGGCCGGCGCTGCAGGCGCATGCAGGCGATCTTGTGCTGGTACACCTCCGCCGTGTGCGCGACGCAGTCGCCCACGGTCCAGCCGGGACACGTCGGGACGGGGGTGTCGAGCTCGCAGTGCCGAGCCGCGGCGGCGAGGCGGGTGCCGTCCTGCTCGAGCAGCTCCAGGAGGCGGTCGGGCTCCATCGGGGCACGACCGTAGCCCCCGGGGGGTCGCATCGGACCCGGGGGTTACCGCCCGGTGGGCGACCTCGACGGTGCGGCGTGCCGCGGCTGCCGCTACGGGAGCTCGGCAAGCCTGGCGGCGGCCGGGATGCAGTTCCGCTCGACCCAATCGGCCGGGCGATCGGTGAGTGGCATCACCATGACCCCGTCGACGCCGAGCTTGGCGTAGCCGGCCATCTCCGTGGCGAAGCCGTCGATGTCGCCGCCGTCCAGCTCCGGTCCGATGTACAGGATCGTCTTGACGATCTCGTCGTAGTCCCGGCCCACGTCGTCGCAATGCCGGCGAAGCACGTCGAACTTGTGGGCGACCTCGTCGGTCGACGCCCTGGACAGGTTGCAGGCCTGGCCGTACTGGGCCACCAGCCGCAGCGTCTTCCGCTCGCCGCTGCCGCCGACCGTGATCGGCGGGTGGGGTTGGCTGAGCGGCTCGGGCGAGCACAGGGTCTCGGCCAGCTGGTAGTGCCGGCCGTCGTAGCGCCCGTTGTTCGTCGGATCCCACATCTGCAGGCAGATCTGGAGAGCCTCCTCGAGGCGCTCGAACCGCTCGGAGACCGGCGGGAACGGCACCCCGAGACCCCGGTGCTCGCGCTCGTACCAGGCGGCTCCTATGCCGAGGGCGGCCCGGCCGCCCGACAACACGTCGAGCGTCGAGACGATCTTGGCCAGCAGCCCCGGATGCCGGTAGGTCACCCCCGTCACCAGCAAGCCGAGCCGGATCGAGGAGGTGTGGGCGGCCAGGAACCCCAGCGCGGTGTAGCCCTCGAGCATGGGATGCTCGGCCGGGGCCATGGCGTCCATCTGGAAGTAGTGGTCCATCACCGACAGCCACGTCGCGCCCGCCGCCTCGGCGGCCTCGGCCACCCGAACCAGCTCGGGAGCGATGGCGGGCGTGCCGCCGACGATGTTGAAGTTGGGGACGTGGACTCCGAGCTGCACGGCGATCTCCTCGAGCGGCGGCACTGCGAGCGTCGCAGCAACCTGTGCCCAGACCGTAGGGGTTCGAGCGCGCTCTAAGTCAAGGGTGGAACTGCCGCTCAGCCATCGCCCGGGACGTAGATGCCGATGCCGTCGGGGAAGTCGAGGCCCTCGTCCAGGGTCTCGACCGGGCGGGGGCTGCCGTCGGGGTCGAAGGTGATGCGCCGGACGGTGCCGGCGCCGTCGATCGGACCGATGCTGTCGGTGATGCCGATGGCCAGGTCGGCCCAGTAGAGGGAGCCGGTCGTCGCGTCGACGCCCATGCCGAAGGGGGCTCCCGTCGAGTATGGCTCGGTCCCGAGCTGCTCGCCGTCCGGCGGCGTCACCAGGGTGCGGACGAAGCGCCCGGAGTCGTCGTACTCCGCGAGCACCCCGGTGAACGCGCTCGAGACGTAGAACCCGCCGTCCGGCGCCCCCACCACGGCGTTCGGCGTGACGACATGGTCGTCGGCTGGGATGAACGGGCGCTTGTGAGCCTCGTCGGCCAGTGGCGCGCCGGTGCCGTCGACCCGGCCGCAGCCGCCGGCAGCGTCGGGGGAGGTGGGGAACGGCCCGTCGTAACGGACGATGCCGTTGCCGGGTGGGCGCGCCACTGCCAGGTACACCGCGTCGTCGACGACGTGGATGCCACCGGGCGTCGGCAGCGCCACGTCGATCTTGCAGTACGCCACCTCCTCGCTGTCGAACGGCGGGAACCAGACGATGAGCTGCCCGGTCGGCGGACCGGTCACCTGGTTGCCGATGTCGGTCGTGACGATGCGACCGTCGGACAGCACGCCGCAGCCGTAGTTCTCGGGACCCTCGGTCTGATAGGTGGGCACGAGCCGGGCCACCTCGCGCGCCTCCAGTTCGCCGACCGTCGCGCCCTCGAGCTCGAAGATCCCCCAGCCGGGCGTTCGTTCCGGCTGGCCCGTGTCCTCGCCGGCGACGAAGCGGCCCGAACCGTCGGGCAGCATGCACACCTGGCCGTTGATGTCGAGTCCGTCGGGATCGTCGGTGGCAGTGCGGATCACGGTCTGCTTCCGGAACGGCGGTTCCGGCTCGTAGGCGTTGAGGTTGTTGCCCTCGGTGCTGAGAACGATGGCAGCGGGCGCCTCGGCGCTGCTCGTGGTGGCGGAGGCGTGCGTCGCCGCTGTCGCCGCCGCTGTCACCGCCGTCGTCGCCGCTGCAGGCGGCCACCAGGGCCAGCGCAGCCATCGCCGCCATCGCACATGTCAGCCGCTTCGTCTGCATCGTCGTCACATTCACCCTCCCGGGGTGACGGGGATGTTCAGGCCGTTGGTCGTCACGATGCGGTCGATGCCCTCGGTGATCGACGGCAGCGTCTCGGGATCATCGACCGCCAGGATGCTGAGCCGGTCGTAGCTGGCGCCGGGCGCCGGGTTCTCGGTGCCGGTGCAGTCGTCGGCGGCATCGAGGACGCACGCCAGCCCGCCCACGGGGTTGTCGGTGCCCTGCGACAGGTACACCCCGAAGGCGGTGGCCCCGTCCGACGCGGCCGGGCTGCCGGGCCGGAGCCAGCGGTCGGGCGAGCCGAGGCCTTCGGCGCGGACCTCCACTCGGAACGGATCGAGCTGGATCCTCACCGTCCCGCCGCCGGTGTCGCCTCCCACCCGCTCGGTGCTGATGGTGAAGTCGAGCGGGCAGGCCGCCGCCACGCACGGCTGGGCGAGGGCCTCGGGCGAGTTGGACGCAGGGGGTCCGGATGGCGCGTCCGACCCCGTGCTCGCGGTCGTGCCTGACGACGCCGACGGCGTGGCGCCGCCGTCGGATCCGAGGGAGAACCGGTACACGCCGCTGTTGTCGCTGGTGGTGTCGACACCGGGAGCGCGGATACCGGCCACGGCGATGACGTCGTCGCCCACCACCACCGCGCCCCCGGAGACGGCGCCGCTCAGCTCGCGCTCCCACAGGATGTCGCCGCTGCGCAGGTCGAGGGCGCGGAACGTGAAGTCGGTGCCGCCGATGAACACCACGCCGTTGGCCTCGGCGGCGGCGGCGTAGGTGGGGCCGGCCACGTCCTGCTGCCACAGCAGGTTGCCGGAGCCGGCATCGATCGCGTGCAGGTAGGGGGCACCCCCCACGGCGGTGCCGCCGACGACAACGCCGTCGGCGAGCGCCGTCGGGCCGATGAAGCCGCCGGTCGAGTAGTCGCTGCCCGGCTCGGGGATGCCAGGTTCCGCCACCCGGGTGCCCCACAGCGGCTCACCGGTCGCGCGGTCGACGGCGTAGTAGACGCCGTCCTTGTTGCCCAGGCCGACGGCGGCACGCCCCTCGACGTCGAACAGGTTGGGTGCGCCGGCGAAGTCGAGGTCGTCGCGGTTCGGCTCGTGCGGCTGGTATGACCAGCGCACCTCCCCGGAGTCGAGGTCGAGCGCCAGGATCGCCTCCGAGTGGCTGCCCCAGCGGTCGGTGGCGGTGCAGTTGCCCGTGCCGACGAAAACCAGGCGTCGCTCGAGGTCGACGCTCGGCGACCCCCAGACGTCGGCGCAGCCAGGACCGGTCGGCCGATCGCCGGGCGTACCGCCACCGGCCCTGTCCGGGTCCGTCGGCGCGGTCGCGCTCGTCCACCGCTCCTCGCCCGTGGCGGCATCCAGCGCGAACACGGCCGCCGGGGTGCCGTCGTCGGCGTTGTGGACGTCGGACCCGAAGATGACCGTCCCATCGACGACGACCGGCGACGACTCGATCTCCCGGGGATCGTCGTCGTCGCCCGCCGGTGCGAGACGGTGTTCCCAGCGGAGCTCGCCGTCCTCGGCGGCGAGGGCGTAGAGCGTGTTGCCGGCGCCGAAATAGACGGTCCGCTGCCCGTCGACGTCGGCCACGGCCGCCGAGGAGACGATCTGCCCCGCGTACACGCGCGGATGCACCCGGGCCCGGAACGTCCAGCGACGCTCGCCGGTCTCGAGATCGAGCGCGTAGAAGTTCCCCGACCAGTCGCCCACGTACACCGTTCCGTCGACGACGGCGGGCGTGGCCGTGACGGCGTCCTCGGCATTGAAGAACCATGCCTCCTCGAGCTCGCCGACGGTGTCGGGCGCCAGGGCGGTGTCGCAGGGATACGAGAACGTGCGGTCGGGCCCGTGGCCCCACATCGGCCAGTCGCATTCGTCGATTGCGCCGGGTGCGGCGGGATCGTCGTCCGCGCCGCATCCGGCCAGCCACGCCAACGACAGCACCACCGCGCCCATCGCCGGCGAGGCGATGCCCCGGTGCCGCGCCGGCCCCCTCCAGCCCTGGCCTGACACGGGCGTCAGGCTAGTGGCGCCGATCGTGGGCGGAAGAAGCCGCGGTGCACCACCAGGGCCAGGTTGTCGAGCAGGACGTCCTCCCCGAACCCCAGGTCCCGGCTGGTGGTGACGTAGGCGAACCGCTCGATCATCGCCAGCAGCGCCGCGGAACGCAGTTCGAGCCGACGCTGCAAGCCGCCACCGGCAGCGGCGCCGTCCGGGTCGTCGGCCGGGTCGCGGGCTGGGCCGCCGGCCATCGAGGCCCGCAGCGTCGTGGTGATGCGCTCGAACGAATCCGACCCGAGCCGGCCGAGCACCGGGTCGGTCACCTGGTTCTCGGTCCAGGCCCGGATCACCACGCCGTAGCGGCGATAGAAGGCGAGGAACTCGGCCAGCCATGCCCGCAGCGGGGCGACTCCAGCGGGGCCGACATCGACCACACCGAGCGACTCGGCCAGGGCGTCGGCCTCGTCGGCGCAGCGCTCCGCCAGGGTGCGGAACAGGTCTTCCTTGTTGGCGAAGTAGAGGTAGAAGGTGCCGTGGGACACGCCCGCCACGCGCACGATGTCGTCGACCCGGGTGGCGTGGTAGCCGTTCTCGGCCAGCGCCGGGACGGCGGCGTCGAGCAGCTTGGCGCGGGTCTCGACGCCCTGGCGCCGCAGTGGTCCCCTGGATGGCACGCCCAGTTTCTAGTGCCCGGCTAGGCGGAGCGTTCGCCCCAGCGCCGCAGCAGGCCCCGGGCGATGACGATCCGCTGGATCTCGTTGGTGCCCTCGCCGATGATCATCAGCGGCGCGTCCCGGTAGTAGCGCTCGACGGGGAACTCGGTGCTGTACCCGTAGCCGCCGTGGATGCGCATGGCCTCGGTCGCAACCTCCAGCGCCGTCTCCGAGGCGAACAGCTTGGCCATGCCCGCCTCGACGTCCGCGCGCTCGCCGGCGTCGACCTTCTCGGCGGCGCTGCGGGTGAGCAGCCGGGACGCCTCGACGCGCGTCGCCATGTCGGCGAGCTTGAACTGGATGGCCTGATGGTTGTGGATGGGCACGCCGAAGGTCTCCCGCTCGTGGGCGTAGCGCATGGCGGCGTCGAACGCGGCCCGGGCGACGCCGACCGCCCGGGCGGCGATGTTGACACGTCCGACCTCGAGGGCGCCGAGGATGTAGCGCAGGCCCTGCCCCCGCCCCTCGTCGCCACCGAGCACCGCCGACGCCGGCACCCGATGGCCGCTGTACGTCATCTCCACCGTCTCGATGCCCTTGTAGCCGAGCTTGCCGACGGTCTTGCTGATGGCGATGCCGCCGAAGCCGGGCCCCGGGTCCTTCTCGACCACGAAGCAGGTGATGCCCTCGGGCGTGCGGGCGGCGAGGGCGACGAGGCCGGCCCGCTCGCCGTTGGTGACCCACATCTTGGTGCCGTCGAGGATGTACTCGTCGCCGTCGGGCGTCGCCTTGCAGCGGATGGCGCCGGCATCGCTACCGGCGTCCGGCTCCGAGAGCGAGAAGGCGCCTCGCACCTCGCCGCTGGCCAGCATGGGGAGCAGGCGCGCCTTCTGCTCGGCCGTCCCGTGGCGCACCAGCAGCGTGGCCAGGATCGTGTGGGTGTTGAGGACGCCGGCCAGCGACATCCAGCCGTACGACAGCTCCTCCATCAGCCGCGCGTACGTGACCGTGTCGAGACCCAGCCCGCCGTAGTCCTCGGGCACCTTCGACCCGAAGAGCCCGAACGCCCGCATCTGCGCCACCAGGGGCTCGGGGAAGCGGTCCTCGTGCTCGTAGTCGGACGCCACGGGCACGACGTCCTTGCGTACCCAGTCGCGCACGGTGGCGACCAGTTCGTCGGCCAGCTGAGGATCCGTCCGGTTGGTGATCGCGGCGTCGGTGTGGCTCGTGTGGCTCACGCCCTAACGCTGCCCTCAATCCCAGACGACGTCCAACCTGGGTGGCGCCCGGAACACACGGCCCGAGATGTAGGGGTCGGGTGCCGCGGGGTCGAGGCGCAGGCCCGGCAGGCGATCGAAGAGCGCCCCCAAGGCCACCTGGGTCTCCATGCGGGCCAGGTGCATCCCGAGGCACATGTGGGAGCCGTGGGCGAAGCCGATGTGGGGCCGGCGCTCACGGTAGATGTCGAAGCGCTCGGCGTCGGGCCAGCGGGACTCGTCGTGGTTCGCGGACCCCAGGCTGCACACGATGCTGGCGCCGGCCGGGATCGGCACACCGCAGACCTCGGTGTCGCGGGTGGTGGTCCGGGAGATGATCAGCAACGGCGGCTCCCAGCGGATGCCCTCCTCGATCGCCAGCGGCACCAGGCTGCGGTCGGCCACCACGGCGTCGAGCTGGTCGGGATGCGTGAGGAGGCCGACCATCAGGTTCGACGACGAGCGGTACGTGGTCTCGGCGCCGGCCGGGAGCAGCAGCCGGCAGAAGGCGAAGATCTCCTCGTCGGTGAGCCGTTGTCCGTCGTGCTCGGCCTGCACCAGCACCGAGATCATGTCTTCGGCGGGCCGGCGGCGGCGCTCGTCCACGATCCCGGCGAAGTAGTCACGGAGGGCGGCGGACGCCACCAGGGCCCGGTCCCAGTCCACTGTCGTGGCCCCGATGAGCTGGACGGCCAGGCGGTGGAACTGCGGCAGGTCGTCTTCGGGCAGCCCCAGGAGCGCGGCGATGACCCGCACCGGGAACATGAACAGCAACTGGCGCACGAGGTCGGCGTGATGGTCGTCGGCGAACTCGTCGATCATGCCGTTGACCAGGGGACCGACCAGCTCGACCTCCCAGCGCTGCATCTCGGTGCGGGTGAACGCCTGCTGCAGGAGCGAGCGGTAGGCGTGGTGCTCGGGCTCGTCCATCTGGAGGATCGAGCGGCCCATGAGCACACCCATGACCTCGCCGTAGCCGGCCGAGCTGAAGGTCTCGCCGTCGCCGAGGATGGTGTTGACGGCGTCGTACACATAGGCGGTGTAGGTCGTGCCCTCCTCGTAAGCCACGGCCCCGAGGTCGGGGACCCCGGGGTGAACCGGCGCCTCGGCCCGCAGGCGGGCGAACGTGGGGTACGGAGTGGCGTCCCCCTCGGCGCCCATGGCGCGGTTGAACTCCTCGAAGGGATCGTCGTCGAACATGCTCTCCGCTCTTGCAGCTTCGCTGCGGGCCGCTCGGGCCACGGGCTCCCGTCCGCTCGCCTTCAGTCCCACTGACTGGTGCGATTCGTCCACGGTCGCTCCCCTGACTGACGCCGGCGTCAGGTTTGACCTTAGCCCGCAGGGCGACGGCGCGCTCCTCTACTGTGACGCCCATGTCAGATTCTCGGGAGGGCGCAGCCGCGGGGGCGGCGACCGGGGCCGGCGGCGCCACGGGAGAAGGCCGTCCGGTGGCGTTGGTTACGGCGGCCTGCCGGGGACCGGGGCTCGACGCTCTTGCGCCGGATGTGCGACGTCACGTACGACCCGTGGATCGATCAGCGCCCGCTGCGGATCTGGGACGGTGCCGCACTGGCGGAGCGGGTGGACGCCCTCGGGGCGACGGTGCTGGTCTGCGAGGCCGACTTCGTCAGCGGGCCCGTGCTCGACCGGCCGCTGCGGGTGATCGGCTCCACCCGGGGGGATCCCACCAATGTCGACATCGCCGGCGCCACCGCCCGCGGGATCCCGGTGCTGCACACGCCGGGCCGCAACGCCGACGCGGTGGCCGAGCTGACGCTGGCGCTGCTCCTGGCGGTCACACGCCGGGTGGTGCCCGCCGACCGTGACGTGCGCGCGGGCGAGGTGTTCCGGGACGGCAGCATCCCCTACCAGCGCTTCCGTGCCTGGCAGATCGCCGGGAGGACAGCCGGACTGGTCGGCCTGGGCGCCGTCGGGCGCGCCGTGCGGTGGCGGCTCGAGGCCCTGGGGATGCGGGTCATCGCCTTCGACCCGTACTCGACCGAGGCGACGCACGACTCGCTGGACAAGCTGGCGGCCGACGCCGACGTGGTGTCCATGCACGCCACGGTCACGCCCGAGACCACGGGGATGATGGGCGCCGACCAGTTCGCGGCGATGGCGCCCGGGTCCGTCTACCTCAACACGGCTCGGGCGGCACTCCACGACCTCGATGCGCTCACCGACGCACTTCGGTCTGGGCACCTGGGGGGTGCCGGGCTCGATCACTTCGAGGGCGAGCAGCTTCCGGTCGACCATCCGGTGGCCAGCCTGGACAACGTGGTGCTGACGCCACACATCGGCGGCGCCACCTACGACACCGAGATCAACCACGCGGCGATGATCGCCGACGACATCGGGCGGGTGTTGCGGGGTGAGCGTCCCAAGCACTGCGCCAACCCGGAGGTGCTCACATGAACGGTTCCCGACCATGAGCGACGGCAACGACAAGCCCAACGGCCGGCCGCTGGCCGAGGTGAAGGACGCGGTGCTGGCGGCGGCCAAGGCGATGTACCGCCGCGGCATCGTCGAGGGCACCGCCGGCAACGTCTCGGGGCGCGTCGACGACGGGACCGTCGTGGTCACGCCGTCGTCCCTCGACTACGAGGCGATGGTCCTTGACGACCTGGTAGTGGTCGACCTGGACGGGGCCGTGGTCGCCGGCGAGCGATCACCCACGTCCGAGAAGGGCGTCCACCTGGCGGCGCTGGCGGCCCATCCCGATGCGGGTGCCGTCGTGCACTGCCACGCCAAGCATGCATCGATGTTCGCGGTCGCCCAGCAGCCGATCCCGGCGGCCATCGACGAGTTCGTCGTGTACATCGGTGGCGACGTCCCGGTCTGCGAGTATCACCCCTCGGGCAGCGACAAGCTCGGTGCGGTGGTGGCGGCGGCACTCGGCGATCGGTCTGCGGCGCTCATGGCCAACCACGGGTTGGTCACGATCGGCAAGTCGGTGGAGGACGCGCTGCACTCGCGCGCTGGTCGTCGAGCACAACGCCGAGATCGTGTGGGGCGCCCGGCTGTTGGGCGGCGTGTCGGAGCTGCCCGAGAAGGCCCGGTCCGACTTCACGGGCGTCTACGACTTCATCCGCCACCAGACCTGGCGAGGTTGACGACCCGGGCCACCACCACAGGCTCGGCGCCGGCGGCCCGGCGCCGGCGGAACTGTAACGTGTTCTAACAACGGCACTCACGGTGACGTCGGAGGGGAACGCTTGGAATTCAACCTGGCCGATCTGTTCGAGCACGCCGTCGACCACTTCGGCGACCGCGAGTACCTGGTGGCCGGCGACGAGCGCCGTACCTATGCGGAGATGGACGCCCGCGCCAATCGGCTGGCACACCACCTGGCCGCCGAGGGCGTCGGGCCGGGCGACCACGTCGGGATCTACGGGGTCAACTCGGCGGAGTGGATCGAGACGCTCTGGGCGGTGTTCAAGCTGCGGGCCGTCTGGATCAACATCAATTACCGCTACGTCGAGGACGAGCTCGCCTACCTGTTCCGCAACGCGCACCTGAAGGCGCTGGTCCACGACTCCGCCTTCTCGGACCGCGTGGACGGCGTGCTCGACAGCCTGCCCGGCCTGTCGCACCGGTTGGTCATCGGCGGGGACTTCGAGGACGCCGTCGCGTCACAGTCGCCCGAGCGCGACTTCGCTTCCCGGTCGGGCGACGACCGCTACATCCTCTACACAGGCGGGACCACCGGCATGCCCAAGGGCGTCGTCTGGCGGCACGCGGACGTGCTGTTCGCGCTGGGGGGCGGGATCGACCTGCTGACCGGGAACCGGGCCGAGGCGCCACAGGACCTCGTGGAGCGGGGCAAGGCACTCGGCCTCCAGCTCACGTTCCTACCCATCGCCCCCTTGATGCACGGCGCCACCCAGTGGGCCGTGATGGGGCAGAGCTTCGTGGGCCACAAGGTCGTGCTCGTACCGCATTTCGACCCCCACCAGGTGTGGCAGCTCGTCGAGGAGGAGCGGGTGAACGCGATCATGATCACCGGCGACGCCATGGGCCGGCCCTTGATCGAGGCCCTCGACGACGAGCCCAGCAAGAACCGCGACCTGTCGTCGATCATCTCGCTGTCGTCGACCGCAGCGGTGTTCTCGCCGTCGGTGAAGGATCAGTTCCTGGACCGGTTCCCCAAACTGGTGATGACCGATGCCATCGGCTCGTCGGAGGGCGGGGCCAACGGCATCGTGGTGGTGGAGCCCGGAAAGACCGCCATGCAGGGTGGGCCTACCGTGACCCCCGTGACCGGCACCACCGTGCTCGACGATGACCTGCGGCCGGTCGAACCGGGTTCGGGCGCCATCGGCAGGGTGGCCCGCAGCGGCTACATCCCGCTCGAGTACCTGGGCGACCCCGCCAAGACGGCCGCGACATTCCTGGAGGTCGACGGCACCCGCTACGTCGTCCCCGGCGACCTGGCCAGGGTCGAGGCCGACGGCTCGCTGACCCTCCTCGGCCGCGGTTCGCAGTCGATCAACTCCGGTGGCGAGAAGATCTTCCCCGAGGAGGTCGAGGCGGCCATCAAGTCGCACCCGGCCGTGTACGACGCCCTGGTGGTGGGCGTGCCCGACGAGCGCTGGGGCCAGCGGGTGGTGGCCGTCGTGCAGCCGCGGCGGGGCACCGCACCGTCGCTGGACTCGGTGCAGGAACACTGCCGGGCCAAGATCGCCGGCTACAAGGTCCCCCGCGAGCTGCACCTGGTGCCCGAGGTGCAGCGCTCACCCAGCGGCAAGCCCGACTATCCCTGGGCTCAGAAGGTGGCCGCCGGTCGGGCTTGACCACCGGGCGCGAGGGGTCCCGACCGCCCGCGGTGGGGCGGCACGAGGCAATGGGGACCGGTCCAGCGTTCTCGAGGCAATAGGGACCGGCCCCCGGACCGTATTGCCTCGAGTCGCTTCGTGGCGGACCGTATTGCCTCGGGATGATGGCCCCGCCAGCCGGGCCGTGGGAACCCCGCGTGTGGCGCCGGCCGGTTCACGCCGCCCCCAAGGATGGCGTCGTGGTCCCTCGCCGGGCGTCGAGCGCGCCCTCGGTCCCCAGGTCGGCGCGATCGGCGGCCTGCCGGCCGGCCGCCCAGCCCTCGGCGTCGCGGCCCGTGGTCGAGAACGTCTTGAGGCTGGGGAAGGCGGCGGCCGCAGCCGCCTCGGCAGCACCGTCCCGCCGTGCCAGGACCGGCAGGAGCCCACCGCCTCCCGGGCCGGCGGCGGCCTCAGCGGCGGTGGCCTCGGCGACCTGTCGCAGCCGGTCACCGATGCGGTGGGCGTAGGCAACCAGGAACGACTGGCGGAACGACCGGGTAGCCGAGCCCGAGGCAGCCCCCCGGCCGCCGGCGCCGGAACCGGGAGGGCGGGCGACCAGCATCGCCCGGGTGGCCTGAACGAGCAGGGAGGTGTACAGGACCTCGACGGCGTCGAGGTCCCCCTCGGCGCCGAACACGGTGGCGAAGCCCAGGCCACGAGACCACACGGCCCGGCAGCGATTGGCGCGGGCCACCTCGCTCAGCAACGTGACCCGTGTCCTGGCATAAGGATCGTCGATGCCGATGCGGCGGCCGGAAACGCGGCCACCGCCGCCCCGCTCGGCCTCCACCGCCGCCACGTCGATGGCGTGCCGCGTCATCAGCTCCTGCGCCTTGGCGGTCAGCACCTCGGCCTCGTCGGGATAGGTCGTCGACTCGGCCTTGGCCAGCAACGCCGTAACCCGGTGGAGGATGCGGGGATCCACGCCGCCGGCCGAGCCAGGCGAGCCGCCCGAACCAGCGGCGCCACGCGAGCCGCTCGAGCCGGCCGAGCCGCCTCGCCCACGCCGCCCGGTGGCTTCGCCGGGACCGGGCTCGAGCTTGGGCAGTGGCGGCAGGCCGCGGATCAGCGCCAGCGTCTCCACCGCCACCCGCACCGCATCGGCCCGATCGTCGATGCTGGGGACGCCACCGCCCCACAGCTCGCCGGCCTCCGCTGCGACCGGCACCGCCCAGCGGTCGTCGCCGTCGGGTGGCGACTCCGCCCCAACGGCGTCGAGCTGCCGCCGCCAGCGGACCGTCAGGGATACGTCGGCGTAGCGCCGGGCCTCGCACCCGAGGGCGACGGCACTCAGCCGGCCGTGGGCCCGACCGTGCGTGCGCTGCACCATGCGATGGAGATCGGCCGGTTGCCAGCCCCGGCCCCAGGCGGACGTGACGGCGTCGACGAGCGCCCGGCCGAGGGCGCGGTCGACGAGCGCAGGGCCCTCGGGGTGGGACGGGCCACGGGCCAACGCCTCGACGAGCTCGCCGGCCGGGCCGGCCCGGGCGTGGGAGAGGCACGCCGCCACCGCCTGGTCGATCACGTCACCGACGGCACGGGCGTCGATACCGGGGGCCCCCGCCGCCGTTCCCCGGCCCCGAGCGACGTCGTGCGTGCCGCGTGTCTCTGCGCTTCCCCATGGCCACGATCCTTTCTCGACACCGCCACGAATGGGTGGACCCGACGTGCCTCAACTGATGCGAACAAGCGTACGGGTCTGGTGTGACAAAGTAGGCGCCGTGGACGCTCGCAGACAGGTCACCGACGCCGAGCGGCGGGCGCGGCTCGGCATCCGCCACCGCTTGGCGGCCGCCACCCGCGCCTTCGAGGTACGCGACGTGGCCGACTCGCTCGTCGCCCTCCACTCCACGGATCCCGCCTCGGTGTTCTTGTCTGCCAACGCCCGCATGGACGACGCCACGGTGGCGGGGATCGAGAAGGCGCTCTACGTCGACCGCACCCTGGTCCGCATCCTCGGCATGCGTCGCACGCTTTTCGTCGTCCCTGTCGAGCTGGTGCCCATCGTCCACGCCGCGTGCACCCGGGCGATCGCCGCCACCCAGCGGCGGCGCTACGCGGCCCTCATCGAGGAGGGCGGCATTGCCGACGATGGCGGCGCCTGGCTCGATCGCGTGGGTGACGCCACGATGGCGGCGTTGGAGCGCCGGGGCGAGGCATTCGGGGCCGAGCTGTCCGCGGACGTTCCCGAGCTCCGCTCCCAGGTGAGCTACGGCGAGGGCAAGAAGTGGGCGGGAACCACGTCGATGACCACCTGGGTCCTGACGCTGCTGGCGGCCGACGAACGCATCGTGCGTGGACGCCCGCGGGGCTCGTGGCTGTCGAGCCAGTACAGCTGGTCGCCGGCGCCCTCCTGGCACTCCGACGACGGCCCGCTCGACACCGCCGCAGCCCAGGCCGAGCTGGCCCGGCGCTGGTTGGCGAGCTTCGGGCCGGGCAGGCTGGCGGACGTCGCCTGGTGGACCGGTTGGACGAAGACGGCCACCCGCGCCGCCCTCACCGCCGTGAACGCCGTCGAGGTCGACCTGGCCGGGGACACCGGCTACGTGCTGCCCGAGGACGTGGAGCCGCAGTCCACGCCGCCCGAACCATGGGTGGCGTTGCTCCCGGCGCTCGACCCGACCGCCATGGGCTGGACCGACCGGGCGTTCTACGGCGGCGAGGACAAGGTGCTCTACGACCGTTCCGGCAACATCGCGCCGACGGTCTGGGCCGACGGTCGCGTCATCGGATGCTGGGTGCAGCGTGAGGATGGCGAGATCGCGATTCGACTCCTCGTGGATGCCGGACGCGAGACCGCTGCCGCCGTCGACGATGCCGCCGGGCGCCTGGGGAAGTGGCTGGGCACGGCGCGGGTCAAGTCCCGCTTCCGCACGCCCGTCGAGCGCGAGCTACTCGGCTGACCGGCGCGGGCCGGCGTCCGCCGTGGGGTGCGGCGGTGCCGCTCCCGTGGGTCCGCGTAGAGTGAGCGGCGTCGGCAGGGGGGACGGGCGATGGAACCAGGTTTCGACATCGAGATCAGCGCCGATCGGCCGGCGGCCCTCACTGTCCGGTTGTCCGGCGAGCTCGACCTGGCGGCCCGCCCGGTCGTGAACGAGCAGGTGACCGGCGCACTGGTGGAGGAAGCGACGATCGAACGGGTGGTCGTGGACCTCGGGGGAGTCAAGTTCTGCGACTCGAGCGGGCTGGGCGCGCTGCTGGACATTCGCCGCGCGGCCGAGAAGTTCGGCGCCGCGATCGTGCTGCGCGCGCCGTCGGTGGGCGTGGCGCGGGTCCTCGACATCGCCGGCATCGACGAGCTTCTCCCCCGGGAGTGAGGGACGGCGGCCGAGGATCGACAGGTCGCCCGTCAGGATCGACAGGTCGGCCGTCAGTCAGCAGCCAACCGGGTCGGATCTACGTCTGCGGCGGCCGCGGCCAGTCCGTCGGGATCGCTGGTCGCCACCCCGGCAGTGAACGGCAGTGCCGCCCGGAACGCTCGGCGCAGCCACGACACGACCAGCGGTCCGTGCCTCGGCTCCTGCTCGGGATCGATGGCGCGGCGGGAGGCGATCTGCACGGCCACCCGGCGCACACGCTCGGGATCGGGCTCGATGCCCTTGGCCCGCGCCCGGAGGACGAGGTGCGACGCCACCAGTCCCAGCTCGTCCGCTCCGCGCGCCACCGACGCCAGCAGGGCCGGCACGGCCGTCGCGACCAGCCAGAGAGGTGTGCGGCGGGCGAGGAACCCGAGCCGCCGCACCCGGCCGGCGAGGCGCAGGCCCAGGGCGGCGATGGTGGCTCCCGCCAGCGCCGGGGACACCGGGCGTTCGGCCAGGGCGCGTGCCAGCGTCTCGCGATCGGTCACCTCCCGGGGGCTCGTGACGGCATCGCCGACCATCCTGCGGGTAAGCGCCCGTCCCGCGCCCTCGACGGCGTCGGCCACGGTGCCGGCGGACGCGCTCCCGGCGCGTCCGAGAGCACCCACCGCCGCCTGCACGACGCCACGCACCTCGTCGCTCGCAGGCCGCTCCTCGTTCGAGTCAGTCGTCATCGCGTCAGCTTGGCAGCAGATCGAGGGTGCCGAGCTCAGTGATTGCCGCCGAGCACCGGCGCCACATGGCAAGGAACATGGCGTCTCCCCGTTCGGTGGTCGTGGCGGTGAGCCGTCCCAACAGGATGATGAGCGGGCCGTGCAACATGCCCGCGCGGTAGTCGTCTACGCACAGGTCCAGCGGGTAGTCGTCGACGCCCTCGGCGGTCAGGTGGCCGTGGTATCGGGCGACGAGCTCGTGCTCGTGGCGGCGGCGGTCGTCGATCGAGAGGCAGGTGCCGAGGAAGTAGGCCAGGTCCCGGCCCGGCTGGGCGATTGCGACCGTTTGCCAGTCCACGGCCGCAACCTTCCCCGGATCGCCGATCGGGAACAGGAGATTGTCGAGGCGGTAGTCGCCGTGAACGACGGCGAAGGTCGGCGCCGGTGCGACCATCCAGGACGCCAGGACCTGGCGCGACGCGTCGAGCACGGCGCGCTCCGCCAGAGTCAGCTCGGCGGCGAACCGGTCTCCGAACTGGTCGGCCGCCATCTCCAGCACCGGCGCCAGCGCGTCGGCCGTCAGCGCCGGATCCGCCGACAGCCAGGGTCGGCCGGCGATCTCCCCGTCACACCAGGTCGGTCCGTGCAGCGCCGCGAGGTTGGCCACGGCCGCCTCCGCGGCGGGGACCGGGCAGCCCTCGATCTGGTCGCCGGGACGGCTGTCGGCCAGGTCGTCGAGCACGAGCGTGAAGGACGATGCATCGTCGGAGATGGCGGCGTGGTGGCACCGCGGCGTGCGGACCGGCAACCGGGGGGCCAGCTCCGTGTAGAAGGCGATCTCCTTTGCGTAGGCCGCCCGCGCCAGGGGGCCGGCGGCGATCTCGGGGCGGGCCAGCTTGGTGATGACCGTGCGGCTGGGGCCGCCGGGAGCATCGAGCCTCACCCGCAGCGTCACGGACATCTGGCCGGTGCCCACCTCCTCGGCAGTCACGCGGTCGACGGTCGCGGGGGAGCCGGTGGTGCCGAGCACGTCGGCGAACCAACCGGGGGTGAGCTGGTCGGGTCGCTCGACGACGGCGGTTGCGGGGCGGGAGTCGCTGGGTTCGGCCATCCAGGCGTCAAAGCTACGGGCCGGCGGTCGGCGCCGCGTCCATCCGTGGCGCTGCGAGCTGCGGCGGAACGCGGTGACGGGAGGCCCCGCGGGCCTCCCGTCACTCTCGTTCGTCGGAAAGATCGACGCAGCCTGTTGTGGCCGGGAGGGACTAGTCCCCAGCGGCTGCCTCGACGGTGGACTGGTTGGTTTCCACCGAGTGGTCCGACGGCCGCTCAGCGGCCAGCCACCTCCAGGGTCCCGTGACAACAGTCATTCATGCGTTGGACCACCTCCTTTCTCTGGTGCCCCGCAGGCTACCAACGCCGTCGCCCGCCGCACGGGCGTTTTGGGTCACTCCGTGGACGCGGTGGCCGACGGCTCGGCTCGGCTCGGGGTCGAACGGCCGCAGCGACGCCAGGAGGGCGGCGACGTCGTCGACGGGCAGGTCGGTCTCGAACCGGATGGCTGTGGTGCCGTCGAACAGGGTGCCGATCGTCTCCGAAGAGGACTCGACGACCGTGCCCTCGAAGGATCCGACCGTGAGCGGTCTGGTGTCGCCCGTGACGTCGAGCACGAACGTGCACGTCCCGGATGTCAGCTGCAGCCAGAGGTAGCGCCCGGAACCTGCGTTGGGATCGCCGTAGACCAGGTTCAGCCCCGAGCAATCGTCGGATGGCGTCACCCGGGTGGGCCCGACCCACGCGCCGGTGAGCCGCCATCCCGCAGGCACTCGACCCAGTTCGAGCGGCCGGACACCATCGTCCTGCAGCGCCTCGACCGGCACGGTGCGCCGCACGGCGACGGGACCACGATCGGGCGGTGCGATGTCCTGGGGCTGGTTGTGACCGGAGATCTCGACGTCGAGCACCAGCTGTGGGTCACGCGGCGGCCAGGTCACGACGAGGTGGGCGATGTTTCCTGCGTCGTCGAGGGAGAGCAACGCATCGGCCCCGCCGAGCGGCAACAGGTCGCCCCCACCGTCGCCGCGGGCTGGCAGCGTGGCGCGGATCACCCGCCGGCCGGCGGCATCGGGCGCCTCGCCCCTGGGGTCACCGGCGGTCGTGATCAGGCGCGCCACCACCTGCATGTCCAGCGTGGTCGTGGCGTCGAGCGAGGTTGGGTGCACCATCCAGGCGACGCCGTCGAGGGCGTCGGCGCTGGCGGCGCTCCGAGTCCAGACGGTGGCGCCCGAGCTGAGGGTCTCCTGCGCCCGGCCGCCGCCGTCGGCTGCAATCTCCCGGGCCAGCACCGGCTGAAGGAGCACAGCGCCCTCGACCGTCAGGTCACCCACCGCCGAGGCTGCGGCGCCGAACGGTCGGGTGGCGGCGGCGTGCACCGATCCGCGGTAGGAGAACGAGTGGACCTCCCCGAACCGCAGGATGGCCTGGGCGAACGCCCGCCGAGTCTCGGCCTGCGGGTCATCCGGCGGTGCCGGTGGCCCGCTGGCCGGCTCCTGGTCCTCGGCCGGTGAGGCGTCGTCGTCCAGCACCGCCCACAGCAGCCCTCCCACGATCAGCCCGACGACCGCCAGCACTGCCGCCAACCGGGGCCAGCCGCCGGGTTCGTGGACGACACGGCCCGACGACGTTCCCTTGCCCCGGGAGCCGCTGTCCGCCTCGCCCGCCTCGGACTCCCTCGTCACCCGGGACTCGATGGGGATGGGGGCCTGGTCGCCCACCGCCTCAGTCTCCCACTCTCGGTGACCCGTCATCTCGCGGTCGGCCCGACCGCAGGTCGAACGGCCGTAGCGACGCCAGCAGCGGGGCGACCTCGTCGGAAGGCAGGTCAGAGCTGAAGCTGACGCGGGTGGTCCCGTCGGAAACGTCGCCAGCCGTGGTGTCGAACGACTCGAATACCGTGCCCTCGAATGGCCCGATTCGCAGCGACCGACCGCCGCGTGCCCACACGGTCAGTGGCCGCCATGCAGGCCTGGCTCGCCGTGGTGAGGTGCAGCGACCCATGGGTCACCGCTCGCAGATCGCGGTAGTCGAGGCTGAGCCTGGTGCAACCCGCCGATTGCATCGGTGTCGGCCACGTCACCGACCCCCCGGCGGAGATACGTGCGCCGGTCAGCGCCCACCCGGCCGGCAAGTCTCCGAGCTCCAGCGGCTCGACGCCGGCGGCAACGAGGTCCTCGACGTCCACCGTGCTGCGAGCTGGAATTCCCACATCGCCGGGTGCGATGACAGCGGGATCCCCGAGTCGGAGGACGTCGAGCCGAAGCACGAGCCGGGGGTCCTTCTCGGCCGAGGTCAGGACGATGCGGGCGATGTCGCCGGCCTCGTCGAGCGTGACGCTGACGTCGGCACCGTCCAAGGCGTCGCCATAGCGTTCGTCACGGTCGTCGGGCGGAACGGTGGCCCGGAGCACGGGGCGCCCGGCGGCATCGGTGCCGTCACGGTGTCGATCGCCGGCCGAGCGCAGGACGTCCGCCACCAGGGCGGCGCCCAACCGGCCCGGGTAGCCGCCAGTGCGCGAAAGCGACGGCCCGGCGACGTCCCATGCGGCCCCGGCCAGCCGCTCGACGCTCGGCGCCGTGCGGCGCCACACCGTCGAGCCGGACGTCACCGTCTCGACGGCGCCGCCCCGGTCGTCGACCGCCACGTCCCGCGTGATCGACTGCGGCAGGCGTACCGCCCCCTCGACGGTCACGTCCGTGGCGATCGAAGGCCCCGGACGCAGCGCGCTCGGCCCGGCGGCGTGCACGGAACCGCGGTAGGCGAACGACCGGGCGTGCCCCAGTCGCTGGACCGCCGCCATGTACTCGACCCGGGGATCGCCGCGTTGGTCCTCGGCTCGGTCGGGCTCGCCCGTCCCGAGCACCAGCAGCGCCGCGGCCCCGGCCACCAGGCCCAGCACGGCGGCGATCGCCACCAGCCGGGGCCAGCGCCCGGGCTCGTGGACCACACGGCTCGACGAATGGCGACCGAGGACGCCGCCACCCGCATCCGCCACATCCGGTCCGCTCGTGACCCGGGATTCGACGTGCAGGCGTCGCACCAGGCCCTATTACACCTCCGGAGCGCTCGCGGTTCCTAGGGTCGCGTGAACAGTCCGGCGCCCAGGAACTCGCCGTCGTCCATGACTCCGGGTAGCGCGAAGTAGAAACCCCCGCCCTCAGGGACGATGTACTCCTCCAACGGCTCGCCGGCGAGGCGCGCCTGGGTGTTGAGGAACTGGGACAGCCGCCGCTGGAACGACACGAATGCCAGCCCCTGGTCGAGCTGACCGTCGCCGTCGAAGCCGCGGGAGAAGCTCAGCCCCGACCGGAAGATGAGATCGTCCTCGGTCTGGGCGCTGCGGGGGTTGGCAAGCCGGATGTGGGCATCGAGCGGGGTCACGTCGCCGTCGGCGTCGTCCGAGTAGTCGGGGACGTCGGTCTCGACCTCACCGCCCAGCGGTGCCCCGGACTCCTTGTGCCGGCCGATGATCGACTCCTGCTCGGACAGGCGGGTGCGGTCCCAGAACTCCACGAGCATCCGGATCACCCGCACGACGTGGTACGTGCCGCCCGCGGTCCATGCGGGCTCGTCGTCGTCGGGTTGCACCCAGACGTAGCGGTCCATCATCGCGTCGTCCGACGGGTCCAGGTTGGAGGTGCCGTCGATGAACCCCATCAGGTTGCGCTTGCCGGCCTCCCCGCGGGCCGCCCGGGTGCGACGGTTGTACCCGTCGAGCATCCAGTGCAACGCCATCGTGCCGCGGGTGGCCCGCGTCAATTGGCGCAGCGCGAAGAGGTTGACGTCCTCGTGGGCGCTGGTGAGGGTGAGCAGCAGGTCGCCGTGCGACCGCTCGGGGTCGAGCCGGTCGTTGGCGAGGAACGGCATCTTCTCCAGGGCGAGGGGCTTGCGGTCGGCCAGGCCGTAGCGGTCGTCGAACAGCGACGCCCCGACCGAGACGACCACCGACAAGTCCGCGGGCGGCGGCGGGTTGCCGACAGTGCCGGTGTGGAGTGGCGGGTAGGCGGGGTCCCGGTCCTCGTACGGCTCGCCGGACACGAGCCGTTCCGACTCGGTGGACAGCGCCCGCAACGTGTCGCGCAGCTCGTCCCGGTTGTCGGCGGTGACCGTGAACGCCGCCAGCAGACCCTGCTCGCTGGCCGGATGGGTGATGCCGGGCTGGTTGGGGCCTCGGAACGGCAGGTAGCGGGCGCCGGCCGAGCCCGCCCCGGCGCCGGACGACGTCTCTCCATCGTCGCCGCGGGACGTGGAATCGCTGCATCCCGCGGTCACGGTCCCACCCAGGCCCGCGACCGCCGTCCCCGCGAGTCCGCCCGCCAGGAACCTCCGACGCGAAACGGGTGCCATCAACGGTGCGGGCGTGCGGCGAGTGCCGTCACCCCTCGAGCCCGAGCGTGCCCGCCACCGTCGCCAGGTGCTCCGACAGCTCCGCCAGCGTCGTCTGCATCTCGGTCTTGTGCGCGTCGGTGAGCGCGGCGTACGGCTTGTAACCCTCGCCGTCCCGGTAGGCCCCGAGCTGCCCCTCGAGCTCGTCGAACAGGCCCTCGATGGTGGTGACGAGCGCGGCGTCCTCGGCCTCGATCGCAGGCGACAGCAGCTCGAAGCCGCGTTGGGCGCCCTCGACGTTGGCGGCGAAGTCCCACAGGTCGGTTCCCGAGTAGCGGTCCTCTTCGCCGGTGATCTTGCCGGTCGACACTTCCTCGATCAGTTCCGCCGACCCGACCGCCAACGCCGCGGGAGGGATCTCCATGGCCGCCAGCTCCGTCCGGAGGGTCTGCAGGTCGGCGTCGAGTTGATCGGCGAACGGAGCGCCACCGTCGGTCGTGCCTTGCTCCCACAGCAGGTGCTCGAGCCGGTGCCAGCCGGTGAACGCCGGGTCGTCGACACCCTCGAAGTCGTCGACCCGGGCGTCGACGGCGCCATCGATCTCCTCGACCAGACCGGCGATGGGCTCGATGCGCTCCCAGCCCTGGCGCGACGGAGCGTAGGCGGCCTTGGCGCCCTCCAGGTCGCCGGCCCGGACCGCGTCGGTGAAGGTCTTGGCGGCGGCGATGGTCAAGTCGACCTGCTCGGTCACCCAGCGCTGGTACTCGGCGACCGCGTCGGTCACGAGCGGGTCGTCGGTGGACGAGCCTGCGACCTCGTCGGCGATGCCGCTCCCCGACCCGGCGCCGGATTCGGAGCCGCTGCCCGACCCGCGCCCCCGATCCCGACGGGCAGCTCGCGCTGCCCGAGCCGGATCCGGCCGACCCGGACTCGGTGGCGGCACCGCTCGCCGACCCCGACTCGGTGGCGCCACCGCCCGCCGACGCAGCACCCGAGGCGCTGCCGGAACCGCCGCAGTCGCCGAAGCTGCGTACGTCCGCCCCGTCGTCGTCGCCGCACGCGGCTCCGATGGTGGCGAGTGCCAGCGACACTGCCGTGGCGGTGATGATGCGATGACGGCGCACAGTTCCCTCCAGCGTCTCCGGTGCCGGCCCGCATGGTAGGCATGCTTATCAGCTAGAGCAAGGAGAGCCCTTCGTCGAGGAGACAGGCGGGTGAGCTAGGCGGGAGCCGGGGCTCAGCGAGCGCCGCGGATCGGCTCGTACACGGCCCGAATCGGGCCCAGCCTGTGGGTGAACTGTGGGTCTCATTGTGGAGAACATCGCGGAATCTGGGGATGACGAAGAAAGTCTGGGGATTGCCTGGGGATTGCGAAAATGCCCCTTGACGTGGGGTTTAACACCCCGCAAGATGCACCACGTCCACCACAACGGCACGGGCAAAGGATGCGGTCGAGAGCTTCGGTTCTCAGCAATTCCGGAGCACAGGTCGACGTGGCGGGCCGGTAGGAATGCCGACGGAGACGGTCAAGGTGGGGCGCCCACCACGGTCAGATCCGGGCTGATGCGGGGCGCGCCCTGCATTAGTCGGCGCTTCTGGTGACACCTCTCGTGTCGCCGGGATCGGCCAGAGCGTCCAACCGTATGGTTGGCCCCGAGCAGCGGACCGGCTAGCTCCGGTCTGACGCTCGGGGCCTTCCTTATCCCGGCGTCGAGATTACTCCGCCGGTTTCGTCCGAACGCGGACCCCCGTCCAATGCTCAACTCCCGTGCGCGGCACTAGCACCGGGGTCGTGGTGCGCGAGGGCCCGCTAGATACGTAGACCGGTCGCCGGTGGCATCTACGTACCTGCGCCCGCTGCGAAATGCGCAGGTCGTCCGATGTGGCCGGGTACCTCAGGAGCGCATCCTGGTCTCATGCTTCTCGGATACGACTTCACCAGGACCATGGTCGCCGACCACCAGCAGGACCTCCGGCGCGAGGCCTCGCGTTGGCGACTCGCTCGGCTCGCCGGACGTCACCGGCAGCGGCCGTCCCGGCGGTCGGCGGCCGTCGGCCTCTGACCGAGCCATTCGGCGGGACCGCGCCCTACGCTCGGGTGATGCTCGTGGGTCGTTCGGGGCTGTCACCGATCATGGTCGGCCGCGGCGCCGAGCTTGATCGCCTGGTGGGATTGATCGACGCCCGCTCCGACCCATCCGTCGCGCTCATCGCCGGTGAGGCCGGGATCGGCAAGACCCGGCTCGTCCAGGAGCTCGTGGCGCAGGCGCCGGCGGGCACGCTGGTTCTGGCCGGGCAGGCGGACCCGGGCGCCGAGAGCCGCCCCATGGAGCTCTTCCGTGACGCGCTCGGCTCGGTGGCCACGCGCGACAGCGCCCACGCCGACGGATACGCCACGCTGCTGGAGGCCGTGGACGACGCCCACCGCGCGGCCGATGAGCGAGTCCGGGCTGGAGTCGAACTGGTCAGGCGCCTCGCCGAGGGAATCGCCGGCGTCGTCGTGTTCGAGGATCTCCACTGGGCCGACTCCGAGAGCCTGACCGTGTTCGAGCAGCTGGCCGAGCCCGGCAGCGGCCGGCTGCTCGTCATCGGCACTTACCGCCCGGACGGCCTCTCGCGCCGGCATCCCGCCTCGGAGCTGCTCCCCCGGCTGGAGCGCCGTCATTCGATCACCCACATCCAGCTACGGCGTCTGAGCCCGGCGGACGTCAACGGCTTCCTGACGGCCGTCTACGGCGAGGTCCCGTCGTTTCCGGTTGTCGATGCGCTCCACACCCGCACGGGCGGGAACCCCTTCTTCCTCGAGGAGCTGGTGGCCAGCGCCGGTGACGCGCCCTGGCAGGACCTGGCCGACATGCCACTGCCGTGGACGGTGGCCGAGCTTGTGCGCGGGCAGCTCGACGAGCTCGACCCGGACGTCCGCGGCCTCGTCACCGCCGCCTCGGTGCTCGGCCGCCGGGTGACGTTCGACGTGCTCGCCCACGTGACCGGGACACCCGAGGACCGGCTGATCGCCCTGCTCCGAGCCGCCGTTGACAGCGGTCTGCTGGCGGAGTCCGAGCCCGACGTCTTCACCTTCCACCACGACCTGGCGCGCGAGGCCATCAAGGAGGGGCTGCTCGGCCGGGAGCGCCGCCGACTCCAGGAGGCGGCGTTCACCGCACTGCGGGCGGTGGGCAGCGAGGACCGGCTGGCCCTCGCCCTGCACGCCCGAGGGGCCGGGCGTTACGAGGACATGGTGGCGGAGGCGCGGATCGGCGCCCGCGAATCGCTCGCCCGCGGCTCGACGTACCAGGCCCGTCACCTGGCCGAGATCGGCCTGAGCGAGGCGGAGGACGACCTCGAGCTACTCGCCCTGGCAGCCCGCGCCTGCTGGCTCGCCGGGCTGCTCGACGACGCCGCCGCGCACTGCGACCGCTGGCTCCGGCTGGCGCGCCGAGCGCGACGACGTGAGCGAGGAGGCGGCGGCCCTGAGCCTGCGCAAGCGCATCG
Source organism: uncultured bacterium (assembly GCA_963813485.1). Taxonomy (GTDB): domain Bacteria; phylum Actinomycetota; class Acidimicrobiia; order Acidimicrobiales; family VFJN01; genus DASQUK01. The sequence continues at coordinate 240,113 of CAWEZE010000020.1, forward strand.
CCCGGGAGGCCGGCCAGATCGAGGCAATGGTGGGCTTCACCGACCAGCTCATCGGCATCATCGATCGGCTTCCGTCCGACGAGGACCGGGCACGCGCGATGGCCGCCGTCGCCCAGTCGTACATGCTGCGCGATCAGATCGAGGCCACGTACGAGTGGGCGGACAAGGCCGCGAGCCTGGCCGAGACCCTCGACCTCACCGACGTCCGCGTGGCGGCAATGGTCGACAAGGGCACCGCCATGCTCAACGCCCGCGACCGGGTCCTCGAAGGGCGCCGCCTGCTGCAGACGGCGGCGGACGAGGCCGAGCGGATCGGCGACCACGTGCTGGCGGCCCGGGCGCTGAACTACCTCGTGTGGGACGCCCGCCAGTGGAGCGACGTCGGCGAGGTGCGGGAGATGATCGAGCGGGCCCACCGGCAGGCGGAGGCCGCCGGGTTCGAGCTGGTCGCGGCCATCGACCTGGCGGCCAACCAGGCGCATCTCGAGGCCGTCGAGGGCGACCTCGACGCCGCCATCGCCCACCTCGACAATGCGCGCTACACGTCAGCGGGCAACGCCGTCTCGTGGACCGACGGCCGCTGGCTCGCCGTGATGCGTGCGGGGCTGGCACTGGAGGCCGGGGACCTCGAGACGGCCCAGCGCTTCACGGACATGGCCGAGCCTCCCACCGAGCGGGCCGCGGTGGGCGTGTTCGGCCTCCACTTCCACCTGGCGTGCCGGCGCGGTGACCTCGCCGAGGCCCGGGAGCGCCTGCGCGCCTTCGGCGACACGGTGGCCCATGACGGCGTCGCCTACCCCGGGCAGACCCACGACCTCCTCGCCGCCGCCCTGCGTGCCGGGTTGACAACCGCCGAGATGCGGCCCCTCGTCGACCAGGTGGGGCTGTACGTCGGACACCGGCTGCCGCCGGACGACCCGTGGCGGCAGCTCATCGACGCCCAGGTCGCGGAGGCAGAGAACCGGCTGGACACGGCAGCCGACCTCTACGCCGCCGCCGCCGAGGGCCTCGAATCGGCCCCCGAGGTCCTGGCCGCACACCTCGGGACTGCACACGTTGGCGCCGCCCGTACCCTGGTGGCCGAGGGGCGACTGGACGAGGCCCGAGCCCATGCGGAGGCGGCAGCCCCGTTCCTGGCGCGGTGGCGAGGTTGGCGGGTGGACGAGCTGCGGGCGGTGGAGCGCCGCCTCGGACTGGGACCGGAGCCGAGCGGGCCCGAGGCGCTCACCCCACGTGAGCGCGAGGTGGTGTCCCTGCTGGCCGAGGGCCTGACCAACTCCCAGGTTGCCGAACGCCTCTACATCTCACCGCGCACCGCCGCGGTCCACGTGTCGAACATCCTGGCCAAGCTGGGCATGTCGTCCCGCACCGAGGTCGCCGCCTGGGCAGTGAGCGAGGGCCTCCGCCGAGTCTGAGAGCGTGCACCGTGGATCAAGGCGACCAGGGGATCGGATGCGGCGATGCCCGCCTCACGCCTCGACGACGACGGCGATTCCCTGGCCCACCCCGATGCACATGGCCGCCAGGCCCCAGCCCCCGCCGCGGCGGCGTAACTCCCACACCAACGACGTGAGGATCCGCACGCCCGAACAGCCCAGCGGGTGACCGATGGCAATGGCGCCGCCGTTGGGGTTGACGATCTCGGGGTCGAGGTCGGGCCAGTGGGCCAGGCAGGCCAGGGCCTGTGCCGCGAAGGCCTCGTTCAGCTCCACGACCGCGAGGTCGGACCATGCGACACCCGCGCGCTTGAGCGCCCGTTCGGCCGCGTCCACCGGACCGAGGCCGTAGAGCGGTGGCTCGACGGCCGAGGTGGCCCGGGCAGCGATGCGGGCCACGGGCTCGCGGCCGAGCCGTCCGAGTGCCGGCTCGTCGGTCAACAGCACGGCGGCGGCCCCGTCGTTGAGCGGCGAGGCGTTGCCCGCAGTGACCGATCCGTCGGGCCGGAAGCTCGGGCGCAGGCGGAACAGCGCCTCGAGCGAGGTGTCGGGGCGGATGCTCTCGTCCCGCTCGAGGAGCCGGCCGCCCTCGTCGTCGGTGACGAAGCTGACCTCGTCGTCGAACCGGCCCGCATCCCACGCCGCCGCGGCACGGCGGTGCGACCGCAGGGCGAACGCATCCTGCGCCTCTCGGCTGATCCGGTGTCGCTGCGCCAGGATCTCGGCACCCTCGCCCAGCGACACCGTCCACTCCGTGGGCATGCGGGGGTTGACCAGCCGCCATCCCAGCGTCGTGGAGTGCAGCGTCTCGTGGCCGCGGGGGAAGGCGGTGTCGGGCTTGGGCAGCACCCACGGCGCCCGGCTCATGGACTCGACACCCCCGGCGACGGCAACGGCGGCGTCGCCGACCGCGATGGCCCGGTCGGCGGCGATCACCGCCTCCAGTCCCGAGCCGCACAGACGGTTGACGGTCGCACCGGGAACCGACACCGGCAGCCCGGCCAGGAGCACGGCCATGCGGGCCACGTCGCGGTTGTCCTCGCCGGCGCCGTTGGCGTCGCCGAACCAGACGTCGTCGATGTCGGCGGGGTCGAGGTCGGGCACCCGGTCGACGAGGGCCCGCAGGGCGTGGGCCGCGAGGTCGTCGGGACGCATTCCCGCCAGCGCGCCGCCATAGCGGCCCACCGGGGTGCGCACCGCGTCGACGACGTAGCTCACGGCAGCGCCTCCGACGCCAGGCTTGCCCCGGCGTTTGCGTGGATCCTGCTGCGACCGGTCATGTCCTTCCCCTCGGCTGGATCAGATCGATGTCGGCGGCGCCCCGTCGAAGGCGCGCTGCAGCAGGGCACGCAACGACGCCACGTCGGGTGGGCGTGGGTTGGTGGTGCCGGTGTCCGCCACGGCGCGCTCGGCGGCGACGTCGAGGCCGTCGGCGGGCATCCCCAGGGCGGCGAGGCCGGTGGGTGCGCCGATCCGCTCGGCCAGGGTGCGTAGCGCCGCCGCCTCCTCGCCGGGGCGCACGCCGAGGCCCGCGGCAACGGCGGTCATCGCCTCCGGAGCCGCCGCTGCGTTGTAGGCGACGACATGCGGCAGCACGACGGCGTTGACATCGCCATGCACGAGCCCGAAGGTGCCGCCGAGGACGTGGCAGAGCTTGTGGTGCAGCGCTGTCCCTGCCACGGCCAGGACGGCCCCGGCCAGGTAGGCGCCGTAGAGCGCGCGGCCGCGGGCGTCGAGGTCGTCGGGATGGTCCACCGCCTCCGGCAGCGCCCCGGCCAGCGCCCGAACCCCCTCGACGGCCTGGAGCCCCACGATCGGGTCGGCGCCGGGCGCGTAGAGACCCTCGACACAGTGGGCGAGGGCGTTGAACCCGCTGGAGGCGGTGATGGCCGGCGGCATGCCGACGGTGAGCACCGGGTCGTACACCACGGTGCGGGGCAACGCCCGCAGGTCACGCCCTGTCTGCTTGTGCTCCCCCGTCACGCCGTAGATCGGGGTCATCTCCGACCCGGCGTAGGTCGTGGGCACGGCGACGAGCGTGACGCGACCGCCGACCGTGGCTGCCTGCGCCGCCGGGTCGACGGCGATCGCCTTGCCCAGACCCGTGGCCGATCCGCCCCCGATCGTCACCACGCCGTCGGCCCGCGCCTCGACGGCCGTGCGCCGTGCCTCCGTGGCCAGCTCCTCGGGCACGTGCTGGCGCACCTCGTCGAGGCGACCCGAGTAGCGCTCGCCAAGGTCGTCGGCAACGCGATCGCCGACGGCCTTGGACGCCTCGTCGACCACGAGCAGGACCCGCTCCAGGCCCAGCGCCGCCACCTCGTCGGCCACCTGTCCGACGGAGCCGACACCGAACACCACACGCCCCGGCAGTGCCTCGTGCACGAACGACTTCACGCCGCCGCCCCCTTTGTGGCCTCGAGCTCACGCAGCACCTCGAGCTCCGCGGCGCTGGGCGGGGCGGTGACCGCCAGGTCGTCCGCCACGCGCAGGTCCCAGCCGGTGGCGGCCCGGGCGGCGTCGACGGTGGCGCCGGGATGTAGCCGCGTGAGCACGAGCTCGTCCCGACGGGGATCGCGGGTCAGCACGCCCAAGTCAGTGATGACGGTGCTCACCCGATCGCCCGTCGACGTACGGAAGCCCACCCGCTCCACGAACGCACGCCGCGACTGCCGCACGACGACGACCACCCGCCGGCACGAGGCCGCGATCTCGGGCGCCCCACCTGCGCCCGGCAACCGCACCTTGGGGGTGCCGTAGGGGCCGATGACCGTGGTGTTGATGTCGCCGCGACGGTCGAGCTCGGCAGCACCCAGGAACCCGACGTCGACGCGCCCGGCCTGGAGCCAGTAGTTGAAGATCTCCGGCACCGACACCACGGCGTCGGCGGTCTCGGCCAGCTCGCCGTCGCCGATCGACAGCGGGAGGGCGCGGGGCTTGGCGCCGATCGTCCCCGACTCGTACACGAGCACCAGGCCGGGCGCGTGCGTGCGCCGGGCCAGGTTCGCAGCCGTCGACGGCAGCCCGATCCCCACGAAGCACACCTCGCCGTCGCGCAGCTGGCGAGCGGCGGCGACCGTCATCATCTCGTCGGCGGTCCAGGCGCGGTCGTCCCGTGCGGCGGGCGCCAGTGCGCTCACCGAGCGCCCTCACCGGAAGCGAGAACCGAGGCAATGCCTCGCCATCCCGGCCGCTTCACCCGCTCTCCTTGTCCACCAGCCACGGGTACCGCTCGGTGTCCTGGCCGGCGTAGTCCGGGTCGAGGTAGATGAAGACCCGCTGGATCAGGAAGTCCCTGATCTCGAACACGTCGCACCAGCGGCCCGCAGCCCACTCGGGCACGCCCGCCCGCCACGGGCCGTCGCGGTGCTCGCCGTGGCTGGTGCCCTCGCACACCACCACGTCGCTGGCCGAGAACACCCAGTTGAAGTGCGAGAAGTGGTGGACGATCTGCTTGATCGTGCCGCCCACGTCGCCGAGCAACCGGCCGATCTCGTCCTTGCCCGAGGCCAGGCCCCACTTGGGGAAGTAGACCTGGGCGTCGTCCGCGAACAGGTCGAGGAGGCTGCCGCCGGTCGACGTCGTCCCGCCGTTGTCGAAGGCCTTCAGGTACTCGATCGCGACCGACTTGCGCTGCTCGTCGGTCATCGTCTGGGTCGTGACAGCCATGGGTCTCCCCTCACCTCGGGCTCGGCACGAGGTCGAGCACGTTCCGTTTCATCCACTCAGCGAAGGTGTCGCGGTCGCGACTGATCGGATCCCACGCCTCGTAGAAGGCGTTGTCCCGCACCGAGTAGCCGTGGGCGTAGCTGGGGTGCGCGCCACCGGGCACCACGGCCACGGCGTCGACCACCCACGACGGCAGCACGATCGCCCCGGGCCGCGGCTCGAGGGCGTCGACGATCTCCTCGACCGTGACCACCACCCGGTCGGCCGCCAGCGCCGCCTCCTTCTGCACCCCGATGATGCCCCACAGCTGCACGTTCCCGGCCCGATCCGCCTGCTGGGCGTGGATGATCGTGACATCGGGACGCAGGGCGGCCACCGCGGTCAGGCTCTCGCCCGTGAACGGGCAGTCGATCGGGGCAACGTTGGCGGTTTGGCCGGGCAGGTCGGTGCCCGCGTAGCCGCGGAGCACGGCGAACGGCAGCCCCGACGCCCCGGCCACATAGCGATTCGCCATCCCGGCGTGGCTGTGCTCCTCGATCTCGATCCGCTGCGGCCAGCCGTGCTCGATGGCGTCACGGAACCGGTGCAGCGACCCGACGCCCGGGTTGCCGCCCCACGAGAACACGAGCCGGCGAGCGGCGCCCATGCCGATCATCTGGTCGTAGAGCACGTCCGGCGTGAGTCGCACCAGGGTCAGGTCGCGCCGGCCCTGGCGGAGGACCTCGTGCCCGGCGGCGAACGGGATGAGGTGCGTGAACCCCTCGAGCGCCACAGTGTCGCCGTCGTGCACGGCGCTGGCGACGGCGTCGGACAGGCTGACGATCTCACTCACGACCCGACCCCCGGCCGCGGGTACCAGGGCGGCAGCTGGGCGTCGACGTTGATCCACACCGAGTGGGCGTCGGTGTACTCGTGCATCGCCTCGAAGCCCATCTCGCGCCCGTAGCCCGAGCGGCCCACACCGCCGAACGGCGAGCCCGGGTTGACCCGCTTGTAGGCGTTGACCCACACCATGCCGGACCGGAAGGCGCGGGCGATCCGGTGGGCCCGGGACAGATCCCGGGTCCAGAGGCCGCCGCCGAGCCCGTAGTCCGTGCCGTTGGCGAGGGCGATCGCCTCGTCGTCGGTGCGGAACGTGGTGGCGCTCACGAAGGGCCCGAACACCTCTTCCTGGCTGACCCGGCTGCCGGGATCGGCCCGCACGACGGTGGGCAGCACGTAGCAGCCGCGCGCCAGAGCCGGGTCGTCGGGCTCCTTGCCGCCGGTGACGATCTCGGCACCCTCGTCGAGCGCGACCTTGACGTAGGCGAGGACCCGATCGCGGTGCATCGGTGAGGTGAGCGGACCCATCTCGGTCGACTCGTCCAGCGGGTTCCCCAGCCGGATCGATTCGGCCAGCGACGTGAACCGCTCCATGAACTCGTCGGCGATCTCCTCGTGGAGGATGAGCCGGCTTCCGGCGATGCAGGCCTGGCCCTGGTTGTGGAAGATGGCGAACGCCGATCCGTTCACGGCAGCAGCAAGGTCCGCGTCGGGGAACACGACGTTGGCGCCCTTGCCGCCCAGCTCGAGCTGGACGCGCTTGAGGTTGCCCGCCGACGCCTCGACGATCCGGCGGCCGGTGGCGGTCGACCCGGTGAACGCGATCTTCGCCACCCCCGCATGCTCCGCCAGGTGTTGCCCGGCGGTCTGCCCGTAGCCAGGAACGACGTTCACCACGCCGGGTGGGATCCCGACCTCGGCCGTCAGCTCCGCCACCCGCAGGGACGACAGCGGCGTCAGCTCGGCCGGCTTGAGCACCACCGTGTTGCCGGCGGCGAGTGCCGGCCCCAGCTTCCAACTGCAGAACATCAGCGGAAAGTTCCAGGGAACGATCTGCCCGACGACGCCCAGCGCCGACCGCTCGACATAGTTCAGGAACCCGGCCTCGACGGGCACGACCGAACCCTGCACCTTGTCGGCCATGCCCCCGAAGTAGCGGAAGGTGGCCGCGGTGCGGGGCACGTCCAGCCCCCGGGAGTCACGCAGCGGGTGCCCGGTGTCGCGGCTCTCCAGGCGGGCCAGCTCCTCGGCGTGGCGCTCGATGGCGTCGGCGAGCCGCAGCAGCAGCCTCCCCCGCTCGGCCGCCGGAGTGGCGGACCAGGCGGGGAACGCGGCGGTGGCTGCCGACACGGCCCGGTCGACGTCCTCGGCCCGGGCCTCGGCCACCTCGGCCAGCACCGAGCAGTCGTGGGGTTCGAGCACCTCGATGGTCGCGCCGGCCAGCCCGTCGACGAACTCCCCGTCGATGAAGAGCTTGGTCTGTTTCGGCTCGAAACCAGAGGTTTCGAGGGCCCCCGGACCCCCCGCCGCCGTCCGAACCAGGCGACTGCTCCACCTACAGCTCGACCGGGTACGTCGGGGCGCGGCCCTCGGCGATCATCTGGGGGAGCTCGGGGGAGCCGTTCTCCCAGACCAACAGCATCGAGCGCTTGGGCGCGTAGCCCTGATGGCGAATGTCGGCGGGCATGGCGGCCACGTCGCCCGGCTTCATGACCACCCGCGCCCGGCGGGACCCGCTCTCCTTGTCGGCGACATCCCATTCGATCTGGTCGGAGAGCTGCACGAACCACTCGACCCGGTCGTTGCCGTGGACGATGGGCAGGATGTACTCCTCGGTCGTCGGGCAGTAGAGGCTGTCCTTGCACACCGACACGATCGAGGGGTTCCAGGTGACGTCGGAGCGGGACAGGTAGGCGAACAGGTTGAACGCGGCCACCTCGTCCTCGAAGCCGGGTTCGGCATGGATCTCCGGCTCGGACTGATCGACGTCGGCGAACATGCGGTTGATCGGGTGGGTGGCGTCGGTGCGCAGCGCCTCATCACCCGGAACGCCCACCATGCGCTGGGCGGTGACCCGCCTGCGGCCGACGGCCGCCGTGTTGCTGCCCGCCTTGTCGCCCCAGGCGGTGCCGGTCTCCTCGGGGGAGGCGAAGGGGTCGAAGCCGGCGTTGGTCCAGTCGTCGAGCATCGCCACGAAGGTGGCGAAGATCTCTTCGTGAGGGAAGTTCTCGAGGTGGTCGATCTCGGCACGGCGGTAGGCGTCGTTGAACGTGCCGGCGAACAGGTCGACATTGCCGTAGTGGTTGATGGTGCCGATGACGTCGTCGAAGTTGACGACGCCGTAGAAGAACTGCCACGCCACGTCGCGCTGGGTCGCCCGCAGGAAGCCGTCGATCGACATGACTTGGCTCCCCGTGGGCCAGGTCACGTGAGCGAAGTACTCGTCGCGGCTGAAGGTGAACTCGCCCAGCGAATAGGTGCGGTAGCCGTGGGCGTTGGGCTCGCCGGCGCGGACCTCAGTGGTGCTGGTCGTGGTCTCGGTCATGGTCGTGATGCCCTCCGTCAGCCCGTCTGGACGATCTCGGCCCAGCGATAGATGGTGTCGTCGCCCTCGATGGTCTGGAGCAGGATCACGCCCGGCTCGTCGGCCCTGAAGCGGTAGGCGGCGTTGGCCGGCAGCAGGGCCATGTGCCCGCGCCCGGCGACGATGCGCCCCATGGCACGACCCGACGGCTCCCCGTCGATACGCACGGAACCCCGCTTGTCGGCGGGAAGGTCGGGTTGATCGAGCTTGACCAGCTCGACGGTGACCGTGCCGTCCATCACCAGGGCGGTCTCGTCGTGAGCGGCCGTGCGCCACTCGGAGGTGCCCTCGGCCCGGATGACCTCGAGCACGTACTCCTGGTTCTTCCCGACCGCCACCTTCTCCCACGCCTTGGCGTTGGCCGCGACCTCGAACATGTTCGAGAACGCGTAGTGCTCGGGCTCGTCGTCGATCGCCTCGACGCCACCCTTCTCGTAGTCGAGCAGGCTGCCGAACCGGGTCGTGTACTGCGGCATGCGCTCCCCCTGACCGTCGGGTTCATCGAACGTGCAGTGCCTAGGGGCCATGACCCTTCTGATCACCGCAGCTTGGATTGTGGCATACTTCAACCGCATAGTGAACATCTGTGCGTATAGCGAACGAAACCATGGGTGTGTCGAGCGAGTACGTCCAGTCCATCGAGCGAGGGCTCGCAGTGATGCAGGTGTTCTCCCGGGAGCACCCACGTCTCACCCTGTCCGAGGTTGCCCGACTCACCGGCCTCACCCGGGCGACGGCGCGGCGGGTCCTGCTCACGCTCCAGCATCTCGGCTACGCACGCTCCGACGGCCGGGGCTTCGAGCTCACCCCCAAGGTGCTCGACCTCGGCTATGCGTACCTGTCGTCGCTCGACCTGGCGAGCATCGCCGAACCGGGAATGGAGGCCCTGGTCGAGCGCTCCCACGAGTCGTGCTCCGCTGCGGTGCTCGACGGGCCCGAGATCGTCTACATCGCGCGGGTGCCCACCACGCGGATCATGACGATCTCGTTGGGGCTCGGCTCCCGCCTCCCCGCGTACGCCACGTCGATGGGACGGGTGCTCCTCGCCGAGCTCGGCCGGGACGAGGTCGACGAGCTGATCGGTCCCGGTCCGCTGCCGTCCATCACCGACCGGACCATCACCAAGCCCACCGACCTCCACGACGAGCTGGCGCGGGTGCGTCGCCAGGGATGGGCGCTGGTCGACCAGGAGTTGGAGGCCGGGCTTCGGTCGATCGGGGCGCCGCTGCGAGACGGCCACGGCCGGGCCCTCGCCGCCATCAACGTTTCCACCCATGCGGGCCGGGTGAGCCTCGACGCCATCCGCAAGGACTTCCTCCCCGCCCTCCTCGATACCGCCGGGCAGATCAGCGAGCGCCTGGCGCGGCGGTAGCCGAGGCTCCGGGGCGCACGTGGCCACGACTCCCCTCCCGACCGGGGATGCACTGCTCGCCGTCGTGCTCGCCTTCGCCGACCAGCTCCGGACCAGCGGCGTCGACGTGCCGACCAGCGGCGTTGTGGACGCCGTGGCCGCGCTCGAACAGGTCGACCTCGCTTCCCGCAGCGAGACCCACGTGGCTCTGGCCACCACGCTGGTCAAGCGCTCCGAGCACCTCGGCGCCTTCGAGGCCGCGTTCGAGCGCTGGTTCGGGCCCCGGGTGTCGCCCTCGCCAGCCGCCTCGGCGGACGACGACGAGCCCGACGGCGCTTCCGAGGACGCCGCCATCCGTCGACGTCTAGCGGAGGCCCTCGCCCGCGGCGACGTCGACGCCCTGCCGGGCCTCGCGGCCCAGGCGGTGCGCCGCTGGGCGGGCTTCGGCGTGGTTGCGGGCAGCGACCGGTACCGCCTGCAGCGCCTGCTCCGCGGCCTCGACCTGTCGGCGGTCCGCCAGGACGCCCTACGCCGGGGGCGGGAGGCCGGTCGGCGCGCCGCGCTCGACGAGCGACTGGCGCAGGCCGACCTCGAGGCCCTGCTCGAGCGCTACCGCCAGATGCTCGCGGGGGAGATCCACGCCGGCAGCGCCGAGCGCGGGGCGCCGGCCACCCCGTCGCCGGACGAGGTCGACTTCCTCCGAGCCTCGACCGGGGAGCTGCGTGACATGCGGGCAGCCGTCCGTCCCCTGGCCCGCAGGCTGGCGGCCAAGGCGGCCCACCAGCAGCGGCGCAGCCGTGGCGGGCGACTCGACATGCGCCGCACCCTCCGGGGGTCGCTGCAGAGCGGCGGCGTGCCCCTCGACCCTGCCTACAAGCACCGACCGCGTACCCGGCCCGAGCTGTGGGTGCTGTGCGACGTCTCGGGGTCGATGGCCGAGTTCTCGCGCTTCACGCTGGCGCTGGTGTACGCCCTGCACGAGGAGTTCTCGGGCCTGCGCACGTTCGTCTTCGTCGACGACGTTCAGGAGATCAGCGACGTGCTCGATCGCCGGCTCCACGACGTCGACCCCTATGCCCTACTGGCGCGGGCGTCGGCGTCCCGGGCTCGTCACCGCAGCGACTACGGCCGGGTCCTGCGCAGCTTCCTCGACCGGTACGGCAGCCAGCTCAGCCCGCGTGCCACGCTGGTCGTCACCGGCGACGCCCGCAGCCACCACGGCGACCCGGGCCTCCATGCGCTGCGGGAGATCCACCGCCGCAGCCGGCGGATCTGGTTCCTCAACCCCGAGCCCCGCGACCGGTGGGACCGGGGGGACTCGGTGGCATCGCTCTACGCGCTGGCCTGCGACCGCATGGCCGAGGTCCGCAACCTCCGCCAACTGGGTACCTGCGTCACCGACCTGTTGTGACGCGGGGTGTGGGAGGTCTGTTCCGGGGCCGCCCGCACGCCCCCGGAACACTGACCTCCCCACCCGCCCGCAGAGCGCCCGCCTACCCTCGCCCGTGAGGTAGCCAACCCGCCCGTTGGCCGACGATGCGCTTGCCTGCTCCCATCCACGGACTAGATCGCGCCGGCATGGCCGTCCGTTACACGCGGTGAGAAAAAACCGCTGACGCGTGCGAGCCGGCCGGGTCAGCCGGCCGGCGGGGAGCCGGAGCCGGTACCGGCGCCACCGTCCGCGGAGGCGGCGGTGACGTCCGTGGCGCCCGGGGTGCCGGCGTCGCCCGTCGCGCTCCTCGTCTCAGCCGGGGGCCCTGACGCCACCTGGTCGGCCGGGGGAGGAGGATCGGACGGGGGCTGGGTAGTGGTCGTGGTGGGCGGCTCGGTCGTGGGCGGCGCAGCCGGCGGCTCGGTCGTGGGCGGCGCAGCCGGCGGCTCGGTCGTCGGGGGCGCAGCCGGCGGCTCGGTCGTCGGGGGCGCAGCCGGCGGCTCGGTCGTCGGGGGCGCAGCCGGCGGCTCGGCCGTCGGGGGCGCAGCCGGCGGCTCGGTAGCGAGGGGCGCGGCGGCGGCCTGCCTCCACCTCGTGGAGGAGGCAGGCGAGATCGAGCATGCACAGGAGGGGCTGTTCGGGATCCATGGTCACGACCGCATCGCCGCTCGTGGCACTGGGAGGGGCAGCTGCGGCCTGCTCCACCTCCTCCAGGAGGCAGTCCAGATCGAGCATGCAAAGCAGGGGCTCTTCGGGATCCATGGTGACGGCCGGATCATCGCCGGTGCCGCCACTGAGACCTGGGTCGCTGTCGCCCGCGTCGCCGGTCGCAAACCCGCCCTCTGCGGCAGGCGGGGACTTGGTCCCTTCGTCGGGCGTGGACTCGTGGCTGGAGAGCGCCGGCACCACCACGGTGGCGACGATCCCGGTGGTGGCGGCCGCGGCGGTGACCCCGATGGCGACCACGGTCGTGACCGCGGCGGCCTTGGCCGCCACGATCCGGCGCACCACGCGAGCCCCCCGGCGGCGGCGCTCGGCGGCTGCCCACGGATGCGGGGGCCCGGAGGTGCCGGGGCCGGTCGGCGTCGCCGTAGGTCGCGAGCTCGAGGATGGTGGCCTGCATCCGGGCCACGATCTCCGACTCCCCCGCCGCCTCGTCGTCCGGGGCTGGCTCGAGGATGGCGGCCTGCATCCGGGCCACGATCTCGGACTCCCCCGCCAACTCGTCCTCGGTGGTCGGCGCAGCCGCCGCCCGGATCAGGGTGGCCACCTGGCCGTACCACGCGGGGGCGTCATCGATGTCTGCGGACCCGGCCCAGACCCGGTGGGCGTGTGCGGCGTCGAACCGTGCCATGTCGATCCAGCGGTCGTCGGGGGTCATTCGGCCAGCACCCCCTCCGTCTCCGGCGCCGGGTCGCCGAACCGGGTGGCCAACCGTCGGAGCGCGCGATGGCACATCACCCGTACGGCGCCGGGGCTGCGCTCCATGATCTGGGCGACCTCGGGCACGGCGAACCCACCGACGACCCGCAGGAGCACGGCCTCGGCCTGCTCCGGCGACAGGTCGCCGATCAGCATGTCGATGGCCTCCTGCGCCGCCAGCTGGTCGAGGACCAGCCACGACGGATCGCCACCGAAGCCGTGCTCGACCGCCCCGTCGAGTCGGTCGTGCGGCATCGGGTCGGTGCGCCGGCGGGCGCTGCGCCGGCGGTGCTCGATCAGCCGGCAGCGGCCGATCGTGAACAGCCAGCCGCGGAAGCCGGCCTCGTCGCCCTCGAACCGCGCCAACTGTTGGGCCACCGCCACCCAGACCTCACCGGCCAGGTCGTCGGCCATGCCCGGCTCCTGGGCGCGCAGATACCGCAGGAGTGGCGGCTGGTAGGCACGGAACAGCTCGGTGAGCGCCCAGTGCTCACCGTTGCCCGCCGCGCACAGCACAGCCGGGAAGCTGAGGTCTCGGATGGGTTGCGCAGCTGGCACCCTAGTCGCCTCAACGGGGTCGCGGCGTGGTCAAGTCCCGGACGTTGTCGTGGAGCACCATGCGCCGGTCGCCGGCGTCGAGCACCTTGGCCTCACGCAGGTAGTCGAGTGGCCGTGGCAGGCCCTCGATGTGGGGCCAGTCCGAGCCGAAGAGCACCCGGTCGGCACCCATCCACTCGACCACCGACGCAAGATCGTCCTCCCAGAACGGGTTGACCCAGATGTGGCGGCGGAAGACGTCGACCGGGTCTTCGGCCAACCAGCCCCGCACCTTGCGGTCCACCGACCGCAACTTGCGGAACAGGTCGGGCAGGAACTCGGCACCGTTCTCTACCGACGCCACCCGCAGGTTGGGGAACTTGCGGAAGTGGTTCTCGAGCACCATCGACAGCAGGAAGTCGTGCACCGCCCGTTCGATGGCGAAGTTCTTGAGCGACGGCTTGTGGCCGCCCGAGAAGGTGGCGGCGAATCCGTCGACGGCGTAGCCGTCCGACGACACGCCGCTGTCCCCTGCGTGCACCACGACGGTCACGCCCACCTCGTCGACCCGCGCCCAGAAGGGGTCGAACATGACGTCGAACGGCGAGCGGCGGCCGAGCGCGGTGGTTGGTGCGGCGGGTCGCATGACCAGCAGCCGTGCGCCCTCGGCCAGCGCCCACTCCAGCTCCTCGACCGCCCATTGCGGGTCGGCCAACGTGATGTAGGGGGCGGCGAAGATCCGATCGGCGTGGACCAGGCCCCAATCGTCATGGAGCCAACGGTTGAAGGCACGGAAGGTGTGGCACACCGCCTCGGGATCGTGGCGGAGCGGCTCCTCGTAGATCATGCCGAGGGTCGGGAACAGCCAGCAGCCGGCCAGGCCCTGGTCATCGAGCGTGCGGAGCCGGGCGTCGGCGTCGCGGTACTCGGGTCGGATCGGCTCGTGGTCGCGGAGCCTCTGCAACGGGTTGACGCCAGGCGCGTTGCCGCGGAAGTAGTCGTACAGGCACCCCGGCTTGGACACCGGGTCGAACGTGGCGTTGCTCACCGCCCGGCTGACTCGGCCACCCAGCACGTGGTAGCGCTTGCCGTCGATGGTCGCCCACTGCACACAGCGGGGCCCGAGGGCGGGATCGAGATGCCGGGTGAACGCGTCCTCGGCCTCGTAGTAGTGGTTGTCAGCGTCGATGACCGGATGGCCGAGGGCGTCAGCGTCCATGCCCCCCAGGGTAGAACACGTTCTCGCGCGAGCCCCAGTGGGGGCATCAGCGTGCGGGCATGGTTGACCACCAACCAATTTCGGCGCCAGGAACGATCCCGAAGGCGGGCCCGCTAGCCCAGCGTCGACAGAGCCTCGTGGCGAGCGGCGTCGTCCAGGTCCGGGAACAGGAGATCGAGGGCGATGTCGACGGGCAGATGCTCGACCGCCGCCAGCTCGGCATCGCTGAGGAGGCGACCGAGGGACGCGGTCGCCAGCGCCTGCCAGCCGTCGTAGTCGACGGGGACGAGGTCGACGGCGGAGCTGCCATCGGCGGTGAGGGGGATGGTCCGGGCGGTGGTCGTGGCGGTCACGACGGTCTCCTTGTGCTCATTCCCTGATCGGGTTGCTTGATCGATTCAGTAACGCTCAACTTTCGCGCTCACTACTGAATCGGTCAAGATGTTTTCGTGACGGCTCCCACGCTCGCCGATGTCGCCCGGGCGGTGGGCGTCTCCCGCACCACCGTTTCCAACGCCTACAACCGTCCCGACCAGCTATCCCCCGCGCTGCGCGACCGCATCATGGCGGCAGCCGAGGAGCTGGGATACGCCGGGCCCGACCCCGTGGCCCGCGGCCTGCGGCGTGGCCGGACCGGCCTGGTCGGGCTGGTCTACGACCAGCCGCTGTCGTACCTGTTCACCGACCCGGCGATCCTGATGTTCGTGGCCGGCATGGCGTCGGTGTGGGACGACGCCGGGAAGAGCCTGGCGCTGCTTCCCCGCCTGGAGGCCGACGATGCCGGCGCCTCGGTGCTCGCCAACGCCGCCGTCGACGGGTTCGTGTCCATCTGCGACGTCGCCGACGACGCCCGCCTGGCGGCGCTGATCGCCCGCCGCCTGCCGTTCGTGATGGTGGACCATCGCCGCTCCGGGGCGCGCTGCCAGGTCGTGATCGACGATCGCGGGGGAAGCCGGGCGGCGATGGAGCATCTCCTGCGCCTGGGCCATCGGCGCCTCGCGGTGCTGGCGCTGCCGCGGTCGCCCGGGGCGGCGGGCGGCACGCTGGATCCGGCCAACCCCGGCCCCATCCGCTACACGGTCATGGCCGACCGGCTGGCGGGCATCCGCGATGCCGTCGAAGATGCCGGCCTCTCCTGGGACACCGTGCCCGCGCTCGCGGTCCCCGACGATCAGTCGCCCCGGCAGGCGGCTCGCGAGCTCGCCGGCAACCTGCTCGAGCGGCCCGATCGGCCAACGGGCCTGGTGGCCATGAGTGACGAGCTGGCCGCCGGGGTGGTGGACGCCGCCGGTGCTCGGGGAATCGAGGTGCCACGCGAGCTCTCGGTGGTGGGCTTCGACGACACGCCCACGGCGACCTCCACGGCACCCCCCCTGACCACCATCCATCAGCCGCTCGTAGCGCGAGGGGAGACCGCCGCCCGGCTCCTGCTCGAGGGCGCGCCGGCCAAGGTCGTGGAGTTTCCCATCGAGCTGGTGGTGCGGTGCTCGACCACCAGGGCACCCACATAGGTCAGCTCGACGCCGGCACGCCGGGTGCGACCGCACCAGCTCGGCCCTGCCGAGGATTCGGCGTAATTCGGTGAAAGTGACCGTAGAGTTGTCGTCCTGCCTACCGGGAGGAGTCAGCGCTTGGCAAAGACTAAGGACGATGCCTTCGTGCTCGAAGGCCGCACAGACGAAGCCCTCAAGGGAGGCGTGTTCCGCATCTCCCTCGACAACGGCCACACCGTGCTCGGTCACCTGAGCGGCAAGATGCGCAAGAACCGCATCCGCATACTGCCCGGCGACCGAGTGCAGGTCGAGGTGTCCGCCTACGACCTGAACAAGGGACGCATCACCTACCGCTACAAGTAGGGTTCGCGCTACAAAATACCAACCGAGCGGGCCACAAGGGTCCGCTCGATACCGAAGAGAGAATCAATTGGCTACAGGGACCGTGAAGTTCTTCAACGCCGAGAAGGGCTACGGCTTCATCTCGCGTGATGGCGCGGACGACGTGTTCGTCCACTTTTCCAACATCCAGGGCGAGGGCTACCGCACCCTCAACGAAGGCCAGCAGGTCGAGTTCGACGTGGCGCCCGGCCGGAAAGGTGAGGAGGCCCAGAACGTCCGTGTGATCTGACGACCTGTCTCAGGCGTCAGAGAACTTCATCGAGCCGCCGGCATCGTGCCGGCGGTTCGTCGCGTCGGTGCCCGTATCGTGGGCGCGTGGACGCACGCGTTGCGCTGAGTCGCCCCGCTCGTCGGCTGCAATCCGAGATGATCGACGACGGTGTGGTCGTCGAGGCCGAGGAGAGCGTGCTCAATGTCGTGCTCGACGAGCTCGAGTACGCGCGCCGGCCACCGCTCTTCGAGCGGCGGGCTCCGATCTACGGGTCCATCGTGGTGCCGGGCGACCGGTCGCTGATCGAGTCCGGCGAACTGGTCGACCTGATCGCCCTCGACGCCATGCCCCTGGACGTCGCTCGCCGCTTCGCCGACGGGCGGTCGACGTACGTCGTCCGCCAACCCGATCGGCCGCTGCAGCTGGCCTGCTTCCGGCGGAGCGTGCAGTACGAGGCCGATCTCGTCGAGATCCAGGCCGACATCGGCGCCGTCATCGTCCAGCGCACGGCCATGGGCGTGACCCGGGCGTTCACCGAAACGGGTGCGGTGGAGTGGTCCGGCTACCGCTGGACGAACCGCCCCAATGCCCGTAGCGAGCACGAGGCGCTGCAGCCGCTGCTGCCGGGGATCGACAAGCCGGTGCTGGCGGGGGTGCTGGAACTGGCGGTGCACTGGCTGAGCCCCTCGCGGGTCGGTGCGACACTGGTGCTTCCCGGCGACCACGCCGAGTCGGGCCTGGACCTCGAGCACTCAATTGTCGCGCCCACGCTCACGGTGACGACGCGCTACCACTACCCCGCCCTGTTCGCCGCCCTGATGCAGACCGACCTGGCCACGATCTTGGCCGCGGACGGAGCCGTTCTACGGCTCGCGGTGGGGCTGCGGGCGACGCCCGAGGCCGGGTTCGCGATCGACCACGAGCGGGGGATGCGGCATCGCTCCGCGGCCCGCTACACCTTCGACCAGCCCGGGGCGCTGGCCGTGGTCGTGAGCGAGGACGGACCGGTTTCCGTCTTCCTCCACGGCCATCCCCTTTCCGAGTGCATCGCCGGGACGCAGAACGCCGGGTGACGAACCGGTTACAGTCATGGCGTGTCCGGCCGCCAGCTGGGGGGCGAAGGGTCGCCCTCGTTCGTGCGCCTGCTCATGGTCATGGCGCTTGCCTGCCTCGCACCCGTGGTGGCGCTGGGGCTGGTGGGCTCGGCGACCGAAGATAACGACAACGTGACAGCGGCCGGGCGGACGCGGCCACCGACCACCGTCGTCGAAGCTCCCTTGAAGCGAGCGACAACCACCGCGCCGGCCACGACGACCACCACTGCCGGACCGAGCGACGAGGATTCCGACGAGGTAGCAGCCGCCGGTCCCACGACCACCGCGACGCCGGCGACCGACCCGACGACGACTGCCGTCCCCTCGACGACCGCCGCGCCACCCCCCGCGCCAACCGTCAGCGCGGCGCGGAGTGCGGCCGAGCAGGTGGTCGACCTGGTCAACGCCGAGCGGGCGGCGGCCGCACCGCGCTGCGGGCCCGTGACCATCGACGACCGGTTGGCGGCAGCGGCGCAGGGCCACAGCGACGACATGGCCGCGCACGACTACTTCTCCCACACCAGCCTTGACGGGTCGACGTTCACGGACCGGGCCGAGGCGGCGGGCTTCACTGGCTTCGCGGGGGGTGAGAACATCGCTGCGGGCCAGCGCAGCCCCCGAGACGTGATGGCGGCGTGGATGCAGTCCGATGGCCACCGCGCCAACATCCTCAACTGCGACTACACGGTCATCGGCGTGGGGCTCAACGAGGACGGCTGGTACTGGACCCAGATGTTCGGCACGGCGTCATAGATTGACGCGATGGGGGAATCCGGTAGGCGCCTCGGCGACGACGACCACTGGCTGCCGATCAAGTTCGGCCCGGTGTCGAACGGCGAGTTCCACCCGGTGCCGCACAGCCCGTTCCTGCGCGAGGTCATCCGGCGCACGCACCGGCTGGCCGACGACAACGCCCGCCGCCTCGGCATCACCCGCCGGCAGTTCCTGACGGGCGCCACGGGCGCCGCCGCCACGCTGTTCGTGTTGGGCGCCTGCTCCAAGGAGGAGTCGGCCGGCCGGGGCGAGTCGCCGGGTGGCACGTTCGACGTCTCCGAGGACGCCACCACCGACACCAGCGCCGCCCTCGAGGACCTCGGGGGCGAGGAGTTCATCTTCGACGTCCAGACCCACTACGTGAACTACGACCTCGGGGCCGTCGAAGGCGACTGGACCGCGATGTTCCCGCAGGCGGGCTGCGCCGAGGGCGAGACCGACGGCGACCCGCGGGCGTGCTTCACCGCCGACGCCTATTTCCGTGAGGTGTTCGTACGGTCGGACACGTCGATGTCGATCCTGTCGGCGCTTCCGACGCCCGACCTCCAGCTCGCACCCGACGACATGGTGCACGCCATCGACGTCGCCACCCGGATCGGCTGCGACGGTCGCGTGCTCATGCACGGTGGCGCCTACCCGCACCGGGGGCCCATCGAGGCCGCGCTCATGGGCATGAGCGACCTGCGGGAGCGTTACGAGATCGCGGCCTGGAAGATCTACACGATGACCCCCGCCGACGCGCACTTCTACTTCGACGACCACGACCCCAGTCGGCCGCAGATCGGCCAGCGCTTCATCGACCACGTGCGCGAGATCGGCCCTCCCATCATCTGCACCCACAAGGGCATCTCGTCGATCGTCGGCTCGACCCCCGAGCTGGCCTCTCCCACCGACATCGGCCCGGCTGCTGCGCGCAACCCCGACGTGTCGCTCGTCGTCTACCACTCGGGGTTCGAGCCGGGAGGGGGCGGGACCGGCCCCTACGACCCCAGCGACCCGGCACCGCAGGGGATCGACCGGCTGATCCGCTCGTTGCAGGACGCCGGGCGTCGAGCCCAATGCCAACGTGTACGCCGAGCTGGGCGGCACCTGGTGGTTCGTCATGCGCGACCCCACGGCGGCGGCGCACACACTCGGCAAGCTGTTGAGGTACGTCGGCGAGGACCGACTGGTGTGGGGGACCGATTCGATCTGGTTCGGCACCCCGCAGGACCAGATCCAGGCGCTGCGAAGCTTCCAGATCAGCGAGGAGCTCCAGGAGCGTCATGGCTACCCGGCCCTCACCGACGAGCTCAAGGCCAAGATCTTCGGGCTCAACTCGGCGGCGCTCTACGGCGTCGAGCCCATAACCGGCGCCTGCGACCTGAGCCCCGAGGACGTCGAAGCCATCCGCGCCAGCCTGCCGCCGGCCCCGACGTACGGGCCCACGACCTACGCGGAGGCGGCGGCGATGATCGCCGCCCACCAGGGGGGCCAGCTCGCGTAGGGCTCGGCACGCGTGTCGCCGACTCGGGCTGTCGCCTTCGTACAAGACTGGGCCGGGTTCGGAGCGAGAACCTGGTACCCATGACCAACACCAACCCGGTGCACAGGTACCCGACGGCTGCGGCGACGACGAGGACGATGTCCAGCGACGGATCTGGCCGGCGAGACGCCACGATGACTTCCGCGAGGGTCCACTAGCGTCGGGTCAAGGAGGCGGCCATGGCGAGGTACAGAGCGGGGCTACCGCAGGTTGGCGGCGCCGTTTTCCTCACCGATTCGGGGATCGAGACCGTTCTCATCTTCCATCACGGCTACGAGCTGCCCGACTTCGCGGCGTTCGTGCTGCTCGACGACGAGGCCGGCGTCGAGACGCTCCGCAGCTACTACCGGGACCACGCCGCGATCGCCCGGGACGCGGGCGCCGGGTTCATCTTCGAGTCGCCCACATGGCGGGCCAGCCCGGACTGGGCGAAGCGGCTCGGCTACACCGACGGGGCCCTCGCGGCCGCCAACCGGAAGGCGATCGACATGCTGGTCGAGATCCGCTCCGAGCTCGACGGGGACGGTCCGCCGATGGTCGTGAGCGGCTGTGTCGGGCCCCGAGGCGACGGCTACCAGCCGTCGGCGCTCATGACCGCCGAGGAGGCCCAGAGCTATCACTCGACCCAGATCGCGACGTTCGCGGAGACCGAGGCCGACATGGTGACGGGGATCACGATCACCTATGCGGACGAGGCGCTCGGGATCGTCCGGGCTGCGCAGGACGCCGGAATGCCCGCCGCCATCTCGTTCACGGTCGAGACCGATGGCGTCCTGCCGGACGGCAACTCGTTGGAGCACGCCATCTCCGTGGTCGACGACGCCACGGGGGGCGGTCCCGCCTACTACATGGTCAACTGCGCGCACCCTACGCACTTCGACCACGTCCTGGAGTCGGCGGGTCAGTGGCGCGAGCGCATCCGAGGGATCCGGGCCAACGCGTCTCGCATGAGCCATGCCGAGCTCGATGAGGCCGAGGAGCTCGATGACGGTGATCCCCACGAGCTCAGCCAGCAGTACGCGCAGCTGCAAGCCAGCCTCCCGACCATCACCGTGCTGGGCGGATGTTGTGGAACCGACCTCCGCCACGTCCAGCAGATCGCCACCGCCTGCGTCAGGCGCTAGCCGCAATCCCGTGAGCACCCGGCCCTATTCGGTTCTGACCGGGCGCAGCCGCGAGCAGATCGCCGCCGAGGACTGGTGAGAGCCCGGTCCGACCCCTTCGCGCGGCTGCCAGCCGACGCCCGCGGCCGCCTACGCGCCGCCCCCCACCCGGCGTGGGTCGATCCGATGCTGGCAACGCTGACCGACCGCCGGTTCTCGGACCCGCGCTGGCTGTTCGAGCGCAAGCTCGACGGCGAGCGCTGCCTGGCGTTCCGGGACGGCGGGCGGGTGCGCCTCCTGTCCCGCGCCCGGCAGCACCTCGATGGCACCTATCCCGAAGTCGCCGACGCCCTGGCGCGCGTGCCGGTCGGCGACTTCGTGGTGGACGGCGAGGTCGTGGCCTTCGACCGCGGCCGCACCAGCTTTGGCCGGCTGCAGCAACGCATCGGGATCTCCGACCCGGACCGCGCCCGCCGGAGCCCGGTGGCCGTCTTCTACTACGTCTTCGACCTGCTCCACCTCGACGGCCACGACACGACCGCCCTGCCGCTGCGCGCCCGCAAGTCGCTGCTCCGCAGCACGCTCTCGTTCCGATCCGGCACGCTGCGCTACACGGCACACCGGAACGCCGAGGGCGAGGCCCTCTTCGCCGCCGCCTGCGCCCGGGGTTGGGAGGGCGTGATCGCCAAGCGGGCCGATGCGCCCTACGTGGGCCGTCGCTCCGGAGACTGGCTGAAGTTCAAGTGCAGTGCCGGGCAGGAGCTCGTCGTCGTCGGGTTCACCGAGCCAACGCGCAGCCGCGTGGGCCTCGGCGCCCTCGTGGTGGGCTACTACCAGGGCGGCGACCTCGTCTACGCCGGCAAGGTCGGCACGGGCTTCTCGCAGGCCACGCTGCGCGAGCTGCGGCGCCGGCTGGACGCGCTGGAGACGCCGGACTCACCGTTCCACGACGACGACGTCCGGCGCGCGGCCCGCGGCCCCGGTGGGGCCGCCGTCCATTGGGTGCGACCCGAGCTGGTCGCCGAGGTCGCGTTCACCGAGTGGACCACGGACGGCAGGCTGCGCCACCCCCGCTTCGTCGGGCTGCGAGACGACAAGCCCGCCCGTGACGTGGTCCGGGAGGCACCGCCCGTCGGCCGATGACGTCACCTCCCGGCCACGGCGTGGGCGCCATGAGCGGCGTCGAAGCGGGATTCGATGACGCGGGTCGGCACCGCGAGGACATTGGACTCGGCACCCTCGCTGAGTCGCACCTGTGGAGCGGGCTCACGGTATCCCTCCGCCCCGTCGCACCATCGGCTCATTGACGGTCCGCCGGACGGGTCATCCAGATCGGGTCAGGAGCCGTTCGTCGACCAGTGCCACGCCTCGCTGGGCAGGTTGTACAGCCCGTAGTCGGCTGCGTGGGCCGCCAGCCACTGGTAACACCGGTTCGAGTGGGAGCGGATGAGCATCTCGTCGCAGCTGAAGTCGATGGCCAGGCCACGCTCGTGCATCGACCTGCCCGGGCGGGCCGTCGGCGGTGAGCAGCTACCGGCGGGCATCTGGTAGATGGCGTAGTAGCTCGTCCCACAATGGGCTCGCCGGAGCGCGATCTGGCGGGCGTGATCCCGGTGACCGTGTCCGGTGAGGCTGAGACCGTCGGCCTCGGCCGCCGTCAGGAGTCCCTCGATCTGGTCCCCGATCGCGGCGTTGACCGTTATCCCGCGCACTGTCCGCAGATCGAGGTCGGACAGCATGCCCGGGGGCTGACCGTCGGTCCCGGGAGAACCGGACTGGCCGCCGGACGCCGGGGGGCTGGGCGTCAGGTCGGGGTTCTCGTGGAGCCCGACGATGTCGCCCCTGTCGCTGATGCCGAGCGCGACCGTCTTGGGCGCCCCGGGGAAGCTGATCGGGGTGTAGGGGCCATCCGGACCCTCCGCCAGCACGAAGCCACGGGCTCCGGTCTGGTTGAGATCGTCGGCCGTGTAGCCCACGATCTGGCCACCGTCGTTGATGCCGAAGGGGATGGTGGTCGGGGCGCCAGGAGCGGCGATGGTCCGGTAGCGACCCTTGCTCAGCAGGAACCCCTTCGGGGCCCCGGCGGCGTCGAGGTACACGCCGACCACGTCGCCCCGGTCGTTGATGTCGACCGGTGTCGGGGCCGTGGCATCGGGCACGTCGAGGGTGGTGAAGCGGCCGTCGCGCCAGACGAAGCCGTGCGTCGTGCCGCCGGAGTCCACGAAGTAGCCCACGACGTCACCGCGGTCGTTGATGGCGGTGGGCAGCGTGTGCACGGCCCGTGGCGCGTCGATCCTGGTGGTCTTGCCGCGGTGACGGATGTAGCCGCGCACCCGGGCGCTGTCGTCGACGAAAGGCGTGTCCTCGCTGTAGCGGCCCACGATCTGGCGGCGATCGTTGAGCTTCACGGCCTCGGTTCCCCGGGCGCCCGGCACGTCGAAGGTCGAGATCCTGCCGCGCTCGTCCCGGACGAACCCGGACTCGCGGTCGGGTCGGATGTACTCACCCGTGACGTACCCCTGGTCGTTGATGCCGCTCGGGAAGATCTCGACCCGGGGGCCCGGGGCCTCGAACTCGCGGTACTGACCGTCGCTCAACACGAATCCCGGGGTTGCGCTACGGGGCCGACCAGCGGCCGACGCACCCGCAGGCGCCGAGGTCGTCGTGACGGTGGCGACGGCGACGATCGCAATCGCGAGCGCCGCCGCGGCACGACGGGCCCTGCTCCTATTGCCGAACCGGGACACGACGGGACTCCCTTCCGGTCGAGCGGGTGTCTCGACTCACGCGTGTTCGGAGCCGGGCGCCGTCGCGGATCGAACCGGATCGCCGCAAGGGCGCATCAACGGCTGGAACCGGTGGATCGCGGTGCCTTCGGCACTGCCGGCGACCTACCGGCTGCCGCTGCCACCCGCGGAGGGGGCGCCGGCTCGCAGCCAGACTCCCTTAGGAGCCGAGCGGATAGGGCGGTTCGTGCAGCTACGCGTGGGAATTTGGCGGTCGACGGCCAGCTCCGCGGCTCGGCTCCCCGGGAACACTGACCACCATGAGCCAAGAGGACGTGCCTATCCGCTCAGGTCCATAGACGCGCCGAACACCCGGTGCCCGACCGGTCGTTGCGGTCGTGTACCGGGCGTCCGGGTGCGGTGGTGGGCCGGCTGAGACTAGTGCTGCTCTACGACGCGGCGTCCGTAGCCACGACGACGCCGACCGCGGGGGGTGCGGTCGACCGTCACCATCGGCCGCGGCAGCATCAACAGGATGGCGAGGGCGGCCCCGCCGGCCGCGAGCGCAATGGCCCACCAGCGCTCGATCGCCAGCTCGGTCTCGAACCTGGCGGGATCCATCGCCGCTACTGCGGCCGCTACGGCACCCACAAGGCACACGAAGGCCGTGAGCATGCGGACCCCGAGCAGGCCCAGAATCACCAACAGCGCACCGGCGCCTACTTCGAGCGCCGCCAGCAGCGGCGTGTGGTTGATCCGGGCGACGGTCTCGACCGGGGTGTACCACGTCTCGTTGATCTCGGTGCGGGTGAGCGCCAAGACGCCGACCGCCGCCAGCGCGACACCGGCCAGGACCACGAGCACGTTGGCCGGGCTCCACTTGTACTGGACAACCTCTTGGCGGGGATACGACTCGTCCATGGCACGGTCGCGAACGTCGTCGTCACGCGTGTGGGTGCCGCGAACGTCGGCGTCACGTACGTGGCTGTCACGCAACGTCGTCGTCACGAACCTCGTCGTCACGCACGTCATCGTCGTCCCGCAAGTCACGTCTCCGAGTAAGCAGACGCATGGCGATTCCTCCTTAACCTCATGCGGCTCCTACCCGCTGCTGACCGGCGCAAACGGCGTCGTCGGCTCAGGAGGCGTCGAGGAACCCGACGGTGGCGGCCGCGAAGCGCGCCGGATCCTCGATCATGGGGTAATGGCCGACGCCATCCAGCACGGTGACGTGGGCATCGGACCGGCGCTCGTGCAACCGGTCGACCATGGCGACGACCGCGATGGGATCCTGATCGCCCCACACCACAGCGAGTGGTGACGGATGACGTTCGATCGCCCCGGTGAAGCGCGCCTCTTCGGCACGACGATCCTCGATGTAGCGGATGGTGCGGGGCAGCAGGCGCTGCCCACCGTCCCGGGCGATGAGGGCCCATTGGGCCTCCAACTCGCCCGGGTCGGACGGGCTGTCTGGTGAGAACGTAGCTGCCAGCGCGGCCCGCATCGCCTCGCCCTCGTCCGGCGGCGCCCCGGCCGGCGGCGGTTCGAGGCGGGCATCCGGGAGGTCGAGCAGGAAGAGCTGGCCCGGGGTCAGGTGGGCAAGCCCGAGATAGATGGAGCCGTTGGCGAGGACCCGCCGGGTGATCTCGAGGCCGAGGTCCCCGTCGAGGTCTCGCGCCAACAACTCCCCGCCGATGCTGTCGCCCATGTCGTGCGTGACGAGAGCGATGCGGTCCAGCCCGAGGGCGGCGCACACCGCCTCGGCGACGTCGGCCTGACGGCGGAGGCTGTAGCGCTGGTCGGGCTTGTCCGAGAGCCCGAACCCGGGGAAGTCGAACAGCACCACCCGGCGGCGCAGGCTGAGCGCCGGTAGGACGTGACGCCAGTCGAAGGAGCAGGTCGGGAACCCGTGGAGCACGAGCATCGGGTCGAGTCCGGCCTCGTCCGTCGCCGGCTGGTCGAGCACCCACACGTCGCCGCCGGGCAGGGACAGGACCCGGCCGCGCGCCGCCCAGTCGGCGACCGTGGACGGCACGCCCGCCACGTTCACGGAGCCTCCAGCAGCGCGTGGAGCATCCGGCGGACGACCGCAGCGGTGCGGTCGGCGCCGAGTCCTCCGTGCGTCCGCAGGTAGTCGACGTTTTCTAGGCTGGCAGTTGCCTCGAGAGCAGAGGCCAGATCGCTGCGGGCCTGGCCCCGCCGGGCCCGCAGTTCCGGGGCGAACAGTGCCACCACCTGATCCGCCAGCAGCCGCCGCCGGGCCCGCAGGGTGGATGCCACGACCGGCGAGGACGACGAGAGCACGGCGGCGGCCCGCGCCACGCCGATGATGGCGCCGTGGAGCCGCAGCCGCTGCTCGACGAGCGCCGTCACCCTGGTTTCGCGATCGCCCTCCTGCGAGGGTGCGTCGAACAGCGGGTGGACCCGCTCCCACTGGCGGTCGATGGCGGCTTCGGCCAACCCCTCGAGGTCGGCGAAGTGGCGGAACACCGAGCGGGGGGACACCCCGGCACGCGCCGCGATGTCGGCGACGCCGGGGCGTACGACCCCGTCGTCGTAGAGCGACAGCAGAGCGTCGACCACCGCGGCGCGGCTGCGCTCGGCCCGTCTGTGGCGCCCGTCGATGTCTTTGGCGTCCACGCCGGTGTCGCCATCCGCCTCGTCATCGGCGCCGCCATCGTCGCTCACGCTCATCCCGACGAACGCTAGCTATTGACACTCTCAGTGTCAATAATTAATGTCACCGTAACTGCCAATATCGGTTGGAAGGAGCCGGCATGGGCCGCAACATCCTGTTCGTCACCACCGACCAGCAGCGCTACGACGCGCTGGGCTGCAACGGCGGCACCATCGCCCGGACCCCGGTCGTCGACCAGCTCGCCCACCGCGGGATCGTCTACCGGCGGGCGTACAACCAGAACACCGTGTGCATGCCGGCGCGCTGCACCATGCTCACCGGGCAGTACCCGCGCACGCATGGTGTGGTGGCCAACGGCATCGCCCTGCCCGGCGACGCCCCCAGCGTCGCCGAGTACCTGGCCGACAAGGCTGGGTACCGCACCGCGCTCATCGGCAAGGCGCACTTCGAGCCGGGGTTCGATCCGGACTACCGCTGGGAGGAGAACGCCCGCGCCGCCCGCGGCGACACCGGCCCCTGGCGGGGCTTCGAACACGCCATCAACGCGGTCCACGTCGCCGCGTTCCGGGGCCGGGCGTTGTCGCACTACGGACGATGGCTGGCGGAGCACCATCCGGAGCACCTGGAGTCGTTCGCCTCGCTGCTCGGCGCCGAGCCTGGCGGTGACACGGCCGCCCCCGAGACCAAGCACAACCCGATCCCGCGGGGCTGGTACCACACCGATTGGGCCGCCGATCGTTGCATCGACTGGCTCGACACGGTGCAGGACGGCGACGACTGGTTCTGCTGGCTCAGCTTTCCCGATCCCCACCACCCCTGGGACCCCCCGCAGTCCGAGATGCACCGGGTCGACTGGCGCGAGCTCGACCTGCCACCCGGTCATCCGGGCGACGCCGACCACGCACGCAAGCTGCTCGCGAACCGGCCTGCGCACTGGCTCGGCTGGTACGAGGGCACGTTCGTCAACGCGGAGGGCGGGCCGATGCAGTTCTCCCCCGGATCGCTCACCCATGACCAGGTGCGGGAGATCAACGCCCGGGTCCACGTCATGAACGAGCTGATCGACGAGGCTGTCGGCCGCGTGCTCGCGGTCGTCGAGGCCCGCGGGTGGACTGCGGACACCGACGTGATCTTCACTACCGACCACGGTGAGCTCCAGGGCGATCTCGGGCTGCTCTACAAGGGCCCGTTCCATGTGGACGCCCTCATGCGGCTGCCGCTCGTCTGGCGGCCGGCCCCGTCGGCGGCCGTGCCGCCCGCCGACCTCTCCGACCCGGTCGGCCACGTCGACCTTGCCCCCACGTTCTGTGCCATCGCCGGCATCGAACCGGCGCCGTGGATGCAGGGGCGGGCGCTGCCGACCGGATCCCCAGACCGCGGCACCAACGAGCGGGTGCTGTGCGAGTGGGACAGCCAGTTCCCCGGCTACGGGATGCACATGCGCTCGATCTACCGCGACGGCTGGCTGTGCACGGTCTACGAGGAGAGCACCGACGGTCGTCCCAACGGGCTGGAGCGGTCCTGGGGCGACGGCGTGCTGAGGACGTGCGGCGTCCACTATGACGGGGGCGAGGGCGAGCTCTACCGGGTCGACGAGGATCCCTACCAGTGGCACAACCGCTGGGACGACGCCGCGTGCCGGTCGATCCGGAGCGATCTGGTGGCCGACCTGTACGACTCGCTGCCGACGGAGCGGCGGGAGCTCCTGGTCGACGCCCCGGCCTGACGCCCCGGCCTGATGCCCTGACACATCGGAGGAACCGCCAATGGACATCGTGCGCACGCCTGACGACCGCTTTGCCGACCTGCCCGGCTACGCGTTCGCACCTCACTACGCCGAGATCCCCGATGACGACGGCGGCAGCCTGCGCGTCCACCACGTCGACGAGGGTGACGCCGCCGCGCCCGTCGTGCTGCTCCTCCACGGGGAACCGTCGTGGTCGTACCTCTACCGGCACATGATCCCGGTCCTCGTCGGTGCCGGGCTGCGGGCCGTGGCTCCCGACCTCGTCGGCTTCGGCCGGTCCGACAAACCGGCGCGGCGCGGCGACTACACCTACGCCCGGCACGTGCGCTGGCTCACGGCACACGTCATCGGCGCGATGGACCTGCACGACGTCACGCTGGTCGGGCAGGACTGGGGCGGCCTGATCGGGCTGCGTCTCGTCGCCGCCGCTCCCGAGCGGTTCGCCCGCGTGGTGGCCGCCAACACCTTCCTGCCCACCGGTGACCGCAATCTCGGCGACGCCTTCTTTGCGTGGCGGCGCTTCAGCCAGGAGGTGCCCGAGCTCCCGGTCGGTCGGATCGTCGACGGCGGCTGCACCAGCGACCTCGATGCCGCGGTGGTCGCCGCCTACGACGCTCCGTTCCCCGACGAGAGCTACAAGGAGGGGGCCCGACAGTTCCCCACCCTGGTGCCAGCCTCGCCCGACGACCCCGAGTCGCAGCCCAACCGCGACGCCTGGGAATCACTCCGGCGCTTCGACAAGCCGTTCCTCTGCGCGTTCAGCGACTCCGACCCGATCACCAAGGGCGCGGATCGGCCGCTGCGAGAGCTCATCCCCGGAACGGCCAGGCAGCCACACACCACGATCGAGGGTGCCGGCCACTTCCTCCAGGAGGACAAGGGACCGGAGCTGGCCCAAGTGATCGTGGAGTTCGTCGCGCGCCAGCGGGTGACCGACGAACGTGTCGCGCGCTTTCGGTGACGGATCTGGTTGTCTCCCCACCAGATCCGTCACCGAAAACCCTGTGGGGAGCCAGACTGGCCGAGTGCCCACCGACGGTGCGGTCGAGGATCCGGCTGAGCGGCGGGACCTTGCCGAACTGCGCGTTCGGGGACACATCCGGTCAGGTCGCACCCAGATGTGACGCCGGAACCGGCCGATGCCTCCTGTCGGCGGTGGTGCCGCGTCTGGACCTCGTCGTCTGCGGATCGGTGCGCGTCAACCCGGAGGGGGTGCGTTACAGCGACCTGGAGATGGCGCTGGGCATCGAGACCGGCTGGATCGACGAGGGCACCACGATCGCCACCACGGTCCACCCGATCCAGGTGGCCGACGCAGAACTGCCGGAGACCGACCACGACTTCCGGGTCGACCTGATCGTCACGCCCGACGACGTGATCCGGTGCCCCAGGACTCGCCGCCCGCCCGGAATCCTGTGGGACCACCTGGACGCGGAGAAGATCCAGGCCGTCCCCGCGCTGGCCGGGCGCCGGGCGAGCTGATCATCGAACCAGCCGGAAGAACGACCGGAACCTCGCCGACCGAAGGGCTACCGGCTGCTCGAAGGCGGCGAAGTGGATGCCACGCGCTTTGGGCTCGTTCCAGTGGCGGATGTGCGGTGAACCGTCCCGTGGCGGCCCAGCGCCGGGACACCCGTGGCGATCTCCCAGGGAAGATCAGCAGCCGGCCGGCGCGTCGACCGGTCGTGGGTAGAGCGGCTGAACCACTCCGAGCCTGCTTGAAGCTCTCCCAGCGCGAGCCGTGCCGAGGAGCCGCCGGCGCCGGGGAGCCAGGACAGCATCACGTTGTTGAGGATACTCGTCGCGGCTGAAACGTTCTCGGGATGGCCACGGCGGAGTCGGTCCACGCCTGGAATCTCCAAGACAGGCGCACAGCCCGACCGGCGTAGTCCACCAGCCCGTAGCCCAGCGTCTGGTGTTGGACTGTCGTCCTGCGCGATGGCGTAGCCAGGAACTCCCGTGTGGGCCGCTCCAGGCGGCGAGCGTCCGGCGCCGATCGGCGGAGTGGGGAGGTCGAACGGCGCCGGTCGGCGGCCGGCAACGATGGGATCGAGGTGGAGCCGCCGACGTGTCCGGGACCGCTGGTCGATGCTGGCGGTGCTGGGCGACGACTTCAGTCTGCGGCGATGGGGCGCAACGACGTGCTGAGCCGGGCCCGGGGCGGACAGGCTCATCGGCGATGAGCTGGACTCGGCCCCGTTCGCACCGTCGAACGGGAGCAACGACGATCGACTGGGAGGCGAGGCCCGGCAACGACGTGCTCGCCGGGTTGGGTGGCAATGACAGGATCGAGGGCGGACCGGACGACGAGCGGCTGATCGGCATGGGTGGCGACGACGTATCCGGGCGGTCCTGGGGCGGACACAGCCTTCGGTGGTCCTGGCGTCGACGGCGTCGACGAAGCGACCCTGGCCGACGACACTCTGTTCGGCAACTTCGGCAGCGACGTCGTCTCCGGTGGTCCGGGCGACGACTTCATCGACGGCGACAACCCGAAGCCCTCAGCCCCTCCGGGGCCGTTGCCGTTCCCGCCGGGCGGCAACGATGACCGCTGCTCAGGTGGACCGGGCGTCGACAACATCGTCAACTGCGAAACGACGACCCAATAGGCGAAGCAGCGACGGTTGACGCGGCGGGCAGCGCGTGCGGTGTTGCCGGCGCCACCCCGACCGACGACACGGCGCCAACGGAACGAGCCGGCGCGCGCGGCCGGATCGCAGCAGTTCTGTGTTCCTATGCCGTGGGGATGGTGAGCTGGTCGAGAAGCTGTCTGACGCGCCTGCCGATCTCGTCGCGGATTGGGCGGACAGCGTCGAGGCCGAGGCCGGCGGGGTCGTCGAGCACCCAGTCCTCGTAGCGCTTGCCGGGAAAGATGGGGCAGGCGTCCCCGCACCCCATCGTGACTACGACGTCGGCTGCCCTCACGATCTCGTCGGTCCAGGGCTTGGGGTACTCGTCGACGATGTCGATGCCCATCTCGGCCATCGCCTGCAGGGCCGCGGGGTTCACCTCGCTCGCCGGTTCGGAACCGCCCGACCAGGCGATCGCCCGACCACCGGCGAGGTGGTTGAACCACCCGAGCGCCATCTGCGATCGGCCCGCGTTGTGCACGCACAGGAACAAGACGATCGGCACGCCGTCGTCATGGCGTCCCTCGACGCGGGCCAGGGCGTGCAGGCGCTGACGTGCGAATCGTTCGGCCATCAGCGGCAGGAAGTTGGTGACCGTGGCCCGGTCGGCGAACTGGTCGTAGCTGGTTGCGAGGAATTGCTCGATCGTCTCGACCGAGAACGTGCCCTCGAACTCCTGGCGGAGGTGGCGGGCGGCGGTCTTAAGTGCGAGATTCGCCTCGGGCGAGAATTCCTGGAGGTCGGGCATGGCGGATCTCCTGCGGGTTGGCGGTGTCAGACGGCGTCGGCTGGTTGATGGGGGACGATGAGATCGGCTGCGGGAAGGGTGGGCCAGAGGTACCGGGCGAGGGCGACGGCGGCGATTCCGCCGGCGAGCTGGGCGGCCACGAAGGCGGGAACCGAGGCCGGTTGGATGCCGGCGAAGGTGTCGGTGAGCGTGCGTGCGATGGTGACGGCGGGGTTGGCGAAATGAGGTCGAGGACGTGAACCAGTAGGCAGCTGCGATGTAGCCGCCAACCGCGACCGCAGCGAGCGGGGCACGCGATGCGGTCCTGGTCGAGCGGACGACCCCGAGGATCACCAGCACGAGTCCAAACGTCGCCACGACCTCGCCCAACCAGAGCCCGCCGGCCGCTCGCTCGTGCGTGGACCACTCGATGGCGGGCAGGTCGAACATGAGGTTGGCGATGATCGCCCCGATGCACCCGCCAATGACCTGGGCGACCACGTACGCTGCGGCCTCGCCGCTGGCCATCCCACCCAGCAACCTGTCAGCGAGGGTGACCACCGGGTTGAAGTGCGCCCCGGAAACGGACCCGAACGCGAGGATCAGTGCCACCAGCGCCGCACCGGTCGCGAAGGCGTTCTCGAGCAATTGGAGACCGACATCGTTCGGGGAGAGCCGCTGCGCGGCAATGCCTGATCCGACGACGGCGGCCACCAGAAACCCGGTGCCGACCGCCTCGGCGGTCAGGCGACGGGCGAGACCCTCTGGCATCGCTCAGCAGCAGCGAGCAGCGGACTCCGGTGCGGCACCGCAGCACAGCGTGTCGGCTGCTGGATCCACGCCCCGAAGCTCGCCGGCGGGCATCTCGGCATCGGCGAGCACCGTGTAGATCTCCCACGGCTCTCCGTCGGGCACGTCGACCCAGACCTTGTCCTGCACCGCATAGCAGCACGTGACCTCGTCTTCGGTCGCGCACGACACGGCCCTGATCGGTGAGTCGGGTGTTGGCCGCGGCTACCTCGTCGGTCGAGTCGACTTCGACGCCCAAGTGGTTGAGCGAACCCGGCTCGCCGCCGGCCTCGATGAGCACCAGCTTGAGGGGCGGCTCGGCGATGGCGAAGTTGGCGTATCCCGGCCGACGCTTGGCGGGCTCGGTGGCGAAGAGCTTCGAGTAGAAGCCGATTGCCTCGTCGAGATCGGACACGTTGAGCGCCAGCTGCACGCGGGACATCGGGGGCCTCCTGATAGATTCAAGGTTGTCGATGCATCGATTCTGGCGAATGTATCGATGACTGTCAATACGACGTTGGACGAGGAGCACGACGTGGTCACGACCAAGCTCGAACCAGTGATCGAGGTGTGCTGTCCGTCGGTGCTCGAGGCTCCCCTCAGCGAGGACCAGGCGGGCGGGTTGGCTCAGGCCTTCGCCGCTCTGGCCGACCCCGTGCGGCTTCGACTCCTCAGCCTGGTGGCCGCCGCCGACGAAGTGTGTAGTTGCGATCTGCAGGCGCCCCTCGGCAAGTCCCAGCCGACAATCAGCCATCACACCAAGGCCCTGTCGGAGGCCGGGCTCATCGTCGGCGAGCGGCGAGGCAGATGGGTGTGGTGGCAGGTCGTTCCCGAGCGCGTGGCAGCCCTGCAGGCCGCGCTCTCGCCCACCCAACCGGGGTGAGCGGAGAGTTCCGCGCCCGGGTTGCCCGACTTGGAGCGCTTGGAGCAGTGCGACAGCCCGCGCTAGCCGACGAAGCGCTGTTCGAGCTTGCCCATGGACGCGGCGAGGGGGTCGTCGGTCGGCCCGTCTCATACGATCGACGCACCCGACCTGCGGGAGGGATTGCATGGCGTCCTTGCGGCCGCCGACGAACACGATCATCGGCCGCGCGGCGGAGCTGAGGGCAGTCGACGAGTTCCTGGATCTGGTCGAGACCGGTCCAGCCCTCCTGCTGCTGGAGGGCGAGCCCGGCATCGGCAAGTCGACGCTGCTGGCCGAGGGCCTCACGGCCGCCCGCCGGCGCTCGTACCGGGTGCTGGAGTGCCGACCGATCCAAGCGGAGGCCCAACTCGCCTACACGGCGGTGGGGGATCTCCTGGCCGACGCCGACGACGCTGAGCTCGCCGAGCTGCCGGAACCGCAGCGCCGGGCGGTCGAGGTTGCCCTGCTCAGAGCCGAGCCGGACGAGTACGAGCTGTTTCCCCGAGCCGTCGCACTCGGCCTGCAGGGGGTGTTGGGCGGGCGGGCCGCCACCAACCCGATCGTCGTCGGGATCGATGACGCGCAATGGCTCGACCATCCCTCGGCGCGAGCCCTGGCGTTCGTCGCTCGCCGACTGCGGCACGAGCCGGTCGGCTTCCTGCTCACCGGGCGGCCCGATGAGGTCCGCTTTCTGTCGGACATCGAGCGGGACCGGCCGCTTTCGGAGGAGCGCCTGCGCCACGTACAGATCTCCGCGCTCGATTCTGCGGAACTCGACCTGCTGCTCGGGACACAGTTGAGCGATCGGTTCCCCCGGCGAGCGCTCAACCGCATTCGGCGCGCATCGGGCGGGAACGCCTTCTTTGCGCTGGAGCTCGGCAGGGCCGTGCTCGAGCTGGTCGATCGGGGGGTGGTCCTGGATGACGAGCTGCCGATCCCGCCGAGCCTGCAGCGCCTGGTCGGCGAACGAATTTCGCGCCTACCGCAGCCCGCGGTCGACGTCACCGCGGTGGCCGCTGCGCTGTCCCGGCCGACCACCGGGCTCGTCGAAGCAGCCCTACCGGGACGGGACGCGACGGCGGGGCTGGCGGCGGCGGAGGCGGCGGGCATCGTCCACGTCGACCCGGAGA
This sequence comes from uncultured bacterium, assembly GCA_963813485.1. Taxonomy (GTDB): domain Bacteria; phylum Actinomycetota; class Acidimicrobiia; order Acidimicrobiales; family VFJN01; genus DASQUK01. The sequence continues at coordinate 274,478 of CAWEZE010000020.1, forward strand.
CCCAGCGGATCGTGTTCGCCCACCCGCTCCACGCCTCGATCGTGTACTCGCGGGTCAGCCCGGCAGAGAGGCGAGAGCTGCACGGCCGATTGGCGGCGGTCCTCGACGATCCGGAGGAACGGGGACGACACCTGGCCTTGGCGACGGAGCGCCCCGATGCCACGGTCGCCTCGGCTCTCGACGAGGCCGCACGCCGAGCCAGGGCCCGTGGTGCCGCCGACTCGGCTGCGGAGCTGTGGGCGCAGGCTCGGCGGCTTACCCCGCTGGAGTACGGCGAGCAGTCGAGACGACGCGGGATCGAGGCCGCCGAACGCTACTTCGAGGCCGGGGACGCCGAGCGTTCGCGGGAGCTCCTCCGCACGATCGTGTCCGAAGCCCCGCCGGGGCGGCAGCGGGCGCTGGCGCTCGCTCGCCTCGGCTGGGTGACCGCGCACACGGAGGGATTTCCCGCCGGAGGGGCCCTCTTCCGCGAGGCACTGGCCGAGCCCGGCGACGACATGGCGGTGCGCATCGAGATCGAGGAGGGCCTGGCGTGGTCCATCCACTCGACGTCGGGCGTCGCCGACGCTCAGGAGCATGCCCGGACGGCGCTGGCATTGGCGGAGACGCTGGGTGACCCCACCCTGCTGGCGGGCGCCCTGTCGCACGTCGCCTTCCTCGACTCCCTGGCCGGCCACGGGCTGGCCATCGAGAAGAGCAGGCGGGCGGTCGCAATCGGCCAGGCACCCGCCTGGTCGCAGATCCTGGGGCGGCCGGACTGGATCCACGCGCTCCTGCTGGCATGGGACGACGACCTGCCGGCCGCCCACCACCAGTTCGAGACCCTGCACCGCCGGGCGGTCGAGCGCGGCGACGAGCACTCGCTCCCGTTCATCCTGTTCCACCTCGCCCGGGTCGAACTGTTGGCCGGGGATTGGGTGCAGGCCCGGGCGCACGCGCGCGACTGCGACGAGACCACGAGGCAGAGCGGGCAGGTCAGCGAGCGCCCGTACTCGTTCGCCATCGAGGCCCTGGTCGAGGCCCACCTCGGCCTGGTCGAGCCGGCTCGCGCCAAGATCGCTGAGGGGCTGGCGCTCGCCGGGCAGACCGGGGCCCACCCTGCCGGTATGGAGATGCTCGCGGTGCGCGGATTCCTCGAGCTCTCGCTCGGCGAGGTCGGCCCCGCGGACCAGACGCTCGACAGGCTCGCCGCCGAGGTCGAGCGGACCGGACTGCGGGACCCGGCGCTGTTCCGGTTTCATGGCGACGCCATCGAGGCCAAGGTGGCGCTCGGGCGCCGGGACGAGGCACGAGCGCTGCTCGACGACCTCGATCGGCTGAGCGCCGAGCTCGAACGCACGTGGGTGCAGGTGATCGCCTGTCGTTCTCGGGGACTGCTCAGCGCTGCGCTCGGCGACATCGAGGCCGCCTACGAGGCGCTGGAACGCGGGCTCTCGCTCGATCACCTCGGCCAGCCGTTCGAGCGAGCCCGCATGCTGTTGGTGCTGGGGACGGTGCAGCGGCGCGACAAGAAGAAGCGGGCCGCCCGGGAGGCGCTCGAGAGCGCCCTCCGGACGTTCCGGCAGCTGGGGGCGGAGCTGTGGGCCTCCCGGGCGCAAGCCGAGCTGTCGCGCATCGGCGGTCGGCCGGCGGCGTCCGGCCTGACGCCGACCGAGGAACGGGTTGCGGCGCTGATCGCCTCGGGGCGCACGTACAAGGAAGCGGCCGACGAGCTCTTCATCAGCCCCAAGACCGTGCAGTGGAACCTGTCCAAGGTGTACCGCAAGCTCGGCATCCGGTCCCGGGCCGAGCTACCGGCCAGGCTCGCCGCCGAGACCCGCTCGGACGGTTGACGTCGGCGCCGGGACCGTTAATCCCAGCCGGATCGCCGATTTCGCCGCGGCCCCCGCCGCCGTACGGTCGACCAACAAGCCGAACAGAGGAGAGTCCGATGATCGCTTCCCGATCCCCCACCCCCTACCAGCTGCAACCCGGGTCGTGGCCCTGGAGCCACTACGCGGGCCGGCTCCCGACCGAGCTGACTCGCCGCCACCGCCGCCGGCTGATCCGCCGAGCGCTGGCGCGGCAGGAATCAAGCCGCTGATCCGGCCGGGACCGTGTGTCAACGCGGCACGTCGGAAGGAGGGCCCTGGACGTCGAACGTCCGGGTTCCCTTCGCGTCGTAGAGCGCCCGGTCCGCCTCCTGCATGACCTCGGGAGGCCGTCCCGTGGCCAGGCCGGCGCTGGCCCCGACCGTCACCGTCAGGTTGCCGAGCTGGATCGGGCTCCCGACCGAGTCGACGACCCTGCGCATGGAGCGAACCAGGCCCTCGGGATCCGTGCCGCCGGCGAAGACTATGACGAACTCGTCCCCACCGAGCCTCACGACGAGGTCGTCCTGGCGCACGGCCCCCACGATTCGTTGGGCAACCACCTGAAGGACGGCGTCGCCCGCCTCGTGGCCGTGGGTGTCGTTGACCGACTTGAACCCGTCGAGATCGATGATCGCCACCGTCAGCGGGTCGGTCGACGTATCGAAGCGTGCCCGCAGCGCCGAGCGGTTGGCCACCCGCGTGAGCGGATCCGTGAGTGCTTCGTGGCGCAGGGCGTCGCGACGGCTTTGCTCGCCGATCACCAATGCCGCCAGCCGTTCGGCCTGCCGGACGCCGGTCTCGTTGGTGATGTTGGGCTCGGCTGCGATGCGCACCCAGACGACCAGGCAGCCGACCACCTCGTCGGCCACGTCGCGGAGCGGAAGCACCCATGTAGACCGGAACCCCGCGTCACGCGCCTGGACGGCCAGGTCGTCGGGGAACCCGGCATGATCCAGGGTCGTGCGGGCCCGGCCGTCGGCCAACGTGTCGCGCCACCAGCGGTCGTCGACGCTCAGCGGTTCCGCCGGGCTGCCGGCTGGCGCACCGATCACGGGACGTCCCTGGCGCATGGCAACGACCGCCGCCGACCCCAGGTACTCGGGCACGAGGCCGGCGCAGGCGGCGAGCACCTCTTGCAGCGGCGCGTCGGCGACCAGCAGGTCGACGACGCGACCGACGCCTTCCACCTCGCCACCGACCGGCCGCACGATCGCCACGAGACCGTTCACCACGGGGTCGTCGAGCAGGTTGATGACCAACGACTCCAACGCCAGCCAGCCGCCGCCGTCCGGACGCTCGACCCGGAACCGGAGCGGCTCGACGACGCGGAGGCTGGGCGCGTCCGCCGGCGCCGTCGCCTTCGCCTGGGCCAGGCCGTGCAGCAAGCGGTGGACGTCGTCGGGGTGGACCCTGGTGAGCGCCCTCTCCCTCATCGCAGTGTCGGGATCGTCGCCGACGACCCAGGAGACGGAGCGGCTCACCCAGAGGTTCCGCAGGTCGTCGCTGATCAGCGCCACCACGGTCGATGGCGAGGTGTCCAATGCCCGCACCAGCCGCGCCGCGACGTCGGCGGGCACGCCGCCCGGTCCGCCCGGATCAGGCCCCATCGTCATGAGACCTGCACGATACGTCGTGAAACTGTGACCGGCCGCCAGACCACGGGGGACGCGTCGCCCACCGTCCCGGACGGCCCTTCTTGCCCTCGGTTGCGGTCGGTCGCAGTCAGCTGACCAGCGCAGCCCGCACGACCTTGCCTAGGGCGTTGCGGGGCAGCTCGTCGACGAAGCGCACCTCCCGAGGCCGCTTGTAAGGGGCCAGCCGCTCCGCGGCCCACGCCAGCAGCGCCCCGGCGTCGGCGGTGTCGGCGGCGACGACACAGGCGACGACCCGCTCACCCCACTCCGGGTCGGGAACTCCCACGACGGCAACGTCGGCGACCCCCGGGTGGTCGCGCAACACCTCCTCGACGTCGCGGGGGTAGACGTTGAATCCGCCCGTGATGATCAGCTCCTTCGAGCGACCGACGATGCGCAGGTATCCGTCGGGGTCGGCACGGCCCAGGTCGCCGGTGCGAAACCAGGAGTCGGCGGTGAAGGCATCGGCACCGGCACCACCGAGGTACCCGGCGAACACGTTGGGCCCTCGCACCAGGATCTCGCCGGCGGGCTCGCCCGCCCCCTCACGCTCCTCGAGGCGCACCTCGACCCCGGGTAGCGGCAGCCCCACGGAACCGGCCCGGCGGTCGCCGCCGTAGGGGTTGGAGACGAGCATGCCGGTTTCGGTCATCCCGTAGCGCTCGATCACGGGTGACCCGATGCCGGCCTCCAGCGCGGCGAAGGTCGAGGGGTCGAGGGGCGCCGACCCTGATACACACAAGCGCAGGCCGGCCAGCTCGCGGACCCGGGGGCTGGCGGCGAGGCGCACCCACATCGTCGGCACACCGAACATCAGGGTCGCCCGGGTCGCGGCGATTGCGTCGAGCGCGGCGTCGACGTCGAAGCGGGGCAGGATGACCGCTGACGCCCCGGCGAGCAGCGTGCCGTGCAGCCCCACACCAAGGCCGTGGACGTGGAAGAGCGGCAGGGCCAACAGCAGCCTGTCGCTCGGCGCCCAGCGCCACGCGACCTCGATCGCCGCCGACGTGGCCAGCAGGTTGCCGTGGCTCAGCGGTACGCCCTTCGGCGTGCCGGTGGTGCCGGACGTGAACACCAGCAACGCCGTGTCGTCCGGCGCGGCGACGTCGAGGTCCGGAGCCGGGCCCCCGGGCAGATCGACGGCGACGCCGGTGGAGGGCACGCCGCGGAGCCGTCCGGGATCGTCCAGGATCGCGAGCGCCGGCCCGGCGGCGGCCGCCACCGCGCCGATCTCGGTGGGCCCGAACGCAGTGTTGACAGGCACGACCACCAACCCCAGGCGCAGGGCCGCGACGTGGGCCACGGCCAGGTCGACCGACGCGGCGGCGCTGACCAGCAACCGGTCGCCGGGGTGCATTCCGGCCCCGGCGAACCGGGCCGCGACCGCCGCGGTCCGTTGCTCGAGCTCGGCGGCACTCAGCCAGAGCCCGTCGGGCCCCGACAGCGTCGGGCCGGCCGGCGCGCCCGCCCACCGGGCCGCCCAGGCGCGGGGCAGCGTGCCGGCGGCGACGAGGTCGGAGGCGGCGCCCGTGAAGCCGTGCCGCCGCCAGGCGGCGGCGGGTGCCATCACCTCGCCGGCGGTCACCCGGACCGCCCTCCGGCCCGCGGAGGCAACGCGTCGGTCCCGTCCACGTCGGCGTGCGTCGCACCCCCGGCGAGGACGGGATAGCCGGGGCCGCGGTCGAACATCGCCGGCCGGCCGCGCTCGGCGGCGAGACGCTCCCGGAGCTCGGCGGTCGCGGCCTCGTCGACCACGGGGTCGCCGTCGTCGCGTACCAAGACCACGCCGTAGTCGTCACGGGCCGCCGCCGCGCTGACCTTGCCCTGGACCACGTCGACCGCCACCCGGCCCGGGTCGCGTTCGAGCGGGTCGCCCCAACCGCCGCCGCCCGTCGTCTCGATGCGGATCACCTCGCCTGCGGCGATCGGTTCCCAGTCGCACAGGCCCGGCATCACCCGCTCCGCAGGCCCACCGGGGTCGATGGTGACCCGGAACGGCGTGCCCGCCCGACCGCCGCGCACGCCCCAGCACGACAGGATCGAGCGGTCGGCAACCGACATGAAGCTGGCGTCGTGGAGCACCCGGATCTCCTTGCGGTAGCCGAGCCCACCGCGGAAGGTCCCGGCGCCGCCGGAGTCGGTGGCCAGTGCCAGGGCCTCGACCCGCACCGGGAACCGGGTCTCGACGAATTCGACCGGCAGGTTGCGCGACTCGGGCACCACGTGGATGGTGTCGCTGCCGTCCGCGTAGTAGCGGCCGCCGGAGCCGCCACCGAGGATCTCGCGGTTGAGGTACCAGCGGCCGTCGGCGTCGTGGCCCGAGATGCCCGTGTAGCGGATCGTCTCCTGGTCGGCGGGCATGTGGCCGTCGACCGCCTTGGCGATCACCCCCGCGAGGACCCCCAACAACCGCAGGATCACGAAGGTCCGTGCGTTGGTCGGGGCCGGGAACTCGGGTGTCACCAGGGTGCCGGGCGGCGGGAAGCGGATGTCGATCAGCTCGACCACGCCCTCGTTGACGTCGAGCTGGGCCATGCGCTCCGGCGTGTCGGCGAGGTTCCGCAGGATCGGGGCCAGCCACTTCTTCAGGAAGTTGCCGTCGGCGTAGTTGCCGGCGTGGTTGATGGGACCCTTGGCCTGGGGGCTCGTGCCGGTGAGGTCGAGCAGCAGCTTGTCGGCCGTCTTGGTGAGCGTGATGCGCTGACGGTGCAGCCGGGGCTCGTCGACGCCGTCGTGCTCGGCGTAGTCCTCCCACGTCCAGGTGCCGTCGGGGATCTTGGCCAGCAGCTCGCGGCGGAACGTCTCGGCGCACGACGCCACGATGGCGTCGAAGCAGGCCTCGACGGCCGGGCGGCCGTACCGGGCGAAGAGGTCGGCCAGCCGGGCCGCGCCCATGAGGCACGCCGAGCACTCGGCGTCCAGATCTCCGGCGATCGAGTCGGGCATACGAGAGTTGCGGGTGAGGATCCGGATGACGCCGTCGTTGGGAACCCCGGCGTCGTAGAGCTTCACCGGCGGCACCATGAGCCCTTCCTCGAACACCGAGGTGGCGTGGGACGGCATCGACCCCGGGACCGACCCCCCGATGTCGTCGTGGTGGCCGAACGCCTGGACGAACGCGACCACCGCGCCCCCATGGAAGACCGGAACGGTGACGCACAGGTCGGGCAGGTGGCCGATGCCGCCCTCGGACAGGTACACGTCGTTGTGGAAGTAGACGTCGCCTGGCCGCATGCCATCGACCGGGAAGTCGCGCACCACCGGGTGGACGAGCGCCGAGTACGAGCGCCCGGTCAGCTTGCGGAGCCGCCGGTCATGGATCCCGGCTCGGAAGTCGTGCTGGTCGCGGATCATCGGCGAGCGCGACGTGCGGCCGATCTGGTCCTCCACCTCGGCCTCGATCGAGGCCAGCGTCCCCTCGACGATCTCGAGGAGCACGGGATCGACGTCGGTCACGCCCAGGAACCTCGAAGCGGCACGGAGCGCAGATTAGAGGCCGCTCGTGTCAACCGGATCGTGCCGATCGGCGTCTGTTCATTGTCGGGCGAAGGGGCGGCCACTGTTGCCCGACTCGGGACCGGGGCCGCGGCCCATCGAGACAAGCCCTTCGCGGTCTCCAGGCGGGCCAGAAGCACAAGTGAGGAATGCTAGATGGCAACCGAACGCACGACCCGCAACCAGCGGCGCTTGTTGGTCGGGCTCCTCGTGGGGGCGACGAGCCTTGCGGTCATCCTCGGGATCACCGCCCTGAACGCCGGTGGGGAAGGCAACCCATCGAGAGCCGACGCGTCGCCACGGGCGACCGCGTCGAGCAGCACAGTTCCATCGGCGACCGCGTCGAGCGGCGCCGTTGCATCGGCCCCCAGGCAATCGTCGACGAGCACCACCACAGCCCTGGTGGACGAGGACACGTCGACCGCGGTGGCCAACGGCGATGCCGCCGAGCCGTCGATCGGCACGACGCAGGCGTGCCGGGCGGATCCCACGTGCCTGTCGTCGGAACACCGGACGAGTGATTCGTGCGGCGCGGCGCTGATCGTCGACCCCGACGGATACCTCGAGGGTCGCCACGACGTCGAGCAGGGACGGCCGTACCAGATCGACGGTGCCCCCGCCCCCACACCGGCCGACGATGACGACGACGATGGGACCGTCGGCCCCCAGACTCTCTACCGCGCCGGCTACGTGCAGGGGTGGTGCGACGGCGGGGGCACGCAACCCACGCAACCCGCCTCGGGCTGATCCCACCCGGCGCGCTACCGCCGGACGACCAGGGCACCGAGGCGGTCGACCACGACGCGCACGCCCGGGGGCACCGGCAGCGTCGAGCCGTACTCCTCGACGACTGCCGGCCCCCGCAGCTCGTCGCCGGCGCCGAGGTCGCCCCTCCACACCACCGGCGTCTCGTGCCAGGACCCGTCGAAGAACACAGGCCTCACGCCGGTGGTCGCCACCTTGCCGTTACCGGCGCGGACGGGCGCGATGGCCGGGGCCTCAAGCGGCCCGATGCCGGCGAGGCGGACGTTGACCCACTCGACGCCGTGGTGGGGCTGGTTGCGATAGCAGTAGCCGTAGAGGCGTTCGTGCTCGTCGTGGAAGCGGCGGAGCACGTCCGCTGCCCAGCCGGCATCCGTCGGACCGCCGGGCAGCTCGACACGGACCTCGAACGCCTGGCCGTCGTAGCGCAGGTCGGCCGAGCGCAGGAACCGCTGGTCGGCGACATCGAATCCTTCCGCGGCCAGGGCGGACGCCGCTTCGCCCTCGAGCTCCCGGTACACGTCGGCAAGCGCCGCCAGATCGAGCTCGGCGTGCTTGGCGACGAAGGTGCGGACGTCGTCGATGCGGACGTCGACCGTGAGCAGGCCGAAGGCGCAGAGGTTGCCGGGGTCGGGCGGGACGACAGCGGCAGCGAGTCCCAGCACGTCGAGCAGCCGAGCAGCTTGCAGCGGCCCGGAGCCCCCGAAGGCGCACAGCGCCAGGTCGCGAACGTCGATCCCCCGGCGGACGGTGACCTGGCGAATGGCGTTCGCCTGGCTCCATGCCCAGATCTCGAGGATCCCCTCGGCGCATGCCTCGGGTGTGAGCGCCAGCTCGCCGGCCAACGCGTCGATGCCCGACTGCGCGGCGCCGCGCTCGAGGGGGATCTCGCCGGCGAGCAGGTGGGGCGGGATCCGCCCGAGCACCAGCGCGGCGTCGGTCAGCGTGGGCTCGGTGCCGCCCCGGCCGTAGCACAGGGGCCCCGGATCGGCGCCCGCCGAGCGCGGGCCCACCTTGAGGGTCCCCTCGGGCGACACCCAGGCGATCGATCCGCCGCCGGCGCCGACGGTGACGATGTCGATCATCGGCACCTTGGCCGGGAACCGTCCGACGGTCGCCTCGGTCGTGAGCGAGGGCGCCCCGGAGCGGATGACGGCCACGTCGGTCGACGTCCCGCCGCCGTCGAGGGTCACCACGTCGTCGAAGCCCGCCGCATGCGTGACCGCGGCAGCGCCGAGCGCCCCCGCGGCCGGGCCCGACAGCACCGTCGTGATGGGCTTGCGGACCACCTGGTCGGCCGACGTGACGCCGCCGTTGGACTTCATGACGAAGAAGGGCACGCCCTGCCCCGCCCGCTCGGCCAGCTCCGCGGCCAGGCGTTCCACGTATCTGGCGACCGACGGCTTCACGAAGGCGTCGACCAGGGTGGTGACCGAGCGCTCGTACTCCCGGTACTCGCGCAGCACGTCCGAGCTGATCGAGACCGAACACGCGGGGTAGGCGTCGCCGAACAGGTCGCGCACCCGCAACTCGTGGGCCGGGTTGACGTAGGCGTGCAGCAGGCAGACGCCGACCGCGGTGACGCCGCGGTCCCGGAACCACAGTGCCTGGGCCACGACCGCGTCCTCGTCGAGCGGACTGAGGACCTCGCCGGTCGCGTCGACGCGTTCCGGCACCTCGCGCACGAGGTGCAGCGGCACGATCCGATCGGGCTTCACCCAGAAGTAGGAGTTGCCGTAGCCGTCGGGCACGCTCTGGCGCCCGATCTCGAGCAGGTGCCGGAACCCCGCGGTGGTGAGGAAGCCGAGGCCCGCTACCTCGCCCTGGAGGAGCGCATTGGTGGCCACCGTCGTGCCGTGGAACACCGACGCCACGCCCGGCCACGACGCTCCGGCCGCCGCCAGGCCCTTCTCGGCACCGGTGAGAAACCCCGCCGAGTGGTCCGCGGGCGTCGACGGCGTCTTGGTGGTGGTGAGGGCGCCGGTCGCCTCGTCCAGCACGACCACGTCGGTGAACGTGCCGCCCGTGTCGATCCCCAGCCGCAGGCGGCTCGCGGTCATTCCTTCTCCGGCAATGGGAACGCCGATCCTGCCTCGGCCTCGAGCACGTCACGGTGGCGCCGGTACAGGGGGAGGTTGCGCTCGGCCAGGTGGTCGAAGCTCTGACGGACCGACGACCCCGGGCTGATCGTCGCCATCGGGTCGAGCCCGATGGTGGCCGACACCCAGCCCGGCTGGCTCGTCCCCCGGGCCAGGACCTCGCCGGTCGGCCCCACGATCAGCGAGTTGCCGAAGTAGACGAACCCGCCGGGATCGACCCCGACGGCGTTGGGCGCCACAACGTAGACGTGGTTGTCGTAGGCCCGCGCCCGGGTGGTGAGCTCCCAGATGTCGGCGGCCCGCAGGAACGCCGACGGGCGCACCACGACCTCCGCCCCCATCCCGGCCTCGATGCGCACCAGCTCGGGGAAGTCGCCGTCGAAGCAGATCACGCTGCCCAGGCGGCCGAGCGGGGTAGGGACGACCAGCACGTCGTCGCCCGCTGTGGCCCATTGCCGCTCGCTCGGGAACAGGTGCGTCTTGCGGTAGGTGCCCAGCACCTCGCCATCGGGACCGATCACCGCGGCCGCGTTGTAGACGACGCCCCGGTCGGTGCCCGCCTCGTAGGTCGGCCACACGAGCAGGACCCCCAGGTCCGCGGCGAATGCCTGAGCCGCTTCGGTGAGCGGCCCGGGGATCGGCCCCACCAGGCCCCATAGGTCGGCGGTGCCGATGCCGGGCGCGAATCCGGTGGTGACCGTCTCGGGTGCCACGACGAGGGCGGCCCCGGTGGCGTCGACACTGCGGTGCGCCTGGTCGAGGGCCGCCTCGATGTTGGCCTTGACGGTGTCGGGTGTCAGCGGGCCGGCCGCGGGTGCGAGCTGCAGGGCGGCGGCGACGAACGGGGTCACGAGCCGCCCCGCTGCGTCCGGCGCCGTCGACTGCCGACGACGATCGCGACCAGGATGCCGGCGGCCACGGCGGTCACCGGCACGGCGCGTCGCACGAAGTCGCCAGGCACAAGCGTCGTTGCCGCTACGGCGACATCGACGTCGGGCTCGAGCGCCCCCGGCCCCGGTCCCGCCTCGGTGGCTGCGGTCAGCAGGTCGTGGGCCGTCTGGCGGACGGCGGCGGCCAGCAGCGCCGAGCCGACCGTGCCCAGGGCGCCGTCGACGGTGCCCTCGACCGTGAGCGCCGTGCGCTCGGCGTTGGCGCGCACCACTAGGTCCACGGCGCCCGGCGCTCCCGACCCCCGTACGCGCACGGCGTCGGCGTCCACGGGTGTGACGGTGCCCGCCCACAGCCCCCGCACTGACGCCACTGCGACCTCGGTCACCACCTGCAGCGTGCCGTCGCCGCCAGCATCGCGGGAGACCGACCGGCAACCGGGCAGCGAGGCGGCGAGATGCTGCGGGTCGGCCAGCGCCGCCCACGCCTCCGCCGAGGCCGACACCGGGAACGTCGTCTTCACCCCGCCGCCCTCTCGCCGAGCAACGCCCACAGCTCCGGTGGCGAGATGGGCATCCGGTCGATGCGCACCCCGGCGGCGTCCTCGATGGCGGCGGCAAGGCACGCCGAGCCCGGGATCACGCCCGCCTCGCCCGCCCCCTTGATCCCCAGCGGGTTGAGCGGCGACGGCGTCTCAATGTGGCCGACCACCGGGGTGGGCACCTCGCTGAGGTACGGCATCAGGAAGTCCATGAAGCTTGCGTTGGTGAGGTTGCCCGAGCCGTCATAGACGAGGCGCTCGTAGAGGGCGCCCGCCACCCCCTGGGCGACCCCACCGTGGATCTGGCCCTCGACGATCATGGGGTTGATCAGCGGTCCGCAATCGTGCACCACCGCATAGCGCAGCACGTCGACGTTGCCGGTGTCGGGGTCGACCTCCACCACCGCCGCGTGCATCCCCGAGGCGAACGTCGAGCGGACCGGCGAGTAGTAGTCGCGAGCCTCGAGGCCGGGCTCCTCGTCCTCCGGGACGGGCGGCACGTCGGGGTCGGGCGGCGACGCGAACTGGGTGGCGGCCTGGGCCTCCTTGGAGAACGCATAGCGGAGCGGGTTGGACAGCACGGCCACCTGCGCGAGCGGAATGCCGCGGCTCGGTGCGCCCCGCACGTGCACCACCCCGGACTGGATGTCGAGGTCCTCGGGGGCCGCCTCCAGGGCCTCGGCGGCGATCCGGATCGCCTTGGCCCGCACCTGGCGGGCGGCGAGGGCCACGGCGTTGCCGCTCATCACCGCGGCACGGCTGGCGTACGTGCCGACGGCGTAGGGGAAACGGCGGGTGTCCCCGGTGGTGACGAACACGTCGCCCACGTCCACGCCCAGCTCGTCGGCCACGATCTGGGCGAACACCGTCTCGTGCCCCTGGCCCTGCGACGTGAGGCCGGTGGCCACCATCACCCGTCCGTTGGTCTCGACGTGGACGTGCCCGCCCTCGTAGGGACCGACGCCCGTGCCCTCGACGTAGCAGGCCAGGCCGATGCCCAGATGCCGGCCCTCGGCCGCCGCGGCCTCCCGCTCGGCGGCGAAGCCGTCCCAGCCCACCAGGTCCTTAAGACGCTCCAGCACCGCCGGGTAGTCGCCCGAGTCGTAGATGAGGGGCCGGCCGTCCTGGAACACCATGTCGAAGTCGTAGGGGAACTCGTCGGGCCCGATGAGGTTGCGCGCCCGCACCTCGGCGCGGTCGAGCCCGAGCTCCTCGGCGATGCGGTCGATCGTCCGCTCCATGACGAAGCAGCCCTGCGGCCGCCCCGCCCCCCGGTAGGGCGTGCAGGTCACCGTGTTGGTGTAGAGCGACGTGAACGTGACCCGGTAATGGCGATGGCGGTACGGCCCGGGCAGCTGCGTGGCGGTGATGATCGGCAGCACGATGCCGTAGGGCGTGTAGGCGCCGGTGTCGTGCCAGAACTCGACCTCGAGGCCGAGGATGATGCCGTCGTCGTCGAACCCCACGCGCACGTGGTGCTCCTGGCCCCGTTCGTGGGTCGCCGAGACGAAGTGCTCGTAGCGATCCTCCACCCACTTGGCCTCGCGTCCCAGCGTCCGCGCCGCCCACGGGACCAGGACCTCCTCGGGATAGGGATGCAACACCTTGGTGCCGAACCCACCACCGACGTCGGGGGTGATCACCTCGACGGCCACATCGGGGAGGCCGAAGATGTTGGCCACCGCGGCGCGCACGCCCGTCGACGTCTGGGTGGACGTGCGGATCCGCAGCCGCTCGTCGTCTGGGTCCCAGCGGGCGTGGACTCCCCGTCCCTCGAGCGGCGACGACAGCGAGCGCTCCATGGCCAGGGCGAAGTCGAGGACCCGCGGCGCAGCGGCAAGGGCTGCACGGGCGTCGCCCAGCTCCTGGGTCGTCACCGCGGCCACGTTCCCGGGGACGTCGGGATGGACCAGGTGCTCTGCGTCGCGGGCGGGCCCGATGCCGACGACCGCAGGAAGCGGCTCGTAGTCGACCACGATGCGCTCGGCGGCGTCCTCTGCCAGATAGCGGTCGTCCGCCACCACCATGGCAACCGGCTCGCCGACGTGGTTGACCTCGCCGCGGGCCAGGGCGTACTGCGTCCGGGGATGCGTGAGGTCGGGGTGGGGGATCAGCAGCGGCAGCGGATCCGCCAGGCGCCCCGGCAGGTCGTCCCAGGTGTAGATGGCCACCAGGCCATCGACGTCGAGGGCGTCGGCGACGTCGATGCCCGTGATGCGAGCGTGCGCGTGCGAGCTGCGCACGAACGCCACGCCGAGCGCGTCGTGCCCGACGTCGTCGAGGAACCGGCCGGCGCCCGTCAGCAGGCGCTGGTCCTCGCGGCGCTCGACCCTCTCGCCGAACCAGCGGGTACTCACGTCAGCTGCTCCTTCGCCAGCTCCGAGGCCCGCCGCACCGATCGGACGATGTTGACGTAACCGGTGCAGCGGCAGAGGTTGCCCCCGAGGGCGTCGCGGATCTCATCGTCGGCCGGCTCGGGGCTGCGGGCGAGCAGGTCGGTGGCGAGCAGCAGGAATCCCGGCGTGCAGAACCCGCACTGCAGCCCGTGGCACTCGCGGAACGCCCGTTGCACCGGCCCGAGCTCACCGTCGGGACCGGCGAGCCCCTCGACCGTGGTGATGCGGGCACCGTCGACCATCACCGCGAACGTCAGGCAGGAGCGGATCGGGCTCGCCGTCCAGCAGGACGGTGCAGGCACCGCACACGCCGTGCTCGCAGCCGACATGGGTCCCCGTCAGGCGCAGGTCGTGGCGGAGCATGTCGGACAGCAGCCGGCGTGCCGGCACGCGTGCCGACCGGGTGACGCCGTTGACGGTCACGACCACCTCGTGCAGCTCGTGCGGTCCGGCCGGGTTGGCGGCGGGGGTCACGCGGCGCCCTCCATGAGGCAATAGGGACCGCCGCGAGACTCCCGAGGCAATCGGGACCGGGGGCCGGCCCGTATTGCCTCGACCCCACCCCGCCGGCCCCTGTTGCCTCGGGTCGGCCGACCCACGGCCCTCATGCCGACACCTCGGACGGCCGGTCGTCCGAGCCTGCGACGCCGGCCCGGGCCCGCGCGAGCGCACTGTCGTGAGCCCGGACGGTGAGCGTGGCGGCGACGTGCCGCCGGTACGCAGCGGTGGCGTGGATGTCGTCGGTCGGGTCCAGCGAGGAGGCGACGAGCTCGTACAGGCCATCGGCACCGGCGCCGACCGGCACCCAGCGCGGGACCGAGATCCACGACCGCCGGCGTGGGCGCGCACGACAGGTAGGCCGCCCGGCCCGCCGCCGGCTTCCCATCGCCATCGACAGTGACCGTGAGGACGACGCCCGCCAGCGCATAGTCGCCGTGCCGGCGGGCCAACTCCTGGACCGCCCAGCCGGTGCCCGCCTCCAGCGTCGGGAAGGTAGCCGCCACCACCAGCTCGTCGGCCTCGAGGGTCGTCTGTAGTGGGCCGGCGAACAGCGCCGCCGCCGGCACCCGGCGGGATGTCAGCGTCCCCCGCCGCCACGCCACCGCCTCGACGCTGCCGCTCAAGCAGCGCCAGCACCGCGGGGAGCTCGGCCGCAGGGTCGGCGTGCGCCAACGAGCCGCACACGGTCCCGCGGTTGCGGACCACCGGGTGGGCGATCCACTTGGTGGCCTCGACGAGCAGCGGGTGGGCCGCGGCCATCTCCCGCTCGCGCAGGAGGCGTGCGTCCCGTACCGTGGCACCAACCTCGACCGCCCCGTCGGCCCGTTCCAGGCCGTCGAGCCCGGTGATGCCGTTGATGTCGACGAGGTGGGCGGGGGCAGCTAGGCGGAAGTTCAGCAGCGGTACCAGGCTCTGGCCGCCGGCGACGACCTTGGCCTCGTCTCCCAGCGCTGCCAGGAGTCGGGTCGCCTCCTCCACCGACGTGGGTCGGTGGTAGACGAAGGGCGGGGGCTTCATCGCCCACCCACCCGGGACGACTCGGCCAACGCGGCGAGCGCGGCGGTGAAGCACTCGAGCGGGGGCCGCACTAGCCCGGCTCCGACCTGCCCGGTCCCAGCCACCCGTCCGGCGATCCCGGTATTGACGATCGGCGCCACCCCGGTGCGCACGACCCGTAGCACGTCGATCCCGAAGGGCACGCCCCGGAAGCCCAGGGTGGGCAGCGTCCAGGTCGGGTGCTCGGCCAGCGTCAACTCGTACATCAGCTCCGTCCATACCACGGCATCGCCTACGTCGCCCCCGACCAGCTGCACGATGGCGGGGGCGCCCGCCATGGCGAACCCGCCTAGCCCCACGGTCTCGGTGATCGCCGAGTCGCCGATGTCGGCGTTGGCGTCGTCGGGACCGTACCCGCCCAGGTAGAGGCCGTCGGGCACCGCCGCGGGCGCGGTGAACCAGCGATCGCCGGTGCCCGCGACCCGGATGCCGAAGTCGGTGCCGTTGCGAGCCATGGCCACGACCACGCTGGCGCCGGCGACATCCGCCCCGGCGTCGGCGACCAGCTTGGCGGCGCCCATGACGACGTTGAGCAGGAAGTGGTCGTTGGCGTCGATGAACGCCAGCACGTCGGCGACATCAGCGACCCGATTGCCGGCGTCCCCGTCCTCGATCGTCCGCACCAGGTCGGGTGCCAGGGCCCGCACGCAGCAGCGACGTGCCCGCCCGGTTGCGGTTGTGGCCCTCGTCGCCCATGGCCACCATCGAGGCGATCAGCGCCCCGACGTCGATGGGCCCGTGGCGTCGCAGCCCCGATGCCAAGATCGGCCCGAGCACCCGCTCCATCCAGCGCAGCCGCTCCGTGACGGGGTCGCCGAAGGCGCCGTACCGCAGCACCTTGCCCAGGCCCTCGTTGAGCGTGCTCCGGCTGGTGCGCCCGTCCGCCGCCTCGAGCACCCACATGGGCATCGAGGGGCTCACGATGCCGGCCATGGGACCGACGCTGGCGTGGTCGTGGCAGGGCGACAGCTCGATGGCGCCCGACGCCGCGATGCGTTCGGCGGCATCTGGCGTGTCTGCCCAGCCCTCGTAGAGACAGGCGCCGATGATCGCCCCCCGCATGGGGCCGGAAGCCCGCGCCCCACTCCACCGGGGGGCCGGCGTGCAGCAGCTGGTGAGCCTCGATCCCGACCAGCTCGGCGGCGGGCCGCACGTCGACGAGCCGGGGACGAACCGCCGCCATCCGGTCGATGGCCGTCCGGTTGGCTCGGGCCAGCCGGGGGTCAGCGGTGACCTCGGCCACTGCCTCAACCGAACCGGCCGGCGGCGGGCGCCATTCGACTGGCACGGTGGGCACGCCCTGGGCGCCCACCGCCTCGTCGAGCGTGGGAGCCCCGACCGTGATGACGGCGTCGGGTGCCGCCAGTAGGTCGGCGATGGGGCTGGCGCCGGCGCTCATGGTCGGCTCGACCTGATCCCCACCGGCCCGGCCCCGGCGCCAATGGCCAGCGCCGCAGCCTCCTCGGCGGCTCGGGCATTGCTGCGGTGGACGATCGCGCCTGCATCGACCAGGGCGCGGGCCTGGCGGTCGAGGCCCTGCGGGTCACCAGCGGTGCCGATCAGCACCGCCACGGTGGCGGCGCCGGCCGCGCGGGCTGCCGTCAGGGCGGGGGCGAGCTCGGCGGCCGGGTCGGGATGTGCGCCGTGACCGAGCACGACATCGACTAGCACGACCCCGGCGCCCTCGTCGGCATCGGCCGCAGCGCTCACCCGGTCGGCAACGACCGCCGGGTCGATCATCGGGTGCGGGCGGCCGGCCGTGAGCTCGTCGTCGCCGAGGTCGAGCAAGACGTGGGCGCCTCCGGCAGGAGCGAAGGGTCCGATCCGCCGCGACGGGTCGGGGTGCACGTTCGAGCGCACCGGACCGAGGCGCTCCTCAAGGACGACGAGTGCCTCCGCCGCGTTGGTCCCACCGCTGAACAGTCCGAGCACGGGACCGGGGCGGGGCGAACCCGGTGCTCCCGGGGGGCGCCACCACTGGGGCTCGGCGAACGCCGCGCCGAGGACGCCGGCGATCTCTGCGGCCGCGTCGGTGAGCGAGGCGCGGTCCGGGCCGACCAGGGCCAGCACCACGGGTGTCCGGCATCGGGCCGCCGCCGCCGTCACGGCCTCGGCCACGGCGGGGTCCGGGGGCTTCGACACCACGCCGATGACTTCGACCGCCGGATCGTCGTCGAGCGCCGCCAGCGCCGCCAGCGCCGACACCCCGCCGACGGCCGCCGACAGGTCGCGGCCGCCGACACCGATCACGTGGCGGACGCCGATCCCCGCACCGTCGAGCAGGCAGCACAGCTGCTGGGCGCCCGTCCCCGACGCCGCCACCAGCGCGACCGGCCCCGGGACCGTGACGTTGGCGAAACCGAGGCCCACGCCGTCGAGGATGGTCGTTCCGCAGTCGGGGCCCATCACCAGCCGGCCGACTGCGGTGGCCTCTCGCTTGAGCCCGACCTCGGCGTCGACGTCGACACCGTCGCTGAAGACCATGACGTGCCGGCCCGCCCGCAGCGCCGCCATCGCCTCGACGTAGGCATGGGGGCCGGGCACCGAGACCACGACGACGCCGGCCTCCGGCGCTCGGGCCGCGGCGGACTCGACGGTGCGTGGTGCGGCCTGTCGATGGTCGCCCGGGCCCGATGCCCGGCGCTCGGCCAGATGCCGATCGATCGCGGCGACGGCCTCCTCGGCGGCGGCGGGAGTCTCGGCGGACACGGCGACCACCAGGTCGTCGGCCGTCGCCTCGGGCTCGGGGAAGCCGGCCTGGACCAGCAGGGCCCGGTTGAGCTCGGTGCCCATGGCGGCGATCACGGTCTCGACGCCCGCGATGTCCCCCGCCGCCGCGCTCGCCCGCATCAGCGTCACGGAATCGTGGTAGCGACCGCGCTCGATCCGCACTGCCTGGGTCACGACGCGCTCCCCGCACCGGCCAGGGTTGGGCGCACGGCATGGGTCACGCCGACCAGGAGTCCGGCGGCCAGGTGCCAGCCGCTGGTGTGGCCGAGTCCCACCAGCCGGCGGGTGGCCGCGTCCAGTGAACCGGCGTCGGCCCCCGCTAGCGCCCGCAGCACGGCCGCCGCCTCGGGCACGACGGCGCCGGCGTCCGAGGCTTCGAGGAGGGCCGCGGACAAACGGGTGGTCGCAGCCGGCGCCAGCGCTCGCACGGCTCTGCCCAACCCCAGGGCGGCCGGGGATCCCACGGCGCGAAGTGCCGCCAGCGCCCCCGCCACCAGGTCGTCGCCCGCCGGGGTGAGGCCTGTCCCCAGACCGAGCAGTGCTACGACGGCACGGTGCGCGTTGCCGGCGGCCAGGTCATCGGCGAGGCGGTCGACCGCCTCGGCGGGAAGCAAGGGGTCGACCTGCCCGTGCGACCGGACCATGGTGGCGAAGCGGGCCCTCGCCTCCGGATCGATGCGCGACACCCGCACGCGTGGGTCGAACCAGCGGCCGACCGCAAGGACCGGACGTCCGTCTTGTCGGATGGCCCCGCCACCGACGGCGAGATCGTCGTTGTGGTGGCGGCCGCCACTCCCGGGACTCGCCGTGAGGGACGGCGCAACGACGAACGTCCCACTCACGACGACAGCGCACGGGAGCTGGACTCCACCCGCGCCGACGACCGCTACGAGACGCCCTTCGACGTCGAGGTATGTGGCCGCCGGTCCCGCGGCGACGACAGCCGCCGCGCGCACCGGGCCGGTGAGCAGGTCGCGCACCAGCACGCTGGCGGCGACCCTCGGCCGGGACGCGAGAACCGCGTTCATCGGCCGGCTCCCACCGTGGCGTCGGGCGACGTCCCCCGCGTGCCGCACCGTCCGTGGAGAACGTCAACGGCCCGCTGGTGCGCGCGACCGAGGTCCACGGCCGCACCCTCGACGTCGGTGAGGATCACCAACCGGTCGGCGCCGTGGCCGCCCAGAGCAACCACCAGTCGGCGACGGGCCCGCGCGTTCAAGTACCGGATGGTAGGGCGTTCCGACCCTAAGAGTGTTTTCCTGGTCAGGGCCGTGTCGGCCGCCGCGGCATGACGCCCGCCCGGCACCAGGCCTCACGTCTCGATCGAGTTCTCGCGCCAGAGCCTCTCCGCCACCCAAGTGCCCAGCGGGTCGAAGCGATAGTGCCCGAAGTCCTTGGCGAACTCGAGGTCGACATCGCTCACCCCGCTGCGATTTTTCTCGACCGAGAACACGACCTCGCGCCGGAACTCCTCGATGCGATTGGTGGAGTACGCAACGTGTGCCTTGGAGACGACGTCGAGCTTGTCGTTGAGCACCACGACCGCGTCGGCTTCGTACGCGAGGGCCGCCGATCCGCGGAAGTGGTGGAGGTGCACGCGGCGTGCCTTCAGCCCCTCCGTATCGGCCGCCGAGATGGCCACGACGGGCAACCCATGGTCGAGCGCGAGCTCCTTCAGCGATTCGACGACCCGGCCGACCCGCTCATCCTCGGTCACGGCGTCGGGTCGGACCGGCACCTTTTGCACGTAATCGACGAACAGCGCAC
The DNA here is from genome assembly GCA_963813485.1 of uncultured bacterium. Lineage (GTDB taxonomy): Bacteria > Actinomycetota > Acidimicrobiia > Acidimicrobiales > VFJN01 > DASQUK01. The sequence continues at coordinate 294,200 of CAWEZE010000020.1, forward strand.
ACGGCTCGTCGGCGAAACGACTTACGGCATCGCCGGCAGCGGCGACGTCGGTGCGGCCTCCGGAGCCCTGGAACAGCACCAGCCGATCCGCATACGCCGCCATCCGTCGTTCCGCCTGGCCGAGGAGCGGGTCGGAGTCGAGGGCCTCCCGCAGCGTCAACGTCCCCGCGGCAACGTCGCGCAACCGTCCCTGCAACTCGTCGAGACGGAGATCGAGGTGCCGGCCCTCGGCCATGGCCGCCTCGCGCAGCTCGCACGACAGCAGCCGCGCCACCAGCGTCGCCTGGTCGTGTTCGTAGCACAGGTAGATGGACACGACGCCGCGCTGGGCCATGGCCCTCGCCCATTGCAGGCAGGCGACCGTCTTGCCGACCCCGGGCTTGCCCCCGACCAGCAGCAGTTCGCCCGGGTGCACGCCGCCGCACAGCACGTCGTCGAGGGGCGTGAAGCCCGTGGCACGACCGGACGAATGGTGGCTGCCGGGCTCGGCTTGATAGAGCTCGACCAGCGTCGTGAGGGCCGAGCGCAACTCCTCCCGTCCCAGGTGGGGAGCGATGACACCCGCCATCGGCTCAGCCCTTGACCAAGTTGTCGTAGATGCTGAGCGCCGCCGGCCCCAGGACGACGATGAACAGGGCCGGGAGGATGCACAGAACCGTCGGGAACAGGATCTTCACCGGCAGCTTCATCGCCTGCTCCTCGGCGTGCTGGCGGCGCTTGACCCGGAGCTCTTGGGCCTGCACCGTCAGCGTCTTGACCACCGGCACGCCCAGCCGCTCGGCCTGGGCGAGCGCGAGCACCACCTGGCGCAGCTCGGGCAACTGCAGCCGCTCGGCCATCGCGGTCAGGGCCGCGCTCCGCCCCATGCCGGCGCGGGTGTCCTGCCCCACCCGGGCCAGCTCGTCGCCGAGGGGTCCCTTGGTTCTCCCGGACACCCGTGCGATCGCGGCGTCGAGCCCGAGTCCCGCCTGCACTGCCACGGTCAGCTGGTCGATGGTATCGGCAAGCGTGCGCTTCACCAGCTCCTGGCGCTGTTCGGCCCGGTGGCGCAGGACGAGGTCGGGAACGAAGTAGCCGAGGGCGACCAGCCCAACCGCGAGGACGAGGCCCAGGCCGCTGGGCGCGATGACGAGCCGGAGAATCCCCAGGATCGCACCGGCGCCCGCGAGCAGGAGCTTTGCCGCCATGACCCGCTCGAGCGTCCAACCCCGCGGGGTACCAGCTAGCAGGAGCCGACGCTCCAGCGCCGCGATCAGGCCTGGTGGCGTGTACCGCCGCGCGAGCAGACCTAGCCGGGCCATGAACGGCTCGGTTGCACGCTCCCGCGCTCCCCTCTGGAGCGCCATCGTGCGCTGGTCATCGATCGGGGGACCGACACCCTCCGTGAGGTGGAGCGGTGTCCGCGCGACGCGGGGACCGGACAACGCCCACAAGAGCGCACCGAACGACGCGACCACTGCGCCGGAGCCGAGGACGAGGATGAGGTTCATGTGGGTCGGTGCGCCTCCGAGTCGGGTTCCATCAGAAGGTGAGGCGGGTCAGCCGCCGTATCCAGATCCAGCCGATCACCAAGAGCAGGGCCCCGCCCACCACGAGGACGGGCCCGAAGCCCGAGCCCAGCGCAGCCAGGTAGCCGGGGTTTATCACTGCCATCGTCAGCGCCAGGACCAGCGGCAGGGCGGTAAGCACGTAGCCCGACAGACGCCCCTCGGCCGAGAGGGTCTTGACCTGTCGTTGCAATCGCTGGCGCTCGCGGATCGTCTCGGCCACGTTGTCGAGGATCATGGCCAGGTCGCCGCCGACGTCACGATTGATGTCGATGGCACCGACCACCCAGTCGAAGTCGTCACTGCCCATCCGGTCGGCCAGCGCCCGCAACGAGTCGCCCGGATCGCGCCCGACCCTGACCTCGAGCAACACCCGGCGGAACTCACTGCGAGCAGGCTCGGAGGCCTCCTGGCCCAGCGTGGCCAATGCCTGCATCAAGCCGTACCCCGAACGTAGGGTGCTGGTGAGCAGCTGCAGGTTGTCGGGGAGCAGTTCTGCGAACTGGGCCCGGCGACGGTCGGCCATGGAGCTCACGAGCAGCCAGCCACAAATGGGCCCGGCCACCACAGCGACGAGCAGCCCGATCGGACCGGCGATGGCGAACGCGGCGAGGGCGGCGACGAGTGTGGCCGCAGCCGCCAGCAAGACGTACTCCCCGGTCCGAAGCGAGATACCGGCGACCTCGAGCGCGGTGGCCAGGCGCTGACGCTGTCCCCGGCGATCGAGGAAACGCTCGGTCGCGGCGGTCAGCCGCTGTGTGACCTGGGAGACGCTCGGGCCCTCGGTAACGACGTGCGTTGCGCTGAGACGAGCGGCTGTGAGGCCCGCCCCCGGATCGGCAGGGAGCGCGATCAAGCCGAGAACCAGCAATGCGAGGAAGACGGCGGTGGCCCCGACGAGGAGGCCGGTTCGGGTGGGTGATGTGCTCGGCTCCGGGGGGGCGGGCCCGGCGTCCGCGGGCGATGACCCTCCGCTCGGCTCCTGGACCGGCGGCGGAGCCGGAGCGGGCGGAAGCTCCACCGGCTTCGTGGCCTCGCTCATCCCTTCGTCGGTGGTCAACCGGACCGTCAGGTTTGTGGCACCGTGGCCCGCGCTGGTGTAGGTGACGCGGTACCGGTTCACGAGGGCCTGCGCGGTCGCCTGGTAGAGGTCCGCGAGCGCCGCAGGATCGCTCACCGAGGACACCGTGCCCCCGCCGGCGGTGGCCACCTGTTCCAAGGCCGCGCGGTTGCTCTCCGGGGTGACCAGCTCGATGACGTTGACTGTCGCACCGCTGGCGGCGGCCTCGGCCTGGCCGAGATCGGCCGCGCTGGCGGTGTCGCCGCCGTCGGACAGCAACACGACCGCGCGGTCGCTCACCTCCGGCGAGAACTGCGAGGTGGCTTGTACGACGGCGTCGTAGAGCGCGGTCTCGCCGGCGGCCGTCAGGTTGGCCAGCTGGGCGACTAGCGAGCTGCGGTCGGTCGTCGGCGCCGCCAGCAGCGTGGGCGTGGGCCCGAAGCCGACGATGCCGACCCTGACCTCGGGTGGCATGACGCCGAGGAACTCCTCGGCAGCGTCCTTGGCTGCGGCCAGGGGTGCACCTTGCATGCTTCCAGAGGTGTCGAAGACCAGGATCACCTCGAGCGTGCTGGTTGGTATTCGTTCGACGGTCGAGTCGACCGGTTGCCCGTTCTCGAGTACCTCGAACGCATCCGCGGTGTAGTCGACGCCCGCGAGGCCCGTCGGGGCGGTAACTACCGCGGTCACCGTCGGGTAGGCGGCGGCGTCGATCGAGGCGATCTCGACAGATGCCGGTTCCTGGGCTCGAGCCGCGGCGTCCCCGAGCACCAGGGCGGCGATTGCCAACGAGCCGGACGTGACGCCGATGGCGGTTGGCCACCAGGTCCGCCCCCTCCTCGTCGACGGCGCCCTCCGCCACGCCATCGGGCTCACCGCCCCGAGCCGGAGGCCAACAGCTCGTCGCCGCCGAAGATCTCGCTCGGCAGGACGATGCCGACGTCGGCGAGGTACTCCGAGAACCTCGGCCGGATGCCCGTCGGCCGGAGCTGGCCCTGGAAGCGTCCATCGGGCCCGAATCCGGCCGAGTAGTCGACGACGTAGATGTCGGACAGCGTGATCACGTTGCCCTCCATCCCGGCGACCTCCGACACCTGCGTGACGCGGCGGCTCCCGTCCCGGAACCGATGCAGGTGGACGATGAGGTGGATCGCGGACGCGACCTGCTCACGGATGGCGCGGCTCGGCAGCTCGACGCCCGCCATCAGGACCATCGTCTCCAGGCGAGCCAGGGCGTCGCGTGGAGCGTTGGCATGGATGGTGGAGAGGGATCCGTCGTGGCCGGTGTTCATCGCCTGGAGCATGTCGAGCGCCTCGACGCCACGGACCTCGCCCACGATGATGCGGTCGGGCCGCATCCGCAGCGCGTTGCGGACCAGATCGCGAATCGTCACCTCACCCCTGCCCTCGATGTTCGGGGGCCGGCTCTCCAGGCGGATCACGTGGCTCTGGTCGAGCTGTAGCTCGACCGCGTCCTCGATGGTGACGATCCGCTCGCGCTCGGGCACGAACGACGACAGCGCGTTCAGCAACGTGGTCTTGCCCGTGCCGGTACCCCCCGACACCAGGACGGTCAGGCCGCCGCGCACGCATGCCGAGAGCAGCTCCGCAACGTGCCGGTTGAGCGTGGACAGGTCGATGAGGTCGTCGATCCGCAGCACGTCGCGGGCGAACTTGCGGATGGTGAGCACCGGGCCGTCGACGGCCAGCGGCGGGATGACGGCGTTGACCCGCGAACCATCGGGGAGTCGGGCGTCGACCATGGGCGACGACTCGTCGATGCGCCGACCGACCTGGGCGACGATCCGTTCGATCACCCGCCGCAAGTGGTCGGTCGACACGAACCTCGAGTCGGTCTGCTCGATGACACCGTTGCGCTCGATGTAGATCGGGTCGGTGGCGTTGACCATCACCTCGGTCACGCGCGCGTCCGCGATGTAGCGCTCGACGGGGCCGAGGCCCACCACGTCGTCGATGATCTCGTCGACCAAGCGGCGCCGCTCGGCCACTGAGAGCGGCACGGTGGTCGACGACATCAGCTCCGTGATCTCCTGGGCGATGAAGGCCTGGAGCTGCTCCCCGGTGAGGGTCGAGTCGAAGAGGCGCACCCCGAGCCGGGCAAACAGCGCCTCCTGCGCCCTTCCCTTGAGCTCGGCAACGGCATCGGTGATGGCCACCTCGCCGTTCGACGCCGTGCCGGTTGGGTCGAGCAGTGAGCGGTCCGGCCGACCGGCCTGGTCGCGCATTCTCTCGGAGAGGCTCACGTCAGCGCCTCCCACGGGGCTGCGCCCCACGCCCATCGCGACGCTCGCATCTCAGCGCCCCTTCCGACGGAACCAGGTCGCCGAATCCGGTCGCAGGTGCCTCCCGTCGGCCTCGCCACCGGGCGGTTCGGTCCTGCCGGGTTCCGGCACGAAGCGGTGTGCGAGCTTGACCAGCTCACGGGCGGCCGCCGAGGACGGATCGTCGATCACGAGCGGGCGGCCCTGGTTCATCGACAGCGGCACGCTGCGCGAGCTGGGCACCGCGGCGTCGATCTCCATGCGAAGGGCGGCCCGGACGTCGGCCAGGTCTATGCCCACCCGAGCGTCGGCCCGGTTCAGGACGAAGTGTCGGCTGGCGGGCAGCAGGCCGACACGGTCGAGCGCGTAGATCTCCTTGCCCAGGTTGCGGATGCTCGCGACGTCCATCGTCGACACGAGCACGGCGTCGGTGGCGTGGTCGAGCGCCGCCAGCGTGCGCTCCTCGATGCCGGCCGGTGTGTCGACCACCACGCACGCGAAGTCGCGCATCAACAGCTCGACCACCCGCGCCGCGTGCTTGTCGGTGACGTTGTCACCCTCTTCCGGTGAGTTCGCACCGCACAGGACGAACGCACCAGATGGCTCGTGTGGCGTGAGGAACACCTTGAGCGTCGTCGAGTCGATGTCGGGAACGAGGGCCAGCTGGCCGATCGTGTGCTGGGGCACGAGGCCGAGGGCCGGTGCCGAGTCCCCGAACTGCACGTCGAGGTCGACCAGGGCGACGGGCCCGGGGGCGATGCGGGCGAGCACCGCGGCGAGGTTCGTGGCCACCATGGTCTTGCCCGATCCGCCCTTGGCCGACAACACCACGATCACCTTTCCGGTGGGTGCTGCGGCCGGAACGGCTGCGGCACGCAGCTCGTTGAGGTGCGCCGCACGCTGGAGGGCTCGCAGCAGCGTCGGCTGCAACTCGCCATCGCCACCGCTGGGGTCGACCACGTCGCGGACGCCCGCCCGCAAGGCCTCGCGCCAGACCTCGGGCCACGGCGCCGCCAACAGGATCACGCTGATGTGCGCCTGCGACCGGTCGATCAGCGACGCCACGGCGAAGGCCACCTCCAGGGGCACGTCATCGCCGATGCAGAGCACGTGGACATTGTCGGCGGCGACCTCGTCGACGATGTCGTCGACGGGCCGTGGCTGCCCCCCGCTCCGCCACTGCTGGAGCCGGACCTGGATGTCGGCGCCCAGCATCGACGCGACCCAATTCATGACCTCGGCATGTCCACTCAGCACGGCCACCGTCGCCAGAGGCGCCGCTCGGTCGGCCCTCCCGGGCGGTGGTTCGACGATGCGGCCGCCGCGTACACCGTCGTCGGCGTTCATGGCTGCGGCACCACGATCCGGGCTCCGGCCGGACCGAACACCTCGCCGAGGGTCACGACCCGGGTGCCACTCTCGTCGGCCTGGGCGTTCTCGGCCGTCAGCCAGATGTGCCCGAACTCGGCGGCAAAGACCAACTGCTCGACCTGCGGCGACGTGAGGGCAAGGGTGACGAGGAGCCTCTTGCTCGGTGCCGCGTTCGACCTCATCGTCAGCCTCGCCGCCGTCGTCCCCACCGCCGACAGACGTCGAGGCCTCGGCTTCGTTCTCGTCGAACTGCAGGCTGGTGACAAGCACCTTGTGAAAGGTGAGGTGGGTCATGTTGGGCGTCTGCTCCCCGGCTTCGCCCCCCTGGCCGTCCTGCCGGTCGAAGGGGTCGAACGAGAGCACCACGCCGACGGTGTCGCCCGCGCGCAGACTGCCGCCGACGGCCCGCTCGGGTTCGAGAGCAACGGTCAGCTCCTGCATCCCCTTCGGGACCTGCGCGCGGGCGAGGTCCTCGGCCTTGACGAGCCGACTGCTCAGGAGCAGCTCGCCCGGCGCCAGGTCGACCGCGGCCACGAGGCCCTCGTCGAGATCGTCGAGGTCGGTCACCGCGTCCTCGGGCCGCACTTTGGCGGGCACCTCGGTCTTCTCGACTGCGTCACGGACCTGGTCGAGTGTCGCACCCTTCGCGGCCGCGGTGCGCACGACGTAGGCCTCGACCTGTCGCTCGCCGGCCACCGCTTCGTCCTTGGCCGACTGCACGTATCCGACTAGGGCGAACGTGCCGATCGCCGCCAGCACGATGGCCACGATGACGCCGGTGATCTTTCGGTTCATGGTGTCCCTTCCGCCATGGTCAGCCGATCATCTTGACGACCCGGGCGCCGAAGTCGTCCCCGCCGCCGAACTCCCCATCGGTGGCGGTGATCCGGGTGAACTCGCCGTAGATGCATGCCGCCCGCCGGCTGAAGGTGCCCGGACACCTGAAGATGTTCCATCTGTTGAAACGGTCGAAGCGGTAGCCGAGGATCCTGAAGCCGACGAACCCGGCCACGTGATACTCGCCGTCGGTTCCGGACAGGCCACGTGTCCGGTCGAACAGGGGGATCACGACCTCGGCGTTGCGCCAGTCCCGAGGGTGGCAGTCCGCCGGCAGTGAGTTGCCCGGCTTGTCGTCGATCCATTGATTGGCGCTGATGTCGCCGGCGCAATCGGTCACGTCGAGCCAGCCGAAGCCACCGGTGAGGTCTGCACCCGAGGGTCCTTGCGGGCAGGTGCCCGCCTGCGTGGTGTTGTGGAAGTAGATGTAGTCCCGCCGGCTCGGGAAGCTGGGCGGGTCGAGGGAGCCACCAAAGGCGGTGAACTCGCAGGTCGAGAACGTCAGCGGGATGGTCGTCGCCGAACCGAGAGGTGCCCAGGCGGCCAAGGCACTGGCGGTGACCGTCTCGCCCACGTTGGCGGCGTCGAGAACGGGAGCCAGCACGAGATCGACCTGCGTGTCGTTTGCATCGTTGTTGGGGTTGTGGGTCGAGGTGTCGACGAGGACCCAACCGGAGGCACCCTCGGCCTCGGGGGGCGGATCGGAGCAGGCGGCCAGGCCGGGGCCCTCGCCACACACGAGTGGAACGTTGGACGCATCGTCCTTCGCGTTCTCGTCCGCGTAGTGATCCGCAGTGCCGTATTCGTCGAGGCAATCGTCCAGCACGCAGTCCTTGGCCACGGCCAGCGCAGCGGCATCGGCACCGTTCTGCACCTCGCGCTCGCCTGGAAGAGCGCCCCGACATCGATGACGAGGGCACCCATGCCGAGCAGCACGACCAAGGAGACTGCGGCCCAGACGAGCACCATCCCCCGGTCGGTGCCAGCGGACGATGCCATCACGCACCACACCGCATGACCCCCGTCGCCGACAGGGTTCTGGTGCCGAG